>CAVPIK010000031.1:0-336600 GCA_963704975.1 uncultured Chloroflexia bacterium | reverse complement strand
TCTGGGCCTGGACCATCACGCCCAAGTCCTCGTGCCGAGCTGCAAAGCCAAACTGGGGCCACCCTCTTCGAGATCCCCACCCTCCCCCCCAGCGTGCCGGGGATGCGGATCTTCGCGGCCCTGCGTCGCAAACTGAGCGAAATGGGCGTCTCGGTCTACCCCAACATGGTCGTAATCGACTTCAAAGCCAACAACGGCGTCATCGAATGGGTGGCCTCCGAGACCAGCGGGCGACCCCTCAAACACCGGGCCGGGGCCTACCTGCTGGCCACCGGCGGCATCCTGGGCGGCGGCTTCAACAGCGACCACACAGGCCGGGCCTGGGAGGTGATCTTCGACCTCCCCCTCACCATCCCCCAACAACGCAGCGCCTGGTTCGATCCCCAATTTCTCAGCCCATCCGGCCACCCGGTCTTCACCGGCGGCGTGACCGTGAACCGCAATTTCCAGCCCACTGCCGAAGGCGGCCAGCCCGTCTACGCCAACCTGTGGGCCGCCGGCAACCTGCTCGCCGACAACGACGCCATCCTCCAGCGCAGCCTGGAAGGCATCGCCATCACCACCGGCGTGGCCACTGCGCAAGCCGTCAGCGCGTAGGTCAACGTCCCCGGCACTTCACGTTCCAAGCGGGCAAAGATCGGCAGATCTCCTCGCTGTGTGCGGAAAGTGCCGGATCGGCCGGGTAACACACCAATTTTCGACCCACCGAGAGGCACCGAACCATGCACACAACATCCTGGGAATCCGTCGGCCTGAGCCTGGACGAATGCATCAAGTGCAACATCTGCACCAGCTATTGTCCCGTGGCCGCGGTGACGGACAAATTCCCCGGCCCCAAATATGTCGGTCCCCAGGCCCAGCGCTTCCGGGAGGCGGGCCAGCCCACCACGCCCGGACCACGCCGTGGACTACTGCTCCGGCTGCCGGGTCTGCAACGAAGTCTGCCCGGCGGGGGTGAAGATCACCGAGATCAACACCCGGGCCCGGGCGCAGATGGCCGCGACAATGGCATCCCCCTGCGCAACCGGCTCTTGGGGCGCAGCGATCTGCTGGGCATGGCGGGCAGTCTGGCCCCCCAATTGGCCAACTTTGGCCTGCAAAATCCGGTCAGCCGCTTTTTGGCCGACAAGGTCATGGGTATCTCCAAGGGTGCCCAGTTGCCCACGTGGAGCACCGAGGGCACCTATGCCCGCTGGCTCAAGCGCACCGCGGGCCAGCGGCTCAAATCGGACAAAAAGCTGGTCTACTATCACGGCTGTTCCACCATGTATTACGAGCCCTTTATCGGCAAGGCGGCCATGGCCGTCTTCGAGCACAACGGCTACGAGGTGATCGTGCCGGAGCAGGGCTGTTGCGGACTGCCCCTGCTCAACAACGCCGAATTCCCCGCGGCCAAGACCTATCACGAGCGCAATCTGCGCTGGCTTGGCCCCTATGTGGAGACGGGCTACGAGATCGTGGGCACCAGCACAAGCTGCACCCTCACCCTGAAGGAAGAGGCCCCGGAGATGCTGGACATGCACGGCCCGGACGCCCACGCCCTCAAAATGGCGGTGTGGGACATCTTCGAATGGCTGCGGGAGCGGCGGGACGAGGGGACGCTGCGCACGGACTTCCAGCCCGTGGAGATGGTGCTGCCCTACCATGCGCCGTGCCAATACCGGGCGCACCGCCTGGGCAACCCGGCCCTGGAGATCATGCGCCTCATCCCCGGCCTGGATGTGCGGGAGAGCCACGCCGCCTGCTGCGGCGGCGCGGGCACCTATGTGTACAAGAAGGAAAAGTACCAGATCGCCATGGACGTGGGCAAAGAACTCTTCGACTTCGTGGCCGACCAGGGCGACGACGTCACCATGACCGCCTGCACCTCCGAGACCTGCCGCTGGCACATCGAAACCGGCACCGACCTGCCCAGCCGCCACCCCATCGAAGTCCTGGCCGCGGCCTATGGGCTGTACGATCTGGTCGAGCGCAAGTTGATCAACGAATAACCTTGTGGGAAAGTGCCGATCAAATGGAAAAATTCGATGAACACTATTCTGCACCCAGTAATCACCAAGCTGAGATCTCTATCGATTGATCTGCCTCCAAGTCCTTGGGCGGAAGTCACATCAATAGCCATTGGTGGACTCACGTCTGTGGGGTGGATTGATGGATCGGATTACCTGTTGGTTTGTTCTTCTCAAGGTCGTTCAATCGTTGATTGCTGCAATGGGGAGAAGATCGCTAGGGATCGCAGTGAATACCATGAAGATGAATTCAATCTTGAAGCAGAAGCGATCGGAGATTTTACAGGAATTACGGTCAGAGTTGCGGGGATCTTTGGCGGCGGATTGCCAGTGACGACAAAGGCGGGTTGGCATCTTTTCATTGCTGAATTGGACTGGCCAGAGAAGTCGTTGTTTCTCGTAGAACCTGGATCTAATGTTTTTGGATCTCTGCATGGCCATAATGACAACATGACAAAGATCGGATCAGAGTCAGAACTGAGGGCGGCAGGGTTTAGTCCGACTGGTACTTCGTTAATCGTAGCTACAAATTCTGATTTGACCATCTATCGACAAACTGAAACTTAACAAGGCTGTGCATCGGACGCTTCCGATGCTGATAGCCTATGACGTTGAGTGAGAATGAATGGCGCCTCTTGTCACTCTTCATCCGTCGGCATGGAACTGGCCCGATGCACGCTGTCCGGGCCGAAGCGGGCCCAGAGTTGGTGGAGGGTTTCCCGCAGACGCAGGTCTTTTTCGGTCTCCGGCTTGAGGTCGAAGAGGCTGAGTTGTTGGGGCTGCTCCGTGAAGCCGGAGACGCCCACGCCGATCAGCCGCACGGCCTGGCCCGACTGACGCACATCCGCCAACAATTTGCGGGCCGTGGCGGTGATGGTCTCCCGGTCATCCGTGGGCCGGGCCAAGGTGACCTGGCGGGAGAGGGTGGTGAAGTCGGTCCAGCGGATCTTGAGCTTGATGGTCGTGCCCTGCAAGCCGTTGCGCCCCAACTGCCTCGCCACATCCCCGGCCAGATGGACCAGGGTTTCGTCCAGCCGGGCCGGGTCCGTCTCGTCCTGGCTGAAGGTGGTCTCCCGGCTGACCGACTTGGTCTCGTATTCGGTGACGATGGGCCGGTCGTCGATCCCCTTGGCGTGACGGGCCAACGCCTCCCCATGTTTGCCAAAGCGCCGGGCCAGGTCCGCCTCGTCCCAGGCGGCGATGTCGCCGATGGTGTGCATGCCCAAAGCGGCCAGCCGTTCCCCAGTTTTTGGACCGACCCCCCACAACGCACGGCTGGACAGCGGAGCCAGGAAGGCGGCCTCCGTCCCCGGTGGCACCACGGTGACCGAATTGGGCGGCGTCAACGGTTCCTGGGGCGTGCCGGGTGGCGCGGCGGACTGGCGCAGCTTGTACGCCGCCTTGTGCCGGTCTTTGCCCACATCCGTGGCGATTTTGGCCACCAATTTGTTGCTCGCCACCCCGACAGAGCAAGGCAGAAGAAGTTCGCCGAGGATCGTTTCCTGAAGCTGCCGGGCCAACTCTTCCCCAGATTCTGATCGGGCAGTCACGTCCAAAAATGCCTCGTCGATGGAGATCTGCTCCACCAACGGGGTGAGGGCGTGCAGCCGCTCCATCACCGCCTTGGACCCCCGGTGATAGAGGTCGAAGTGATGGTCCACGATCAGCAGATTGGGGCAGAGCTTCAACGCCTGGCTCATGGGCATGGCCGAATGCACCCCCGCCGCCCGGGCCGGATACGAACAGGACGCCACCACCCCCCGCCCCTCCGGCGTGCCGCCCACGGCAAACGCCTTCCCGCGTAGAGACGGGTCCCGCAGCATTTCTACGGAACAGAAAAAGGCATCTAAATCTAGGTGAATGATCTTGCGGTTCATTGAGTGAATGGCGAATGGGCGAATGGCAGAAAGGATGTTCGGATTCTGCCATTCATTATAGCACGTCTGGGCGTAAGACGCTGGCGTAGGATGCGATTGGGCATTCCGGGAAAGGGCCGGTTCTTGCTTGGGTCGAGTGGATAGCCTTGGCCCATTCCCGGAAAGAGGGAGATCGCCCTCCAATCCCGGAATGGGCCAACGAATCTACCTCAACCCAGCAAGAACCGGCCCTTTCCGGGATTGTCCATTTTGTTTCCAAAACCATGACGCACCCCAAACACATCCCCGCAGATTGATCCCCAGGGTTCCCCAATGTTATACTGGCACAGCGGATCGCAATTAGCGAACGCAACACGTTTCACGTTTCAGGAGTTCAACCTTTGGCCACCTCTCGTCAAGTTTCCGTCTTCGATATCATCGGCCCCATCATGGTCGGGCCGTCCAGTTCCCACACTGCGGGCGCGGTGCGCTTGGGGCGGATTGCCCGCACCATCTTGGGCATCCAGCCGGATGACGCCCTGATCGAACTCCACGGCTCCTTTGCCCAGACCGGCCAGGGCCACGGCACCCACAAGGCCATGGTCGCCGGTCTGCTGGACATGCCCGCGGACGATGACCGCATCCCCCACAGCTTTGCCGTGGCCGCTGAGATGGGCATGGACTTTTCGCTTCGAAATCGTCGATCTGGGCGAGGACGTTCATCCCAACACGGCCCGGCTTACCATCAGCGCCGGGAATCGCTCGGCCAAAGTCACCGGCGCGTCCGTGGGCGGGGGGATGGTCAAGATCACCAACATTCAGGGCTACGAAGTGGACTTTGGCGGTGAATACGACACCCTGCTGGTGATCGCCGAGGACCGCAAAGGCACGGTCAACGCGGTGACCGGCTGGCTGCTGGCCCGCAACATCAACGTGGCCTATCTGCAAGTGGGCCGGCGCAAACGGGGCGGCCAGGCCCTCATGATTGTCGAGGTGGATGAACCCATCCCGGCCCACTTCCTGGAGGATCTGAAAGACTACTCCTGGGTCGAATGGGTGCGGGTCGTGCCGAAGATTGAGATGTGATCGTGAAGCGTGAAACGTGAACGTCGCTCAACCCGTTTCACGTTTCACGTTTAACGCAAAGGAGCCCAACATGTTTGAATCAATCGCCGAAATGGTCCACCTAGCCGAAAGCCAGAACCTGCCCCTGAGCGAAATTGTGCAGCGGGCGGAGACGGAGATGAGCGGGGCGGATCGATCCACGGTGCGCGCCCGCATGGCCCGCCGCTTGGAGGTCATGCGCCACGCCACGGAGAAGGGGGTGGCCGAGCCGGTGCGCTCCCTCAGCGGCATCAGCGGAGGCAGCGCGTTCAAGCTGTGGAACTGGCTGGAGGACGGTCACCAGCCCATCACCGGGCCGATTTTGAGCCGGGCGATTGCCAGGGCCATGGCGGTCAACGAGGTCAACGCGGGCATGGGCTGCATTGTGGCCACGCCCACGGCGGGGTCCGCGGGCATTTTGCCCGGCGTGTTGTTGACCCTGCAAGAAACCTACAATTTCACCGACGACCAACTCGTGGACGCCCTCTTCACCGCCGCGGGCATTGGCTCGGTGGTCGTCGCCCGGGCCTCGGTCTCCGGCGCGGCGGGGGGATGCCAGGCGGAGACGGGCAGCGCCGCGGCCATGGCCGCCGGGGCCGTGGTGGAGTTGCTGGGCGGCACGCCCCATCAATCCGCCCACGCCGTGGCCATCACCTTCAAAAACATGCTGGGCCTGGTCTGCGATCCCGTGGCCGGGCTGGTGGAGATCCCCTGTGTCAAGCGCAACGCCGCCGGGGCCGCCCAATGCTTCATCGCCGTGGACCTGGCCCTGGCCGGGGTCGAAAGCGCCATCCCCGCGGACGAAGTGATCGACGCCATGGCCTCCATCGGCAAGCGCATGGACGAACGCTTCAAAGAGACCGCCCAGGGCGGGCTGGCCGTCACGCCGACCGGGCGACGGTTGGCGAAGATCGTTTTGGAAATGCACAATTAACAATGCACAATGCACAATGGATCGCGTCTTGACACGATCCATTGTGCATTGTGCATTGTCCATTTTTCATTGAAAAGGAGCTAGCTATGACTCAACCCACCACCATCCTCTGTCTTGCCAGCTATTTGAAGGGCCTCGATTTTCTGCGGGAGTGCAAACGCCAGGGCTGCCATGTGATCCTGGTCATGAAGGCGGATCTGGTGGACGAGGCGTGGCCGTGGGAGAGCATCGACGAGCACTTCCAGATCCAGTCCGTGGTCAAACAGCCGGACATCACCAACGCCATCAGCTTCCTGGCCCGTGACCACCACATCGACCGCATCGTGCCCCTGGACGACTTCGACGTGGGCACCGCCGCCGCCCTGCGGGAGCACATGCGCATCCCCGGCATGGGCGACACCACGGTCCGCCACTTCCGGGACAAGCTGGCCATGCGCGTCCAGGCCAGGGACCACGGCATCCCCGTGCCCGCCTTTGTGCATGTGCTCAACTACGACCGCCTGCGGGAATTCATGGCCGCCGTCCCCGCGCCCTGGGTGCTCAAGCCCCGCTCCGAGGCCGGGAGCATGGGCATCAAGAAGATCCACAACAGCGAAGAACTGTGGCGCAGTCTGGACTCCCTGGGCGATGTGCAGACCAACTACGTGCTGGAAAAGTTCCTGCCCGGCGATGTCTACCACGTAGATTCCATCATCTCCGAGCGGGAGGTGGTCTTTGCCGTCAGCCACAAATATGGCATGCCCCCCATGACCGTCTACCAGGGCGGCGGCGTCTTCATGACCCGTGCCCTGCCCCGTGGCGGCGAGGAAGATGCCGCCCTGCAAGAGGCCAACCGGGCCGTGCTCAAGGCCATGAACATGGTGCGAGGCGTCACCCACGCCGAATTCATCCGCTCCCACGAGGACGGCCGCTACTACTTCCTGGAAATTGCCGCCCGTGTGGGCGGGGCCAACATCGACAAGATGATCGAGGCAGGCTCGGACGTGCAGCTTTGGGCCGAGTGGGCCAAAATCGAGATCGCCCACATCCGCGGCTATCGCTACGACCCCCCGACCCCCCGCCAAGACTACACCGGCCTCATCGTCTCCCTGGCCAAGCAAGAGTGGCCCGACATGGACGGCTTCAACGACGGCGAGATCGTCTGGCGGCTCCACAAAAAGCACCACGCCGGCATGATCGTCGCCTCCCACGACCCAGACCGGGTCGAGCAACTTCTGAGCGACTACGTCCCCCGCTTCATCCAAGATTTCCTCGCCGTCGCCCCGCCCCAAGACCATGCGGAAGTCTAGCGAATGGCAAATGGCGAATGGCGAAGCGGAAACCCCGCCATTCGCCATTCGCTCATTCGCCTACTTCATCTCCTCCCACGGCTTTGGGCACGGGGCCCGGGCCAGCGCGGTGATGGCGGCCATGGCCCGGCGGACGCCGAATGTGCGCTTTGAACTCTTTACCCAGGTGCCACAGTGGTTTTTTTCTGAATCATTGAACCAAGCCTTGGGTAGGGAAGAGGTTGTTGTCTTTAACTATCACTCGACGGTAAGCGACGTGGGGCTTGTGCAACAAGATTCCCTCTCCGAGGATCTCCCGGCCACACTGCTCCGGCTGGCGGACTTTCTGCCCTTCCTCCCCCAACTCGTAGATGACCTGGCCGCTCACGTGATCGAACTGGGTTGCCAAGCCGTCCTGTGCGACATCTCGCCCCTGGGCATCGCCGTGGCCAAGCGGGCGGGTCTGCCCTCGGTGCTGATCGAGAACTTCACCTGGGATTGGATCTACGCTGGCTACGCCAACGCCTGGCCCGCCCTGCGCCCCTTCATCGACCAATTCGCCGCCCTCTTCGCCCAGGCCGACGTCCACATCCAGACCCGACCGGTCTGCGCCCCCACAGACCGGGCTGACCTCACCGTCGGCCCCATCAGCCGCCCGCCCAGAACCAGCCGAGAAGAGACCCGGCGCAAACTGGGCATACCGCCGGACGCCCCCCTCGTCCTGGTCACCATGGGCGGGGTGAGCTGGCAGCACACGGGGATGGCCGACATGGCCCGCCACCCCCACATCCACTTCCTGCTGCCCGGCGACCACAGCCAAACCGACCAGGCCGCAGCCCCGGCCAACGTGCACCTGCTGGCCCACAATTCCGGCTTCTATCACCCGGATCTGATCCAGGCCAGCGACGCGGTGATCGGCAAGATCGGCTACAGCACCTTGGCCGAGGTCTACCACGCCCATATTCCCTACGGCTATGTCTCACGCCCCCAATTTGCTGAATCACGCATCTTGGCCGATTTTGTCCAAAAAGAAATGAGCGGCCTCCCCATCGATCCTGTCGCCTTCAGCGCCGGAAAGTGGATCGAGCAAGTACCAGATCTGCTGGCTCAACCCCGCCATTCGCATAGTCAATCTAATGGTGCAGATCAAGTCGCCGAGTTTTTATCGATACTCGGCGCTCGATAAACCACGCAACACGGAACACGCAACATGCCCATACAACACATCGCCGTCATCGATCTCGGATCCAATACCGCCCGGCTGGTCGTCTTCAAGGCCACGCCCGGCAATGCCTATCGCCTGGAGGATGAAATCCGCGAGGTGGTGCGTCTGCGCCAGGGCATGACCGCCGGACGGCCTCAGCGACGAGGCCATGGAGCGGGCCTTCTTTGCCCTGCGCCTCTTCGTGCGCTTCTGCCACGTCATGCAGGTGGACACCATCATCCCCACGGCCACCAGCGCCGTGCGGGACGCGGCCAACGGTCCCGGCTTCGTGGAGCGGGTGCGGGAAGAGTTGGGGATCACGTTGCAAATTCTGGACGGGGAGCGGGAGGCATATTACGGGGTGGTGGGGGCGCTGAACGAGGTTTCGGTCAACGACGGCTGGGTGATCGACATCGGCGGCGGCAGCGCCCAGGTCAGCCGGGTGACGGATCGCCGCTATAGGGTCGGCCAGTCCGCGCCCATCGGTGCCCTGGCCCTCACCGAGCGCTTTGTGACCACAGATCCCATCGCCAAAAAGGAGTTTGCCGCTCTGGAAGCGGGCATCGAAGAGGAATTGGACCGGCTGGATTGGTCCCTCATCGACCGCAAGGCCGGGGGCGATCTGGTCGGCGTGGGCGGCACTATCCGAAATCTGGCCAAAGTCGAGGCCGCCCGCCAGAATTATCCCCTCTCCACCCTCCACGGCTTCGAACTGACCCGGGCCTCCGTGGCCCAAAGCATCGAAGAATTCCGCAGCCTTGACCTGGCCGAGCGCCAAGCCATCCCCGGTCTGCGCACAGATCGGGCCGACATCATCCTGCCCGGTGCCATGGTCTTGGCCGCGGTGATGGACCGCTTGGGCATGTCGATCACGTGCGCATCTCGGTCAACGGTCTACGCGAAGGACTCTTTCTGGAGCGCTTCTGGGACCATCTGCTCTACCCGGTCATCCCGGATGTGCGCCGCTTTAGCGTCCTCAACATGGCCCGCAGCTATGGCTATCAGAAGGCCCATGCCAACCACGTGCGCTATCTTGGCCGGACGCCTCTTTGACCAACTTTCCCCCCTCCACGACTACGGCCCGGTGGAGCGGGAACTCCTGGACGCCGCCTCGTTGCTACACGATCTGGGCACGTTGATCAACTACAACGACCATCACATCCATTCCCAAACCCTGATCATCAACAACGGCCTCTCCGGCTTCACCCCCCGAGAGACCGCCCTGATCGCCCTGCTCACCCGCTATCACCGCAAGGGCAAGCCCACCCTCGGCCCCTTCGCTGCCTTGATGACTGCGGGCAAAAAGGTGGCGGACGAAGACGACGACGGCCTGCTCCTCATCCGCCTCTCCGCCATCCTGCGCCTGGCCGAGTTCATGGAGCGGGGGCGCAACGGCGCGGTGGACGACGTGGTGGTCACCTGGGGCGATGACTATCTCCGCCTCACCCTGGTCGCCGACATCTACCCCGCCGTCGAACTCTGGCAGACCGAGCGCTACGCCCTGGACCTGGTCCAAAGCGCCTTTGGGCGTCCCGTGCAGTTGGACACGACCGCAGCGCCGACGAGCTGAGGTTTACTCCCCAATACTCCCCGCCAAATTCAAAATATCTGTCACATACTGTTGTTGCTTCTTCGGTAGCCCATCCCACCCTTGCCCCCCGGTCAAAACACCCCGCACATTCTTCAACCCCCAATTGTACGCGGCCAACGCCCACGCATCCTCCGGGTGACCGTCCTTGGTCAACTCGCCCCGCAAATAGGCCAAATAGGCCGCCCCAACCCGCACATTCGCATAGCCATCATAAGGCGTAGCCGGGTCCACCCCAGCCTTGGGTGCCCACTGCCCCCACGTGGACGGGATGATCTGCATCAGCCCCATGTCCCCATCCCGGCCCACGGCCAAGGGGTCCAAGCGGCTCTCCACATAGGCCTGGGCCGCCAAAATCTGCCAACTCAACCCATATTCGCCTGGCGATTTCTTGAAACATGGCCTGATAGCTGATCGGCTCCGCCTGGGTCGGCGGCGTTTCTTTTTGGGAAAAATCGAGCGGATCTGCTGGGGTGGGGAGCGGGGGGGCCTCAGCACCGATCGCCGCCCCAGGCACTCTTCCTGGGTGTGGGACGGCTGTGCGGGCGGCACGACCACGATCAATGTGCGCAAATTCTGGGTCACCGCCTCGATCTGCCGAGTGGCCGCCGCCGGGTTGGGCGTGGGCGGCAAGCCCGGCGTGGACCCCACAGAGAGCCACGTCAACCCGCCCACCATCCCCGCCACCACCAAAGCCACCACGGCCAACGCCCCGGCGGTCACCACTTGCGCCCCGGCCAAAATGGGTTGCACCGCCAACCGGCCATGCACCGTCCCGGCGGGCGCGCCATCTGCCGTCACCGTCAACGCCACGGGCACCATGCGGGCCGTGAACCGCAACATGCCCCGCCGCCGTCCGTGGATGCGCACGGGCACATGCCGCCGTCGCCCCGGCTCCAGCCCCACCCTCAATCCATCACCGCCGCCGACCATCTCAAAGGCCGCCACCAGCCCCTTGCCCCCATCTGCCACCCCCAAGGCCAGCCCCAAACTCACCTCATGGTTGCCCCGATTTTCCACGGGCAAGCACAAAATCCGCCACCGGATTGCGCCAAGAGAGCGCAACTTGGGCCGGGACGGGCGGGTCCACTTGAAGCTGCGTGAAAGGGCTGACCGTCAACGTAGCGCTGATGCGGGTGCGCCGCTCCGGGTATTGGGGCGAGGTGACTTGGACCAGCAAATTGTGGTCCCCGGCCCGGCTGCGGGGCGAACGGGGCGGCGTCAGCGCCAGGATCACGGACGAGCGTCCCCCCGGCGGCAGATGGACCTGGGCCGGGGTCATGCGCACCCAGGATGGGTCCAGCGGGTCGCCGTCCGCGTCCAGGACCGCTACCCGAAAGTCCGCCGCCGTCTCCCCCGCGTTGTGGATCTCCACCGGGCACAGGGCAGTCTCGTCCACCTCCACCCGCCACCGGCGCACCGGCAGGTGGGCGCGGATCAGATCGTCCAGGGGGGGCTGGTCGTCGTCCAACTGGGGCGAGGCGTCGATTTCGTGGGTAGGGTGGGGTGGGGTCATCTTTTTGGGCTTCGGAGGAGTTGCTCTATGTCTAGCCAGATCTCAGGTGTTTCGAGCAAATCTGCGAATTGTTGAACCCAAAAGGCAATGCGTTTTTCGTCTAAATGCTCCTGGGTGGAGATGATTGACGCAATGTCCAACATATCTTTGGGGCGGTGTGCCACAGCTTTGAGGATGATCAAATCTTCGGGTGTGGGCAGACGGATGGTCAGCGTTCCCGCTTGGTATTCCTGGCTTCGCTCGACCGTTTCGATTTCAAAAGGAAGCAGGCCCAGGGAAATATCCACGTTGATGCCGCTAGGCTTATGTTGGAGAAGAATTACGCGGCTGCGGCGAGCGAAACTGATTGCGTCTGGAATGCGCGGTTGCAATCCTTCGAGTTCAGCGATTTCGAGGAAGCGGGGGAGTTCATCCAGTGACAGCAATACCAAGGCATCCGCATCGGCGGTCAACCGTGGCTCCCCGAGAAGACTTGAGGCTATGCCGCCGATAATGACACCTTGATTGCCCCACTGTTCAATCACATTCTGAAGTGCCGCCACTGGGCCCAAGAGCGGCTCAAGCATCTCTGGCGTTTTCACGATGGGACGTCCTTTTTCTTCTCGATATACAATGCGCGCAGGCGGTTCCACGGTTGCCAAGGTTCGCTGCCCTTTTCGTCCGCATTGAGTGACAGATCAAGGGTACGAGCCATTTGCAGAAGGGAGTTCATTTTTTGCCAACGATCGGTCAGGGAGGCATCCCGTTGTTCATTTTTCTCGATTTCATTGACTGCTTCCCATCTCTGCAAATAGGATCGCATCACTTCTTGGTTTAATGCCATAATGGTTCTGCCTTTTCCCATTGGCGGCTGGATGAAGAGGGGGCACGCATATGCGGTGCCCCAAGTATACCAGAAAACCCACCCGCATTCCATCCACCCCAAAAACAAAAAACGTCGACGCCCCGCCCGATCCCATGACCCGGCAGGACGTCGACGCACTCGCCCCTCGCAATTCGCCCCTCGCCCCTACGCCATCAACACTTCCTCAATATGCCCAATCGCCCAGTCCAGATCCTCCTGGCTGATCACCAGGGGCGGGGCAAAGCGGATGGTGTTGACGTGGGTCTCTTTGCACAGGATGCCCCGGTCTCGCAGGGCCTCGCAATAGCCCCGGGCGGGAACGTTTAATTCCATGCCGATGAAGAGACCCCGGCCCCGCACTTCCTTGATGTAGCGGGCTTTCGATGCGAGAGAGGCGGCCCTTCAAATAGGCCCCCAACTCCTTGGATCGCTCGACCAGCTTCTCGTCCACCAGCACGCCCAGGGCTGCGGAGGCCACCGCCGCGCCCAGGGGATTGCCCCCAAAAGTGCTGCCGTGGTCGCCGGGGCGGAAGAGGCCCAGCACTTCCTTGTCCGCCAGCACCGCGGAGACCGGATAGAAGCCGCCGCTCAACGCCTTGCCGATGATCATGACATCCGCCCGCACGCCTTCGTGCTCGCAGGCGAAGAGCTTGCCCGTGCGCCCCAGGCCGGTCTGGATCTCGTCGGCAATGTAGAGGACGTTGTGGCGCTTGCAGATGTCATAGGTCTCCGTCAGCCAGCCGTCCGGCGGCAGGATCACGCCGCCCTCGCCTTGGATCGGCTCGAACATGAAGCCGACCGTGTTGGGGGTGATGGCCGCTTCCAGGGCCGCGGCGTCGCCAAAGGGCACTTCGACAAAGCCTGGGGTGAAGGGGCCGAAGTCCTCTTTGTATTGGGCTTCGGAGGAGAAGCCCACAATGGTGGTGGTGCGCCCGTGGAAATTGTTGCCGCAGACAATGATCTCGGCCTGGTTGGCCGGGACGCCCTTGACTTTGTAGCCCCACTTGCGGGCGGCCTTGAGCGCGGTCTCCACAGCCTCGGCCCCGGTGTTCATGGGCAGGGCCATCTCGTAGCCGGTCAAGCCGCACAATTGCTGCAAAAATGGCCCCATCTGGTCGTTGCGGAAGGCCCGGCTGGTCAGCGTGACCTTGCCCATCTGGGCCTGCATGGCCGCCATGATGCGGGGGTGGCAATGGCCCTGGTTGACCGCGGAATAGGCGCTGAGGAAGTCCAAATATTTGCGGCCATCCACGTCATAGACCCAGACGCCCTCGGCCCGCTCGATCACCACGTCCAAGGGGTGATAGTTGTGGGCGCTGTAGCGCTCTTCCAGATCAACAAAATGTTCGCTCTTGGGCTTGGCGGCGCTGCCGTTGATGGCGGTCCCGTTGAGTGGCCTTTGGGTCGTGATTGGTTCGTGAATCATAGTCGTCTCTCCGTTGAAACGACGGGCAAAGTTGCCGATCAGTCAGAAAAACAGCAAGAAATGAACGGATAAGCACAACACGGCAGAGTCTGGCGCTAATTTCATCGCACAGACCTGCCGTGTTCTTGACTTCAGTATACCACAGATTGTCCAGGGTTGAGGGGTCGGTAAGCCGTCGATCTCTGATCCATGATCCCCAATCCCCCCATCCCTAAATCAGCGGCAGCACATCCCGCACCACGTCGCGCGTCGCCCGTGGGCATGGGGACGTTGCGGAAGAGGGACCAGCTTTCCGTGTGTTCGGCGATCTCGCCCGTGGCCAGGGTGACCAGGGGGGCCAGGGTCTCGACTTCCAACATGCGGGCGTTGGTGAAGCTCTCGACCGTGCAGCCAAGATCCGCGTAGGGGGCGTTGGGCTGGATGGGGAACTGCTTGACAAAGAGATGGCCGGCCCGGGCATAGGCGATCCACGGCGCATGGCTCATGCCGACCTTTTGGGGCAGCTTGGCAGATTCGTCTTGGCGCAACAGCACAAACTGCTTGCCCCAAGTCCAGCGGGGATCGGACATGTCCGTGTAGGCCCACAGCACCAATCGGTTGCTGGGCAGCAGATTCTCCGTGTGGGATCCCCGGGGCGGCAGGGGCAGGATGGCCACGCCCCCCGGCGCCATGACGGAGAGCGCCCAGGGGGCCAACTCCACCGCCCACAGCCCCATGTTGCGCAGCCGATGCACCACGGTCACCTTGGCCGATTCCGGGTCCAAGGTGATGTCCATCTCCTTTTGGATGCCCGTGGTCGGCTCCACCGTCTTGAACCGTGCGCACAAAGCCATCGTGCTGCTCAAATTTCACCGGGCCGCTGTCCGCAAAGTAGGTGCGGGCCTTGTTTTCCGGCGCGTGCCACAGCCGGTGGCCGCCAAAGTTGAGCCATTCGGCCTCGCCCATGCGCCCCACCTGCTCCGGGAACTCCACAAACTCATTCGCTTCGCCCACAAAGCCAAAGCGGATGATGCGCGGCCCCACATCCGTGGTGATGATCAGATCGACCAGCCCGTTGCTGAGTCGATAACAGTTCGGCCAGCCCAGATAAGATATTTTTTCGACTGAAAACATGGTAAGTCTCCTGTTTTTTGATTTGCACTGATTTGACAGAAACCCCCAGGCCGGGCATGATCGGCGTCATGAACTCGACCCAGGAGATACAATCTTTTCAACAATCCCCTCAGCCCCAAATCAGCCCCGTCCTCCCGGACGTTGCGGCTGATTTGGGCGGGCAACACGCCGGAAAACCATCGATCTCCTCCTGGTCTGGGGGGACGTCGGCGGAGAGTCGGCGCATGGTCCAGCGGGCCAGATCCCTGGCCCATGCGCTGAAGGAGCATCTGGGCCAACTGCAAGCCGCCGGTCAGCTCGACAGCCTGGGCGAGCCCCGCTATTTGCTGAAGGCCGCCCAGGATTTGAGCCGCCCCATGGGGGAACGGCTGCGTATCCTGGGGTTGATGGCGGCCAGTCTGGACAATTTCTTTATTTTGGAGATGCCCGCTCTGCACGAGGCCGAGGCCGCTGGGGAATCCGGCAGCCGAGATCGGCTCCAGACCCTGGCCGGCCAAGTCCAGTCCATTGTGAACCAGGCCGCCGACTTTATACTCAAGACCCTGTTACCGGAGATTGGCCAAGCGGGCATCAACATGCGCTCGGCCCAGCAATTGCTGTGGGAACAACGAACCTGGGTGCGGGAATATTTCCAAAATCGAGTCTATCCCCTGCTCACCCCCTTGGCCGTGGATCCGGGTCGTCCCTTTCCCTTTATCAGCACCCACAGCCTCAACATCCTTGTGCAACTGCCCCAGGATTCATCCGCCTATCAGCGGGCCAACCCCCGCTGGCCAGCCCAAGTCTATGCCCGCATCAAAGTGCCCCGCATGTTGCCCCGTTTTGTGGCGTTGCCCACCCGGAACGGCTCGTCCAGCCAAGAATGGATGTGGAGCGAAGAGCTGGTGCGCTTCTCCGTCCCGGAACTCTTTCAGGGCATGGAAGTGACCGGGGCCTACTACTTCCGGGTGCTGCGCTCCGGTTCCCAGCTGACCTCATCGCCCAATTTCATGGGGCCGATCATCGCCTCTCGCCAAGAAGAAAAGCTGACCCAGGTCATGCGCTTGGATGTGGAGTCCGCCATGCCCGAACCCATGCTGGCGTGGCTGGTCAACCACCTGGACGTGCCCCCCTACAGCGTCTTCCGCATCCCCGGCCCCCTCAGCCTGGTCCAATTCGTCGATCTCGCCAATATTGTGGACGGCATCTCCGTTCCGCAACCGAGGTGAGCGGGCGAAGGGGTGAAAGGGTGAGCGGGTGAAGGGGCGATCGTCGCTGGAAAGCGATTCACCCCCTCACCCTTTCACCCCTTCACCCCTTTACCCGCTCACCCCTTCACTCAAGTCCCGCAAACCCCACCGGATCCCGCCAAATCTCCCGCTCGTTGCCGTCCTCGTCCAGCTTTGGGCTGCGGGGCGCGCTGACGCCGGGGAGTTGGATCTCGCCGGGCAGGGCGCTGATCAGCAGGCCCAGGGTGCGGCTGAGCCAGGCCAAGGGCACCCAGTACCGGGTCCCCCAGGAGCCGGGATAGTCGGTCAGCCAGGCCTGGTCCGCCAGGTTGATGGGCGGCTGCCACGCCGTGTGGGGCAACACCACATCCCCGCCCGTGGCATAATCGATCAAATTGTAGAGCGCCATCAGCGGATATTGGCGGGGCTGGGGATAGCTGGCATGGGACCCCGCCGCCACATAGACATGGACATGGTCGCCCTCCTTTTCCAAATCCGGGTCATCCCAGGCCTTGGTGATGCGGGAATGATGGCCCTGGAAGCAGATGTGGGACGGCGTCGGGGCCGGCTGCCCGCCTTTCACCCGAAAGAAAAGCTGAATCCCCTCCCAATCGCCCTCGTGGTCGTTGAATCCCCCAAATCCATTGGCCCAGTCGTTGTACGCATAAAAAAACCAGTATTGGAGAACTAGAAAGTTCTTCTCTTCGACCATGCGATAGTAGTAGGTATAGCGAGGGCTGGCACCCTGGTTGGCTCGATAGCGGTTGATGGCCGCATTGCGCACCTGGGTCGGCAGCACCAGCCGGGGCAGATCCGCCCGCACACTGCGGCTGCTGTCCGCCCACGCCTTGGCCAGAAGCAGCCCATTCCACCAGAATTTTTTGGTGGCCGCCGCGGTCTTGTCGCTAAACCAATCATACGCCTTGCGGGCCAGGGCTTCGGTCCAAATGGAAAAGGGGTTGCGGGACCAGTCGTAGATCAACCGCAGTCCGCTGGCGCCCCAGGCGGAGGCCACCTCTTCGCCGCCCAACGGCCCCATCTCCACACTGCGCAAAAAGGTCTCCGCCATCTCTCGGCCCGACCCCAAATGATGGGGCCGGAGTTGGCCAAAATCCACCAAGGGGCGGTCTTCCCCTCGCCGGTACAGCGCTGAATAGGTCAGGAAATCATCCACCGACATGGGAAAGAAATTCTCCCCTTGGGAAAAGTGCAGAATCGGCGCAAAACGGTCGGGCAGGGATTGGATGGACACAGGCTTTCCTTTGGGCGGCGGGGGCCGAGACGGTTGAACGTGTCTAATCTTACCCCCATCTGCTGTGGCTGGCAACACTGATTGAAGGGAGATACAACGACCATGACAGGTGGGAGGACAAGTGCTATAATCTAAAGGACATGGTAGAGATTCAAAACTGACGACTGGACAAATTTTCTGGAGGATAAGCAACATGACCGTTTCTATCCAAGACACCACTACGGCGCAGGCGCGACTGCAAATGATCCGTCTTCAACTGGGATGGCTCGAACACGAGATGTTCCGGTTGGGCCAGGAACTGTCATTGAAAGATCCGACGCAGCCTGTGTCTGCCAACTTCGCTTCCTTGCGAGGAATATGGAAAGGCGTTGATATCTCCGCTGAGGAGATCGCAGCGGCACGAATCTCCACTTCGGATCTGCTATGAGATATGTCCTCGACACCCACGCCCTGGTTTGGTACTTCAGCGACGACCCGCGTTTGGGGGATCTTGCTCGGTCGGTCTTGGAGGATGAGGATAGCCAGCTT
Organism: uncultured Chloroflexia bacterium; assembly: GCA_963704975.1. GTDB lineage: Bacteria > Chloroflexota > Anaerolineae > Caldilineales > Caldilineaceae > JAGNDO01. The sequence goes on along the minus strand of CAVPIK010000031.1, from coordinate 318,750 downwards.
GTCATTCCCGTTATGGTCTTGGCCGAGGCGAAACACATAGCGAATAAGAAACGAATCCACCTCGAGTTTGAGGCAATCATGAAGAGGGTCATCGGTGATCCCCGTTGTGTGGTTTTGCCAATGGATATGTTCGTCATTTCGCATATGCCCACCGACCTGGACATTCACGACAGTATTATTGTGGCGACGGCTCTCCACTGTAGAAGCTTCTTTGCTGATGAGATTGCGTTGCTCACCGTCGATGGGGCAATTCGTCAATCTGGCCATGTCCCCACAGTTTGGTAGGTGTACAATGAAACACGATAAAAAGTGTCAATTTTTCGATTTGCCCGTCGTTGACATCCCCTGGCGGCTATGCTAAACTCCTTTTTATAGTTGCTAAAAATCAGTTCATACACACAGCATTGACGAAGACCCCACCCTGTCCCCATCCTTCCAGAGAGTTGCCGGCCGCTGCGAGGCAACAGGAGCCGACAGGGTTTCCACTTCCGAGCTTCCGGCAGGCAATGGCCGGACGGTCCCCACACCGTTATCATGGCATGAGGCAGCCGCCCCCAAGGGGGTGGTCGCAAACTCAGGTGGCACCACGGGTCCTCCCGTCCTGAACTGGACGGGGGGATTTTTCTATTCTTTTTTCTGAGGGAGGAGACTGAACATGCTAGACATTCGTTGGATGCGAGAAAACCGAGAAGCCTTGGCCGAGGCCATGGTCAAGCTCAACGACACCACGGCACCGTGGGAGCAAGCCCTGGATCTGGACGAGCGCCGCCGCCAGATTTTGGTGGAATTGGAGGGGCTGCGGGCCGAGCGCAACACTGGCTCCAAGGAGATCGGTCTGCTTTTTCGAGAAAAGAAGACCGCCGAGGCCAACGCCCTCAAAGCGCACATGGGGGCCGATCGGCGATACGATCACGGGGCTAGAGGTAGACCTGCGCCAGGTGGATGCGGACTTCGAGTCCGCCATGTTGCGCATCCCCAACATTCCCGACGACAGTGTGCCCGTGGCCTTGGACGAGAGCGGCAATGTGGTGCTCTCCGAGTGGGGCGAAAAGCCAACCTTTGACTTTGAGCCGAAAGCCCACTGGGACATCGGCGAAAGTCTGGGCATCATCGACATGGAGCGGGGTGTGAAGATTTCGGGCAGCCGCTTCTATCTGCTGCGGGGGGCCGGGGCACGCCTGCAACGGGCGCTGTCGGCCTTTTTCCTCGACGTGCACACCGAGGAGCACGGCTACGAAGAGGTCTATCCCCCCTTCATGGTGCGGGAACATTGCATGGTGGGCACGGGCAACCTGCCCAAATTTGGCGATGTCCTCTACCGGGACGCGGAGGAGGATTTCTGGCTGATCCCCACCGCCGAGGTGCCGGTGACCAACATGTATCGGGACGAGATCCTGGAGCCGGGCAGCCTGCCCATCTACCACGTGGCCTCCACCCCCTGCTTCCGCCGGGAGAAGGTCTCCGCCGGCAAGGATGTGCGGGGGATCAAGCGGGTGCATCAGTTCCAAAAGGTGGAGATGGTCAAGTTTGTCGAGCCCTCCACGGGCCGGGACGAGCTGGAAGCCCTCACCCGCAACGCCGAGGAGTTGGCCGAGCGGCTGGGCCTGCCCTATCGCCGCCTGGCCATCGCCACCGGGGATCTCTCCTTTGTGGCCAGCATCAAATATGACATCGAAGTGTGGGCGGCCGGCTGCGGCGAATGGCTGGAGGTCAGCTCCTGCTCCTGGTTCAAGGAGTTCCAGGCCCGGCGGGCCAACATCCGCTATCGCCCGGAAGAGGGGGCCAAGCCCGAATATGTGCACACCCTCAACGGCTCCGGTCTGGCCCTGCCCCGCATCGTCATCGCCATTCTGGAAAACTATCAACAAGCCGACGGCTCGGTCATCGTCCCCGAAGTCCTGCGCCCGTACATGGGTGGGCTTGAGGTGATACGGTGAAAGCTGAGCGGGTGAAGGGTGAAGGGGTGAAGGGGTGATCTTCGTTGGAAAGCGACTCACCCCTTCACCCCCTCACCCCTTCACCCCTTCAAAGCGACCGTGTAACCAAACCCCTGCCCCCTGCATCTAAATCCACGTGAAGCAATTGGGGCCACGTGGTGGCCGATAAAATCAACATGAGGAGATTCTAAACATGGCATTGTTAAGCGAAAAAGATGCGGGCTTGGTCCGAGAGCAGTTTGCCGAGGCCGTCAGCCGCCCGGTGAAGATGGCCGTCTATACCAGCAAATCCGACTGTGCGTACTGCGACGACACCATGCAGATCGCCGAAGAATTGGCCGGTCTGTCCGACTTCCTCTCTGTGGAAGAGCGAGATTTTGACACGGACAGCTCCGGGCTGGACGTGGACAAGGTGCCCGCCATCGCCCTCCTGGGCCAGGACGACGCCGGCGCGGACGTGGACTATGGCATCCGCTTCTACGGCATCCCCAGCGGCTACGAATTCATGAGCCTGCTGGACGGCATCCAGACCGTGGGCAGCGGCAAGGTGGACCTGAGCGCCGAGACCCTGACCTTCCTGGAAAACCTGACCGAGGACATGCACATCCAGGTCTTCGTCACCCCCACCTGCCCCTACTGCCCCCGTGCGGTGATCCTGGCCCATCACCTGGCCTTTGCCAGCGCCAAGGTCCACGCCGACATGGTCGAGGCCACCGAGTTCCCGGAACTGAGCAGCCGCTTCAACGTCATGGGCGTGCCCCGCAGCGTGATCAACGGCAACGTCCACCAAGAAGGGGCCGTGCCCGAGGCCATGTTCCTGCTCAAAATGCAGGAAGCCGTGGGGTAATTTTTCAACCTGATAACACGGTTCGCTCGCAAGAGCCGAACTACTTCCTATAGGTTCTCTCCTCAACCCTCTCTGAGGAACGGCCCCGATCATCGCAAGGTGATCGGGGCCGTTCTCGTTTGGGGGATCGACGCGTAGGGGTTTGGGTGGGGTGATGGGTACGGGCACGATATATCGTGCCCGTACCCATCACCCCACCCAAACCCCTACAGTTCTCTCGACAAAACTGTAGACGCCCACCGCCTTCGGTGCTATACTGGATCTGTGGCCGACGGATTCCTGCGTGTCGGTCATCCCAAAAAACATCTTTATGGAGGAGGCAGATCCATGACCACCAATCAACCTTCGGCGCCGTACAGCGCCATTTCGTCGGCCAAGTTCAAACCGCTCCTCATCGCCAGCGGCATCGTGATCGTCGCCATGTTCGCCGTGTCGTGGTGGGCGTGGGGCCAAGTGCCCGCCGGGGCTGAGATCCCCGTGCATTGGGGCGTGGACGGTCAGCCGGACCGCTACGGCGGCAAGTTCGAGGGGCTGATGCTCATGCCCCTGATCTTTCTGGGCCTCACGGCCCTCTTTGCCGTCATTCCTCGCATCGACCCCCGGGGCGGCAATATCCTGCGCTCCGAGGGCGCGTATCAGGCCATCTGGTGGGTGATGTTGGCCTTCTTCGCCGTGCTGCATGGGGTGTTGATCCTGAATGTGCTGGGCTACAATGTCAGCGTGGGCATGTTCGTGCCCGCCGGCGTGGGGGTGATGTTCCTGGTCATCGGCTACTACATGGGGCGCATGCGCAGCAACTTCATGATGGGCATCCGCACCCCGTGGACCTTGACCAGCGAGCTTTCCTGGCAGAAGACCCACCTGTGGGGCGGACGGGCCTTCATGCTCCTGGGCGTGCTGCTTGCCCTCACCGGCTTCCTCCCCATCTCCGGCTGGTGGATCGGCGTGTTGATGGGGGGCATGTTGGCCATGATCGTCGGCCTCTTCGTCTATTCCTATCTGGTGTGGAAGGACGATCCCAACGCCGAGCGACGAGCGTAGGTGCGGTTTTCAACCGCACAAACAACAAACAAAAAGGCGATGGGGAAATTGTATTTCCCCATCGCCTTTTTGTTTGTTGAAAAACCAGAAATCTTACCCGTTCATCCCGGCAACCACCGCGCTGGCGATCAACCCGCCGATGCAGATGGCCCCAACCAGCAGCACCACCACGGGCAGGATCACCACGACGATGGCCTTGCCCGATGTGAGATTGTAGTTGACCTTGGTGGCGAAGTAGGCCAGCACCAGGCTATAGATAGAGATCAACGCCCCAATGCAGCCGCCCAGGACCGGCACGAAGGCCAGCACAGCCGTGGCAATCGAGATGGGCGCCTGGAACGCGGCGATCAGGTAGGCATACTTGTCGAACTGCCCCTGGCCGCCCAGAAGTTTGGCGATCAGGTGGAAGATGCCCACCCCGAGCATGAAGAAAAGGGGTGCCAGGATGATGCCCAAAAATCCGCCGGCCCCGGATAGGGCCGCCCCGGCACCGCCACTTGTGAACATCTCCATCATCTGGGCCGTTTCCGGCGGTAGATCGGCCATGTCCATGAACTGCTGCATACTGGACGTGGCGACGCCCCGGAAGATCAGCCCCTGGAGAAAGCCCAGGATCGCCGTCACCACCGCCGCGCCCACAATCCAGATCAGGGCAGTCTGGAGGGTGGCGTTGGGGCTCTCCTTCTCCGATTCAAAGGTCTGCTCGTTGGGTTGGGTCAACACCTTGACCCAGGTCTGAAAAATCGCTGCAAAATCCATACACTACGCTCCTTGTGGGTGGGAAAATGCTCGGAACCTGCCCGTTTACATCAAGACTTCGCTTGATCTTAGCACCAATCGAGATATTGTAAAAGTCGCTCAATTTCTCGCCCACGCCCGGCAGGATGGCAGGATGATCCACCCCCCATGTGACTTATCCGTTCCCCTCCCCTTTCAACATCTCTCTCATCTCCTCCAACTTCGGCTGATTCTCCGGCTCCATCACCCAGCGGATGCGCCGGGCAATCCCCATGAGCAGCCCGGCCTCTTTGGGGCGCATCTCGGCTCGATACAAGGTTTGGCGCAGCAGACGCATGGTCTGTTGCGCATTGCCTTTGAAGAAAGCCATGCCATCCAACGCCTGTTCGAAGAGATCAAAAACCAACTCCACTTCTTCCTTCGTGGCCAGGGTGATCGAGGGTGGGTTGGCCTCTTTCGGCGCATTCATGGCCGCCATGCGGATTTCGTATAGCACAAGCAGCAGAGATTGGGACAAATTCAGGGCCGGAAAGCCAGGGTCCACGGGCAGGGAGAGGATCACATGGCAGCGGTCCAAGGCGGCCAGATCCAGCCCGTCCGCCTCTGGGCCGAAGAGCAGGGCCACCCGACCGTGGGCCGTGCGTTCCAGCAGATCCCCGGCCAAGCCCCGCACATTCCGGGTCAGGGGATGGTTGGGATGGTCCACGGCCGCGGTGCCCATCACAAAGGTGACATCGGCCAGGGCCGCGTCCAGATCCGGGTAGTGGCGGATGCTGTCCACCAGCTCCTCGCAGTGATGGGCGATGCCCAAAATGCGCTTCCGCTCATAGTCCACCGGGTCCACCAGACGCAGGTCGGTGAAGCCCATGTTGGCCAACGCCCGCACAGCCGTGCCGATGTTGACGGGGTCTTCAGTTTTGTGCAAAACGATGGCGAAGTTGTCGAGTATAGTTGGGCGCATAGTGGTTTGTGGATTTGTGGATTGGTTGATTGGTTGATTGACGTCTCGCTCCCACGCTCCGCGTGGGAGTGGGTTCCGGCGCTCTGCGCCGAGGGACGCCGGAGCGTCCGGGTGCGTTCCCACGCGGAGCGTGGGAACGAGATCGTGCCTATGCCATCAACGGAATTTCCATAAAATCGTTGGCGATGAAGAGGCTGCCTTCCGTGGTGCCTTGGGGGGCCATCTCCCGCAGTTGGCGGGTGAGGTCGGCGCTGCTTTGCTTGCCCGACAGGGTGCGGGCGAAGGCCCCAACCACGCGGCGGACCTCGTCCCCGGATTCGTGGGCGAATTCCAGGCGGAAGTGGCGGATGCCGGCGGCTTGCCAGCGGCGCCAGATGGCCGGACGCCTCCTGGGCCTCCGCCCCGAAGACCGTGTTGCGGCAGCCCACGTCCGCCAGCACGGGATGCACCCGGCCCCGCTCGTCCCGCAGGCCGACTTTGTGGCTCTCGCACGGGTGGCCGCAATCTTTGTACGTGGTGCCCGTGGAGAGAAAGCGGCAAAAGACGCAATGCTCCGTGTGGAAGACGGGCAGATGCTGGTACGCGATCACCTCAAGCTGGTCGGCGCCCAAGTTCTGGGCCAACTCGGCCACCTGGGCGGCGTTGAGATCGTGGGTGGGGGTCAGCCGGTCCAGCCCCAGGGCCAGGAAGGTCTCCGCGCTGATCAGGTTGGCGGCGTTGAGGCTGAAGTCGCCGATCAAGGGCGGCAAGTCCGTATGCGTGGCGGCCTCCTTCAACGCCTGCAACAACCCCGCCGAGCGCACCAAAATCGGGCAGCCCAAGCGCAACAAAAAGTTCACCACCCGCTGCTCCGCCGGTTTGAGGATGCGGGGGCTGGCCACCCGCGCCTCGATCCCGGCGGCCTGCACCCGCTCCACCGCGGGCCGCAACCCATACAGGTCCAAATAGTCCAACGTGATGCTGGCCGGGCGGGTCCAAGGCCAAGGCCGCGTCAAGTTGCCCCGGCGTACGCACCAACAAATGAATTTTCGATTTTCGATTCTCAATTTTTAATTTTGGTTCGTGGTGGGTTGACAGCAGATCGGCCAAGGTTGCATCGGGATCGGCGATAACCAATTGGGGCGGTTGGGATTGGATCGCCGCCAATTGGGCCACCGCGTCCCGGCGCAGGGTGTTGAGCAGGGAGGCCGGGGCGAAGGGACTGCCCTGGACATCCAGGTCCAAATCGACCAGATCGTAGGCCGTGCCCCCCAGCCGGCCAAGCTGAGCGCGGGCAAACGCTTCATCCAAAGCCCGATGTTGGGCAGCCACCAATGGCTCCGGTGACTGCACCGTGATCTGAACATCAGGCCGCGCCACCAAAGTCCACACCGTCCACAACGGTCCACCCTCGTGGGCACGTAACCTGCACCCGCACCGCCTGCCGATGCACCGGCGTCTCGGCCTGGAGGAAGGGGCGCACCAACTTGTCGATGGCCGGGTCATGGCTGCGCCACACCCAATCCCCCGGGCGGATGCGGCCAAAGTTGATCGCCCCATTGCCAAAGGTTAGCTCCACCTGCCCCTTGTCCGTGTCGCTGGACCACATGGTACACAAAGCCCCCTTCTTCTCGCTCCTGAGGGCTACGCCAATTTGCCGAGTCGAAGACCAACCCGTCCCCCGCTTTTAACGGAGAAATAGCGGCGGCCTTGACATCCGGCTGCATGAAAACCCGATCCGCCTCCACGCTGACCACCTTGCCCACCAGCACGCCCCGATGACCGGGGGAGCGGCCCGTGACCACGGTTTGGTGGTTCGTGCCGCTGACAAAGTGCGCGCCCAGGCCGCGGGAATAGACCTGCTCCAACTGCATCTCCTGGGCCGGGGTGATGGTGAGGGGACGGCCGGCCCAGGCCTCGTCCACGGCCTGGCGATAGGCCGCGGTGGTCAGGGCCACATAGTCGGCGTCCTTGTAGCGGCCCTCGATCTTGAGGGCGTGGACGCCAAGCTGCACGATGTCGGGCATCTGTTTGAGGGCGTAGAGGTCGCCGGGGGAGAGCAGATAGCGGGCGTCGGCCAGGGGGCGCAGGGCGTCGTCCACCATCAGCTCGTAGGGCAGGCGGCAGGCCTGGGCGCACTGGCCCCGGTTGGCGCTGCGTCCGCCCCAGGCCTCGGACGAAAAACATTGGCCCGAATAGGAGACGCAGAGCGCGCCGTGGACAAACATCTCCAATTCGCAATCGGTCTGGGCGCGGATGGTGCGCACCTCGTCCAGGCTCAACTCCCTGGCCAGCACCACCCGGCTGACCCCAAAACGCCGGGCCAGCTCAATCCCCTCCGCGCTGGTGATGCTCATCTGCGTGCTGCCGTGGATGGCCAGATCCGGGGCAATGCGGTGGGCAAGCTGGGCGATGCCCACATCCTGCACGATGATGGAATCCGCCCCGGCCGCGGCGATCTCCGCCAGGGTGCGGGCGGCGTCGGCCAGTTCGTGGTCAAAGACCAGGGTGTTGAAGGTGACATAGCCCTTGACGCCCCGGCGGTGCAGGGTTGACATCACCTCCGGCAACTCATCCAACCCAAAGCCCACCTTGGCCCGGGCGCTGAAATGCTTCAGCCCAAAATAGACCGCATCCGCCCCAGCCTCGATGGCGGCGTGGAGTTGCGGCCAATAGCCCGCCGGGCTCATGATTTCGGGTTTGATGATGGGGTGGGACATGGAATCTCCAGGTTCGGACAAAAATACGGCACGTGCGGTTTGGACCATGCAGTGTATCACGGGTGGGGCGTGGGGGTGAAACGCCGATTGGATCATATCCACCCCCGCGGAGTTCGCACCCCCTGGTGCGAACTCCGCGACGCGGGAAAGGTAGAGTTAACGTGAGGAGTTCGCACCCCCTGGCGCAAACGGGTTAACCCAGGGAGTGGGTAAGATGCGAATCCGTGGGCATGGCCGTTCGCACCAGGGGGTGCGAACTCCGCGAGCGCGGGAAAGGGAGAGTTAACGTGAGGAGTTCGCACCCCCTGGTGCGAACGGGTTGACCCAGCGAGTGGGTAAGATGGAGATCCATTCGCACGGCCGTTCGCACCAGGGGATGCGAACTCCGCGAGCGCGGGAAAGGGAGAGTTAGCGTGAGGAGTTCGCACCCCCTGGTGCGAACGGGTTAACCCAGCGAGTGGGTAAGATGCAAATCCGTGGGCATGGCCGTTCGCACCAGGGGGTGCGAACTCCGCGAGCGCGGGAAAGGGAGAGTTAGCGTGAGGAGTTCGCACCCCCTGGTGCGAACGGGTTGACCCAGCGAGTGGGTAAGATGGAGATCCATTCGTACGGCCGTTGCGCACCAGGGGGTGCGAACTCCGCGAGCGGGAAAAGGAGAGTTAACGTGAGGAGTTCGCACCCCCTGGTGCGAACGGGTTGACCCAGCGAGTGGGTAAGATGGAGATCCGTTCGCACGGCCGTTCGCACCAGGGGGTGCGAACTCCGCGAGCGGTTAGGACCAGCCTCGGTCGATTTGGAACAGGCTGTCGTCGCCCAACGCGTAATTGCGATAGCTGGAATACACATAATCCTCCGGCTTCTCAACCAACCCCGCCCTCAGGGGGTTCCGATGCACATAACTCAACTTCTGACGCAGGAACTGCTCGCTGTAGATGTTCTTGTCCCAATAGCTATCCTGCCACACCTTATGCTTGGCGCGTCCTGTCTCTTCACCTGCCTGGGCAAAGGCTGCCAGATCCTCCGTGCGCTCTTCGACTTTGGCCTGGCGGATAATGCGCATGGCGGTGAACTGTTTGAAGTCCCGCATGAAGTCATCCAGCCAGACGTCCCCCAACGGCCAGACGATCAGGTGGATGTGATCCGGCATGATCACGAAGCCGATGATCTTGAAGTTATCCCGATAGCGGTAATAGTTGAGGCTGTCCAGCAGGGGCAGGACGTAGGCGGGGCGGGTGAAAATCGGACGTCTGGCATAGACGACGGTGGTGATGTAGTAAATATGGCCGACAATACGATAGTGTTGCATGGGGATTGATCCTCCTGTTGGGGAAATGAAGACAAGATGACCGGTTTGGTTGGTCGTTCGCACCGGTTGGCCTGTGTACCGGGCCCACGGCGCACGGATTTTGAGAGAGATCGCTCAAGTTGGGGGCAGCAGGCAGATCACCAGGGATGAATTCCTTCCCTCACCACTTTCTCTCGATACGTATCTTCAACCGGGTTACCTCCGCGGCCAGGAGGGTTCGTTGTTCTTCGTTGGCAACCCGGATCGCAGAGGCGTAAACTTCTCCTGTCAGCGACTGCCAGCTATCCCGTTGCACCAGGGGAACGGCGGCTGCGGCGAATTCCTCGGCGGATGAAACCGCAGCCAGTGATGTGAGATAGGCCGCAAGAGTCAGCTTCTCGTCGCCCGGAATCATCCAACTCCCAATCTCATCTCCGAAGACGATCTCTTCCCCATCCTCCATCTTGGCAATAAGCCCGTACAACTCGCCAAAACAGACCGTCGCCTGCAAATGCTCACCCTGGAAGAGAGTTGTGTGGCGGCCTGAAGCAGATCGCCTATCTTCTCAAACCATTCTTCAGTCTCTTCGGGGATGTGACTGAAGTTTTTGGAATTGATGCTGAAAGGGCGCGTAGTAATACTCGGCAAGCGACGCGCTACAGAATTCCTCGATCTCGGCCAACAGACCCTCGCCATCAACCGGTTGAGGGGGAAGGTTTTGCACGAGATCGCCGAACAGATCCCGGCGCTGGTCGATCTCCATGTGGTCGTACGCCATGCTTAACAGATCGAGCAGTTTGGGGGTGTCTTGAGTTGATAGAAACTGAAAAAGCAGTTCTTTGTTCATGAAATTCCTCTCGATGGACCCTACACCAGCCGCATGCCCCATCCACCCAACGGGCCAGCGATAAATTCTTTGAATGCCAAAACCTCATCACCAGCAGGGATTTCCGATTTCCAGGCAATGATCACTTCTTCTGCAAAACCGAGCGGCGCGTCAGCGGCCCAGTTCTTGAATTCTGAAGTGGACTCTTGCTCGAACAGCCATAACCCTTTCAACAACCCCATACACAGATGCATGGCCTGGCGCGGCATGTTCAACTGTTGGTACTTTCGAAGCTCTTCCAGGTAGGGTTCCAGAACCTCCTCGATCATCTGGTAGGCGGCTTCGTCGGTTTCGACATACCCATCTCTTGTGTCTCCTGCTCGATCCCAAACTTCTTCGACTTGAAGCAAGTCCAGGTCGTCATAGATCGCCGCGGCGATATCCTCCAGATCCACCTCACTCAAATAGGTGGTGGCAATTTCAGCAATCCGAACAGCGATTTTCTCGTCGGCGTTGGCCAAAATTCGCAGAACTGCCTGCGCGTCGGCAGGTGATAGGCTCTTGATGAGTTGTCGCGTTTTATTCACCATCATCGTTCTTCTCCCATAAAACAGCGTGCGTGTTGCCTTTGTCACGAAATTCTGGCATCGCAGAAAACCTACGTAAACAAACCGATGACAAAAGCAATCACCGTAATAGCGATGCCGATCAGAAACAACGGTATGGGCGGCATACCCAGCAGCATCACCCAGGCGGGGGTTGTGCCACTGGTCATGACCACGGTTACTTTTTTCTCCCGCTTTTTCCCATCACCTGTTTGCGCTACATCATCAAAGATTCCAGGGCTGTTTTTCTGGAGATAGTGATTGTAGATCACCATGTGAACGATGTACCACACAACGCTGATGGCGATGAGGATCAGTCCGAATTTCATGGGATTCCCCCGAAGGATGATGTCAAGACTACGAAATGGCCGAAGATTATCCGCTACGCCCATTATAAATCCCCACCCACCCGAAGTCAACGCAACCAGGAATCGCAAGCCCCCACCCATCGGATCCACCGTCCACAATCTCCCCCAGAATTGGGGGCCGGGGGCGCGGGGACACCCAATCCACTTGAACCATGCCCTGAACCCATGTATACTGTCCCAGCCGGAGTCAATCAACCGCATGGACAAGTGGGAGGCTGTTTATGACCCTTCAGATTGCCATTGTTCTCGTCGTTCTCATCGTGGCCGTGGTCCTTTTCATCACCGAGCGGCTGCGCATGGACTTGGTGGCCCTGCTGGTGCTGGGCACTTTGGCCGTGACCGGGGTGGTCACGCCCACCGAGGCCCTTTCCGGCTTCAGCAACCCGGCCGTGGTCACCGTCTGGGCCGTCTTTATTCTGAGCGGCAGCCTGTCCCGCACCGGTGTGGCCAACAGCATTGGCCAGCAGGTCCTGCGCTGGGCCGGCACGGGGGAGATGCGCCTGATCGTGGTCATCATGCTGACCGCGGCGACCCTCTCTGCCTTCATGAACAATGTGGGGGTGGTGGCCCTGCTTCTGCCCGTGGTGATGAGCATTGCCAAGCGCACCCGGCGGCCACCCTCGCGGCTGCTCATGCCCCTGGCCTTTGCCTCCCTGCTGGGTGGACTCACCACGCTGATCGGCACGCCGCCCAACATTCTGGTCAGCGATGCCCTGCGCAACAGCGGCTTGCCCCCCTTCCGCTTCTTCGATTTTACCCCCACGGGGTTGGCCGTGATGCTGGCCGGGATCGCCTTTATGACCCTGGTGGGCCGTCACCTGCTGCCCCACCGGGACCCGGCCGGGGAGTTCGCCGATTCCCACCAGACCAACCTGGATCAGGTCTACGGGTTGAGCCAGCGCATCTCTGTGGTGCGTCTGCCCGCCCAGTCTGCCCTGGCCGGCAAGACCCTGGCCGAGAGCCGCCTTGGCTCTGCCCTGGGGCTGAACCTGATCGGCATCATCCGCAACGGCCAGACCCAACTGCTGCTTCATCCCCAAACCGTGCTCCAAGACGGCGACCGTCTGCTGGTGACAGGCCAGCTTGACCAGTTGGGTGAGCTGTTGGGCCAACAGCAGTTGGTCATGGAAGACGACGCCCTGACCGTCGAGCATCTGGCCGCCCGGCAGATCCAGGTGGCCGAGATTACCTTGTCGCCCCGATCGGCCCTGCTTGGCAAATCCTTGACCCAGATCGACTTTCGCCGCACCTACGATGTCACGGTCCTGGCCATCTGGCGGGACGGGGTGGCCCACCGCACCCACCTGCAACACATCCCCCTGGAACTGGGCGACACCCTGCTTGTCCACGGCACCCGTGCCCAGCTTGACCAGTTGCGCAACACGGCTGATTTCCTGGTCTCCAGCCCAGAGGTGGCGCAGGTCTATAGCCTGCACGAGCGTCTGTTGGTGGTGCGGGTGCCAGAGGCCTCCACCCTGGTGGGCAAGACCCTGGCCCAGAGTCGCCTGGGGGATGCCTTTGGGCTGACCGTGGTGGGGATCGTGCGCCAGGACAAGTCGGAGGTGGTGCCTTCGTCCACGACCCAATTGATGGCCGGGGACACCCTGATGGTGGAGGGGCGGCAGGAGGATCTGCTGGCCCTGCAAGGGCTGCAACATCTGGAGATCGACGAGGCCTCCCCGGTCTCTCTGCCCGCCCTGGAGTCGGACGATGTGCGCTTTGTGGAGGCCACCCTTTCGCCCCACACAACCCTGGCCGGGCAGACCTTGCGCCAGCTCCATTTTCGCGAGAAGTACGGCCTGAACGTCCTGGCCATCCTGCGGGAAGGCAAGACCCACCACGACGCCCTGGCCGAAATGACCCTGCGTTTTGGAGACGCCCTCTTGCTCTACGGACCCACGGAGAAGATCCGGGTGCTGGGCAGCGAGCCGGATTTCCTGGTGTTGACCGAGGTGGATCAGGAAATCCCCCGCCTCAACAAGGCCCCGGTGGCCCTGCTGATTATGGCCAGCGTCGTCCTTTCGGTGATCCTGGGCTGGTGGCCCATCTCCATTGCCGCGGTGGTGGGTGCCTCCTTGGTGGTGCTGACCGGCTGTGTGACTATGGAAGAGGCCTACCGCTATATCGAGTGGAAGGCCGTCTTTCTGATCGCCGGGATGCTGCCCTTGGGCATCGCCATGCAGCAGACCGGGGCGGCCCAATTCCTGGCCGGGGGCGTTGTGTCCGGGGTCGGCGGATTTGGCCCCTTGGCCGTGGTGGCCGCGCTCTTCATCCTCACCACCCTGGCGGCCCAAGTCATGCCCACGGCAGCCGTGGCCGTGCTCTTGGCCCCCATCGCCCTGGACATGGCCGTTGATCTGGGCATGTCCCCCTACGCCCTGATGATGACCGTGGCCATGTCCGCCTCGGCCAGCTTCCTCAGCCCCGTGGCCCACCCGGCCAACGTGCTGACCATGGGCCCCGGCGGCTACCGCTTCACCGACTACATCCGGGTCGGGCTGCCCCTCACCCTGACGGTCTTGGCCGTGGTCTTGTTGGTCCTGCCTATTTTCTGGCCGCTATATTGATTCATTGGGTGTGCGTCATTCTTGGATATGAACAGACACCCCCTCCCAGCCTCCCCCAGGGTGGGGGAGGAGCCGGATCGCCGTAGTCGGAAGTCCGGTACGCACGATCTGCCCCCTCCCCAATCTGGGGAGGGTTGGGGTGGGGTTGGTTTTATGCCGCTTCCAAAAACTTGACGCATCCACTGATCACTGATCATTTGCCCCTTGACAACCCCTCCAAATCCCTGCTATACTTACCTCGCAAACGATTGCGCAATCGTTTGCCAGCTCCCAATCAACCAATCAACCAATCAACAACTCAACCCTCATGCCCGCAACCATGTCCGACGTGGCCGACCAGGCCGGCGTCTCCGTCACCACGGTCTCCCATGTGATCAACAACACCCGGCCCGTCAGCGCAGATCTGCGGGAGCGGGTGGTGGTGGCCATGTCCGCGCTCAACTATCAGCCCAACCGCTTGGCCCGCAGCCTGCGCCAAGGCCGCACCCACACCATGGGCATGATCGTGCCCGACAACGCCAACCCCTATTTTGCCGAAGTGGCCCGGGGCATCGAAGAGACCGCCTACCGGAACGACTACAGCCTGATTCTGTGCAACTCGGCAGGCGATCTGGACCGGGAGCGGTTTTACATAAACGTGCTGTTGGAAAAACAGGTGGACGGCATCATCCTGGTGGCCGCGGGGAGCAGCACGAGCAACATCGCCAACATCGCCCTGCCCCCCATGGTCGTGGTGGACCGGGATCTGCCCAACATCCACGCCGACGCCGTGCTGACCGAGAATGCCCAGGGCGGACAACTGGCCACGGCGCATCTCCTGGCCCTGGGCCACCGGCGCATCGCCTGCATCACCGGCGCGTCGGATGTGACGCCCACAGCCGAGCGGGCCACGGGCTATCGCCAGGCCCTGGCCGCCGCCGGGGTGGCCGTGGACGAAAGTCTGGTGGTCAAGGGTGATTTTCATTATGCCAGCGGCTATGCCGCGGCCAAGGGGCTGTTGACCGGCCCCAACCCGCCCACGGCCATCTTTGCCTGCAACGACCTCATGGCCGTGGGGGCCATCAGCGCCGGGATCGAACTGGGCCTGGGCATTCCGGCGGACCTCTCCATCGTCGGCTTTGATGACGTGCAGTTGGCCTCCTTCACCAATCCCCCCCTCACCACCGTGGCCCAGCCCAAGCGAGAAATGGGCACTTTGGCCGTCTCCCTGCTCCTAGAACGCATGGCCGACCCGGACATTGCCCCTCGCCGGCGCTGGTTGGGGACGGGGTTGGTGGTGCGGGGATCGACATCAATGGCCAATGCACAATGAACAATGCACAATGGGCGTGGGGAGACCTAATTCCCGCCCAATTACCCAATTTCGTTTAACCACCAGATCCCCCTTCACCGTCAAGAAGTTGTCATAACATTCATTGTGCATTGTCCATTGTCCATTGTGCATTTCCTTCGGAGTCCGTCATGCCCGCCAAAATCACCGTCGTCGGTAGTCTGAATATGGATCTGGTCGTGCGTTCGCCCCGCATTCCCATGCCGGGGGAGACCTTGTTGGGCCGGGGCTTTGTGACCCTGCCCGGCGGCAAGGGGGCCAATCAGGCCGTGGCCGCTGCCCGTTTGGGTGGAGAAGTGACCATGATTGGGCGTCTGGGGACGGATGGCTTTGCCGACTCCTTGCGGACCAGCCTGGGGGCGGATGGGGTGGACCACAGCCAAGTGATCCCCACGCCGGAGGAACCCACGGGTGTGGCCCTGATCACCGTGGACGACGCCGGGCGCAACACCATCATCGTGGCCTCCGGGGCCAACTGGCAGGTCACCCCGGCAGATGTGGACGCGGCCGAGGCCGCCATCACCGGCGCGGATGTGCTGCTGCTGCAACTGGAACTGCCCCTGGAAAGCGTGATGCGGGCGGCCCAAATCGCCAAGGCCCACGGCGTGCGGGTGGTCCTCAACCCGGCCCCGGCCCGGCCCTTGCCCCCGGAACTCCTGGCCCTGGTGGACATCTTGATCCCCAACGAGCCGGAAACCGCCCTCCTCTCCGGCCTGCCCGTGGAGGACGAAGCCCAGGCCCACGCCGCCGCCGCCCGCCTGCTGGAATTGGGCGTGGGTGCCGTCATTTTGACCTTGGGCAGCCGAGGTGCCCTGCTCACCACCGCCGAGGGCAGCCACCTTGTCCCCGCCTTCCCGGTCACCCCCGTGGACACCACCGCGGCCGGGGATGCCTTTTTGGGCGGCCTGGCCGTGGCCCTGGGCGAAGGCAAATCCTTGATCGAAGCCATGCGCTGGGGCAACGCCACGGGCGGACTCTCCACGACCCGCTTTGGCGCCCAACCCTCCCTGCCCCGACGAAGCGATGTGGAGAAAATGTTGCGAGATGCGGGATAGGAGATGCGAGTTAGAAGGCGCGTGACCACATAACGCCTATCTCGCAACCCGCAACCCGCATCTCGCCCAAAAGGAGAAACCATGAAAAAGATCGGACTGCTCAACCAACCCCTGTCCACGGCCATTTCCGGCATGGGCCACACGGACACCCTGGTGATCTGCGATGCTGGGCTGCCCATCCCGTTTCGCCCCCGGCGCATTGATCTGGCCCTGGTGCCGGGCATCCCCTCCTTCTTGGAGACGCTGGAAGCCGTGCTCTTGGAGATGGAAGTGGAGCGGGCCATCGTGGCCGCAGAGATGGCCGAGGCCAGCCCGGATCTCCTGGCCGATGTGCGGGATCTGTTGGGGGAGATCCCCATTGAAATGGTCTCCCACAAGGACTTCAAGGGCCAGACCAACGGGGCCCAAGCCGTGGTCCGCACGGGGGAATGCACGCCCTATGCCAACATCATTTTGGTGTCCGGGGTGGTGTTTTGAAGTAGGGAGAAGAGGTAGCCACGAAGAAGGGAAGAAAGGAAGCTGCACGAAGATGAACAAATTTTCCTTACCTTCAAATCCTTCGTGAACCTTCCCATCTTCGTGACTTCGTGGCTAAATCATCAGTTTTCTAAACTGTTATTCGAGGTATGGCATGTCGAAGGTAAATCTGCGGGAGTTAGGTCAGCGTTATGGGCTGTTGGTCTCGTTTTTGATCCTCTGTTTGGCCCTGAGTTTGATGTCGGATCGCTTCTTCACCCCCAGCAACCTGGTCAATATCCTGCGCCAATCCACCATCAACGGCATCATCGCCGTGGGCATGACCTATGTGATCCTGACCGCGGGGATTGACCTCTCCGTGGGCGCGGTGTTGGCCCTCTCCACCGTGGTCACCGCGGATCTGCTGCAACAGGGGATGCCCGTGCCGGTTGCCATTGTCCTGGGCCTGGGCTTGGGGGCTGGGCTGGGATTGGCCAACGGCCTGATCATCACCAAGGCCAAGGTGCCCCCCTTTGTCGCCACCCTGGGCATGATGACCATCGCCCGGGGCATGGCCCTGACCTACACCCAGGGCAAGCCCATCACCGGCATGCCCGATGCTTTCCGCACCTTGGGCACGGGCAGTGTCGGCCCGGTGCCCATGCCCATCGTCATCGCCGGGGTGGTCTTTTTGTTGGGCTATATTCTGCTCACCCGCACCCAGGTGGGGCAGCATATCCTGGCCTTGGGCACCAACCCCACCGCCGCCCGCTTTGCCGGCATCCCCACGGATCGCTACATCATCTTTGTCTACAGCCTGGCCGGGACCCTGGCATCTCTGGCCGGCATGATCTTGGTGGCTCGGCTCAACTCGGCCCAGCCCACGGCCGGGGTGGCGTATGAGTTTGACGCCATCGCCGCGGTCGTGGTGGGGGGCACCAGTTTTGCCGGGGGAGAAGGCAGTCTCATGGGGACCCTCTTGGGCGTGTTGGTGATCGCCGTGCTCAATAACGGTCTCAACCTGCTCAACGTTTCGTCGTTTTACCAGCCCGTGGTCACCGGCGTGGTGATCGCCCTGGCTTTGTTGTTGTATAAAGCGCTTAAATGAGATGTGAGTTGCGAGTTGCGAGTTAGGCGTTGGACTTCGCATCTCGCAATCTCGCATCTCGCATCTCGCAACTCAAACTGTTCATTTCAAAGGAGAAAAAAATGAAGAACCGAATTTTGATCGTCATGTTGGTCATTGCTGCCATGCTCTTGGCGGCATGTCCGGCCCCGGCAGCGCAGCCCGCTGCCCCCGCCGCCCCGGCGGACACGGGTGTGAAGTTGGGTCTCTCTCTGTCCACCCTGAACAACCCCTTCTTCGTCACCCTGAAGGATGGCGCAGAGGCTGCGGCCAAGGCTGCGGGCGTGGAACTGATCGTGGTCGACGCCCAGGATGACCCGGCCAAGGAAGCCACCAACATCGAAGACCTGATCCAGCGCGGCGTCAGCGCCCTGCTCATCAACCCCACGGATGCGGACGCCATTGTGCCTTCCATCCAGAAGGCCAACGCGGCCGGTATCCCGGTCTTCACCATCGACCGGGGCGCGGCGGGCGGCACAGTCGTCTCCCACATCGCCTCGGACAACGTGGCCGGTGGGGCCATGGCGGCTGAGTTCCTGTGCGGCGTCATCGGCGGCGCGGGGCAACGTGGTGGAGTTGGAAGGGATCGCCGGTACCTCCGCTGCCCGTGACCGTGGTCAGGGCTTCAACGACTACATGGCGGCCAACTGCGCCGGTGCCCCCATCGTGGCCAAGCAGACCGCCAACTTCAACCGGGCCGAGGGCCTGAGCGTCTTCGAGAACATCCTGCAAGCCCAGCCCGAAATCGCTGGTGTCTTCGCCCACAACGACGAGATGATCTTGGGCGCGGTGGAAGCTGCCCAGGCCGCTGGCACCACTGGCATCGTCTTCGTCGGCTTCGACGCCGTGGATGACGCCGTGGCCGCCGTGGAAGCCGGAACCCTGGCCGCCACGGTCGCCCAACAGCCTTCCGAAATGGGCCGCCTGGGCGTGGAAACCGCACTGGCCTCCCTGGGCGGCGCGGCGGTGGATGCCTACATCCCCGTGGCCCTGGCCCTGGTCACCGGCGGTGAAATGGCCGCTCCGGCCATGGACTACACCCTGGGCCTGAGCCTCTCCACCCTGAACAACCCCTTCTTCGTCACCTCTGAAGGATGGCGCAGAAGCCGCCGCGGCCGCCGCGGGTGTGACCCTGATCGTGGTCGATGCCCAGGATGACCCGGCCAAGGAAGCCACCAACATCGAAGACCTGATCCAGCGCGGCGTCAGCGCCCTGCTCATCAACCCCACGGATGCGGACGCCATTGTGCCCTCCATCCAGAAGGCCAACGCGGCCGGTATCCCCGTCTTCACCATCGACCGGGGTGCGGCTGGCGGCACGGTCGTCTCCCACATCGCCTCGGACAACGTGGCCGGTGGGGCCATGGCGGCTGAGTTCCTGTGCCAGGCCATCGGCGGCGCGGGGAACGTGGTGGAGTTGGAAGGGATCGCCGGTACCTCCGCTGCCCGTGACCGTGGTCAAGGCTTCAACGACTACATGGCGGCCAACTGCGCCGGTGCCCCCATCGTCGCCAAGCAGACCGCCAACTTCAACCGAGCCGAGGGCCTGAGCGTCTTCGAGAACATCCTGCAAGCCCAGCCCGAAATCGCTGGTGTCTTCGCCCACAACGACGAGATGATCCTGGGCGCGGTGGAAGCTGCCCAGGCCGCTGGCACCACTGGCATCGTCTTCGTCGGCTTCGACGCCGTGGATGACGCCGTGGCCGCAGTCAACGCCGGCACCCTGGCCGCCACAGTCGCCCAGCAGCCCTCCGAAATGGGCCGCCTGGGTGTGGAAGAGTCCATCAAGTTCCTGAGCGGCGGCGCGGTGGAGAGTTATATCCCCGTGTCGTCTGGCTTTGGTCGTTAAGTAGAGCGAGATGCGAGATGCGGGATGCGAGTTGCGCGGACATTCGATAGTCTATCGCAACCCACATCTCGCATCTCGCAACTCATATCTCGCAACAAATCAACCAATCAACCAATCAACAAACCACCCACCAAACCCATCATGCCCTATCTCCACATGCAATCCATTTCCAAATCCTTCCCCGGCGTGCGCGCCTTGCAGGATGTCAGCTTTGAGCTGGCCAAGGGAGAGATCCACGCCTTGGTGGGGGAAAACGGCGCGGGAAAAAGCACCTTGATGAAGGTCCTGACTGGGGCCTACAAAGGCGACAGCGGGGAGATCACCCTGGACGGCAAGTCCGTGGTCATCAACAGCCCCGGTGATGCCCAAAGCCTGGGCATCAGCATGATCCACCAGGAGCTCTCCCTGATCCCCTATTTGACCGTGGGCCAGAATATCTATTTGGGCCGGGAACCCAAGGGGCGACTGCCAGGGACTATCGACTGGCGGACTCTTTACAAAGAGGCCCAGGTGTTGCTGGATCGCCTCAAGGTGGACGTGGACGCCAAGGATCTGGTGGAGGGGTTGAGCATCGCCCAGCAGCAGATGGTGGAGGTGGCCAAGGCCCTCAGCCTCAACGCCGACATCATCGCCATGGACGAACCGACCTCCTCCCTCACCGACCGGGAGACCGACGTGCTCTTCCGGGTCATGGGCGACCTGCGGGACCAGGGCGTGGCCCTGATTTTTATTTCCCACCGGCTGGACGAAGTCTTCGCCATCACCGACCGGGTGACCGTGTTGCGGGATGGGCAATGGATCGCCACCCTCCCCACGGCCGAGCTGGACGAGGAGAAGATTGTCACCATGATGGTGGGCCGGGATCTGGGCGAACTCTACCCCAAAGGGCGCGTCCACCGTCAGGGCGGAAGTGCTGACCGTGACCGACTTGGCCGACGGGCGACGAACTGCGGGGGGTCAGCTTTACCCTGCACCGAGGGGAAATTTTGGGCATTGCCGGGCTGGTGGGCGCGGGCCGCACGGCCCTGGCCGAGACCCTCTTCGGCGTGCGCCCGGCCAGCGCCGGGGAGATTCGAATGGAGGGCACCCCCGTGCGCATCAAGTCGCCGGGGGACGCCATGAAGCTGGGCCTGGGTCTGGTCCCCGAAGACCGCAAGCAGCAGGGGCTGTTCCTCAACATGGCCGTGCGGGAAAATGTCACCATGAGCGCCATGCACCAGGTCACCACCCTGGGCTTTGTCAGCACCGGCGAGGCGGACAGCATGGCCAAGGAGTATGTCAAGCGGCTGGACATCCGCACGCCGGGCATTTTGCAGCGGGTACGCAACCTCTCCGGCGGCAACCAGCAGAAGGTGGTGATCGCCCGCTGGCTCACCTTGCAGCCCAAGGTGCTGATGTTGGACGAGCCGACCCGGGGCATCGACGTGGGGGCCAAGGCCGAGATCCACGGCCTCATGGATCAATTGGCCCAACAAGGCGTGGGCGTGCTCATGATCTCGTCCGAACTGCCCGAAGTCCTGGGCGTGGCCGACCGCATCCTGGTCATGCACGAAGGCCGCATCACCGGCGAATTCAGCCGAGACGAAGCCACCCAAGACGCCATCATGCGGGCGGCGACGGGGACGAACAAATAGGCCACGGATTGAACGGATAAAACGGATTTTCACGGATCAAAAAAGATCCGTTTTAATCCGTAAAATCCGTCAAATCTGTGTTCTATTCCTTTTCTGAAATAGAGGACAATCATGGCAGTGACGAACGCCGCCGCGGGTAATGGCAAATCGAGTATGATGGTGCTGGGGGATCTCTTCCGGCGCTTCAGTGTCTTTGTGATCTTGCTGGGCATCGGCACCATCTTTGCCGTGGGGTCCGAGCGCTTTTTGCAGGTGGACAACCTGCTCAACATCGCCCTCCAAACCTCCATGATCGCCATTGTGGCCATCGGCATGACCTTCACCATTTTGACCGCGGGCATCGACCTTTCGGTCGGCTCGGTGATGGCCTTGGCCGGGGCACTGGCGGCGGGATTGGCCGCCCGTCAAGGCATGGCCACGCCCGTGGCCATCCTCTTGGCCCTGGCCGCCGGGGGTGGGATCGGGGCCATCAACGGGCTGTTGATCGTGCGGGGCGGCGTGCCCCCCTTCGTCGCCACCCTGGCCATGCTGGCCGTGGCCCGGGGCGCCACCCTGGTCTATACCCAAGGCCGCCCCATCGCCGGGCTGGATGAAACCTTCATCTGGCTGGGCAACGGCAAGGTGTTGGGCCTGCCCGTCCCCGTGCTGATCATGCTGATCCTGGCCTGGGGTTGCCTATTTCATCCTGCGCCACACCCGCTTTGGCCTGCACGTCTACGCCACAGGCGGCAACCCAGAGACCACCCGGCTGGCCGGCGTCTCCACAGATCGGGTGACGCTGATGGTCTACGTGATCAGCGGACTCTGCGCGGCCTTGGCCGGTATCTTGCTCACCGCCCGGCTCTGGTCGGCCCAACCCAACGCGGCCACGGGCTGGGAGCTGGACGCCATCGCCGCGCCCGTGCTGGGGGGCACCAGCCTCTTCGGCGGCGTAGGCGGTGTGGGCGGCACAGTCGTGGGCGCATTCATCATCGGCGTCCTCTCCAACGGGCTGAACCTGTTGGGCATCTCCTCGTATTACCAACAAGTGATCAAAGGCATCGTCTTCATTTTGGCCGTCATGCTGGATCTCTTCACAAAGCGGCGAAGATAGGATGACCCAGATGCCCACACCCGCCCGCATCACCATCCTCGCCCACGGCACCCGGGGAGACGCCCAGCCGGGCATCGCCCTGGGCAAAGGCCTGGCCGCCAGGGGCCACACGGTCACCGTTCTGGCCAGCGCCGGGTTTCGAGGCGTGGATCCGCGGCCACGGTCTCCACGCCGCCCCCTCCTCCGTAGATGTGCAGGCCCTCATGGCGACGGACGCCGGGCAAGAGTGGTCCGAGCGGGGCAACAATCCCCTGGCCCAACTCCGGGTCATGCGCCACCTGCTGGACCAATATGGGCTGGACATGGCCAACGACGCCTACGCCGCCTGCCAGGGCGCGGACCTGATCATCTCCCAGTTCACCACCATGATCTATGGCACCTCCATCGCCGAAAAGCTGGGCACCCCCCACATGGTCCAGCTTTTGCAGCCCCCCGTGGTCGCCACCCGCTCATGGCGGGGCCATGATGAACGCACCCCTGCCCACCCGCAAAAGCTGGCTCAACTATCTCTTTGGCAAACTCGTCATCCAGCCCGCGGGGTGGTAGATCTACGGCAACAGCGCCAGCCGTTTCCGCCAGATCACCCTCGGTCTGCCCCCCCAAACCCGATTCGAGAGCGAGGCCCAGCTTCTGCGCGTCCCCTTCATCCTCTGCTACAGCCCCCACGTCGTGCCCCCGGCCCCGGATTGGCCGAACAATGTGCAGACCACGGGCTATCTTTTTTTGGATGAAAAAGGGGAGCAGGCCTGGCAACCACCGGATCGGCTTTTAAGCTTTCTTCGTGCGGGGAAGGAGGAGGGGGCGTCGACAATCTCCATTGGTTTTGGCAGCATGACCGGGGAGGCCGGAAAGCGCATGTCACAGCTTGTCGTGGATGCGGTGCAACGCAGCGGCGTACAGGCCGTCCTGCTCTCCGGCTGGGCCGGCCTGGGGGACGCGGACCTGCCCGACACCCTCCTGCGCCTGGACGCCGTGCCCCACGGCTGGCTCTTCCCCCGCATGGACGCCGTGGTCCATCACGGCGGCGCGGGGACCACCGCCGCCGCCCTGCGGGCCGGGACGCCCCCCATCATCGTCCCCCACATGGCGGATCAGCCCTTTTGGGGAGGTCGGGTCCACGCCTTGGGTGTCGGCCCCAAGCCCATCCTTCGGCCCAAACTCACCGCGGACCGATCTGGCGCTAGCCATCCGCCAAGCCGTCACCGACCCGCAAATGGCCGAGCGGGCCAAGCACCTCTCCGTCCAAATCCAGGCCGAGGATGGGCTGGGCAACGCCATCGCCGCGGTGGAAGCGCATTTGGCCAGCACTTGATCGTCGAGACGATAGAAATGCATCGCTACGATCCGCTAAGCCGAGTCGAGTCGATTGGACAAACCCATGATTATCATCGCCATTCTGCGTAGTTTTCTGGTGCATTCGCCGCAATCTTCTGGTTGCCGTGCGCAGCATCTGCGGCTGCTTTCCAGCGTGGCGTTGGTGTTGGAGCACGAGGCAAAATGTACGGAGTTGAAGCACCATGAGGCAGCGCCCGTTGCCAGGACCGAGGCGGGCTGGCTGTGTTGAGGCGGTTGCTGCCTTGGCTGCCCCTGCTTGACCTCATTTTTGCTGGCTACCCAACTCTCGGCCCCGCAAACGCATGGCCTTGGAGCCAGCCTGGACGGTCGCCAGATGGGTGCGTGGCCTTGGCAGTTCTCCTGGGCCTGCTGGTCCAGCCCCTTACAGATCGTGCATTGGTGTTCTGTTCCCAGTCATGGGGCCAACATCTCGGAGATCCGTCCTCACCAAGCGCGGACCACCACCTGGTTACCCACGGTCCCTACTCGTTGGAGTAGCTGTCATCCGAGGTTTACGAGCGGCTGGCCTTAGTCTGAATCATTTATCAGCCTGGCCTTGGTGGCCGGGGAGTTGGCGGTTCTTGGATACGGCGCGCTCTTTCCAAGGTCGGGCTGGTGGTCGTTTCGCCTAGTCGATGATCCCGTGCGCCGAAGAACGCAACCTAGACCACGAAATTTGGCTCAGCCTACACCGAATTATGCGAACCGCCCGCAGCTGGGAGCCCTCTTTCCGCAAATTATCTGATCCATGCCGCCCACGTCCCTACCCCTCCGGCAAATAATTCTCGATCCGCTTGCGCAGGGCCAGGGTGGCGGCCTCTACCCGGTTGCTGACGTTGAGCTTGGTCATGATGGTGCTGACGTGGTTGCGCACGGTCTTCTCGCTCAGAAAGAGGATCGCCGGCAATCTCGGCGTTGGTCTTGCCCTGGGAGATGAGGTGGAGCACCACGATCTCCCGCTTGGTCAGCTCGGCGAAGGGGTTGCCCTGCTGGTCCCGGCGACGCATCATGGCCAGCATCCGGTGGGTGATGGCTGGGTCCAGGGAGGATTCGCCCCGGGCCGCGGCCTCCAGGGCCCGCACCAACTCTTGGGTGCCCACATTTTTCAGCACATAGCCCATTGCCCCGGCTTGGATGGCATCGGATAGCAGATCATCGTCCACAAAGGACGAGAGCATGATCACCCGGATGCGGGGCCAGCGCTGGGTGATCTCCCGGCACCCCTCCACCCCGCTGCGACCGGGCATTTTGATGTCCATGATCACCACGTCGGGCTGGACTTGTTGGCAGAGCAAGAGGGCTTCGTCCACCCCGCTGGCCTCGCCCACCAGCCGCACACTCGGCATCTCCTCCATCACCATGCGCAACCCCATGCGCACCACTTCGTGATCATCCACCAAAATTACACGTAAAGCCGCCATCAACGTCTCCTCTTAATTACTGACTACCCGCACAGTGGTCCCCTTGCCCGGCGCGGAATCGACGGACATGGTGCAGCCCATCATCCGGGCGTGGGTTTGCATGGTCTTCAGCCCATAGCCAGCCGAATTGGGGGCGCCGGTGAAGCCCCGCCCGTCGTCCTGGATCTGTAGATCGATCTCGCACGCTTTCTGGGTGAAGCGGACGATGGCCTGGCTGGCCCCCGCGTGGCGCACCACGTTGGACAGGGCCTCTTGGACCAACCCGGTGATGTGGCCGATGCGCTCCGCATCCAAAGCCGGGCACTCGTCCACCTCCAGATGGATCTGGAGCAGGCTGCGGAAGCGGGGATCCGCGGCCAATTGGGTCAACTCCTCCTGCAAAGAACGCTCCGGCGGGCGGGTGCGCAAGGAGACCATGTAGCGGCGCAGGTCGAAGATCACCTGTTCCAGCACCTGGTGCGCCTGATCCAGCCGCTGGGTGGCCAGGGGGGTCTCCACATGCTTGGTCATGGAATCCAGGATCAGCCCCACGGAGTAGATGCCCTGCATGGCCCCATCGTGGATCTCCTGGCCGATGCGGTCCCGCTCGGCGGCCTGGATGGCCTCCACTTCCATGGTCTCGATCAGCCGATCCACTTCGACCTCAAAGAGTTCCAAGGCCCGGATAATGCTGACCGTGAGCACCAGACCGGCAAAGGATCGGAAGATCTCGATGGGAATGCCGATCCAGCCCAAAAGCCGGATCTGGTTGAACACATTGGCCGGGAAAAAGGGGGCCGGGGCCACGATCAATCCGCCGGCCAGGGCATAGCCCAGCAGGGCATAGCCGCTCCAGCGCAGGCTGCGTCCATATTTGGTGTTCTCTTGGTCGATCAGCCGGGTGTGCCCAGGCGATAGAGACCCACGGCAGCCAGAACCCCGCCGGGCAAAGCCAGGAGATACCGGGCCGCCGTGGCGGTGATCTGCATGGGCGGCAGACCGGTCAGGATGCCCAGCATAGGCCAACACGGTGACTGTCACCCACCCGGCTACCAGGCATCACCGCCAGCCCGCGCCACAGGCGAAGCCGGCTTCTCCACGAGGACAATGCCAAAGATCAGCAGGCAGAGGAAGGAGGCCACCAGCAGGGCCATCTGGGCTATCAGCAGCACATGGCAATCACAAAGTGCGGCATATACTCGGCCTGGATGGGGATGAAGACCAGCCCCCATTCGTGCATGGCGTGCAAAATGCCGAAGCTAGCCAGCCAGCGCAGATCCCGCGCCAGCTTCAACCGGCTGTGGCGGCGGGATTGCAAAAAGATGGCCAAGCCCAGCACAAAGAAAACCTGCCCATAGATGAAGAGAATAATGATATGATTGAGGGCCAAGACTTCTTTCCAAATCATAGACTGTGCGCTTTCTGTCGTTTTCTAGTCCAGTCTGGCGGAAACAAGGCCGGGATACCCTGCGCGCTGGCCGGGTCCGTGACCCCTGTGCATCAAGCTAACGGTTTTTGGTCACGCCAGCACCCGTGGAAGTCCGACTTTTGAAGAAAGTCGGACTTCTCGCCACGCCGATCCTGGCATGAGCATCACTCATTTCCTCAGGCCAGCGGTGGGTTGACCCAGACGTCGGGCTTTTCCCAAAAGCCCGACGTCTTAGCTTGATGCCTCCGGGTCCGTGACCCGGCGGGTTGATGAATGGATCACCGGGAAACCCCGTTCGGCAAGCTCAGTTGAACCGCTGTACTCACATCAAAGCCTTGCCGACCCGTTCGCACCAGGGGGTGCGAACTCCGCTAACTTGTTTTGAACAGACGCAAACCCAATGCAGCCAAGTATACGTCAAGACCCTGGGAACAAAAAGGGGGATGTTCTGTACTCAGAACATCCCCCTTTTTCACGACGCATCTGTCACGACGCATCTGCCTCTGCATATCTGTCAGCGGTTGCCCGCCTGCAACCTATTTAGCCAAGAAGATCAGGGTGTCGGGCCGGGTCTGATAGGCGTGGCGGACCTGGGCGTTGTCGAAGACGGCGACGCCGAAGTAGTAGGGCTGGGTCAGGTCGCTGAACTGGACATCGAACTCGGAACCGGTGACCAGCTTGCGGCCAATTTCCAGGGTCCACATGCCGTCGGCGTATTGCCAACCGGCGGAGAGGTCACCCCGGTCGCCGGTGAAGGGGGCCTTGGTGATGCCGGCAACCATGTCGCCAGCCGCGAAGAGGGCGTCGTCAAAGGCGACCTTCTCGCTGTCCAGGATGGAGCCGAGGAAGGAGCCATCGGCGCTCATCCACATGGGGAGGGTCTTGTCTTCGGTCTGGTTGGTCACATAGCCGCCGCCATCGCTGGGGTCGCTCTTGCGGCCAGCCGAGGTCGCCTCGGCGGAATAGGGGGTGGAGTCCAGATATTGGTCGTCCAACTGGCCGATGTTGCGCACGGATTTCCAGTGCCACATGTCGCCCATGCCTTCGTCGGTGTACTTGTTGCCATAGGGCTTGACTTCCGCATCCACGCCCGTGCTGTGGCAGGCCACGGTGCAGCCTTGGCGCTCGAACTTGGGAATGCTGTTGTCGATGGACCAGATGATGCTCAACTTGTCTTCGTAATAGACGTTGTTGTCGCCACCCTTGTCGTTCTCGATCCTTCAGACCTTCCAGGTGCCGTCATCCTGCTTGACCCAAGGGGAGCGCATGAAGCTCTCCGTGGGGTCCGCATAGGTGAGCAGGAAGTAGATCATGTCTTCGGTATAGACCGACTGCATGTTCACAGTGGTCTCTTCCATGTTGGCACCCTTTTTGAGGTCGAACAGGGCGACTGGGGCGTCGGCCCACACGGCGTCGTCGGCCACACCGTCCAGGACGGGGGCGGCATCGGCCATCATGGAGCCCAAGGTATAGGCGTCCAACTCAACCGCTGCTTCCGGGGCAGCCACAACGGTGCCTTCGGGCAAGAAGAGGAAGGTGTCGGGCCGGGTCTGATAGGCGTGGCGGACCTGGGCGTTGTCGAAGACGGCGACGCCGAAGTAGTAGGGCTGGGTCAGGTCGCTGAACTGAACGTCGAACTCGGAACCGGTGACCAGGGCCCGGCTGATTTCCAGGGTCCACATGCCGTCGGCGTACTGCCAACCGGCGGAGAGGTCACCCCGGTCCCCGGTGAAGGGGGACTTGGTGATGCCGGCAACCATGTCGCCAGCAGCGAAGAGGGCGTCGTCAAAGGCGACCTTCTCGCTGTCCAGGATGGAACCGAGGAAGGAGCCATCAGCGCTCATCCACATGGGCAGGGTCTTGTCTTCGGTCTGGTTGGTCACATAGCCGCCGCCATCGCTGGGGTCGCTCTTGCGGCCAGCCGAGGTCGCCTCGGCGGAATAGGGGGTGGAGTCCAGATATTGGTCGTCCAACTGGCCGATGTTGCGCACGGATTTCCAGTGCCACATGTCGCCCATGCCGGACTCGGTGTACTTGTTGCCATAGGGCTTGACTTCCGCATCCACGCCGGTGCTGTGGCAGGCCACGGTGCAGCCTTGGCGCTCGAACTTGGGAATGCTGTTGTCGATGTCCCAGATGATGCTCAACTTGTCTTCGTAATAGACGTTGTTGTCGCCGCCCTTGTCGTTCTCATCCTTCAGCACCTTCCAGGTGCCGTCATCCTGCTTGACCCAAGGGGAGCGCATGAAGCTCTCCGTGGGGTCCGCATAGGTGAGCAGGAAGTAGACCGTGTCCGCGGTATAGACCGACTGCATGTTCACAGTGGTCTCTTCCATGTTGGCACCCTTTTTGAGGTCGAACATGGCGACCGGGGCGTTGGCCCAAGCGGCGTCATCGGCCACGCCGTCCAAGACGGGGACCTCAGAGACCATCATGGAGCCCAGGGTGAAGGCGTCCAACTCCATCATCACGGGCTCGACCATGGGCACGGCTGTGGGTTCCACGACTGCCTCGACGACGGGCACGGCGGTGGGTTCAACAACGACGGGGGCTTCGACCACCACGGGGGCTTCCACAGCCGGGGCCGGAGCGACAGGGGCGGGGACGGCACAAGCCGCCATCACCAGCATCACCACCAATAAAATTGCGCCGATTGTCCAATTTCGTCTCATTGTTCTCTCCTCTTTCTTTTGGGTTGCCTTTTGGGGCAGGACAGGCCCGGTGTCATGACCGGGTTAAAATGGGTTGCTTTAACACTGTGGGGCTAACTGTGCCGGGAAGGCACTGATAGCCCCACTATAAGCCCAAAGCTGACCCAGGGGAAGGGGTTGCGGTCCTGGGTTTTCCGGGACATTGTGGATTATTTCACAATAATTGCTTCTTACTCTCCCAGGCACTTTCGGCTATAATGGAGGGGAGTTGCGAGTTGCGAGTTGCGAGGAAGGTCAACACCCCTTCACCCGCTCACCCGCTCACCCGTTTTCCCCACCGACCGTATCCGATTTCAACAAAAGAGGACTCTTTATGAGCAAACGTCCCGATCCGATCACCCACCCTGTGGCCGCTGCTGTGCTGGTGGGCAGCGGGGGCATGGCCCGGCACCATGTGCGCCAGATGATCAGCCAGGGGGATGCGGTGCCCTTCAAGCTGGTCTGCGAGCCGTCGGCCAAATCCTACGCCGATTTTTGCACCGTCTTCACCGAGGCCGGGCTGACCCCGCCGGCCAATGTGCCGAACCTGGCCGATCTCCTGGCCGCCCACGCCCATGAGTTGGACGCCGCCTTTATCATCACCCCCCATGTGCTGCACTTTGGCCAGGCCAAGATGTGCTTGGAGGCCGGGCTGGATGTGCTGTTGGAGAAGCCTATGGTGATGAGCGCGGACGAGGCCGCCAACCTGATCGACGTGCGGGACCGCACCGGGCGGCTGTTGGTGGTGGCCTTCAACGGCAGCCTGTCGCCCCATGTGCGGGAGGCCGTGCGCATTCTGCGCAGCGGGGAGTTGGGGCGCATCCTCAACATCCACGGGGTGATCTGGCAGAACTGGCAGCCCAACACCACGGGCACCTGGCGGCAGATGCCCGAACTCTCCGGCGGCGGCTTCATGTTTGACACGGGCGCGCACCTGCTCAACACCGTGGCCGACCTGGCCGGGGAGGAGTTTGTGGAGGTGGCCGCCTGGCTGGACAACCGGGGCATCGCCCGTGGACATTGCGGCCACGGTCATGGCCCGGCTGCACTCGGGCGCGCTGGTCACCCTGAGCGGATGCGGCAACACCATCCCCTCGTGCGAATCGGATATCCGGGTCTTCTGCACGGAAGGCATCCTGCGCACGGGGGCCTGGGGCCGGGATCTGGATGTGCAGCGGGCTGGCGAGGAGAAGTTGCAGTCCCATCCCTGTGGCCGCCAACCGGGGGGTGTGGGACCAGTTTATGGACGTGCGCGGCGGACGCATCCCCAACCCCTCTCCGCCGGAAGTGGGCCTGCGCATGGCCCGG
Source organism: uncultured Chloroflexia bacterium (assembly GCA_963704975.1). GTDB lineage: Bacteria > Chloroflexota > Anaerolineae > Caldilineales > Caldilineaceae > JAGNDO01. The sequence goes on along the minus strand of CAVPIK010000031.1, from coordinate 288,171 downwards.
CTGTGGGATGCCATGCAGGCCTCCGCAGCGGACGGCGGGCGGCCTGTGAAGGTTGGTTGATTGGTTGATTGGTTGATTGGGGGTGGCTTTGACCTCTTGCCCCCCATCAGCACCCCACGAAATCAACAGTCACCCTACCCATCGTTTACCCTACCCATCAACAAATCAACAAATCAACCAATCCCTAACCCAACCAAAAAGCGAGGCAATGCCATGTCAACCCCACGCATCACCGTTTGGAACGAGTACCGCCACGAGCGGGAGAATGAGTTTATTGGGTCGGTCTATCCCCAGGGCATCCACGGGGCCATTGCGGAGGGGCTGCGGGGGGCCGGGTTTGACGTGCACACCGCCACCCTGGACGAGCCGGAGCATGGCCTGACCGAGGACGTGCTGGCCAACACGGATGTCCTCACCTGGTGGGGCCACAAGGCCCACGGGGATGTGAGCGACGCCATTGTGGAGCGGGTCTATCGCCGGGTGTTGGCGGGCATGGGGCTGATCGTGCTCCATTCCGGCCACCATTCCAAGATCTTCCGCAAGCTCATGGGCACCTCCTGCTCCCTGCGCTGGCGGGAGGCCGACGAGCGGGAGCGGCTGTGGGTGGTCAACCCCAGCCACCCCATCGCCGACGGCCTGGACGCCTATTTCGAGATCCCCGAGGCCGAGATGTATGGGGAGCTTTTCGACATCCCCACGCCGGAAGATCTGGTCTTTGTGAGCTGGTTTGAGGGGGGCAATGTCTTCCGATCCGGCTGCTGCTGGCATCGGGGCCGGGGCAAGGTCTTCTACTTCCGACCCGGCCACGAGACCTATCCCATCTATCACATGCCCGTGGTGCGCCAGGTGATGGCCAACGCCGTCCGCTGGGCCGCGCCGGGGACTGGGCCGGCCTTTGTCTATAACCAGGGGGCCATCCACGAGACGGAGCCGTTGGAGGTGGTGTCGGTGAAGGAGAGTAAGCGGGCGCGGATTGGGTAGGGGGTGGGGGGGGAAATAGAACTCAGATTCACAACCTTCCTGGAAGCTCTCAGCTTCCAGGAAGGGCACGACTAAGCCACAGATCCAAAATGTGATTGACCATTGACTTGGGGTAGAGTATAATCACTGGCGTAGGGAATGAGGGAAAATCCAAACCGCGCCAAACCAGCGAAAAGAAGGGGGTCAGAAAAATGACTTTCACCGCGGAGATTGCCTTGAATAGAAGTCGTCGGCCAAATCTGGCGCGGCGATTTTTCGATCAAGGGTCAAAATCCGCAAATCTGGCGCGATCAAGGGACCAAGATCGAAAAATCCCCGTCAGGGGACTGTGACTAACACCTTATCCGCAGCAACGATGCCAAGTTGCCATGACCAAGATCGAAAAATCCCCGTCAGGGGACTGTGACCTTGCTCAGTGATGCTGATCCAAGTTCCGTACTCAGACCAGATCAAAAAATCCCCGTCAGGGGACTGTGACTCCAGCGCATCCGGCTCATCGAGGCTTGACGTTGACCTGACCAAGATCAAAAAATCCCCGTCAGGGGACTGTGACCGATACGGGCAGAATCGCTCAGCCAATGATGGCAAGACCAAGATCGAAAAATCCCCGTCAGGGGACTGTGACATTCAGCCGTCTGCCACGCAAGCGAACATTGAGCGAAGACCAAGATCAAAAAATCCCCGTCAGGGGACTGTGACCTTTAAGGCCACACCTTTGACCAGCTGTTAGCGCAGGACCAAGATCAAAAAATCCCCGTCAGGGGACTGTGACTAATAGTGCGGCGCTTGTCTGCGCCAATTCCCGGATGACCAAGATCAAAAAATCCCCGTCAGGGGACTGTGACCGAATAGATACGCTGTGAATCCGTTACTCCATCAGCTGGGACCAAGATCAAAAAATCCCCGTCAGGAGAGTGTTGCAGAATTGGATTTATCGTCAACTAAAAGTGTCCCGTCGCAATTTTTATGGTAAGTCCTTGGGTAGGCAACGTGGCGTAACATGTCAGGTGAGCCTCCTTTCATCAAAATTAACGGTTTTGACCTCGAAAATGGCCAAATCTAGGCCGTTTGGCTGGGATTTTGCCCATCTTTGGGGCTTTTTGCCTGTCAATGGGCAGACTCGTCCCTTGTTCTGGGTTCAGCCGAAATCGTCCGCCGGTCCAACTGGCGCAGCCACTGGCGGATGTTGAAGGCGGTGGCGTTCATCTTGGCCTGAAAGTCGCACTTGGGCTGGCCTCGGCGCCGGGCCTGACGAGCGCCGTGATAGCGGACCAGATTGGCGATCTCCCGTTCAATGGTCGAGCGCAAGGTCATGTCGGCGCGGAACTCGGCGGTTTGGGCATAGGTACGGGCTTTGGCCAGCACGGAGCGATGATCGCTGATAAAGACCTGGCGCATGTGGTCGGCAGGCAATTTGTCACCCCGACAGGCTTGAACCAGGGGACATCCGGCGCATTGTTTAGAAGAGAAGCGGAAGGCTCGCCCCTGGGCGCCGTTCGATGGATAGGCCTTGGTGCTGACCTGACCGTGGGGACAGGTCAGGGATAGACCATCGGGAGCCAAGACAAAGTCGTCTGGCCCGAAGCGAGGGCTGCGTTGGGCGTAGTCCACAATCGGGGCCACCAACTGGGTCTGGCCGTTCGTCGCTTGCTCCACCACAGCGTGACTCTTGCCTGTCCCCGCCGCCTGGTCGTAGATGAACTTGGCCGGAGTCAGGTCGTGATATTCCTGTTGGGCGGTGAGCAGGTCGGGAATGGCCACTGGATCCGGTTGGCTGCCCGTGTCAGCTCGAATTTCCCGGATAAAGGTATCGGTTGCGGCCACACTGACGTTATAGCCAAAGTCGATGCGCTCTCCATGCACCCGATAGGTGGCGTCCGGGTCTGTGGCGCTGCCAATCCGATAGCTGCCTTTTTGGGCCTTGGGCAACTCCTGGACGCTGATCACCTGGCCCTGCTCGTCTCGGTGGATGGCGACCTCATCCGCCAAAATCTTATCCAGCGTATCAAGCCAGAATTCCACCCCTTGAGGCTGGTCATGGGCCAAGGTGGGATGGGCGGCTAAATGCGCCCGGCTCAATGTCTGGGCGTGGAGGGCGGCGACGACTGTCTGCTGTAAACGCCCTCTGCGTTGCAGGGCATCCAGGCGGAACTCCTTGATCTCGTCCTCAGCGCCAAAGAGGGCGACCCAGTCCAGTTGACTTTTGATCTGGGCCAGGCTTTCTGGGTCGAGATGGCCCAGAGCAACCAGCAACTTGTGACAGGCGTGGCGCACCAGTTGGATGACGCTTTCCCTGGCCGCATTGGCGCGCAGGGCATACGTATCCCCGATTTGGGCTTTCTGTCGTTCTTCGGGGAAGTCCCGGTCGATTTGGGTCAGGACTTCATCGAAAAAAGTGCGGGGGTGATTGGCATAGACCCACAACTCGAAGCGCTCCAAGGTCGAATGGTCGGGAGCCGCCTCGAACAGGGCATAGCCCACGAACCATTTGACCAACAGATTCCACTGGATGGTTTGCTCCAATTGGCGCAGGGATAAATCCAACAAATACTTGACCAACAACGCTCGCACCAAACGGGGGACAGTGTGTGTCGGTGGTGCGCCGGGTCCGCTTTGGTGATGGTAGGCGGCACACGCCTGTTCCAGCGGAGCGAACGCCAAATGATCCTTCAGGCGCACTAAAAACTCGTCTTGGGCGCGGCCCAACAACCGCCGATACATCTCATCGCTGAACCAGTGCAAGAATATGGTGAAATGCTGTTGTATGATGGAGAGAACAGAGGATGGTATAATGTCCATGGATAGCCCTCGCTTGTGTTGTGATCGGCCGCGAACCTAATCATCGCACAAAACAGGGCTATCCTTCAACTCCGCTCTCTCCTTCCTTAATTCTGCAACACTCTCCCTTGGGGATACGAACGCCTCCATGTTCACGACTGAGTTTGACTTTGCGGAAAAGCTGGGGTATTCTTCGCACCATTGATTTATCATTTTTTCTGGGCCTTACGCTCGGATATTCAAGAGAAAACAACGCCATGCTACACCTCAGGAGGTCGCCCGCCGGAAGCGGGCTAGCGCACTCATAGCGCTGACTGCACAGACTTTTCATGCAGCCCTGCCTGTCCGATGTCACGGCGTACCGCCCTTGGGTGAGTGCGCTGGAGTCTCGATAGTCCCTTCCGTCTACGCCACACCGTTAAACCGGGTGGCGTTTTTTGTTGCCATTTCTCGTTCAATCAAGAAGGTTATTTTTTACCGCAAAGGCGCCGAAAGACGCCAAGAAAAGCAAAGGTTTCTAAACATTCTTTGCGCCCTTTGCGTCTTTGCGGTGAGTTTTCGGCAAATCAACCCGATTCGTATTTGATTCACGGAGGAAAATCATGACTGTTGCTGCTACAAAAACACCCGTCTGAAGAAGTGTGTGCTGGCCTATTCCGGCGGCCTGGATACCAGCGTGATCGTGCCCGCGCTGGCGCAATAACTACCATTGCGAGGTGATTCGCTTTGCGCGGCAACCTGGGCCAGGCGGATGAATTGGTGGGCCTGGAAGAGGCCCTGGCCTCGGCGTCGTCCAAGTGCTATGTGGAGGATCTGCGGCCGAGTTCCTCATGGACTTACGTCTTCCCCACATGCAGGCCGGGTCCATCTACGAGCACGGAGTACCTGCTGGGTACGTCCTTCGCCCGCCCGCTGATCGCCAAGCGCATGGTGGAGATCGCCGAGATGAAGGGCGCCGATGCCGTCGCCCACGGCGCCACGGGCAAGGGCAACGACCAGGTGCGCTTCGAGATGACCGTCATGGCGCTCAACCCCGCTACGCATCATCGCCCCCTGGCGTGAGCGGGATATCCGCGGCACCGCAAGGATGCCATCGAGTATGCCCAGGAATACAATGCAACCATCAAGGCCACCATGGAGCGCATTTACAGCCAGGACAAGGGCATGGGACCTGAGCAACGAGGGCGGCCCCCTGGAAAACCCGTGGAACGAGCTGCCCAAGGATATGTTCGAGTGGACCACGGAGCCCGGTGGATGCGCCGGGACACCCCGGAAATACGTGGGAACTCTACTTCCGCCGGGGCATCCGGAGCGCATCAACGGCGCGGCCCGGGGCCCCGAGGGATTCTCTCCGGAATCACTCAACGAGCTGGGGGCATGAAGATGGCGTGGGCCGGGTGGATATTGTGGAGAACCGGTTGGTGGACGAGCCGGGACGTCGACGAGACCCCAGGCGGCACCATTTTGGTCAAGGGTCACGCCGCCTTGGAACAGCTTTGGCTTGGACAAGGGACACCCTGCACTACAAACTGAGCGTGGGGCCTGCGCTACGCCGAGACTGGTCTACAACGGCCAATGGTTCACCCCTCTGCGCAAGGCCCTGGATGCCTTTGTGCAATCCACGGAGCAGAACCTGACCGGCACCGTGCGCCTCAAGCTGTACAAGGGCAACATCATCCTGGCCGGGCGCAACAGCCCCACAGCCTCTATCGGGAAGATTACGTCACCTTTGATGAGGACGATGTCTACAACCAGGCCGAAACGCTGAAAGGGCTTCATCAAGCTCTTTGGCCTGCCCATCTGTGAAGGTGGCGGCCATGCTCGAACTGGAAGGCCCCGGCGTCAGCCGACTACGACAGCCCGCATTTCAGCGACTTCAAGCCAGATTAGGGAATGAGTGAGGAGTAATGAGTAATTTTGGGTTGACGAAGGGATCATCTTTCGAGAAATCCCCGTGCTTAACCACACAACTTACTCATTACTCCCTTACTGATCTCTCAACACGGCAGAAGTAATGAGTAATTTGGGGTTGACGAGGGGATCATCTTTCGAGAAATCCCCGTGCTTAACCACACAACTTACCGATTACTCCCTTACGATCTGAACCAAGGGAGCAACCATGACCACAGATCACCCAACAGATCACTGAGTGCTCGGTTTTGTCTACGGCGGCGGGGGCGGCCCGGACAGGATTAAGAGAGAATGGCAAATCGGATCTGGCCATCATGGCCAGCCGGGTACCGTGCCGGGCCGCGGCCATTTTTACCACGAATCAGTTTCCGGCTGCGTCGGTGCTGTATAATCGCCAGCTCTTGGCCTTCAACCCGGAGATGATTGATGAGTGGTGGTCACAGACGCCGGGTGTGCCAATGCCTGCACCGGGGTGTTGGTAATGTCAACGCCCGGTTGATCCGCCTGAACAAGCCGAAAAATACCGGGGGCCGGGGACAGCACGGTCTTCGTCCTCAACACCGGGGTGATTGGGTGGAGTTGCCCATGCCCAAGATCAACGACGGCATTGCCGAGGTCAGCCAAAAATTGCGGCCCGATGGTTCGGTGGACGCAGCCACGGCCATGATGACCCACGGACACAAAGCCCAGCTGGCCTCCCGCACCTTCATACTTGGGGATGCCACCGTGACGATCACCGGGTGGCCAAGGGCGCGGACGATCCATCCGAACATGGCGATGATGTTGTAGTGTGGGTGGTGATGGATTGCAACATCACCCAGCCCTTGCTCCAGACGGCCCTGGCCACAGCAGCCAACGGTAGCTTCAACCGCATCAGCATCGACGGCGACACCAGTACCAACGACACGGTGCTCCTGTGGCTAACGGCCTGGCGGGCAACGAGGTGATCCTGGACACCGCCGACCCGGATTTCGTGGCGAACCTCACGGCCCTCACCGACCTGTGCGCCTGGTGGCCCAGGCCATCGTGCGGGACGGTGAAGGGCGCGACCAAATTCATCACCCTGGGCGTGGACGGTGCCGAGAGCGACGCCGACGCCCACCGCACGCCAACGCCATCGCCACCAGCCCTTTGGTCAAGACCGCCTTTTATGGCGGCGACGCCAATGGGGCGGATTCTGGCAGCCGCGGGCTATGCCGGGGTAGAGATTCTATTCCTACTGGTGACCCTTCCATTGCCTGTGATGGGAGCCTTTACAATTGGTGGCCGGGGCCCGCCCACGGACTACGCCGAGACGGACGCCGCCGCCATCTTCGCCCAGGCACAGATTCAGGTTTTCTTATTCTGGACGCCGGCGGAGACAAGCCCGGTCAGGCCACGGTCTGGACCTGCGACCTGAGCCACGAGTATGTCTCGGTCAACGCGGACGATCGCACGTAGATTCGTCTACGACGACCAGTTCGGTTATTATTTCACCACAAAGAACACAAGAAGCACAAAGATTTTTTCTAATTCTTTGTGCTCTTTGTGTTCTTTGTGGTGAATTTTAGAACGTCTTTGTTCAGTGTTCGAGGAGGCAGCAGATCGAAAAAACTAAAGCGACCGACCTGGCCGCAAATCTGGCGGGAGATTTCCCGCACCCTGTTGATCGTGGTGGGGGTGACCATCTCCACCCTGGCCTATACCATCTTTCAGGTGCCCTACAACATCGCCGCCTGGCGGGGTCAGCGGTATTGGCATTATTGTCAACTATTTCACCGGTTGGCCCATCGGCGTCTTCTATTTGGTGGTCAATATTCCCCTGATGGTGCTGGGCTTTTTCCAATTGGGCCGCTGGCGCTTTCTGATCAACACGGTGATCGCCGTGCTGATCTTCTCCACCATGACCGAGGTCTTCCTGGCCTATCTGCCCACCTATCTGGAGTAACCATCCCATCACCGATAACATCCTGCTCAGTGCCATCTATGGCGGGATTGTGGGGGGCATCGGCGGCGGGTTGATTGACCGGGCCGGGGCCAGCATGGGGGGCACGGGGATCATTGGCCGGGTGATCCAGATGCACACGGGCATGCCCCTGAGCCAGGTCTATCTGTGGACCGACGGCACGATTGTGCTGGTGGCCGGGCTGGTCTTTGGCTGGGAGACAGCGCTCTATGCCATGCTCACCCTCTTCCTGGGCGGACTGGCCACGGACTATGTGCTGGAAGGCCCCAGCGCCGTGCGCACGGCCACCATCATCACCGAGAATGAGCATCGGGAAGAGATGGCCGCCGCCCTGATCGACGGTCTGGGCCGGGGGGTCAGCCATTGGGAGATCACCGGCGGCTACACAGGCCAGCCGCGGACCATGCTGCTTCTGCACCATCTATCGCCCCCAGGTCAACGATGTCAAACGCATTGTGGCCGACGTGGACAGCCGGGCCTTCGTGATCATCGGCGATGCCCACCAGGCCTTGGGGTTTGGCTTTATTCCCTTGCGGACGAAGGGGTGATCGGGGATGGGGATTGGGGATCGGGGATTGCGGATTGGGATTGGGATCGGGGATTGGGGATTGGGGATTGGGGATCGGGGATTGGTGATTGGGGATCAGGAAATGAAAAAGCCGCCGGGGAAGTGTCCCCGGCGGCTTTTCTTGTATTCCCAATCCTGAATCCCCAACCCCTAATCCCCAATCCCCAATCCCCAACCCCTACAAAATCTGGCTCAGGAACAGCTTCGTGCGGTCGTGTTGGGGGGCGACGAAGAAGTGTTCGGGCGTGCCCACTTCCACCATCTCGCCGGCGTCCATGAAAGACACAGCGATCCGCCACTTCCTTGGCAAAGTTCATTTCGTGGGTCACGATCAACATGGTCATGCCGGAGAGAGCCAGCTCTTTCATCACGTCCAGCACCTCTTTGATCATCTCAGGATCCAGGGCGCTGGTGGGCTCGTCAAAGAGCATGATCTTGGGCTGCATGGCCAAGGGAGCGGGCGATGGCCACCCGCTGTTGCTGGCCGCCGGAAAGCTGGCCGGGGAACTTTTTGGCCTGCTCTGGGATGCCCACCCGCTCAAGCAGGGCCATGCCGGCCTTCTCGGCCTCGCTCTTGCGCATCTTGCGCACATGGATGGGGGCCAGGGTGATGTTGTCCAGCACGGTCAGGTGGGGGAAGAGGTTGAACTGCTGGAAGACCATGCCGGTCTCCGAGCGGATCTTCTCGATGTTGCGCACGTCGTGGGTCAGGGGCACCCCGTCCACGATGATGTCCCCGCTCTGGTGCTCCTCCAGCCGGTTGATGCAGCGGATAAAGGTGGACTTGCCCGAGCCGGACGGCCCGATGATCACCACCACTTCCTTCTGCTTGACGGTCAGGTTCACATCCCGCAGGGCGTGATATTCGCCATACCACTTGTTGACATCTTTACACACAATGATGTTTTCGGTTTCAGCGTGTCCGGACACGGTGATGCTCCTTGTTTTCAGATCGCAGAATGCAGCGTGATTGCAGGTGATTGAAAGACGAGGCGGACTGGCTGAGTCTTACCGCCGCCCACGCCCAACTGAGTTTCCAACTGGCGGCTGGCCCAACTCATGCCATAGCTGAAGATGAAGTAGATCACGCCAATAAAAGACATAGACTTCCCGAGTGACGCCGCCCTGCACCTTCAGCCAATCTGGCTGGCTGATGACTGCTCGGGCGATGCCCAACAGATCCGCCAAACCCACCAGGGCCACCAGGGAGGTGTCCTTGAACAGACCGATGAACTGGCCCACGATGGCCGGGATCACCGCCGCAGGGCCTGGGGCAGGACGATCATGCGCAACTTCTGGTAACCGCTCAAACCCAGGGCGTCCGCGGCTTCCCACTGGCCTTTAGGCATCGATTGTAGCCCACCCCGCACGTTTTCTGCCAGATAGGCGGCGCTGAACATGGTGACGGCCACCATCACCCGGGTGACGTTGGAGGGATTGCCCATGCCCGGCGGCAAGAAGAGGGGCAGCATGATCATGGCCATAAAGAGCAAGGTGATCAGGGGCACGCCCCGGATCGTCTCGATGTAGGCGATGGAGAACCACTTGACCACGGGCAGGTTGCTGCGCCGACCCAGGGCCAAGAGCACCCCCAAGGGGAAGCTGAAGGTGATGCCCACCACGGTCAACAAGACGGTCAGCATAAAGCCGCCATAGAAGTTGGGCGTCACACAATTGCCAAAGAAGCAGAGATCCGTACCGCCAAGACTAACCCCCCCCTTGAATATGATCATGGCAAAGGGAATGCTGAAGAACCAGGCGATGGCCAGCTAGCTGCTCTTGATATTGGTGCGCAGGGTGAAGAGATAGCCCACCATCAACAGAACCAAACTGCCAGCCAGGGTAAGCTGGGTCTTCATCCCAAGGGGCAGGATGGCCAAGACCAGCAGCAGGGCCGCCAGGCCGATGGCCACACTGCGCATGATGCTGCCCCACTGTCCAGCGCTCAGACCGAAGAGCAAGCTGATCGCTGCCAGAACAATGGCTGGCTGCAACAAGCTGGCCGCGGGATAGGTGCCCGTGGAGAAGAGCTTGGCATTGACCCAAACCGGGGTCCAGAAGGCTTCCAAGAAAACCCAGCGGCCTATGCCAGTGACCATGTAAGTAGATCAGCGCCAAAGAGACCAGGGTCAGAAGGGTATTGCCGATGCCGCTGAAAGAGATTGCTCCGCAGCCAGCCCAACACGCCCACCTGCGTGGCCGGCGCCTTGCGGGGCTGGCTGGGGTGGTTCTTGTTGACCCATACGTTTGCTTCTGAATTTGTCTGTGCCATGAGGGTTTCTCCTATCGCTCAACCAAGGCGACGCGCTATTGTACCAGTTCATAAAGCCCGAGGTGAGCAGACTGATGGCCAGGTATGTACCCATAATCAAGGCGAACATCTGCACCGCCGCCCCCGACTGATTTAACACGGTCCGCGAGACATTGAAGAGGTCCGGGTAGCCCACTGGCGATGGCCAGACTGGAGTTCTTGGTCAGATTGAGAAATTGGCTGGTCAGGGGCGGGATGATCACCCGCATGGCCTGGGGCAGCACAATCATGCGCAGGGTCTGCCCATTGTCAACCCCAGGGCCCGGCTGGCTTCCCTCTGCCCCTTGGACACAGCATTGATGCCCGCCCGCAATCTTCGGCGATAAAGGCGGCCGTGTAGAGCACCAGCCCCAACAGCAGGCCGGCAAATTCAGGCGAGAGCAGCTGGCCGCCCAGAAAGTTGAAGCCCTGCAGCGCCGGTTGGCTGAAGTAGAGCGCAGGGGCGTCTCCCAAGTCAGGCGCGCACCTTCCTGCTCCAGATTGTAGAAGCGAAACTCGCCGTACCGATCTGTGGTCACTGTGCCCAGATCTGTGCCGTCCGCCGCCGCACAGTCACCGGTACATACCGCATGGGCTGTCCATCGCCCCGGTTAAACTCGCCGTCGCCGTTGACATCCACAAAGAGGGTGCCCCGGTCCCCCCGGCGCAGTTCGTAGGTTACGTTCTCGGCAGAGTGCCGGTCATATTGGTGACACCAAGCCCACAATCGCCACCACCAGAAAGGCGGCAATGCCAAGGTGAGGACTGCCCACCCGATCCTGGCGAGCCAGCCGCCGGCGCAGGACATCAGCCACCGCAGCCACCACAAGCCCGGCCAGCAACCAATAAAACCAACGGCTGCCCGGTCTCGGTGACATAAAACCAGCTGAAGCCATGCCCCGGTTGCTGAGCATGGCAACCCCGGGCATTGAGATCTTTTGGCCAAGATCCGGCAACTTCAGGATCACGGCAAAATACCAGAAGAACAGTTGCACCAACAGGGGCGTGTTGCGGATCAGTTCGATATAGCCGCCGGCGATATTGCGCAACAGCCAGTTGTTGGAAAGCCGGGCAATGCCGGTGACGACGCCCAGGAGGGTGGCCAGGACGATGCCGACTACGGCCACCCGCACCGTGTTGAGAATGCCGACCAGAAAGGCGCGCCCATAGCTGTCCTCGGCTCGAAGGCTGGGCCCCTCGGCAATGGCAAAGCCAGCCTCCTGCTTGCAGGAAGCTCCAAATTAAAGGAGACGTGCTCCGCCTGCAGGCCGCGACGCGTCGGCCATGTTGTTGACCAGAATGCTCACAGGGCCACGATGACCATCCAAAGACAACCTGGGCAATGACTGCCAGGATCCGTGAGTCCCGATAAAGGGAATGGGTTCCGATGAGACTGCGGGGACAGATGGTGTCATAAGGTCTTGTCCTGCGTGAATGGGTCGCGGTGTCCGACAACAGGCTGTGCGCCCTGATCGGCGTGGAGGCCCGTGAATTGGAGCACCGAGGGATCGTCCAGGGGAGAGTACGGTCTACGGAATGCGGTCCGGCGTGCTGGGACGGTGTACTGAGGGCGGCGATCCGGATCCCCCCCTCAATACCGACCGGGAGTGAAAGGATCTCAGCTCCCGGTCTATAGCGCGTTCGATTTAGCGAAAGGGGGAGCGTAGAGCAGGCCACCCTGGGTGTACAGAGTGTTCTGGCCTCGGGGCAGGGGAAAGGGCGTTCCGGACCCAGATTGCGGTCGTAGACTTCGCCGTAGTTGCCCACGGCCTTCAACGCGCGTGACCAGGAAGTCGTTGCTCAGGCCCAGCTGGGCACCCATGTCGCCGCTCGACGCCCAGCAGGCGCTGGACGGTGGGGTTTCGCTGCCCATCATCTCGTCGACGTTCGCGCTGGTGATGCCGATACTCCTCGGCCTCGATCAGGCCGAAGACGATCCAGCGCACCGCGTCGGCCCAGGCCGTATCGCCCTGCAGCACGGCGCCGCCAGGGGCTCCTTGGACATGGTGACATCCATGATCACGTGGTCGTCCGGGACGCCCAGCATGGTGCGGCGGCTGACCAGACCGGACTTGTCGGTGGTGACGCCGTCACAGCGGCCTTCGTCGTAGGCGCCAAAGGTCTGGTCGGCGTCCTCGAAGACCACCGGGGTGAAGTCCAGCCCCAGGGCCCGGAAGTTGTCGGCCAGGTTCAGCTCCGTGGTGGTGCCGCTCTGCACGCAGATGGTGGCCCCATCCATATCCTCCAGGGTCGTCGACACCGCTATCCTTGCGCACCATCATGCCCTGACCGTCGTAGAAGGTGACGGGCATGAACTCCATGCCGACGTTGCTGCCATCCCGCTGCAGCGTCCAGGTGGTGTTGCGGAAGAGGACGTCGACCTCGCCGGTCTGCACCGCCGTGAAGCGTTCGGCCGCGGTCAGGGGGCGGTACTGCACGGCATTGGCGTCGCCCAGTATGGCGGCAGCCACCGCCTTGCAGAAGTCTACGTCAAAGCCGCTGTAGTTGCCGTCGCTGTCCAGGTAGCCGAAACCTGGGCAGGCGCTGGTTGACGCCACAGACCAACTCGCCCCGGGCCACTAACAGCCTTGAGCAGACCGCCAGCCCTGGCGGCCGGGGCGGCACCATCCGCCGCTACTTCCACCACCACGGTGACTTCCCGGTGACTTCCACAACCTGGCCGGTGGCCGGCGCGGCCCCTGCACAAGCCGCCATCACGAGGACCACCACCAACAGAAAGGCGGTCAACATCATTGTTTGTTTTATTCATGGGCAAAGCTCCTTTTGGAAAAATGTGCTGTACTGAAAAGAATCTATCAACGGTTATACAGGAATGATGCCTGGTGACGATCTAGTCTAAGTGATTTTTCTGGACAGGCCAGATTAGGAATGTGGACAACGAGAACAACGAGTCGACCTGCAAGCGATCTTTCTGTCGAATACAGCCAATGGCTTGCAGGCACAAGAAAGGTTTAGTTTATTCGATTTTGAGGTTGCATCAACAACAGTTTTGGGCGGGTGATTCCAACAGCAAATTGCGTGGACAAAACCGGAACAGTCTTTTTTTATCAGGGCTGTATTCTGTCAAGGGGTGGCAGAACAGACAGCCATTACGAGCAACGACTGATATGAGACCGTGTGGCAGGGCAGACTATAGCATGTTGCGTTTATTTCTGTCAAGCTGGAAGAAAAGTGTTTGCGCAAAAAGACACGTTCGGCCTGATGCCGTCTAGGTCGAGGAGGGGAAGGCAACGGGGAGGCGCTACATGAACCCAAATCGATCGCTTAGGCCATCGGCTAAAACCTGATTGCTGGCGCGTCCCGGTTGCAGGATTGTTCTTTGACGATCTCCCCGTCCCGCAGGGTCATCACCCGGTCCGCCTGGCTGGCCGTGCGCAGATCGTGGGTGGCCAGGAGCACCCCGTGGCGACCCGTGTGTCCGCCAGGGCGGCAGCCGGGCGGTGATCTGCCGGGCCGTGGCGCTGTCCAGATTGGCCGTGGGTTCGTCGGCCAGAATCAGGGGCGGGTTGGCGGCCAGGGAGCGGGCGATCGCCACCATTGCGTTGCCGTCCCCGGAAAGCTCGGCAGGGAAGCGTCGGCCGATAGCCCATCAGCCCCAGCTCGGCCAGAAACTTCGCCGGCCCGGGCGTGGGCATCAAAGGGCGGGCGCAGCATCAGACGCAGGGGCAGCCCCACATTCCCGCGCACGGTGAAGCCGGGAAAGAGGTTGTAACTCTGATAGATCGTGCCCACAGCCCGGCCCCGCAGATCCGCCAACTCATTGGCGGTGAGCCTGGCCAAATCCTGGCCCAACAGAATGATCTGCCCCTGTTCCGGCATCTCCAGCCCGGCCAACAACCCCAGCAACGTAGTCTTGCCGCTACCAGTCGGCCCCACTAAGGCCACCATCTCCCCGGCGTGGGTCAAGCTGACCCCGTTCACCGCCTGCACCGGGCCAGCTTCCGTGGCGTGCTGCTTGAACAGATCCGCAGCCTGCACCAATTTTCGATTCTTGCCCGTGGCGGATTGGGGAATAGGCTTGTTGGTTGGTTGGGAAGTGCTTTTCTCATTCATATTGATGTTCCCTATCCGGGCATCCGGGTCTGTTATCTGGACACTGCCATGTTGAGAAACTATACTTTACGTATTGTGTATGGGTGCATCTCTGAAAATTGACATCATCGTGAGGCCAGCATCAAGACAGCACCCTCGAACAGATCGAGAGGTTGAGAAGGCCCCGGCAATGGGTTGATTGGTGTTAGGCCGGAACAGATGGTTTGCCCAGGGTGTTGGGTCGGCTCATCTGATACTTTGACAGGTATGCGGAAATCAGCGCTCAACAAGGCCCAAGCAACATCCCAGCGGTTGCTCTGAACGAGGCTGCGCAAGGTGAGGATGGATTGACCGCCTTCGTTTGTCCAGATCATGCCGGAGCGTTTCATGCGCTGGGTGACCAGGGTTTTGCAGGCAGCCTCCATCACCCCACTGGCAATGGGCAGGCCCCGACGGATGTATTCGGGATAGTTCATGCGTGGCTGCTGGTTGCGGAAGTAGGTCAGTTCGGTTTCCAGCCGTTCCCGCTTGTGACCGCTGGCCAGGCTGGATTGGAAACGCAACGTGCGGATCACCCGTTCGGCACCGTTATCCCGTTCTTTGAGAGTGGTTCTCAGGCGTTCAAAAAACTCCTTGCTTTTCTGCGAGTTGTCACCCCAGGCGGCATCACAGCCATTTTTCAGATGATCACAGGCATGATAGAAGTCTGCGATGTCGATGGGGGCCTGAGAGGGAGCAGGCAGGCGGGCTTCGATGTCGTTCATGAGCCGCCAGTTATCTTTGGCGCCATCAGACAGGTGAACCCGCAACAGGTTCGGGGTGATGGCCAGAATTGAGGCCATTTCGGTCTCCAATTGCTGTTGCAAGGACACTTTTTTGCTCTCCGGCATGCGGCCATAGTACACGGTTTGCAATCGTTCGGCCTCCGGGTTGTACATAGTCACTGTGCCGCAGCCCACTTCCTTGTAGCCCTTTGGTCCGCTGGCCTGTTTGGTGGAGGGTTCCGTCTTCTCTGGCTTTTCCATCCCACGCATGGGGGCCATGACGCCATCCACCGAGATGGCCAGGACGGTGGCTGTGGCGGGAACCGTTTCTTTCTCTCGCAACTTGACTTCCCAATCCTCCCGATGTTCTTCCCAGTGGGGGGAAAGGGCTTTGGTCAGCCGATCCAGACTGCTCCGGGAAGGACGCATGTTGCCGATCTCGTCAAACAGCTTCTCGCATTCACCAGGGGTGAGGTGCGCCATGGCAAAGGCACCCTGTTTCGCCGCTCGGGGTGTGAAAAAGCCAGCGATGATCCCGCTGCGCAGTTCTAATGGGCAGATGCTTTTGCCTTTTTCGCCGACTGGATAGTACAAATAGCGCTCTACAGAAAGCGGACCCGCAGCCGTCAGATAGCTCTCGGACAGCCTGGCTCCGCGACGATATGCTTTTCCATCCACTTCTACTTCTTTCGTCGTGGTGTCGTACTGACTCAATGCTTCACCCACCAATTCTCTCTCTAACGCCATGACCAACGTGTGGATCGTCTGTTCACAAAGCTCAAAAGTGCCTGTACTGTCCGCATCCTTGCGTGTCACTCCATTTACGCGCAGATCTTGCATATACTCCGCAATCATCTGCGCCGCTGGACTGTCCAAAATGTTGTCTGTGTGGCAAAATTCCATTTGTAGCCTCCGTTGTGAGTAGGGTTTTCGTAGACCATCTACTCTGGCGTGAGGCTACTTTTTTGTCAAGTATTTTCCGTCAATTTTCAGAGATGCACCCATCGGACATCGCGAGAACGAGCGGCATCTTTAAGGTTCTTCTCCACCTTTCTCCACTCATCCTGAACAGCGCTCCAATCGTTTGGCTGGCCCGCCCCAGTAGCACCCGTATCCGTGGCGGTCAATTCATCGTTCAGGGGATTGGCGATTCTCAATCCCAGATGGTCCACATTATCCTTCTCCTGCGCTATTTTTCTGGTCAGAAGATCTGCAACGGTCCCCAATATGACAGGCATGGTGAGAAGGGATTCAGCAGTCACATCAGCGTAGAAGGTGCTGATTCCCGTTTGGCCCAAGCTGCTTGGGTCAGCCAAAGTGGAGGCGGTGCGTCCGTCCCCATCGCCTAGGATGTAGAGGGCGGCATTTTCACCATCCAACGAGCGCTGACTGGCTGGCTTAGAGATGACTTTGGCCAGCTCTTCCAGATGGATCGCGCTCACAGTGGGCTGTCCAGTGCCGATCACACAGATCGTCCGGTCCACATCAAAAGCCGTCTGGTCTAGCGATTTACGCAGCCCAAGCGCATCGCGGCAGATAGGTTTGATCGACACCGACTGTGGGGCCATAGGTCTTGATGTCGTAGAGCTGCGCCCATTCCTTTTTATTCAATAACGGTGACGGCAAGAGTTCGTACATGCTGGGCATGGAGCGAACCAACTTCTGAAAGTCATCGGGGTTATGCTGTGGGTCTACCATGGCGGCCCAAGAGACCAGGGGATTGTGACCGGCCAGCACTTGCAAGAAGGCAAAGGAGCCATAAAGGGGGCTGCCCAAAAACAACATCCTGCCTTGGGGATACTTATTTACGCCGCCCTCCTTTTCCCCGCCATAGGTATGCGCCCACAGACGAACAAGCATGCCGCCTTCTCCGACTGCCACCAAGTGGACCACATCGTTCTTCGTGTATTGGCGTAGCAAGGTCTCGTTCAGCTGGGCAGCGCTAGACCGCAGGCTCTTGCGCCAGTCATAGGCGAAGGTCTCAACTCGAAAACTACGGGCAAGGGCCAACATCAGCTCGCCGTAATAGCGCTTCATGACCCCGCCAACTTCGATCTTGTAGGCAGGATCAAGCTGAGTCTGTCCGCCTGGGGCGAGTTGCAATCGCATCAGCTTGCCCTGCAAAATGCTGTCCGCATCAAGCCAAATCTGTTCGCGTTCGCCCTGTCCATCGACGGAAATCAGTTTGGTTCCCAACAGACCGGGCACGATCAGGACATGTTCCCGATTATGGCTGGTGTCTGAATCAACATCATCCCGGACCATGTGCACCTGAATTGCCTGGGTGCGCATGCGTCGATATTGATCTTCACCCAGATGTTGCCGTAACGTCGCCGCATCCGTCGGGGAAGGGTTGTACAGGATCTCGACCAGTTCATCACCGTTAGCCGCAGCGAACCGTTCAATGAGTGATTGATTGGCTGTCATGATCTACCTGCTCCATTTCAACTATGCCGACTTTTTAGCATTCTTTTGCCTCAAGTGGTCGTGTCATCTCTGACCACTCGAATCAGAAGCTGGGTTGTGATCCAGGACCGTTCCGGCTCCTGGGGCTTGGGCGGCGAAGCGGGGGTTGCCCGACTACGCACGACATCCTTCACCGGATCAAGCAAGAAGGATCGATAATCAGAGGTCTCGGTGGTGGCAAAAATCTTGAAGATATCGATAGCTTCCTCTCGGTCGCCGTCCGGCACAGCAGATCGATAGCTTGGCAGGACTGGCAGCCCCCCTGGGTTCGCCTCATCTGGGATGCGCAAGACTTCGCCGGGACCCAACTCATAGGGTGTGCCGCCGTCAGGAATCAGTTGGGCGATCCCCCAATCCGGCGTCAGGTTCAGAACGGTGATCGTCAGGGTGCGCTTGGCAGTCTCCTGAAGGTACTCGCGATCATCCGACGGCGGCCGATCCAGGGGGGCATGCAAGTTTCGGATATGCAGATAATAGATGTCGTCCATATGACGAACGGTGGCAATGCCGCCGGGCATGTCCAGAAGTTCGTCCGGGGTGTGCAGGAGTTTGACTTCCAACTTGCCCGCCAGTCGAGAAGCGGGATCAGGGTTCTCCAGTTCCAAAACGGTGAAGTAGCGAACCAGATGCTCCAAACAGAGTAGGGCATCTTCGGCGGCATCTGTCAGGCTATCCAAATCGACCTGACCTCCCTGTGTCGAGAGGGGAAGAGACGGAAGATAGGGGAGATTTGCCCACCAGCATCTCGAATTTCAAAGGCCGGGTCGGCGGTCACGCCCACTTGAAAGCTGGCCGAGGCTTGATCCTGGGCGAGGGTGACAAAACGGCTCTCGCCCTGTTGAATGGCTTGAGTTAATTGATCCAGAGCAGCGCGCGCCACTGATTCCGGTGCAGAGACACCCGGCACCAACCAGACGCTCCGCCGCTGAGCATGACCAGGATCAAACAGAATTGCCTGGTCTCCCGACTCGATCTGGATATCGGTCCCCAACATTCGGACCAACCTGGCCCACGATGAACCATCCAAAACCTGTTCCACCTCAACAACGGCCAGCCGCTCATCAGTGCGCCCGAAATCGGTGGTCGCCGCAGGATAGATAAAATACTGGGCACCTTTCCCGACAGCCCCAGCCTGGCCCACGTCCAGACGCAAGCGATTTCCTGCCAACTCCATCACGGTTGCCCCCATCGGCGTGGGTGCGACCTCGCTGCCAAAGATCAACCGGTCTCCTGCGCCTTGGAGTTGAGGCGTTTGGTCCGAATATCGACCATGCACCTTGGCCACAACCTGGCGGTGAGCCATATCCCAAGTTTGGGCGGAACTTTGAAGGGCATTCCAAAGCCAGTAGGTCAGGGCCCCATGTGTCTCACCGTTGGGAGTTTTATATTCTCGAGCCAATTCTAATGCACGGCAGGCTGCGATCAACGTATATTCTTTGACGCCCGGTACCCAGCCGCTGGCAACTTGAGCGCTGCGAGTTCCCAGTTCGACATCCTGTAGATCGTCCCGCAGCGAAGCTGGGATTCGGACCAGATTATCCCGAGTTCTCGGCACATAATCGACTTCATCACTGCCCCGGACCCCATCCTCATCCGTGCCTCGGGTTGCGCCGCCGGAATGGCAGCTATCCAGGACCATCGTTACGAACAAGCCGCGATCGACCAACCCCTGGAGCAAGGTGGCCAGATCCAGGTCTCGCAAATAGCGATCTTCCGGCTGGACCAGATTTTGAATTTGGCCATAATCTGTGGGAACAATGGACTCATCCAAGCCATCCTTCCCCTTCAGTTCTGGAAAGACCGTGACAGCCCGGCCGCCATGACCGGCATAGTGAATATACACCTGATCCCCGGGCATAGCCTGTTCCGCCAAATAGCGAAAGGCCCCAACAATATTGGAGCGAGTCGGCCATACGTCGAAAGGCTCCGAGGGCGTCTCTCCAGAACCTGATGCCGTTAGCCGGAAGATGCGCTCTGATGGCACATGCCATCGAGAACGCAAAAGGTCCTCCATCAGCCGAATATCGTTGACGCACCCTCGCAGCGTGCCGTAACGCGGAATGCCTGAGACGGTGGCGGGCATATAGCAATCAATGCCTATAAGCAACGCCCATATTTTTGGTGACTGGAATCGATCATTCATGGGAATCTCCTGAAAGATAAAAAGCGCTGTTCACGTCTCACACTGTCAAATCACGAGACTGGCTAGATGAATTAGTTTGCCTGAATCTTAGAATCAAACGGTAGATTGATCGGGATGTTGGTGTCTCCACCGGGCGCGACGATTGGAACGGTCCGGTCGTGTTCCCCGGAACGGGTGAGGAAGATGTCAAAATTGCGATAGTCGGTGATGGGCATAGGGGCGGTGATCTCCGTCAAAGATGTAGCGACGATGGCGAATGGAGTCACTGTAACACGACAAATCTATCCGAGAATCTATCCAATGTCTATTCTGAGGCTGTCCAAACAAGAAAGCGAAAAGCGAGGTTGGTCTCAAGAGAAGAGATCGATTTGCGAAGCGGCTATACCGTAGCACGAACGGGGTCAAGCGTCAAACAGTTTGCGAGAAAGCGAAGATTTGCCCTTTGTTTCTCCTGGCCCACTCACCCCACCACGCCGATGGCGGGGACCATGCGTTCGTAGTGGACGGCCTCCAGGCCCAGGCGGTTGCCGGGGACGGTGGTGGATCCGCCGAGGAAGAAGAGTTGGCTGGATCCGCCGCCGTCCAGGTTGACGGCGGCTTGGGCGCCGTGTTGGCGCATGAGGGTGGCCAGTTCGACCAGGGTGGCCCCGGCGCTGTCCACGGCCGGGTTTCTGACGCCCTTGGTCTCGGCCCCCATCATCACCGTGACCATCAGGTCGCCGGTGGGGGTGATGCCCAGGCCGACGCGCCCGGCCCGGGTGCGGTCCACGTCGTCGGGATAGTCCGAGGGGACGACGCCCGCCTGGCGGGTGCCGTCGGGCAGGATGCGGTCCATCCAGAACTCTTCGTCGGCCAGGGAGGTGGGGCTGAGGGCGATCTCGCCGCCCCGCAGGAGCCGGGGGCCGACTTGGATGGCCTGGCGCATGTGGCCGTGGGCCGGGGAGCGGAACTGGTAGCCCACCCGTCCAGCTTCCAGGGCGGTGCGCAGGGGCGGGGTGAGGGCACTGGGATCGAATGAGAGCACGAAGCCGTTTTGGGGGATTTCCAATCCGCCGCCGGGTTTGCTGCCCACGACGCGGCAGTCGACGATGGTGAATTCGTGACGCTCTGGGGCGATGGGGGTGGAGCCGATGACCTGGCCCTGCTCGGCGATGGCCCAGCGCCGGGTGTAGGCGGTGATGGGGGCCGGTTGGTTGAGGCTGAAGGTGAGGGGCGCAGGGTCGGCGTCGGGGAAGGTCAGGGCCATATCGTCCAGACCGAAGAGGTCCAACGCCCAGCGGCCATCGGCCCCTTGCCACAGGGTGCTGCGCCGATAGAGGGGCGGGCGCCGGACCACGCCGTCGCTGACGAAGAGGTTGTACGCTTCGCCCAGGCCGGAGTGGTGGCTGAGGAAATCGTTGTGTTCCAGCAGGAAATAGGCCGTGTTGAAGGCGGCCAGAGGATTTTCCCGCCACACGATTTCGCGCACGTACCCTAGGCGATCCAGGGGAATCAGATCTTGGAGGGGGTGGACGCCCCCAAGGTCGTCGGCGGCGGGAAGGGGTACGCCCGGCCCCGCGTAGAGATGCAGACGGTTTTCTTTCATCAAAAAAGAGAGGATGGCGGCGGCACGGGCGGACCAATCGGCCTGCCCGGTCGGGCACGGCGGCCAGCCAGCCGCCCTGTTCATAGCGCAGCCAGCCCTGGCCGATCAGGTGGCGCAGGGTGTGGGTGATGAAGGAGTTGGTGCTGAGCAGGGTTTCGCCGTCGTCGGTTTGGGCGTTGAGGGTGGGGAAGAGCTGGGCGGCGGGGCGGTCTGGGGCCAGGCGCAGCCAGGTGATGATGCGGGGGCGTTCTCGGCCAAAGGAGAGGGCTTTGACATAGCGCAGTTGGGACAGGGCGTGGATTTTGGGCGCGGCTTCGGTCTGGTCGATGTCTCGGAAGGTGAGTTTGTCCGGGGCAAAGCGCAGGGTGACAAAGTCGGTGAAGCCGCCATCGGCCCAGGTGCGCCGCCCCTGGGTCTTTTCGATCCCGGCCACGGTGATGGTTTGACCTAGATCTGAATAATTTGTTGTGCCCATGCCAGGATTTCGCTCACTTTTTGGTCTGTGTCTGCTTCGACGAAGATGCGGAGCAGGGGTTCCGTGCCCGAAAAGCGCAGCAACAGCCAGTTGTCGTTTTCGAGGTAGAATTTGTAGCCGTCCAGGGTGGAGACACGCACGACCGGATAGCCGGCCACGGTGTCCGGGTGGGCGGCGTCCAGCTTGCGGGGCACGTGCACCTTCATGTCCGGGGTGGCGGGCAGGTTGCAGTTCTTCGCTGACCAGCCGCCCGGTGATGGCGTAGATTTCGTCCAGCATGTCGGCCACGCTGCGTTGGGTGCGGGCCAACATCTCCACCACCAAGGCGCAGGCGAAGATGCCATCCTTGCCCAGAATGTGGCCCCGGATGCTGAGACCGCCGCTGCTCTCGCCGGCCAGGAGCACGTCGTGATCCTTCATGGCGGCGGCCAGGTGTTTGAAGCCGACCGGGGTCTCGTAGCTGGGTTCGCCAAAGTGGGCGGCCAGACGATCCAGCAGGTGGGTGGTGGCCAGATTGCGGGCAACGCCGCCCCGGTCGCCCCGCACTTGGTGGAGATAGAAGTAGAGAAGGAGCAGCAATTCGTTGGTGGAAATGAAGGTGCCGTTGGCGTCCACAATGGCGATGCGGTCGGCGTCGCCGTCCATGGCCAGGCCGAGATCGTAGCCCCCTTCGCGCACGGTGGCGATGAGGCTGGTCAGGGCCTTGAGATCCGGGGCGGGGGAGCGTCCGCCGAAGAGGGGATCGTGGCGCTCGTGGATGGTGGTCACCCGGCAGCGGGCTTCGGTGAGGATGGTCTGCAAGGTGATGCGCCCCACGCCGTACATGGGGTCGAGGATCACGTTCAGCCCGGCCTCGCGGATGGCCTGCATGTCGATCAGGGCTTCCACGGCATCGACGTAGGCGTTGGTATAGTCGACCACCTGGACCCTGCCGCTCTGCTGGGCCGTGTCCAGTTCGACTTTGATCACCTCTGTGGTGTCGAGCCCGTTGGCTTCATCTTCGATCTGGCGGGTTTGCTCGTCCAGGGGCAGGGAGCCATCGCTGGCGAAGACTTTCAGCCCGTTCCACTGGGGCGGGTTGTGGCTGGCCGTGAAGATCAGCCCATAGGCAAAGTTCTTCTTGGCCGTCATGTAGGTGACCAGAGGGGTGGGCACGTCCTCGGCCAGGAGTTCCACGCTGATGTTGTTGCCGGCGAAGACTTCCGCGGCGGCCTGGGCGGCCACATCGCCCAGAAAACGGCGGTCGTAGCCGACCAGCACGCCGTCCGTCTCCCGGCCCTGGCGGGTGATGTCGTTGGCCAGGGCCTGGCACAGACGCCGCACATTGCCCAGGGTGAACCCCTCACCGATCAACGCCCGCCAGCCGCCCGTGCCAAAGCGGATGATGCTGTTTTCTTCGACGAGGCGGGGGCGCAGTTGGCGTTTCTTGAGGATGACGGTTGCCTGGACCAGGTCTTGGGGGGTGTTGATGCCCTGGGCCTCATCCTGATCCAGCACTTGATAGCTGGCCACGGGGCATCCATCCTGCAAAAGGTGGCGGACGCAGGCGGTGAAGGGGATCACGTCGGTCTGGCTCTCGGTCAATACTTGGGCCAGGGCAGGCCACAGGCGGGCGGACTCGACCACATACGCGCCGATATTTAGCTCGTCCGCCTCACCGGCGCCTGGCCCGGCCCGCACCGCCTCAATCACGTCCCTGATACGGCCATCCGCCCGGCGCAGGATGCGATGGTAGGGCAGGTCGCTGGCAAAGACCGCGGTCAGGAGGGTCAGGGCGGCGTCCTTGAGCCGATGCCGATTGATCAGGCCCCGAATGGATGAACGGCGGAAGAGGGGCGTGTCCCCGTACAGGATCAACAGGCTGCCCGTGTGGTCGGCCAGGGCGGGCTGGGCCTGCCACACGGCATGGCCCGTGCCCAGTTGCTCCGCTTGGACGATAAAATGGAAGACATTGCCGGGAAAAGCACGATCCAAATGACGGCGCACCTCCCCGTCTTCTTTGCCGATCACGATGTAGATCTCGCCGTCGGCCACAACATGCCGGGCCAGATCCACCACGTATTGAATGATCGGCTGGTCACCCAGGTTTTCCAGCAGCCAGGGCGTGTTCGCCTTGTCTGCGCGGGAGCCTGCGGCCAATATCAACGCTTTCATGTTAGTTTCCCCTCTATCTCTATCTCAATCCTCTATCTCAATCCTCTATTTCAATCCAGTCGTGGCGATGCCTTCGACGATGTAGCGCTGGGCGAAGATGTAGACGATCAGCAGGGGCAGAATGGAGATCACCGCGCCCGAAAGCAAGCAGATTCCACTGGGCGCCAAATTCACCCTGGAAGGTGGTGAGGCCGATGGTGACGGTGCGCAACTTGGCGCTGGAGATATAGAGCACGGGCCGCAGCAGTTCGTTCCAGTTGTGGATAAAGCCGATCAGAAAGAGAGTGGTGAGGGCGGGGATGGAGAGGGGCAGAAAGATGTTGGTGTAGATGCTGAAGGTTGACGCGCCATCCAGCACCGCGGCTTCCACCAGTTCGTCCGGGATGCTGGCGAAGAATTCCCGCAGCATGAAGGTGCCAAAGCTGCCGACCAGGAAGGAGGGCACGATCAGGGGCAAATAGGTATCCAGCCAGCCCAGCTTGGCCATGAGCAGGAATTCGGGGATGATGATCACCTCCACCGGGATCATGGTGGTGGAGAGCAGGAGGGCGAAGAGCACAGCGCTGCCCCGGAACTTCATGCGCGCAAAGGCGAACCCGGCCAGGGAGGCGGTGATCAACTGGCCGATGGCCGACATCCCGGCCACAAAGCCGCTGTTGGCCGTATAGCGCAGGAAATTGTATTTGGTCAACACCTGGATGTAGGAGTCGAACATGCCCTCTTTGAAGAGCAGATCAGGCCACAGTTCCGGCGGCAGGGAGAAGATGGCCCCCCGGGACTTGAAGGTGGTGATCACCATCCAGATAAAGGGAAAGACCGTGGTGAAGGCGAAGACGATCAGCAGCAGATAGGAAAAGGTGCTCTGCAACGCGACGGCGGCAACTTGTCAGGGTGTGTCCTGCTGCGATGAGTCATGGCGAGATTTCCTACAGGGCATAGTCCACCAAGCGGTCTTTCAGCTTGAAGGAGACCAGGGTGGTTGCCACCACCAAGATAAGCAGCAGCATGGCCAGGGCAGAGGCGTAGCCCATGCGGCCGTAGGTGAAGGCGTTCTGATAGATGAAGTAGGCCAGGGTGGTCGAGGCGTTGTTGGGCCCGCCCTGGGTCATGGCGTAGGTGACATCAAAGGTCTTGAAGGCGTCGATCAGGGTGATGATGAAGACAAAGAAGGTCACGGGCGAGAGCAACGGCAGGGTGATCTTGAAGAATTGGTCACGCTTGCCGGCCCCGTCAATGGAGGCGGCCTCGTACAGACTGCCGGGGATGCCCTGCAACCCGGCCAGGAAGATCAGCATCTGGAAACCGGCGCTCTTCCAGATGGCGACGATGGCCAGGGCAGGCAAGCGCCCAGGTCTTGTCGCCCAGCCAGGCCGGCGGATTGCTGATATCGAAGACCGTGCGCAGAACGTGGTTCAGGATGCCAAAACGGGTGGCGAAGATCCAGTTCCAGACCATGGCCACGGCCACCATGGCCGTGATATAGGGCATGAAGTAGAGCCCCCGGAAGAAGGCGATGCCCGGCAGTTTCTGGTTGACCATCACGGCCATGAGCAGCGAGAGGATCATCACCCCGGGCACAAAGATCAGGGCAAAGACGAGCGTGTTGGTCGCCACCAGCCAGAAGATGTCGGAGCTAATGGCTTCCTGATAGTTGCCAAGGCCCAGAAATTTGGGCGGCGTCTGGATGTTCCAGCGGGTGAAGCTGGCCAGAACGGCCACGGCCACCGGCCCGAACCGAAAGATGATCAGCCCGAGAATGGTGGGCAGCAGAAAGAGATATGGAGTCAGTTTGCCGTGGCGCATGGGCGGTTCCCTGTGAGCAATCGGCCCTGGGGAGGAATGCCCAGGGCCTGCATTCGAGGTATTACTAGTACAGGTTACGCGGTACGGTCACAGTTAGGGGTAGAAGCGTTCCAGCACACCGTTGGCGTATTCGGTCACCTTGATCAGGGCCGTGTCCAGATCGGTGACGCCGTTGAAGCACGTCGCCGAGCTGACCTTCCAGGCCGGCGCCATCGGTGTAGCCGCGCCATTCACCCCAACCGGGCGTGAAGGTGGTGGGACCGGTGTAGTTGGCCCATTCCAGCAGGAAGCCCTTGTTGTCGGGCTGCTGGTCGGCTTCCAGGAATTCGTCGGACAGGGCAACGGGCTTGTAGATGGGAATCTTGCCGCCAAAGGTCAGATCGATGGTGCGTTCCGGCCCGGTCATGAAGTTGATGAAGTCCCAGGCCAGATCGGGGTGGTCGCAGGTGGCGGCGACAGCCATGCTGTCCGGCCAGCCATAGGCCGTATCGCCCGTCGGCCTGGGGCCCCGGGGAATCGGGGCAATGCCCCACTTGAAGGAGTCGCCGATGGTCTCCCGGTTGCCGTTGATATTCCAGGCGCCGTCCACCCACATGGCCGCCATGCCCAGGGGGAAGACATCCTGCTGGCGAATGCCCTCCATCTCCTTGGGCTCCGGCGCAACACCATACTCGTGGATCAGCGAATCCAGGAAGGCCAGGGCTTCCACGGCATTGTCGTCTGCGCGCAAAGCGGGTCTTGTTCTCGTTGAGGAGGCGGCCATTGTTCTGATAGACCCAAGATTCGATGTGGGCATAGCGGCCATAGAACCAGAAGCCGTACTGGTCGACAATGCCATCGTCGCCCTCATCCATGGTCAGGGCCTGGGCGGCAGCCAGGAAGTCGTCCCAGGTCCAGCCTTCGGCGGGATAGGCGAGCCCGGCGGCATCAAAGGCAGTCCTTGTTGTAGAAGAGCACGGTCTCGACAAAGGCAAAGGGGAAGGCGTGCATGTTGCCCGTTGCCTTGTTGCGCACCACATCAAAGACGCCGGTGATAGTAGTCATCGGGCTGTCGTGATGTCCGCGATCCACATAGTCCTGGATGTCGAGCAGCAGACCGTCGCTGATCCACTGATCGACAAAGCCGGCGCTCATGTTGAAGACGCAGGGCAGGTCATCGCGGCGGAGAGCGCGCTCAGCTTGGTCCAGTAGTCGGGCGTGCCGATCGTCTCGAACTCCACGGTCACATTGGGGTTGGCGGCCATGAACTTGTCCACCATCTGCTGTTCTTCTTCTTCGAATGAGGGATCCCACATGAAGTAGCGCAGGGTGACGGCTTCAGCTTCGGCGGGGGCTTCGGCTGGCACTTCGGCGGCGGGGGCTTCGACAGCGGGGGCGGCGGCGGGGGCCTCAGCAGCCGGGGCGGGCGGGGCGGCACAGGCGGCAAAGACCAGCGCCAATACCAAGATCAGAGACAACTTGAATAGCTTCATTCACATGCTCCTTTGCATTTTTGTGATGCTCAAAATGTTGAACATCTATCGATTTTTACACCACGGAAACTTATTATACACCAAGCCCGCAATATGCACACATGACTTTTTTGAGGGGGTGTGCCGTCTCACTTCAACAGATAAGGGCGAAGAGGTTCGACTTTTTTGGTATGGTTCATCCGTCGAGGATCCGGTGCATCTGGCCTGGCTGGGCTGGTTGAGAATGCAGGATCCGGCGGCGGCCTTGGCCCTGGCGCGTCTGCTCCATGTCAAGGGCATCTACGGCAAGCTGGGCGTCAACCGCCAGGCCCAGGCCGTCCAGCGCGCCCAGGAGATCGGGCTGTTGTAGCGGCCCCACATTCTCGCCCACATCCACAACTACATTCTTTTCGCCGACGGACCACATGATCATGTGGTCCGTTTTTGTTGGGCCGGGTGTAAAGTTGAGCCCGAAGGCCCGACACAATGAGGGCCACTGAATGAGGAAAAGTTGAAGGAGACTGACATGGATACCCGACTTGATTATCAACTGATCATGATGCGCCACCGCCAACTGTTGGCCGAGGCGGACCATGACCGCCAGGTCCACGAGCTGCCTCGGCGACCTTCTCGGCTCAAGCTGCTGTGGGCGGCCATCCACCAGCGCGTGGGCGGCCTGTGGGGTCAAAACCGAACGGCAACCCGGCGCTCCCTGCGAGAGACGTCTGCGTAGATGGGGATTTGGGGATTGGGGATTGCAATCCCCAAATCCCCAATCCCAAAGAGGAGCTACTCATGAACAACGATAACGCATCCAAGGACATGCGGGTCTACCAGATCCGGCTCAGCGGGCAGATGGATGAGGACTTTGTGAATGCCTTCTGCCCCGCGGGCACCCTGCGCATGGACGAGGGGGAGACGACCCAGTTGGCCAATATCCGCACGGATCAATCCGGGATCATCGGCCTGATCCGCACCCTGCACAACCTGGGCTGCACAATTCTGGCAGTCACGACTTCTTGACCGAAAAGCCCACGTTCGAAGGAGGAACCATGAACAGTGTCCAGAAAAAAACGACGAAATTCGACAGCATATTGAAGTGGCTGGTGCCGCCCATCGCTTTGCTGGCTTTGGTGGCCGCCTTGGTCGGTCTCTGGCCGGGAGAGGGCGTCCCCTTCACCCTGACCAACTTCCGGGGCGAGGTGGTGACCATCAACGCCAGGGGCCTCTACTATTGGGACACGGTCAGTTCCGCGGCCCAGATGCAGGCCAACGATCTGGTGACCCTTTTCCTGGGCGTGCCCTTGCTGATGGTGGCCTTGCGCATGACGTTGCGGGGATCTCTGCGGGGGCGGCTGCTGCTGACCGGGACGGTGGGCTTTGTGCTCTACACCTACATCACCATGTGTTTTGGTGCAGCCTACAACCAGCTTTTCCTGGTCTATGTGGCCCTCTTTGGACTCAGCCTGTATGCCTTTGTGCTGAGTATCCTGGGCATTGACCTGGCCAGCCTGCCCGAACACTTCTCCCCCACCCTGCCCCGGCGGGGGATCGCCAGGCTGCTCTTCGGGGTCGGCGCCTTCCTGCTCCTGGCCTGGCTGGGTCGCATCGCCAGCACCTGGTCCGGCGGTCAGCCCGCGGCCCTGGAGAATGTGACCAGCTTGTTCATTCAAGCCATGGATCTGGCCGTAATCGTGCCCCTCTGTTTCGTGTCCGGGGTATTGCTCTTGCGGGGCAGCGCTTGGGGATATCTGCTGGCCTCGGTTTCTCTCTTCAAATTCTTGACCCTGGGATTGGCCGTCAGCCTGATGGGGTTGAACATGCTGCGGATGGGCGTAGCCGTCAGCCCGGTAGAGTTGGGGGTCTTCCCAGCCATTGCCCTGATCAACCTGATCATGACCGGCATTCTGCTAAAAAACATTTCCGAATCCACACACAAGGAGACTATGGTCCGATGAAAACCCAATCTTCCGGCGGATCCGCCGCCATCACGATTGTGCTGTACACCTTGGCCGCCATCGCTTTTCTTCTGGCCCTGGTCCTGCTGGTCGGCGTATTCAACCTGGACACGGCTATAGAAAGCAGCGCCTTTCTTCTGCGCATGACCCTAGGGCCTTTGGCCGATGTGCTCCTGGCCTGGATGCTCTCTGCTGCCCAGATTATCGGCGTGCTGACGACCACGATGCTGGGCAGTATCGGCAT
The DNA here is from genome assembly GCA_963704975.1 of uncultured Chloroflexia bacterium. Taxonomy (GTDB): domain Bacteria; phylum Chloroflexota; class Anaerolineae; order Caldilineales; family Caldilineaceae; genus JAGNDO01. The sequence goes on along the minus strand of CAVPIK010000031.1, from coordinate 258,602 downwards.
TCTGCTGGTGGGGGCCGGGCAATTGACGGCCCGACACTCATCTCTGGTGACCCGTGTCCTGCGCCTGGAACAGATCTTCCAAACGGAGGGGTGAAACATGAACGCACTCGACACGCGGTCGGCTGGGCTATCAGCCGGACCACGTCAATGGAATCGAACAATCCATCTTGCAAAGGAAGCCATCATGAAAGCGAACGTTTTGTTCAAACCCAAAACCTTAGGACTGTTGTCAGTCGTAACCCTATTGGTCATCTATCTTCTCGGCTTGCGCAGATGGATTGGCCCAGCCGCCGCCGGCCAGGCAGAGTTGATTGCCCTGGGCGTTCTGCTCCTGCTGCTGGCGGGCACCCTCCTCTATGCCGTCGTCACCCTGTTCGCCCTGGTCTTCGCCAAAAACCGGCCAGCCTGGACTCAGAGATTGAGAGGTCAAATGATCTTCGCCGTCGTCGTTCTCGTTCTGCTCGTGGTGATTGTGGCCGCCTCCCAGTGGATGGCCCACACCCCCGCCATCCTGGGCGCGGACGGTGCGCCCTTGCCCAACAGCATCGCTTCTATGGAAAAGGTGCGCCTGGGCGGGGTGGATCAATGGCTGATTCTGCGGGGCGAGGATGTGGACAAGCCGGTTCTGCTCTTCCTCTCCGGCGGGCCGGGGGCCAGCGAGGCGGCACGCGTCCTGCGCTTCAATCGGGAATTGGAGAAAGAGTTCGTGGTGGTGATCTGGGAACAGCGGGGCTGCGGCAAGTCCTATCCCTCCCTCAACCCCAAGACGGACCTGACCGTTGACCAATACACCGCGGACCTTATCGAACTGACAGAGATGCTGCGCACCCGTTTCGACGAGGAAAAGATCTATCTGGTCGGCCATTCCTGGGGCACAATCATCGGCGTGCAGGCAGCCCAACAGCGCCCAGACCTCTTCCACGCCTACGTGGGCACGGCCCAGATGGTCGATGTGCTGGAGACCGACCAGATCATCTACGACATGATGATGGACCATTCCCGCCAGACCGGGGACACCGGCTTTGTGCAGACCCTAGAAAGCCAAGGCCCGCCGCCCTACTTTGGCAAAAGCCCCATCGGCCCCTACTCAACCCTCTTTGGGCGGGAGTATGCCGTGTACGAAGTGCCCAACATCAAGAACGAAGCGTTCCGCCAGGACGGGGACATCCTCCTGTTGATGCTCAAACAGCCCGAATATGGCTGGCTGGATCGGGTCTACTACCTGCTCGGCCTGATGAACACCTTTAACGAGGTCTATCCCCAGTTGCAAGAGATGGACTTCCGCCAGGATGCCACGGTCTTCGAGTTGCCCGTCTACATCGTGCAGGGCCGCAACGACATGAACAACCCAGCACAAGTTCCGGAGGAATACTTCAGCCTGGTCAGCGCCCCCCACAAAGAGTTGATCTTCTTTGAAGAGTCCGGCCACGGCATGATCTGGGAGGAGGCCGAGAAATTCCACGACTTGATGAACAAGGTGGTGCTGGATGTCACTTTGGGGAACCGATAAGGAGTCTGACTGACTGTCAACGAGGAGGCCGTGTTGGTTTTTGGCGAAATTCAACCGGTTGGCTATGGCACAAAACACGGGGAATTCGGGGACCCAGGCGCACTTTCGGCCTGGGTCCCCGGCAGCCGATTCACCATTCGCCCAGCATGGCGAACTTGCCGCCGTCAACGGTCATGATGTGGCCGGTGACGTAGCCGGATGCGTCCGATGCCAGGAAAACCGCCGCCCCGGCGATGTCCGCGTCCTGACCGACGCGGCCAATGGGGATCGTACGCAGCTTGTCCGCCAGTTGCTCTGGGACGTCCAGAATGTGGGCACTGATGGGCGTGTAGAACCAGGTGGGTGCAATGGCGTTCACGCGGATCTTGTGCGTTGCCCACTCTACGGCCAGGGCCCGGGTAAGCATGGTCAATCCGCCCTTGGCCGCACAATAGGCGGCCTGGTCGGCATAGCCCAGCAGACCCGAAATCGAGGTGATGTTGATGATGGAGCCGCCACCCTGCTCCCGCATCACCCGCCCGGCGGCTTGGCAGCAGAAAAAAGCGCCGTCCAGGTCGATGCTCGTCACCCGCCGCCACTCATCGGGCGACATCTCCAGGGCTGGCACGCCCTGGGAGACACCGGCGCTGTTGATCAGGATGTCGAGGCGCCCCCACTCCGCCACCACACGAGCCACCATCTTCTCTACCTGGTCCGGGTCGGCCACGTCTGTGGGGACGACGAGAATCTCGGCATCGTTGCTGCGCAGGTCCGCGGCAGCCTCTTCGCAGCGGGCAAGACTGCGTCCGGCGATGGCCACCCGGGCACCGTAGCGGGCCAATCCGGCCGCCATGGCTTTGCCTATGCCGCTGCTGCCGCCCGTCACCAGGGCAACTTTTCCGGAAAGATCAAACAGATCCCTGTCTACCTGCGGTGTTTGGTGCACTGTCATGGATCTAGCTCCCTATGGCTTGGTCAAATGAGTGGGGTGAGTCTTCGGTGTGGGTGATCAGGTCAGCGGGCATAATAGTCTCCTTTCTATTCTCAGTTGGCCGCGATCTTCTGCAAGACGATGGTTCACGTTTCCTCCTACCTTTCCCCCAAAACGCAAAAACGGCCACCCAAAACTGCGGGCGACCGTAAATGGCACTGGTGGCGACGGCTGGACTTGAACCAGCGACCTAGCGATTATGAGTCGCTCGCTCTAACCAACTGAGCTACGTCGCCATATACAAGCCGCCGACCTAGACTACGGCCGGCGGCTTGTTTGTTAGGTAGCGGGGGCAGGATTCGAACCTACGACCTTCGGGTTATGAGCCCGACGAGCTACCTCTGCTCCACCCCGCGTTAACTTCAGATACTATACCACGATTGCGGGTCGCGGTCAAATAGGGCCTGCATCAAAATCACATCAAACCATGGTGGACAGGCCAACGTCTTTGGGCCGAGGGAAAGGGCCGATGGAAAGGTTAGGGAAAGAAGAGCGCCATCCACTGACGCCAGATGGGCAACCCTGTGTCCACACGGGGTACGGTGGTGGATGCGGGTTGGGGCTGGGTGAGGGTTGGGCCAGGGCCAGGAGGAGCAACCAGGATCGGGGCTGGGACGGCCTCGGTTGAGGCGGCGGGTTGGGGGAGGATCACCACCTTGCGGTCCCCGGGCTGGGCCATGCTAAACTCTTCCCGGGCCTTTTCTTCGGCGTAGGCGTCGCTTTGCACATAGGTCAGGCGGGCGTGCAATTGGGCCGTGCGCTCCTGGGCCAGCTGATTTTCCTCAATCTGGGCCACCACGCCATTGTCCATGCGAATTTTGGCCAACACGCGCCCCGAATAGCTGATGGCAAAGACCAAGCAGAAGCCGATCAGCAAGAAGATGAAAAACTGGGTGCGTTGTTGGGGCGTCACAGCCGGTTTAGCGGGGCCGGATACCGAGGACATTTGCATAACTGGTTTGCTCACAAGGGACAAATCGCACAAAGAGGCGGGAAACACATAAACTTTCAGAAAGTATAACAAAAAAAAGCGTTCTGGGCAAACACCCAAAACGCTTTTATGTCTGGTGCCGCAGGAGGGAGTTGAACCCCCACGAGCTAATGCTCACTACGCCCTGAACGTAGCGCGTCTGCCTATTCCGCCACTGCGGCACAGCACTCAATTGACTCGAAGAAATATATCACAGGGTGGTTCGGCTGTCAAATTTGGGCGGGGATTCAGGGATGCGAAATTGGAGACAGGAAGATCAAGGAGGTTGGAGAATCTGATCTCCTTGTCTCCCGCTCCCCTTCACTCCTCACCTACTGCGGCGGCATGGGCGGCACGGTGGTCGGGATCTGGTTGGCGGGAACCCGGCGGGTGACGATGTACCAGTCTGCAAAGGTGGCGAAGCGGTCGGCGGTGCGGTTGAGGGGGCCGATCTGCACATTCTTGACCCGATCGCTCACGCCGTAGGTGTAGATTGGGTAGTAGAGCAACAGGGCCGGGACCTCTTCGGCGAAGATGTCCTGGAATTCTCGATAAAACTGTTTGCGCTCATTCTGATCCACCACGGTGCGCGCCCGATCCAGGATGGCATCCGCCCGCTCGTTGGCCCAGCCGCTGAAGTTTTGCGCCCCTTCTTCGGCCTGGGAACTGTGCCACAGGGGATAGGGATCCGGGTCGCCGGCCAGTTCGGACCAGCTGATCAGGGCGGCGTCGTAGCGCCGGGGAGCCAGGAAGTCGCTGACCAGACCGGCAAAGCTGACCGGTTGCGGCACGGCCTGCACGCCGATCTTGCGCCAATCTGCCGCCATCTCTTCGATCAGCCGACGGTGGACAGTCGTCTTCGTTGGTCAAGAGCACAAAGCTGAGCAGCCGACCATCCCGCTCCCGCACGCCATCGCCGTTGCTGTCGATCCACCCCGATGCATCCAGCAGTTGGCTGGCCAATTCGGGATTATACGGGTAGGTTTTGACATCAGGATTGTAGGCCCAGCTCTCTGCCAGCAAGGGACTTTGGGCCAGCACACCTTGGCCCTGGGCCGCCACCTCGATCAAGCGCGCCCGGTCCGTGCCATAGGCCAGGGCTTGGCGCACGGTTTTGTCCTGAAAAAAGGGCACATCCGCGTTGCGCAGATTGAAGACCACCACCACATATCCGGCCTCGACCGCGCTGAAAAGCTGTAGATCGTCCCGCTCTTGGGCCAAGGGCAGTTCGGTGGGCAAAATGCGGCTGATGCCGTCAATTTCGCCCTGTTGATAGGCGGCAAAAAGGCTGGGATAGTCGGGATAAAAGTGAAATTCCAAGGCGGAGATGTAGGGGGTGCTGTCGCCATAAAAGGGACTGGGTTCCAGGCGAATGTGATCCGCTGTCACCTCTGTTACCCGCATGGGACCGGTCCCCACCGGGGAGGCGTTGAGTTGGTTGGCCCCAAGCTCGGCCACGGGCGTCCCTTCCCACAGGTGCTTGGGCAGCAGACCGATGGTGGTGTAGTTTTGGAAGGGAGCAAAGGCTTGGGCCAGCACAAAGCGCACGGTCAGATCGTCCACCTGCTCCACCTCCACCGCCCGCCACAATTCAGCCAGATCCGGCACGCCGGGGAAGTCGGGATCTTGCATCACCTGCACGGTGAAGATCACATCGGCGGCGGTGACCGGCTGGCCGTCGTGCCAATATTGTTCCGCTCTCAGATGGAAGGTATAGGTCAGGCCATCCGGGGTCACGGTCCAGAAATCGGCCAGATCCGGCTTGACCTCGCCGGCCTTGTTGAACTTGGTCAGCCCCCGAAAGAGCAGGGCGCACAGATCCTGGTCCACTTCGTGCATTTGGCAGAGCAGGGGGTTGATGGTCTGGGGATTGCCCGCCACCCCTTCCCGGAAGACGCCGCCCCGATCCGCCACCAAGACCGTGCTGACGTTGTAGGCCGAATAGCCCAACAACGAAGTGAGGGCGATGATGCCAAGCAAGGCCAACAGGGCCTGCCAGCGGATATACCGGCCCAGAGGCGCAGTGCCCGGCGAGTCGGCATATCCATCATTTGATTCGGCGTGAAAGGTGGGTTGATTGGGTTGGTTGGGCATGCATCCATCCCTTGAAAAAGCTGGCCTGTATCGGGGGTGACAGCTTCTAAGATCACAGAAGCGGCATTCGGATCTGAATGCCGCCTGTGGGTTTGCGCGGATTGGACCTATTTCAGGCGAGGTCGGTCGCCCAACAGCTTAGAAGCGGTTCTGCAAGATCACGGTCAGCAGGCTCAGGAGCATGAACAGCCCGGCCAAGCCGATGGTGACATTGAAGATCGTCTTCTCAAAGCCCCGGCGGGTGCGATAGATGCTGCTGTCGCCGCCAAACATGTTGCCCAGCCCGGCGTCCTGGGCCTGGATCAACACCACGGTCGTCAGGGCAATGGAGACGATGATTGTGGCGATCATGAGATAGTCGGTAAAGGACATGGGAACTCCTCGGTAATTGATAGCTGGTAGCGATTAGCTGATAGCTCGGATAATTACGCGCCTACTTTGGGCACAGTCAAAAAGTATAGCACGTAGCAGGGGTTTCATCAAAAATGGTAGGGTTTCAAAGCGCCCATCGCCCCCCTAACCCCCCAACTTTGGGGGGAACTGTGGACGACCTCCCCCAGAATTGGGGGCCGGGGGGCTAGTTCCGCAAAGTATAGGCAAAGAACATGGGATTGGCCTCTTTATCCCGCCACATCTGGATCTGGCCATCAGGAAAGCGGGCCATGACCTGGGCCAGCACGGCTTCGTCATCCCGGTGGAAGAAGATGGAGCTGCCCGGCGTGAGCACGGCTTCCCACTGGCCGGGGCCGATGTCCGCGCCGGGGCGATGGTTGTAGGGCTGGCCGCTGAGGAATTGGGGCACTCGATCGACCCAATGGCCATTGTCTGGCGCACTGCCCACATAGACCCAAATGGGTTGGTCCACGGGCAATTGGGCGGCGGCCCGACCCACATAGCTAGGTTGATCCGCCTCGTAGCCCATAGCGTCTGTGTAGCTGACAAAATTTTGGGCACCGGTGAGCAGGATCAGCCCCACAGCCCCCAAAACCGTCACCTGATCCAGCCACAGGCCACCGGATTCCACCAAGCTGACCCGCAGACGATCCAGCCCCAGAGCCACGAGCAGGCCGACCACGGGGAGGATGGGCAACATGCGGCTCCACGTGGGCGCATCGATGGTCAGCGCCCCAGCCAGGACCACCCCGGCAAACCAGGAGATCAGCAGCCATCCGTGAATACGGAAGAGATAGACCAGGGCCACCCCGACGCCCAAGGCAAGCATGGGCGAGAGATAGCTGTTGAGCATGGGGCCTTCGAAGCCAAAGTGGGAACTCATGTCCGCAAAGAGGTTGAAGGTCAGCACGGTCTGACGCAGACTGCCCAAAAAGATGCCCAACTGGGTATCCACGCCAAAGACGCCGGAAAGATGTTGGAAAGTGTCCGGGTTGAAAATGGAGACTTCCACCGTGCGCTCCATGAAGGCCTGGGGCAGTTGCAGCCAATAGCCAATTTGGGGACTGAGCATGGCGGCAAAGCCCACGGCCCACACGCCCAGCCCTTGCCAACCCGTCCCCGCACCCTGCACCCGCAGCCAATCTCGGCGCAAGAGCAGCACGCCCAGGCTCCACACCCCCACCACGGGCACGAAGACCCGCCCGCTGAAATAGAAGCTGGTCGCCACCCCAATCAGCAACCCGCTGGCGGCCAGGGCCAAGGGATCTCGGGTACGCAGCCCCCGCAAATAGGCCCACAGGCCCAGGGCGCCCCAGCCCACCGGCTCCAGATATTCGGGGATGCGGCTATAGTGGAGCAGGACCACGGAGCCGGCCACCACCCCGGCGGCCATCAGCGCGCCCCAGCGCCCATCGTCGTCGATCACTTCGCCGTTGGGCCCAAAGCGGGGCGGACGGCGGAAGATCTCGCAGCCCAGCAGCCAAGTGCCAAAGACGGTCAACAGCCCGGCATAGACCCCGGCCAGGCGCAGGCCGACCAGCAGATTGTCGCTGAACATCATGCCCAGGGCGGCGGGGACAAAGGCCAACAGAGGGATATTGGCCCACCCCGGTGCAAAGATGACGGCTCTCCCGCCCGCTGACCATCTCCAGGGCTTGCAGACCGTGGCTGGCCGTGTCGCCGTCAATCTTCCACGGGCAGATCTGCCAGCCGCCACAGCGAGACCAAGAGCACCACGGCCAAAATCACCACCAACACGGGCCATCCGGCTTCGGGGATCACGGTCTCGGCGAGTTGGTCTTCGCCCTCCCTGCCAAGCGTCTCTGGCCCCCTGCCATCTCCAGACAGGAGCCAACCACCTACCAGTACCGCCACCGCCCCCAGGATCCATACCCCAAGAGTCAGTCCAGATTCAACATGGCCAGTAGCGATCCAGCCCATATTGAAACCACCTAAAATCAGGGCCAACGACCAGGGCAGAAAATCCAAATCTTGCTGATCCCGACCCGTTGGCGCTTTTTTGGGTGAAAAGTGATGTGGCGGGAAGGCGCGGCCAAGCGGTGGCCAACAGACCAAAAATCACGCCTGCGACCACCAAAAATCCGGCCCCCCAGTTGATCACCTCTGTTCGGGGCAGACTCAACAGGGCGGGCAAACCGGGCAACTGCTGGATTGTAGAGAGGAATGGGAGATCGGTTAGAAGGCTGGTGTCGAGAAGAAGCTGGCCCAAGTAGGCGACCAGCAGCAGGGCGACAAGCAACAAAAAACGCAGAAACTTCACACAAAGAGCCTTTCAGTGCTGCCGAAAGACCAGATTTTCACCGCAAAGACGCAAAGAGCGCAAAGAATAAAGCGGTGGGCGGCTTGACCACCCTCCGCGGTTCTCTGCGCTCTCGGCGGTAAAAAGTTATTTCAGTCACCAAACAGAACAGACCTTCGATCAGGCGGCGGCATCCTTGGGGGTTTCGTCGCTCTTGTCGATATTGGACTCCTTCTTGTCATCCGTTATCGTGCTGCGGAATTCCTTGATCGTCTTGCCGATGGCGCCACCGATTTCGGGCAACTTGCCCACGCCAAAGAGCATAACCAGGATCACCAAGATGATAATCATTTCAACAGGGCCAAGACCAAACATAATTTCCTCCACTTTAGAAAAAGGGAACAGCTTCCGAAAAATAGCGATTGATAGATTGAGGGATTAAACGATCAGGCTGATGTGTGACCATTATAGCACCGATGTCCAAAGGGTGTAAAAAGCCCCGGCCCGCAACCGTTCCCACCCACCCGTTTAGGACTGGCGACCGTCTGTGCTAAAATACGGCGAGGGGCGAGTCATGAAATGCACACTGTCCAATGGACAATGCACAATGGAGAGCCCGCCCCCAATCCAAAATCAAAAATCCACCATCCAACAATCCGAGGTTCCGTGTTAGCCGAACTGCACATCCGAAACTTTGCCATCATAGACGACCTGCAACTGGGCTTTGGGGCCGGGTTGAACATCCTCACCGGCGAAACCGGCGCGGGGAAGTCCATTATCATTGACGCCGTGGGCCTGCTCCTGGGGGATCGGGCGTCCGCCGAATGGGTGCGGGCGGGGACGGAGGTGGCGTCGGTGGAGGCGACCTTTCAACTGCCAATGGACAATGCACAATGGACAATGCACAATGGTGAGTCCAATGGGGAGTCCAATGGGGAAGGGGATGGCGACAGCGGAACCGACGCTGGGGATGTGCGTGGCTTTTTGGAGAGCCAGGGGCTGAATGATCCCGACAACCCGGACTGGGTGACGTTGAACCGGGAGGTGCGGCTGACCGGGCGCAATGTCTGCCGCATCAATGGCCGGGCGGTCAGTTTGCAGATCTTGGCCGATGTGGCCGCCAATTTGGTGGACATCCACGGCCAGGGCGAACACCTCACCCTGCTCAAACCCCGCACCCACATCCACCTGCTCGACCGCTACGCCGGGCTGATGCCCCTGCGCAACCAGGTGGCCGAGGAAGTGGCCAAGCTGCGCCGGGTGCGCAGCGAACTCCACCGTCTGCGCCAGGATGCCCGCACCATCGCCCAGCGGGTGGACATGCTCAGCTACCAAGCCGAAGAGATCGCCGCCGCCACACCTGCGCCCCGGCGAGGACGAGGCCCTGGAAAGCGAGCGCCGCCGCCTGAGCAACGCCGAATCCCTGCTCAAATTGGCCCAGGCCGTCACCGGCATCCTCAGCGACGGGGACGGCGAGATGCCCGCCGCCATCGATCTGGTCAGCGAGGCCGTGGGCCGCCTGGACAAATTGGAACGCATCGACCCGGACATGGCCGAGGTCGCCACCCAGGGCCAGACCTTGGTGGAACAACTGGGCGATCTGGCCCGTTCGGTCCAAGACTACGCCGACGAGCTGGAATTCAACCCGTCCCGCCTGGCCACGGTGGAAAATCGCCTGGAACTGATCGACACCCTCAAACGCAAATACGGCGACGACATCCCCGCGGTGATTGCTTTTGGCCGCGCAGGCCCAGGCCGAATTGGATGAATTGGGGAATTGGGAGGTCAAGACAGCTGCCCTCGAAGAAGAGGAGAGTCACTATTTGCGGCAGGTGGGGCAGTTGGGCACGACCTTGAGTGCTCAACGAAAGGCAGCCGGGGAACGCATGGCCCGCCAAGTGGAAGTCGAATTGGCCGATCTCAAGATGGAAAAGGCCCAGTTTGGCGTCGATCTGGCCCACAGCCGACCATGCCGACGGGGCCTTTTTGGCCGATGGTCGCCGGGTGGCCTTTGACGCCACAGGCATCGACAAAGTGGAATTTCTGATCAGCGCCAACCCTGGCGAACCCCTCAAACCCCTGGCCAAAGTCGCCTCCGGCGGCGAAACCGCCCGGCTGATGCTGGCCCTGAAAAGCGTCCTGGCCTACGCCGACGCCACCCCCACCCTGATCTTCGACGAGATCGACCAGGGCATCGGCGGGCGCGTGGGCGGCATCGTGGGCAAAAAACTGTGGCGGCTCACCGACAGCCAGCCGCCCGCGGACGTCGTCGAGCCAGGCCGCATCCGCCATGCACCAGGTGCTGTGCATCACCCATCTGCCCCAACTGGCCGCCTTTGGCGACCAACATTACACCGTCAACAAGCACATTCTCAGCGAAAACGGCAGCGAACGCACCACCACCCTGGTCAACACCCTGGCCGGGGACGCCCGCACCACCGAACTCATGCAAATGCTCGGCGCCACCACCCCCGCCGGACGTCGGTCGCGTGGAGGAGATGCTGGAAGAGGTCGGGGCGGTAAAAACAAAGGCCAACGCAGGTTGAGTAGCCCGGCCTAACCAACCAGTTGACCTGAAACAGGGCGTATCAACCGAAGTGGTTCGTGCGGCAACCCGCCAGCACTGATGGGCAGTATCTGCGACGGCACTCGAACTGCGCTGGCTCGGACACCAGCACGCAGGGAGTAGTACCAACCTGGCCACGAACAGGCTCGAACCGATGTCGAGTTAAACTATGAGATTCGAGTGAAAGGACAAACAAACATTATGTCAAAACTCAACCAGAACATCACACCCTTGCACAAGGCCATGCGCCTGCTCTATCTATCCATGCTCTTCCTGGGCCTGATCTGGCCCCTCTTTGCCCCTGCCATGCGGACATCGCCCAGGCCGTGCCGGGGACGGATGACCGCCAGGTCGTCGTCGTCCTCACCTTTGACGGCGCGGTGACGCCGGTGCTGCACAAATATATCCAGGACGGCATCACCCTGGCCCAGCAACTGAACGCCCAGGCCGTGATCCTGCAACTGGACACCCCCGGCGGCAGCGTGGACATCACCAAAAATATCGTGCAGACCATGCTCCAATCCCCCGTGCCGGTGATGGTCTATGTTTCGCCCACGGGTGCCCATGCGGGCAGCGCGGGCACCTTCATCACCCTGGCCGGCCATGTGGCGGTGATGGCACCGGGCAGCAGCATCGGCGCGGCCAGCCCCGTGGGCGGCGGCGGCGAGGAGATCGGCGAGACCATGCAGGCCAAGGTCACCAACATCCTCAGCGCGGACATCGAAAACCTGGCCCAGCGCCGGGGCGACATCGCGGTGGAGTGGGCCTCGCGGCGCCGTGGAAGAGGCCGCCGCGGCCACGGCTCCCCAAGCCCTGGAAATGGGCGTGATCGACTTCATCGCCCCGGATCTGCTGGACCTGCTGGCCCAGACCGACGGCTTCACCGTCACCGTGCTGGGGGAAGAGCGCACCCTGCACACCGCCGACGCCGCGGTGGAATATCTGGACCTGAACCCCTTGCAGGACTTTCTCAACTTTATCAGCAACCCCAGCATCGCCTCGATTCTGCTCACCTTGGGCACCTTGGGGCTGATCACCGAGCTGCGCATCCCCGGCTTTGGCGTACCGGGGATCATCGGGGCCATCTGCCTGCTGCTTGGCCTTCTATGCCCTGGGCCAATTGGACGCCAACTTTGCCGGGCTGGCCCTGATCGGCCTGGCCATCGCCCTGCTGATCGCCGAGCTATTTACGCCAACGTTTGGCGTGCTGGCCGCGGGCGGGCTGGCCGCCTTTGTCTTTGGCGCGGCCCTGCTCTTTGACGCACCGGGCGTGGCCGTGCCCTGGGGCACCATCATCACCATGGCCGCGCTCATGGGCGGGTTCATCCTCTTTGCCGGGGGCAAGGCCATCTGCCGCCCAGCGCCGCCAACCCTACTCCGGCATGGAGGGGCTGATCAACCAGTCCGCCACGGTCAAAATCGCCTTCAGCAGCGGCGAAACCGGCAGCGTCTTCCTGGCCGGGGAGTGGTGGAACGCCGAACTCGAATCCGGCCAGCGTTGAGGCTGGGGAGCGGGTAACCGTGGTGGGGCAGCGGGGCTACACGTTGATTGTGAAGAAGTAATATCGAGTATCGTGTATCGAGTAGTGACGTAGTTGACCATGGATCGTCATTACGCCGACTCCGTTGTCAACTCACCATACTCGACACACGATACTCGATATCTTACAACCAAAGAAAGCAGTTCAACCCATGACCGACCAATTCGACACCTGGCGCAAATACCTGACCGATTATAACGAGGGCCTGGGCCTGGTCTACGAGCGTTTTGTGCTCAACGATTTTTTGGAGGATCTGCGCCGCAAATACAGCGTCAAATCCGTGCTGGAAGCCCCCCTCTACGGCATGGCCGGGGTGAGCGGGATCAACGATGTGATCCTGGCCCAGAACGGGGTGGATGTCACCATGGTGGACGACAACCGGGAGCGGCTGGACGGCGTGCGCCGCATCTGGGCCGAGGATCTGAAGCTGCCCGTGAATCTGGTCCCCATCCAGCCCGACGCGCTGGGATCGGCTGCCTTTTGAGGACAACAGCTTCGACCTGACCTGGGAATGGGCCGGGCTGTGGTACATCCAAAACCCGGAGGGGCTGCTCAAGGAACTGGTGCGCACCAGCCGGGATCTGGTCTTTGTGGCCATGCCCAACAACATCCAGGTGGGCTATTGGATGCGCAAGCTGATCATCGACCGGGACTTCTTCCGCCACCACGATGAAAGCTGGACCAACATTGGCCGCATCCGGCGCATTTTGGAAGAGGCCGGGGTGGAGATCATCGACCAGGGCGTGCTGGACGTGCCGCCCTGGCCCGACACGGTGATGCCCGCCAACGAGGTGCTGAAGCGGCTGGGCATCCGCAGCAAAAAGCTGGAAGACCAGTTCACCGGCGACGGCTGGCAGTGGAGCACCATGGCCTATTATATGAACGAACAGCCGGAACTGCGGGAGCGGGTGATGAAATACGCCTGGCTGGACCACGCCCCCCTGCCCTGGCAGATCAAGGCCGTGTGGGCCCATCACCGCTATCTTTTGGGCCGGGTGCGCTGATCTATGATCACCCGACTGAATCTGTCCGCCGCATTTGGCCCCATTTTTACGCCCATTATCCGGGCCGTGCGGGCCGCCTATGCCCGCAACCGAGCCTTTCTGCTGCTGCTGATGCTCTTTGTCAGCTTCCGCCTGCTCACCATCCTGCTCCTGCGCTCCGGCGGCCTGATCGCCGACTTCTCGGACCAGGACTACTACTTACGCCTGGGGCCATCTGGTGGTGGCCAAGGGCTATGTCCCCTATCAAGACCTCTGGTCGGTCTACCCGCCCCTCTTCCCGGCCCTGATGCTGACCCTCTTCCGCTGGGCCAGCGCCATCCCCCACTGGGTTGATCCCCGCCTCTTCTTCCACATCCTCCTCAGCACCGCCATGCTCGTCTTCGAGACGGGGAATTTGGTGTTGATCTATCGGTTGGCGGGGAAGCTTGGGGGGGAATGCACAATGGACAATGGACAATGCACAATGGGGTGATGCGGCGGGATCGGCTTCAATACAACCCTTCACCCCTTCACCCCTTCACCCCTTCACCCGCTCCGCTCATCGCCGCCACCCTCTACGCCCTGCTCTTCGTGCCGGTCTTCACCGTGCAGGGATGGTTCGAGTCCATGCCTCTTTTCTTCATGTTGCTGGGGCTGGATCTGCTGATCAGCGAGCGAAGCGCGGGGCTGGATGTGGAGCGCGGTGGCCGCGGCCTTGGGCTTTTTGACCAAGCTGACCCCCATCCTGCTGCTGCCGATTGCCGTGCGCTGGTTTGGGGCCAAATTCAGTTGGCCCGCGGCCCGCAAGGAATGGTTTGACCGTCGCTCGCCGGGCAATCTGCTGCGCCCCATTCTCTACACAGTCCTCTTCGCCGCGGTGACCGTGGGCGTGGGGCTGGCCTTTGTGGGCACGGATCCCCTCTTGGCCCTGAGCAGCTTCCGGGTGCAAGGGTTGCGCCCGCCCTGGCAGACGGTCTACGCCGCCCTGGACGGCTACTTCGGCTTCGGCCAGGTGCCCATGGATCTGCGCAACCTGACCAATCTGCAACTGGGCAACCTGTGGCAAGGCAACCTGCCCAACTGGTTCTGGACCGTGCAGACCCTGGCCTTTCTGGCCCTCTTCACCTGGCTCTACACCCGGCCCTACGACTGGACCAAACGCCGCACCCCCGTAGTCTTTACCGCGGTCAGTTTGGTCTGGCTTTTCCTCTACAGCAAGGGCTGGAGCCCCCAATTCCTGGTCTGGATTCTGGCCTTTGTGGTCCTCCTGCGCCCGTCCATGTGGACCATGAGCGCGGCGATCATGTTGAGTCTGGTCAACTTTGTGGAAGCCAGCGTCTTCCTGGTGATCCTGCCCAATCAGGAGTGGCTGCTCTGGTCCACCACCATCCTGCGCATGGTGTTGTTGACCCTGCTGGGCGTGGAATTTCTGGCCCAAATCTGGCCCAAAGAGGCGGCGGCCCAGGCCATGCACCGCTTCAGTCGGTGGAGCGCTTGGGGGGTGATGATTTCGGTCCTGATCTTGGGAAGCGCCGCCACGCCCCGACTGGCCCATGCCTACGCAGACCGCCGGCTGGCCGAGAACCCCTGCCTCCCCGCCATCACCTTCCTGCAAAACGAGGCCGGCGGCCCCAACACCACCATCGCCATGGAACAGCTTGCCGCCTGGGAACTCCTCTATCCCTGGCTGCGTCGAATCGTATACCCTCACCGTGTTGGACAGCTACGACACCCAATTGGAACCCGCCGTGGTGCTGGCCAACAACCTGGACGCCCTCTCCCGCCAAGGTGAATTCTGGTGGGTGGAGGCGCTCAACGGGGCCGGGGCCAACCCGGCCATCGGCACCGAAGTGCCCCTGGCCGGTCTCTTCTTCTCCACCAATCCCAAGGTGCAGAAGATCGAAAACCAGCAGATGGGCCAGTGCATGGTCAGCCGGGTGGTGCGGGCGGATGGCGACCCCCTGGCCGTCACCAACCTGGGGGACGGCGGCGGCCCCATCCTGCTGCGGGGCGCAGAGGTCGGCATGGCCCAGGCCGGCGACCCCCTGCATGTGGTGCTCTATTGGCAGGCGGAGGATCCGGTGACCACCAGCTACACGGTCTTCACCCAGCTCTTTGACAGCGCCGGGCAGATGGTGGCCCAGCAGGACAACCTGCCCGTGCGCGGCCTGGCCCCCACCAACACCTGGCAAGCGGGCCTGGTGATCCGAGACCCCTACGATCTGCAAATGCCCGCCACGGTCTACCCGGACGGCTATCGGCTGATCGTCGGCCTCTACGCCACCCCGGACAAGCGCATCCTCCTCACCCTGCCCGACGGCTCCACCGCGGACCATGTGGTGCTGCCTGTGCAAGTGAAGAGGAATGAGTAACGAGTGATGAGTAACGAGGATCGAGTCGTGGACCAATCAACCAATCAACCAATCAACAGACCCACCTCCCCCGACCGCAGCATCGCCTTCCTGATCGTCGGCTTTCTGCTGGCCTGCTATCTGCTCACCTACACCGGGGTGATCCAGAGCAGTGATGGGCTGTCCATGTTCGCCACCACGGAGAGCATGGTGCGGGGCGGGGAGATCGACAGCAATCAACTGCTGTGGATGGGCTTGCAGCAGGGCACCTTTGGCCCGGACGGCAACCTCTATGGCCGCAAGGGCGTGGGCATGGCCCTGCTGGCCCTGCCCTTGGTTTGGGTGGCGCTGAAATGGGCGGCCCTGGGCTTGGTGCAGAGCGCGCTCCTGCTCAACCCGATCCTGACCGCGTGGACCGGGGGGCTGGTCTATCGGGCCGGGCGGCGGCTGGAATGGTCCCAACCTGTGGCGGTGATCACGGCGCTGATCTTTGGGCTGGCCACCTTGGCCTGGCCCTATTCCCAGACCTTTTTCAGCGATCCCGTGGCCGGGTGGGGGCTCTTTGCCGCCTTCTATGGGCTGTTGAGCTTTGCCCAAACCGGACGCAAGCGCTATCTGGCCCTGGCCGGGCTGACCTGGGGGCTGGCCTATTTGGCCCGCTCCATCAACCTGGTCACCTTGCCCTTTTATGCCTTGGCCCTGCTGCTCATCCTCAACCGAGGGGCGGATTGGCGCAAGAATTTGCAGACATGGCCGCAGACCGCTGCGCCGTCTGCTGTGGGAGGCGTGGCGACCGTGGACCACCTTTGCCCTGCCCGTGGTGCTGGCCGGGCTGCTCTCCTTGTGGTGGAACTTTGCCCGCTATGGCAACATCTTGGACAGCGGCTATTTGGAGGCCGAGAGCTTTAGCGCCAACCTGGCCGTGGGCATCTTCGGGCTGATCATCGGCCCGGCCCGGGGGTTGATCTGGTATAGCCCGATCTTGCTCTTGGCGATTCCGGGGAGCTGTGCGTCTGTGGCGCACCCATCGGTGGGCCACGGCGCTGATTCTGGCCGTCAGCGCCGTCTACGTGCTGCTTTATGGCAAGTGGTTTATGTGGCACGGCGGCTATAGTTGGGGTCCGCGCTTTCTGGTGCCCCTGATGCCCTTTTTGGCCCTGCTGACCGGCCCCGCCTGGGCCGCGTTGACCGAGGAGGGCCAGAGAGGGCGGGTCGTCCTCTGGGCCACCGCGGGGTTGACGGCGATCTCGGTTGGCGTGCAATGGTTGGGCATGACCATCCCCTTCGCCCTTGTCCAAGATTGGCTGGCCGTGAACGTGCACGCCCCTCTTTGCGCCGGAGACCTTCACCCAGTTGGCGCTATTCGCCCCTGGTTTTGCAATGGCGCTTCTTGGGGCCGGAGAGCGTGGCCGACAACCTAATCTTTGCCTGGTGGCGGGCCGGGGCGCTCACCGGCGGGGTGGATTGGGTCGGCTTTGGCCTGCCCTTGGCCGCCATGCTGGTGGGGGGCGGGCTGCTCCTGCGCTTGGTGAGAAACGATGATCCCGCTGCGTTGGTCGGGGAGCGGTGGCGCAATGGGCTGTACGGCGTCGCCCTGGGGCTGATCGCCGTGACCCTGTTGGTCCACTATCAGCCCCGCCTGGGCGGAGCCGAGACCGCCGGCGATTGCCGCCCGCATCCACAGCCAAGAGATGGCGGGGGATGCCATTTTGCACCTGCCGACCCTGGAAACCCAGGGCTTTGCCAACGTCTATCATGGCCGCAGCCCGGTCTATGGCCTCTTCCCCCAGGCGGAACTGGACGAGAACGGCCAGGCCTGGCTGGCCCGCATGACCGCAACGTATCGGCGCATCTGGGTGGTCCCCGACTATGCCCCGGCCCAGGAATCGGGCTGGGAGCGGGCGCTGCGGGCCGATGGCTTTTTGCTTTTGGACGAGCGCCCCCTGGGCGAAGCGGGTCGGCGGATGGCCCTCTATGCCCTGGCCAGTGCGGACCCCTTGGCCGAAGCCGGGGTGGGCACGTTCTTTGGCACCCCAGGCCAGACCGGGTGGCCGCGGCCTGGAAAGCGAGGGCTGGGCACGGTTGAGCGGCTACGCCGTCACCACCCAAGCCCAGCCCGGCGGCGAGATTCTGCTGGCCCTGCACTGGGAAAGTCTGCGGGCCGTGGCCCAGGATTTCAACGTCTTTGTGCATCTGCTCAACGCCCAGGGCGAAACCGTGACCCAGCGGGACGGTCAGCCCGTGCTCTGGCAGCGCCCCACCAGCACCTGGCAGCCCGGCGAAGAGATCGTGGATCGCTACGGTCTGCTGCTGGCCCCGGACCTGCCCGTCGGCCAATACACCATCAGCGTGGGGCTGTACGACCCGGCCACGGGCGTGCGTCTCCCCATCAGCGCCGGTCCCCAGGACAGCGCCATCGACCTCGGCCCCATTTTGGTTGGGGAGAGGAAATAGAACAGAGATCCACGAATCTTCACAAATCTACACGAATCGAAAGAAAAGATTCGTGTAGATTTGTGAAGATTCGTGGATAAAAGAAAGGCCTGTCCATGATTCTCACCACCCAATTTCTCGATTTCACCCTGCCCACGCCCCTGATTTTGGCCAGTGGGATTTGGGGGACGACGGTCAGCCTGTTGGAGCGGGCGGCCCTTTCCGGCGCGGGGGCGGTGACGGCGAAGAGCTGTGGGCCGGTGCCCCGGTCGGGCCATGTCAACCCTTCTTGTTTGGACTGGGGCCATGGGCTGATCAACGCCATCGGTCTGGCCAATCCGGGCGCGGAGGCGGAGGTGGCACTGCTGGCCCAGGCCCGCGACCGCTTGGCCCCCACGGGCGTGCCCCTGATCGCCAGCATCTTCGCCGGTGACCCGGCGGAGTTTGGCCACGTGGCCCGCATCATCGCCCAGGCCCGGCCCCACATGGTGGAGGTGAACATCTCCTGCCCCAACGTGGCCAGCGAGTTTGGGGAACCCTTCGCCGCCAACCCGGAGAGCGCGTCCGCGGTGACCGGGGCGGTGGTGGATGCGCTGCGGGGCACGGGGATTCCGGTGATCGTCAAGCTGGCCCCCAACGTGCCCAGCGTGGCCCGCATTGCCCGGGCCGTGGTGGCCGCCGGCGCGGACGCCCTGTGCGCCATCAACACCATGCCCGGCCTGATCATCGACGCCGAGAGCGGCCAGCCCATTCTGGCCAACCGCTCCGGCGGGCTGAGCGGCCCGGCCATCAAGCCCATCGCCCTCAAATGCGTCTACGACATCCGCAAAGCCTGCCCGGACACCCCCATCATCGGCACGGGCGGGGTGAACAGCGGGGTGGATGCGATTGAAATGCTCATGGCCGGGGCCACCGCCGTGGGGGTGGGCAGCGCCCTCTACTATGGCGGCGTCACCGCCCTCACCCAGATCCGGGACGAGATGGCCGCCTGGCTGACCGCCCACGGCCACGCCAGACCTGGACGCCATCCGCAACGCCGCCCACCGAGAGCCGGTCTACCTCTCCACGCCGACGGGTGCGCCCGTGCCCCATTGAGGCGAGGGGCGAATTCAGGCGAGGGGTACCCATCGAATCCAAAATCCCCAATCCAAAATCTAAACTCCCCCAATCCCTCCACAATCATGTCGGAACGGGGCGGGGATAGGATGGGGCGGTAACGGCTTCCATCCCAGAGATCATTCGCCCCTATCCGCAAGGAACCCAGCCACAAACAAGGAAAAACGACTATGTCCGAATCAAATGGCAAGCTTCCGGTTTACAATCTTTACATCAATGGCCAGTGGCGAGCGCCCAGGGCCGAGCAGTACAAGGCGGCGTACGATCCGTCCACCGGGGCGAAGTTGGCCCAGGTGGCCCAGGCCGACATCGAGGACACCAAGGACGCCATCCAAGCCGCCCGCACGGCCTTTGACGGCGGCGACTGGCGCAACATGAAGCACGGCGACCGCTCCCGGCTGCTCCACGCCCTGGTGGATGCCATCGAAGAGCGCCAGCACGAGATCGCCGAGCTGGAGATGCGCAACGGCGGCTGCACCTGGCGCAAGGCCCATCTGCTGGACATCCCCGTGGGGCTGATCCACTTCCGCCACTTTGCCAAGCTGGCCGATTTTGAACCCTTCGAGACCGTGCCCCAGATCACCTTCCCGGCCCTGGCCTACAATTATGTCAAACGAGAACCCATCGGCGTGGCCGGCCAGATCATTCCGTGGAACTTCCCCTTCCTCATGGCCATCTGGAAGATCGCCCCGGCCCTGGCCGCGGGCAACACGGTGATTCTGAAACCGGCCAGCTTCACCCCCCTCTCCGCCCTCAAGCTGATGGAGATCATCCACGACAGCGGGCTGTTGCCGCCGGGCGTGCTCAACATGGTCACCGGGCCGGGCCAGGTGGTGGGGCCGGAACTGTGCACCAACCCCATGGTGGACAAGATCGCCTTCACCGGCAGCACGGAAGTGGGCCGGGAGATCATGATCCAGGCCGCCAGCACCATCAAAAAGGTGACGCTGGAACTGGGCGGCAAAAGCCCCAACATCATCCTGGACGACGCGGACATGGACATTGCCGTGGACGGCAGCCTGTGGGCCACCTTTATGCACAACGGCCAGGCCTGCGAGAGCGGCACCCGGCTCTTTGTGCCCAGCAGTATCTATGACGAGTTTGTGGGCCGCCTGGTGGACCGGGCCAGCCGCCTGAAGGTGGGCTTGGCCGACGACGGGGCCACGGACATGGGGCCGGTGATCAGCAAGGGGCAGTTGGAGTCCATCGAGGAGTACATCCGCATCGGCATCGAGGAAGGGGCCACGCCGATCCTGCTGGGCACCCGTCCCGACGGACCCGGAACTGGCCGGCGGCAACTTCATCGGGCCGACCATCTTCACCAACGTCACCAACGACATGCGCATCGCCCAGGAAGAGATCTTTGGGCCGGTGCTGGTGGTGATCAAATATGACAGCGTGGACGAGGCCGTGCGCATGGCCAACGACTCCATCTACGGCCTGGCCGCCGGGGTGTGGAGCAAGGACGTGGAGCGGGCCGTGGACGTGGCCGACCGCCTGCAAGCGGGCACAATCTGGATCAACGACTACCACCTGATCAACGCCGAAGCGCCCTTTGGCGGCTACAAACAGAGCGGCATTGGCCGGGAGTTGGGCATTTGGGGGCTGAAGCAATATCTGGAGACCAAGCATGTGCATGTCTCCATGAACAACGACCGGTCATCCAAGTTCTGGTTTGATGTGGTGGTGCCGCAGGAGTAGAAAATATCGAGTAGTGCGTATCGAGTAATGAATGGTGTGGGGGCGGTTCCGTGGAGTTTGCGGGGCCGTCCCTTTTTGTGTTCGGTTGATGTGATGGGTTGGTCGACGCCGTCCGCCGGGGGCTGAAGCCCCCGGCTGGGCACGACAAGCCCGATGAATCGGGCTGGGTTGACAAATGGACTGGTTGACGGCCAACCGGGTTCACCCGGTTTCCCCGACCAGCCGGGGGATTAATCCCCCGGCGGTGCCGCATTGCCAGCCGAGTGCCGTGAATAAAGCGGATCATCTCGACGCCACAAGTCGCCCCGCACGTTTGCCCACAAGCACAGAGCGTGGGAGAATGGACAAACCCCAGCCGCCCATTCCTCAACCCAGAAAGCCGATCGTCTTATGTCCACACCGTCCTCGCTGCCCGCGTCCTCTTCGCCGCCCGCATCCGCACCCCAAAACCCCACGGCCATTTTGATCGTGCTGTTGATGGTGGACAGCCTGCACTTTGTCTTCGCCCGCACCCTGCTGCCCCATATTTCGCCGGGGGTCTCGGCCATGTATGTGCTGATGATCGCCACGGTCATGGTGGGCGGATATGGGCTGGTGCGCGGCCAGTTGGGGTGGCGGACGGTCCGTGACCACTGGCGTTTTTTCCTCGCCATCGGCTTTTTGATCGCCGTCAGCACCAATGTCAATTACGAAGCCGTGGCCTTTATCGACCCCGGCACGGCCGCCCTGCTGGGCAAGAGCGGGGTTGTCTTTGGTTTACTTCTCAGCTTAATATGGCTACACGAAAGCCTAAGCCGTTCTCAGATCATTGGATCTGTCATCGCCCTCTTGGGCGTGGTTGTGATCGCCTATCAGCCCGGTGATTATCTGCGCCTGGGATCTTTGTTGGTGGTGGGGGGCACCTTCTTGTATGCGGTCCATGCGGCCATCGTCAAGCGCTATGCCGGGCGGATGGAGTTTGTGGATTTCTTCTTCTTTCGTCTGCTCTTCACCAGCGTATTCTTGCTGCTCTTTTCCACTGTGCGCGGAGCCCTGGTCCTGCCCAGCCCGACAGCCTGGGGGCTGCTGATCTTGGTCGCCACCGTGGACGTGGTCCTGAGCCGGACACTCTACTACGTGGCCCTGCAACGCATGCAGATGAGCGTCCACACCATTGTGCTCACCGCCAGCCCCGTGGTGGCCGTGGTCTGGTCCGTGCTCTTCTTTGATGTCCACCCCACTCCCCAGCAGATCGTCGGCGGGCTGGGCGTGTTGGTCGGGGTGCTGATTGTGACCGGGCTGGGGAGGAAGAAATAGAGTCTACCGCAAATCACTCCCCCAACGCCTTCAAAACGCTGGCCGTGTCATTCGCCAGCAGCGCGTCCACGCCGATGCGTTTGTAGATCCAGCAGCGGGGTTCGGGGTCCGGGTCCAGGGGGGCGACGAAGGCCCGGCGGCGGTGGGCCAGCCAGATGTAGAAGGGGTTGAGGAAGATCAGCGGCCAGATCGGCCCAGCCATCTGCGCGCCGATGGGCGGGATCAGGTTTCTCATGGTGATCTGGCCGATGGGGATCTTCGGCTCCACCCGTTTGACCGTGGTGACGTGGTCCCAGTTGAACGAGATGATGGCCACCCGATCCATCATGCCCGTTTCGATCAGCAAATCGATGAGTTGTTGGGCGAAGATCGGATTCAAAAAGAGGGGATCCTTCAACTCCAAGGCCAGGGGGATCTCTCGCCGGGTGGTGTTGATCAGCTCCCACAGGGTCGGCACGGCCTGGTCGGTCAGGCTGCCGTCGATGGGCGAGCGGGTGCGCAGGGCCTTGATCTGGTCCAAGGTCATCTCCCGCACCCGGCCTGTGCCGTCCGTGGTGCGGTCCACCGTGGGGTCGTGCATGAGCACGATCTCGTTGTCCGCGGTGAAGTGCAGATCCGTCTCCAACAGATCCGCGCCCTGGTCCAGCGCCGTGGTGAAGGAGCGCAACGTGTTCTCCGGCTGGGAACGCATGACGCCCCGGTGGGCCAGGATGAAGGGGCGGCCCAACTGCTTGCGCCGTCGCCGCAGTTCGTCAAAATCGGTCCAGGTGAGGGTCATGGGGGTCTCCTTTCGGGTTGAGTTGCGAGTTTGTGAGATGCGAGATGCAGGATGGCCCCAACTCGCAACTCGCAACTCGCAACTCGCAACTCAAACAATCATCATAGCGTCGCCAAAACTAAAAAATCGATAGCCTTCCTGCTTGGCAATTTCATAAGTTTCCAACAAAATGCGCCGACCGGCGTCCACATCGTCCGGGTGGGCCTGGGCGATGAAGGCGCTGACCAGCATGAGCAGGCTGGATTTGGGCAGGTGGAAGTTGGTGATCAGCCGGTCCACGGCCCGGAAGCGATAGCCGGGGCGGATGAAGAGGTCCACCGGGCCATCAAAAGCCCCCGTGCGCTTCCACGGGCAGGCGGTGACATCGTAGGGGTCCAGCCCCTGGGCGGCGGTGGCGGCCCACTCCAACGAGCGCACGCTGGTGGTGCCCACGGCCACAATCTTGCCCCCCTGCAAGGTCACATCGTTGATGCGCCGGGCCGTGTCCCGGCCCAAAGAGGCCCATTCGCTGTGGATCTCGTGGGCCTCGATCTCCTCGGCGCTGACCGGCTTGAAGGTGTCCAGCCCCACATGCAGGGTCACCTCTTCCAGGGGGATGCCCCGCCGGCGCAGGTCGATGAGCAGTTCGGGCGTGAAGTGCAGCCCGGCGGTCGGCGCGGCCACGCTGCCCTCTGGCCGAGAATAGACGGTCTGATAGCGCTCCGGATCCCCGGCGTATTCGGTGATGTAGGGGGGCAAGGGCATCTCGCCCAGATCCGCCAGCCAGGGGTTGATGGGTTCGGAGAAGCGCACCGTGCGGGAGCCGGTGGGGTGGACGGTTTGCACGGTGGCGGTGATTGCTTTTTCTGGAGATTGGGAGACTGAGAGATTGGGAGATTGATTGGGGGCGAGGGCGATCTCCACGCCTTCGGTGAGGCCCCGGCCGCGGACGAGACATTCCCAGAGAGAGCCGTCGTCGTCGAGCTGGCGCAGGAGGAAGACCTCCACGCTGCCGCCGGTGGCCTTGTGGCCGTGCAGCCGGGCCGGGATCACCCGGCTGTTGTTGGCCACCAGCAGATCGCCAGGGGCCAGATAGTCGCCCACGTCGCTGAAATGGCGATGCTCGATCCGCCTATCCGCCCGGTGCAGAACCAAAAGTCGGCTGCTGTCCCGTGGCTCCACGGGCTGCTGGGCGATGAAGGATTGGGGGAGGGTGTAATCAAACAGTTCGGTCTTCAAGTCAGTTCTTCTTGTCCATGATCTGCACGATCTGCACGAATCTTTGTTGATCTGCATAGACTCGTGTCGATTCGTGAAGTCGTGGATAATGACCTACCGTTCGGGCCGAAACTCCACAAACGGAATCCCCTCGCCCACCCGCCGATAATCTTCCGGCGTGCCCTCGCCCACGGGATAGCCCAGCGTTTTGGACAGGGCCAGCGCCGCCTTGGGATAGCGCTGGGCGTAGTCCATCATCACCTCGCCGCCCTCGCTTTGGGTGAGAAAATGGGCGGTGACGGCCAATTTCCGCCGCCTCACTTGGAGGGTGACATCCGGGCGGCTTTGCAAATTACGGTACCAATCGGAGGTTGCGCCAAAGCCCGATGCCACGGTGTAAATATCGGTCATCGGCTCGTGCTTTACCACTTCCAACACCACTTGCCGGGGCAGACCGCTCTTGCGCCCCACATGGTTGAGCAGCAAAAACCGTCCGCCCATCAGCCCGCCCAGGCCAAGTCGTAAAAGGTGATGGGCATGCGCATGAACCAGCGGGCGATGCCTTTGGGGGGTGTGCGGGTAGTCATGGGGCCTCCTATTGTGCGTCCAGAAGTTCGACTTTTGCAAAGTCGAACTTCTTTCGTTCCCGCACCGTCTTCATAAAATCATCCCACAGGCGGCGGTGACCGTCGGGGACGGGGAAGTCGTGGATGCGTTCCGGGTGCCACTGGACGCCCATGACCCAGCGATGGGCCGGGCTTTCGTAGGCCTCCACCAGCCAGGGGTCTGGCTCGGCGAAGGCGGTGGCCCGGAAGATGGGGGCGAGGGTTGCCCGGTCCACGCCTTGGTGATGGTACGTGTTGACCGCCAGGGAATCACCGGCCACAATGCGCCCCAACAGGCTTTCCGGTTCCACGGTGATGGCGTGCAACACTGGAACGTCCGTGCTCGATCGGTGATCGTCGAAATGCTGAACCATGCCCCCGCCCGCGGCCACGTTGAGCACCTGGCAGCCCCGGCAGATGCCAAAGAGGGGCATGTCCCGGTCCAAAGCGGCCAGGGCCAGGACAATTTCCAACTCGTCCCGCTTTTCGTCGATGCTCTCCGGGTCGGCCCCGTTTAGCTCTTGGCCAAAATAGCGGGGATGTACATCGCCGCCGCCGCTGAGGATCAGCCCGTCCAATTTGTCGAGGATCTCCGGGGCCACCCGGCCCAGGGCATCCGGGGTGAAGATCGTGCCGTCGGGCAGTTCGGTGGGGCTGTCCGGGGTGATGATGACCGGGATGGCGTCGTATTCGTTGACCCGGTTGATGTAGTTGATGGCCCAGCGCCCGATCCACGCCTCGGTGCCGTGGCGGGTGGTGATGCCGATGATGGGTTTGCGGATGGTGGTTTGGGTTGACATGATGGCTCACTTTTCTGAGAAATTGGCGGGACGGCCAGTGCTTTGCCGGATATTTTGATGCCTGCATTGTACATCCAACGCCCAGGCTTTGCCCAGTCTCGGCCCGCCCAGCCGAACAAAATCGATCGGGAATCTTCGAAGCCGGTTGGGCAGCTTCACAATTGGACATGACCGGCGCTCCGGGTGTACAAATGGCGAATGGTAAATGATGATTCGTGATCATAGCGCAGATGAGCGGGGGTCTCAAGCGCTGGGTTGGATCGCCCGCCCCCACCACCACAACCTCCCCAAAACCAGGAAACACGTTATGCCTCACCTTCGCCAACAGATCACCCAACAGATCGGGCTGCTACGTTCCTTGATTATCTATTATCGCCCGTGGAAGAACCGGCAGTTGGCCGAGTTTTACCGCCAATTCATCCGCCCTGGGGATCTCTGCTTCGACATCGGCGCGCATGTGGGCAACCGGCTGTGGGCGTGGACCCAGCTGGGGGCTCGCTGCGTGGGCGTGGAACCCCAACCCCATCTTGGCCGCCTATCTGCGCCGCCGCTATGGGAACCGAACGGACATTGTGCTGGTCGACGATGCCGTGGGCAGCCGAGCCGGGGACGGCCACCCTCCACATCAGCCGGGCCAACCCCACGGTGACCACCCTCTCCCAGCGCTGGATCGACCAGGTGCAGACGCACGGACGCCTTCGCCAAAGTGGCCTGGGATGACGCGGTCACGGTCCCCGTCACCACCCTGGATGCGTTGATCGCCCAGCACGGTCTGCCCGCCTTCTGCAAGATCGATGTGGAGGGCTTCGAGTTGGCCGTGTTGCGGGGGCTGTCGCAACCCATCCCCGCCCTTTCGTTTGAGGTGGTGCTGGCTGGCGGGGCCGAAGCCCTGGCCGATGCCGTGGCCTGCTTAGATTGGCTATGCGAATTGGGGGCGTATCGCTTTAATTGGTCGCCGGGAGAATCTCACCAACTGGTCGGGGCCACGTGGATGGATCGGGCTGAGATGGCGGCTTTTCTGGCGGATCTGCCGATTTCGGCCAATTCTGGCGATGTCTATGCGCAAATCATATGAAAACCTTCCAGGAAGCTTGAAGCTTCCTGGAAGGTTCGGCCACGCCCTTTTAACTTTCCCCGTCCACCCGATCTGCTCGTCGGCTCTGGACCCAATAGATAACCAGGCAGTAGGCCATGCCCAGAACCCACCCTGCCGGACTGCCGTCCATGCCCGCCGTCAGGGCCGCCCCCATGCCAATGCCGATGGCAATCCACATCCCCAGTTGGCCAAATTTCTTGTTAGTTTTGATCATGTGCCTACGCCTCCGTTTCAGGAAAAAAGATCTCTTCAATCGTCAAGTCAAATAGGTGCGCAATTTTGAACGCCAAGGGCAAGCTGGGGTCATACTTGCCCGTCTCCAACGCGTTGACCGTCTGTCGGGAGACGGCCAACTCATCCGCCAACTGGGCCTGGGACCAGTCCCGCTCGGCCCGCAGCACTTTGAGTCGATTGTTCATTTGTACCTCCGCTCGGCCACGGCGCTGCCGATGCCCCAAAAGGCGATGATCATGGGGAAGATCCAGATCCAAGAGAGCGTGGGGAACCCGGCATTTTCCAGAAAGCCATAGGTCAGGGTGACCATGCCCGTAGCCCCGGCGGCAAAGGCCACCCCGTTCAGTTGAATGCGCCGTTGCAATTCATCCGCGCCGTTGAGGAAGATCAGATAGGCGCGCAGGGCAAAGCCGATGGGGATCATGGGCAGCACGGCCACGGGGATGCGCCACAGGCTGCCATCGGCCAATCGACCAGCAGCCACATGGCGGCGACGAGGACGATTGAATAGGCGATCATGGCGGGGATAAATTGTCTCATGTAGCGGCGGGCGTTGGTGTCCATTGGGTTGGGCCTTTCGGTTGGTTGATTGGTTGATTGGTTGATTGGTTGATTGGTCAACTTTGTATTACTTTTTGTCAACTCTGCTTGACAAATCAGAGTATACAGCAAGTTTTTTCAATTGTCAAGTACCATTTACATTTTGATTGCTTTGTTTTACAAATTCGTCATGGCCCATTGGGCTTTGGGTGGCGGAGGCAGGGTTAAAGTGGCGCAGACCTTGCAGGTTTGCGCCACTTTGACCCGCCCCGCCGCCCAAACCCTACCCATTGACTGATACCGCCACTACAGACCCCACGCCCAATCGTGATACAATATGGACCGTGCAGGCCACAAAGGCCCGCCGCCTATCAATCATCCAACTTCAACCCGATCCCAGCGTTGATCCTATGCCTTCCTACATTTCCGTCATCCTATCCATCATCGTGGCCCTGATCGCCCTGGGCGGGCTGGCCTTTCTCTACTTCTATTGGTGGCTGGTCCAGCGCCCCGTGCCCAAGATCGACGGCAAGCTGACCCTGCCCATCCTGGACGCGCCCGTGGAGGTGCTGCGGGACAAGCACGGCGTGCCCCACATCTACGCCCAAAGCCAGGCGGATCTCTTCCGCGCCCAGGGCTTTACCCATGCCCAGGACCGCATGTGGCAGATGGAGCAGAACCGCCGCCTGGCCCACGGCACCATGTCCGAACTCTTCGGCGAGGCCGCTTTGCAGATCGACCGCTACAGCCGCATCGTCGGCTTTGGCCGGGCCGCCCAGGCCGAGTTGGACACCCTGGACCCGGAGAGCCTGCAACTGCTCACCTGGTACGCCGACGGCGTCAACGCCTATCTCCACGCCGCGCAAGGGCCGGGTGGCCGCCGAGTTCAACCTCCTGCGCCGCCAGCCGGACCCGTGGACGCCCCTGGACAGCCTGGCCTATTCCAAAATGATGGCGTGGAGCCTGAGCGTCAACTGGGAAGGCGAGCTGACCCGGCTGCAAATGCTCCAAGAGATGGACCCCACCCTGGCCGCGGATCTGGAGCCGGACTATCCCGCCGACAACCCGATCATCCTGGAGGCGGGCAAGGGCGACGCCATGCGCCTGCAAAGCACCGCCGGGCTGCTGCTGGTCCAGTACGAAGAGCTCAAAGCGTGGATCGGTCCCCAGGGCGCGGGGCTGGGCAGCAACAGTTGGGCCGTGGCCCCCGCCCGCAGCCTCAACGGGCGGCCATTGCTCAACAACGACCCCCACCTGCCCGTCACCATGCCCAGCATTTGGTATGAAAATCATCTTTCTTGCCCAAATTACGAAGTGAGTGGGGTAAGTTTCTTGGGTGCGCCGGGCGTGGTGATCGGCCACAACGAACAGGTGGCCTGGGGACTTACCAACGGTTTCCCGGACGTGCAAGATCTCTACATCGAGCGCGCCCACCCGAATGATCCCACCCGCTTCGAGTTTCGGGGCGAATGGGAGCAGGCCCAGGTGATCCCGGAAGAAATCCGGGTCAAGGGGCGCAGCCAGCCCTACATCGAGGACGTGATCGTCACCCGCCACGGTCCCCTGATCAACCGGTTGGCAGAAACCAGCGATCCCCCCGTCGCCCCCCCGACCATCCCCCTGGCCTTGCGTTGGACGGGCCACGATCCTGGACGCAGCGTTCGGGCCATCTTCAAGATAAACCAGGCCCAAACCGGCGCAGAGTTTGATGCGGCCCTGGCCGACTGGTCCGCGCCGCCCCAAAACTTTGTGTGGGCGGACAGCGGCGGCAACATCGGCTATGTGATGGCCGGGGCCGTGCCCATCCGGGCCAAGGGCTTGGGCCTGGTCCCCGCGCCGGGCTGGACCGGCGACCACGAGTGGATCGGCATGATCCCCCACGCCGAACTGCCCCGGCTGGTCAACCCAGAATCCGGCGTGATCGTCACCGCCAACAACAAGATGGTCGGCGACGACTATCCCCACTGGCTGGGCGCGGAGTTCTTCCCCGGCTGGCGGGCCCGGCGCATCGAGGAGCTGCTGGCCGAGAAGGAAAAGCACACCATCCGGGACATGGAGCGCATCCAATTTGACAACACCAGCACCTTCGCCCGGGCGCTGACGCCCTGGATCACCATGCTCTACAGCGACGACCCCTGGGAGCGCACCGCCCTGGCCGCCCTGCGCAACTGGAGCGGCGACATGGACAAGGCCGGGGAGGCCGGGCTGATCTTCCACTACACCCTGCTCCACCTGCTGGACATGGTCTATGGCGACAAGCTGGGGCCGGCCCATCAGGGCTTTATGGGCGGCAGCATCAGCCCGCTCTTTATCATCAACGGCTTTATGCACCGGGCCGAAACCCGCCTGCTGGAACTGCTGCAAAGCCAAGAGCACTCCCGCTGGTATGCGGACGCCAAGACGGGCCGCGACCGCAGCCGGGACGAACTGCTGCAAGAGGCCTTTACGCGAGCCGTCAAGGCCATCCGCAAAGATGTGGCGGACACGCCGCTCAAATGGCACTGGGGGCGCATGCACCAGATCCGCTATGCGCACCCGATGGGCAGCGTCAAGCTCTTCTCCGGCATCTTCGACCGGGGTCCCTTCCCGGTCCACGGGGACGGCACGACGCCCAACCAGACCAGCTATGCGCCCAGCCTGCCCCCCGGCCTGGTGCAGATCGTGGCCAGCTATCGCCAACTCTACGAAGTCGGCGCCTGGGACCGGGCCATGACCGTCACCACCAGCGGCCAATCCGGCCACCCCCTCAGCCCCAACTACGACGACCAAATGGCCATGTGGCGGGAAGGCGTCTACCACAACATGCCCTGGAGCCGGGAGGCGGTGGAGAAGGGGACGGAGTCGAGGTTGCGGCTGACATCCTTCATAGAAATAGCGTCGGTTGAGTAGCCGCCACCGAAATCTTGTCTACCCACCAAGTTCTGGCGGCGTATCGAAACCAAAGCGGGTCAACGCCGACTCCTTAAAATCCCAGCGTCGGTTGAGTAGCCGCCGCCGAAATCTTGTCTACCCACCAAGTTCTGGCGGCGTATCGAAACCAAAGCGGGTCAACCCACTTGGTTTCGATACGGCCTTGCCGGGTCAACCATGGTGTCAATGGCCACTCAGACCGGTTAGCTTCTCGGCGGCGGCTTCTCAACCTACGTTGGCCCAGCCAAATAGCGTTGTTGAGTCCAACCGCCAATCCAAAATCCGCAATCCAAAATCTAAAATTCTATGCCAATATCACTCTTCTCCAACCTAAACACCCTCCTCGACCACCTGCCCGCGGATGACGGCGAGACCCTGCGCGTGGTCCTCACCGAGCCGGACGGGGAGATGGCCGAGGATCTGGCCATCGAAGATCCCGGCCTGCTGATCGTGGATGTCACCGGCCCCAAATTGCAGCGGGTCAACTTTGATCTGGTGCGCTTCGCCGTGATCGATCTGGCCCCGAAAACCCTGCTCGCTTCGGCGGGCGGCGGTTGATCGATGTGCTGGGCCATCTGGCCTTGGAAGATCTGACCCTGGCCTTTGTCGGCCCGGCCACGGCTGTCACCGGCGGCATCCTGGAAGACGGCGTCACCGCCGGGCTGAACCTGCTCCCCCGCACCGCGGTCCTGGCGGATGTGCAGGCCGTGGCGGATCTGCGGGGGCTGCTCGCCGCCCTCTCCGACGCCGGACGGCGCATCCTGGCCCTGGATGGGGCTGTGGCCGCCACCTACACCCGGCCCGGCGAGACGGTCGCCGTCACCGGCCACGGCAGTGTGCTGCTGGTGGCCTTTCACCAAGAGCGGGGAGCCGAGACGCCCGACGGCCCGCATCAACGTGCTGGGCGCGGGGATGACCCGCACCTGGCCGGACAATTCAGGTTCGTAGCAGTTGCTGTAGCGTCAGGACGCATCAAGGCTGGAGAAATCCTGTTAAGCCAAGTTCTGGCGCTACAGCAACTGCTACGAACCAAGTCATTCGAAGGAAAATTTTCATGCTTCAACCCAACGGAAACATAGCACCTGTTCTCCGAAAGACCATCCCCTTTGACGCCCTGACCGTGGCCCGCCGCCTTGCCGCGGCCTTCGCCGGCCGGGCGGACGAGGCGGATCGCGCCGGGCGTATGCCCGCCGAGGACATCGCCGAGCTAAAAGCATCGGGCTATTTGGCCCTGAATGTGCCCACGGAATTTGGCGGCCAGGGGCTGGGCATGGCCGACAGCCTGGCCGCCCACCTGATCTTGGCCCAGGGCAGCGCGTCCACGGCCTTGGTGGCCGCCATGCAGATGCAGATCTTCGGCCACGCCCGGGATGTGGGCCATTGGGCCGCGGATCGCTACGAGCATTTTTGCCGGGCCGCGGTGCGGGGCGAACTCTTCAACTCGGCGGCCAGTGAACCGGCGTTGGGCAGCCCGTCAAGAGGCGGATCGTTCCACAGCCGGGCTGTGCCCAACCCGGATGGGGCGGGCTGGCGGCTCACCGGTCACAAGACCTGGGTCACGGGCGGACGGTATTTGGACAACATTTTGGTGCGCTTCTCCACGGAAGTGCCGGAGGCAGAGCCGTTCACCGCGGACTTTCTGATCACCCAGGATCTGCCGGGCGTGCGCTGGGCGGAGACGTGGCAGGATTCCTTGAGCCTGCGGGCCAGCGAAAGCCACGATCTCTTTTTGGACGAGGTGATCGTGCCCGCGGCCAGCCTGATCGACCGGGGCAAGAGCCAGAAGCACCACCACCCCAACGCCTGGTTTCCCATGACCATCAGCACCACCTATTTGGGCGCGGCCGTGGCGGCCCGCAACACCGTGATCCGCTATGCCCTGGACCGGGTGCCCACGGCCCTGGGTCGGTCCATCTCCACCCTGCCCAAAATCCAACGCCAGATCGGCGAGATCGACCTGGCCCTGCAAGCCGCCCAGGCCCTGCTCTTTCAAGTCGCCCGCCGATGGGACGCCGAACCCGACCAGCGGGAGGCCATCTATCCCCATGTGGTGGCGGCCAAACACCTGGCCGTGGAGACCGCGGCCACGGTCACCGAGAAGGCATTGCGGGTGGCCGGCGGCATCGCCATCACCCACGCATTGCCCCTGGAACGCTACTTCCGGGACGTCCAGGCCGGCTCCATGCAGCCCCCGTCCGGGGACACGGCGTTGGAGATGATTGGGCGCAACGCCATCGAAAACCAGTACGTAGGGGATTCGGGTTTGACAACGCCTTGCCCGATACCCACCCTACACCTCACCCTACCATTCACAAAAAAGGACCAACCATGACCCTCACCCACGGTTTTGAACTGATTCGAGAAGAGACGATCCACGAGCTGAACACGGTGGCCCGGCGCTATCGGCATGTGCAGAGCGGGGCGGATCTGCTGTCGTTGCAGAACGATGACGAGAACAAGAGCTTCGGCATCGCCTTCCGCACGCCGCCGGCGGATTCGACCGGGCTGCCCCACATTATGGAGCATTCGGTGCTGTGCGGATCCCGCAAGTATCCCCTCAAAGAGCCGTTCACCGAGCTGCTCAAGGGGTCGTTGAAGACCTTTCTCAACGCCTTCACCAGCCCGGACCGCACCATCTATCCCGTGGCCAGCGCCAATTTGCAGGACTTTTACAACTTGGTCGATGTCTATTTGGACGCCGTCTTCTTCCCCCGCATCACCCCGCAGATTTTGGCCCAGGAGGGCTGGCATTTTGAGATGGAGGGGCCGGAGGACGACCTGAGCTTCAAGGGCGTGGTCTTCAACGAGATGAAGGGCGCGTACTCCTCGCCGGACAGCCTGCTCTATCGCTATGGCCGCCAGAGCCTCTTCCCCGACACGGTCTATGCCAACGATTCCGGCGGCGACCCGGCGGTGATGCCGGATCTGACCTACGAGCAGTTCAAGAATTTCCACGACACCTACTATCACCCGTCCAACGCCATGATCTTCTTTGCCGGGGACGACGAGCCCACGGAGCGGCTGCGCCTGCTGGACGCCTATCTCTCCGAGTTCGGCGCGTTGGACGTGGACGCGTCCATCCCCATTCAGCCCCCCTTTGACGCGCCCCGGCAGGTCACCATCGGCTACGATGCCGGGGATGAGCCGGGCGGCGACAACAAGGGCATGGTTGTGGTGGAGTGGGCCATGCCCCCGGAGGTCTCCAGCCCGGCGGAGATGCTGCTGATCAGCATTTTGTCCTACACCTTGGTGGGCATGTCCGGCGCGCCCCTGCAAAAGGCGTTGATCGATTCCGGCCTGGGCGAAGGCATGACCGGCGGCGGCTTTGGGGATGACCTGCGCCAGATGACCTTTTCCGCTGGGCTGAAAGGGATCGATCCGGCCCAGGCCCCGGAAGTCGAGGCGCTGATCCTTTCGACCCTTTCCCAGGTGGCCGACGAAGGGCTGGACCCGGAAAGCATCGAAGCCGCGGTCAACACCCTGGAATTCAACCTGCGGGAGAACAACACCGGCTCCTTCCCCCGTGGGCTGGCCATGATGATGCGGGTGGTGGGCGAATGGGCCAACGGCCAGGATCCCGTGGACCATTTGGCTTTCGAGGCGCCCTTGGCCGAGGTCAAATCCATGTTGGCGGATCAGCCCGGCATCTTGCAGGAGCGCATCCGCCGCTATCTGGTGGAGAACCCCCACCGGGCCACCATCCTCCTGCAGCCGGACCCCACGGTCGGCCCGGCGAGGGACGCGGCGGAGCAGGCCCGGCTGGACGCGGCCTGGGCCGCCATGACCCCGGACGACGTGATGAACGTGATCACCGAGACCCACGCCCTGCGCCTGGCCCAGGAGACCCCGGACAGCCCGGAGGCCCTGGCCACCATCCCCACCCTGACCTTGGCCGATCTGCCACGGGAAGAGAAGTCCATCCCCAGCGTCGAGTCCACGACTCCAGGGCAGCCGGGTGCTGGTCCACGACCTGGCCACCAACGGCATTGTCTATCTGGATCTGGGCTTTGATCTGCACACCCTGCCCCAGGATCTGCTGCCCTATGTGCCCCTCTTCAGCCGGGCCTTGCTGCAAATGGGCACGCAAGACGAGGATTACGTCAAGCTGACCCAGCGCATCGGGCGCAAGACCGGCGGCCTGTGGACCGACCGCTTGGAATCCGCCCAGCTTGAGTCCGACGAGGCGGTGGCGTGGCTGCTGTTTCGGGGCAAGTCCACCGTGGCCCAGGTGCCGGAGATGCTGGGCATCATGGCCGATGTGCTGACCACCGTGCGCCTGGACAACCCGGAGCGTTTCCGCCAGTTGGTGCTGGAAAGCAAGGCCCGCAAGGAGTCCGGGGTGATCCCCAGCGGCCACTGCTTTGTCAACGACCGGCTGCGGGCCAGCTTCAACGAGGCCGACTGGCTTTCCGAACAGTGGAGCGGGGTGAGCAGCCTCTTCTTCCTGCGCCAACTGGCCCAGGAGATCGAGAGCGACTGGCCGGGCATTTTGGCCAAGCTGGAACGCATCCGCACCATCCTGCTCAACCGCAACGCCATGCTCTGCAACATCACCGTGGACGGCGAGGGCTGGGACACCATCCGCCCGGCCCTGGACAGCTTCCTGGCCGATCTGCCCGACGGCCCCGTGCAGCCGGTGACGCTGGCAGCGGGCCAGCTTCCCCAGCCACGAGGGGCTGACCATCCCGGCCCAGGTCAACTATGTGGGCAAGGGGGTCAACCTGTACGACCTGGGCTACGAGTACAGCGGCTCCATGATCGCCATCTCCAACTTCCTGCGCACGGGCTACATTTGGGAGAAGGTGCGGGTGCAGGGGGGCGCGTACGGCGGCTTTGTCAGCTTTGACCGCCATTCGGGGATCTACGCCTATCTCTCGTATCGGGACCCCAACCTGGCCGACACCCTGGCCATCTATGACAGCGTGGGGGCCTATCTGCGGGAGCGTTGACCTGCCCCAAGAGGAGCTGACCAAGAGCATCATCGGGGC
This sequence comes from uncultured Chloroflexia bacterium, assembly GCA_963704975.1. Lineage (GTDB taxonomy): Bacteria > Chloroflexota > Anaerolineae > Caldilineales > Caldilineaceae > JAGNDO01. The sequence goes on along the minus strand of CAVPIK010000031.1, from coordinate 223,270 downwards.
CATTGGCCGGCTGGACGCCTATCAAATGCCCGATTCCAAGGGCTACACCGCCCTGGTGCGCACCCTGCTCGGCTCCACCGTGGAGGAACGACAGGCCATCCGGGACCAAGTGCTGAGCACCAGCGTGGCCGACTTCCGCCAGTTGGGCGAGGTGTTGAGTGGCTTCAGCGCCGCCGGCCGGGTGGTGGTGCTGGGATCTGCGGATGGGATCGCCCAGGCCAATGATGGGGCGTTGGGGAATCTGTTGTCGGTGCAGAAGGTCTTGTAAATACGGGGTTATCAAGACAGACAAGCCAACGCCGGTTGAGTAGGCCGAGTTGACCACAGAAATCCGCAACCATTGGAGGAAGGCCGTATCGAAACCAAGTGGGTCAACCGGCGGGAGCTAGCCTGCCTTGGGTATTACGTAAAACGTGCGCCAACCGAATCCGTGACCTGGTTGGCGCACCGCTTATAGATATTTATGTCATCATGTACCGCAAACTTTGGAGCCATACCATGACCAAAACACTTCTCTTCCGAGTCGGGGCCATAAGCCTTGGGCTTGCCCTGATCTTGGGGCTTGCCGTGACCGGTGCCCCGGCCCAAGCTCAACCGAACGTGCCGTCCGCCGGACTGTCCACCGCCCGGGCCGAAGATCCAGTGGAAGTCGTCGGCTCCGCCCTGCCGGATCTGGCCGGTGCGCCCATTGCCGAGTTGGCGCTGTATGCGTTTAACGGCAGCACTTGGGCCCCCATCCCCTTCCAGATCGATGAGCGGGATGGCTCGAATACCTACGTGGCCTCGGAAGATGGGCTGTTGGACGCCAACGACGTGCTGGTCTTCATGGCCCGGGACGCGGGCAGCGCGGCCGGGCTGGCCGAGTGGCCGGTGGATGCCCAGGCCCGCGTCCGCCAACCGCCAGGTGATCCAGGCCCACGATCCCCTCTCTGGGGCGTCGGGGACGGTCTATCTTTACCGATCCACCACGTTGACCCGCAGCGCCACGTCTTATGTCACCTGGAATCAGGCTGGGCAGACGGTGACGACCCCGGTCTTCTCCGCGGCCTTTGACCCGAACAACTTCATCGGCCTGGCGGATCTGCGCCTGCACGGCGGGCCGGATGTGCTGGACCGGCAGAAGATCCGGGTCAGCGGCAAGCTAGCTCCGTTCTTCCCTTCACCTTCAACGAGGAGACAGTTGGGGGCGCGGTGGGCATTTCGGGCAATGTCACCCTCACGGTCCAAGGGCCAGTGCGGGCCATGCAGGGAGGAAGCGCCTTGAATGTGGCCTTTTACCGGGAGCGTTTTGCGTTTGAGACCACGCTGAACACCAGCGGTTTGCCCCAAGGCACCACCGTGGAAAGCATTCGCACCTCCTTGGATCTGAACGATCCGGCCACAACGGGGTTGACCAGCTTCTTCGACAGCAACGGCAACAACGCCGCCATCGACGGCAACCCGGACGGCGTGGCCGGTGGGTCCCTCTTCCAATGGGTATCAGGTCAGCGGCGACGCCGGCGGGTCCGGGGGGGATGGTCGTGGCCTTTCCTAACACCAACGTGGGCGGCGGCAGTGCGGCCAATTATTACTCGGACAACGGTGCTGTAGATGCTGGCGACACGGGAGATCAAAAATCCTATGCGGACACGGGGTTGATCATCAACAATCCCACCGGCTTGGCCGCCATCACCCTGGCGGGGATGATTCTGCCCGCGGGGACGTCGGCCAATGTGGGCCAGTCGGTCTACAATCGCACAGTCACGCCCATCACCGTGCAGGTGAGCGCCATGCCCTTTGTGGACCCCGGCGCGGTGCGGGAACTCTATTTGCCCATGATTACACGCTAACTTGCTCGCCTCATTTCCACTCCAGGAGTCGTCTATGTCAACCCGCCAAGCTGTCCGCGCCCCCCTCTCTCTTCTGCTTGCGGTGGGGCTGATTGGGCTGATGCTGGCTCTTTTTGCCACCTCCCCCCATTTAACCTTGGCCGCAGAGATCGGCCCCAATCAGCCGATTGCGCCTTTGGCGTGCGACCCGGACGGCACCCAGGCCAGCGGGGCGACCTATCGCATTTGTATGCCCAGCGTTTGGAATCGCACGTTGGTGGTCTATGCCCACGGCTATGTGGACCCGGCCCAGCCCGTGGGCATCCCAGAGGATCAGCTTGGGGTGCCGGGGCTGGACATCCCCGGCACGGTGACCTTTTTGGGCTATGCGTTTGCGGCCAGCGGCTACAGTGTCAATGGGTTGGCGGTGCAGGAAGGGGTGGCGGATCTGTTGGACGTGGTGGAGATCTTCACCGACCAAATATGGCGCGCCGGACCGGGTGCTGCTGGTCGGGGTGTCCGAAGGTGGGTTGATTACGGCCCTTTCGGTGGAACAGTTCCCGGAGGTCTATGATGGGGGGCTTGCGATTTGCGGACCTCTGGGGGGCTTCCAGTCCCAGGTTGGGTATTTTGGCGACTTTCGGATAGTCTTCGACTACTTTTTTCCCGGACCTGCTGCCGGGCAGCGCCATCAGCGTGCCCACCAGTTTGATGGGGGATTGGGACAATGTCTACACGAACACCGTGCGCCCGGCGATCCTGGATTCGGCCAACGCGTACACAGTGAGCCAACTGCTGGCCGTCACCGGCGCGGCCACGGACCCGGACCCTGCCCGTTTGGACAGCAGCATTGAGAAGACCATCGAGACCCTGCTTTGGTATAATGTGATGGCGACCAACGACGCCACGGTCAAGCTGGGGGGCAATCCGTATAGCAACACGACCACGATCTATGCTGGTTCCGCGGACGACGCCGCGCTCAACGCCGGGGTGGCCCGCTTCAGCGCCGATCCCGGGATCGAGGAGAAGATGGCGACCCTGTACACGCCCTCGGGCCAGTTGAGCGTGCCCCTGGTCACCGCCCACACCACGGGGGATCCGGTGGTGCCTTATTTCCACGAGGGGCTGTACGCCCAAAAGGTGCGGGATGCGGGCAGCGGGTGGCTCCATGCCAACTTTGTCACGGACGGCTATGGGCATTGCACCCTCTCGACCACGGATCTGCTTGGGGCCTTTGCCGAGTTGGAGAGCCGGGTGAGTATGCCGTATCGGGTCTATGTGCCGGTGCTCGAGCGATAACGCAATTCAGCGTCGGTTGAGTAGCCGCCACCGAAACGTCCGTTGACCATTCATTGACTGGCGGCGTATCGAAACCAAAGCGGGTTAACAACCCAGCCCCCATCTGACCCGCTGCGGTTTCGATACGCCCTGACTCTCGCCGTAGATAAATGTGTAGGGATCGGTCGGGCTACTCAACCTGCGCTGGCATCCGCACGAGCCAGCGTCGGTTGAGTAGCCGCCAACGAAACGTCCGTTGACCATTCAGTGACTGGCGGCGTATCGAAACCAAAGCGGGTTAACCCCAGCCCCCATCTCACCCGCTGCGGTTTCGATACGCCCTGACTCTCGCCGTAGATAAATGTGTAGGGATCGGTCGGGCTACTCAACCTGCGCTGGCATCCGCACGAGCCAGCGTCGGTTGAGTAGCCGCCAACGAAACGTCCGTTGACCATTCACTGACTGGCGGCGTATCGAAACCAAAGCGGGTTAACAATACGATGCTGACAATTCGACCCGTTACCCCACAAGATCACACCGAATGGCTACGCATGAGGGAAGCCCTGTGGCCCAGCGAGCCGAAAGGCCGGGGGGATGAACACGCCCAGGAGATCACCGCCTTCTTCGCCACCGCGGACCCGACCCTGGCCACCTTTGTGGCCGTGCGCCCGGATGGGTCATTGGGCGGCTTTTTGGAGGCGGGGACCCGTCCCTATGCGGATGGCTGCGACAGTTCCCCCGTGGGCTATATCGAAGGCTGGTACGTGGACCCGGATCTGCGGCGCACGGGGGTGGGCGGGGCCTTGGTGCGGGCCGCCGAAGCCTGGGCCAGATCCCTGGGGCTGACGGAGATGGCCTCGGACGCGGAGATCGAGAATAGCGTCAGTTTGGATGCCCATGCGGCCTTGGGTTATGAGGAAGTTGGGCGGGTGGTGCAGTTTCGCAAGGCGTTGTGAGGGGATTGAGTGTGCGTCCTCTTTTGGAAACGGAAGGGACAATCCCGGAAAGGGCCGGTTCTTGTTGGGTGCAGGCAGATTCGTTGGCCCATTCCGGGATTGGGGGCGGCACCCGCGTTCCGCGTCCATTCCGGGAATGGGCCAACACTATTCACTCAACCCAACAAGAACCGGCCCTTTCCCGGAATGTTTTAGTTGAAAAGGAACACCCGATGTACACCCACAAAGCCAGCCTAACCGAAATCGCCGCCCAACTGCGCAGCGGAGAGCTGGATCTCCACGACTACATCGACGAGACCTGCGACCGCATCGACGCCGTGGACCCCTACATCGAGGCGTTGGTGGCCGAGGAGGGCAACCGCCGCTCCCGGCTGCACGCCGAGGCCAAGGAGTTGCTGGAGGACTTCCCCGACCCGGCGGATCGCCCGCCCCTCTTTGGCGTGCTGATCGGGGTGAAGGACATCTTCCACGCCGCGGAGTTTGTCACCCAGGCGGGCAGCCGGGTGCCGCCCTGGGTGTTCGACGGGGATCAGGGCGAGGAGGCCGAGGCGGTGACCGCCTTGCGGGAGGCCGGGGCCTTGGTGCTGGCCAAGACCGTGACCACGGAATTTGCCTATTTCGAGCCGGGTCCGACCCGCAACCCCCACAATCTGGACCACACCCCCGGCGGCTCCAGCAGCGGATCCGCGGCCGCCGTGGCCGCGGGCTTCTGTCCCCTGGCCCTGGGCACCCAGACCGTGGGATCGGTGATCCGTCCGGCGGCCTTTTGCGGGATTGTGGGCTTCAAGCCCACCTATGACCGCATCCCCAGCGCCGGGCTGATCCCCTTCTCGCCTTCCGTGGACACCGTGGGCATCTTCACCCACAGCGTGGCGGACGCGGCCTTGGGGGCCTCGCTCCTCTGCCACTGGTGGGAGGCCGGAAGCCGCCGAGCCAGCCGACCGCTTGCCCGTGCTGGGCATCCCGGATGGACCTTATTTGGACCAGACCGACCCAGCCGCCCTGGCCGCGTTCGTCGCCCAGGTTGACCTATTGCTCGCAGCCGGGGTGAAGATCCGCATGGTGCCGGTGATGGCGGACATCGAGGAGATCGCCCAGCGCCATCAAAACATGATCGCGGCGGAACTGGCCCAGGTTCACAAAAAATGGTTTGCATCCCAGGCCAAGCACTACCGCCCCCGCACCGCGGCTTTGATCGAAGAGGGCAAAGCGGTCAGCGAAGACGATCTGGCCGACGGGCCGAGCCGGGCGAGAGCTTCTGGCCGAGACGTTGCACACGACCATGCAGGGCGCGGAGATCGATCTCTGGCTTTGCCCAGCGGCCACAGGACCGGCCCCCGCCGGCATCCTCTCCACGGGCAGCCCAGCCATGAATCTGCCCTGGACCCACGCCGGGATGCCCGCCCTCACCCGGCCCCACTTTGGCCCCGCCCCGGCGTTGCCCCTTGGCCTGCAATTCGTCGCCCCGGTCTCCGAAGACGAGGCCCTCTTCGCCTTTGTGCGGGCCTTGGAAATTCACATGGCTTGAATTTCGGGCGAAGGTAAGGTATCGTTGTCCGACAGACACCTCGTCTCTTTTTGTAACGGCTCAAACAGCATTTAACCGCCGAGGACACCGAGATCCGCAGAGAATTCGCAGAGAAAAAGACCTATTTTCTTTGGGATCTTTGTGTTCTTTGTGGCCACTCCCCAAACCGCACCCCTATTTAGAAAGCCACCCCATGACCCACGACAGCACGACCTCCACACAGTTGACCCGGCTCCACCAGCGGTTGAGCCATCTGCCCGCGTCGGCCCGGGCCTTGCTCATGCAGAGTTTGGCCCAGCTTCAGCCCGACAGCCCCGAGCGGCCCCCTTGCCCTGACCGGCGAGGTGCTGGACAAGGCCCTGGCCGCCCTGGGCGACTTGTTGGACCGTCCCGCCCGCCGCCGGGTGGTGGTGACGGGCATGGGCGCGGTCACCCCCGTGGGCCACAGCGCCGGCGAAACCTGGCACAATCTGCTGGCCGGGCGCTCCGGCGTGGACCGGGTGACCCTCTTCGACGCCTCGCCCTACCCCAGCCGCATCGCCGCCGAGGTGAAGGATTGGAACCCCCTGCGCTATTTGGAGCGCAAGGAGGCCCGGCGCATGGCCCGCTCGTCCCAATTTGCCGTGGGCGCGGCCCATCAAGCTTTGGAAGATGCCGGACTCTCCACCGCGGGCGACCTTGGCGAGCGCACTGGGGTGATCTTGGGTACAGGGCTGGGGGGCTTCGACCTCTACGAAGAGATGCTGCTCCATGCCGGGCGCACGGGCAGCTTCCGGGTGATGCCCATGACCGCCGTAGGCGGCCTGCCCAACATGCCCGCCTACTATCTCAGCCAGATTTTCGGGGCCCAAGGCCCGCTCAGCACCGTGGTCACCGCCTGCGCCGCGGGCACCCAGGCCATCGGCGAAGGGCTGGAGCTGATCCGCCGGGGGGTGGCGGACCGGGTGTTGGCCGGGGGCGTGGAGGGCTTGGTGTGCGAGTCCTTCTTTGCCGGGTTCTCGGCCATGCGGGCCATCAGCACCCGCAACGACAATCCCCAGGCCGCCAGCCGCCCCTTCGACCAGGATCGGGATGGCTTCATCATCGGCGAAGGCGCGGCGGTGTTGGTCTTGGAGAGCTTGGAATCGGCCCAAGCCCGGGGCGCCCGCATCTATGCCGAAATCCTGGGCCACTCGGCCTCGGCGGATGCCTACCACGTGGCGGCTCCGCAACCCAACGGCGAGGGTGCCCAGCGGGCCATGCGCTGGGCCTTGGCCGACGCCGGTCTGGCCCCAGAGCAGTTGGACCACATCAACGCCCACGGCACCAGCACCCCCCTCAACGACAAGACCGAAAGCCTGGCCATCAAGAGCCTCTTTGGCGAACATGCCTATCAACTGGCCGTCAATTCCACCAAATCCATGCTCGGCCACTCCTTTGGCGGGGCCGGGGCCATCGAAGCCCTGGCCACCATCATGGCCGTCTTCACCGACCGCATCCACCCCACCATCAACTACGAGACGCCGGACCCGGACTGCGATCTGGACTATGTGCCCAACGGGGCCAGGACGCGCCGGGTGGACTTCGCCATGTCCAACTCCTTCGGCCTGGGCGGGCAGAATGCGTGTTTGGTGGTGGGGAAGGTTGGTTGATTGATTTGTTGATTGGGTAGAAGAGAGGGCTGGATGCGGAGTTTTTTGTTGACGGTGGCGTATCGAATTGGCCGTGCAGTGGTGGCGCATCCGCCGCCCGGTGACCATGGGGGTGCGGGTGATGTTGGTGCGGGAGGGCCAGGTGATGCTGGTGAAGCACACGTACCAGGATGCAGTGGTACTTCCCCGGCGGCGGGGTGAAGCGGGATGAGTCCGTGGAGACCGCGGCCCGGCGAGAGGCGGCGGAGGAGGTGGGGGCGGTGATCGGGGATCAGCCGGGGGATATGCGGCTGGTCGGCATCTTCGCCAACTTCGTGGACTACAAGAGCGACCACGTGATCTGCTTCCTGAGCGAAGCCTTCACGTTGGGCCACCGTCCCCCCAGCCCGGAGATCGCCGACGCCCGCCTCTTCCCCCTGGACGCCCTGCCCGCCGACGCCTCCCCCGGCACCCGGCGCAAGGTGGAGGCCTATCGGGCGGGGACGTTGGGGAATGTGGGGGAGTGGTAATCACCCCAAATCCAGCGTCGGTTGAGTAGCCGCCGCCGAAATCTCCGTTGACCATTCAAGCACTCGGCGGCGTATCGAAACCAAAGCGGGTTGACCCACGTCACTCGGTTTCGATACGCCCTTCCTCCAAACGTCAGGAATGTGCTGGGTCAAGCCGGGCTACTCAACCTGCGTTGGTCTGCCGCGAAAGCCAGCGTCGGTTGAGTAGCCGCCGCCGAAATCTCCGTTGACCATTCAAGAACTCGGCGGCGTATCGAAACCAAAGCGGGTTGACCCACTTCGGTTTCGATACGCCCTTCCTCCAAACGCAGAGAAGGTGCTGGGTCAAGCCGGGCTACTCAACCTGCGTTGGTCTGCCACGAAAGCCAGCGTCGGTTGAGTAGCCGCCGCCGAAATCTCCGTTGACCATTCAAGAACTCGGCGGCGTATCGAAACCAAAGCGGGTTGACCCACTTCGGTTTCGATACGCCCTTCCTCCAAACGTGGATATAGTGCCGGGTCAAGCCGGGCTACTCAACCTGCGTTCAGCGGTTGGATCAACGCCCGATCAGCGCCATCATCTCTGCCGGCTTGTCGGTCATGATGCCGTCCACGCCCATGTCGAGAAAGCGCTGCATCTCGGCGGTGTCGTTGATGGTCCAGATGTGGACCTGGACGTTGGCCCGGTGGGCGGCCTGCACAAAGTATGGCCTCACCACGGGGATGCTGCCGCTGGTTTCCGGGACTTGAAACGCTTGATAGGGCGGCGAGAGGATCCCGGTCAGCCCCACAAAGTTGAGCAGCACGAACTTCGTCACATCGCCCCGATTGGCCCCGCTGGCCACATCGGGGCATTCTTTTCGGAAGGCTTTCAGGGCCGCATCCCGTGAGGAGACCACCAGCACCATATCGATCATGTTGTGGTCGGTGATGGTACGACAGAGCACAGGGGCGATGGCCGGATCTTCGGCCTTGATCTCGATGTTGATGGGATAGTCCGGGAAGCGCTCAAAGACGGCGGCCAGGGTGGGAATGGTCAGCCCTTGGCCCCGATACGGATAGCTTTGCCCCATCGTCCGCGGTCCAATTCACCCCGACCTCCAGGGCCTGAAGCTGGGCCAGGGTCAACGCGTTCACCGCGCCCGTGCCCGTGGTGGTGCGGTCAACCGTGTCGTCGTGGATCAGGACGATGTGACCGTCGGCGGTCATGTGGACATCCATTTCCAACACATCCACGCCGATCTCGGCCACGGTTTCCAGAAAAAGCATGGTGTTGCCAGGGGCCACGCCGCTGCCCGTGTCATCAGCGTGGGCGATGACCAGGGGATAGCGGTCAAACTGGCTATAGTAGGCTGGCGTGATGGCAGGCTTAGCCAGGCCCAAGGCAATAAAATAGACGCCCACAGCCGCCACAAATATGCGGATCATCCACCTGGTAGACTCCTTCATGTCTCACTTCTCCAATCGGGCAACCGGCCCTGGGTATGTCGAACTCTGCTCTTGTGATTCCACACGGTGACGCCGCCACTGCCCAGCACTTCCCACTGTGCTCGTCCGCCGGGGCCTTGCTCGTTGATGACCAAGGCCGTGTAGCCGTCCACGCCCAAAATGGTCAGATCCGACCCGGTGATCAGGCGCATGGACGCGCTCATGGCCCGGGGGATTTCGTCGAAATGGGGGATGATGGCGGCCCCCGGCACCAGGCCAAAGGCGGGCTTCCAGCCGGGGAAGCCGAACATCTTTTCGCCCAGGATCATGGCCCCGGCGCTGCACCCGGCCAGGACGCCGCCCCGCTGCCAGCACGCCTTGGATGGCCGCCCAGACCGGTGTGCCCGTCAACGTCTTGAAGAGATAGTCGGGCCGTCCGCCGGAGAGATAGACGAAGTTGGCTTCGGCCACCTGCTCGGCCAGGGCGGGGTTTTGGGCGTCCGCCCGGTTGATCACGGGCACGCTCTCCACGGCCACGCCCAGGCGGGTGAAGTGGGTGACGCCCAGGCGAGACCAATAGCCGACCCGCTCGGGGCCCTCCGTCCCCGCGGCGGTGGGCAGACAGATCACTTTGGGCGATTTGCCCAAGCGGTCCAGCAAGCCCCGGTCCACAGCCTCCATATTCGGCAGATATTCGCCGCTTCCCACCAATGCCAGCATAGATCTCTACTTTCTCTGTACTCGCTCCCACGCTCCGCGTGGGAGCGGCTTTTCGGCGCTCTGCGCCGAGGGACGCAGAGCGTCCGATTACATTCCAACGCGGAGCGTTGGAACGAGGGTTTGACTCAGAACGTCACCCGGAAGAGCCGGGTCTTGGTGACCATGCCGGCGGCTTCCAACGTGCGCTTGGAGGCGTGGTTGCCCACCCAACAACCGGCCAGGGGGGCTTTGCCGTGGGCGAGGCAATGGGCCTTCAAATGGCGCAAAATGGACGCGGCCCACCCCCTGTTTGCGGAAGGCCTCCACGGTGAACATGCCGATGCTGGCCGTCTCCGGCAGCAATCGCCCCCACTCGATGATGCCCACGCCCATGAGTTGGCCCGCCATCTGCCAGGACAAAGATCTCCCCCAGGCCGATGCGCGTCGGCCAGTTGATCGAAGAAATCACCGCTGGCCGCCAGGATGGCCGGGATGTCATCGGGCCGGGCCGGGCGGATCTGATCCCCGGCGAAGGGCGGGTCCGGCAGATCTGTGCGCGGTGTGCATCCTGAAAGAAGTAGGCCTGGACCGCCAAGGTCTGCCATCCTGTCCACGGCGTGGCTGAGGAAAAGCTCGTCGCCGCTGGGCACGTAGGCGTCGGTGATGGGATACTCGGCCAGGATGCGGGCGAAGAGGGGCTGGCCGTCCTGCAGGCGAGAGCGGGTGATGTAGAACTGGGTGAGCAGCGTTGTCCTCGAAGATAGCAAAGAAGCCCACGCTCTGCCCGGCCAGGGTGTCGATGGCGAAGAACTCGGCGGGCAGGATGTGGCCCTCCAAGAACGAGTCGAAGGGCGAGGCGAGGGAGGCCAGATAGTCGGCATACAGGGTGCCCAGCTCCGTGCGCTTGACGGGGCGAAATGTGTAGCTCATGCGACGTTCCTTTCATGGATTGCGGTCCATCCAATCCCGGGCGGCCGGTTGGCGACGGCCACCAATTCGGCCACAGCGCCCTCGTCGGTAATGCCATTTCGCAGCACGCTGGAATAGGCGTGGATCGAGACCGGTCCGGCGTCCAGGGGCAGTTGGGCCAGGATCGGGCCGATGGTGGCCGCGTCCACCCCGCCGCCGAGGACGATCTCCAATCGAGAGGCTGGCCTGCCGGCGCAGATTGCATCAGACTGATCTACCCCATCTGCCACGCCCAAGGCCGCTGCCCCAGGGCGTACCGCTGGTCAGGACCCGGTCTACTTCAACGTCCTCCACGAGATGCCAGAGCGCATCACGGGGTACGCCACCGCATCAAAGGCTCGATGACAAGTGACAGCTAACCTGAGTAGCCATCAATGGTGTTCAGCAAGTGGTCCCATACATCCGACATCCAATCTGCCCGTCTCGCACCGCCCCCAGCACCACCCCATCCGCACCGGCCTGGCCACCTCACGAATCTGTGCTGCCATCATGACCGGCTTCGTCGACGAGAATAGGCAAAATCCCCGGGTCGGGGCCGGATCATGGCCAGGAGACCGGGCTGGTCTCCCCATGCATCCCGGGCCACTTCCACCAAATCGGGTGTCGGCGTCAGCCCGCCCACGTCCATACGGCTGCACAGTTCCACCCGTTGTGCGCCGCCTGTTTCTGGCCGCGGTCACGGCCGCAAGGTGCGGTCTCGGGTCTGTGCAGTTGATGCAGATTTCAACCGGAATCGTGATGGGTGTGGGCATGTAGACTCAAGTAGTAGGTGCGGTTTTTAACCGCACGACTGGTTGACCCAATTGTGCGGTTGAAAACCGCACCTACGGATTAGTGGCGAAAGTGTACAAAAATGCGGCCAAAGTTTTTGCTGTCTTTCTCCAGCCGGTGATATTGGGCTTTGATCTCCGGCTGGTTGAGGAAGCGGATGACCTTTTTCTTGAGCTGGCCGCTGCCTTTGCCGGGGATGATCTCCACCAGTTCGATGCGTTTGTCCATGGCCTCCTGGATGATGCGGGCCAGTTCTCGGTCGATGTCGCTGCCCCGGTTGTAGATGTCGTGGAGGTCCAATTTTAGCTTGGCCATCAGTTGGTATGCCTTTCGATGGTGATGAGTACCAAGGCCTGCAAGAGATCCTCTTGCCAGCGCCCGTCGTCGTCGATGGGCAGATAGACTGCCTCTTTGCCCACATGGACGCCGGTGTTTGGCTCCCACTTTTCGTTGTCTTCTCGGCGGCGGCCCAGGTGCATTCGTAACCGCATCTGAAGCTCCAATCGCTTCTTGCCCGGCAGGCTCTTCTCCATGCTGTTGGGCATGATGGCCAGTTGGTCTCGCCGCCGCCCGATCTTGCCCACGTCCGCCTGGAGCGCGCCGATCTTGACCCGGATCTGGTAGAAAAGGTTGTCCAGTTCCGGCGGCAGGGCGGGCGTTTTGGGATCTGCCGAGCCGAAGCGGTCCAGCAGTTCCTGGCGCATTTCGTCCAACTCCTCGTCCCGGGTGATGCCGGCGATGCGCCGGTAGAGTTGCAGCCGCAGCCCCTCGTCGGTCACATAGTCCCCGGGGATCTCGGCCACCAGGGGCAGGTCCAGCACCACGGGCGGGGCCAGGGGGTCGTCGAAGTCGAAGGGGGAGGGAGGATTTTGGATTTTGGATTGGAGATTTTGGATTGAGCGTTGGGGAAGACCTGCCTCCTCTTCACTCTTCTCCTTGTCTCCCTGTCTCCTCTTCTCCTTGTCTCCGCGCCTCTCGCTCAAACACTTCCTTCTTGCGCCGGGCGTCGTTGATGGCTTGGGCCAGGAGGCGGGTGTAGAGATCGAAGCCGACGCGTGGCGATCTGGCCGTGCTGTTTGGCCCCCAGGAGTTCGCCGGCCCCCCGGATCTCCAGATCTCGCATGGCGATGCGGAAGCCTGCGCCCAGCTCTTCGCTGCTCTCCACCACGGCGGCGAGGCGGCGGCGGGCGTCGAAGGTCAGCTCTTTGAACTTGTCGTAGAGCAGATAGCAATAGCCCCGCTGGGCGCTGCGCCCCACCCGGCCCCGCAACTGGTAGAGCTGGGCCAGGCCAAAATGGTCCGCCCGGTTGATGATCATGGTGTTGGCGTTGGGGATGTCCAGGCCGTTTTCGATGATGGTGGTGCAGACCAGAATGTCGATCTCGCCGTCGGCAAAGCGCATCATCACCTCTTCCAGCCCCCGCTCGGCCATCTGGCCGTGGGCCACGTCCACCCGCACGTCGGGGAGCAGCCGTTGCAGCCGGGCGGCGATGGCCTGGATGCCCCGCACCCGGTTATGCACGAAAAAGACCTGGCCGCCCCGCTCCAACTCCCGCTGGATGGACTGGCGCACCAGCACTTCGTCATATTCCGAGAGGACCGTGTGCACGGGCAGCCGCTCCCGGGGCGGGGTGTTGATGGTGCTCATGTTGCGGATGCCGGCTGAGGCTCATGTGCAGGGTGCGGGGGATGGGGGTGGCGGAGAGGGTGAGCACATCCACCTGGGTGCGCAGTTGTTTGAGCTTCTCTTTGTGGCCCACGCCAAAGCGCTGCTCTTCGTCGATGACCAGCAGGCCCAAATCCTTGAAGGTGATGTCCTGGCTGAGCAGGCGGTGGGTGCCGATGACCATATCCACGTCGCCGCTGAGCAGCCCCTTGATCACCTGCTCTTGCTGGTGGGGGGTGCGGAAGCGGCTGAGCACCTCCACCCGCACGGGGAAGGGGGCCAGACGACGGCTGAAGGTGCGATGGTGCTGGGCGGCCAGCACGGTGGTGGGGACCAACACCGCCACCTGTTTGCCGTCCATGATGGCCTTGAACGCCGCCCGCATGGCCACCTCGGTCTTGCCATAGCCCACATCGCCGCAGATCAGCCGGTCCATGGGCTGGTCCAACTCCATGTCCACCTTGACATCCACAATGGCCTGAAGCTGGTCCTCGGTCTCTTGATAGGGGAAGCTCTCCTCCATCTCCTCCTGCCAGGGGCCGTCCGGGCTGAAGGCGTGGCCCGTCACCAACTCCCGCTCGGCGTAGAGTTCGAGCAGATCGTTGGCGATGTCGGCCACGGCCTTCTTGGCCCGCTCCTTGACCGTCGCCCAATCTGCCGTGCCCAGGCGGCTGATGCGGGGGCGCAGCGTCGCCGCCCACAAAGCGGCTGAGCCGGTCCGCCTGGTGCACGGGGACGTAGAGTTTGTCCCCCTGGGCATAGCTGACCTGGAGATATTCCCGCTCCACGCCGCTCAGCACCAGCTTGACCAGCCCGTCATACAGGCCGATGCCGTGCTCCATGTGGACCACAAAATCCCCGGCCTTCACATCCGCAAAGAAGAACTCCGGGGCCACCCGGCTGCCCGTGGTCTTGCGCTTGCGGGCCGCCGGCTTGTTCCAGCCGAAGAGTTCGGTGTCGGAGAAGAGGAAGAGATTTTGGATTTTGGATTTTGGATTTTGGATTGGCGTGTCAGAAGTCGATCCTTGGTCGTCACCACCCAATCCAAAATCCCCCCAATCCCCAATCCCCCGCAGCACAAAGCCCTCGCTCAAGACGCCTTGGAGCAGGGTGACGCCGTGGGGCGGGCGGGTGGTGAGGTCGGCTTGGACGTGGGCGGTGATTTCGTGGTCGGCCAGTTCCTCTTGCAGGCGGGCGGCTTGGCGGGAGGCCAGGACGGTGATGTGGCCCTCGTCGCGCTGGCGCTGGACTTCTGAGAGGATCTGTTTGGTCTTGCCGCCGTAGCGAGGACCGGGCACAAAGCAACGGGCCAGGGGCGTATTGGCCGCCTGGTTCTTGCCCAACAGATCCCCCAAGCCGAGCAGAACGGGTCGCCTTTCAAGCAGGCGGCGCTTGATCTCCTCCGGCTCGAAAAGGCTGGACGCGAAGCCTTCGGGCAATTCCCCGGCCCGCACCAACTGGTCGTGGAGGGTGGCGGCCTGGATGTGGGCCTGCTCCATGGCGAGGCCGAGGTCAGCGCCGTCGTCCACAATCAGGGTGGCTTGGGCGGGCAGATAGTCGAGCAAGCAGCCGGGTTGGGCGTAGAAATAGGGCAGATACCATTCGATGCCTCGGAAGCCTTGGCCGGCGCGCAGGGATTCCAGCTCGTGGCGGATCTCCTCTTTGATGCCCAAAACCAAGTTGGGGGCGGCCAAAAGTTGGACCAACTCGTCGTTCTTGCGCCCCAATGCCCGCAGACCGTGCTTGGACAGGGCCTCGCTGCCCGGCCCGATCTCCAGGCGCTGCACCCGGTTGACCGTGCGCTGGGTGGCCGGGTCGAAGATGCGCAGGCTGTCCACCTCGTCGCCGAAGAGATCGATGCGCACAGGTTGGGGCAGGTTGGGGGGCCAGATGTCGACGATGCCGCCCCGGCGGGCGAAGGTGCCCGGCTCTTCGACGACTTCGACCGGGTTGTAGCCGCTCTCCACCCAGCCGATGGTGAGGCTTTGCAGACTCACAATATCCCGCACGGAGATGGGGCGCAGGGCCATGCGCAGCTCTTTGGGGGGCAAGGTCTTGTGCATGAGGGCGCGGGCCGAGGCCACGATCAAGGTGGCCGGGCCGTCGGGCGGGCGTTGCAGGGTGGCCAGGGCGGTCAAGCGGCGCTGCACGGTCACATCCGCCCAGTGGATGCGCTCGTAGGCCAGGGCTTCGGGTTCGGGGAAGACGTGGACCAGGGGCGTTTCGCCCAGTTCCGGGTCACGGGGGGGAGGAACTGGGCGATCTGCTCGGCCAATTGGAAGGCCCGCTCCGGCTGGTCGGTGATGAGGAGGGTGGGGCCGGGGCGATGGGCGGCCAATCCGGCGGCCACCAGGGGGCGCGCCGAGCCGAGGACGGCTTGGGGGGGGAGGTCCGTATTTTCGTCCAGGGCGCGCAGAAGGTCCGCGTAGGCGGGGACTCGTTGGAGTATTTCCAGTAAGCCGGAGAGATTCATTCGACTTTAGATCCGTCAGTGGGCGATTCGGAGACAAGAAAGTCAGGCGTGGTGAGTCAACCGGTTCGGATCGTGCGGCAGATCCGGACCCATTAATGAAACGGTAGTCCCGCTCATGTCTTGGAAACAAGCGGGGTTCCCGCTACCAAAGCGGTCGCAGTCGATCAGCCCATCAGCAATCAACAGTCCATGACTGAGTCGATACCTGAGCATGCAGCCATCACCGCGATTTCAGACATGGCAACGAGTTCAGCGGAACGATCTCCTGCAGCAGAATCGGGCAATCTGTGCTCTGAATTCCTGCCAGACGTCGTAGTTGAGTATAGCTCATGGCCGACATCCCCTCTCACGTACAAGCGCGGCACAGTCAACGGCAAGCAGACACCTTGGGGGATGATCAAACACATCTGTGTCCAAAGATTGCCGGTGGGCTGCCATAGCAGTCCCCGGCTGGACAGATCAGGCCCACGTGAACTGGTCTGCCTTGACCCACGCGATCGGTTCGACATGCCAACACCGATTCGGCCAGGGTTTCCTTGCTTCCGCACGGAAGGCTACTTCAGCGTCCCAGGCGTGACCGATGTCGACAATCACCTGTTGAGCAGATCCAAATGCAGGTCAGCAGGTCCTGCGGAGTTCTGTGCCTGCCTGATCGTCGACCCGTTCGCACCAGGGGGTGCGAACTCCTAGCGCTCAGATGGTATCGTATCACAAATTTGCGACTTGATCTACCCGTTATATTTGTTCATCGCCGTCTCAATCCCCTCGAACAGCCAGCACTCGACGGCGTCGCAGATGATCTCCCGCAGGGGGCCGAAGATGTCGGCGTCCTCGGCGGTGGAGAAGTCTTGGAGGACGTAGGCGGCGGGGTCCATGCGGCCAGGGGGACGGCCTATGCCCACCCGCACCCGGGGAAAGTCCTCGGTCCCCATCAGACGGGCGATGGACTTGATGCCGTTGTTGCCGCCGGATCCGCCGCCGGGGCGCAGGCGTAGCTTGCCCGCTTCCAGGTCCATGTGGTCGTGGATCACCAGGATGTCCACGGGGTCGATCTGGAAGAAGCGGGCCAGTTGGCTGACCGACTGGCCGCTGTTGTTCATGTAGGTCAGGGGCTTGACCAGGATCACCTTCTCCCGGTCAAAGGCGGGCAGACCGCCGCTGAACATGTCCAGCACGGAGCCGCGGCGCTGCACCCAGCCGTCACCCAGCCGGGCGTTGGCCTGGGTGCGCCCAAGATCAATTCGGTGGCGAGCCGCAAAGCGGTCCACCACCTGAAAGCCGATATTGTGCCGGTTCCCGGCATAGGTAGGGCCTGGATTGCCCAGGCCCACGATCATGCGTAGTGTGTTCATCAACCGCTAACCATTCAGAAACAGAAATGGTTAATGGTTAATGGTTGATGGTTAATTTTTAATTGGCGGGCTAGCCCGGCTCATTAATAATTAACCATTAACCATCAACCATTAACCATTAAACTCATCTCGTGTGCGGTACCAGGCGTAGAGGGCTTTGCCGCCGAAGATGGCCAGAAGGAGGACGACGACGCCAGCCGCGGTGCGCATGCCGCTGAAGAATTCGCCGCGCAGTCGATCCACGGCCACGGCTTCGCCCAGTTCACGGGCGATCAGACTGCCGGCCCCACTGCTTTCTGCGGCGGAGGCGGTGCTTCCGCTGGCCGAGTCGGTCGGCGCCGCTGCCGCTTGTGCCATCCACCTGAACCGCCACGGGCTCGGGCGTGGGGGTGGGATCCACCACACCGGCGGGCTGCTCCACCACCACCGGGGCCGCGGTGGGCTGGGCCGGGGGCGGGGTGAAGGTGGCGGTGACCACGGGGATGGGCGTGGGGGTGGGCTGATCCGAGGTGGGGGTGGGGACAGGGCCCAGGTTCAGGGCCACATTGCGGGCGTAGTATTCGGCATAGTTGCCGTCCGCCTTCACCACCCGCAGACGCAGGGAATAGGTTCCGGCGGGCAACCCGCTGGCCCGCCAGACGCCCAACTGCCCGTTGACCACGGGCTGGGTGGCGCCGTCAAAGTAGATGAAGGCATCGTTGCCGCTGGGTTCCTGCTTGAAATGCAACTCGTACTTTTGGAACGAGTCGATCACCGCGGTGCCTTGGATGGTTACATCCCCGCTGACGGCTTGACCGTCCACCGGGTTGGTGAAGCCCGGCGCGGCTTGCTGGGCCAGGGACGGTTGAACCGTCCCCAAGCCCAGCAGCAGGACGCTTAGGGCAAAGATGGCTGTGCACCAAATCGGCCAACGGGACTGCATCCACACTCTCTTCACGTTACTGCCCCTGCTCTATCAACTCGCCAATGGCGGCAATATCAAAGCTATTTTCCATCAGGCGGCCATCCACGATAATCGACGGGGTGCCGGGCAAGCCCAATGAGGTGGCTTGGTTGATCGATTCCTGCATCTTGGTGCGGTACTTCTGGCTGGTCATGCACTGGGTAAACTCTTTGCTGTCCAAATTGGCCGTATCGGCCTGGCTGATCAGCTTCTCGATGGTAAAGCCACTGGCTCCCTGGCTGGATGCCACCTGGAAGAGGATGCCATGATAGGGCCAGAACGCGCCCTGATCCGCGGCGCACTCGGCGGCCATGCCGCCCAAGGTGGCGCCCGGCCCGTGCATGTCAAGAGGGAAATATTGATAGATCAACTTGGCTTTGCCCGTTTTGATATAATCCTCGATCAACTTGGGTTCCACGGTGCTGGTCCACTGGCCACAGGAGGGGCAGAGGAAATCTTCCCACGCTTCAATGGTCACGGGCGCATTGGGATCTCCCAGCACGTTGCGGTTTTGCCACTCGATCGGCACGTCGATCTGGATGCTGGCCTCGATGGCTCTGTTATTGCTCCAGACGATCAGGATCACGATCAGGGCGACAATGGCGAATCCACCCCCCACCAGCCACAGGCCAATGGAAGAACTACCTTTACGAGAACGGGATTTGGTCTTATTGGACATTGAATCTTTGCTCTTTCTACAAGGCTGATACGCAAATATCAGCGAGAATCACAGATTGACAGCGGATGGGTTACAGAAGGGGCCATCATGGTACAATAAAGCGATGATCAATCAAGCCTGTGGGTCGAACACGAGCAGTATACGGTTTTTACACTCTTTCGGCAAATCATCCTGCGTGGTCCGTGGTCCCTATTGGGTAAAATAGTCGATACTCGATACGATACACGGACCCTGCAACACGGACCACCCAACACTTTCAAAACGAGGTGAATGTATGCAATTTCAAGGCAAAGTGGCTGTTGTGACCGGGGCCAGCATGGGAATCGGGGCGGCGTTGGCCGAAGCGTTGGCCAAGGCCGGATGCGACGTGGTACTGGCCGCCCGCAGCGTGGACAAGATCGACCGCCTGGCTGCCCAATTGCGGGCCAATTACGGCGTGCGGGTGCTGGCCATCCCCACGGACATGACCGACAGCCACTCGGTTCAGGCCATGATCGAGCGGACCGAGCGCATTTTGGGCGGCGTGGACATCCTGATCAACAACGCCGGGCTGGGTGCGTCCGGGGCCGTGGCCGTCATGCCCGAAGAGACCATGCGCTACATCTTTGATGTGAATGTCTATGGCGTGGTGCGGGGAATGCAGGCGGCCATCCCGGCCCTGCGGCGGCGGGGCGGCGGGGCCATTGTCAACGTGGGCAGCATCGTCAGTTTTATGGCCTTGCCTCAACTTGGCCCCCACGGCGCGTCGTCCACCTATGCGGCGTCCAAGTTTGCCATGCGAGCCTATAGCTTGGCCGCCCGGGCCGAGCTGGCCGGGGAGAATATCCGGGTGATCACGGTCTATCCCGGTCTGACCCAGAGCGAGTTTAGCCGCAACGTGCGTCGGCTGGGGGGCCTGGGCGCACCGGCCCGCAAACCGGCCCAGCCCTCCACCCCGGAAGCCCCCAAGCAGCCGGGCGGCCTCTTTGACCGGGCGCGTCGGGGCTTGGCCGTCCCCGCGGAGAAGGTGGCGGATCGCACCCTCACCGCCATCCGCCGCAACCAGCGGGAGGTTTACATTTCCTGGTGGGACCGCCTGACCGTGGGGCTGATCACCCGCTATCCTGGTCTGTTCGATCAGGCCATGAGCCGGGCCGTGCCTGCCATGGGCGGCGCGGAGCCCCCGGCGGCTCGCCCCGTCCAGCCGAAGCAAAAAGCCCCCGCCTGGATGGTTGCTGGGGCGATCGGCAGCCTCTTCTTGCTGGGTATATGGGTGGGGCGGCAAAAGGGATCCGCCGCATAATTGGTTTTTTATCCACGAATCGACACGAATCTGCACGAATCTTTGTTCTTGATTCGTGCAAATTCGTGTCGATTCGTGGATCTTATAGTTCATTGGGAACGTCCGCAGTAGACTCGCTGCGGTTTCGATACGGCCTTATGCCAATAGTCAACAAGATCTGTGGTTAACACGGCCCACTTAACCCGCGCTAGAACAGCCTGGCACAAGGTAGTCCGGGAAATAATGCTCTAGCCCGGGGCGTGCCGGCCTCGCCGACAGATACCGTTGCGACCTATTCATAAACCAAAAAGGACAAACATGATGACCGAAAAACTAACCTTCCCCCCCTCTTTCGTCTGGGGCGCGGCCACGGCGGCGTATCAGATCGAAGGGGCGTGGAACGAGGATGGCCGGGGCGAGTCGATCTGGGATCGCTTTTCCCACACGCCGGGCAAGACGCACAACGGGGACACGGGGGATGTGGCCTGCGACCACTATCACCGCTGGGCCGATGACATCAAGCTGATGCAGGAAATGGGGCTACAGGCCTACCGCTTCTCCGTTTCGTGGCCCCGCATCCTGCCCCAAGGCCGGGGCGAGGTGAACCAGGCGGGGATTGACTTCTACAGCAATCTGGTGGATGGCCTATTGGCCGCCGGAATCACACCTTATGTCACCCTCTTCCACTGGGATCTGCCCCAGGCTTTGCAGGATGAGGGCGGTTTTGGCGTGCGCTCCACCGCCGAAGCCTTTGTGGAATACACGGAGGTGGTGACCAAAGCCCTTGGGGATCGGGTCAAGCACTGGATCACCCACAACGAGCCCGCGGTCTACACCCTCAACGGCCACTGGAACGGGGAACATGCCCCAGGCATCTCGGACCCGGCCACGGCCATCCGGGTCAGCCACCACCTGCTCCTCTCCCACGGCTGGGCCATGCCGGTGATCCGGCGCAATGTGCCCGACGCCCAGGCGGGCATCACCCTGAACATGAACTGGACGCCGCTGGCGTCCAACAGCCGGGCAGATCGCCGTCTGCAACGCAAGGTGGACGGCCAATGGGTGCGCTGGTTTGCGGATCCCATCTTCGACCGGGGCTATCCCGGCGACATCGTGGCGGACTATACAAACTCCGGCTTCCTGCCCGGCGGTTTGGCCGCTCTTGTGCAGCCCGGAGACATGGACGTGATCGCCACGCCCACGGACTTTCTGGGCATCAACTTCTATAACCGGGGCATCATCCGCGACCACGGCGCGGCGGACAACGATCCGCCCGTGCTGGTTGCCCAGCCGGAGACGCCGGAAAACTGGACCGAGATGGGCTGGGAGAACTACGCGGACGGGCTGCACCATCTGCTCAGCCGCATCGCCTTTGAATACAATCCGCCCAAGATTCTGATCACCGAAAATGGGGCCAGCTACAGCACCGGCCCGGACGCGGACGGCGTGGTGCGGGACGATCTGCGCCAGCGCTATCTCTCCACCCACCTGGCCGCGGCCCATCGGGCCATCCAGGCCGGGGTGCCCCTGGGCGGCTACTTCTACTGGTCGCTCATGGACAACTTCGAGTGGGCCGAGGGCTACGCCCAGCGCTTTGGCCTGATCTGGAACGACTACGCAGACCCAAACCCGCACCATCAAAGAGAGTGGACGCTGGTACGCGGAGGTGATTCGGGCGAATGGATTTGATCTGTAATGGGCTGACTGGCGTTCACGACAACCACAGACAAGAAAATATTTATCCAACGTCCTCGGCATTGATTTAGCGTCGGGGACGTTGATCCGTCAACTATTCAACATCCGTCTTTGATTCGAGGACTCAACTTGACCCACTTACGACGTACACTTATCGGGCTTCCCCTCCCCACCGCCCAGAGCGCACATGAGCGGTTGAACAAAATCCAAGCGCTGGCCGTGCTCTCCTCGGACGCGCTATCGTCCGTCGCCTATGCCACGGAGGAAATTTTGCTTGTGCTGGTCCTGGCCGGAACCATGACTGCCAGCCTGGTATGGCCCATCGCCCTGGGCATCGCTTTGCTGTTGGGCATCGTCGCCACCTCCTATTATCAGACCATCCACGCCTATCCCAACGGCGGTGGTGCGTACACCGTCTCCAAAGAGAACCTGGGCATCTTGCCCGCCCTGGTGGCCGGCGGGGCCTTGCTCACGGACTATGTGCTGACCGTGGCGGTGAGCATCTCGGCGGGGGTGGCGGCCATGGTGGCGGCCCTTCCACAATTGAACCCATTCCGGGTAGAGATCGCCCTGGCCGCGGTGATCTTTGTCACCATCATCAACCTGCGGGGGATCAAAGAGTCGGGTCGGGTCTTTGCGGTGCCCACCTATTTCTTCATCGCCAGCATTTTCTTGCTGATCGGCACGGGGCTGTTCCGGGTGATCTTTCAGGGCGTAGTCCCCGTAGAAGCTGTGGGCGAACTGGCCCCCACCATCTCCACGGAGCTAACCCTCTTCCTGATCCTGCGGGCCTTTGCCTCGGGCTGCACGGCCATGACCGGGGTGGAAGCCATCAGCAACGGCGTACCCATCTTTCACCATCCAGAGTCGGACAATGCCGGTCGCACCCTGTTATGGATGGCAGGCATTCTGATCTCCACCTTTGTGGGCATCACCTTTTTGGTCAACCAATACGGCATCCTGCCCCAGGAAGGCCAAACCGTGATCTCCATGTTGGGGAAGGCGGTCTTTGGCCAAAACGTCTTCTATTACATTTTACAGGCGGGCACCGCCTTGATCCTGCTCTTGGCGGCCAATACTAGCTATTCGGACTTTCCCCGTCTGGCCATGTGGCTGGCCAAGGATCGCTATCTGCCCCGTCAGCTCACCAACCTGGGGGATCGCCTGGTCTATGCCAACGGCATCGTCGTGCTGGGCAGCCTGGCCGCGCTGTTGATCATCGGCTTCCGGGCTCGTACCCACGCCCTCATCCCCCTCTATGCCGTGGGGGTCTTCATCTCCTTCACCCTGAATCAGACGGGCATGGTGGTTCACTGGTTCAAGCTACGCACGCCGGGCTGGCAACGGGGCGCGCTGATCAACGGCGTGGGGGCCATAGCCACCGGGGTGGTAGGGGTGATCGTGGCCGCCACAAAATTCACAAGTGGGGCCTGGATCGTTCTGCTGCTGATCCCCCTGCTGGTCCTCACCTTCCGGGCCATCCATCGCCACTACGACGAGGTGGCCGAGCAACTGTCCCTGAGTAAACGCTGGCCCACCCCCATCATCCACCACACGGTGATCGTGCCCATCGCCAGTCTGCATCGGGGCGTGCTCAAGGCCATTCGCTATGCCCAGGCCCTGTCCGGGGAGCTGCATGTGGTCACCATCGACGTGGACGAGGAATCCACGGCAGAGCTGATCGCCCGCTGCCAAGTCGTGATCCCGGACATCACCCTGGACGTGCTGCCCTCGCCCTATCGCTCGGTGATCGAACCCCTCTCCGAGTTCATCGACCAGTTTGTGCAGGCCGAGGGGGACTACGTCACCGTGGTGCTGCCCGAATTTGTGCCCGCCAAATGGTGGCACCACCTGCTCCACAACCAGACCGCCTGGGGGCTAAAAGTCGCCCTGCTCTACAGCCGGGCCAACTGGAAAGGCCGCTTCCACATCATCACCGACGTGCCGTTTTATTTGGAGAAGTGATGCGAGGGGCGAATGGCGAGGGGCGAGGATTTGGTACTTCAACCTCGCCCCTCGCCATTCGCCCCTCGCTCTACACCGCCTCAAACCGATTCTCGGCCACATTCTTGCGCACTTTGCCCGCTTCGAAGACTTGGCCGTTCATGGCGATGTAGACGCCAGGCGGCAGGGTCTGGGCCGCGGTGATGGCGCTGGCGATGTTGAAGACGGCGTCGGTCATGCGGAACTTGGCCGGCTGCATGGCCCCGGTGAAGACGATGGTCTTGTCCGGGATGTCCACGAGCGCCTGGGCGGTGACGGCCATGCTGTCCGTGCCGTGGGTGATGACGATGTGGGGGCACGGGTCGGCGGCGATGGCGGCGTGAATCAGCGCCCGGTCGGCGTCGGTCAGGTCCAGGCTGTCCTTGCGCATGAGGGGGGTGACCTGGATCTCCACGGTCACGTTGGCCTCCCGCAGCACCTCGATCACCTGGGGATCGCCAACCTCAAAGGCGCTCTTGGCGTCAAAATAGATCTTGTCGATGGTGCCGCCGGTGGTAAAAATGTGGATCTGCATAGGATCTCCTGGTGGATTGTGGCCCAGAGGCCCGGGCGAAGAGTATCGTAAAACTGTCTGAAAAATCACCAATAATATTGACATGGGCCGAGAACAAGTCTACACTGAACTTAGGGACCACCCTCGAACTCCGTAGCGGCCCCATCCTTCTTCCCCCGCCTTGGGGGAGGAATCCAAACAGAAAGGAACTGTTCCATGTATAACTCCGTTGAAGAAGCCCGCCAAGTGCTGACCAACGTATCCCACAGCGCCTTGGACAGGGAAAATGCCGTGCACTATCTGGCCGAACAGAACAACCCCGACATCGTGACCTTGCTGGTGGAGACCCTGGACGACGACACCTTTGGCGTGCGCTGGGCCGCGGCCGCCGCCCTGGCCGATATGGGCCAAGTCGCCCTGCCCGCCGTCCTTAGCGCCCTCACCACCCATTCGGGCAGCAGTTGGATGCGGGAAGGCGTCTACCACATTCTCCACTATAATAGCAGTCTTCCAGTACGAGAGAAATCCGTCGAGCTGATGGCGGCGCTGAAGGGGCCGGGGGCCGACATGGCTTCGCCTGCCGCCGCCCTCCGCCTGGCGCAAGCCCTGCGGTAGGTCACGCCGCCCCCCATCTTCCCGGAATGGGCCACACACTCTCCGATCACGCGAGATGGTCTGGCCCATTCCAGGAAGATGAAGAAGGCGCCACACAATTTACACTCTTCAAACATCTTCTCCACAACCGGATTACATCCTCCCGGCATACTGGTGATACAGCACCCCACACAGCAACAAACGTTCAACCGGTGCTGGTTCAAGGTCAAAACTCAATCGACCGTGCCGCCCCGACTGTCAAGGTTGGGGCATGGCACCCAGTTTCCCAAGGAGACACCCACATGAAGAAATGGATCAAAACGTCGGGCATCATCGCCGCCATTGCCGCGGTGAGCGTGATCAGCTTTGCCGCTGTCAGCTTTGCCCAGACCCCAACCCCCACGGACACCCCCAATCTGATTCAACAATTCCGCAACGGCATTCAAGACCGTTTCGGCGGACGGGGCGGTCACGAACGCGGCGGCGACGAGAACTTCAGCCAACTCTCGGCTGAGACCCAGAGCGCCGTGGCCACTGCCCTCAACATGAGCGTGGCCGATCTGCAAGCCGCCATTGACGGCGGCCAGACCCTCACCGAGATCGCCACGGCCCAGGGCGTGGACATGGCCACCGTGCAGACCGCCCTGAACGCGGCCCGACTGGACGCCATGAAAACCCAACTGGCCGACAAGGTAGCCGCCGGTGACATCACCCAAGAGCAGGCCGACGCCATGCTGCAACGCATGGAAAGCGGCGACCTCTTCGGCAAGGGCGCACGGGGCGACTTTGACAGGCAAGAGCGGGGCATGCAGGATTTCAGCGACATCCCGGCTGACACCCAGGCTGCTATGGCCACGGCCCTCAACATGAGCGTGGACGAACTGCAAGCCGCCATGGAGTCCGGCCAGACCCTGCCCCAGATCGCTGAGACCCAGGGCGTGGACATGGCTACGGTCACCAGCGCCCTCAACGCCGCCCGTCTTGAGGCCCTGAAAGTCACCCTGGCCGAGAAGGTAGCGGCCGGCGACATCACCCAGGAGCAGGCCGACGCCATGCTTGAGAAGATGGAGAGCGGTGACTTCCCCGGCAAGGGCGGCATGAAGGGCCACCCCGGCGGACGTGACGGCGGTCGTGACGGCATGAAGGGTCACCCCGGCGGCCGCGGCGGGATGCGAGGCCTCCCCGACAGCGCCACCCCGGACAGCACGGCCCCGGACGGCACCAACTTCCAGGCCCCGGCCACCAGCGACAGCAACCTGTAAACAGTCCAGGTCCATCACGGACAATTAAAGAGAGGGGCGGCGATTAAATCGCCGCCCCTCTCTTTTTGTCAAAATCCAAAATCCCTACGCCCCAACCTCCCGATAATGCACCTCGCTCACCGCCCGCAGCCGGTCGGCGGCCTGCTCCGCGGTGATGTCCCGCTGGGGACCGGCGAGCATTTCGTAGCCGACCATGAACTTCTTGACCGTGGCCGAGCGCAGGAGGGGCGGATAGAAGTGGGCGTGCAACTGCCAGTGGGGATAGCTGCCGCCGTCCGTGGGCTGGCCGTGCCAGCCCATGCTGTACGGGAAGCTGGTCTCGAAAAGATTGTCATAGCGGGTGGTCAGCCGCTTGAGAATGTCGGCCAGGCTGTCCCGCTCGCCGTCGGTCAGGTCGGGCAGGGCCTGGACCGCCCGCCGGGGCAGCAGCATAATCTCGAAGGGCCAGACCGCCCAGATAGGGGACCAGGGCCACCCAATCGGCGTTTTCCACCACGATGCGCTCGCCCGTCGGCCAGTTCCGCGGCCAGATAGTCCAGCAGCAGGGGCGCGCCGTTGTCCTGGAAGTAGGCGCGCTGGGTGATCTCCTCCTTGGCCGGTTCTGTGGGCACCCGGCGGTTGGCCCAGATCTGGCCGTGGGGGTGGGGGTTGGAGCAGCCCATGACCGCGCCCTTGTTCTCGAAGATCTGCACATAGTTGATGCCGGGACGCCCGCCCAGCTCCACCATCTGCTCCACCCACACATCCACCACCCGGCGGATGTCCGCGGGATCCATCTGGGGCAGGGTGAGGTCGTGGCGAGGGCTGAAGCAGATCACCCGGCTGGTGCCGGTCTCCGCCTGGGCCTGGAAGAAGGGGCTGCTGCTCACATCCCCAGTCGGCCCGTCGGGGAGGAGGGCGGCGAAGTCGTTCTCGAAGACAAAGGTGTGGGCGTAGTTTTCATTTTGCGCCGCGCCCCCGGCCCGCTGGTTGCCAGGGCAGAGATAGCAGGTGGGATCGTGGGCCGGGCGATTGTCCGGCGGCGACTTCTCCACCTGTCCCTGCCAGGGCCGCTTGGTGCGGTGGGGCGAGACCAGCACCCATTCGCCGGTGAGCAGATTGCGGCGGCGGTGGGGGTGTTCGGTGGGGTCAAAAACAACGGTTGATTGGGTCATTTTGCGGCCTCCATGGCCAGGGCGATTGCGCCCAAGACGCCGGATCGGTTGCCCAATCCCGGCGGGACGATGTATGTATCGATATGCTCCAAAATAGCCGGGGATTGCACGTAGCCGTTTAGATAGCCCAAGGTTTTGCTGCGCACCAGGGGGAATAGGTGGGGCTGGTCCATGACGCCGCCGCCCAGGATGATGCGCTGGGGCGAGAGGATGCAGATGTAGTTGACCAGACCCAGGGCCAGATATTCGGCCTCCAAATCCCAGGCCGGGTGGTCCGGGCCGAGGGTTTGGCCGGGCTGCTGCCAGCGCTGCTCCAGGGCCGGACCGGCGGCCATGCCCTCCAGACAATCGCCGTGGAAGGGGCAGGTGCCGGGGAAGGGGTCCCGATCCCAGTCGTGGGGGACGCGGATGTGGCCCATCTCCGGGTGGACCAGGCCGTGGGCCAGCTTGCCGCCCATCATGGCCCCGCCGCCAAAGCCTGTGCCGATGGTGAGATAGAGAAAGGTGTCCAGCCCCTGGGCCGCGCCCCAGCGATGTTCGCCCAGGGCCGCGCCGTTGACGTCCGTGTCAAAGCCCACGGGGACGCCCACGGCCTGGCTGACCGCGCCGGCAAAGTTGGTGTCCCGCCAGCCGGGCTTGGGCGTGGAGGTGATGTAGCCCCAGGTTGGCGAGGCCGGGTTGGGGTCCACGGGGCCAAAGGCGGCGATGCCGATGGCGGCCAGTCCGCTGGCCTTGTGGTGTTTGCGGAAAAAGGCGATGGCCTGGGAGATGGTCTCCTCGGGCTGGGTGGTGGGGAAGCGGATTTCGTCCTGGATATCATCCGGGCCGGTGCCGACCGCGCACACAAATTTGGTGCCGCCAGCTTCAATGCCGCCGTAGAGGGTCATGGGTCGCTCCTTGTGTGAGATTTGGAAGTATTGCGTGAAACGTGTTGCGTGTTGGGGTAAGTATAGCATTGGGGGGATAAAGAGACCAGAGGCAGAAGAGTGGTAAATGGCGCACGGTAGGGGCACGGGTAGATCTGCCAATTCCGCCATCCAACCGGGCATGGGAGCGGACGGCGATGCGATTCCTTTGCCTCCGGGCACGATCCGTGCGCCGTCCGCACCCATGCCCCTACGGATCCTGGCAATCCCAACCAGCTTTGACAGTGTTTGGGGCTTGGGATAGAATACTTATGCAAACTTAAACGCGCCACGCTCCCCAAACAGATGGACGGCGCACCGTGCCTCAATCCACTCGAAAGTACCATCATGAAACGATCAGAGATCAACGCCATCCTACGCCGGACGGATGCCTTTATTCGGGCCAACGGCTTCCATCTGCCCCCCTTCGCCTACTGGACGCCTGAAGATTGGGCCGAAAAAGGGCCGGAGGTGCGGGAGATCGCCGATCGCATGTTGGGCTGGGACATCACCGACTTCGGCCTGGGCGATTTTCGGCGCAAAGGGTTGGTCCTCTTTACCATCCGCAATGGCGACCCGGCCATGTTGGCCAACGGGCACGGGCAAGCTCTACGCCGAAAAGCTGTTGATCTGCGACCCCGACCAGATCACCCCCCTGCACTATCACTGGCGCAAGATGGAAGACATCATCAACCGGGGCGGCGGCAAACTGGTCCTGCGCCTCTTCAATTCCACCCCGGACGGCGGTCTGGCCGACACGGAGGTGACCGTCAGTTGCGACGGCGTGGAGCGAACCGTGGCGGCTGGCGGCATCGTGACGCTGGAACCGGGCGAGAGCATCACCCTGCCCACGGGGTTGTATCATGCCTTTTGGGCCGAGTCGGCGCGGGTGCTGGTGGGCGAGGTCTCCACGGTCAACGACGACAACACGGACAACCGCTTTTACGAACCCATCGGTCGCTTCGCCCAGATCGAAGAGGACGAACCGCCCCTCTATCTGCTGTGCAACGAATACGACAAAAGCTATCGATTCCGCCAACCCTAAGGCCAATCCCATGCCAAACACGTTCGATGGCCCATATGATGGCCCATTGATGCCATAGTCGCCGGGCATCTGTGCCTGGACATCATCCCCGATCTGTCGGCCAATGATCCGGCGCAATTTCGCCGGGCATTTGTGCCGGGTCGATTGGTGATGGCGGGCGACGCCAACATCAGCACGGGCGGACCGGTCTCTAACGTGGGGCTGGCCCTGCACAAGCTGGGCATGCGGGTGCAGTTGATGGCCAAAGTCGGGGACGATCTCTTCGGCCAGATGATCCGCCAGATCGTGGATGGCCACGGGCCAGGGCTGGCCGAGCGCATCGGGGTGGACCCGGCAGCCAGTTCCTCGTACAGTTTGGTCATCAGTCCGCCGGGCATTGACCGCTATTTTATCTACTTCCCCGGGGCCAACGACACCTTCAGCGCCGCGGATGTGGACCACAAGATGCTCCGTCAGGCCCGGCTCTTCCACTTCGGCTACCCGCCCCTCCTCCCCCAAATGTTTGCGGACGGCGGCACCCAACTCACGGACACCCTACGCCGGGCCAAGACCAGCGGCGTCACCACCTCCTTGGATCTGACCATGCCAGACCCGGCCTCCCCGGCGGGCCAGGCCGATTGGCCCGCCATCCTGGGGGCCGCGCTGCCCTATGTGGACATCTTTCTGCCCAGCATCGAAGAGATCCTCTTCATGTTGTGGCGAGATCGATTCGACGCCCTGGAAAAACAGGCCGGGGGCCAATCGATCCTGCCCTTGATCACACCGCAAATACTAGGTGAGGTCAGCCAGGCGTTGATGGATCTTGGCCCCGCCATTGTCGGATTGAAGCTCGGCGACCGGGGTCTGTATTTGCGCACGGCCAGCCATACAAGATTGGCAGATACGGGCCGTGCCGCCCCGGTCAACCCGGCGGTGTGGGCTGACCGGGAACTTTGGTCGCCCTGCTTTAAGGTCGACGTGGTCGGCACAGTCGGCTCCGGGGACGCCACCATCGCCGGGTTTTTGACCGCTTTGCTGCGCAACCTGTCGCCCGCAGAGGCGGTCAACGCGGCGGTGGCCGTGGGCGCCTGCAACGTCGAGGCCGCGGACACCTTGGGCGGCATCCGCTCTTGGGCGGACACCCAAAATCGGGTGGCGGCGGGCTGGGCCAAGCACCCCATGTCCCCGCCCACCTCCGCCTGGCGGTGGGACGAGGTCCACGGTCTGTGGAGTCGATCCTAGGTCGGAAGAAACCGTAGGGGCACGAGGTGGGATGGCGGAAGAATCTCCGCGAAGAAAAACCGCTTCCATCGCCATCCCACCTCGTGCCCGGTCTTCCATTCATTCACATTCTCTGCGCCAAGCCGGGCACGAGGTGTGGCGGAGGCAAAGTTCGTCGTCGAATGATCGGGGTTCCCGCCACACCTCGTGCCCCTACATCGTTGGCCCCCTACCGCGTTGACAGCGGACCCATTCGCAAAGCCATTCCTTTGCCGGTCAATTCGCCCACCCTGCGCTTTTGCACTATAATAGACGGTTGTTATGGCTAATTCACAATACGTTTTCTGCCCCCTGTGCGGGGCTAAATTAGAAGAACAAGCGCGGTATGGCGCGGTGCGGGGGGTCTGCCCGACCTGTGGGTTTATCCATTTTGCCGATCCCAAGGTGGCCGTGATCGGATTGGTTCATCACCAAGGCCGGGTGTTGCTGGCCAAGCGGGCGGTGGACCCGGCCAAGGGCAAGTGGGCGTTGCCCGGCGGTTTCATGGACGCCGGGGAAATGCCCGAAGCGGCCCTGAGTCGGGAACTGATGGAAGAAGTGGGCATGGCCATCCAGGTGGAGCGACTGCTGGAGATCTTCCCCATGACCGGGCCACGGGCCGGTGAGCCGAGGGATTGTGCTGGCCTATCTGGTGCGGCCCAGCCAAGATCCGCCCCCGGTTTTGGAGGCGATGGACGATATCGACGCCGTGGGCTGGTTCTCGCCGAAAGATCTGCCCGGCGAGTTGGCTTTCGAGTCCACCCGAACGTTGTTGGACCTTTTTGGTACCTATCAAAACACACAGGCCAACGCCGGTTGAGTAGGCCGAGTTGACCACAGAGCTCCGCTGACTGTGGAGGAAGGCCGTATCGAAACCAAGTGGGTTAACCCGCCCCCGCTGGTTTCGATACGGTCGGAAACTGCCCCCGCTTTCTGAAGCGACGCTACTCAACCGGCGGGGGCTAGCCGGCCTTGGCAGTTACCCTTTTCGACGCAAACCTGCGATCCGATAACGGACGCTGACCATTTAATCGAACCTTTTTTGGAGAAAATCAGGCATGACAGACAAAACGAAATCAACGGCGTCTCAACCCAAGCACTATCTCGTCACCGGCGGGGCGGGCTTTTTGGGCATCAACATGGTGCGCCATCTGCTGAACCGGGGCCACAAGGTGACATCCTTGGACATTGCCCCCTTTGACTATCCCGAACAGAGCCAGATCAACGAGATCGTCGGCGATATCCGGGACAAGGCTGCGGTGGATCGGGCCATGCAGGGCGTGGAGATCGTGATCCACACCGCGGCGGCCCTGCCCCTGTACAGCGCCGAGGACATCTATTCCACGGACATCGACGGCATCAAAAATGTGCTGCAATCCGCCTTCGAGCATGGGGTGGAGCGCATGATCCACATCTCGTCTACGGCGGTCTACGGCATCCCCGACCACCATCCTTTGGACGAGAACGACAAGCTGGACGGCGTCGGTCCCTACGGCATCTGCAAGGTGAAGGCCGAGGACATCTGCAAGGAATATCGGGCCAAGGGCATGTGTGTGCCGGTGATCCGGCCCAAGTCCTTTATCGGGGCGGAGCGGCTGGGGGTCTTTGCCCTCTTCTACGATTGGGCCAAGGACGGTCACGGCTTCCCCATGCTGGGCAACGGCCACAACCGCTATCAGCTCCTGGACGTGGAAGATCTGTGCGATGCCATCTATTTGACCGCCACGTTGGACCGGGCCACGGTGAACGACACCTTCAACATCGGGGCCAAAGAGTTCACCACCATGCGGGAAGACTATCAGGCCGTGCTGGACTACGCCGGGTTTGGCAAAAAGATCCGGGGACTGCCCGCCGCCCCGGCCATCTGGACCCTGCGCATTTTGGAGGCGATGCACCTCTCCCCCCTCTACAAATGGGTCTATGAAACCGCGTCCAAGGACTCCTTCGTCACCATCGAAAAGGCCGAGCGGGTGCTGGGCTGGCAGCCGAAATATTCCAACAAAGACGCCCTGGTGCGCAACTATATCTGGTATGTGGACCACCTGGCCGACTTCGAGAACCAGTCCGGCGTCTCCCACCGGGTGCCGTGGAGCCAGGGTGTGTTGAAGATTGCAAAGATGTTTTTCTAAGGTAGAGCCGCAAGATTTTGCGTCTCTATGAAACAAAAAGGCCCAGGGTTCGGTTGATCGAACCCTGGGCCTTTTTCTATTCTCGACACGATCATGCGCCGCTATTTGCCAACGATGGGGATGTCCTGGCCCTCATCATCCGCAGGGGGAGCCTCCGACGCCTGGGCCGTGGGCTGGGGTTCGCTGGGCTGCCGGGCGGCCACATCCTTGGAGACTTTCTGCAACTGCTCGGTGAGGGCGGCCAGCCCCTTGAGCAGACCGTCCTTGATCTCGCCGGTGACTTTGGCGTCCCGCACCTTTTCGCCCACGGACTCGGCCACATCTTCGGCCTTGTCCAAGAACTCGTGGACCTGCTCGTTCTTGCCCACCTTTGTCCAGGGCCTCTTCCACGTTGTCGGCCAGGACGCGCAGCCCCTTGCTCAAATCCTGCTCCAACTTCTTGCGCTCGTCGCTGGCCCAGGCGGTCTGGATGGCCTGGACAATGGCCGTGCCCAGGCGGTTGATCTCGCCCAGGATCTCCTCTTCGGCACCGGAGGCGGTGCGCTTGCCTTCGGCCTTGGGTGCCTCTTGTGGCGCGGCGGCTTCGGCTTCTTGGTCGTTCAAATTAGGGTCCATTTTGATCTCCTTGGGTGAAATTTTTGCGGCGGGACCAAGCTTGGTCCCGCACATTGCTTACCCATAGTTTACCAGGATTGATCGGCCCACGCAAAGCAAATTCCGGCCATCACCCTGGTGGAGTTCGCACCCCCTGGTGCGAACGGGTTGACCCGGCGAGTGGGGAATATGCGGATCCCGTGGCGTGGCCGTTCGCACCAGGGGGTGCGAACTCCGCCAGAGGCGGGACCCTACGGCGCAGAGACCGGCAAACTCAAACTATCCCCCAACCCCTGCTCCCCCTGGACCACGGGCAGACGCACGCCGGTCTGGGGATCGTACAGACCCAGGCGCAGGATGAGGGGACCGGTGGCGGGCACGGTGAGTCGTCTGCTCGTCCACCAGAAACTCGCCGGGCTGCCAGGAGCCGGAGGGGGCCGGATTGCCCAGATCCGTGGGCGTCCAGTCGGCCTGGGCCACTTGTGCGCCGGAGGCGTCGTCCACATGCACGAAAACTTGATGGGGCGGCAGCAGGGGTTGCAGAACTTGCCAATGGAGTTTCAATCCAATCCGGTCGTTGGTCGGATCGACCGGATCGACAGCCAAATCATAGCCGCGAAGCAGGATGTGGGTGCCAAATTGCACCGGCGGATCCAGCACGATCTGCGGGGTGGTGGCGTCGAAACGGCCCACCCGGCGCACGACGTTGACCCGGCCCTAGGAGCGTCCACGGTGTCTTGGATCCGTCGGCCAATCTCAGCCCGGCCACCAGGCGATAGTCACCGCTGACCAGGGAGCCGGGCAGGGTCAACGCAACGGGCGTTTGGGCCAATTGCCCCGCAAGCCAAGGGATGCGCGCCCCGTCTGGCTGCCACGAACTTGGCCAGCCCTCGTAGCCCGCCACGCCCCCGCCCTCCGCATCCAGCAGACTCCCATAGATCCCAGCCGGCTGTTGCCCATTCGGGTTCGTGCTTTGTTGCCAAAAAAGGGTGAGATCCAAATCCGTCCCCGCCAAGACAGGGGAAGCCGGATCCCTGCCCGCATAGCCCAGGAGCAAGGCGTCGCCGTGGGGGACCGGGGCGGCCAAGGGATGTTGCACGGGCAGTCGCAACGCGTCCACCGGCTGGGCTGGCGGGGTGATGCGGACGCTGCCCAGATCGACCAGTTCAAGCGGCCAGGTGTCGGCGTCCGCGGTGCCGGGCATGACGCCGATCTGCACGGTGTAGTCGCCGGGCGGCAGGCCGGCGGGGATCAAAATCCCCAAACGGTCTTGGCCGCTGCCCGGTGAGAGGGTGTCCAGGGCGGGCAGGGTACGCTCGGCCCAGGTGTGGCCCGTTGTGTCCACCAGGCGAAGGGTGGCCTGAAAATCGCTCAATTGGATGTTCGGCTCCCAGTTCAGATCAATTTGGAGCGGGGCGTTGGCGCTGGGAAGTTGCGAGGGCGTCAGGGCGGCGGAGATCAGCCGCACAGAGGGGAATTCCGCGGTCATGGGCTGGGGGGTCCCTGGCTGAAGACGGCTCCACGCGCTGAGGCGGGTGGTGGGGCTGAACCAGCGGTTCTCCACGTTGAGGGCGCGGGGGGCCAGATAGGCTTCCATCTCTTGGGGCAGGGTGCTGCCGATGGAGAGCAGGGAGGGCAGCCAGACCGTCCCGGCGGCCAGCCCCTGATCCAAGGCGTCGGCCACGTCCGGTCCCCATTTGACGGCGTTGAAACTGAGCAATTGGGGCCGCGGACCGAGGTCGTCCGGCGCGTAGGCCCGCCAGAAGCCCACCTGCCAGGGGAAGACGGCCATCACCACGTCGGCGTCCGTGCCCTGCTGCACCACCTGGCGGATCAGGGGGCGGTAGTCGTCGTCCGCATAGCGGGGCACGGTGTAAAAGGTCATGACGCCCGCCCCGGCCCCGATCAGAAGCAGGAGAACGGCGACCGCCGCGCCCCAGCGCATGGGCTTCGCCTCGCGCCACAGTCGGTCCAACAGCCTCGACCACAAAGAGCAGCAGCCCCGGCAACAGAAAGAAGAGCACCCGCTCTCCCCCCTCGGGAAAGAAGGGCCACAGTCGATTCAGCCCATAGCCCGATCACCGTGGGCAAGATCACCCCCCAGGCCAGGAAGCTGGTCACGCCGCTGTCCGGGTTGACCCGCTCCTCGCCCTGCCGCCCCGCCAGGTAGTCTTGCAGCTCGTCCAGCCCGACCGCCAGCACGATCCCAGCAACCCCGGCATAGCGCAGCCAAGCCAGGCCAGGCCAGGCCAGATGACCACCGCCAAAGGCCACAAGATGACGGCTGATATAGGTGAACAAACTCAACGGGGCGTCGTTGTCCGCGATCACTTTGGCCTGAATGTAGGCGAAGAGATGGGGAACCGTGAAAAGCAGCCAGGGCAAGAAGAGCAGCGCCGCCAGCAGATCTGCGGCCACCAGGGGCAGAAGGGAGCGGGGGTTTCGCCAGCGCTTGCCCGCCGCCCACAGAAAATGGGCCAGAGGCAACAGAGCCACATAATATTCCGTGTACAGGGCAGCGGCGGTGATCAGCCCATAGGCCAGGATCGCCCGTCGGCGCTCCGGCGGCGTGCGGGCGCGCCACAACATGGCAAAAAAGCCGGTGCTGAGTACGCCCAACAGCAGCTCCAGCCCATACATACGCACCTCCTGGCTGTAAAAGAGGTGCATGGGGTTGAGGGCCAGAAGCAGGGCGGCCATCAGGGCGATGCGGGGCCGGTGGGGATAGAGCATGCGCCCGGCCCACCAGATCCCCGGCACGCTCAACCCGCCGATCAGCACGGAGAAGGCGCGCAGCACCGTGGGATCGGCGCTGCCCCAGAGGAGGGTCCACAGGTGGAGCAGGCCATAGTAGAGGGGCGGATGGATGTCCTGGGCGGTGAGCAGGGCCATGCGGCCCAGGGGTTCCGTGGCAAAGA
The DNA here is from genome assembly GCA_963704975.1 of uncultured Chloroflexia bacterium. GTDB lineage: Bacteria > Chloroflexota > Anaerolineae > Caldilineales > Caldilineaceae > JAGNDO01. Next base: position 187,308 of record CAVPIK010000031.1, on the reverse strand, counting down.
AGACGCTGTAGCCCTCGTCCCACCACAAGGGCTGCCAGCCCAGGCGCAGAGCTGCGCAAGGCCAGGGCCGCGGCAAAAAGCAGGGTCAGCCCCGCCCAGACGGGGAGGCGGAAGCTTTGGCGAGACGGGGCGATCATGGGCGACCTCTGTGCAGCGGATCGGCGTGGAGATAGGCAATTTGTGGGGCATGTGACGATCGCCGGGGGCTGAAGCGCCCCGGCTGGGCGGGGAAAACCCGGTAAACCGGGTTGGGTTGAGCGAGTTTGCCGAGAATTCTAGCCCGGTTCACCGGGCTTGCCTTTTTCCAGCCGGGGGATTGATCCCCCGGCGGTCGCCCGGCTGCAAAGACGTGGAACAGGGATAGGCACATAGGCGGGTCAGTTCTGTTTCCAGCGGGGCAGGAAGGTGCGGGTGCCCCCCTCCACGGTGTATTGGAAGGCCTCGGCCACCGGGTTGCCGCCGCCATCGGCCACATAGGCTTTGTAGACCCCAGCGACCACGCCGGTGAATTCCACCTTGGCGTTGTAGATAAATTCGCTCTCCAGTCCCGGATCTCCATTCTGGGTAAAGGCCCCAAAGTCACTTTCGGCCCGACCCGCCGGACCTTCGATGACCAGTTTATAGCCGCCGACCATGCCGCTGGCATCTTGGTTAAAGAGAGCGCCAAAGAAGGTCACGACCTGATTGGAACTCTGGCGGGGCAGCACATCGCCAAACTTGGCAAAGGCAAAGCTGGGCGCGGGGGGCTGGGTGGGCTGGGCTGGGGCCGGGGTGTTGGTGGGCGCAGCCGGGGCCGGTATGGCCGTGGGCGGCGGTGCGGGGATATTTTGGGCCACGGCTACGGCCTCCACCGGGCCTTGGGTCTCCACCAAAAAAGCGGCGATCCAAGCCTCTTGACCGTTCACACAGCAGACCTGGAACCATTCGCCCGCCGCGTCACGGGCCAGGATGGTCAACTCGGCTCCCCGCTCGGCCTGGCCGGCCAGGTCATAATTGGTGCCCGGCCCGCTGCGTACATTGACCACGGGGCTGGTGACAATGGCCAGGGCCGGTTGGGGGGCGGCTTCGACCGCCACGGGCGCGGGGGCGGCCTCTATCACAGGGGCGGGCGCACCCGCCACGGGGGCTGCTGGGGCCGCTTCCGCCGGGGCTTGAGGCACAGCGACCTGTGCCGCTCCTGCGCCAGCCTGGATCACATAGGGCGTGGGGGTGAAGGTGGGGATGGGGGTGCGGGTGGGCAGTTGGGGCGTCGGTTCCGGGTCAGATCCGCACGCGGCCAACAGCCCCACGGCCAAGAGCAGGATCATGCCCAAAGTCAACGATGGTTCGAGATTCTTTTGCCGGGAACAAGGGTGAGCGACAAGGCAAGAAAGGCATCCGAAATCTACTCCTCAATAGTGTTGGTCTTTTTGATCCACGAATCTTCACGAATCGACACGAATCTTTTCTTTTTGATTCGTGCAGATTTGTGAAGATTCGTGGAACGCTTCTTACTTCACCGCAACCGGATCCATGAAACGTAGACCTCTCGGTTGGGGTTCCACGGGGCGGTGGTGAAGGTGGTCTCCTCGGAGAGCTGATTGCCCGCGCCGTCGATGATGTAGACGGTCCACGTGCCTTCGCCCAAGGCAAAGAAACCGGTCAAGCCGCCGGGACCGTCGAGATCCGGCGGGCGGTATTCATATTTATAGTTATACTCGTTGCGGGACCCCTGGCCTGGCGGGGCCGTGTACTCGAAATGATCGTAGCTGGGTTCCACCACATTGGTCTGGGGACGGTTAAAGCCCTCGAACTTCACGGCCAAGAAGTAGCCCGGTGCCGGGTCGCCCAGCCCCACGTACATGCGCACCCAAATGGTCAGAAAATCATTGTCCGACGGATAGAAAAGCGGCCCCACTGCCCGCTCGAAGGGATAGATCACCGGCGTGGGCGTGGGCGTGGCCGTGGGCGTCGGGGTGAAGGTCGGCGTGGGCGGCGGCAAAATCGAGACCTCGGCCACGCCGGCGGCATCGTTGCCCACGATCACCGATTGGGCTGCGACCCACACGTTCTCCCCGTTGACACAGCAGATCTGAAGCCAACTGCTGTCGCTGTTGCGCCCCACCAACGTCACCGGAATCCCCGGCCCCAACTGGGCCACCAAGGGATAGTTCACCCCCGGCCCAGAGCGCAGGGCGATCAGCCCGCTGCGGATGGTGACAAAGGGGGTGGCCGTCGCCGTAGTCGTGGGGGTCGGCGTCAAGGTCGGGGTGGGGGTGATGGTGGGCGTGGGGCTAGGCCCGATGGTGGGCGTGGCCGTGGATGTGGCGGGCAGGGGCGTGGGGGTCAGGGTGGGCGGCGGCACGGTGGGCACCAAATCCCTGGGGTCCTGGCCGGGCTGCACCACGATCACGCCGGGCTGGAGTTGGGGGGTGGTCGTCGCCACGATCAAGGGGGCGATCACGCCGGGGGTGTCGGTGAAGGTGGGCATGGGGGTGCGGGTCGGGGTGACATCCGCTTGGGGACGGCGCACCAGATCCGCCGAGGAGCAGCCCAGCCCCACCACCAAAAAGAGGCTGGCCGCCACGATCAGCCCGCGACGGCGCTCATCGCCCCAGATTGTTTTCTCCCCACTGCCACAACCGACTCAAGCTGATCATCTCAACGCCTCCGGATCCAACCGATGTAAATTTCCCGGTTGATGTTGCTGAGATCCAGGCGGAAGACCACAGGCTGCGGCCATCTGCCGGCCCTCGCCGTCTCGCAAAATGATGGTCCAATTGCCCGATCCCAACGCCCGGATGGACTCGGCCCGATTGGACAGATAATCGGTCCCCGGTCCGGCCTCATCGGGAAAGGGCTTGTATTCATATTTATAGTTGAACGGTTTCTCTTTTGCGGGTAAAGAGATGCGGAAGAGGCGGTCATAATAGCCAAAGCTGCGCACATCGCCCAAGGTGTTGGGCCGCTCGAAGCCTTCAAAAGAGGCATCGTAATAGTAGCCCTCCAGGGGCAGACCGTCCTCGTATTCGCCCACAAAAATCTTGCCCCAAATGGAGAGGAAGCCGTTGTTGGTGGGCATGTAAAGCGGTCCCTCGGCGATCTCGAAGGGATAGATGATGGCCGTGGCCGTGGGGGTGGGCGTCACCGTGGGGGTCTCCGTGGGCGTGGGCGGCGGGCCGGTCACCACCAAAGAAAGCTGGACCACATCGTTGATCACCTGCACCACGCTGCCCGCAATCCAGACCGATTCCCCGTTGACACAGCAGATCTGCACCCAATTGCCCTGGGGTGTGCGCCCCACCAACGTCACCTCCGTGCCCGCGGAAAGCTGGGTCACCACCGGATAGTCCAGCCCCGGCCCGGTGCGCACATTGGCCCGCAGGCGTGGATCACCCGCACAAACGCCGTGGGCGTGGGCGTCGGCGTGACGGTCTCCGTGGGCGTGGGGACCAGGGTCTCTGTGGGGGTGGCGGATGGCCCAGGGGTGGGGGTCTCCGTGGGCAGCACGGCGGGCGGCGTCGGGGTGAAGGAGGCCGTGGGCGTAGGCGGCAACAGGGAGGCCGGGTCCACACCCGGCGGGGCGATGATCACGCCCGGACCGAGATCGCTGCCCGGCGTCACCTGCAACACCAGCCGGGTCTCCTCCACCACAGGGGTGAAGGTGGGCTGGATGGCACGGGTGGGGAAGGGGGTGGCAACGATCTGCCGCTGCACCAAAGAGGTGGCCGAGCAGCCCAAAGCCAACAACGCCCACACCATCAACGGGATCAGCAAACGCCGCCGGGATCGCCTTGGGCCGGACACAGGGTCCACCACAGGATCAACCACGGGCAATTGGGCGGCAAGCGAAGAGGCCGAGATGGGGTTTTTGATTCGAGAAAGAACGCACAAGGGTCCACGCACAGAGATAGGCCAAGAATCACGCTGGAAGGGACAAAACCTCAGCGGCCACCCTGGCCGCCGCGCCTTGAGTATAGCACGGAACCCAGGGAGTGACAACGAAAACAGATAAAAGAGATAACTGCCAACCCCACCCTAACCCTCCCCAGATTGGGGAGGGGACCGTCCATGTTACCGGACTTCTGTCTTCGGCGACCCTTATACCTCCGCCTCCCCCAATCTGGGGGAGGCTGGGAGGGGGTTGGTAGGTACGAAAAGAGTATGATCGAAGCATGGCTCAAATTTGGCAAAACAGCCGTTCTTGGCTATAATCGTGAAGTTGTGCACCTGTCGTCCACGTAACGTAAGGAAGAATTCTCATGAGCCAAATGAAAGTGTTATTGCTCCAAGATCTGGCCACATTGGGCCAGGCTGGTGAAGTTTACTCGGTTGCTAGCGGTTACGCTCGCAACTTCTTGATGCCCCAGGGCATCGCCGTTCCCGCCTCCAAGGGCGTGATGAAGCAGGCTGACGATATCCGCGAGGCGGGTTTGCGGCGTCGAGCCAAGGAAAAGGCCGGGGCCGAAGCCCAAGCCACCGTGATCAGCACCAAGAAGCTGCTGTTCGAGGTCAAGGCTGGCGAGACGGGGCGCATGTACGGCTCCATCAACACCGCCGACCTGGGTGATCGCCTGGCCGAGAAGGTCGATTTCGAGATCGATCGACGCAAGATTCTGCTGGACAGCCCCATCCGGGACCTGGGCATGTACGAAGTGCGCCTGCGTCTGATGGCCGATGTCACCGCCACCTTCACCGTGGGTGTGGTGCAGGAAGGCGAAGGCTGGGCCAAGGCCGAAGCCTATGCCAAGGCTGCTCAGGATATCATCGACGCCGCCAAGGCCGCTGAAGATGCCGCCGCCCAGGCCGCCGAAGCAGCGATCCAGGCCGAAGTCAAAGTCGTGGCAGAGGCCGTCGAGGCCGCCTAACCAGCCCCTCGCCTGTTTGCCAAGGCAATCGAAAAAGCTAAGACAGCAAGAAGCCGCTACCCAGACTGGGTAGCGGCTTTACGCGTTTTGGCACTCATTCGGTCTCGCTCGATCTCGCTCCCACGCTCCGCGTGGGAGCGGTCTTTCCGGCGCTCTGCGCCGAGTGCATGACCCAATGCGTCGTGAGGAGTTCGCACCCCCGGGTGCGAACGGGGCGCAGAGCGCCCAACTGCATTCCCACGCGGAGCGTGGGAACGAGACAATCATGCAGTGAACACGGTTGTGCGGTTAGAAACCGCACCTACTTTGCATCTTGATCCTTCAACCGCCCCTTCATCTCCGGGGTGATGGGGACCAGGATCGACCCTTCGGGCAGGCTGCCATAGGTGATGGCCCGGCGCGGACCGTGCCGCCACAGATACGATCCGATGTAGGCGCAGGTCACGGCGTCCAAAATGTCTTCGTATTCTTTGAGGGCGGCCCCCCGCAGGCTGCGCACATCCAAGATGGTCAACAGCGCCTTGGTGCGCTTGAGGACCGGGTCGGCCTTGCGCAGGGAGCGCAGCAGGGCTTGATAACGCTCCAACTCGGCCCAGCGGCTTTCATAGTCCCGGCCCCGGCGGGCTTTGTATTTGAGGGTCTTGTCCAGGCCAAAGAAGCTGACCAGGGCCGGATGGGGGAAGACCTCGCACACAAAGCGGTCTTGGGTGCGCTTGGGGATCACGGCGACTTCGGAAAAGCGGAAGCGCTGCACCAACTGATCCACCAGCCGTTCCCCCCGCACAATGACCGAGCCATCCCCCGTTTTGCGCCCCAAAATGCGCCGGTTGACCGGCAACGCCCCGGCCTCGTAGCCCCGCCACACCCGGCTCAGGTCCCGGTCACAGGGCCGGGAGCCATGATCGTTGGGCACCCGCAAGGGCGCGTCGATGGTGATGATGGCCGGGCCTTTGGCGTCCAAGTGGGCGCGTACAAAGTTCAGGATCTCGTCGTCGCTGACCAGATTGCCGGCGTAGGCGGTCAGCCGGTCCTCGAAGATCACGGCCACGCCGCTGGGGTTGCGGTCGCTCCAGGCCAGGTCGATGCCGATGAAGATGGGTGGTTTGGGGTTCTTTTTGGCCATAGGATTTTTGGGTAGGGTGGGTTGGTTGATCGGTTGATTGGTTGATTGCGTGGTGGACGGGAGATTGGGAGATTGGGGTCATTGTACGCTGGGATGGGGGTGATGGTCAACTAAGGATTTTCTGCGTGGGGGTTTGGATGATACCATTGATCCATGAGCGATAAACGGAGCGTCAACACAATGGCATGGACCGATCGATGGCTGCCCACCCGGCGCGCCCTGGGGCTGGGCCTGTTGCTGGCCGTGCTGGGGTTGGCCTGGGTGATATTGACCTGGCCGAGCCCGGTCCAAGGCGCCAGATCCGGCCACGATCTTGCGCATGGACGATGCCCGTTTTGTGTACAGCCCAGGCTGGCAGGTGGACGCCGTCGGCGCGGACCCGGCCGAGCCGGCGGATCCGTGGCAACAGCCCGCCGGGGTGGTGAACTTTGAATACACCGGCCAAGATCTGGCCCTGGCCCTGGCCGAGGGGGATTATTGGGCCTATTTGCTGGTGACCGTGGACGGCCAACCGGCCAATCAACTGCCCGTCCTTGGGCGATGCCGCGGGCTACCGTCCCCTCTCCGCGCCGGAGATGCAGACGGCGGACGGTCCGGCGGTGCGCTGGCTGACCGTGCATCGGGCGGCGGATTCCGGTCCCCACGCCGTGCGGGTGGAGGTGTGGCGGGGCTGGGGCCAGACCCCTCTGCGGGGCGTGGCGGTGGATGGCTTGCCCGCGCCCAAATTGCCCGTGTGGCCGGGCGTGGGGTTGCTGGTCGCCGCAGGCTGGGTGGGCATGGCACCCTTACGACGAATAAAGTGGTCGAAAACCGATCGGTATGCTTTTGCCTTCCTTTCCCGCCTTCCAGATCCCAACCCTATCGGAGCGGGTGTCGATCTACTGGCATTGGATGGCGCCAACCCTGGCGCCAATGGGTTTGGGTCTTGTGGCCCTGGGGGTATGGCAGGATCTTTGGCCTTTCACCCTGCTCGGTCTGGGCCTATTAGGGGTGGCAGGAGGTGAGTGCGCCCCGCCCTATGGCTGGCGGGGCTACTTTTTGGCCTCCCCTTCTATTTGCTGCCGCTTCCCCTGCTGCCCGGTCTTAGTCTGAATTTGGTGGAGGTTGGCATCTATGGCGGGGTGGTGCTGGTGGCAGGTCAACTGCTTTTTCGCCCCGCCATTGCCCGTCGGCTGCTCCCACCGGTTATCCGCGGGGGCGTCTTTCTGCTGGGACTGCTGGTCTCCGTGGCCCTGGTCGCCACCTTTGCCTATCCGCTGAGCGCTGGCACTTTAGTCTGGCCCTGCGAGAATGGCGCACGGTCTTCCTGGCCTGCCGGGCTCTTTGGCCTGCTTTTGGCGTGACCCTTGACTATCTCTCCCCAGCTAAAAAGGACCGAAATGCTGCTGATCCTGGCCTGGTTGGCGGGCGGGACAGCGGTGGCTGCTGGTCGGATTATTTAACTATGCCAACGGTGAACATGGTGGTCCCGGCGGAGGGGGTGGCCCGGCTGCGCAGCGTGTACGGCTCGCCCAACAATTTGGCCCTCTATTTGGAGCGCACGTTGTTGATGAGCGGCGCGCTGGCTCTCTTTGACAAGCGGTCTCGCTGGCTGTGGATGGGGTTGGCGGCGGTGCAGGGGGTGGCCCTGCTGTTGACCTTTAGCAAAGGGGCGCTGCTGTTGGGGATGCCGGCGGGCGTGGCCGTGCTGGCCCTGGGCGGCTGGTGGATGAAGCGGCGGCGGGGCGAATCCGGGCGGCTGTTGATCTGGCTGGGGCTGGCGGTGGTGGTGGCGATGGTGGCCCTGGCGCCCGTTTTTGGGGACCGAGCGCTTTCAACGGTTGCTGGACATGAGCCAGGGCAGCACGGGCTTTTTCCGCCTGCAACTGTGGCGCAGCGCCTGGCAGATGATCCTGGACCATCCGCTGTGGGGCGTGGGGCCGGACAATTTCCTGTACGCCTTCCGCAGCGGCTACATTTTGCCCACGGCCTGGCAGGAGCCGAATCTCAACCATCCCCACAACGTGATTCTGGATCTGTGGACTCGGTTGGGCTTGCCGGGGCTGTTGGTGGCTGGGATGTGGCTGGGCGTCACTGTGCGCAGTCTTGTGAGGCAGATCCGCCATAGCCACGACGAGCAGTTCATCCTGGCCCTGGGGATGCTGGCCGCCGTTGCCGCGGCCCTGGCCCACGGGCTGATCGACGTCAGCTATGCGCTGCCGGATTTGATGGTGGTGTGGGTGTTGATGGGCTTTGGTCAGCTTTCATGGCAAACCGATGGTTATGCCGCATCGCCGGGGGCTGAAGCGCCCCGGCTGGTCGGGGAAACCCGATGAATCGGGTTCCTTTTGACGAGATCTGCGGTCAACCCAGCCCGATTTATCGGGCTTGTCGTGCCCAGCCGGGGCGCTTCAGCCCCCGGCGATGGTCGGCTTGCCAAGATGTGGGTAAAGGTTAGCCCTTTAGGGGCGTTGCCCGTGTAGCCCCATCCCTTTCAGGGTGGGGTGAATAGCTTACCCCAACGCTTGTTCGCGGAACGCTGTTCTTAGACGAATGTGCCCTTCAGCCAGCTTTCCCCAAATGTGTTTCGAGCATGTCTGACAGCTCTTCGATGGTGAAGGGCTTGGGCAGGCTGGCATTGAACCCGAAGGCTTGCGGATTTGCCATGACCGGGTCTACCGAATAGCCGCTGGACACAAAGGCGGGCGTGGCTGGATAGATTTTTCTGATTTCCCGGATCGCTTCTTTTCCGCCCATGCCGCCGGGAATGGTCAGGTCAAAGATCATGCCGACAAGCTCCCGGTTTGCCTTGGCTTCTGTCGCACAGAAATCGATGGCATCCTCTCCACGGCTTGTGAGCACCACCGTGTAGCCGAAGGACTCAAGGACCTCTTTCATCACCTCGCCGATCACTTCCTCATCGTCCATGATCAAGAACGTGCCGTTGCCAATATGGTCCACTGCCGCCCCCCCTTCGGTGATCAAACTGGATTCGACAGACGCCGGAAGATATAAGTGGAACGTACTGCCTCTGCCCGGTTCCGATTCAACGTCTATCCACCCGTCATGCTGGGTGACAATTGAGTAGCAGGTGGCAAGGCCAAGACCGTGCCCTTTGGCTTTTGTTGTGTAGTACGGATCAAAAATGCGCGGCAGAAAATCTTTCGGGATGCCGATGCCCTGATCCTTTATTGACAGCTTCACATAGTTACCATCGACAAGCGAGAGATGCTCTCCTGTGGCCAAAGTGATATTCTGGGCAGAAATCTCAATCACGCCGCCAGTCGGCATGGCTTGTTGGGCATTGATGACAAGATTGTCGATCACTTGGCCGATCTGGTTCTTATCAAGATCGCATGGCCACAGGTTTTCCTGAACTTGGACCCTGCTGGAAACCGATGACCCGCTCAAGGCAAATTGGGCTGTCTCCTGAACAAAGGGGAAAAGATTCTCAACTTTTCGTATGGGCACCCCGCCTTTGGCAAAGGTCAACAGTTGCTGTGTCAGCGCGCGTGCCCGGTCGATGGTGTTGACTGATTTGGCGAGGTAGGCTGTGACCTTCTCTTCCGTGGTTTTAGAAATGGCCAATTCGGTGTACCCAAAGATGGCGCCGAGAAGATTGTTGAAGTCGTGGGCGATGCCCCCGGCCAGCACGCCCAGGGATTCCAGCTTTTGCGACTTTTGCATGAAATCTTCGAGTTTCTGCTTTTCGGTCATGTCCCGGAAGACCAGAACAACGCCAATCACCCGGCTCTCACTGTCATGGATCGGCGCACCGCTGTCGGCAATGACAATTTCTCGACCGTCTCTTGCGATCAGGCAGGTATGGTTGGCCAATTCCACAATCCCGCCTGTGGAGAGAACTCTTTCAACAGGATTCTCGCTGGGCTGGCGGGTGCGTTCGTTGATAATGTTGAACACTTCGGGCAAGGGCCGCCCGGCGGCTTCCGCTGTCGTCCACCCGGTCAACGCCTCCGCCACTTTGTTGAGCATGACGATGGCACCGGACGTGTCCGTGGTGATCACGCCGTCGCCGATGCTGCGCAGGGTGACCGCAAGGCGCTCTTTTTCCGCGGCAAGGGCCTGTTCCGCCCGCTTGCGGTCGGATATATCACGAATAATACCAATGAGAAATCGATTGCCACCGTTGTCAATGAAACGTGACTTTCGTGTGTGAATTGTTCGCGTTTCGCCACCTCGGACGGTAAGTTTCTCTTCTACAATGTTCTCTTTTCCATCGGCAACCACTTGCCGATCGACCCTCAAAAAGCTTTCCATCTCATCCGGTGGAACATCTTCAGCAAGAGTTCTGCCGATGATTTGCTCTCTCTCTAAGTCAAAGATCGTGCAAAAAGCATCATTGACCAGGAGAAGTCTGCTTTGATCATCCTTGACAAAAACAGGATCGCCAATGTTATTGAGGATATTCTCAAGAAATCTCTCACTTTTTTCGACCTGTTCTTTGGCGGCGATCAGATCCTGCTCCGCCCGCTTGCGGTCAGTGATGTCCGTAAACGAACAGGCAAATTGGTTGGGACTAGGACAAAATGCGCGGACCTCATAATAGCGGTTTAACTGCCGACTGAAATCTTCAAAATGGATGGGCTCGCCGGTCAGCGCGACCTTGCCATACTTGTCAATCCAACTCAGTTCGGTCTGGGGCAAAGCCTCCAAGACAGTATGCCCCACCAGGGCATCCGCCCGCAGTCCTGTCATCTGTTCAAAAGCCGGATTGACGTCCAGGAAGCGATAATCAATGGGGTGGCCCAGATCGTCACAAATGATCTCGTGCAGGGCGTATGCATTGAGCAGTTGGTCGAGTAGCCGACGATATTTGTCTTCACCCCCTTGGTGTGCCTTGTCCTGCGCCGCATTCTCTCCCGATTGCCTGTCCGCCATGATGAATCCCCCTTCAATCTTGCTAAGGACCGGAGTTTGCGGCCCGCCTCTCCACAACCTTCATTAGCAAAAAACGCCTCATAGCTCCCACAAGACCCACAACACCTGCGCGTGTGTCAACCATCTTGGTTCTGTGGATCTCAGGGGGAGGGCAATCCTCCTACGGCAACACCCCCGCAATGGCCTCGGCCAAGATAATGCCGTTCATCTCCCCCGCCCAGATCTGGCGGATGATGCCGTCCCGATCGATGAAGAAGGTGGTGGGCAGGCCGATGATGCGGTAGGTGTCGCCCACGCTCATGTCGCTGTCCATGGGAACGGTGAAGCTGACCCCCAATTCGTCCACAAATTCCTGCACCACCTTGGGTGCCTCCCCCTGGTCCACGCCGATGATGCGGACCTTGGGATCGTAGCGGCGGGCGGCGTTTTCCAATTCGGGCATTTCGGCCCGGCAGGGTCCACACCAGGTGGCCCAAAAGTTGAGCACCACGGGCGTCCCCCGCAGGTCGGAGAGGGTGAAGGTTTCCCCATTCAAGGTGGTGAGGGTGAAGTCCGGGGCGGGGTGACCCACAGCGGGCTGGGGGTCTTTGGAGGCGGGGATGTAGTCTACGGGGACGCGGGATTGCCAGATCCACGCGCTGCCAGCGAGGAGAATTGTGATCAAGAAAACGTGCCAGCGGTTCATGGTGTGATCCTCTTTTTAAGGCAAAAGGCAAAGTGCAAAAGGCAAAAGGCAAAAGGTTGAACGTGGTTGACGTTGATTCGTCGACTTCTGGGTGACTTCCATTGCCCACGACGTCCACAAATCTCTTAACCACGTTCACCCTTTTGCCTTTTGACTTTGCCTTTTGCCTTTTGCCTTCCCTTTTAGCTGTCCCACTCCGTGTGGAAACTCCCGGCCATATCGGTCCGCTCGTAGGTGTGGGCACCGAAGAAGTCCCGCTGGCCCTGGATCAGGTTGGCGGGCAGACGGGCGCTGCGGTAGCTGTCGTAGTAGGCCAGGCTGCCGCTGAAGGCGGGGACGGGAATGCCCAGCCCCACGGCGGTCTGCACCACATGCCGCCACGCCGGCAGCCGCTCGGCCACGGCGTTGCGGAAGTCGTCATCCAGCATCAGGTTGGCCAGATCCGGCTGCTGCTCAAACGCGGCGGTGATGTGGTTGAGGAAGCGGGCCCGGATGATGCAGCCCGCCCGCCAGATGGAGGCGATCTCGCCCAAGTTCAGGTCGTACTCGTATTCCTGGCTGGCCATGCGCAGCAGCGCCATGCCCTGGGCATAGGCGCTGATCTTGCTGGCATAGAGGGCCTGGCCGCACGGCGTCGATCAGCTCCTGGCGATCCCCGGCATAGACGGTCTGCTCCGGGCCGGGCAGGATGGCCGAGGCGGCCACCCGCTCGTCCTTCAGGCTGGAGAGGATGCGGCCCACCACCGCGCTGTTGATGGTGGGGATGGGCGCGCCGATGTCGAAGGCGTCCTGGCTGGTCCACTTGCCCGTGCCCTTTTGGCCCGCCTTGTCCAGCACCAGATCCACCAGGGCCTGGCCGGTCTCCTCGTCGATCTTGCGGAAGACTTTGTAGGTGATCTCGATCAGATAGCTGTCCAACACCCCGTTGTTCCACTCTTCGAAGATGTCGGCCAGCTCCGCGGCGGAGAGCCCCAAGGCCCGGCGCAGGATGTCGTAGGCCTCGGCGATCAGCTGCATGTCCCCGTATTCGATGCCGTTGTGCACCATCTTGACATAGTGACCGGCACCCCGGGGCCCAAGATAGGCCACGCAGGGCTTGCCGTCCTCCGGGGCCTTGGCGGAGACCGCCTCCAGCAGGGGACGCATGTCGGCCCAAACGCTCTGTGAGCCGCCGGGCATCATGCTCGGTCCCCACAGCGCGCCCTCTTCGCCGCCGCTGACGCCCATGCCCATGAAGTTGAGTCCCTGCTCGGCCAGAGCCACGCTGCGCCGCTCCGTGTCGGGATAGAAGCTGTTGCCGCCGTCGATGATCAGATCCCCCGGCTCCAGCAGAGGGACCAGGCTGTCGATCACCGCATCCACGGGGCGACCGGCCTTGACCATGATCAGGATCTTGCGGGGGCTTTGCAGGCTGGCCACCAGATCTTCCAAGGTGCGGGCGGGGACCAGTTTCTTGCCCGGATTGGCGGCCACAAATTCATCCGTCGTGGCCGTGGTGCGGTTGTAGACGGCCACGGTATAGCCGTTGCGTTCCATATTCAGGACCAGATTCTGGCCCATCACAGCCAGGCCGATGAGGCCGATCTGTGCACTTGCGTTTGGCATGGGTGATTTGATTCCTTCCGAATTGCGAGTTGCGAGTTGCGGGTTGTGTGACGCGGTCCAGTATACCAGATAACCGGGGGGTTGACACGGTGGCCGGGCACACAAATTGGGAACCGCCCTGTAACGCACCGGGGGCAAGATTGACCAGCGGCGATTTTTCCCAGGATGGGTGAAAAAGCCTATACTTGAGACTGCTTTTGCCAAATCATAAGAACGGCCCACTGCTATTTTGGAGAGACCGATGCAGCGTTTTGGAAAGAAATTTTACGATCTGATCCTCTCGGTGCCAGTCAGCTACAAGATCGCTGGGATCATGCTGTTGTCGGTCTTGATCCTGGGCCTTTCGCTGAACTATTGGGTCACCTCTGGGCTGGCAGACTGGCTCTCTTATCTGCTGACCGATGTACGAGTGCAGGCCGCCATGACCGCCGGACGACGCAGCGTGACCTTGGTCACCTTCCTGGCCGCGGCCATGTCCATTCTGTTGGCGACCCTGCTCACCCATGTTTTGACCCAACCCCTGCACGAATTGCGCGCCATGGCGCTCAAGGTGGCCGATGGCGACTTGGACGCCCGGGCCCCTGTCTATTCCAAAGACGAAATTGGGGATGTGGCCACGGCCATCAACACCATGACCGATCATTTGGTTCAGGCCCAAACGGACCTAACCCGTACCAACCGGCGGCTGACCGCCATCAACCGGGTGATCCAAGCCGCGGATCGGGAACAGGAGATCCACGACGTGCTTTATGTCATCCTGTCCACGGTGCTGGATGTGCTCAATCTAGAAATGGGTTGGGTCTATCTGCGGGATCCGGAGCACGATCTCTATCACCTGGCCAGTTGGTGCAATGTGCCGCCGGAACTCGGCGAATATTTGATGCATCCACCCCAGCGAGCGAACTCTGTCGCTGTCAGCAGATGCTTTTGGACGGAGGATTGGCACCGGCAGATATCAAGTTCTGCGAGTGTGGCCGCCTCGGCGCCTATTTTCCCGCCACCCGGCGGGCCAGCCACATCACCTTGCCCATTGTGGCAAGCGATCAACGCCTGGGCGTGGTCAACCTGCTCTGTTCCCATGACCGCACCCTGTCTGGGGACGACATGGATCTGCTCTCCGCCATCAGCACCCAGATCTCCGAAGTGGTCTCCAATGCCTGGCTGCGCATCAAGTTGACCGAAAAAGAACAGGCACGCCAATACCTGCTCGAATCCCTGGTGGATGCCCAGGAAGAAGAGCGGGGGCGTCTGGCCCGGGAACTCCACGACGGCGCGGGGCAGATGCTCACAAGTCTGCTGGTACGCCTCAAAGTGCTGGAAAATCAGGCGGACGATCCTGGCCTCGAGCAGGAAATCGCCTCTACCCTTGACATGGTTTCCAACACCATCGAACAGGTGCGCAACCTCTCCTACCATCTGCGCCCGGCGGCTTTGGAGGAGTTCGGCCTGGCCGTCGTGTTGCGCACCCTGGTGGCAGAGACCCTGGAAGAGTCGGGCATCGCCACCCGGTGCCATGTGGACCTGGGGGATCTGGTCCTGCCCCACGGCGTTGAGGTCACCCTCTATCGCATCGCCCAAGAAGCCTTGACCAACGTGTTCCGCCATGCCGGGGCGCAGAACGTGATGGTCGATCTTGTCAAGGAAAATAGCGGCGTCACGTTGCAGATCCAGGACGATGGGTGCGGTTTTCACCCCCGCCCCCTGCCAGAGCGCAAAGGTGAGCGCCACATGGGCCTCATCAGCATGACCGAGCGGGCCGAGATGGTCAACGGCACCCTGCGGGTGGAGAGCATGCCCGGTCACGGCACAACAATCCATATCACTATTCCCATTCAGGAAAGCGTACCCGCATAATGAATTCGCCAATAGATTCCTCAACCCCTCCCGTGCGCATCCTGCTCGTGGACGATCACGAAGTGCTGCGGGCCGGGCTGCGGGCCTTGCTGGAGCATGAAACCGATCTCAAGGTGGTAGGCGAGGCCGGCACCGGGGCCAGCGCCATCGCCTTGACGACCTCCTTGGATCCGGATGTGATTGTCCTGGACTTGGGTCTGCCCGACATCAGCGGGCTGGAAGTGATCCGGGCCATTCGAGAGCACAACACCACCGTTCGCATCGTCGTCCTGTCCATGCACAGTCGGCGCGAATATGTGGTTCCCGCCATCGAAGCCGGTTGCGATGGCTACGTGCCCAAATCCGCCACCCACACCAGCCTGCTCCAGGCCATCCGCTCCGTCCTGGCCGGGGAGGGCTATCTGCACCCCACCGCGGCCAAAGCCCTGATGGGGTCCATCCAGGATGACCGCTCCGAATCCGCCCAGTTCGACGCCCTCTCCGAGCGGGAGCAGGACGTGATCCGGCTCACCGCCCAGGGCTTCACCAGCCGGGAGATCGGCGAAAAGCTGGACATCGGCTCCAAAACCGTAGAGACCTACCGCCAGCGAGCCACGGAAAAACTCCAGATCGAACACCGCTCCGGCCTGATCAAATTCGCCGTCCGCGCCGGCCTGCTGGACGATTTCAAGAGCGTCGGGGATTAGACAAGGAGACAGAGAGACAGGGAACAATCGAGGGGTTCAATCTCCCAATCTCCTTGTCTCCTTGTCTCCCCGTCCCCTCTTCTCCTTACCCTCCGTAAGGAAAATTCCCACAAATAAACAGGATTTTCCCGCTACACCGCCGTGACTGCCCGTGCTAAAATGGTCGCAAGGTTCGATCATTTTGCATGGGTATTTTTCATGTCCATTTTTCATCTCTTTCCACGATCAATCCTCAAGATCAACCCAAGGAGTCATGATGGCAGACAAAGGTAATCTTAAACTAGGACGCCGCGATTTTCTGCGGGTGGCTGGTTTGGGGGCCGGTGCGGCAGCTGTCGCCACGGTAGCCAAGCCAACTACAGTCAAGGCCGCGTCGTCAGGCGGCAAGTTCTCAGATCCGGCAGGGCGTATTAACCGCCCGTGGTGGGTGCGCACGGTGGATCAGCCGACCACCGAGATCGACTGGAATGTGATGCAACGCTATAACGAGCGTACCGGCACCGTGCGTGGCCCTGGTATGGCTGGCTACGTGGGCGCAGACGAGGTAGGCCGGCTGGAAGAGGCCGCCGCCAAGAACGAGCTTCAGCGTATGCTGGACAATGTGGATGGCTATACCCTCAAAGACCAGGCGCTGAGTTCGATGCCCATGTGGGTGTGGGCAAGAGCTTCCTAGGCCCGCAGAAGGCGGACACGCCGGAAGAGCGGGGCGTGCCCAACTGGACCGGCACCCCGGAAGAAGCAGCCAAGATCATCCGGGCCGCCATGCGTCACTTTGGTGCGGCCACGGTGGGCTTCTTTGAACTGGACGACAACACCCGCAAGCTGATCTACGGTGTCGATCCCGATGGCAAAGACATGATCTTCACCGATGACCCGGTGGCTTCCGAAACCGAGGATGCCCGCTACATTCCCAACGCATGCAAGTATGCCATCGTCTACACGGTGCAGATGTCCCAAGAGACCATGCGCCGCTGCCCCACCCCCCTGGCCTCCCAGACCACCAGCTTGGCCTACAAGCGGGGCGAGAGCATCCAGGCGTCGACCCAGGAATTCCTGCGGGGTCTTGGCTATCAGGGCTTGGGCGAATCGAGCACGAACGCGCTGGGCATTGCCCCGGCCATGGCCGTCATGGCCGGTCTGGGCGAGATGTCCCGGCTCAATCGCTTGATCACCCCGGAATTTGGGCCAATGGTGCGTGTCTTCAAGATCCTCACCGACCTGCCCGTGGCCGTGGACAAACCCATCGACGCCGGGATCATGGAGTTCTGCAAGCGGTGCAAGAAGTGCGCCGAGGCTTGCCCCTCCGAATCCCTGAGCTTTGAGACCGAGCCGACCTGGGAGACACAGGGCGGATGGAACAACCCCGGCCACAAGGCCTACTTCGAGAACGCTGTGACCTGTCGGGCCTATTGGCGAGAAGAAGCGGGCACCAACTGCGGCATCTGCTTTGCGGTCTGCCCCTTCGCCAAGAAGGACAAAGCCTGGGTCCACGAGTGGGTCAAGGCCAGCTGGGCCATGGTTCCCGCGATGGACAGCTTCTTCCGCACCATGGATGATGCCTTCGGCTATGGTGTGCAGGCCAGCGCCGAAGAGTGGTGGGGCCTGGATCTGCCTGAATACGGTATCGACACCACAATGACTGTTAGGGAGGGTTAATCATGTCTGACAAAATGACCATCGTCATCCGCAAACGCTCATGGATCGAATGGAGCGGCTGGGCCATCTGGTTTATTGGGATTCTCCTGATTGTCCAGAATGCCATTGGTAGCGCACAAGAATTGGAACCCCGGGCCGCCCTGATCCTCTGGGTCAGCCTGGTGGTCTGGCTGCTGGCCGGGCTGGTGGTCTGGTTCGTGCGCAGAGACCGCTAATTTGTCAACCGAGACGGGAGAGGATAAACTCCTCTCCCGTCTTCATGTTTGAGCTATATTTTGAGCCATATATCGATCATAAAACTCACTGGTAAGATTGTCGCATGTCATCTTCTTCTCGTTCACCTATTTCACTTGACGAACCTATAGACAGCCGAAGAAATGTCAAAGCAGTCGCCCGCCAACGCCAGAACCGGCGCGAGCGCCTGCTTTTACTTTTGGCCGTCGTGGCTGTGGTCCTGGCCTGGTTCTACGGCTATTTCACCAGCGGTGCGGATGTTGCGCCCCTGGTGCCAAAGGTGATCCCCGGCGTGGCCTCTGTGGCCATCCAAGGGGATCTTTTTGTGGGCAGCGACGATGCGGGCCAGATCATCGGCTATGCGGCCATGTCCACCGCGCCGGGCTATGGCGGCCCCATTGATGTGCTGGTCGGGGTTGATCCAACCGGCGTGGTGCTGGGCGTCGAAATTGTGGCCCAACGGGAGTCACCCGGCTTTTTCCGCTTGGTGACGAGCAGCGATCTGGTCGCCGAATACACCGGGCGGGCGGTGACGGACCCCTTGCGCCTGGGCGACGATCTGGACGCCATCACCGGGGCCACGGTCAGCGCGGAAGGGGTGACGAACGCTGTGCGTGCTGCGGTGCGCATCGTGGCCGCTGCGGCCCTGGACACGCCCCTGCCGCCAGAGTCCACCCCCATCCGCTTTGGCGCACCGGAGATCGTGCTGATCCTGCTCTTTGTCACCGGGTATGTGGGCCACCGGGTGCGCAAGCCAGCGATCAAGAAGCGCATCCGCTGGGCAACCCTTTTGGGCGGGCTGATCTTCCTCGGCTTCATCTACACGGCACCGTTGACCATCACCATGATCGCCTCGTTATTGAGCGGCTATTGGCCGGACTGGCACACCAATCTCTATTGGTATCTGCTCATCGGCGGCATCCTCTTTGTCACCACGGTGGAGTCCAAGAACCCCTATTGTTCTTGGTTCTGTCCCTTTGGGGCCTTTCAGGAATGTCTGGCCGCGGTCTCTGGCGCCAAGGTCTATCGGCCCCGCACCCTGAGCGATGCGCTGAAATGGGTGCAACGAGGGCTAGCCCTTGCGGCCATTTTGTTGGGCTTGGCCTTGCGCCGCCCAGGCGTGGCAGGCTACGAACCCTTCGCCACCCTATTCGATCTACGGGGCAGCATGGTCCAATGGGCGTTGTTGATCATCGTCGTCCTGGCCAGTCTTGGTCATGTATCGCCCCTTCTGCAACTATCTCTGCCCGATGGACCCGGTGATCGACGTCATCGCGGCCACCCGACGCTGGATCAAGGAGACGTGGTCAACATGGCGCGCAAAACCGGCGAACCCCTAAAACAAAATCTGCTGCTGCTCTTCGTTGTGGTCTGCGTGGCCCTGGTGGGGCTGACCTGGGTGGAGGGTCTGCGCGAGCCGCAAGAGAAGACGCCCGCCTCTTCCCGGGGTGTGCCGACCGCCGTGGGGCCGACGTCCGAGGTCTCCCTTCCACCCAGCTACATGACGAAAGAGCACAAGAACGAGGATCAGCATTCTACGGGCACAGAAACAGCCACAGAAACGGCCACTGTGACACCTTCCGATATGGCGACGCCAACCCCGGCCCTGGCGACCCCAACCGCCCCGCCGACGACATTGGCACCATCTGAACCAACCGAGAGTCCTTGATGATGAACCAACAACCATCCACAGGCATAACCCGACGATCTTTCTTGACCATTACGGCTGTGACCGGCGGGCTGTTGGCTGCCGGCGGTGTGGCCCGCCTGGGCCGGAGCGCACGCCAGCAGCAGCCAGCCTGTCACCGTGCGGGATGAGCGACTGCTCATGGGCACGGTGATCCATCTGGCCGTGGTGGCGCCGGATGCGCGTGCAGGGCCAAGCGGCCATTGCGGCCACCTTCGCGGCCATGCAGCGGCTGATCGGCTTCTTCGACTATCGCCGGGCCGACAGCGCCTTGGGGATCCTCAACCGGACCGGCGAACTCGCCAACCCGCCGGCCGAGTTCACCGCCCTGCTCGCCCAGGCCCAGGCCATCAGCGCCCTGAGCGACGGCGCGTTTGATGTGACCGTGCAACCCTTGCTCGACGCCTATGGCCGGGGCGAAAGCGACCTAGCGCTCCTACGAAAAGCTGGTGGATTACCGGCAGCTGAGTGTGGCCGAAGATCGCATCAGTCTTGGGCAGCCGGGCATGACCATCACCCTGGATGGGCTGGCCAAGGGTCGGGTGATCGACGAGGCCGTGGTCACTTTGCGGGGGCTTGGCTTCGACCGGGTGTTGGTGGAAGCCGGCGGGGACATGATGGGCGTGGGCCAGCGGGCCGATAGCACGCCGTGGCGGGTGGGTGTGGCCAATCCCCGGTCCAGGTCCGGCGGGTCAACTGCTGGCCACCCTGGATTTGGCCGACGGCGCCCTGGCCACCTCCGGCGATTACATGAACTATTTTGTGCAAGATTTCAGCGCCCACCACATCGTGGATCCGCGCACGGGCCATTCGCCCACCGAGCTGGCCTCGGTGACGGTGATGGCCCCTACGGCCACCGAAGCGGACGCCCTGAGTACTACCTTCATGGTGCTTGGGGTTGCCCAAGGATTGGCTCTGGCCACCAGGTTGTCAAACATTGAGGCCCTCTTTGTCACAAAGACGTTGCAACAACACGCCACGTCGGGCTTCCCCAAAACCGCAACAAGTTGAACCGATAGATCAGGAGTTCGCCATGACCGTTGGACAAAATTCACAAATCGAGCAATGGACCGCCCGCCTGGACGGCCTGGAAGCCCAGGCGGATGCCACCCGGACCCAGGCCGCACAAGATCCCCAAGCCCATTTGGGCGCGCTGATGGCACTGGGCCAGCTCTATCTGGAGACGGGCAATGCGCCCAAGGCCCTCACCCAGTTTGAGGAGGGGGTGGAGTTGGCCGAAGCCACCGGGGACAATGCAGGCGGCGGCGCGTTTCTGGGGACTGAAGGCACTGGCTCTGCTCAAATTGGGCAATGCCAGCTTTGCCCAGCGGGCCTTCTTCCGCTGTCTCAACCTGGCCAAAGAGACCGAACAGACCGCGTTGATCATTGACACCCAGATCCACATTGGTGAACTTCACATCATGTCCGGGCAGCAGGCCAAGGCCATCTCTCGGTTCGAACAGGCCTATGGGCTGGCCATGCAGGCCGGGGAGCATACCCGACTGATGCTGGCCGCCGGGCAACTGGGGGATCTCTTCCTGAGCATGTCATCCATGGACAAAGCCGTGGAATATTACGCCACGGCCATGAATCAGGCCGAGTCCATGGGCAACCATCGGGCGGCGTCCGCGTTCCAAGTCGGCATTGGGGACGTATTGCTGGCCGAAGGGGACCATGCCCAGGCCGCCGAGCAGTATGAAATGGCCCTGGAACTGGCCGACGGGCAGCATGATCCCCGGGCCCAGTTGCGGGCGCTCAACGGTCTGCTGCGCACCCAGATTGCCGTGGAACGGACCACCCTGGCCCTGGTCTATGGGGATCGGGCCGTGGCGATTGCCCGGGAGATCGGGGACGACCATGCGGAGATCGCCAACATCAACTTGCTGGTGGCCTTCCTCTTGCAGCAAGAGCAGATGCGCAAGGCGCTGCCCTATTTGAAACGGGGGCTGGAAATTGCCCAGGCCAAGGAAGACTGGTCCTGGCAGTTGAGCATGTTGACCAACTTGGGCTATGCGTACTTCGAAAACGAAAAGCTGGACGCGGCCTTGGACGCCTACAAACAGGCCCTGCGCTTGGCCGAGCAATTGCAGGATCAAGCGGCGGTGGCCCAATTGCAGGGACGCCTGGGCGCTGTCCTGGCCGACATGGGGGAACCCAAAGCGGGGGCCGAGGCGGCCCAACGATCCCTGGATCTGGCCCAAGAACTGGAAGATCAGCCCTTGGTGGGCGAACAGCAGATCATGCTGGCCTTCCTCCACCACGATCTGGGGAATTTGGACCAGGCGTTGGACTTCTGCCAGCAGGCCGTGGCCACCTTCACCGCCACGGGGGACACGGTCTTCGCGGCCAAAGCCCAGGCGTTGTTGGCCGAGTTGGGGTAGGGCTAATAAGCCAACGCCGGTTGAGTAGGCCGAGTTGATCCCAGGAATCCGCAACCCCTGGAGGAAGGCCGTATCGAAACCAAGTGGGTCAACCGGCGGGGGCTAGCCTGCGTCGATTGTGACCGCATCAGCAATCAACAGCTTTTCCCTTGGGGCTTCCCGCCGATTTGTGCGGGAAGCCCTTTTTGTTGGGCGATTGGTTCATAGAGCACAACCGCCGCCCCATCCTTTTTCCCCGCCCGGACCTTGACCCCACGGGACACCTGGGCTATCATGCCTACATACGATTGTGTCCAATATTCACCCCCATCTTCACCCATCCACACCCCTGCGAAGGAGACAAATCATGCCACGACCTGTGACCCTCTTTACCGGCCAATGGGCCGATCTGCCCCTGAAAACCCTGGCCGAGATGACCAGCGAATGGGGCTTTGACGGCCTGGAACTGGCCTGTTGGGGCGACCATTTTGAGGTGGACAAAGCCCTGGAAAAAGACAGCTATGTGCGAGAGAAACGGGATCTGCTCGAATCCTTCGGGCTGGACTGCTTCGCCATCAGCAACCACCTGGTGGGCCAGGCGGTCAGCGACCCCATCGACCATCGCCACCAGTCCATCGTCCCCGCCCGGGTGTGGGGCGACGGCAAGCCGGACGGCGTCCAGCAGCGGGCGGCCCAGGAGATGATCCACACGGCGCAGGCGGCCAAGCTCTTCGGCGTGGACGTGGTCAACGGCTTCACCGGCAGCCCGGTCTGGCACATGATCTACTTCTTCCCCCCCACCAGCCAGGAGGACATCAACGCCGGCTACGCCAAGTTCGCCGCGGACTGGCTGCCCATTCTGGACGCCTTCCAGGCCCAGGGTGTGCGCTTTGGCCTGGAGGTGCATCCCACCGAGATCGCCTATGACATCGTCACGGCGCACCGGGCCTTGGCCGCGGTCAACCATCACCCGGCCTTTGGCTTCAACTTTGACCCCAGCCACCTGGTCCATCAATTCGTGGACCCGGCCCTCTTCATCGACGAGTTTGCCGACCGCATCTTCCACGCCCACATCAAGGACACCCGCGTCCAAGTGGGCGACGGACGGCGCAGCATCCTCGGCTCGCACCTGGATTTGGGCGATCACCGCCGGGGCTGGAACTTCGTCTCCCCGGGCCGGGGCGATGTGGACTTCGACCTGATCATCCGGGCGCTGAACCGGGCCAACTACACCGGTCCGCTGTCGATTGAATGGGAAGACAGCGACATGGACCGGGCCTGGGGCGCGCAGGAGGCGTTGGAGTTTGTGCGCAGCCAGGATTTTGATCCGTCGAACGTTGTCTTTGACGCCGCTTTCCAAAAGTAGGAGATTCCCGATGAGTCAAGAACAAGGTTTCACCGCAATGGCCGGGGCCAAGGTCCACCGGCGACGTGCCGGAGATCGGCATCGGCATGTTGGGCTATGCGTTTATGGGCAAGGCCCACAGCAACGCCTTCAAGACATTGCCCTACATGATGTATCCGCCGCCGGCCATCCCCGTGCTGCAAGCCATCGCCGGGCGGGATGAGGAGGCGGTGGCCGAGGCGGCCAAGCGCTACGGCTACGCCAAATACTACACCGACTGGCGGGAGATGATCGCCGACGACCGGGTGCAGCTTTTCGACAACGGCGGCCCCAACTTCGCCCACGCCGAGCCGACCATTGCCGCGGCCAAGGCGGGCAAGCATGTGCTGTGCGAGAAGCCCCTGGCCCGCACGGCCGAGGAAGCCAAGGCCATGTGGGACGCGGTGCAGACGGCCGGGGTCAAGCACATGGTGGGCTTCAACTATCGCTTCGTGCCCGCCATCCGCCAGATCCGCAAGCTGATCGACAGCGGCGCGCTGGGACGCATCTACCACTTCCGGGCCATCTACTTGCAGGAATGGATCATGCCCCACTACAACGCGCCCATGATGTGGCGGCTGGACAAAGAGCAGGCGGGCAGCGGCGCCCTGGGCGATCTGGGCAGCCACATCATCGACCTGGCCCGCTACTTGGTGGGGGAGATCAACTCGGTCAGCGCCATGACCCGCACCTTTGTCCCCGACCGGCCCCAGGCCGACGGCAGCATGGGCAAAGTGAGCGTGGACGACGCCTTCACCGCCCTGGTCAACTTTGACAACGGGGCAATGGGCACCCTGGAGGCCACCCGCTTTGCCGCCGGGCGCAAGAACCATCAGATCATCGAGATCAACGCCGAACGGGGCAGTATCCGCTTCAACCTGGAGCGGCTCAACGAGATGGAAGTCTTCTGGGTGGGCGAAGATCCCAAGGAGACCCAGGGCTTCCACACCGTGCAGGTGACCGAAACCTTCCACCCGTGGATCGCCAACTGGTGGCCCCACGGCCACATCATCGGCTGGGAGCACACCTTCGTCCACGAGATCGCCCACCTGCTGGACTGCATCGTCAACGACCGCCCCGTCGCCCCGATTGGGGCCGACTTCGAGGATGGGTACCGCAACGCGGTGATCAGCGACGGGATTTTGCGCTCGGCGGAGACGTCGGCGCGTGGTAGATCTGACGTACTAACCGATACCGTGAGGCAACATGATCAATCCCGGCAAACATCCCTTGGCCGAGGTATTCGGCTTCCGTGTCGATGACCTTTCGGAAACGGCTGAACGTCATCGACGATTGCGGCTGTGCCCGTTCAACAACAAAGTGCCCAACTGCACCAAGGACAAGGCTAACAGCCCTCTTGGCGTATGCAGCATCTATCACCACGCCCCGAATCATGAGGAGCCGGATGTGGTGGTTACCTGCCCCATCCGCTTTCGGGAGAATTGGACCATTGCCGAGCAGGCGGCGAATTTCTTTTTTGACGCGGATGCCACTTGGACATCGCTGACGGAAATTCGCCTCACGGATCGCAATGGTAGAGCCGCTGGAAACATTGACCTGGTCTTGGTCCGCTACGATGAACGAGGCAAGATCCTCGACTTTGGATCTCTGGAAATCCAGGCGGTCTACATATCGGGCAACGTTCGCAAACCGTTCGAATACTACATGGAGGACCGCCAGAATCGGGCCTTCATGGATTGGAGCGAACTGGCCGAGTACTACCCTCGGCCCGATTACCTCTCCTCGTCCAGAAAGCGGCTCGTTCCCCAACTTCTGTACAAAGGTGGTATCCTACAGGCATGGAAGAAGAAACAGGCGGTCGCCTTGCAGACATCGTTCTTTGAAACCTTACCGCCCCTGCCCGAAACCACGCCCGAACAGGCTGAGATGGCGTGGTTCTTGTACGATCTGCGTCCCGATGAAAACGGCTACTCTTTGGTCTTGAATCGAGTGGTTTATACCGAATTTCAGTCTGCCCTGTTCGAGATCACCACGCCTCAGCCAGGAGACATCCAGGATTTCATGGGTTCATTGCAGAACCGACTTGACCAGACCTTGGAAGGCAACCCGCCCGATGCGCCGACGCTGGGGCAGCTATCAACCCTTGAGTAAACATGATACAGAAATCGTTGTTTGATCCGCCTGATGACCGACGAAAATCTAAGGTGTCCACTGTGACCCGGAAAAATGGCGTCGTCAATGTCGCCTCTGTTCCCATGCGCAGTCCGTTTCGTTATCCTGGCGGCAAAACATGGCTGGTTCCGCAGATCCGGCGCTGGCTGACCGCACAGGGTGGACCAGAGAAAGAGCTAATCGAACTGTTTGCCGGTGGAGGCATCGTCGGTCTCACCGCTGTGTTTGAAAATCTGGTAGGGCACGCCACCCTGGTTGAATTGGACGAAGATGTGGCGGCTGTATGGCAGACCATTCTCAATGGGGATGCCGCATGGTTAGCCAATCGCATCGTCACCTTTGAACTGACCGCAGAGTCCGCCCGCCATGCGATTGCTCAACGGGAAAACTCCCTACGAGATCGGGCTTTTGCCACCATCGTCAAAAATCGAGTCAATCGAGGCGGCATCCTTGCCGAGGGGGCCAGTTTTGTCAAACATGGAGAAAACGGCAAGGGTATCCAGTCTCGCTGGTATCCGACTACGCTCAAACGACGCATGATGGAAATTCACCAACTGCAAGACCGTTTTTCGTTTATTTGGGGTGACGCCTTTACAGTGCTGCGCGAAAATTTGGAACGGGCCGATGTTCTGTTTTTTATCGATCCACCTTATGTCAAAGCGGGTGGCAGATTGTACAACCATTCAGAAATTGATCACCTTGCCTTGTTTGAATTGGCCGACCGGGCACAGGGTAATTTCTTGATGACCTATGACAATCATCCCGAAATCCGAGAATTTGCCGAGCAGTACGGCTTCGATATTCGGTTTGTGCCGATGAAAACCACCCATCACGCCCAAAAGTTCGAGCTTCTGATTGGCCGCAATCTCGATTGGGTAGACGGAGGAGAAAGCCATGACTGAAAATCTAATCGCCACCCACTTCCTGCAATACTCCCTGACCGAACTGCACCGCTACAAAGATCTGGCGGACCGATCCTGCGCCCAGGTGAGCGATGAGGAATTTTTCGCCGTCCTGGACGCCGAGGCCAACAGCATGGGCATTCTGGTCAAGCACATGGCGGGCAACATGCGCTCCCGCTGGACGGACTTTTTGACCAGCGACGGGGAGAAGCCGGACCGCTTCCGGGACGAGGAGTTCATCATCCGCCCAGAGGACAGTCGGGACGCACTGATGACTCGCGGGGAACACTATTGGCAAGTGCTATTTGATACCCTGGAAGCGTTGACCCCCACCGACTTGGGGCGTACAGTTGTAATCCGGGGCGAGCCCCATTCCGTGGTCCAGGCCATCCAACGCCAGGTGGCCCACTATGCCTATCACGTGGGGCAGATCGTCATGCTGGCCAAGCATTTCCGCTCCCAGGAATGGCAGAGTTTGAGCATTCCCCGGGGCGGATCGGATGCGTTCAACGCCCAGATGCAAACGAAAAAGGGATAACCCATGCCTTTGACCCACCCCCGCATGGTGCGGGAGAACAAGACGGTTCGATCCATGGTCGTGCTCTATTGCCGGGCCGAACATGGCAGCACAAGACGGTCTCTGCGCCGACTGCCAGGAATTGATGGACTACGCCACCAAGCGGCTGGAAAAGTGCCCGTACCAGGAGGACAAGTCCACCTGCGCCAACTGCCCCATCCACTGTTACACTGACACCATGCGGGAACGCATGCGCGTTGTCATGCGCTACAGCGGCCCCCGCATGATCAGCCGCCACCCCTACCTCGCCGTGCGTCATTTGTTGGATGGACGGAAGGTTGCGCCACCGTTGGGGAAACGACGTTGATTTGTTGATTGGTGGATTGGTAGTATTGCCCCAGTCGGCCAGTTAACCGATCGACGGTTCAACAAACTCAGGAGGCAGGATGCCCTACGAAGCAGACTCATCACGTTATGACAACATGATCTATCGCCGCACCGGGCATTCCGGGCTGAAGTTGTCCGCAGTCTCGTTGGGGCTGTGGCACAACTTCGGCGGCGTGGATGTGGCCGAGACCAGCCGGGCCATGCTGCGCCGGGCCTTTGATCTGGGCATCACCCACTTCGATCTGGCCAACAACTATGGCCCGCCCGCCGGGTCTGCCGAGGAGACCTTTGGCCGAGCCTTGGCCGCGGACCTGGCCCCCTATCGGGACGAACTGGTGATCTCCACCAAGGCGGGCTACTATATGTGGCCCGGTCCCTACGGCGAATGGGGATCCCGCAAATACCTGATCGCCAGTTGCGACCAAAGCCTCAAACGCATGGGGCTGGACTATGTGGACATCTTCTACAGCCACCGGCCCGACCCGAACACGCCCTTGGAAGAGACAATGGGCGCGCTGGACACCATCGTGCGCAGCGGACGGGCGCTGTATGCGGGCATCTCCAACTACAGCCCAGAGATGACACGGGAGGCCGCCCGCATCCTGCGAGAGTTGGGCACCCCAGCCCTGATCCACCAGCCGAAATATAGCATGTTCAACCGCTGGATCGAGCCGGAACTGCTGGACACCTTGGAGAGCGAGGGCATGGGCTGCATCCCCTTCTCGCCCCTGGCCCAGGGCTTGTTGACCAACAAATATCTGGGCGGCATCCCGGCGGATTCTCGGGCCGCCAAGGCCCACGGCTTCCTCAAGCCCGCCCACATCACCGACGAGCGCTTGTCCCAGATCCGGCGGCTCAACGTGATCGCCCAGGAGCGGGGACAGACCCTGGCCCAAATGGCCCTGGCCTGGGTGCTGCGTCATCCGGGCATCACCTCGGTGCTGATCGGGGCCAGCAAGGTCAGCCAGATTGAGGACAGCGTGGGCGCGCTGGACAACCTGGCCTTTTCGGAAGCCGAACTGACCGCCATCGAGACCATCCTGGCCGATTAAGCCGGGTAGAAAAAGCGGATTTCACCGCAAAGTCGCAAAAAACACAAAGGAAACGAATTATGCCTTACCAAGCAAGCGAATCACGTTATGACAATATGACCTACCGCCGCATCGGACGTTCCGGGCTGAAGTTGCCCGCCGTTTCGCTGGGGCTGTGGTACAACTTTGGAGGCATCGATCCCCTGGAAAATGGCCGGGCCATGATGCGCCGGGCCTTTGACCTGGGCATCACCCACTTCGATCTGGCCAACAACTATGGCCCCCCTCCCGGATCCGCCGAGGAGACCTTTGGGCAGATCTTCGCCCAGGATTTCAAGCCCTATCGGGACGAGTTGATCATCTCCAACAAGGCCGGGTATCGCATGTGGCCCGGTCCCTATGGCGAATGGGGCTCCCGCAAATATCTGGTCGCCAGCCTGGACCAGAGCCTGAAACGCATGGGGCTGGACTATGTGGACATCTTCTACAGCCACCGGCCCGACCCGGAGACGCCCTTGGAGGAGACCATGGGCGCGCTGGACTTCATCGTGCGCAGCGGGCGGGCGCTGTACGTGGGCATCTCCACCTACAGCCCGGAGCAGACCCGCCAGGCCGCGGCCATCCTGCGGGATCTGGGCACGCCGGCCATCATCCACCAGCCCCGCTACAACATGTTCGACCGCTGGATCGAGGACGGTCTGCTGGATGCCCTGGACGCCGAGGGCATGGGCTGCATCGGCTTCTCGCCCTTGGACCAGGGCATTCTGACCGACAAATATCTCAAGGAGATCCCGGACACGTCCCGGGCCGCCAAGTTGGACAACCAATTCCATTGGGGCGACAAGGTCACCGAGGAGCGGGTGGAGAAGGTGCGTCAACTGAACCAAATGGCCGAGCAACGGGGCCAGAGCATGGCCCAACTGGCCATCGCCTGGACCCTGCGCCATCCGGTCATGACTTCGGCTTTGATCGGGGCCAGCGAGGTCGGCCAGATCGAAGAGGCCGTGGCCGCGCTTGACAATTTGGCGTTTAGCGAGGAGGAACTGACGAAGATCGAAAGTATTCTGGCGCAGGAGAACTAGCGGTGTACCCCTTCAAGTTTGAAGCCGATACCCATGATGGGCCTATCAGGGTTCCCGATAATCTTCATGCACTGGAAGAAGATCAAGTTCGGGTCGTCAATCAGTTCGATGCAATCGACAACGAGCATTCATTGATCGATGATCTGTTGCAAAACCCACTTCGGCTACCGGATTTTTCACCTTTGAAGCGAGATGAAATCTATGCATTCTAAATCTAGCCGACTACCCCCAGGAGAAACAAAATGAACATTCTGATCACCGGCGGCGCAGGCTTCATCGGCAGCCACCTGGCCGAGGCCCTGCTGGCCCGGGGCGATTCCGTCTCGATTTTGGACAACCTCAGCACGGGGCGTTTCGACAACATCCGCCCCTTGACCAAGCACCCCCTCTTCTCCTTCGCCATCGAGGACATGCGCAACGCCCTGGTCATGGATCGGCTGGCCAGCCAGGCCGACGCCATTGTGCATCTGGCCGCGGCCGTGGGGGTGCAGTTGGTGGTGGAGAAGCCCACGGAGACCATCGAGACCAACGTCCTGGGCACCCATGCGGTGCTGGAGGCCGCCCGCCGCTATCGCTGCCGCACGCTGATCGCCAGCACCAGCGAGGTCTATGGCAAGGGGGTGAGCATCCCCTTCAACGAGGAGGACGACCTGCTGCTGGGATCCTCCGCCCGCAGCCGCTGGGGCTATGCGGCCAGCAAGCTGCTTGGACGAGTTCCTGGGCCTGGCCGCCCACCGGGAGTTTGACCTGCCGGTGACGGTGACTCGCTTCTTCAACACGGTGGGACCCCGCCAGTCCGGGCGCTATGGCATGGTGGTGCCCCGCTTTGTGCGCCAGGCCGTGCAGGGCAAGCCCATCACCGTCTTTGGGGACGGGGAGCAGAGCCGCTGCTTCTGCCATGTGGCCGACGTGGTCCAAGCCCTGCTGGCCCTGATCGACATCCCCGGCCAGACTGCGGGGCAGATCTACAACATCGGCTCGAACCAGGAGAACAGCATCAATCAGTTGGCCCAAGCGGTGTTGGAACGCACGGGCAGCCAGTCCGAGATC
This sequence comes from uncultured Chloroflexia bacterium, assembly GCA_963704975.1. Lineage (GTDB taxonomy): Bacteria > Chloroflexota > Anaerolineae > Caldilineales > Caldilineaceae > JAGNDO01. The sequence goes on along the minus strand of CAVPIK010000031.1, from coordinate 157,207 downwards.
ACTTACACGCCCTACAGCGAAGCCTACGCCCCCGGCTTCGAAGACATGCGCCGCCGGGTGCCGGACATCGCCAAGATCGAACAGGCCATCGGCTGGACGCCCACCCGGAATCTGACCCAGATTTTGGATGATGTGATCGCCTACGAGCGGGGGCGGGGATAGACAATCCTTCAAACGCAACAAAAAAGAGGGGGATGTGGAGACGAAATCGTCTCCACATCCACCTCTTTTTCGTTGCCGTGGCTTGACTGTTTATGCAGCGACCAAATGTTGCCGCCGAGCAATGATGTCATCCCGATAATCGGGCCAGTTGCGCAACGTTTCAGGGTCGAAGTCAGCCCCCGTGGGCCATTCAAGGCAACCGGCGTAGTCGATCAGGCGTCACTTGGTTGAACAACGCCAGATCCCGCAAGGGTCCAAAGACCGGGCCAGACAAAACCGGTTCAAAATTGATGGTCTGCACGCTATCATCATCGAACCAGATTTGCAGCGTGTAGTCGCCGACGATTTCGAACGTGGTGACTCGATGAGTTTTGTCCCGTCATATGAAATACCTCCTCAATCCCGCCAATGCGTCAAACTCGACTTGGCGGATCGAGGAGTGGGCATCCTCAGATCCCATAGTTCGCATTGAAAATGCGAACTCCTACTTCATCGGCACGACCAAATCATACGGATACTTCGTCAACCAGACCAACTCCCCCGCCTCGTTGAACGCCACCGCATCCTCAATCCGCACGCCAAAGCCCTTGCCGTCGGGCAGATCGGGGTAGTAGAGGCCCGGTTCGATGGTGACGACATGACCCGGCTGGACCAGCGTGTCGTTCCCCGCGGCGTGGCTGAAGCCTGGCCCTTCGTGCACATCCAACCCGATGCCGTGGCCCAGGCCGTGGACGTAGCCCTCGTGGGTGCCGGGATGGGTGCGGACGGTCTTGTGGCCCAGGCCCTCGTAGAAATCCAGGGTCATCTCTTGGTAGGAGCGACACGGCTGCCCCACGGTCAATGACCCCATGACTTTGTCATAGATCTGCTTGGTCTGATCCCAGGCTTGTTGTACCTCATCCGTGGCGTAGCCCAAACTCCATGTGCGGGTCATGTCGTGGAAGTAGCCGCTGGGCAGTTGGGGGAAGATGTCGAAGACGATGCTGCGGCCCAGGCGCAGGGGCATGGAGAGGTCGCCGCTGTTGTGGGGCACCCCGGCGTCCCGGCCCTGGGAGAAGATGGTGCCGTGATCTTCGTTCATGCCCACGGCTTGCAGTTGGCGGCGGATGAACGCCTTGACATGGCCGATGGTCAACGGCTCGCCGTCCGCCTGCACCACCACCTCGTCCCGCACCCGGTGAGATTGGATGAACGCCTGCACCTCGCCCACCACCTGGCAGGTCAGCCGCCCGGCCTCGGCCAGCTCGGCCAGCTCCGTGTCGTCCTTGGTGGCCCGGGCCAGATCGAAGAGCGACTGGCCATATTCGCCCACCAATTCCACCCCGTCCAGCCGGTCCGAAAGCTGGTTGAGCAACGTATAACTCTCGCCCACATCCATCTTGCCATAGATGCCCAGCCGCCCGGTCAGCCCCTGATTTTGAATGATCTGGCTGAACATATCCACCGTGGCGGCCAACTGGTTGCCCTCGTGTTTGCGCAGCAATTCGTAGCGGTTATACAACGCATCCCGATCCACCAGGGCCAGCCCGGTGGTGGCCGCCGAATCCCGCTCCATGCCGCCGTGGATCAGCGTGACCGGCCCGCCCCGCCGCTTCACGATCACCGCCCCCTCCAAATGCACGCCGCCGGTGAGGTAGTTCATCACCGAGTTGCCGCCGCTGTTGCCCATGACCATCAAGGCGTCCAGCTTTCGTTCTGCCATCAATCGATCCAGATCTGCACGCATAATGTCTCCTATCCTTTGCTCGCCTTTTCCGCGGCCCAAACTGCCAGCCGCTCTTTGGTAGCATGATACCCTGTCTCGATGATTTCTGCATATGAGCCGAACTCCATTGTGCGGAATTTGGCAATGGGCGGCTCGATCACCAGGTCGGCGTCGGCATAGGCGAACTGGGCGTGGAAGGCGCTGTTGACTTCGGTGGCGCGCAGGAGGGTGGTGAAGATGGAAGGTACCCGCATGGATGGGCGGAAGGGGTTGAGTCGGCTGGCCAGCACCCGCCAACCAGAGATGCTGTCGCCAAAATCATAGTTGCGTAAATGCTCCTTACGCGGTGACGCTTCGACCGCTATGACCAATCCGCCTTCCACCTGGGTACGCATGATGTCGATGGGAAAATTGTTCATGATCCCGCCGTCAACCAACACATCGCCGTTATAGACAATGGGGGCAAAGATGCCGGGGATGGAGGTGCTGGCGCGCACGGCTTGCCTCAAGAAACCGTTGGTATGGATGAACGATTCGGCCTTGGTCAGGTTGGTGGAAACGCAAAAGAAGGGTCGCCACAGATCTTCGATAGCTACGCCGCCAAAGAAGCCGCGCAGGACAGTGGAGACTTTGGCGCTGGCAAAGATCGAAGCGAAGGGCAGGGTATAGTCGTACATGCTCTTGGGGGAGGCAAAACGCTTGGCCATCTCTATCATATCTTGGTAGGTGTGATCCGTGGCACAGAGACCCCCCACCAAGCCCCCCATGCTGGTGCCGCCGATCAGATCCGGGCGGATGCCCGCCTCTTCCAGGGCCTTGATGGCACCGATATGGGCAAAGCCCCGGGCTCCGCCGCCGCCCAAAACCAGCCCCACGGCCTTGCCTTGCAGACGCCGCCCCAGCCGCCCAAAATCATCCCCATTGCCCAACCGCACATGGTGATGGGTGCGCACGGATCGGCCAGCCAGCCAGGCTGCGGTGCCCGCGGGCTGCCGGGCATCCGGTGCATGGAGCAGGACCAGCTCCACCTGGCCTGGCTGGGGCATGGGGTCCAGATCCCGTTCCAACTTGCTCAACGCCGGACTTGACCCGGCCTGCCCCAAGAGCAGCACCCGGTCCGACTGGTGGACGCAGCGCTGGGACCAGGGGGTCCAGGCTGGGTCCGCCTCGAAGAGGATGAAGCGATAGCGGCTCTCCTGTTCGCTGAGCCAGCCGGCCACGGAGATGGCGGCGTGGTTGTCCCTTGGGATCTGGCTGGCCCCAGGCTTGCCGTAGAATTCATCAAACCGCTGGGCGTTCAGATAGAGGACCTCGCCGCTCTGGCCCAGCAATTCGGCCAACTGCATGCCGAAGGCCTGGGTGGGCACATCCGCCGCCGTGGGGATGAGGGCGAAGGTGAGGGCAGTTTCCAGGTTGGCGGAGGAGAAGCGCAGGGTGCGTTGCCGCCGCCGCACCATGCTGCGGGTGATGGCCAGCATGACGTGGGGGAAGTCCTCGATCATCTCCTCGAAAAGTTGCCGGGTGAAGCGCACCACGTTGCTCTCGCGGATGGCATAGACCGTGGCCGTACGCACCTCGTCGGTCAGCAAGGCAAATTCGCCCACGGTCTCGCCGGGACTGACCTCCCCCACAATGCGGTGGCTGTCGTCGGCAAAGGCCACGTCGATGCTCAGACGACCATTGACCAAAATAAACATGCTATCGCCTACCTCGCCCTGGCGGCACAGCACATCCCCGCTGGACAGGCTGATCCATTCCAAGCGCTCTTGCAGCTCGTGGAGGGCGGACACCTCCATCGCGCCAAAGATGCGGGTCAACACACCCGCCAGTTGGGTGCGGCGCATCCGGGGCACGACAGCCTCTAGCAGACCGTGGACCACGGCGGGATTGGCCCGGTTCAGGTCGTCAAAGGCCTGGGCCGAAAGGCAGACCAGACGGCTCTCTGCCGAAGCCAAGACCGTGGCCGAGCGTGGGCGTCCCGTCAACAAGGCCATTTCGCCAACGGTCATGCCCGGCGTCAGGTCATCCAGAGCCATGTTCGCCTGCCCCGGCCCATCCGTTCGCTCAACCCGCAACCGGCCAGAGATCAACACAAACATACTGTCCCCAGGCTCTCCCTGACGGCAGAGACGGTCGCCCTCGGCCAGATGAATCTCGGTCAACCCGGCCGCCAGGGCCTGCTCGGCCTGGGGGCTCAGGTCATGAAAGAGCGGATTTTGCGTAAAAAAGCCAATCAGGTCCGGCGCGTTCGGATGGGCAGGTGTCGGTTTCACAGGTCATCTCCAGGGTGAGGTGGGTGGGTCGCAGGGGGTGGGTGCTACGCAGAGGAGATGACGTTTGGATCGGGGGTTTGGATGCGGTGGGGGGAAAACATGGTCCGATCCAAGCTGTAAACAGAATCGCCAACACCGGATGGGTGTTGGCGATTTGGCCTGGATCGGGATGGGGTTGGACAAACGGGAGGCGAGGGGCGGGCCTTTGGACCTAGCCGATGAACGGGGCGGGCTTGACCGCCACAATGGCATCCGTGGGTCGGGGCAACCCTGGGCCGTCGGATCGGGAAGCGACGATGTCCCAGCCCCAACTGCGGATGGCCGTGTAAAACTCCTCCGGTTCCAGCAAGAAATCCGACGGGAAGCTGTCTCGACGATGGCTGTTGAAGGTCTCCATGATCAGCAATCCGCCAGGACGCAGAGCCGAGCGGATGGCGGGCCACAAGGCTCGATCCAGAAAAAAGAAGCAGGTGATCAGATCATAGGCTTCCGGCTGGGGCTGCCACTGGTCCAGATCGGCCACAACATACGCCAGATGCCCGTCCAATCCGCACTGGTGGGCCCGCGTTTGGGCCAAGCCGACCGCCTCTTCGCTGATGTCAACCCCTGTCATCTGCCAGCCTTGCTCGGCCAAAAAGAGGGTGTTGCGCCCCGGTCCGCAGGCCAGGTCCAGCCCCTTGGGCATACGGCCCTGGGTGCGTACCCATTGGGCGCGCATGTGGACCATGTCCATATGTTCGGTCAGCCAAGAGCGGGCAGAGCGATGGCCGTGAAATTCCTGGGCATAGCGTTGGTTCCAGTGGGTCTTGTGGGCGATGGTCATGGGATCTTCCTCGGCGACGTCAGAGCATAGAGCGGGGGCGGGAAGAGTGCAGTGTTCAGGTTGAATCGGGGAAAGCTTCAAATGTAGAGTAACATTAGACCTTAAGACTGTCAAACAAAATCGCACGCGTCGGGTGCGATGCTTTGGACAGAAATGGACAATCCGGGATTGGGCGAGCGATCCCATCATTCCGGGAATGGGCCAACACTATTCACCGACCCAAGAATCCGGCCCTTTCCCGGAATACCCACTTCCGAAAACATGACCACACCACCCGCTTTGGCATCATGGTAACAGAACCCCAGCCCGAAATCCTCTATCCTTGACCGAGATTGTGTATATTTTCTCAAATCAGCCCAAACACGGAGCCCGTGCCATGACCAACCCTAACCCCACCCTGATCACCCTGGACAACCTGAGCAAAGCCTACACCGAAGCCGGGCGCAGCCATCCCGTGCTGGAGACCATCAGTTGGGACTTCATCGAAGGCGAGTTCGTCGCCCTCTTCGGCAAATCGGGCAGCGGCAAGAGCACCCTGCTCAACCTGATGTCCGGCATCGACAAGCCCACCGCGGGCAGCGTGCGCATCCGCCAGAACGGGCGCATCGCCGACATCACCGGCATGAGCGACCACGAGCGCACCCTCTTCCGCCGGGAGCATATCGGCATTGTCTTCCAGTTCTTCAACCTGATCCCCACCCTCACCGTGCTGGAAAATGTCACCCTGCCCCTGGAGCTTGCGGGCCGGGGACGCAAGAGCCGGGTCCACGCCACCGATCTGCTGGAACGGGTGGGCCTGGGGGATCGGCTGAACACCTTCCCCGACAAGCTGAGCGGGGGCGAACAGCAGCGGGTGGCGATCGCCCGAGCGCTGAGCCACGATCCCCTGTTGATTTTGGCCGATGAGCCGACGGGCAATCTTGACGAGTCCACGGGCGATTCCGTGCTTTCCCTGTTGTTGGAGTTGACCCGAGACGCGGGCAAGACCCTGATCATGGCGACCCACGCGCCGGAAGATTGCGGGGATGGCGGATCGGGTTCTGCATATTGAGCATGGTAAACTGGTTGCGAACAGTTAACAGCCAAGGCAAAAGGCAAAGTGCAAAAGGCAAAAGGCAAAGTTGAGCGTGGTTGACGGGATTCGTGGACTTCGTGGAAAATGGTACTCACCCACAGCGTCGATCTTAACTTAACCACGTTCACCTTTTGCCTTTTGCACTTTGCCTTTTGCCTTTTGCCTTCAAAAAAACCAAGGACACACCCATGAAATTTTCATTCCCTCTAATCTTCAAACTAGCAGATCGCCACGCCCGTCGCCGCCCGTGGCAGAGCTTTTTCTTTGTGATCGGCGTGGCCATCGGCGTGGCGATGATTGTGGCGATCGATCTGGCCAACGCGTCCGCGGGGCGGGCGTTTGAGCTGGGGACCGAGTCTGTGGCGGGCAAGGCGACCCACGAGATTGTGGGCGGCCCGACGGGGATCGACGAGCAGGTCTACACGGATCTGCGCCGGGAAGCCGGCTATCGGCTGAGCGCGCCGGTGGTGGTGGACTATGTGAGCGCGCCGGATCTGGACGGCCAGCCCGTGCGGCTGCTGGGCATCGATCCCTTTGCCGAGGCCCCCTTCCGCAGCTATTTGGGCAACGGGGACGCGGGCAGCACCTTCAGCGAGGGCTTTTTGGCCGCGCTGTTGACCCAGCCCAACACGGTGCTGATGAGCAGCGACGTGGCCGCCCGCTACGGCCTCTCCGCGGGCGACAGCACCCCCATCGTGATCGGCGGGCGCACGGAGGCGGTGACGATTGTGGGGCTGCTGGCCCCGTCGGACGAGTTGAGCCGCCGGGCGTTGGACGGGCTGTTGATCGCCGACATCTCCACGGCCCAAGAGCTGTTGGGCCGGGTGGGGCGCATCGACCGCATCGACCTGATTGTGCCCAGCGGGGACGCCGGCGAGGCGGCCCTGGCCCAGATTCGGGCCATTCTGCCACCGGGGGCGCGGCTGGACTCCGCCGGGGCCCGGGCGGGGACGGTGGAGGAGATGACCGCGGCCTTCCGGCTGAACTTGACGGCGCTGAGTCTGCTGGCCCTGGTGGTGGGCATGTTCCTGATCTACAACACGGTCACCTTCAGCGTGGTGCAGCGGCGGCCTGTGCTGGGCAGTCTGCGCGCCCTGGGCATGACCCGGCGGGAGATCTTCGGCACGATTTTGTTGGAAGCGGGCCTGCTTGGGTTGGTCGGCACGGTCCTGGGCCTGGGGCTGGGCGTGGTGTTGGGCCAGGGGGCCGTGCGGGCGGTCACCCAGACGGTCAACGACCTCTTTTTTGTGGTGGCCGTGCGAGAGAACAGTGTGCCGATCTTCACGTTGGTGAAAGGGGGCGTGATCGGCCTGGTGGCGGCAGTGGGGGCCGCCATGATCCCGGCCTGGGAGGCGACAAACGTGCCCCCGGCGGGCGCGCTCCAGCGCAGCAACATGGAGGAGCGGGTGCGTCAACTGATCCCGTGGCTGAGCGGAGCGGGGGTGATTTTGATCCTGATCGGGGCAGGATTGCTGATCCCGGAGTGGAGCCTCGTCCTGACTTTTGCAGGCTTGTTCGGGATTGTGATAGGAATTGCGCTACTCACCCCTTTCTTCATTTTAATCATGATGAGTGGGCTGCAACGGGTGGCCGAGGGACGGCTGGGGGTGCTGGCCCGCATGGCCCCGCGGGACGTGGTGCGCTCGCTGAGCCGCACCTCCGTGGCCGTGGCCGCGTTGATGGTGGCGGTCAGCGTGATCATCGGCGTGGGGGTGATGGTGGGCAGCTTTCGGCTGACCGTGACCAACTGGCTGGGGGAGATCCTGCGGGCGGACATCTTCATTTCGCCCCCGGCCTTGGTGGCCAGCCGGGTGACTGCGCCCCTGCCCCCAGGGCTGGTGGCGGAGATGGCCGACTTCCCCGGCATCAGCGAGGTGGCGACCAGCCGAGAGGTGGAGATCGTCACCGACGACTATGGGTCGATCCGCCTGACCGCGCTGAGCAGCGATTTGGCCAAGGAGAAGCGGCGCTATATCAACTCGGTGGGGGATTGGCAGGTGACGTGGCAGGCCCTGAACGAGGGCGGGGTGGTCATCAACGAGCCCATGGGCAACAAGTATAAATTGCAGACCGGGGACACCCTCACCCTCTTCACCGACCGGGGGGCGCAGCCGTTCACCATTGTGGGGGTGATGCTGGGCTTTGATGCGTCGTCCGTGGTCTTTATCGATGACGGGGTCTATCGCAGCTTTTGGGACGACACGGGGCTGTCCGGGGTGGCGCTCTATGTGGGGCCGGGGGTGGATGTGGACGACAAGGTCAACGAACTGCGGGCGGCCTATGCCGACAGCGCCAGCCAGATCGTGGTCCGATCCAACCGGGGGCTGCGGGAGAACGCGCTGCTGGTCTTTGACCGCACCTTTGCCATCACCATCGCCCTGCAACTGCTGGCCACCATCGTGGCCTTCATCGGCATCCTCAGCACGCTGATGAGCCTGCAACTGGAGAAGCGGCGGGAGCTGGGCGTCCTGCGCTCCACGGGCATGACCCGGCGGCAGCTCTGGCAGCTCACCCTGATGGAGACCGGGCTGATCGGCGGCAGTGCGGGGATCATCGCCATGCCCACGGGCTTTGTGCTGGCCATCATCCTGATCTACATCATCAACCTGCGCTCCTTCGGCTGGACCTTGCAGATGCAGCTTCAGCCCGGCGAGTTTGTGCGGGCCTTTGCCGTGGCGTTGATCGCCGCGCTGCTGGCGGGGATCTATCCGGCGTGGCGGATGGGGCAGACGCAGCCGGCGGATGCGTTGCGGTCGGAGTAGGGTACACAATCAAAAGGAGAACATGATGAAACTAAGAACAGTTCTGATCCTGGGCGTTTTGCTGACGGGGACAGCGGGGAGTTTTTGGCGGTTTGGGGTCCAGCGCAGTGTGCTGGATGTGAGCCGGGACGACATCCACTTTCCCACGGTTTCCGGCACCAATTTGGACCGACAGGAGATGAGCTTCCCCGCGGATTTTGCGGGGGCGTTGAATATCCTGTTTGTCCCCTTCTTGCAGTCACAACAACCGGTGGTGGACACCTGGGTGCCCTTTGCCCAAGATGCCGAAGCCGCGTTCCCCGGTGTCGTCTACTATGAGCTGCCCACCATCAACAACATGCCCGGCCTGGCCCGCACCTTCATCAACGAAGGCATGCGGGCGGGCATCCCCGACCAAACGTCTCGGGAGCGCACGGTCACCCTCTACATCGACATGGCCAAGTTTATGGGGGCCACGGGCATCACCGGGCGGGACGAGGTCCACACCCTGCTGGTCAACCGGGACGGCGACATCCTGTGGCGGACGACGGGGACGTTCGATGAAGAGAAGGGGGAGGGGTTGAAGGCTGCGATCTTGGCCAATCGGTAGGGGTGATTTTGGGGCGATGGGGGCTGTTCCGGCGTGGCGGATGGGGCAGACTCAGCCGGCGGATGCGTTGAGGTTGGAGGGAGGGAGGACACGATCCGCAGGATTGTGGGGCGAGAAGGGGATAGTCTATAATTAGATTGACCACTAAATCCAAAGACAGTGGACTATATCCAAACGCTAATCCCAAAGATTTGATTTCGGGCGGACGTCACGCTCCATTAAGTAAGGCAAACTGATTCGAGCATCAAGCAGTTAAGGAGAAACTGTGTCACATTCCTACTTTTCTCAAAGAACCGGTGTTAATCCCAATCTCAAAGGATTGGCTTTGCCAGATGTAGTCGATTTATTTGTCCGCGTTTTCAGTCAGCTTAAGCAAGATGGCTACTTCGATGAAGCTTTTGGATTTGAATGTGTCGATGCTGGTTATATTGATGGCAAGGTTCGGGATGTAGAACTCGAAATGCTACTTACAATACGCAAGAAAAATCTCTGGCCGATCGAAACTGAATCAAAAAAGTATTCCGAAGATGACTTCTTTGATGTCATAGAGTTTCTGCATCAGCACATCTCGAAGCCAATTGAGGGAAACTATCATAATTGGAACAATTGTGGGATGCATTGGGAAACCTTTAACCAAAGCGAAGGGCAACGTGAGTTCAGGAACAAAGTAAATGTGGTTCTTGACCACTACTCAAAACGATTCGAACTCTCGGCTGATGGAGAAGTTCTTCATAGACCAGAAGTAGGCTTTGAGACGATTTTTGACGCTGATATACCTTCTGAAGATTCAATGTATTTGCCCGGATGAACTCCGCTTTATTGAGTTACAGACGACATGGTTCGACTGTTGATGATCGGCGACAGGCTGTGAGAGATTTGGCCGATGTGCTTGAATATCTGAGACCCAAAGTTAAGTCGCTCCTGACATCCAAAGACGAGGATGATATTTTTAATATAGCAAACAATTTCGGAATACGGCATCACAATGATAAACAGAAGACCAACTATGAAACTGCCCTGTGGCTTAGTTGGATGTTCTACTTTTATCTGGCAACAATTCATGTTGTCCTTCGCAAAATCAACCATGATGAGAGCAAGTAACGAACTCTGGCCAATTGTTCCCATTCCATTTGTCAAACGGGATGGGCCTACCACAACAATTGACACCAAGAATCAAAACATGCCTCTTTCGCTACTATAACAGACCCACAAGACGCCACGATAGTCCGGTAGTTCACTTTCACCAGTGACAGCAAAGGGACATACAAGTCTTGGTACACCGGAATCTGACTCGTCCGAGCAGATTCATAAGCGCTAATTTCCCCCGTAAATTCAAGTGATCGGTTGCACGAAATTCACCCACTCAGTCGCTTGGAAAAGTTTGTATGTTCCTTTTACGGCCACTGTTTTCGATAACTTCAACATCGCGTTTTCAGCGGGGTAAGTGAGCGGCTCGACAGAATCCTACTCTAGCGAATCTGACGCAATCTCCAAGCATCTACAAGATATTACATGTCAACCCTCTGAAATAAAAAAGACGTACTCCAAAAAAGGTTGATCGCAAATGGCGTTTATCCCAAGTCAGCATCTCTGGAGTGAAATTCGGGGGGCACACGGTCGCGTATCGTTCATACACGAAGACGTTACGCAAAAAATCAATGTCATAGCGAAACTACCCACATATGTTATTAAATCAATAATCAAGGGTTCCCCAATTTCGCTCATGGTCTCTGTTATTTCGGAGAAACAAACACGAGTAATATGTTTGGCCTGTCTTATCGACGATATTCCAGAAGAACCACTTGTAACCAATCAGGTCATAGTCAATTCAAATGAACAGCATCTATTAAAAGAGTTCTTGGCGTGTAGTTCAATTCGGTTGCATTACTTTGATGAGCAATCACGACACACCCTATCCGCACTGTACTCGTTACCTCAATCTGAAAGAGAAGCTACATTAGCTGACCTGACGAATACAAAGCCGCACTACAGCGAAGACTCCATAGATGTTCTCGATTCGGCCCTCGATCGATTCAAAAAAAACTTAAGGGCAATCCATTTTGGGCATCCGACAAACAATGGTTCGATAAATCATCGGATTTCCTTTTCCACCATCGCCGTAGATGAGCCAACAAAAATTATTGTAATAGGGAACGGAAACTTACAAGAAATCCCTACCTTCCGTATTGATGACATGGACGAAGGAAAAAGCCAAGAACAATCGATTCAAGGCTGTTTGGAGTCCGTTTTTTCCGAAAGTGTTTTCCGAGGACCACGCATAGGACAAGGTAAATCACAACGTGAATTGACGGATTTAATTGCAATTGGCCCGATGACAATGTGTCTTATAGAGTCAAAAGCTATGTCAATATTCAACAAAGCATCTGTTCATTCGAGTGATAAACGTAGCAAATCCGTGTACAAACAAATAGAGAAGGGGATAAAGCAACTGACCGGTGCTATTAGAAACCTGGAAGCAGGCCAGAAAATCTCTTCTTCAAAAGGGGAAAAAATAGCGATTCCTGACCGTGGCAGTTGCAGTATTCAAGCAATAGTCTTAATATCGGAGATGAATCCAAACATAGACTGGGAAAATGTGGCCAACAAACTGCTCCAATCCGTCAATAGTCCAACAGTATGCTTCCACGTGTTAGATTTAGCGGAGTTAGAGTTGCTTACACTAAAAACCCAGAGTGATCCCGTAGCTTTTAATCTTCACTTGTGGCGACGCTGGGAGTTGATGATAGAGAAAGGGACTGCATTAATAAAGGGGACACTTGATCCCAACGAAGTCAATGTTTAGGTCATTTTCGCTTCTAAAAGCAGTTCGGGACAGCGCTATAGCAGAGCAGTAAACAATAGAGTTTACCTAAATTGTGGTCATTCACCATGCTTGGCAGGGTAGTGGTCAGCGCCATGAGCGGCGGGGTGGGGCCGCATCACCCGCAAGGATGGGGGCTGTGGTCACCCGTCATGCTGGGCGGGGTGAGGGTCAACGTTCTGGGCGGCGCAATTCTCAAATCCGGTTGCAGTTCTTGACAAAACCGCTCACCGTAATTACCATGTACGCACCGAATATTGTCGGATTTATACAAGGAGGTGCTGCCATGTCCACAACGATCCTGTCTCGCATCATCAAGATTGGCAACTCACAGGGGATTCGCATCCCAAAGCTTTTGCTCGAACAGAGCAACCTTGGCGAGGCAGTCGAGTTGGTGTTGGGCGATAATCAGATCATCGTTCGCCCCAGCCGCCAGGTACGCCACGACTGGGATGACGCGTTCAAAACCATGGCCGAAAATGGCGATGACGGCCTGCCGGACGATGACCCGCACCCGTCAACCGCCTGGGATGAGGAGGAGTGGGCATGGTAATCAAGCGTTTTGACGTTTACTTGGTGAACCTTGACCCCACAGTTGGCAGCGAAATCATGAAGACTCGGCCCTGTCTGATTGTTTCTCCCGACGAGATGAATCGCTGGATCAAGACCGTCATCATCGCCCCGATGACCACAAAGGGACAGCGCTACCCGACCCGTGTACTCTGCGAATTTCAGGGGAAGGAAGGGCAGGTTGTCCTCGACCAGATTCGCACCGTCGACAAATCCAGACTGGTGAAAAAGCTGGGCCGTATCAGCAACCCCACACAGAACGAAGTGCTTGGCACCTTGGCTGATATGTTTGCGGAATAGCCATTCCACCGTATGTCCCCATTCCACCCAAACCCACCCTATCGGAGCACAAAACCGTGAGCTACCAACTTCTGCACCCCCGTGACCAATTGGTCGACATCATGAACCGCATCTATCACAACGGGATGACCACCCTCAGCGGCGGCAATCTCTCCATCAAAGACAGCAATGGCGATGTCTGGATCACGCCGTCGGGCATCGACAAGGGCAAGTTGACCGCCAAAGATATCATGTGCGTGAAGGCGGATGGCACCATCACCGGCCCGCACACGCCGTCGATTGAGTATCCGTTTCATCGCAAGATCTATGAGCTGCGGCCGGATTTCAATGCCATCGTCCATGCCCATCCACCGGCGCTGGTCTCCTTCAGCATCGTGCGCAAGGTGCCGGACACCCACATCATCCCCCAGGCCAATCGGGTGTGTGGCCCCGTGGGCTATGCGCCCTATGCCCTGCCCGGCAGCGAGAAGTTGGGCGAGAATATCGCCACCACCTTTGCCGAAGGCTACAACATCATCATCCTGGAAAACCACGGCATGGCCGCCGGCGGGGCCACGCTTTTGGAGGCCTTCCAACGGCTGGAAACCCTGGATTTCTGCGCCCGCACCCTGATCCGGGCCCAGGGCTTGGGGCCGATCCACGCCCTCTCCGATGCCGAGTTGAACTTCTTCGATCATCGCCACAATCTGCTGCCCGAATCCACACCCATCGCCCATTCCAGCCAGGAGCTTGACCTGCGCCAGCAGTTGGTGGACATCGTGCGCCGGGCGTACGGTCGCTATCTGATGATCAGCACCGAGGGGGTCGCCTCGGCCCGGGTGGATGAGGAGAGCTTTTTGATCACGCCCACGGGGGTGGACCGGGGCATGTTGAAGTCGGAGGAGTCTGATCCTGGTCAAAAACGGGGTGCGCACACAGGGCAAGCTGCCCAGCCGCTCGGTGGATCTCCACGCCAGCATTTACGAGACCCATCCTGAGATCAACTGCATCATGACCGCCCAGTGCCCCAACATGATGGCCTATGCCATCACCGCCCACCCCTTCGATTCCCGCACCATCCCAGAGAGCTTCATCCTCCTGCGTGACGTGGCGCTGATTCCGTTCAAGACCCTCTACACCCACCCCCAGAGCGTGGCCGACAGCATCTCCCTCAGCCGCCCCGTGGCGCTGATCGAGAATGACTGCGTACTCATCGTCGGCCAGACCGTGCTCCAGACCTTTGATCGGCTGGAAGTGGCCGAGTTCAGCGCCCGTTCGCTGATCGACACCAAGGGCATCGGCGAACTTGTCCCCATCTGCGATGCCGAAATCCACGACCTGGAAGTGGCCTTTTCGCTGACGTAGCGTGCTGGCAAAGGATCACCCATGTCCAACCCAAAACGCATTCTGGTCACCGGCGCAAGCCGGGCAAGGTGGGCCAGTGCTTTGATCGCGGGTGATTCCTGGAACCGGAGACATCATCGTGAATTTCAGAACTGCGGCGCACCCATGATTACCGGGCTCGCCGATATTGGCAGTGCGCCTATTGCAAGACCTCCACTTCCCATCAAGATGCAGAGGGGTGCGCCGACTCGCCCGCGCCGACAATGCAGTGCCCGGTCTGCCACCTCCCCCTGTGGGAGATCGCCCTGGACGACAAACATCACGGCTACCAGTGCGAGCGCTGCCAGGGCATGTTGCTCACCCGCGGCGCTTTCGGTGAAACTGTGCGTCTGCGCCGGGCCTGGGCCACGGGGCGCCGGAAGCTGCCCAGCCCCTGGAGACCCAAGAACTGAATCGGGTCCTGGCCTGTCCCCACTGCGAAACCGGCATGGACGTGCATCCCTACTACGGGCCGAGCACCATCGTCATCGACACTTGTCACACCTGCGACGCCCTGTGGCTGGACTACGGCGAGTTGGGCCGGGTGATCAACGCCCCGGGGAAAGATTGGGGAGCCGCCCTCTTGGGGGTGGCGGAGGCCCAAGAGCGAGCACAGCGCCAGGCCCAATCCGTCTCAGACTTCGCCGAATATCGCCAGACCCAACAGCGGGCCAAACCCGCTAGAGGCGACTCTATCCTGGGTCTGCTGCGAAACTGGATTGCCTAATCCAGCAAATGAAACAACAGAGAGGGTGTATCCGGAATACAAAGAGATGGTGTATCGGTCAGCACGATGGCGAACAGTTCGGGCTTGAGGAATGGGGAGTCGGTTGGACAGAAGCCCCACCTGGTCTATAATCAGAAACGCTGTGGCTAACCAAGCCGCCCCAACCTCGCTACATCCATCTCACCAAATACGAACACAAAGGAGCATCACATGCACGACATCGCGGTCATCGGCCTGGGCATGATGGGGGCGGCGGCCACCCGGCATTTGGCCAGCATGGGGGTCAACGTCCTGGGCATCGGTCCCGGCGAACCGGCGGATTGGCGGTCCCACGACGGCGTCTTCGCCAGCCACTACGACCAGGGACGCATCACCCGCATTCTGGACCCGGACCCGGTGTGGGGACGGCTGGCCCAGCGCTCCATCCCCCGCTATGCCGAGATTGAGGCCCAGACCGGGGTCAAGTTCCACTTCCCCGTGGGCGGACTGCGGGCCACGCCGGACACTTCCGATCCCTCGGACACAGTGGAGAGCGCCCAGCGCATCGGGCGGGAATGGAACGTGGATTTCGACACCCTGGACCGGGCGGGCTTGGCCCAACACTTCCCCTACTGGGCCTTCCCAGAGACGGCCACGGGGCTGTGGGAACGGGGCGAAGCGGGCTACATCAACCCCCGCACCTTGGTCAAGGCCCAGTTGATTGCTGCCCTGCAAAATGGCGCGGAACTGGCCCAAGAGACCGTGGTCGGCATGACAAAGCAAGATGGCGGCTTTGTCCTCACCACGGACCGGGGCAGGACCTTTCAGGCCCACAAGGTGTTGATTGCTGGTGGTGGCTACACGAATCACCTGCTAGATCAGCCGTTGGATCTGCGGCCCAAGGCGGTGACGGTGCTGTTGGGCGAGGTGGACGAGGCCGAGCAAGCCCGGTTGGCCGGAATGCCCACCCTGATCTATCGGCTGCCCCAGGATGACTATCTCTATTCCATCTACGCCCTGCCCCCCATCGCCTATCCCGACGGCAAGACCTACATCAAGATCGGCGGCATGGCCTGGGAATGTCCGTTGATCCATCAGCCCCAGCAATTCGTAGAGTGGTTCCACGGGGACGGCAACCCCACGGAGGTCGAAGCCCTGCATCGGGCCATGCTCTCCCTGATCCCCGATCTGCGGGTGGAGGCGTGGCGGACCACCCCCTGCGTCCTCACCTACACGGCCAGCGGCTTCCCCTACGCCGACCAATTGGACGACAACCTCTTCGTGGTGACCGGGGGCAACGGCTCCGCGGCCAAGTCGTCCGACGAGATTGGGCGGGTGGGCGCGCTGTTGGCCGCCAACGGATCCTGGCAATACGATATCGACGCCACCCACTTCAAAGCCCACCTGCGCCCGGATGGCCCCCTGCCCGAAACGGTGCGGAGATAGCAGAAACAGATCAACCGCCGGATTGGACGGATCAGACGGAGAAGGCGCAGAGACAAATTGAAATCTCTCTGTGCCTTCTCCGCGCCCTCTCCGCTCTCGGCGGTTGATTTTACGAGTAAATCTGTTCCCCGGTCAGGAAGGCGGGCTGGCGACGGGCGTGAGTACGCTGTTCAAAGGCGTAGGCCAGTTTGATCAAAGTCGGCTCTTGCCAGGCCCCGGCCATGAAGGAGACGCCGATGGGCAGGCCATGCACCTGCCCGGCGGGGACGGTGATGTTGGGATAGCCCGCCACCGCCGCGGTGGACGAACTGCCGCCGCCGTAGTGATCGCCGTTGACCCAATCCACCAGCCAGGCCGGGCCACCCGTGGGGGCGATGATGGCGTCCAAGTTGTGTTCAGCCAGGGTGGCGTCGATGCCCTGAGCGCCCGCCAAGGCCACGCTTTTCGCTCGGGCCTCAAGGTACGCCGCGTCTGAAAGATCCGCCTTTTCTTGCGCCAAAACAAAGAGCTCCTGGCCAAAATGAGGCATGATACGCGCCCGGTGGGTGTGGTTGAATTCGATCAGATCCGCCAGAGAGTGGACAGGGAGATCCGGCCCTACCGTGGCCAAATAGGCGTTGAGATCCGCCTTGAATTCGTAGAGCAAAACGGCGAATTCGTCATCGCCAAAGTCCTTGGCCGTGGCGATGTTGGCCGGGTCAACCATCACAGCCCCGGCGGCGCGCAGGGAGAGAATGGCCCGCTCCATGATGGCGTCCACCAGGGGATGGAAGCCAAAATAGTTGCGGGCCACACCGATGCGCGCCCCCCGCAGCCCGTCGAGATCTAGAAATTGGGTATAGTCATCCAGTGTTTTCCCCCGGCTGGCGGCTGTGGCCGGGTCCAAATCGTCAACGCCGACGAGGGCGGAGAGCAGAATCGCCGCGTCCGCCACCGTGCGGGCCATCGGTCCAGCCGTATCCTGGCTATGCGAAATTGGCACAATCCCGGTCCGGCTGACCAGGCCGACGGTGGGTTTGATGCCCACGATGCCGGCATGATGGGACGGGCAGACCACCGAGCCGTCGGTCTCCGTGCCGATGGCCGCGGCGCACAGGTTGGCCGACACCGCCACGCCGGAGCCGGAGCTGGAGCCGCAGGGGGTGCGGTCCAGGGCGTAGGGATTGCGGGTCTGGCCGCCCCGGCTGCTCCATCCGCTGGAGGATTTGGACGAGCGGAAGTTGGCCCATTCGCTCAGGTTGGTCTTGCCCAAAATGATGGCCCCGGCCCGGCGCAGATTGGCGGCCACGGCGCTGTCCTGGGCCGGGCGATGGTCGGCCAGGGCCAGGGAACCGGCGCTGGTGACCATGCCATCTCCCGTGTCGATATTGTCTTTGAGCAGGATGGGGATGCCGTGGAGGGGCCCACGCACGGCCCCAGCATCCCGCTCCGCGTCCAACTGGGCGGCAATGGCCAGGGCGTCCGGGTTGAGTTCGATCACCGAGTTGAGGGTGGGGCCGGCCGCGGTCGATGGCCTCGATGCGGGCCAAGTAGCCCTCGACAAGCTCCACGGCGGTCAGTTCACCGGCGGCCATGTGGGCTTGCATCTCGGCGATGGTCAGTTCTTCGAGGATGATGGACATGGTTTGTCCTTTCGGGATGATAAAATCAGGTGGCTGTGGGTCGATCCGAGATCGACCCGCCGGTCACGGACCGGCTACGAACGTCGATACCTGATTATCGCCAATCCTTGAACCAAGGTCAAGGTCGATGCCACTTCAATCTGTTCCACAACTGATCGTTTTGACCGACCCCGCGCTGTCTTCACCGACGCCCGGCGGGGTCTATTTGCTGCGCATCCAACTGATCGAGCCATTGTCCGTGGTTTTTGGAAGATTTCGGAAGGGCGTGGTCATCCCCCTCTCGGCTGGCGAATATCTTTACGTGGGGTCAGCTTTGGGGGGCCTGGGGAGGCGGCTGCTTCGTCACGCCACCCGCTCGGACGGCAGCGCGCATCCCGTGCGTCAGCGCTGGTCGACCATTTCGGCCTCACCCCGCCCCCGGCCAAACGGCTGCGCTGGCATGTGGACTATCTGCTGGATCAGCCCGAAGCCGCCTTGACCCACGTCATCGCCATGCACACGGAACGGCGAATTGAGTCGTCCATCGCCAAATGGTTGATGGCTCACCCGGACACATGGATTCCCGCCACCGGGCTGGGCGCATCGGACGACAAAGGCCACACCCATTTGCTGGGTGTGGCCTTTGGGTCAAGTCTGTGGCAAGAAGGCGCTAGACGCTGCTGACGACGAACTTGAGCGGCTCAATGATTACAGATCCCGCTTGGCGTAGGCCACGTACGCGCCGATCATGCAGACGATGACGATGACGATGGACAAGCCAACATAGGGCATGTCCAACTCGGACTGGCGGAAGATCGTCGCGGCGTCAAAGTATTTGAAGGGGGTCAGCACCTTCAGCGAACTGAGCTTGTCGCTCAAGCCGATCATGATGGACAGGAAGAAGGTGCCCAGCAGCAGGAAGATCGCCGCGGAGCCGGCCTGTTTGTAGCGCTTCATGGCGCTGCCCAGGAGGATGCCCACGGCCAGGAAGATCAGTCTGCAGGATGAAGAGGGCGACCATGGACAGGGCCACAAAGGCAGTAGAACTCGCTGTCAGGCTCGTAGGAGGCGGACCCGGCCAGGGTGGCGCCCCAGGTGATCAACAGCAGGACAAAGCTGTAGACGACTGCCGCCAGGGCCTTGCCCGTGATCAGTTGGGAACGGCGGATGGGCAGGGTCAGGATGAACTCCACCGTCTTGTCCCGCTCTTCCTTGACGATGATATCGCTGCCCCACATCACCGCACAGACGGACAGCAACACGGCAAAGTAGAGAAACATGATGCCGTAGAAGCCAGAGACCGTGGTCAGATTGAAGGCGTTCATGTTCAGCGCCGACAGCATGGCCTCTGGCATAGCGTCCAAGATTGCCAGCATCTGGGGATCTCCGGCAAAGGCGGAGAACTTGGAAAAGCCCACCACCACAAACAGGATGACGATCCCGCTCCAGATCAGCAGGGAGCGGAAGTTGGCTTTCAACTCTCGCAAGAATATGTTCATGGTTTGCTCTCCTATGCGGCTGTTTGGACGTTGCGTCTCGTGTAGAGCATATAGCTCCCCACGACCGCAAGCACAATGTAGATCAGGCTGATCACCACCAAGGGCATGTCCAACGCGGCGTTGCTGACGATGTAGTTGGGCTCGAAGTGCTTGAAGGGTGTGATCAATTCCAGCTTGACATCCCCCACCAGCCCGCCGAAGGCGCTCAACACATACATGCCAAAGGCCAACCCCATGGAATAGGGCATGACGCTGCGCATGCGCTTGGTCATCAACGAGAAGACGACGCCCAGGGTGAGGAAGACCACCTGAAAGACGACAATGCTCCCAAGCAGCAGGATCAGGGTACTCATTTCGTAGGGTCTGTCGCCGCTGAACAGGGAGATGGACACAATGCTGGCGATCCAGACAACGGCGTTGGTGATGGTCAGGCTGGTGAAGACGGCCAACAGCTTGGCGGTCAGGATCTGGGTGCGGGTGACTGGCTTGGCCAGCAGAAAGTCCGCGGTCATCTCGGTTTCTTCGATGGAAACCAGAGAGAAGCCATAGTTGGCGGCCTGAATGGCCAGACAGATCTGGACAAAGGTGAAGGCCAGGGCGAAGAAGCCCAGCACGGTGGACATGTCCATGCCCGTCATGCCGAAGGCCATCATCAGCTCCTTGGGGATAGTTGGACCATCATCTCGTTGAGCAACTCGGCGTCCACGGCAAAGGCGCTGAACATGGACATGAAGACAACGATCAGGGCGATGACGGACAGAGACCAGGTGATCACGGAGCCGATTTTCATCTTGAATTCGTGTTTATAGATATTCATACGATTCTCCTCTCTCACCTATTCGTAGTAGTGCATGAAGATTTCTTCCAAGGACGGCTCTTCGATGATCACGTCGATCAGCGGTTGCTCGCTGATCAGCCGGGTCATGGTGTTGATGTCGCCCTTGAAGAGGAACTTGACGGCCCCGTTCTCCCGCTCCATGTTGGTCACACCGGGGATGGCGAAGCGTTTTTCGTCCAGGGCGTCGGCGGTCACGCGGATCTTCTTGTAGTTGTCCCGGCGCATGACGCTGATGTCCTCGATCTCCACGATGCCGCCGTCCTTGATGATGGCGACCCGGGAGCAGAGCTTCTGCACCTCGCCCAGGATGTGGGACGAGAAGAAGATGGTGGCCCCCCGCTGGTTCTCCTCTTGGATCAGCTTGAAGAACTTCTGCTGCATCAGGGGATCCAGGCCGCTGGTCGGCTCATCCAGCATGATCAGCTTGGGCTGGTGCAGCAAGCCCTGCACAATGCCGACCTTCTTTTTGTTGCCATAGGAGAGGTCGTCGATACGCCGTTTCAGATCAAGCTCCATGATCTCGGCCAGCTCGTGCATGCGCTTGGTGCTGTCCTTCTTGTAGAAGCTGGCCGAATATTTGAGCAGATCGATCACCTTCATGCGCTCGTAGTAGAAGACCTCCGAGGGCAGATAGCCGATCTCCTGGCGGATCTCCGGGCCGAACTTGATGCAGTCCTTGCCGAAGATCTTGGCCTCGCCGGAGGTGGGGTAGATCAGGGACAAAAACAGGCGAATGGTGGTCGATTTCCCGGCCCCGTTGGGCCCGATGAAGCCGAAGATCTCCCCTTCCTTCACATCAAAGGAGACATTTTCGATGCCCCTGGCCTTGCCGTAAAACTTGGTTAGTTTGTTGACTTCGATAATGCTCATAACGACATCCCCTTTTCATGGGTAGCTTGATGACCTAAAAATCTCCGCGCTCCACCCCGTACAGGTGCAGTCACGGAGATTTTCAGTGAACCACTATATTTTTTTCTCAGCACAAGGTGATTTTCAGGACCTGCGTCTACAATGTGAACAGCCAGACCCCCAGAATGGCAAAGGCAACAGCCCACACGTAGAAGAAGATCACCGTGCCCTGTTCCCCGAGCACCTTGCGGAACCCCTTGATCTTCGCCATCTCCCAGATGGCCGGTCGCAAATTGGTCGATTTCGCCCAGTTGGCCTGAAGAGAAGATCTCTCCTTCCTTTACATCGAAGGAGACATTTTCGATGCCCCTGGCCTTGCCGTAAAACTTGGTTAATTTGTTGACTTCAATGATGCTCATAACGACACTCCTCTGGTTTCGGTGATGCTCTTATGCGAGCGAATCAAGAAAGATTTGCCAACTTCTCTGTCGTATCCCATAGCTTCTGCCAAGTCTCTTTATTGTAGGCGTTTTTGTTCGCCTTTACGGATACATTGGGTGCGTCCCAATAGCCGCCAGTCACGTCGGTCAAGGCCGGGTCTGCCGCCAGCCAGGTGTAGGTTTCGGCCATCTTCTCCGGCGTCATGGAAAACTTGCTCTTGAGGCGATAGATCTTCAACATCCAGCCGGGCACCTTGGGCAGACGGCTGTCGGGGATGATGACATTGCCCACCCGCACGCAGTTCACGGTCACCCCTGTGCCCCGCAGCCGCTCGGCCAGATCAAAGGTGAACATGACCTGGGCCTGCTTGGACTGATAATAGGCGTGCTGTGTGGTGAACTTCTTCTCGCCGGCCAGGTTGTCAAAATCGACATCCAGGAAGGGATAGGTGATCAACCCCTTGCTGGCCACGGTGATGATGCGGCTGGGCGCGCTGGCCTTGAGCGTATCCAGGAGCAATTGGGTCATCAAAAAGATGTTGACATGGTTGGTGGCGAAGACGGTTTCCAGGCCATCCACCGTGGGCACCGGCTTCTTCACGGTGAGGTCAAAGGTGGCAGCGTTGTGGATCAGCACATCCAGGCGGTCGTGGCGGCTGCGGAACTCGTCCACGGCCCGGCGCACGCTGGACTGGTCGGCCATATCCACCTGGATCAACTCAACTTTGTCGCTGTTGGCCGCCTGGCGCACCATCCGCCAACGCGGTGGCCGCCCCGTTCGGCGCTGCGGCACATCATCACAACCTGCGCGCCTGCCTGGGCCAGTTGAATCGCCGCCGCCTTGCCAATCCCGGCGTTGGCCCCGGTGACGATGATTGTCTTGGCGTTCAGATCGTAGCTCATTGGACTTGCTCCCTCTTGCGTGCCGATCCCAGATTTGATAAAGTCCAAAAACTTGTCCAACCGTGTCCATTATGTCATCATCCATCGTGGAAATATCAAAATCCCCCCCCTTGACCACATCAAAATAGTATTCGCTGGTCATGGTGTTCATCTGCAACAAGACGTAGGCAGCAAATTTGATGTCGATGTCGGGCCTGACTTCACCTCTGGCCATAGCATCTTCCAGAAGTTGGGCATAAAACCGCATGGCCAGATCTTTGCCATCCTTCAAGATCTCTTTGTGGACCGGATGATCCAGATTTTTATAGACCTGATTGCCGATCAACGCCGCTTTTGGCCGAATTTTTGCGAAGGCCAGCCCGGCCCGATACATCTCTGCCAGTCGGCCAAACAGGTCGGTCCCCGCCCCATCCAGCGCAATGGGCGAGAGAAATTTGAGCTTTTCCTCCCCGATATGCGTGATCAAATATCTGATACAGATCCTTCTTGTCGTCAAAATATTGATAAAAGCTGCCCTTGGCGATCTGGCACGCTTCGACAATGCGGGTGATGCTGGCGTTGTCATATCCCCACGCCGCAAACTCGTCGATGGCGGCTTCTTCGATCATCTGACGCTTCGGTTCGGGTAGATTGAAGAAGGTCTCTTTCGGCATATAGGGGCCTCGCATAGGGTCATTTGGACGGATGACTTTGCGGTCACGTGACCAAAAAGTCACATGACTATAGAGTCACAGTGTACGCCCGTTTGCGCCCAATGTCAAGCAAATCTCCAGCGAAGTCAGACAGAAGTCAGCTTCAAAAGACAGAGAGCGCCTTTGCATCTTTCCCCACAGATCGTTTAAGATGGCACACTGGGCTACACCGGTTTAGCCGGACGCCCAACTTTATCCATTCCACGCCACAAGACAGGAGTCAACCATGTTCCAACAATATTGCCCAGGCGTCGAAGAACGCCTGCTGCGTTATGTCCAAATCGACACCCAGAGCGACGAATCCACCGGGACCGTGCCCACCACGGCCAAGCAGTACGACCTCCTGCGCCCCCTGGTGGACGAGCTGACCGCCCTGGGCGCCTCCGACGTCACCCTGACCGACTACGCCACGGTCCTGGCCACCATTCCCGCCACCGTGCCCAACGCCGACGCCATCCCCACCATCGCCTTCCTGGCCCACGTGGACACGGCCCCGGCCTTCAGCGGCACGGACGTCAAGCCCCGCATGCACCGCAACTACGACGGCGGCCCCATCACCTATCCCGACGCGCCGGATCTGGTGCTCAGCCCGGACGGTTCCCCCTATTTGGGCGAAAAGGTGGGCGAGGACATCATGACCGCCAGCGGGGCCACCCTGCTGGGCGCGGACGACAAGTCCGGCGTGGCGGTGATCATGACAATGGCCGAGGCCCTGCTGGCCGACCCGTCCATCCCCCACGGCACCATCCGCATCGCCTTCACCCCGGACGAGGAGGTGGGCATGGGGGTGAAGCGCCTCACCCCGGCGGACCTGGGCGCGGACTTCGCCTACACCCTGGACGGCGGCGAGGCCGGGGAGATCTCCTTCGAGACCTTCAGCGCGGACAAGGCGGTGGTCACCCTCACCGGCGTCTCCATCCATCCCGGCACGGCCTATGGCAAGCTGGTCAACGCCCTGACCTGGGGGGCCAAATTGGTCAACCTGCTGCCCGAAGCCACCCGCACGCCGGAGACCACCCAGGATCGGGCTGGCTTCATCCTGCTCTACGCCATGACCGGCACGGCTGCCGAGGCCAAGCTGCATTTCATCCTGCGGGACTTCGAGCGGGAAGGGCTGGCCGCCCACGGCGAATTGCTGGAATCCCTCTGCGCCACCGTGCGGGCCGCGGAACCCCGGCTGAAAGTGAGCTGCGAGATCACGCCCCAATATCGCAACATGCGCTATTGGCTGGACGACGACACCCGCCCGGTGGATCTGGCGGTCAAGGCCATCGAGGCCCAAGGGCTGGCCCCCGTCTATCGCACGGTGCGGGGCGGCACGGACGGCTCCATCATGACCGAAAAGGGCGTGCCCACCCCCAACCTCTTCACCGGCCAGCAGGATCTCCACGGCCCGCTGGAGTGGATCAGCATCCAAGACATGGCCCGATCCGTGGCCGTGTGCATCGAAATTGTGAAGCAAGCGACCAAGGGCTAAAACGCAAAGAACGCAGAGGGGCGCGGAGTGCGCAGCAGGATTCAGAAAAATCTCTGCGCACTCCGCGTCCCTTTGCGCTCTTTGCGTTTTGCTTTTTCCGAATGAAGGAGCACGCATGAGCAACAACCAATATTGGCGATTGGTGCGGGACAACGCCAATTTCCGCAATTTGTGGTTCGGCCAGATCGTCAGTTTGCTGGGGGATTGGTTCAACCTGATCGCGTCGGCCACGTTGATCGCCGTGCTGACCGGCTCTGGGGCCGCGGTGGGCGGGCTCTTTGTGGTGCGGATGATCGCCCCCTTTCTGGTCAGCCCCTTCGCCGGCGTGCTGGCGGACCGCATGAACCGCAAGCATCTGCTGATCGCCACGGACCTGGTGCGGGGCGTGGTGGTGTTGGGCTTCTTCTTGGTGCGGGAGCCGGGGGATGTGTGGCTGCTCTACGCCTTGACCGCGGTGCAATTGGGCATCAGCGGCTTCTTCTTCCCCACCCGCAACGCCCTGCTGCCGGACCTGGTGGATCGGGCAGATCTGGGCGCGGCCAACGCCCTCAGCTCGGCCACCTGGTCGGTGATGCTGGCCTTGGGCACGGCCCTGGGCGGCTTTGTGGCCGGGGGCTTCGGGGTCGCCGTCGCCTTCGCCGTGGACGCCCTCACCTTCTTCGTTTCGGCCCTAATCATCGTGCGCATCGTCTACACGCCCACCCGCCCACGTGGCGGACCAAGACCAAAAAGCCAGAGGATTCGAGAATCCTTTGGGCCAATACATCCAAGGCCTGCGCTATCTGCGCGGCCATCGGGATGTGATGGTCTATGCCGTGCAAAAGGCCATGGTCTCGTTGCTGGTGTGGGGCAGTTTCCAGGTGCTTGCAAGTGACCATCGCCGAGCAGGTTTTTGTGATTGGGGAGGGGGGCGGCATCGGCCTGGGCTTCATCTTTGCCGTGTCCGGGATCGGCACCGGGCTGGGGCCGATCTTCGTGCGCTGGCTGACCGGGGATCGGGACGGTCCCCTGCGCCGGGCCATGATCCTCAACTATCTGGTGGCCGCGGTGGGGATCGCCATGATCGCGCCCTTGGGCGGTTTTGGCTGGGTGCTGGTGGGGACCTTCGTGCGGGGATTTGGGGCGGGCGTGACGTGGGTTTTCTCCACTCAACTCCTGTTGCAGAGCGTGCCCGACCAGATGCGGGGCCGGGTCTTCGCCACGGAATTCGCCCTTTTTACCCTGGCCGGGGCGGCGGGGGCCTACTTGGTCGGCTTCGGCGCGGACAGCTTCGGGCTGTCTCCGTTGATCTGGTTGTTGGCCGGGTTGACCCTGTTGCCCGGTTTGCTCTTTTTGCCCTGGGCCATGCGGCCCGTGGCCCATTCACCCATTGGAGATGCCTAAAATGGACGCTTTCCCCGATTGGATCCACGCTCAGTCTGAAGAAGATATCCTGTTTTTTCATCCCGTCACCAGTCGGGAGCGACAAGAGTCGGCCCCTACTACCCTATCTCGAACTTGCCCGTCAATTGGGTTTTCAGAAGATTGCCATTGATGTTGCCAAACTCAGGCATGATGCTGGCTTTAGCCGCTTGGATTGCGACTGTCGTGAAGTATCCAGTCACCGCACTTGGCATCTCAACTGCTCTGCTTCGAGACCTTACGCCGGACGAATGGTCAATGCGAACCGTCTTCTTCAATCTAGACGAGTCTCACCTGAGAACACTGCATCTTGGCCAAGCTTGACAGGTCATCGATGAATGGTTTTGGCTCGCGACGGTCCAGACGAAGCAAGAGGCCATCGATTGGCTGCGGGCCTGACGGCGAGAGTAGGTGCGGTTTTCAACCGCACAATTGCTCAAACTAGGGGCACGGTGGGATGGCGATGATTTCGAGAAGACCGACGTCATCGCCATCCCACCTCGTGCCATCAGAACCATGCGTTATGCTCATGCCGGGCACGAGGTGTGGCGGATGTAAATTCGCCTTTTCACGAGTCGACTTCCCGCCACACCTCATGCCCCTACCGTTGACGTGATGGCTGTGCGGTTGAAAACCGCACCTACGTGATGACTTTGCCGGGGTTGAGGATGCCCTTGGGGTCGAGGGTCTGTTTCAGCGTCCGCATGAGGGCCAAGGTCGCCGGCGTGACCTCGGCGGCGAGGTAGCGTTGTTTGCCGATGCCGACGCCGTGTTCGCCGGTGCAGGTGCCTTCCATGCTTTGGGCGGCGGCGACCAGGCGGTCGTTGAACGCTTTGGCCCGGGCGTAGTGGGCGTCCTCCGGGGGGAAGAAGAGGACCGAGTGCAGGTTGCCGTCCCCGGCGTGGCCGAAGAGGCTGCCGTGGACATCCAGATCCAGCATGAGGTCGGCGCCCACGGCCACCAGATCGGGATAGCGGGAGATGGGCACGGCCACGTCGGTGATCAGGTAGGATTGGCCGACGTAGTTGCGTTGCTGGATCTCGAAGAGGCGGTGACGGCCTTCCCAAAGCTGGTTGCGGGCGGCCCGGCCCATGCCGGCGTTGACCGTGGCGGCCCCCCGCTCCCGGCACACTTCCCCGGCCAGTTCCAAAATTTCTTCCAGGGCCGCCTCGCTGGGGCCGATGAACTCCATGAAGAGATGGGGCAGGAGGGGGAAGTCGAACTCCGGCTCGGTGTTGAGGATGCGCATGGCCTCCACGTCCATCAGTTCCAGGGCGGCGGGGCCAAGGCCAGCGCCGATGATGTCGAAGACGGCCTGGGCCGCGGCTTTCACATCCGGGAAGGCGGCGGTGGCGGCGCTGAAATGTTCGGGGAGGGGGGCCAGTTTGAGGGTGGCCTGGGTGATCACGCCCAGGGTGCCTTCGGAGCCGACGAAGAGGTGGGTGAGGTCGTAGCCGGCGGACTGTTTGAGCGAGCGGTTGCCCGTGCGGATCACCGTGCCGTCGGCCAGGACGACTTCCAGGGCCAGGACGTTGTCCCGCGTGGCCCCGTATTTTACCGTGCGGCTTCCCGCGGCGTTATTGGCAAGCATGCCCCCAATACTTGCGTTGGCGCCGGGGTCGGGTGCGAAGAAAAGTCCCATGCGGGCCAAGATTTTGTTCATATCTTTATAAAAAATCCCCGGCTGCACGGTGACCTGAAAATCCGCTTCGTGGACCTGCACGATCTGGTCCATGCGCTGAAAGTTGAGCACGATGCCGCCGTGGAGGGGGATGGTGTTGCCCTCCAAGCTGGTGCCCGCGCCCCAGGGGGTGACGGGGATGGCGTGGGCGTGGGCGATGGCCAGGACCGCGCTGACCTCGGCGGTGGACGCGGGCCAGATCACCACGTCGGGCAGGTGGGCGGCGTGGGAGGACTGGTCCTTGGCGTGGAGATCTCGCTGGGCCTGGGTGGTGGAGAGGCGGTCGGCGGGCATAAGGGCGGACAGTTCGGCGATGAGTTTGGGATTCATGGCGACTCCGGGACAACTGGTTGATTGTTGATTGGTTGATTTCGTGGGGTGGCGGGTATGATCCTATGTGGTTTGACCGATCAAGTCAACAAATCAACCAATCAACATACACAAGGAGCATTTTTATGGCGCGCCAACGCCTTCGTGACCTGGGCATCAAAGTCGGCACCATGCCCACGGGTCCGCTGAACGCAATCACCGATGTGCCGGGGATTTGGGTCGGCCACACCACGCTGAACTATGACGAGCCGCGCATCGCCCGCACAGGGGTGACGGTGATTGTGCCCAGAGAGGACAAGATCCGGGAGGACTATTGCTATGCGGGCTATCACTCCTTCAACGGCAACGGGGAGATGACCGGTCTGCTCTGGGTTGAGGAGTCGGGGATGTTGGGGTCGCCCATCGCCATCACCAACACCCACCAGGTGGGCGTGGTGCGGGATGCCCTGGTGGAGAATACCATCGTCAACCACGGCGGGCGGGGCTTTTTTCTGCCCGTGGTGGGCGAGACCTATGACGGCCATTTGAACGACATCGCCGCCTTTCATGTCACCAAGGAGCATGTCTTTGAGGCGCTGGCAAAGGCCGGGCCGGGTCCGGTGGCCGAGGGAAATGTGGGGGGCGGCACGGGGATGATCTGTCATGAATTCAAGGGGGGGATCGGCACCTCGTCTAGGGTGGCGGCGTGTCCGTGCGGCACCTTTACGGTGGGGGCGCTGGTGCAGGCCAACTATGGTCGGCGCAACCATCTACGCATGAACGGCTTCCCTATGGGCAATGTGTTGGACGCCGAGAAGGTGCCCCTGCCCCAGGACAAGCGGGAGACCGACGGCTCGATCATCGTGATCATCGCCACGGATGCGCCCTTGCTGCCCTTTCAGTGCAAGCGGTTGGCCCAGCGGGCCACGGTGGGGCTGGCCCGGGTCGGCGGCATCGGCCACAACAGCAGCGGGGACATCTTCCTGGCCTTTGCCACGGGCAACCACCTCCCCGCCCGCACCACAGAGCCGGTGAACGTGACCATGATCCCCAACAACCAGATGGACGCCTTCTTCGAGGCCACCGCCGAAGCCGTGGAGGAGGCCATCCTCAACGCCATGGCCGCGGCGGAGACCATGACCGGCTTCATGGGCCGCACGGTCCACGCCATGCCCCAGGAGGAGTTGGCGGGGTTGATGGCGAAGTGGTGAGGAGCCACAGCTAGCACGCCAACCTTGGGGGGAACTGTCCAGCGTCTCCCCCACAATCTCGGGGCTCGGGCGGCGTCCTCTATCTCTACACAATCGCCAACATCACCGTCAACGTGAGGGCGCTGGCCAGGGTGGAGAAGAGGACGGTGGTGGTGACGAAGTCCGGCAGCAGGTCGTGTTGCAGGGCGATGAGGGAGGCGAGGATGGCCGTGGGCATGGAGGCCTGCAAGATGCCCGCCCCCCGCTCGATGCCGGTGAGGCCAAAGGGCACGGCCAGCAGCAAGGCCAGGGCCGGGCCGATCAAGAGCCGCACCCCGCTGGAGATGATCACGTCCGGGGTGAATTTGATGACCTTGATCCCGGCCAACTGCACGCCCAGGGTCAGGATCATGACCGGGATCATGGCGGAGCCGATCAGGGTGATGGGTCGGGCCACGGCCAGGGGCAGGGTGATGTTCAGGGCGTTGACCAGCAAGGCCGGCGGCACGGCCAAGAGCGCCGGGGTCTTGAGCACGGCCACCAGCGCGCCCAGGCTGCCCCCCTTGTGCCAGTTGGCCACGGTCACGCCGATGGCGAAGGAGATGAAGACGCTGGCCACAAAGAAGACCGTGGCCGCCTCCAACCCCCGGTCGCCCAGGCGAAACTGGATGATGGGCAGACCAAAGTTGCCCACGTTGGCAAAGGACGCGATGAGCATATAGGCCGCGGTCACCTTGGGCGAGCGGCGCAGGAGCTTGGCCACAACCCACGCGGCCAGGGCGCAGGCCACAAAGATCACCTGCACAAAGAGCACCATGCGCACGGCCAGCCCCGCCGGAAAGTCGGCCTTGCTGATCACGTCAAAGACAAAGGCCGGGACCAGGACGAAGTAGGCCAGCCGGGTCAGGCTCTGCACATCCAGCCGCAGCCGAGGACCGGCGAAATAGCCCACCAAGATCACGGTGAAGACCGGGGTGAGGACGTTGAAGAAGATGCTGGGTAGTTGGCTCATGGGAATTTGGAATTGAAAATTGAAAATTGAGTGAATTGTTATTGCTCGTTCCCACGCTCTGCGTGGGAACGCAAATCGGCGCTCCGCGTCTCGTGGACGCAGAGCGCCGGTTGACATTCCCACGCAGAGCGTGGGAACGAGGAGACTCGTTTGATTTTAGGGGTCGAGATCTGGAATGTCAATCGGGGATGGGCGTGAAACGATAATTGAGGGTCATGCGGGGGCGAAGAAGTTCGACTTTTTTCAAAAGTCGAACTTCTGGGTCATGGCGATCCTCTTTCTTGGCACCGCCCTGCGTCTGCTTTGGCTGGGGGAGAAATCCCTGTGGCTGGACGAGGCGTTCAGCCTGTGGGTGGCGAATCGGCCCTTGGGCGAAATCTGTGGGGCCGACTCGTGACCCTGGACCAGCACCCGCCCGCCTATTATGCTGCTCTTGTCCGTGTGGACGGGCTGGGCGGGCCAGAGCGAAGTCGGGCTGCGCTCCCTCTCCGCCCTGGCTGGGGTGATCACCTTGCCGGTCCTCTACGCCACCACTCGCCGGTTGCTGACGAGTCGGGCCGCGGCGATCACCCTCCTGCTGCTGGCGCTCTCGCCTTTTCACATCGCCTATGCCCAAGAGGCCCGCATGTATGCGTGGCTGGGGCTGGCCGGGGCCGGGGCCATGTGGGCGCTGGCCGAGTTGTGGCGGGCAGAGTGGCCGGATCTGCGCCGGGGCTGGGGCTGGTGGACGCTGCTAATTTTGTCCGAAGTCGGAGCCTTGTGGCTGCACAACAGCGCGCTGCTTTTACCCGTCGCCCTGACGTTAGCCGCTCTGGCTTTGGGCGTCCGCCCTCGAAGGTGGGTTGCCAGCCAAGGCATCGTCGGGCTGCTGTGGCTGCCCTGGCTGCCCGGCTTCCTGGCCCAAGCCCGCTCGGTGGCGGACGGTTTCTGGATCGCCCCGCCCACGGCGTAGACCGTGGCCGAGACCTTCGCCAACTTCGGCGTGGCCTTTCTGCCCTATTGGCTGCCGGGGCGGCTGCTGTGGGCCATGCCCGTGGTCGCCCTGGCCGTGTGGGGAGCCGTCACCCTGCTGCGCCGAATCGAAACCCGACGGGTGGGGCTGGCCCTGCTCGCCCTCCTGCTCACGCCAATTTTGGGCCAATTGGCGGCAAGCCTGATCCGCCCCATCTACGGGGATCGCACCATGATCTGGGCGGGGCTGCCCTTTTTGATGCTGGCTGCCCAGGGCTGGGTCAGTTTGAGACAAAAGTGGATGCGGTTTGCCGTGGCGGGCATTGTTCTGGCCCTCACCACCCTGGCCTTGTTCAATTATTATGTCGATTCGCCCAAAGAAGCAATGGCGAGAGGCGGCGGCCTTGGTGGCCGCCCAGATCCAGCCGGGGGAAGGGGTGATCTTCAATGCGGGATGGACCCGGATCCCCTTTGACTACTATTTTGACCAGACTGCCCAGGGGGCGTCCACGCCCCGCTTTGGTCTGCCCGTAGATCCATTTGATCGGGACGAGCTGGAGCCGGTGATGGCGGAATCGGATCTGCCCCGGCTGGATGGGCTGATCCGCGGATCGGCCGGGCGTATGGTTGATCTATTCTCATGAGGCGTACACGGACCCGGAGGGGTTGATTTTGGCTGCGCTGAATCAGGGAAGATGACGCTGGCCGGGGAGTGGTCCTTTGTTGGCGTGCGGGTGATGCGGTTTACGCAGTGATGCCGCGGATCCAACCTTCCTGGAAGGGGCCAGAACATCTCGCTCTACCCAAGATCTGCTGGCCCCTTCCGGGAAGGTGTGTACACACAATTCCCGCAATTGACAACATTCCCCATTTCGCCTAAAGTTCCCCCACCCGCAATCAAATCAACCAATCAACCAATTCCAGGAATCCGCCATGCAACCAGCCCAGCGCGTCACCCGTTTCCAAGAGTCCGCCATCCGCGAGATGACCCGGGTGGCCATGCAGAACAACGCCGTCAACCTGAGCCAGGGCTTCCCGGACTATGACCCGCCGCCGGAGATCATCCAGGCCGCGGTGGATGCCATCCAGGGCGGCCTGAACCAGTACACGGTGACGTGGGGCTATCCGCCTTTGCGCCAAAAGCTGGCGCAGATCTACGCCGCCCGCCTGGGCTGGGACGTGGACCCGGATGTGCATGTCACCGTGGTCTGCGGCGTCACCGAGGCGATTGTGGTCTCGGCCATGGCCGTGCTGGACCCCGGCGACGAGTTGATCATCATCGAGCCGGCCCACGAGAACTTCCGTCCGGCGGCGATCATGGCTGGGGCCACCCCGGTGGCCGTGCCACTGGACGCCCCCGGCTATCGGCTGGACCCGGAGCGGCTGGCCGCGGCCATCACCCCCCGCACCAAGGCCATCATCCTGAACACGCCCCACAATCCATCGGGCCGGGTCTTTGACGAGGAGGAGATGGCCGCGTTGGTTGATCTGGTGCTGAAGCACGATCTGGTGGTGATCACCGACGAGATCTACGACAAACTGCTCTACGATGGCCGGGTCCACATCTCCCCGGGCAGCCGGGAGGCGCTGCGAGAGCGCACCATCACCTGCGGCGGGCTGGGCAAGACCTTTGCCATCACCGGCTGGCGGCTGGGCCATGTGATTGCGCCCACCTCCCTGGCCCATGCCGTGCGCCGCGTGCACGACTACATGACCATCTGCGCCGCCACCCCGCTCCAAGCCGCGGCCGTGGCCGCGCTGGATCTGCCGGAGAGCTATTATGCTCAACAGCTTGCGGACTATCACCGACGGCGGGATGTGATGATGGGGATACTGGAGGAGGTGGGCTTTGTGGCCCCCACGCCGGAGGGCGCGTACTACACGTTGGCGGATTACAGCCAATTGCCCATCCCCCAGGCCACGCTGTCGCCCTTGGACTTCGCCCTGTGGATGGCCAGCGAGGTGAAGGTGGCCGTGGTGCCGGGGACCAATTTCTACTCCGTGCCGGGCTATGGCGAAACCGTGGTCCGCTTTGCCTTCCCCAAGAAGTTCAGCACGTTGGAAGAGGCCGGGCGGCGGATGCGGGCGGTGATTTTGAAATGAACAATGCACAATGGACAATGCACAATGGGTGTGTTGGGATACTCATTTAGTCATCCAACCGCACGCAATCAACAAACCACAGGAGAAAACTATGCAATTTCCAGACATTATTCACAATTTGCCAGAGGGAATTATTCCGGTTGAGGGGCTGCGGGGCTGGTTGGCCCAGTCACCGAGCGGGGTGGTGGTCTTCTTTGTGGCCGAGGAGACATGCGTCGTGCCACCCCACAGCCACAAGGGCCAGTGGGGCACGGTGGTGGACGGCGAGGCCACCCTCACCGCGGACGGCGTCGCCCAGGTCTACGGACCGGGGGAATCCTACTACATCCCCGCCGGTGTCGTCCACAGCGCCAACCTGCCCAAGGGGACGAAGTTGGTGGAGTTTTTCGAGGAGCCGGAACGTTTTCGAGTGAAAAGCTGAAAGGGTGAGGGGGTGAAGGGGTGATAGGGGCTGGAGAGTCTCTGGAAAGCAATTCACCCTTTCACCCCTTCACCCCCTCAGTCCTACACCAGCCACGCAATAAAATAGGTGGCGAGGCCGAGGAAGAGGCTGAAGCCGAGGACGTCTGTGGCGGTGGTGACGAAGACGGCGGAGGCCAGGGCTGGGTCCAGCTTGAGGGCTTTGAGGGTCATGGGGACGATGACGCCGGCCATGGCCGCCACCATCAAGTTGCCCAGCATGGCGATGCCGATCACCAACCCCAGGATGGGGATCCCCTTCCACCACCACGCGATCAGCCCCACCAGAATCCCCAACACAATGCCGTTGGTGATGCCCACCTTGGCCTCGTGCCACAGGGCCTTCAGGGTGTCGCCGCCATCCAGTTCGCCCAGGGCCAGGGAACGCACGACGATGGTCATGGTTTGGGTGCCGGCGTTGCCTCCCTGCCCGGCCACAATGGGCATAAACGCGGCCAGGATGGCGGCTTTGGCGATGGTGCCTTCAAATTGGGAGACCACGGTGGAAGCCAGAAAGGCCGTGCCCAGGTTGATGATCATCCACGGCAGCCGGTTGCGGATGGCCCGGGGCAAGGGGCTGAAGATCTCCGCCTCACCGCTGACCTGGGCCAGGCGATAGATGTCCTCAGTGGCCTCCTCTTCCAGCACATCCACCACGTCATCCACCGTCACCACACCCACCAGCTGCTCCTCCCAATCCACCACGGGCAGGGAGAGCAGGTCATAGCGGGAGAGCAGTTGGGCCACCTCTTCCTGGTCTACATCCACCCGAACAGAGAGCACCTCTCGGTTCATGATCTCGTCGATGGTCGTCTCCGGCTTGGCCATGATCAGATTGCGCAGGCTCACCACCCCGGCCAGCCGCCCGTGACGGTCCACCACATAGATATAATAGAGGGTCTCCTCTTCCTCCGCATACTGCTCGCGCAAAAAGTCAAGGGCCTGGCTCACCCGCCACTGGCGACGCAGGGCATAGGGCAGGCTGTTCATGATGCCGCCGGCCGTGTCCTCTTCGTGGCTGAGCAGGGGCGCCACGTCCTCGGATTCCTCCATCTCCTCCAGCAATTCGGCGGCCCGGGCTTCGTCCAACTCGCCCAGGAAATCCGCGGCCATGTCGGACTCCATCTCGTCCAGCACATCGGCCAGCATGGTGGTTTCCATGCCCTGGGAGAGCTCTACCATCTCCTCCTCGTCCAACTGCTCGAAGATGCTGGCCAGGGCCTCCACGTCCAGGCGATCCACCATGAATTGCTGATCCGCGCTCTCCATGTTGGACAAGATCTCCGCGCCGTCCGCCGGGTGGAGATCGTTGATATAGGCGGCGGCCTCATCGTACGAATCATGCTCCATCAAATTATTTACATGGGTGACGGCGTCGTCAAAGACAATGGGATCGACCATGGGATACTCCTCCTGGTGCTAAGGTGCGCGGGCAGACGTCAAGCGCGTTGACGGTCAGATGTTGGGTTGGCGGTCACCCTGCCCCCCGGCCCCCAATTCTGGGGGAGGTTGTGGACAGTTCCCCCCAAGGTTGGGGGGCCAGGGGGGCAGAGTGATGCTCAACGATTGAATTGGCATGGTCGCGTAGAAAAAGCCGTGGGGATCAAAAACACCGGCACTGGGCCGGTGTCCGTAGAGAAGAGGATGACGAGGAAGGGGAGGTATTCAACAGACGGCAGCCTCCGGGATGGCCCCGGACGCTGCCCTGAGGTCAGCGTTGGATCATCCACAAAGGCCCGCCTGCATCCCCCCTGCCGTGGCCAGCCGTCCAGGACGCCGGGTTCGGTGTGGATGCCCATTGGGCTTTCTCGGAACGCGTGAACCGTGCCCCGATGTGACGGCCAAAGCCGCCAAAAATTTGTTGGTTCTGACAATGCACGCCCGCACCTGGATTCCCCGCGTCAACGCGTGGGAATGGCCCAGGTATGGGCACTGTACTGTCAGGGTCGGGCTGATTGTCAGCCACTAGGGTAAAACTGTGTATTGTGATCATTATGCCTGATGGGAACTGGCTTGGACGGCACCGGAAGCTAGGATCCGGCAACGAAGTCCAGGCTACAAAATTGACAAAGGAAGCATAGCACTGACAGAATTTCGTGTCAATTGCTGGCTGAGATCCATTCCAACGGCGCATTGGGGGGCACGAAGGGGAAAAATATGCGATACAGATTTTCAAACACAAACAACTGATCTTCATAGACGACACGCCCACTGGAAAGCGCCCCACCGGCTTCGGTCACCCGCAATTGCACGGAATAGTTGGCGGGGGGCAGATCCGAGAGTGGGACACTGAAACTCCACGGCGTGGCCACGGCGGCACAGCCTTCAGTTTCGGCAGGCGATATCACTTCGATGTAGACGAGATCATTCACCAAAGTGCGGCCATAAAACTCCGGCACACAAGTGGTGGTGGCTATGTCCGAGATGATAGCCGAGATAGATTCCCCCAAGACCGCAATCGCCGGAGAGAGACGCAGTCCCCCTTTGACACCGATCACGGTGGTGGCCACCAACTCCGCCGCCCCAGCCGGCCCATCCTGCACGTAAAAATAGACCTGATAAGAACCGGCCCGCTCGAAGAGGGTGTTGATCTGCCAGGCAAAAGGGGTGACGGCTTGGCCACAAGCCGTGTCATTCGGGTTGGAGACGGCGTCAATCCGCACGACCTGGTCCGTGGGAAAGATACTCAGATTAGAAAATTCCGGCGTGCAGCCATTCTGCCACTCGCCGGCCACAGAGAACGTGACTGCATCCACAATCGTGGGGGCTGCGGGCGAAAAAGAGAGGGAGATAGGCAACAAGGACGGTCGAGCCTGGCGCGCAAAAGTTGCGGCACCCGTCGTCATGAACAAAATCAAAAGAATGATGCCCATCACAACAAAGCGACGCGGTCTTTTGATACGCCTAGAAACAAGCGGCAGCGTGCTCATCTGTTGTCACTCCATAAATGGAAAACCGACGATCGATCGGGTTCCTTGGGTCGGTTTTGGCTGAGCGGCAAAGCGGAGACGATGGAGCCGAAACAGTTGGGGATGAATCAAAAAGGGGGAACAGAGTACCGGTCTAATTTTCTTACAGTATACCACGAATTATCAAGAATTGGTTTTTCCTTTTTCTAAGTTTTGTACAAGGCCGGCAGAAGAATACGAAATTAGGAGATTAGGGGGTTGCCACGCCCCCAATCTCCCAATTTCTTACGCGCTTACGCTTTCAATCTCACCCCAACATGCTCTGCACGCCCAGACGTTCAAACATCGCCTTGGCTACGCTGACTTCTGCATGTTTTCGCGATACTGCACATCCACCACGGCCAGAATCGCCACGTTGACGATGTCTCGCACCTCGCAGCCCCGCTCCAGGACGTGGACCGGTTTGCCCATGCCCACCAGGATGGGGCCGATGGACTCGGCATCGCCCAAGCGGGCCATGAGTTTGTAGGAGGTGTTGGCCGAGGTCAGGTCGGGGAAGACCAGCACGTTGGCGTTCTTGACCTGGCTGAAGGGGTACGACCCCTCCACCATGTCGGCCACCACGGCCACGTCGGCCTGCATTTCGCCGTCCACCACCAGGTCCGGGCGCAGGGCCTTGACCTTCTCTGTGGCCTGGCGCACCTTCTCGGACAGGGGATGCCGGGTGCTGCCAAAGGTGGAGAAGCTGAGCATGGCGATGCGGGGGTCCACGTCGAACTGCTTGGCCACGTCCGCGGCGTTGATGGCGATGGTGGCCAGTTCGTCCACGGTGGGCTCGATGTTGACCGTGGGGTCGGTGAAGAAGTAGATCTGGTCGTGGGCGATGATCACATGCACGCCGCTGACCAGGCCCCGGCCTTCCTGGGTGCCCACCACTTGCATGGCCGGGCGCAGGACCGCGGGATAGTTCTGGGTCAGACCGGAGATGAAGGCATCCCCGTCGCCCATTTCCACCATCATGGGGCCAAAGTAGCTGCTCTGGCGCAGCATGTCGAAGGCCACATCCACGTTCATGCCCTTGCGCTGACGCCGTTCGGCGAAGGCAGCCGCATAGGTGTGACGAAGGTCCGGTTCGCTGGGATCGACCACCGTGGGCACGTAGGCCAGCTTCATCTCAGCGATGGCCTGGGCGATCTTCTCCGGGCGGCCCAGCAGAGATCGGCTTGGCAATGCCCTGGCTTTGCAGCGCATGGGCGGCCCGGATCACCTTGGGCTGCTCGCCTTCGCCAAAGACCACCCGCTTGGGGTTCGACTCGGCCTTGTGTTGCATCAGCCGCATGATCTGGGTGCCCCGGCCCAAACGCCCGGCCAGTGTGTCCATGTAGTCGCTCATGTTTAGCTGGATGCGGGCCACGCCCGTATCCATGGCCGCCTGGGCCACGGCGGGGGCCACCCACATCAGCACACGAGGATCCAGGGGTTTGGGGATGATGTAATCCGGGCCAAATTCCATGGTCTCCACGCCATAGGCCTTGATCACGGCGTCCGACACATCTTCTTTGGTCAGGGCGGCCAAGGCCATGGCCGCGGCGATCTTCATTTCCATGTTGATGGCCCGGGCCCGCACATCCAAGGCACCCCGGAAGATGAAGGGGAAGCCCAGCACATTGTTGACCTGGTTGGGGTAGTCGCTGCGCCCCGTGCCCATGATCACCGTATCGTCCGGGCAGACATGGCCAGGGGATAGGTGATTTCCGGGTCCGGGTTGGCCATGGCGAAGATGATGGGATTGGCCCCCATGCTGCGCACCATGTCCTGGCTGACCACGTTGGCCGCAGAGAGACCCATGAAGGCGTCCGCGCCCACCAGGGCATCGGCCAGGGTGCGGGCTTCCGTTTCAACCGCATATTTTTCTTTATATTCGTTCATGCCGGCCGTGCGGCCCTTGAAGATCACACCCTTGGAATCGCAGATCATGATGTTCTCGTGCTTGGCGCCCAGGGCCACGTAGAAATCGGCACAGGCGATACCGGCCGCCCCGGCCCCGTTGATCACGATGCGGATGTCCTCAAACTTCTTGTCCACGATCTCCAGGGCGTTGATCAGCCCGGCACCGGAGATGATGGCCGTGCCGTGCTGGTCATCGTGGAAGACCGGGATCTCCAGCGAGATTGCAGCTCCCGCTCGATGTAGAAACATTCGGGGGCGGTGATGTCCTCCAAATTGATGCCGCCAAAGGTGGGGGCGATCAGCTCCGAGGTGCGGATGATCTCATCCGAATCCCGGCTGTTGACCTCGATGTCGAAGACGTCGATGTCGGCGAAGCGCTTGAAGAGGACCGCCTTGCCCTCCATAACAGGCTTGGCGGCCAGGGGGCCACGGTTGCCCAGGCCCAGAATGGCCGTGCCATTGCTGATCACGGCCACAAGGTTGCCCTTGGCCGTGTAGTCATAGGCCAGGGACGGATCTTCGGCGATGGCCAGCACAGGGATGGCGACGCCGGGCGAATAGGCCAGGGAGAGATCTCGCTGGGTGGCCATAGGTTTGGTGGGCACGATCTTCAGTTTTCCGGGCCTGCCTTGGGAATGATAATCCAGGGCATCTTGATCTGTGAAAGACATAGTTCACTCCTTTTGATTGGGGTGTGTTCCAAATGACTTGGGCGGAGCTGTTCGCATCCTCCGATGCGAACGGGCGGCATCTGAAGATGCCGACTCCACGAACTCATTTTGAACACACCCTTTTGATTGAGAGAGGATACCGCCGGTTCAACAACCCTATACCGGTTCAGTTCCTTAAATATAAGAAAGCGCAAGATGGATGACCCATTGGCACAACTATTGATCAAACCACAGTTTGGATGGTTCGTCTAGTTCAAACGTGACTACTTTATGGGCAATATGGCACATTCCCTCAAAATTAGGGACATTTGTCATGTGATGACGTGTCAGATTGGGTTGCTTTGAGAGCGGGCGCACAGCACATTTGCTGGTTCACCGGTATGCTGTGTCGGCGATCAGCATATAGTTCATCGGGAAAAGGGAAACCATTATGTCAGCTACTTCTCAATCACCCCACCCCACCCAGGGTGATGGATATGCCTTACCCGCCCAGATCCGCCTGGGGGCGGTGCAGTTGCGGGTGTCGGACTTGGCCCGCTCTGTGAAGTTTTACACAGAGGTCCTTGGCTTGGCCCCCATGCACGGCGCGGCGCAGCAGCCGGGACGAGCCGTATTGACGGCCAACCAGATCGATCCCTTGCTGGTTCTGACCGAGTTGACCCATCCCCGACCCAAGCCAGGGCGGGCGGCGGGGCTCTATCACTTTGCCATCCTCTTTGCCGAAAGGATGGACCTGGGCCGGGCGTTGATCCGCCTGGCCCAGGCCCGCTATCCCCTGGACGGGGCGTCGGACCATCTGGTCAGCGAGGCGCTCTATCTGGCCGACCCGGACGGCAATGGCATTGAGCTCTATTGGGACCGGGCGCGCGACACGTGGCCCCGGGCTGGCGAGGAGATCCGCATGGACACCCTGCCTTTGGATCTCGACAGCCTGATCGCCGACGGGCAGCGGGCCGAGGCGTGGACGAGCGTGCCGGCGTCCACGAGCATGGGGCATGTGCATCTACACGTCGCCCATCTTGCCCAGGCCGAAGCGTTCTATCGGCAAGTCCTGGGGTTTGATCTCATGCTGCGCTATGGGGGATCGGCCATCTTCTTGTCCGCCGGGGGATATCATCATCACCTGGGGGCCAACGTTTGGGCCGGGGTCGGTGCGCTCCCCACGCCCACGGACGCGCCAGGGCTGGACCATTGGACCATCATCCTGCCCACCCCGGCGGATCTGGCAGACTTCACCGCCCACTTGGCCGCCAACCACGTCTCCTTTGAAGAGGCGAAAGACGGCGTGTTCGTCGTTGATCCGGCGGGAAACCGGGTGGCCATGCGGGCGGGGTGACACACCCCACACCGATCTAAAAAGGACGCCCGAACCGTACGGTTCGGGCGTCCTTTTTTCGTTTGATTCGTATTGTCCCCTGCCCCACCCTCACGTTGAGATCAGACCTGCACATGGTCATAACAATTACAATACCCTGTACGCTTGTGACAATACTGGGCATCACTGTGAAGAGAGCGCTGCCCCTTGCGCAGGGTGAGGCGGATACGCTCCTCCGCCAGGGAGGTTGTGCTCGCCTCTGGTCTCATCGCTACCAACATACGAATCGAGTCGTCCATCTATGCGCCCCCCTGCCCCCCCAACCTTGGGGGGAACGGTCCACGACCTCCCCCAGAATTGGGGGCCGGGGGGCCGGGATGAATGGCTATTCCACCAGATCGGTCAGCCAGTTCAGCTCCTGAACCCGGGTATCCAGTTCCCGGCGCTGGCGGGCCAATTGGTCCGCCTCCTGCTGCAAGGCCCCGGCATCCATGACACTCTCGAAGCGAATCTCTGTGCGGGTGAAGCGATCCTGAGTGGGCGTGGAGGCTTGGGCCAATTCCCGCAGCATGGCTTGCCGACCGCCCATTGTGTCGCGCACGGCCAGGGCGTCCGCCATAGACATGGCTTCGTCAAAGGGTGTGACGGTGTTGGTGCGGTTGATGCGTTGGATCAACGAGGTGAGCTGGGTGTACATCTCTCGCAGTTGGGTCAACAGGGCCTGGGGATCCTCCGAGGGGCGGCTGCCTTCCTGCACCTTGGCATTGCGCACGGCGCGCTGCCGAATCTCTGTAATTCGTTTCTGTGTATCTGCCCGCAAAATCAGGGCCTCCGCCAATTTCATCGCACTACCTCCCAGGGTTAAAAGGACAAAATATCGAAAATCTGATGGAGAACGATAGCACGTTCCCCGGTCGGCGTCAAAAGCGCCAACAGCACAAACAGCACAAACAGGGCTTTTCATAAGGGTGTGTTCAATTTGAGTTAGACCGAGGAGTCTGCGCCCCCTGGCGCAGACCCGTTCGCACCAGGGGGTGCGAACTCCTCTAACTCATTTTGAACACACCCTTTTTATAAGTCGCCTGGCAGCCGCATTGACGAGGCTAGCGCAGGTTGAGTAGCCGCCGCCGAAATCTCCGCTAACCATTCAAGTGCTCGGCGGCGTATCGAAACCGTAGCGGGTCGACCCGCTACGGTTCCTCGATACGCTTCGCTACTCAGTACAGGCGATACGGCCTGGCCTCCATTCGTTTTGCACCCGGTTGGTCGACTCGGCCTACTCAACCTGCGCTGACCTACCGGGGCCCGGCGACTTTGAAAAGGCCCTCTCCCGTACTCAGGTCCGGTTTACTCCGACCAGGAACGTGGTATACTGACAGCATCTGGACAATTTCAAGGTGCCCCCTCCTCTCTCCTGATTGCCCAACCGAAAAACCACAGTACACGGAGGCTATTTTGAAACGATGGATCTCGCTAGCCATCTTGCTTGGTGTCGGGCTGATCTGCCTTGTGCTCATCGATCGGGAGTATCGATCCCAGGTACACACCGAAAACAGCCGGTCATTGGCCCAAGCCAGTACTGAAGTTCAGAGCAACATAGAGCGGGCGGTCACCCTGCGTCTGTCTGCTGTGAATGATTTGCGGGCCTTCATGCTCGTCCCCGCCACCCTGCCAGACGAGGAACACTTCAACCGCTACGCCGCCATCGTCCTCACCAGCTACCCCGCCATCCGGGCGCTCGAATACGTCGATCCCGATCACATCATCCGCTATGTGTACCCCTTGGCCGCATAACGAGTCAGCCGTCGGCTTGGATTTGATGAGCGTGCCGGAGGTGGTTCCTTTTGTCGAAACGGCCGTCCAGGAGCGGCGCATGACCGTCAGCGACCCCATTTTGACCGTCCAGGGATCCTTGGCCATCGTGGTCAGGGATCCGCTGTTCAATGAAGCCGACTTTCTCGGCATGGTTCAAGGGGTCTTCGACATTGACGCCCTGCTGCAAGAGGCGCTAGGCGTCGCCGACCCACGCTTCGCCGTCCAAGTGGCGGATGCGACCGGGAATCGCTTTTGGGGAGTCGAGGATCTGCTTGGTGACACCGACACAGTCATGGTGCCGGTGGGGGACAATGTTTGGACCCTGACGGTAGGCTGGCAGAGCGGCGAGCCGGGGCCAACCCGCTTTATCCTCTGGCTGATCTGGGCAGGAGGCGGCGCACTGTTGTTGAGTCTCTTTCTAATCGTCGAACGAACCTGGAGCCGAACCGAACGACTGCAATCCGCCGTGGCCAAGCGTACGGAAGCCCTGACCAAGAGCGAAGAGAAGTTCCGCAAAGCCTTCTACACCAGCTCCGATTCCATCAACATCAATCGATTGGAAGACGGCCTGTATGTGGAGATCAACCGTGGATTCACCCAGATCACAGGCTATTCCGAAGCCGATGCGGTGGGCAGGACATCCAGCGAGATCAACATTTGGGCCGATCCGAAAGACAGGAACCGGCTGGTGACCGGCTTGCGCCAGAATGGCGAAGTTCACAATCTGGAAGCCCAGTTTCGCAAAAAGGACGGCAGCCTGGTTGATGGCCTGATGTCGTCCGCCCTGATCGACCTGGACGGCGTGCCTCATATCATCAGCATCACCCGGGACATCACCGAGCGCAAGCGGGCAGAGCAGGAAATCCGCTACCAGGCCAATCTGATCGAAGATGTGTCCGACGCCATCGTCTCCACGGATCTGAATTTTGGCATCCGCAGTTGGAACAAGGCTGCCGAGCGCATCTATGGTTGGTCGGCGGCAGAGGCAATTGGCAAATCCGTGGGCGATATGCTCCCCACTGTGTATCCCGATGACAGCCAAGCCGAAGTGCTACAAACATTCCGCGACGCCGGTTTCTGGAAAGGGGATGTGATCCAGCAAAACAGGGCGGGGGCATCCCTCGATATCCTCTCCTCCGTCTCTCTGATTCAGGATGGGGAGGGAAATCCGACCGGCACCGTGGCGGTCAATCGGGACATCACCGAACGCAAGCTGGCAGAAGCGGCTCTCCGCGCCAGCGAGGCATTTGCCCAAAACATCATCAATTCGCTCAACGCCCACATCGCCGTGCTGGATGCCCAGGGCGTGATTGTGGCGGTGAATCTTGCCTGGCAGAAGTTCGCCCGGCAAAACGGGGGCGATGATGTCTCCGCTATCAGCCTGGGGGCCAACTACTTTGCTGTGTGCGAGAAGGCAATCGATTGGCAGGCGGATGAATACGCCGCCGCCGCCCTGCACGGCATCCGGGCGGTCATGGACCGATCCCTGCCAGCGTTCAGCTTTGAATACCC
This sequence comes from uncultured Chloroflexia bacterium, assembly GCA_963704975.1. Lineage (GTDB taxonomy): Bacteria > Chloroflexota > Anaerolineae > Caldilineales > Caldilineaceae > JAGNDO01. Next base: position 113,036 of record CAVPIK010000031.1, on the reverse strand, counting down.
CTGCGACGCCCCGGATGAGCCCCGTTGGTTTGCCATGCAGGTGCTGCCGTTGGAGGGCGCGCACACGGGCATAGTCGTTGCCCACGAGAACATCACCGAGCGCAAGTTGGCGGAAAGTCAGCGGCTAGTGCAGGTGCAGCGCACCCAGAAATTGCTGAACACCTCCCTGGATGGCTTCATCCTGGCCGATACTGAAGCGGATCGTGGATGTCAACCCGGCCTATTGCGCCCTGGTTGGCTATACGCGTGATGAACTGGTCCGCATGAACATTCGAGAGGTGGAGAGCCGCCTCTCGCCCGCGGAGGTGGAAGAACGCATTGGGCAGATGGTGGCCCAGGGCGGGGCCACATTTGAAACCCAGCACAAACAAAAGGAGGGCCACCTGATTGCGTCTGGATGTGAGCAGCGCCATCATCAACGAAGAAAGCGGTCCTTTGGTGGCGGCCTTTGTGCGAGACATCACCGAGCGCAAGCGGGCGGACGAGGCCCCTGCGCGAAGAGTGAGCAACGATCCCAAGCCCTCGCCAGGATGCGCCCGTGGGCATTTTCCGCACGGACGCCCGGGGAGCCACCACCTATGTCAACCAGGCGTGGTGTACCATCTCCGGGCTGGCCGTCAGCGGCGGCGCTGGGCGATGGCTGGCTCACAGCCGTCCATCCCGACGACCGGGCGAGGCTTCGGCCAGGGCTGGCGGGAAGCGACCAGCCGCCAAGCGTCCTCAACCTCAGAGTATCCTTTCCTGCATCAGGACGGCATCATCGCCTGGGTGATCGGGCAGGCGATCCAAGAATTGGACGCCGACGGCCAGGTCCGTCGGCTGCGTGGGTACTTTCAGAGACATCACCGACCGAAAACAGGCGGAGCAAGAAATTCGCGAGCTCAACGCAACTCGAAAGCCGGGTCGCCGAACGCACCGCGATCCAACGCTCTCAAGACGCCAATAAAGAACTGGAAACCTTCTCCTACTCGGTCTCCCACGACCTGCGTGCACCTTTGCGGGCCATCAACGGCTTTGCCGCCATCGTCGCCCGCCGCCACCGGGCCGACCTGAGCGAACAGGGCCAACATTATGTGGACAACATCGTCCAAGCCAGCGAGCACATGGGCCAGATTATCGACGAACTGCTCACCTTCTCCCGGCTGGGACGGACAAGCGTGCAACGAGAATTGGTCGATCTGGCCGGTCTGATGCAAGCGATCAGCGCTGAATTGCAGTCGTATATGCAGGAAATCCGTGGTATACTTACGGTAGCCGAAAGGTTTCCCCCGGTTATAGGTGACGCGACGTTGTTGCGCCAGATCTTCACCAACCTGCTGGAAAACGCCATCAAATATCATCGGTCCACTGTCTCCCCCCAGGTGGCAGTGGACTTTCGCGTCGAAGACCACTCCGTGGTGGTCAGCGTAGCCGACAACGGCATCGGCATTCCTCTCAAATATCAAGAAAAGATCTTTGCCATCTTTCAACGGCTGCACTCAGAAGATGAGTACCCCGGTACGGGCGTGGGTCTGGCGTCGGTGAAGAAATCCGTGGAACTACTGGACGGGCAGGTATGGGTTGAGTCGCAGGTGGACCAAGGCAGCACCTTTTTCGTCCGCTTGCCAAAAGGAGAAGACCGAGTTGAAAACCGACAAGCCCACATTCTGCTTGTTGAAGACAACCGCATGGATGTCGAGTTGACCCTTGACGCCTTCCAGCGAGGCGAAACTGATCAACACCATCCACGTGGCGTCCACCGGCCAGCAAGCGCTTGATTATCTCTTTGGGCGAGATCAATACGCCGACCGCAAAGCCTATCCCCTGCCCAACCTGATCCTGTTGGATCTGAAATTGCCCGGCATTGACGGTTTTGAAGTCCTGCGCCAGGTCAAATCCGACGCCGATCCTCAAGCGCATCCCCGTCGATCATTCTCACCTCCTCCAAAGAAGAAGGCGACCGCGCCCTCTCCTATGACAACGGGGCCAACAGCTATCTGGTCAAGCCGGTCTCGTTCGAAGGCTTCTTGGGCGTGGTTCGCCAAATTGAAGGCTACTGGGTGTCGCTCAATGTGGCTCCCCCGGAGAACTTTGCATGAGCAAGTCCATTCGCGTTCTTTATGTGGACGACAACCCGTTCGACCGTGAGTTGGTGCGGGATGCCCTGGAGATGGAAGACGGCGGCTTTGACCTGATCACGGTCGCCTCCCAGGCTCGAATTCGAAACGGCCCTGGCCGAGGGCGGTTACGATCTGATCCTGAGCGATTTCAACATCCTGGGCTTTGACGGCTTGCAGGTGATCGAATTGGTCCATGCCCAAGATCCAGATCTGCCCGTGATCATCGTCACCGGCACGGGATCCGAAACGGTGGCGGTTGAAGCCCTGAAGATGGGCGCGGCGGACTATGTGATCAAGACCCCGGACCATATCCGCCGCTTGCCCCTGGCCATCCATGCTGTGCTGGAAAAGAGGCAGGCGAGCCGGGCTCTGCACGAAAGCCGCGCCCAGATGGCGGGCATCTTCAGCACCATGATGGATGCCCTCATCACCATCGATGAAGATCAAAAGATCGTCGCCTTCAATCCGGCCGCCGAGCAAATGTATCGGTGCAAAGCCGTTGACGTGATCGGCCAGCCCCTTGACCGCTTTCTGCCCGATTTCGTGCGATCGAATCACGCAGGGCTTACGCGCCGCTTTGCCCAATCAAATTCAACGGCGCGCACAATGGCAACCCCGACCATGGCTCTGCCTTGTCTGCGCGCCGATGGCGAGGCGTTTGCCAGCGAGATCTCCATCTCCCACGTAGAGATCGACGGCAAAAAGCTCTTCACCGCCATCGTGCGCGACGTCACCGAGCGCAACCAGGCCGAGCAGCAGATGCGACTGCTGACCGCCGCGCTGGAAGCCGCCGACAACAGCATCGTCATCACCGACCGGTCCGGTACCATCCAGTGGGCCAATCTGGCCTGGTCAAAACTGACCGGCTATTCCTTGGAAGAAGCCATCGGCCAGAATCCACGCATCCTGAAATCGGGCGTCCAGACTTCAGCCTTTTACCAAGAGATGTGGGAGACCATCCTGGCTGGGGATTCCTGGCGGGGGGAGTTGATCAACCAGCGCAAGGATGGCAGCCTCTATGCCGAGCAGGAGACCATCACGCCCGTGCGGGACACGGACGGCACCATCACCCATTTCGTTGCCGTCAAAGAAGACATCACGGAACGCAAGCAGGCCGCAGAAGCCCTGGCCAACGAAAGGAACCTGTTGCGCACGCTGATCGACCATCTGCCGGACTCTATCTACGCCAAGGATACCCAGGGCCGCTTTGTGCTCAAGAATGTGGCCGGGGCGCGCTTGTTGGGGGCAACCAGCCCCGAAGCGGCCATCGGCAAGACCGATTCTGACTTTTATGCCCCGGAAATGGCCGCTGGGTTCTGGGTCGATGATCAAACGGTCATCAGTTCCGGTCAATCTGTCATCAACCGCGAGGAATTGGTGACAGGGGCCACGGGGCAGTCAAGCTGGGTATCGACCACCAAGGTGCCGTGGCGGGATCCTCAGGGCAACATCATCGGCTTGGTGGGGATTGGTCATGACATCACCGAGAGCAAGCGGGCACAAGCCCGCATTGAAACCCAGATGCACCGCCTGGCCGCCCTGCACGCCATCGATGTGGCCATCACCAGCACCTCCGATCTGACCCAAACCCTGGACGTCGCCCTGGAACAGACCCTCACCCACCTGGATCTGGACGCAGCGTGTGTGCTGCTGGTCGATTCGAGCAGTCAAACACTGACGTATGTGACCGGACAGGGCTTTCGCACCACCCTGGCCGAGGACAAGACCATCTACCTGGGCCAAGGTCTCGTCGGGCGGGCCATCTTGGAGGGGCGCATGGTCTGGGCAGAGGACGCCAGCCAGATCCAGGACAGCCCGCGCCTTTCCGCCCTGTGGGCCAAAGAAGGCTTTGCGGTCTATCATGGCGTCCCGTTGATCGCCAAAGACCGCATCGTCGGCTTGATGGAGGTCTTCCGCCGCACCCCACGATCAAGCGACGCGGAGTGGCGCAGCTTTTTGGAGACCCTGGCCGGCCAGGCCGCCATTGCCGTGGACAATGCCACCCTCCTTGCCGAAACCCAGGCCCAGGCCCAGTTGACCCAGCAGATCATCGACAACGCCCCAGAGGGCATGGTGCTGCTGGATCGAGCCCAGCGGTTGGTCTTGGCCAACCCCACGGCCCTTGTCCACCTGGCGGATCTGGCACAGCTCGCCCCCGGCGATCTGGTGACGACCCTGGGCGATCATCCCCTCTCCACCCTTCTGGAGACAAGGAGCAACGACCAAGCCCGGCACGAGCTGATCCTGGAAAATTCTCAGCGTATGCTGGAGGTGGCCGTGCAACGGCTGACTTCGGGGCCGCACACCGACGGCACCCTGTTGGTGATCTGGGATGTGACCGCAGAACGGGAGCGCCAGCGCTATCAACAGGCCCAAGAGCGGCTGGCCAGCGTGGGCCAGTTGGCCGCCGGCATCGCCCATGATTTCAACAACATCATGGGGGCCATCGTCCTCTATGCCCAACTGCTGAGCAAGGCCGCCAACCTCACGGATCGGCAACGAGGCCAACTCCTCACCATCCAAGAACAGGCCAAACATGCCACCAACCTGATCCGTCAGATCTTGGACTTTAGCCGCCGTTCATTTATGCAGAAGATCTCTTTGGACCTGGCTCCTTTGGTTAAGGAGATGGTCAAACTGCTGGAACGCACCATGCCGGAAAATATACGCCTGGGGCTCACCTACGATCGCAGCGCATATATCGTCTTTGCCGACCCAACCCAGGTGCAACAGGTGCTGATGAATCTGGCCTTTAATGCCCGGGATGCCATGCCCAACGGCGGCGAGTTGGGGTTCACCCTGTCGATCCTCTCCCTGGCATCGGGAGAGGCTCCCCCCTTGCCCGACATGGGTCCGGGGGAGTGGATCAGCCTTGTGGTCTCCGACACGGGGACGGGGATTGACCCCACCCACCTGTCCCGCATCTTCGATCCCTTCTTCACCACCAAGGAGCCGGGCAAGGGGACCGGGTTGGGCCTGGCCCAGGTCTATGGCATTGTCAAGCAACATGGGGGGACGATTGTCGCCGAGAGTCAACTTGACCAGGGCGCCACCTTCACCCTCTATCTGCCCCAGCACAGCATCACCCCAGAAGTCGCCACGACGGGTCTGGCGGACGAAATAATCCCTGGGCGCGGCGAAACCATCCTGCTTGTCGAGGACAACAAAGCCATGCGTCAATCGGTGCAAGGGGCGTTGGAAGAGTTGGGGTATGGGGTGTTAGTCGCAGAAGACGGGCGGCAGGCCCTGGAGATCATCGACCAGCAGGCAAAGACCGTCTCGCTGATGTTGAGCGATCTGGTGATGCCCGAAATGGGCGGCATAGAACTAGCCCACATCGTGCTTAAGCGCTTTTCCAACGTGAAGGTCCTGATCATGACCGGCCATCCCCTGGGCGAGGGCAGAGACGACCTGCCACAGAGCGAGAACGCTGGGTGGATCCGAAAACCCTTTGCCATAGCAGAACTTGCCGGCAAAATCCGCAGCATCTTGGATGGCATAGAGCCGGGTGCAGGCTAACCGAAAAAAGGCCACGGATTGAACGGATACGACGTACCCGTTCAATCCGTGGCCTTTTTTTGATCTATCGCTACTCGTACACGTTCACCCCCTCGGCCCCCCGGCCCCCAATTCTGGGGGAGGTGCTGGACAGTTCCCCCCAAAGTTGGGGGGCTAGGGGGGCGGGGCGTGAACGTGTACCTCTACCCTCTATCTCTACCCTCTATCTCTACCCTCTATCTCTACCCTACCCCTGCTCGCCCTTGCCCGGCACCTGGTGACAGGTGCGGCAGCGGGCCTCGTAGCTCTCGCTGCCCCCCACCAGGATGATGGGGTCGTGGTAGTTGGCCGGGCGGCCGTCGATCAAGCGCTGGGTGCGGCTGGCCGAGGCGCCACAGACCACGCAGATGGCGTGCAACTTGTCGATGCGCTCGGCCAGGGCCAAGAGCAGGGGCATGGGGCCAAAGGGCTCGCCCCGGAAGTCCTGGTCCAGCCCGGCCCCGATCACCCGCACGCCCCGGTCGGCCAGGGTGGTGCAGACATCGGCAATGGCCCAATCGTAGAATTGGATCTCGTCGATGGCCACCACTTCCGTATCCGGGGCCACCAGGTCCAGAATTTCCATCGCCTTTTCGACCACGACCACATTTTCACGGGCCACCCCATCGTGGGAAGCCACCCGCACGATGCCATAACGGTCATCGATGCGGGGCTTGAAGACCTGAAGCCGTTTGCGGGCAATCTCGGCCCGGCGAATGCGGCGCAGAAGCTCTTCCGTCTTGCCGCTGAACATGGAGCCGCAGACCAGTTCGATCCAGCCGCCGTTGGGTTGATAGTGCATAGGGTTTCTCCGGGATTGTGAATTTTGGATTGGAGATTTTGGATTTTGGATTAGCTTCGGCGTACGGGATCAACCGAACGGGACGGGATTGGGGACACGAGAATCAAGTATGGCTGTCAAAGCACCCAATCCAAAATCTAAAATCCCCAATCCAAAATCGCCTAAGCCCAAAACAAAGGGCAGAGACGGTGGTCTCTGCCCTTTGTTTTGGTTCATATTGCTACCCGCATAGTTCGCCTGCCTGGGATCTTAGGCTTCGGCGGCCACTTCGTACTTGGCCATCACCTGGGCGGCGGCGGCTTCGGGATCGTCGCCCCGGGCCCGTGCCTTGCGGGCGGCGTCGTCGGCCTCCTTGCGGGCGGTCGTGGCGATCTCTTTGCGGGCCACCGTGCTCTGGCGGGCTTCCAAACGCTTCATGAAGCGCTCCACCTGGCCGGCGGTGTCGACGATGCGCTGCTCACCCGTGTAGAAGGGGTGGCAATTGCTGCACACGTCCGTGCGGATCTCTTCTTGGGTGCTGCCGGTCAGCCAAGTGTTGCCACAAGAGCAAACGACCTTGGCCGTGGGATAGTATTGAGGATGAATGCCTTCACGCATGTTAGTTAACCTTTTCGGAATGAACACTGACCTTTTTGCGATTCTTCTTCGCCCACTCAAACGTCACGAAGCCGTCGCTCTTGGCGAACAGGGTGTCGTCTTTGCCCTTGCCGACATTGTCGCCAGGGTGGATGCGGGTGCCGCGTTGGCGGATGATGATGGAACCGGCGGTCACGAATTCACCGCCATAAGCCTTGACACCCAGTCGTTGACCGTTGGAGTCTCGGTTGTTGCGGCTAGAACCGCCACCTTTTTTGTGAGCCATTAGGGTTGCTCCTTTTTAGCACTCGAAACTGGTTAAGAACTGGATTAGGCGTTGATAGCGTTGATCTGAAGTCGGGTGATATATTGGCGATGGCCCCGACGCACGCGAATGCGTTTCTTGGGGCGATAGCGGAAGACCAAGATCTTGTCGCCCCGGTATTGGCCGGTGATGCGACATTCCACTGTGGCCCCTGCAACTGTGGGCTGGCCGATGGTGACTGCGTCACCGTTGGCGACCATCAGCACATCGTCCAGCATGATGGTGTCACCCACCACGCCCTCCAACTTCTCGACTTCGACCTGCTGACCCAGGGCAACGCGATATTGCTTGCCCCCGGTTCGGATCACTGCGTACATAGATGCTCCCTTTCTGCCGCGTCCGATGGGATGGATGACCCACCGAAACTTTGGTGTTGCGGCCCTGCCCAGTGTCGAGGTCTAGAAATTCTCATCGACCCCACAAAGACAGGCTACCGGGTCTTCGGATTTTTCCCGAAAAACACTTTGTCAATACAACAAGAACGTGGGCGACGGACAATGCCCACGAAGATACAGTATAGCCAAGATGGGCGGGTACGTCAAAAAATCGGGAGGCTGGTTCGACGTCAAATGATCTGGGAAGCTGGGAAGATTGACGAAGAAAGTAGCGCTTTCTTCTGAGTTTCGGGTGAAAATCGCTCTGGGTTCGATGGAGGTGGGCATTCCGGGAAAGGGCCGGGGCGATTTTGGGTTGACGAAATAGCGTTGGCCCATTCCCGGAATGGACGAGATCTCCCCGCCAATCCCGGAATGGGCCAACGCGATCCGCATGAACCCAAGAAGAACCGGCCCTTTCCGGGATTGTCCAGCTCATTTCCACCACGCTGACCCATACCCGATTCCTTGGCTTGATGCCTATAGGTTGAAAACCGCACTGACGGTTCACCGAAATTGGAAAGCCATGATAAACCATGCCGAAATTTCGGGTGAAAATCGGTCCGGGTTCGATGGAGGTGGGCATTCCGGGAAAGGGCCGGGGCGATTTTGGGTTGACGAAATAGCGTTGGCCCATTCCCGGAATGGACGAGATCTCCCCGCCAATCCCGGAATGGGCCAACGCGATCCGCATGAACCCAAGAAGAACCGGCCCATTCCGGGATTGCCCAGCTCATTTCCACCACGCTGACCCATACCCGATTCCTTGGCTTGATTCAGCGATCTCATCATTTGCAATACATGGACAATAGTTGTACAATGCAAAAATAAACGACAAGTTCACACACAAACGCCAACAAGTGCTTGCCGACGCTTGATTAAATTTCTGCCGAACTGAACACTTTCTAGCTCAACAAGGAGACCTACCATGAACCGTGACATCCAGCGACAATTCGCCGTGATCTCCACCACCCTTTTGACCCTGGTGATGAATGGGCTGGCCACGGGCCTGCCCCTCAACAACATCACCACCGGAGAAATTTCGGATATGTGGGTCAACTACTTCACCCCGGCGGGCTATGTCTTTGCCATTTGGGGGGTGATCTACACCGGGCTGATCGCCTTCACCATCTATCATTCCCTGCCCAGCCAGAAGGAAAACCCCCGGCTGCGCTCGATTGGCTGGCTCTTCGTGGCCTCCAATCTCTTCAACAGCGCCTGGATCGTGGCCTGGCAATATCTTTACGTCAACATTAGCTGGGTGATCATGCTGGGCATTCTTGCCACCCTGCTCACCCTCTATGTGCGCATCGGCACGGGCATCAAGCCCACCAGCCGCAAGGAATATTGGCTGATCAACGTGCCCTTCAGCATCTACACCGCCTGGATCACCGTGGCCACCATCGCCAACACCACGGTCCTCTTCCAGAACTTGGGCTGGGAGACCACACCGACTACAATGGCTCCCATCTGGTCGGCCATTATCATTGTGGTGGGCGCGGTCATCACCGGCTATGTGGTCTATACCCGCCGGGATGTGGCCTACGCCGGGGTGGTGATCTGGGCCTATGTGGGCATCGTGGTCAAATATATGGACACGACCTTGGTGATGGGCATGGCCGGGGCCATGGCCGCCGCAGTGCTTGTGGTGCTGATCGCCGGGCTGATCCGCACCCGTCCGCCGGGGAAGTTGCAGGGATCGATGGCCTAAGTTTAGAGGCGAAGAAGTTCGACTTTTGGCAAAAGTCGAACTTCTGGGTTGACCACTCCAGTTTATTGAGAAGAACCAATGCAAAAAGAGGGGAAGGGCTGAACAGCCCTTCCCCTCTTTTTGCATTGGTTCCAAACAACCCAACCTCCTATGCCACGGTCCGAGGCGGGGGCACGAGCAGTGACGCCAGAATGCTCACGGTCAAAACACCGGCGATGACGCCCAGGGAGAGGCCGATGGAGACATGGTAGAAGTCGGCGATCAACATTTTGACGCCCACGAAGACCAGCACCAGGGAGAGCCCATACTTGAGATAGTGAAAGGTCTGCATCACCCCGGCCAGGAGGAAGTAGAGGGCCCGCAAGCCCAGGATGGCGCAGACGTTGGAGGTGTAGACAATAAAGGGGTCTTGGGTGACGGCAAAGATGGCGGGGATGGAGTCCAGGGCGAAGATCAGGTCTGTGGTCTCCACAATCACCAACACCACCAGCAGGGGCGTGGCCATGCGCACCCCATTCTCAATGGTCAAGAATTTCTGTCCCCGATAGCCGTCGGTGATGGGGAAGAAGCGGCGCAGCAGCTTCACCGCCCGGTTGGACTCCACGTCGATATGGTCGTCGTCCTTTTGCAGGGCCATGCGGATGCCGGTGTAGACCAGGAAGGCACCAAAAATGTAGAGCACCCAAGAGAACTGGGCGATCAGGAAAGCCCCCACCCCGATCAGCGCCCCACGCATGATCAGCGCCCCCAAGATCCCCCAAAAGAGCACCCGGTGTTGATAGGCCGGCGGAACTTGGAAAAAGGAGAAGAGCATGATGAAGACAAAGATATTGTCCACGCTCAGGGACTTTTCGATCAGATAGCCCGCCAAAAACTGCATGGCGATCTCTTTGCCTTCGAAAAAGTAGATGCCCAGGTTGAAGAGCAGGGAGAGGGAGATCCAGATCACCGACCAGATGGCGGCTTCTTTGACCGACACCGCATGGGCCTTGCGGTGAAAGACGCCCAGATCCAAGGCCAGCAAGCCCAAAACGACCACGTTAAAGATAATCCAAAACCAGATACTTGTTGCCATCAAAGTCCCTCACTTCTGAAAAAAAGAAAATGAAAAAAGGCGAAACCACGGTTCAGTGACCGTTGGTCTCGCCTTCAGTGGTTTCAGATCTGCCCACTGCCAATCAACCGGAGCTGGACCCTAGGGTGGACCCATGCACGTATTGACGATTGATTGTCCCGCCTATGGCGGTGGCTACTCCCCAATGCTCGTTCAGTATAGAGAGGTTCGATCCGGCTGTCAAGATTTCTTCGGGGATTTTCAAAAGCCGCCAGCACTCGATAGACCAGCGTGGGTTGACCCGCTTCGGTTTCGATACGCCGCCGAGTACTTGAATGGTCAGCGGAGATTTCGGCGGCGGCGGCTCAACCTGCGCTGGCCTTGTCAATGCGGCTGACCGGCAGACTAGCGCAGGTTGAGTAGGCCGGGTCGACCAACCTGGTGCAAAACGAATGGAGGCTAGGCCGTATCGAAACCGTAGCGGGTTGACCCGCTTCGGTTTCGATACGCCGCCGAGTACTTGAATGGTCAGCGGAGATTTCGGCGGCGGCTACTCAACCTGCGCTGGCCTTGTCAATGCCGCACACCCGTGCCCCTACGCGGCACCTCACCCGCCGCCGGGCTGGGAGAGATCGGCGAGGGGCAGGTAGAGGGTGACGGTGGTGCCCCGGCCAAGCTGAGAGTCGATGTGGATGTGGCCTTTGTGCTGGGTGATGATGCCGTGGGCTTGGGGCAGCCCCAGCCCGCTCCCCAGGGGTGCCCGGGTGGTGAAGAAGGGCTCGAACAGGTGGGCCTGGGTCTTCTCCGACATGCCGATGCCCGTGTCGGTGACCGTCACACAGGCCCATTGGCCCGCTTTCATGCCGGGCACGGGGGCATGGACGGGATGGGCGACGGCAAGGTGGGTCAGGGTGAAATGAATTTCCCCACCGTCGGGCATGGCCAGTTGGGCGTTGGTGGTCAGGTTGGCGATGGCCTGGCGCAGACGGCCTTCGTCCGCCCACACCACTGCGTCCTCCTCTTGGGCAGAAAAGGTGCAGTCGATTGTACTGGGCAAAGTGTTTCGAAAAGAGTGGACCAGATCATCCAAAAACATGACCAGATCCAAGGCGCCCTTGTCCAAGATGGCCCGTTGGCCAAAATCCAGGAGCGACTGCACCATCTTGGCCGCCCGCAGAGTCTCGGCTTCGGCTTGGGCCAGATAGCCATGAATTTTGGTCTGCTTTTCGTCCGTTGCGCCCAGAATACTGCGCTGGGAAAGTTGGGTAAAGAGCAAAATGCTGGCCAGCATGTTGTTGAATTCGTGGGCAATGCCGGCCGCCATCTGCCCCACCACGGCAAATTTCTCGATCTTGCTGCGCTCTTCCTGGCTGGACTTCAACTGGCCCAAGATCGTTTCCAGCCGCCGATTTGCGTCCTGCAAGGCCACTTTGCCGGCCACTTCATTGCTCACATCGGTCAGGGTGGTGCGGAAGGAGATGGACGCCGGGTTGTCCCCCTCTGGCGGGATCTCGGTGACAAGGCTTTCCAGGTGCACATGCAGCGTGGAGCCATCTGCCCGCACCATCTGCACTTGAATGGCAGAGGCGAAAAGATGGTTCGAGAGTTTCTCCCGATACGCATAGTATTGGCTCTGATCCTGATCAGAAATGAAGCCCCCCAAAGGTCTGCCAATCAACTGGGGTCGATTCATCCCCAACATTTTGGCCCCGGTCAGGTTGGCCTCAAGAATGATGCCCTTCTTGCTGATGGTGAGGTAGCCCACGGGGGCCAAGTCATAGAGATCGAAATACTTGGCCTGGGAAAGTTCCAAGACGATGCGGTTTTCCCGCAGGGACTCGTTCTGCATCTCCAGTTCGATCTGGTGGACGCGCAGTTCGTGAACCAACCCCCGGGCCGCGTCGCCGGTCAGATCCTGGGCTCGGGCAAGACGAGCCGCCTTCTCTGCCACTATCCGTTCTTCCGCCCGCTTGCGCAAGTCGGCCCGGCTGGACGGGTTGGTCGAGTCAATCGTCGGATCGGTCATAGTACCTCCAAGCCCAATAGGATGAGTCGCTCTTTGCCAGCTTTTTGGCGGATCTCTCTGGCATTGAGAAGAATGGTGCGTGGTTCTTGGTCCACAGGGGTGAGGACCACCTTAAAATCATGCATGATCTGTCGCTTGGGCAAGATGTCTCCCAAGAGTTGGCGCAGCTCAGGAATATCCCACTGCCCCTCGCCCGCTTCAAAGAGCGGACAGCCTTCAACCTCGCTTCTCTGGCCCGGAAACGAGTCAAGAAAGGCCCGGTTGACCGTAAGGATACGAAACGCTTCATCCAAAACCAGCAAAGGGGTACGGACGGTCTCGGTTACATTTTCGGCCAAGTCCTTGGCATCTTGCAGATCAAACGTCAACTGCTCTAGATCGTCTTGTGTCTTCTTCTGTTGTGTAATATCCACAAAGGTGATCACCGCCCCGTTGATCACGTTGTCCAGGGTGCGATAGGGCAAGGTGCGCACGAGATACCAGTGATTGTCCTGGGTGGAAACGGTGACCTCTTTGGGGCGCAAGGTGCGCAACACGGACTGGATATCGGCCACCATGCTATCATAGTTGAGCAAGTTGGTGACAATGTGCTGGATCGGGCGGCCCACATCCGACGGGATCAGGTTGATCACCTCGGTGGCCAGGGGGGTGAAGCGTTGGATCTTCAGATCGTGGTCCACAAAGATGGTGCCGACCCCAGTGCCGGCCATCAGGTTGTTCATGTCGTTGATGGCCTGAGAGAGCGCACCCATCTTCTCTTGCAGCTCCACATTCACGGTCATCAACTCTTCGTTGACCGATTGCAGCTCCTCTTTAGAAGTTTCCAACTCTTCGTTGGTGCTTTGCAGCTCTTCGTTGGCCGACTGCAACTCCTCGTTGGCCGACTTCAGCTCTTCGTTCGAGGTCTCCAACTCTTCGATGGCGGTTTGCAGATACTCCTCTTTGGCCCGAAGTTCGTGTTCCAGATCCAAAACACGCTGACCGGCTGCGCCATTTTCCAGTCCATCCTCCAGGGCAATGGCCTGTAGCACGGGGGTCACATCCTCCAACATCACCAAATAAAGGCCAGAGACGCTCACGGGCTTGGTGATGGGGCTCACGGTCAAGTTGACAACCGTGACCTGCTCGTCGCCCATCACCCGCAAGCCCGCATAGCGGACGGCTTTGTGCTCACTCAACACCTGACGTAGGGCCTCGGTCAACTCCATGCGCAACCCGCTGCGGGCCATGCGCACGATGTTGATGCTAGGTTCCCCGGGTGCCGCTTCCAGAAAGCGGCCTGTGCGGCCATGAATATAGAGCACGTCCCCCTTTTCGTTGACGACGATGCTGGTGGGGCTAAATTCGGACAGAATCGCCTGCTCGGCTACAGCCCGCAGATCCAGCTTGAAGTCGGGCGCCCCCGCCCCGCTCTTCACCGTTGCCTCCGTCACCATGGGCGGCAAGGCCGACGCTCGGAAAAACTCGATCCGACTATCCTTCAATCGGGTGACGCCGGTCGTGCTGCGGAAGAGCTTCCACTTGCGATCCACGGCGTCAAAAAGATCCAGATATTCGCCGATGCTTTCGCTGCTGCCCAAAAAGAGCCACCCGCCAGGGTTGAGGGCATAGTGGAAGATGGGCAAGACCCGCTTTTGCAGTTCGCGGCCCATATAGATCAACACATTGCGGCAGCTCACCAGATCCAGCCGAGAAAAGGGCGGGTCCGAGGCCAGATTTTGCTCGGCAAAGATCACCATCTCGCGGATCTCTTTTTCCACCTGATAGGTGTCGCCAATCCTGGTAAAGTATTTGGCCAGCCGCTCTGCCGACACATCACTGGCAATGCTGTCGGGATAGGTAGCCAGCCGGGCCATCCCAATCGCCCTGTCATCGATATCCGTGGCGAAGATCTGCACCTTGTACGTCCGTCGCAGCTTCTTCATCTCCTCCTGCAGCAGGATGGCGATGGAGTAAGCCTCCTCGCCTGTGGAGCAGCCCGCCACCCAGACCCGCACAGGCTTCCCCGCCGGCCGATCCTGGAAGATCTGGGTGATGGCGTGGCTCCGCAACACCCCATACGCCTCGCCATCTCGAAAGAAATTTGTCACCCCAATCAACAACTCTCGAAAAAGCGTGTCGATCTCAGCGTTGCTTTGCTGCAAAAAGCGCACATAGTCCCCAAGCAGCCCGATCTGGTTGACGGTCATGCGCCGTTCGATGCGGCGATAGATGGTATTATGTTTATAGAATGAAAAATCATGGCCGGTCCGGGCACGCAACAGGATGAAGATTTTGCGATACTGATCGGTCACCTTGGCTTCCGCATCTGGCGGAATCATCGGCTTTGCCCCCCGGGCGAAGGGCGCATACGCGATCAACTGGGCCGCCATCTTGTCCGCAGGCAACACAAAATCAACCATCCCCGTGTTCAACGCGCTGCGGGGCATGCCGTCATAGCCGGCCGATTCGGGATCCTGCACAATGGCCAGCCCCCCGGCCCCCTTCACCGCCCGCAGCCCCAAGGTGCCATCGGTCCCCGTGCCAGAGAGCACAATGCAGATGGCCCGCTCCTGCAAATCCTGGGCCAAAGAGCGGAAGAAAGAATCGATGGGCAACCGCAACCCCCTGGGGGCCGCCGGTTCAAACAGATGCAGCTTGCCGTGCATCAACGCCATATCCCGATTGGGCGGAATAATATAGACATGGTCGGGCTGGATCCCCATGCCATCTTCCACAACATCCACGGGCATAGCCGTATATCGGCGTACCAGATCGACCAAGATCGACTTGTGGTCCGGGTCCAGGTGTTGCACCAAAACAAACGCCATCCCCAACTTCGTATCCGCCGGCATGGCCGCCAAGAACTCCTCAATCGCCGCCAACCCCCCGGCAGACGCCCCGATCCCCACCACCGGGAAGGAAGCGCGCTCCTCGCCCCCCTCCCCCCCATCGGACGACTCATCATTCGCCACTGCAGGGTCAACGGGCGCGGGGTCACCTTGTCCGCCTTCCACCTCAGACACAGGCAGGTCAGCGGATATTTCTTCCCCTTCGGGGGAATTGATGTTCTTTGCCATAAGACACCTTTATTGACGTCTGTTGGGGGAGTACTTGGGTAAGGAAGTGGGGGGGACAGGAGAAACTCAACATGGGAAAGTCAGTCCGTCCGCAAAAACTTAGGGGCGCAACACACATCGGATCTGAATAAGTATACCACAATTTTGAGAAGACAGTACGCGTACATCTACATGCAATTTCAACACCTTATCGAGCACAATTACCATTTTGACCCAAAACCGGGGATAATAGCCAAGCCGCCCCCAAACCTCACCCACTCATCCATCGGGAGAAACGCCACATGCCCACCGCCCCAGACAGCTTTGCCGAATTCCGGGAGTCGTTCTACTACGGCAGCCGGTCCGACATGAACTTCAAATTCCTCAAAAGCCTGGACGACGAACAGGCCGCCGACTTCCTGCAAACCCTGCTCTGGCAGATCGGCGACGCCCACGACAGCCAGAATTGGGACGCCGTCATCGCCCACGTCCAGACCGCCCAGGCCCGCACCTATGCCGGTCCCAGCCGCTTCACCCACGACGACGGCCCCTTCACCCCCATGCCCAAGCCCGTGGCCCACAGCCGCATCGCCCTCTTCACCTCCAGCGGCCACTTCGCCGCCGGGGACGACCCCAAACCCTTCGGCCTGGACAACATGACCCAAGCCGAAGCCGAAGAGCGGGTGGACGACTTCCTCAAGGACACCCCCGCCCTCTCCCACATCCCCGTGGACCTGCCACGGGATCAACTGCGGGTGCGCCACCCCGGCTACGACATCCGCGGCGCCCAGGCCGACCCCAACGTCGTCTTCCCCGTGGACCGCATGGTCGATCTCGCCGCCGCCGGGCTGATGGGCCAGTTTCACCCCACGGCCTACAGCTTTGTCGGCGCCTCGGCCCAAACCCGGCTCACCAAGCGCCTGGCCCCCGCCTGGGCCGCCGACCTCCAAGCCGACGGCGTCGAAGCCGTCGTCCTCGTGCCGGTCTGACCCGTCTGCCACGTGTCCGTGGGACACGTCGCCCGGGTCTTCGAGGCAGCCGGCCTGCCCACCGTCATCATCGCCGCCGCCGTCTTCCAAGACCGCCTGATCGCCATGTCACCCCCCCGCCTCCTCACCACCCCCTTCTGGCTGGGCCGCCCCCTGGGCCGTCCCGGGGATGCAGCCACACAGCGCCAAGTCCTAGCCGCCGCGCTGGATCTGCTCGAATCGGCCACGGAGCCGACGATCCGGGCGTGGGTGCGTAAGTAACCCTTGACCTCCAATCAATTTCATGAGAAAATAGCGCTATCTACGCAGATAGCGCTATTTTTGTGGAGTTTCTGGAGAGGGGCAGAGCAATGGAAAAACGAGCAGCGGCCTGGGAAGCCCGTAGAGGATCGGGCAAGCAGGCGCACGCCGGCGCAACTTCGGCAAAATCCTGCGGGAGGTGGCGGACAAGGAGAACAGCTATGTCATCGAACGTCACGGCGAGGCCGTGGCGGCCATGGTGCCGATCTATGTCTATGACGCGTGGGTGGCAATCGGCGGGGAGAGGCTATGCGCATCATGCACGCAAGCCCAGCAGAATGCCAGTCTGACCGATGAAGAGGTCAGAAGATGGTGGCCGAAGCAGTCGCCTACCGGGCCGAGAAGCGATCCCAACAAGAGGCGGCACTGGCAAATGTGGGTCGTCATAGATACCAACGTGCTCATCAGTGCGCTGTCGCCCAGTGGATTCCCGCGCACAGCTTGTCAACCGTTGCTTCTGCACGAGTTTCACCTCTTGGTCGCACCGCCTCTTCTGGCAGAATACCACGAGATCATTCGACCCCCCCACAGCGTGCTCAGGTATGCGCATGCACCGAGATCGAAGATAGCTGCTTTCATGGGAGGCAGGTCTGGGCGAATCGATGACTCACGTCACACTACCCGACCCAATTCCCATCATCTGCGCCGACCCAGACGATGACAAATTCCTGGCCTGCGCCGTGGCCGGGGAAGCAGACGTGATCGTCAGCGGAGACAGCCATCTGCTCACCCTGGGCAGCCATGCGGGTATCCCCATCCTCACCCCGGCTGCGTTTTTGGCGTTGTTGGATGAGAGCCGCTCAACCTAATCAACGCCGACCATATCCCCAACAGAGGGAGAATCGGATGCTGTTCCGGCTATGTCAGCCAACGCCTGCTTCAACAATTCATCGTTGAAAGCCTCGGCCAACCCAGGCAACCTATCCAAAAAGTAGTCATCCTCCAAGATCACCACATGCCGAGCTTGAAGCTCACGTAAGAAGCGATTATAGGCCACATCGGCCATGACCGCGCCACGACGCAGATCAACTTCGTGGTGCATGTAGGCATGGATCGCCAGATCCATTTTCTGCGCCTGCATGCCTTCCTTGACCCACTTCTTCATAAGAGCGGCTTCCGACAGGGCAGTCTGGCTACTCAAATGACCGATTTCTGCGGATTCAGCCCTGGTGAGTCGGATGGATTTGGTGATAGTATTTAGGCTCATTTCGTTTCTCCACGTAACAAAGCAATGCGTTCTATCAAAATACCGGCCTGCGAGATTAAGGACGAAGCCGTCGTCGCTTGAAGGCGCTTCAACGTGCCGTTTGCAGCCGCTTTGGTGATGCGCCCTTGGCTAAAAAGCAGTACACAGAAATCTGGCACACTGACACAGTGGATACCAAGGGCTTGAGCAAAAGCAAGTGGGCGAGAATCATTGATCAGGAGCCACCAATCCTGCTCACGTGCCAAAGCGATAGCGTGTGCCTCACCACTGCCAGAGGTCAGCGGCTCTTGAGGTTCGGCTTCGTGTAAACGGCCATCCTCCAGCAGCACCTTGAACAACATCGCCTGAGGATAGATCAGTGGCGTCTCATTGGCATCTGTCGTCACGATTTCTTGGGCCACACTCCGGCAGTAATGAACCCGGAAGTAGTCAAACAGATAGGGAACGACGCCGATCTGACTGGCCATATTCCAAAACGATGTATCAAGCGAAGCATTTTGAATCATTATGATTTCATTCTATCTGAATTAATACTTTTTTCAAAACTGCGTTTATGGCTATCCCCTACACAAACTCATCCCCCGCCTTCTCCGCAAAGGACTGGGGCTTGATCTCCGGGCGTTCGCCGGAGTGGGCCTTGTCCGGCTTGCCCCGGCGTTTGTTTCGTTGCTTGCCCCGCTTTTTCTGGGGCCGCACGTTGTCGGGATGGTCGATCTCCGCCTGTTCGATCAACGGATAGCGGCCCATCAGCGCCACCGCCTCCGGGTCATCGGCCATGTGGATGACGTCCCGGCGCAGGGTGCGGGCGAAGTCGTCGAAGTCCAGGGCCCCCACCACCTCGTCCGGGCGGCCCGTGGCCCCATCCCGCTGCTGCACCCGCAAGAAGATGCGGTGCTCCTCGGCAGCGGGGTCGTACCCCTCGTAGGTCAACTCAAAAACCAAGGGTCGCAAATTATAGCGATAGTGGCTGCCCTTGCGCTGCCGCTCTCGCCACACGATCTCCTGGGCCAGAAACTCATCGATCCGGCTCTGGATCAGCCCGTCGGGGATCTCCCCCGGCTCGGCGTAGATCAGGATGGTGTAGTCGGAGCCCAGGAGCAGACTTTGCAGAGAGGGCGTCTTGACCGGCACTTCCTCGATGGCGTGGACCATCACCCCCGGCGTCAGCTTGGCGCGGATGCGGGCGGTCATCTCGTCCACGGGCAGGCTCGGCTCGAATGTTATGTCGATATACTCCTGGCTGCCCGTGATGCCCACGCCCAAGGGCGAGGCAAACTGCATGTGGGGTTGCGGGTTGAAGCCCTGCTTGTAGAGCAAGGGCAGATCCGCCCGGCGCAGGGTGCGCTCCCACAGGCGGAACTCGTCCTGGTGGGAGATAAACTTGATCGGTTCGCCCTTGGCATAGGTGATGCGGACGCGTTGGCGGTCTGGGGCCAGTTGGGTTTCCTCAGTCATTTTTCAATCCTTCCATCTCAACCCGCTGCACCACCGTCCCCGCCCGGCGCTGGGGGACCCGGTGATCGAACTGGCCGACTTTGTCCGGGGACATATCGTCGTTGAAGTAGAGGGGCACGGTGTGGATGTCCACGGGCTGGCGATCTTTGCCCTTGCCCAGGGGCGGACAGCACCAGGCGTCGTCCGGCGCGTCTCGGCGCTGCTCTTTGAAGTTGCCCAGGATGCCGCAGGAGAAGCAGTGCTCCCGGCAGTCGTCCACCACCCCGCCCGCGTAGGTGTTGATGTACTCCTCCAGCAAAAATTGCTTCTTCAGCCCGGCGGAGATGTGATCCCAGGGCAGGATCTCGTCCGTGGGCCGAGCGCGCCGGGCGTACCAATCCATATCCAGCCCGGTTTCGGCAAAGGCTTGCTGCCAGATGTCAAAGCGGAAGTGTTCGCCCCAGGCGTCCAGCTTGGCCCCCAGCTCCCAGGCCCGCTGGATCACATCGCTCAGCTTGCGGTCGCCTCGGGTCAGGAAGGCCTCGACCAGGGTCTCGTCCGGGTTGTTCCAGGTAAACTTGACCCCTGGCCCCATCATCTCCCGCTTGAGCAGTCCGATCTGCTCCCGGATCACCGCCTCATCCTCCATGGGCACCCATTGGAACGGGGTGTGGGGTTTGGGCACCAGGGTGCTGACGCCGATGCGCACGTTGGCCTTGTTGCCCAGCACCCGGCGGCCCACGGCCAGCACCGCCTTGGACAGGTCGGCGATGGCCTGCACATCTTCCAAGGTCTGGGTGGGGTGGCCGATCATGAAGTACATCTTGATGGTGGTCCAGCCCCGCTTGTAGACCTCCTCGGCGGTGGCCAGCAGATCTGCCGAGGCGATGGGCTTGTTGATCACATCCCGCAGGCGGTCCGTGGCGGCTTCCGGCGCAAAGGTGAAGCCGGAGCGGCGGCGGCCCTTGCTCCAGCAGGTCCATCAGATCCACGCTGAAGCTCTCGATGCGCAGGGAGGGCAGGCCGATGCTGACAGCTTTTTGGCCCCGTGCTTCTCCATGGTGCGCCGCACCAACTCGTCCACATGGGTATAGTCGCTGCTGCTCAGGCTGAGGAAGCTGACCTCCTCGAAGCCGCACTGTTCGATCATCTCGTCCACGGCGCGCAGGATCTCTTCCACGGGCCGCTCCCGCACCGGGCGGAAGATCATCCCGGCCTGGCAGAAGCGACAGCCCCGGGTGCAGCCCCGCATGATCTCGATGGCCGCCCGGTTGTGGACCACATCGATGTAGGGCACGATGAAGCTTGGTCACCGGCTCCGGCAGCACGGTCACCACCCGCTTCATCACCTCCGCCGGCGCGCTGGGATGGTTGGGCACGGTCGCCGCAATCGACCCATCCGCCGCATAGCTCACGTCGTACAAGCGCGGGCACATAGACGCCGGGGATGGCGGCCAGGCGGGTCCAGAGCGAATGGCGAATGGCGAATGGCGAATTGGGGGATTGGGGATCGGGTATTTTCTCATCCCATTGTGCATTGTCCATTGTCCATTGTGCATTCCCCTCGCCATTCGCCATTCGCCATTCGCTAAACGCCTCAATCACCTCAAAGATCACCTCTTCCCCCTCGCCGATCACCATGGCGTCAAAGAAGGCGCTCATGGGTTCCGGGTTGTAGCAGCCGGAGCCGCCGGCGATGACCAGGGGATGCGCGACGCCCCGGTCCGCGGCGCGCAGGGGAATGCCGGCCAGATCCAGCATGGTGAGGACATTGGTGTAGAGTTGTTCGTAGGGCAGGCTGAAGGCGAAGATGTCGAAATCGGCCACGGGGTGGCGGCTCTCCAGCCCGTAGAGGGGGATGCCATCCCGGCGCATGATGGCCTCGAAATCGGTCCACGGGCAATAGACCCGCTCGGCCAGCAGGTCGTCCCGCTTGTTGATCAGATCGTAGAGCAAGGCCAGCCCCAAATTGGAGCCGCCCAATTCGTAGATATCGGGAAAAGCCAGGGCAATCTTGCTGCGGATGGCGGGGATCGGACCAATCCTTGGTGATGGTATTCAGCTCGCCGCCGGTATAGCGGGCGGGCTGGACCACCTTGTGCAGGATGCGGTCCAGGGCGCGGGTGATCTGTTTGGGCGAGGATAGCATGGGTGTCTCCCTTGTGGTCTCGTTTGCCATTCCCCCGTAATTGGGTGAACGGGCGGGGTTTGAACCCGCTTTGGGACAGGTTGAGGATGGATTATAGCACAGGGGATCCGGTGGGCCGAACTGAACTTTGGCCATGTCCTGAAGGTGCCCAAATTTGACAGTCAGGCCGGTTTTCCCTATAATTCGGAGCGTTGCCTTGAAAGAGGCAAGGGCCCCATCACCCGAAACATGCAGCACCTTGCGTGGCGCATTCGTCTAGGGGCCCAGGACACGGCCCTCTCAAGGCCGAGACACGGGTTCGAATCCCGTATGCGCTACCAAAAAAGAGACGGCACCGCTAAATTTGCGGTGCCGTCTCTTTTTGTATGTTTGGGTTGACGCACAGACCGAGCTTCTTTCAGAAACTCGGTCTGTTGACGGCTACGCGCAGTGGGTGATTAGCTCTGCGCCATCGAGTTCGTCCACCGGGGCGGGCAGGCCGTTGCCGTTGCCGCCGTTGACCGCAACCTGCAGTGCCCCGTTTCCATTGCTGCCGTTGCCCACGGCCACCGGGGCCAGGGTGACGCCGTTGGTGTAGGCTGGGTTGGGCAGAGAGACGGCCACAGGTCGCTCGGGTCGGCGGCGTTCGGCGTCTTGGAGCAGTTGCTGAAAGTGGCCGGGCCAGCTCGACGGCACCTGTTCGTGCCAGTCCGAGGCGGCGGTTTCCACAAATTGATAGAAGAGATTGGCGCTGTGCTGGTCGGTCTTGGCCAGCTCTTCGGGATGCCACTGGACACCCACGGCGAAGGGCAGGGCGGGCATTTCCAGGGCCTCGGGCAGACCGTCCGGGGCGGTGGCGACCACCCGCAGGCCGTTGCCCACCCGCTTGATGCCCTGGTGGTGCATGGAGTTGATCTCGTGGACCTTGCCCAACGCGCTGCCCACCCGGCTGTCCGCCTCAATGTCAACCTGATGGCTGATGCGGAAGCGCTCGAACTTGGGCGGGAAATAGTCGTGCTTCTCCAGATCCGGGCGTTGGCTGTGAATATCCTGGTAGAGCGCGCCGCCGCAGGCCACGTTCAGCACCTGCACGCCTCGACAGATGCCAAAGAAGGGCATCCCCTCGGCCAAAGCCCACCGGGTGAGGAGCAGTTCCGTGCGGTCCCGCTCCTTGTCCACCGCGCCCAACTGGGGATGGCGCTCCTCGTCATAGGTGCCGGGGTCCATGTCCTCGCCGCCGGGCAGGAAGATGCCGTCCAGCCGCTCGAAGATGCCCCGCAGGGTCTCGTCGGTCATCTGCAAGGGAATCATCACCGGCAGCGCGCCCAGTTTTTCCAGGGTGCGGATGTAGGTCTGGTTCATGATATAGAGGGGCAACCCATGAAAACGCTGAGATCGCTCACGTCCCGTGGGGACGCCGATCAAGGGGCGTTTCTTGGGCGGATCTGCCGACGGCATGGGCTGAAGATCCGGAAGCTCGTCGCGTTTGTGCAATTCTCGGTGCATAATCCATCCTGTCCAAAGGTGCAATTCGGCAATAACAATCTCTCAATTATACGGTGGCCCTGGTTCAACGCCAAAAGTGTGGACAGGTACAAAACAGTTCGGGGGATCTCGCACCTGCGCCGAGGGGCGCCGAGCGCCAGCCTGCGTTCCCATGCTCCGCGTGGGAACGAGATTCGGATTGACCCTACGTGACCACCGATCCCGAAAGTTTCTCCCCCCAGCTTTGACAGCGCTTCCCGCTCATGATAGCATCGGCTTCTATGCTAAACGACTGGTTACTCAACTTACTCAGATGGATTTTCACCGATCCAGGGTTGCGACGCTTCTACCTCGTCGTCCTTTACTATGTGATGGCCTGGGTGGCGATCCAGATCTTGTCGCCGGTGGTGCGGCGCACGGTGATCAGCAGCGGTGGCTGGGGACGAAACCGGCATCGCACCAACAAGCGGCGGGCCGAAACCCTGGGCGGGCTGACCCAAGATGTGCTGCGCGCCCTTGTCTATGTGATCGCCACGGTAGCCGCCCTCAGTCTCTTCGTGGATTCCAGAGGGCTACTCACCTTCCTTGGACTGTTCAGCGCCGCCTTTGGCCTGGGGGCAAGGCCCTTGGTCAGCGACTATATCAGCGGCATGGTCTTTCTCTTTGAAGATCAATACACCATCGGCGAGAAGGTGGAGATCAACGGGGTGGAGGGCATGGTCGAGGATCTCAACCTGCGCACCACCCATCTCCGCGCCCCGTCTGGGGAATTTTA
Source organism: uncultured Chloroflexia bacterium (assembly GCA_963704975.1). Taxonomy (GTDB): domain Bacteria; phylum Chloroflexota; class Anaerolineae; order Caldilineales; family Caldilineaceae; genus JAGNDO01. The sequence goes on along the minus strand of CAVPIK010000031.1, from coordinate 89,176 downwards.
CGTGATCCCCAACGGCGAGGTGCGCAATGTGCGCAACTTTGCCCGGGGCACCTTCAGCATCGGCACCATTCGCCTCCAGATCAAGACCGCCCAGTTGGACGAGGCCATGCACATCCTCAACCGGGTCGTGCCCACCCTGATGGAGAAAATACCGGATCTATTGGAAGTACCGGAGCTGATCAGCACGTCAGGCGAGATGGGTGTCCACACCGAGTTGAGTCTGGTCGCCCGCACCCAATATGGCCGAGGTGCCTCCAGCCGCACACAACTTCTCGGCCTGATCCAAAGTGCCTTTGAACAAGGCGGGATCGAGATTACGGGATAGGGGAAATTGAGAATTGAGATTTGAGATATTGAGATTGGTCTTGCGAACTGTCGATCCTTTTCAATTTTCAATTCTCAATTTTTAATTCCTCCCACCCCTCGCAACTGACAACTCGCAACCTAAGAAACTATGCGAAAATTTCCACATTGGCCCTTGGCGCTGCTGTTGACGGTGGCGCTTTTTGTCTATATCGCCACCCTGGACACCGGCTTCATGCCCCAGGAGTTGGAGGGCGGGGATCTGATCACCCATCAGTATGCCCAGGTGCAGGCCCGGCCCAGCAATGCGCCGGGCTATCCCCTGTACACAATGGGCGGCTGGCTCTGGTTCCACGGTCTGCGCGGCGCGGCCCGATTGCTGGGCAATCCCCTGCCCAACCCCATCCCCCTGCTGAGCAGCTATAGCATCCTGTGGGCCTTGCTCGCCCTGGCCCTGTTCTACGCCATCATCATCCGCCTGACCCGGCACAGCAGACCGGCCCCACGGGGATCGCCTGTTCGCCACCCTCCTCACCGCCTTCTACGCCGTCACCTACTTCTTCTGGTATTACGCCACCACCACCGAACAATACAGCAGCGCCATCGCCCAGACCTTGGGGATTGTGTATGTCTATTTGTTGTGGGGCGAATGGCGAATGGCGAATGGCGATGACAATCAACCAACCAATCAATTAACCACTCCCCACTCCCGCCATTCGCCATTCGCCATTCGCCATTTGCTCCTCCTCGCCTTCCTGTGCGGGTTGAGTTTGGCCCACATGGTGACCGTGGCCTTTATTGTGCCCGCCGTGGTGATTTTGGTGTTGGTGGATCGCCCGGATCTGCTGCGGCGTCCGCTGACTGTGTTGGGCGCAGTGGCCTCGGCAGCCTTGCCGTTGGCGAGCTATGTTTATGTCTACATTCGGGGCGGCAGCACATCCTGAATGGTGGGGGCAGGGGACGTGGCAAACCGCGGGCGAGTGGTTCTGGGCCTTTGTCTCCACCGCCCAGGGACGGGATGAGCTGAGTTGGGGGCTGGACCCGGCCCGTGGCTTTTGGGAAGGGGTGGGCTTTCCCCTCGTTGATCTGGCAGGAACTGAGCATCCCGCTGCTGATCCTGGGGCTGATCGGCATCTGGTTTTTGGGCACGACGCATGGCCTTTCTTGCTCTACACCACCCTGCTGATCTATCTTCGCCTTCTGTTGGGTGGACCGTTTTGGCAATTGGTATCAGGTGATCTTGCCTGGCGTATCCCTTGGTGCTTGTTGGGACTGGTTGGGATCAATGCACAATGGACAATGCACAATGCACAATGGATGGCACGCAGACGGGGTGGCGCGGCCAAATCACCCCTTCACCCCTTCACCCCTTCACCCGCTCACCTTGATCACCGCCATCCTGATCGTCGCCATCCTCTGGCGGGTGATGGCCTCCCTGCCCGCGGCGGACAGCCGGGGACGCGTGGCGGACACAGCATTGGACCGGGCGGCGGTGTTGCTGAGCCCAGCCTTTGCCCGCTGATGTGGGCCTCTTCGCCCCCGTGGGGGATGCGTTGGGGTTGACCTATTTGAGCGATATTTGGGCCATCCGCCCCGATGTGGAAATTCTCAACCGAGACCAAGTGGCCCAAAGTTTGGCAGCCGGGCGCACGATCTTGGCCGAGACCGGGGTGGTCCCCCTGCTGCTTTCGGAGTTGGGGGATGGGGGCGGGGCGGTCACCCTCACCGCCCACAGCCCGGATTGGGTGGCCCTGAGCACGGTTGGCGGAGAAGCTGCGCCCGTGCCGGAAACCGTCCTCAACCAAGCCCGTGGGGGATGGCATCACCCTGGTCGGCTACACCGTGCAGCCCGGCCCCGACGGTGCGCCGGTCTTCGCCGCCCCGCCCAGCCTGGATTTGACCCTGGTTTGGCAGATCGACCCGGATGCGCAGCCCAGCGACTGGTCCATCAGCGTGCGCCCCACGGTCGGCGGCAACTTCATCCCCGACCCGGCGGGGGAAGGCGGGGCCATCCTGCAACAGGATCGGCCTGGGCCGGTGGCGGGGCTGTTGACGTTCAGCCGTCTGCCCGCCGGGGTCCCCGTGGCCGACGCTTATCGATTGCCAAATTCTTCCGGCGTGGACGGGATTATGGTCATCCTCTACCGGGCGGTGGCGGGGGGATTTGAAAATTTGGCCGAAGTGCGGCTTTCGATTCCTGATCAAGCGGAGGTAAACCCATGAAACCCATGACCTATCGAGACTTTTCAGCACAGATCGAGTACAGCGAGGACGATGGCTGTTTTGTGGGACACTTGGCAGGGATCGCCGATATAGTCGGCTTTCATGGTGATTCGGTGGTCGAGCTACGGGCAGCGTTTGAGGAGGCCGTTGACGATTATTTGGAGATCGACTTGCATGGACTCCGTGATAGTGCTAAAGTGTGAAACATGATGGCAAAAACAATCATTCCCGAAAACCGAATTCCAACCCACCCTGGGGAGATTTTGGCAGAAGAATTTCTGATCCCGTTGGGCATTTCACAGATCGGCTTTGCCCGCCACGTTGGCGTCTCAACCCAGCGCATCAACGAACTGATCAATGGGAAGCGAGGCGTCACACCCCAAACCGCATGGTTGCTCTCCCAGGCGTTGGACACGACACCGGAGTTTTGGATGAATCTCCAAACTGTCTACGATCTTGCTCGCAAGAAACCAGTTCGCCAAATCGAGCGTATCCTTTCGTTGGCGGCTTGAGACGAATAGACATGCAAACCCCAAACAACCCGCCCAAAGAATCCTTCATCGTGACCGAGCGGATGCGCCGACAGATTGCTGGCGCGATCGCGGAGCTTGACCCCAAGCAGCTTGCCATCACAAAACTACTCACGCCAGCCGAGCGGGTGCAGCAGGCCGCGTCGATGATCGATGCGGCTGAACGGGCTGGCGTCCATCAGTTACGACAGCGGGAACCTGACTTGGAGGAATTGGAGGCGCTGTGCATCGTCGCGGCGGATTGATTGTGTCCAACAGACGCCGCGGCCAGGCGCTTCCCCATGTCGAGTGAACATACCCATGAACACGCAATGCATTTGTCCGACATGCGGCGGACCGTGGAAGTCTCGCCATTCCCTTTTCTGAAGCAGAACGCTGTTGTGGTCATCAAGGGAGTTCCGGCAGAGGTTTGCGCCGACTGCCATGAACCGTTCTTGGCGGGTCAGGCGGTTGACCGGGTGACAGAGATTTTGCGCCAACTGCGTACGGTGAGCAGTGAAGTCTCGGTCGTCGCCTATCCAGAGTTGGTGACTGCCTAGCCCAGCGTCCGCAGACCCGTTCGCACCAGGGGGTGCGAACTCCGCTAACTCGTCACATTTAAGTCAAGCACAAGCACAAAGGGCCGCCCGATGAATTAATCGGGCGGCCCTTTGCGTTCATTGTTTGATGAAGTGAAAACCACCCCTACCGCGGCGGCAAATAGGCCAACGGATTTTGGCGCACGCCGTTGAGGCGGATCTCGAAATGCACATGGGGACCGGTGCTGTTGCCGGTGGAGCCGATGGCCCCGATCAGGTCGCCTTGGTTGACCCATTGACCGGCTTCGACCCAGTGGCCTTTGAGGTGGCTGTAGTAGGTGACGAAACCGCCGGCATGTTGCAGGATGACCAGATAGCCATAACCGGTCTCGGCCCAGCCGGTGGAGAGGATGGTGCCGCCCCGGCTGGCGTAGACCGAGGCGCCGTAGGGACCAGCGAGGTCAACGGCTTGGTGGCCGCCGCCGTAGCCCTGGCTGACCGGGCCGGAGATGGGCCAGGCAAAGGCATAGCCGGCGGTCGCCCCAGGATGGGGCAAATTGACGTCCAGCGTGCCGTGGGGGACGACGACCACGGAGCCGGGCACGGGTTGATGCGTCCCCGGTCAGGCCGTTGGGCACGAAGCCCCGGATCTGTGCCGGGGTGACGTTCCAGCGGGTGGCGATGCTCTCCACGGTGTCCCCGGCCACCACGTCGTGGAGCGCGCCGTTCACGGGCGGGATGCGCAGGTGCTGGCCGATGCTGAGGAGAATATCCGGGTTGCGGCGGAAGTCCGGGTTGGCAAAGCGGATGGTGTCCAGGGTCAGGCCGTGGTCGGCACCGATGCTCCACAGGGTGTCCCCGTCTTGCACGGTGTAGACGGGGATCTCGATGTGGCTGCTGAAGCGGGGCAGCTCGCCGTGGGTGAGGGCGTCGACGCTGCTGCTGTTGCTGAGTTGGGGGATGGAGAGGGGCACGCTGGTCGCCGCGTAGGCTCCCGACGGCAGCCCGACCGAAAGCAGAAACCAGGCTCCCGCCGCCCCCAAGATCGCCACAAGACCCCTCCGCACCCTTTTTCCAAAGAAAAGCATCGTCACCCCTCGTCTCCCATCTCCCCGCTTCCCGTTTCCTCGCCGCTCGCCTCGCCAAACGCCACTTTCAGGGCTTGGGCGGTGACCCGGCGGTAGATTTGGGCCAGGGCTTCGTAGCTTTCCATGCTCTGGCTGGAGAAGGGGGGATAGCCCAGGCGGCGCAAGAGGGTCAGGTCGATGACCGGGGGGCTGATCTGGTGCTGGATGGCTTCCAACTGTTGGGCATTGCCCCAAAAGCGGTCCGTGTCCCCGTCCAGGGCGTCGGACTGGTGATCAAACCAGCGCGGCCCTTCGGGTTCTGGGTTGAGCCGGAAGAAGGCGTGGGATTCTGGGGTGGCCGGGCCCAGGGGCTGGGTGGGCAGGGTGAGTTCCTGGGGCTGGCGGCTAAGACGTCGCTCCCGCAGGGCTTGCAGGATCTGGGGCCGCTCCATGCCCCGCAACTGGAAGAGCAGCCACGGGTCGTCGGCCAACATCTCCCCCATCTGTTGAAAAACCTGCTCCACATGAAGGCAAACGGGTTTTGCCCCCGGCCCCCAGAGTCGTGGACAGTTCCCCCCAGGTTGGGGGCGGGCGATCGCCGTCCGCACTGGGAACAGGTGACGCGCAGATCCGCGGCGGAGGCGGGCAGCAGGGAGACCCCGGCCTCGTCAAAGACTTGCTCGACCTCCACGGGCAGATCCCCGGCCAGGAGTTGGGCGGCAAAGATGGCCTGGTCGGCCAGGCCGTCGATGACCTGTTGCCACTGTTTTGGGGTCAACCGGGCCACCTCGATATCCACATGGCAGATGCCCCGCTCCCGGTCCCGGACTTGGGCGTGGAGGCTGCCGGGCAGCACGTCCAGGCGCTGCACACGGCTGCGCCGAGAGCCGCCCCGTCCGCTGCCTGGGCCGTGGCTGGGCAGATAGGTGGGGTCGATCTCGTAGAGCAGGGCTTGCCATTGGTCCGCCCACCAACTGTTGCGGCCTCGGTTGTTGCGCAAAGGTGGACTCTACCACAGGCTGCCCCCTATTTTGCTCAGAGTTTGCGGCGCATCGGCTTCGTCGGTTTCGTCCGTTTCTCCTCAAACTCCCCGATGGCCTCCAACTCGTCCTCCTCGGCCACCATCTCCTCGTCCCGGCGCAGGGTGAGCAGATCCCGCAGTTGGGCCGTGTCCAGTTCGGTCAGCCAATCCTCGCCGCCGCCGATGATGTTCTCGGCCAGGGCCATTTTGCTCATGATCATCTCGTGGATGCGCTCTTCCAGGGTGCCGGCGGTGACAAATTTATAGACATGCACGTTGCGGGTCTGGCCGATGCGGAAGGCCCGGTCCGTGGCCTGGTTTTCCACCGCCGGGTTCCACCAGCGGTCAAAGTGGAAGACATGGTTGGCGTTGGTCAGGTTCAGCCCCACGCCCCCGGCCCGCAGGCTGAGGATGAAGATGGACGGGCCGCCGCTCTCTTGTTGAAAAGTTTGCACCATCTCGTCGCGTTTGAGAGCGGGGGTGCCGCCGTGGAGAAAGAGCACCTCCGCGCCCAAAGTCTTGGTCAGATGGCTCTTGAGCAGATGGCCCATCTCCACAAATTGGGTGAAGATCAGCGCCCGATCCCCCACGCTCAACGCCTCTTCCAACATCTCGGTCAGGCGGCTGAGCTTGCCGCTGCGCCCCACCAGGGGGGTCTCCTGTTTGAGGAAGTGGGCGGGATGGTTGCAGACCTGCTTCAGCTTGGTCAGCAGTTTCAGCACCAATCCCCGGCGCTGGATGCCCTGGCTGGCGTCCAATTGGCCCAGGATCTCGCTGGCCACCACTTGATAGAGGGCGCTCTGTTCCGGGGTCAGGGGACAATAGACCACCATTTCGTTCTTCTCCGGCAGGTCCGGGATGATGGTGGGGTCGGTCTTGACCCGGCGCAGGAGGAAGGGCTGGACCAGACGGCGCAGTTGGGCCAACTGCACCGGGTCGTTGTAGCGCTCGATGGGCAGGATAAAGTTGCGCCGGAAGCGTTCCCGTGGCCCCAAATAGCCGGGGTTGAGGAACTCCATGATGCTCCACAGCTCCAGCAGCCGGTTCTCCACCGGCGTGCCGGTGAGGGCGATGCGGTTGCCCGCGGAGATGCGGCGCACGGCCTGGGACTGTTTGGCCGCCGGGTTTTTGATGTTCTGGGCTTCGTCCAGAATCAGGTCGGTCCACTCCACAGCTGCGCAGCAGCTCGATGTCCCGGCGGGCCGTGCCATAGCTGGTGATGATCAGGTCGTGGCTCTGCACCGCACGCGTCAAAGTCCTGCCCGGTCAGCCGTCCGCTGCCGTGGTGGACCAGAGAGCGCAGGCTGGGGGCGAAGCGTTCCATCTCCCGCCGCCAGTTGCTGACCACGCTGGTCGGGCAGATCAGCAGGACCGGCCCGGCGTCCTGGTCGTAGTCGTCCCCGGTGCCGTTTTGGCGCGCGAAGCCAGCTTGGCGGTCTGCCGGGCGTGCAAGAAGAGGGCGATGGTCTGGATGGTTTTTCCCAATCCCATGTCATCGGCCAGACAGGCCCCCAGGCCAAGCTGGCGCAAATACCACAGCCAGCCCAATCCCCGCTGTTGATAGGGGCGCAGCTCCCCGGTGAAGCCGTCCGGCTCGGCCAGGGCGGTCATGGAGTCCACTTGGTGCAGGCGGTTGAGGGCCTCGTCCACCCAGCCCTCCAAGGCCACGGCGTCCAGGGGCAGGCCGGGCAGTTGCACCGCGCCGGGGGGCATGGGACTGGGTCTCGCCGGCAATGCGCAACTGATCTTCCAAACTGCCCTGGGCCATGCGCACAGCCTGAAGCAGATTGACCGTCCCGCCCTCGGCGTGGTCGGCCAAAAAGCGCCGGGCCGCGGCCACCTGCTCCGGGTCCAGCTCGATCCAGCGGTTTTGGATGCGGATCAACGGGCGTGTGCAGATCGACCAGCTGGTCAAAGGAGTCCGAATCCAGGGGATTGGCCCCCAGGGTCAGATCCCAGCCATAGCGCACCTTGCCGCCGCCTCGATTGGCCCGGGGCTTGGCCGAGGATGTCACCCTGGGCCTCCCCTGGCGCGCTGAGGCGCAGACGCAGCCCCAGGCTGGCCCGGTTGCGGGGATCCCACCACTCCGGGGTGATCACGCCAAAGCCGCTGCTCTGGAGCAGGGGGCCGATCTCCCGCAGGAAAAGGTGGGCCTCGTCGGTGGAAAGCTGGGCGAACTCCGGCTGGGTGGAGCGCAGGCTGCGTTTGATGGGGGCAAAGAGACGGCTGGCAATGCCCAGACCGGTCAACAGCCGCTCTTGGGGTTGGTCGAAGCGGCGGTTGCGGAAGCGCAGGGTGCTGCTGCGCTCCTGCCACACATAGGCGGCGGGGATTTGCAGGGCCGCGTCATCCCTGGCCTGAAGCAGATAGCGCAAGGTCCAGGGCCGCTCGCCGCCCTCCCCGCCCACGGGTTCCTCTAATTTGAGGCAGATGCGGAAGTTGGCATCGTTGGTGGCATAGAGTTGGTCGGTCCACGCCCGCCATTCTTGATAGAGCTGATGGGCGGGCTGGGGCGGCAACGGCAGTTGGGGATGCTCATCGGTCAGGGCGCGCACCCACTGGGTGCCCGACGAGGCGGACGGCGGCAGGGCTGCCCCCGGCTCCGCGCCCCAGGCCCGCACGGTGGCATCCAACAGGCTGGTGATGAAGTGATCGGCCAGATCGTCCCGAGGCGCGGCGTCCGTGGGCTGGGCCAGATCATAGGCCCGACACAGGGCGGGCATGATGCGAATCCACCGGGACACCCGGTGATAGATGGTGGACTCCATCAAACTAGGCCGCCAGATCGCCTCGAAGTGGGCAGGGCCCCACGGCCAACAACCCGGGCAAAAAGTGCTGCCCGGCCAAGATCTCCAACACCAATTTGGCCCCATTGCTCCAAAAAAGCAGATCCGTGCCCAAACGCACATGGCGCAAGGTGGGGGAAAGCTGGGTGCTGGCGGCGGAGGGGTGGGTGTCCAGGCTGTTGAGCAGGCTCAGGGCGGCCACGGGCGGCAGGGTGAGGCCGGCGATCTGCCAGGGGGTGAGGGTGGGGGCTGGGCTGGCGATGGGGTCCGCGCTGGCGGTCTGTCCGTTTGCCGACCCATTCTCTCTGCCCGTTGCGGCGCTGAAAGTGGCCTTGGCGGGCCAGGGGACCCGAATCCTGGCTGGGCAGCCAGACCGTGGTGCTGGCCGGCGTGCCCAGCTTCACCGCCAGGTCGGGGAGCAGTTCGGCCAACAGGGTGCGCAGCGCGCCGATAGGCACCTGCACGGGGTGGGACGGGATCTTGGCGGAGCGGGCGCGGCCATTGCCCGGTTCGGGTGAACCCAAGGCAGTGGGATCGGCGTCCCCGTTGGACGCGGCCCCATTGGTCGTCGTCCCGATGGACAGATCCGGGATCGTATCCTCGGCCCAAATAAAGAGCTGGCCGGAGGGAAAAGGCTGGTTTTTGCGCAGCCAGGCTGCATGAATGGTCAAAGGCATAAAGAGTATTGTAGCCTGAGACGGGGTTAACACAAAATAAAACAAGGCAAAAGGCAAAGTGCAAAAGGCAAAAGGCAAAAGTGTGAACGTGGTTGAGTTTAGATCGGGGTTGTGGGCGAATACCATCGCCCACGAAGTCCACGAATCTGGTCGTCCACGTTCAACCTTTTGCCTTTTGCACTTTGCCTTTTGCCTTGCCTTTTGGCCTTTACTCCTGCGCCGGACGACATGCCTCGCTCTGGCCAAGCTGGGCATTGTTGCGACAGACCGCATCCAGCAGATCGTCCATATAGACGTAATAACGACGCACCATGCCGTCATCCCCCCAGACCATGACTTGATCGCCGTCGTCGTTCAGGGCGGCCCCGTTCACCGGGTCGCTCTTGCTGTCCAAGACAGCGTAGATCTCCGCCGTCTGCTTTTTCGGATCGATTCGCCACAAGCGGACGCTGCCATCCCGACTCCAGGACAATACCATGTCCCAGCTTTCGCCCGAACCTCGGATCGGTCAGGGTGTGGTAGGTGGCGCCGGTCACCCAGTCCGTGTGTCCCCGCAGGGTGACAAGCGTCGATCCGGTTTGCGCATCGGAAATGCGTACCAGTCCATCATAGCTGGCGGTGAGAATCTGGGTGCCATCTTTGATCCAGGATGCTGTCGTGATGCGGCTATCGTGGGCTTCCAAGCGTCGTTCGCAGCTTGCCCGTGCGGGCATCCCACACCCGCACCACGTTGTCGCTGCCAGCGGCCAACACCGCGGTCTCGTCCCCATTCCAGGCCGCACTGACCGCGCCGATGTCGGGAGCTTGATCATCCACCAATCGGGCCACCACTGCTCTGCGCTCCGCATCCCAGATCAACGGGCGCGTCGCCCTCGCCGTAGGTCAACACTTGGGTGCGTGCCTTGTTCCAGATGGCCTCGTAGGCATCGTGAAATTTGTGGGCAATTCGTACAGCCACTCGCAGGTGCGGGAATCCCACATGGTGACGCGTCCGTTGTGGCTGCTGGTCACCACCAGCCCGTCGGCTTTCTGGAAGCGAATTGTGTTCACAGTCTGCGATGTGCCCGCCGGGGCATCGGGATCTCGCCGCCTGGATCCAGCAACGCAATTCGTAGGTATTTGGATCCCAAAGGCCCACCGTGCCACTGATATCTCCGGTCACAATCACACCGCCGACATCATCCCAGCGAGCGTAATAGATATCAAGATTATCGGGATGGACCAACGTGGTGATCTCTTTTCCGCTGTCGATCTGCCAGATGTGGGCATGACCGTTCGTCGGAGGCGGCCATTAGCAGACGCCCATCATCCCCCAGGCGAACGGACCAGATCTGCTCGTCGTGGGACGGCTTGAAGATCGGCTCGCCGTTTTGGGCATCCCAGATGGCGGCGGTGTTGCCCCCGGCGGTCAGAATACGGCTCTCGCCGTCGATCCACCCGGCGGACAGCACTCGCCCTTGAGCAGCCTGGATGGCCGGAATTTCCAGTTGGGCCGCAGTGGTGTAGAGGCGCATCACCCCATCCCGCCCACAGAGACAAATTCGCTCTGATCTCGGCCCCAGGTCACATCCTCGATCTCGCCGACGTGGTCTTTCAATATCTGGATTTCCCTGGCACTGCCTACATCCCACAGGCGCACACTGCCCTGGCTGCCGGCTCGCTCGGTCCTCTTTGCCTACGCTGAGGAAGCGATCTTCCCCATCATAGACCAACACCTTCTGCAACGGCGGCAGTATGACCGACCAAGAAGTTGAGAATCGCTCCACTCTCCACATCCCAGGTGCGTATACGACCGTCATGGTCACCAGTGAGCAGTTGCGCCCCATCCTGAAGCCAGGCAACCGTCTCCATGCGCTCCGCGCTTCACCCAGCACATAGCGGACCAGCGGCCCAGAGCCATCGTCCCCCCACAGGCTGGCCGCGCTGTCTTTGCCCACCATCAAAATCCGTTGACCGTCGGGATGCCAACGCACAAAGATGATGCTGCCCACATCGCTGGGGATCACCCGCTGCGCCTGCACCCGTGGTCAGATCCCACACAATCACAGTCTTGTCCAGCCCGCCGGTGAGCAGCCGATCTTGTTCCGGCAACCAGTCCACATCCTTGATGGTTTTTGTGTGGCCCTCAAGCCGATGGGCAAGCTGTCCGCTCTCCCCATCCCACAGGATCAGCCCGCCCGCCTCGTCCGCGGTGAGGAAGAAGCGGCCATCCGGGCTCCACTCGGCCAGGGTGATGGTGGCCGTGTGTGACATCCGTTGCGTCCAAGATCACCGTGGCCCCATCGCCATCCCAGATCTTGACGGTCTGCCCCCCGGCCGCGGCCAGACGATCCCCGGCCAGATTCCAGCCTGCGGCCACGGCTGGGTTGTCGTCAAACTGGGCCAGGGTGCGGATCTGCGTGCCGTCCTGGGGTTGCCAAAGATGCACGGCCCCATCAGCACCGGCGCTGACCAGCATGGCGTCATCCGGTCGCCAATCCAGAGATTTGATGGTGGCCGTATGGGCCTGGGTGGACCAAAGTGGCTGGCCCGTGGTCAGATCCCAAAGCCAGAGATAGCCGTCCTGATCCCCGGCGGCAATCTGGTCTCGGTGCCGCAGACCACCCGGTGACCATGATGGGTCGCCCGTGGTCCCCGTCCATGACATGGACCAACTGCACATCCGCGTTCAACGCTTGGCGGATGGCGGCAAAGGCCTCGGCGGTGGACGCGCTTGCGCCCAGCTTGGAGGGCCAATTTGGTCCCCTCCTCTCCTTGGCCACTCTCCGATGGCCGCTTGAGCCTGGGCCGCCAACATGCGGGAGTCGGCGATGGCTTGCTGTCTTTCTCGTTCTCGTTCGGCCTGATTGCCCTGAATGGTTGTGATGATGGCATAGGCGCACCACGGCCAAGAACACGGCGAACACTGTGGCGGCGATCACCCCCATCCACCGGCGCTGGGTGCGGCGGCGTAGGCTGGCGGCGAGGAATTCGCTTTCCACGGGCAGCAGATCCGCGGCGTGGGTGCGGGCGAAGCGTTGGGCAGCGGTCAACTCGGCCCGGCCCAGCAGAAGATCGGCTGCTGCGTCCGGCGGCGGCCCAACGGTCCGCCACACCGGCCAGGGGGTTGAAATAGCTGTGCGTGGAAGCGCTGATTGGCGGTCAGGATCGGTTCGACCAACCGGTCGTGGGCCAATTCGTAGAAGAGATCTGCGCCCCGCACCTCTTCCCGCACAATGAAGGCGTTGCGCAACACGTTGACCACCCGGTTGGGCATGCCCTCCGTGGTCTGCCCGTCCTGAAAGAGCAGGCCGCGGGTATGGGCCGGGGTGATCAGCTTTTCGCCAAACCAGGCCCGCAACAGGCGAGGATTGACGCCGGTCTCGGCCACGGCCTTGGCCACGGCCCGTTCGTAGAATTGGGCCAGGGCTTGGTCCACATCGCCATAGGTCTCCACATCCGCAGACTGGATCGTGTCTCGGTCGGCGGGCAGTCGTCCCCACAATTCCTGGCAGACGATCTGGAGATGCACTGGCTCCACGTAGTCGCCCAATTCCGGTGGGGCGGCCTCGTCCTGGGACAGCCTCCCCCAGCCGCCGGGTCTGCACCTGGCGCAGGTTGTCCACCAACGCCTCGGCCACCCCCGGCTCAAAGCGGCGACCGGCCAGGCGGGCCGGTTCCACAATCGCCTCCAGCGCGCCGGACGCGGCCAGCCGCTCCATGCGAAAACGGGTGCGCAGGCGGTCGGGCATCTGGGCGGTGTAGAAATCCAGGTTGGCGATATAGTCTTCGCGCATGGAGAGGAGCAAGGTGAGGCGGGGGGCGGCGGCCAGGGTCTCTTGCAACTGGCGGAAGAAATCTGAGCGGTCCCGGGGGCGGTCGCCGTGGGTGGTGAAAAATTCCTCGAACTGGTCGATGATCAGCAGCCGGGGGCGAGGCCGCCGTTCGTCCGGTTCCGGGATCAGAAAGGGAGCCAGCCCCTCCTGCAACGAGAGACCGGCCACATCGCCGGGCTGCTCGGCTTGGCCATAGAGATCCGAGAGCAGGTTGAAGACAAAGATGTTGCCGCCCGTCCCCACGCCCAGAGCCGGATCGGACCGTTCCTGGCCCGCCACCCGCACCACGGGCAGCACATCCACCCGGCGTTTTTCCTGCAAATGGGGGATCAGCCCGGCCCGCAGCAGGCTGGTCTTGCCCGCGCCCGATTGGGCATAGAAGAGCACGACCCGATGGGCCACGACCAGGTCGGCAAGCTGACGCACCTCGTCTCGGCGGCCAAAGAAATGGTCGGCGTTCTGGGCCGTAAAGCTGTTTGGGCCGACATAGGGATTGGGGCCGATGACGGGCGGATGGGCTTGGGGATCAGCCATGGTGGGCCTCCTGCCAGCGGTCGTGGAGTTCGGTCACAAATTGTTGCACGCTGCCCCAATAGACATCGATCTTGGACTCGGCGAAGTATTTCTGGAAGTAGCGGGTGACCTCTTGGACACGGGCCTCGTCCACCTGCTCTTCGTCCACCTGCACGGCCACGTGCAACATGCCCCACTTGTCCAAACCCAGGTGGGTGAGCAAGCCGCGCATGATCACTTTCATGTCCAGATCCGTCAAGCGATAGCCCAGGAAGAGCAATGTGGACTCGGACAGGGCCGCGCGGACATTGGAGGGCAGCAGATAATCGTAGTCACGGTCGATCAGGCGCAGGAAGTCCAAATGGTCGTCCTCGGTCAAGACCATGGATAGAGGGTCGTCCGTGCTGCCGAAGAGATGGACGACCACCGGCTCCTGCGGTGACGGTTCCGGGTCCAAACGGCGCATGGGGGCGACCGGACTGATCCCGCACAGGGTCTCGCCAGGCCACGGTCTCCTGGCGCACGGTGCGGCCCTTGGCGGTCAGGGCTTCGGCCATCAGGTTGTCGTAGTTGGTGGTGAAATAGAGGGGCAGCCCCAAATCCGCCAACTGCTGATGGATTTCGGTCTCAAACAGCTCGATGCTGCGCCGGGTCCAGTCGGACTTGGCGATCACCTGGCTCAACTCGGCCCGGCGGCTGTCGCCCCCCGGTCAATTGCAATTTGCGCTGAAAGCCCTCCACCAACTCCCGGATCAGATCCCGGCGCAGACGGCGGTTGTCCACCGTGCCGATGAACTGGGCCACCCTGGGCAGGTTGCCCGTGGTTTGGAAAGGATAGCCATATTTGGTGGCCAGAGCGTGGGCCAAATCCTCCGGGTTGGGCAGCAGATTCGCGGTCACCCCCGGCCCCAAGAAGGGGATGCAGGCCTGATCGGCGATGTTCTCCAGCAGGGTCTCCCAGAAGCTGTCGGACTGTTGGCCCAGGATTTGGCCCCGTTTGCCAAAGAGCAGCCCGCCTTGCAGCCGCATAAAAAGCACCGGGATGGCCGCGCCGGGCAGTTTGTTGGTGAGCAGGGTGGCCCTGGCTTCGTTGCAGGCCAGATCCGCCAGACCGTGGGCCAGCAAGCGTTCGTAAAAGGTGGCGGTGAAGACCTGGCTGGTTTCCACGGCCACGGCCTCTTGCATGGCCACCACGGCCGGCACCCCGGCGCTGACCAAAACCGGCGCAAAGCCCCGGAAGGCATCGGCAGAATCCCGGGTGGCGGTCTCGCAACTGTCCAAATAGACCAGACGCAGACGGCGCTGGTCGTCGGCCTGGACGCTGCCCATCAGCCGGGCCAGCATTTCGGCGAAGGCCGTGTCCGCCACCGTGGCCGCGTTGCCCGCCTCGTCGCACAGGGCCAGGAAGGCGTGGCCGCCCACCGTATCATAGCCGCCGTGGGCGATGATGTGGAGGACATGATAGCCGCCCTCCCGCAGGGCGCCCTCCACCGCGGCCAGGGTGGGCTGACGCAAGCAGACCGTCTCCACATCCAGCCCCTGGGTGGCCGCGGACAGGTTTTCCCATTCGTGGTCCAGATCGAAGGCGGGCAACCCCATTGCGTCCAGATCCGTGGGGCTGGCAATCGCCACCAAAATGCGGATGGGTCGGGCGATCACCGGGCGGCCGGGCTGCCAGGTCCCGGCCATGTAGCGAGAGAAGGGGGTGGCCCCGCTGGCGGCCAGATCTTCGGCGGGGTGATCGGGTCGGCTCTCCCTCAACAGTTCCCAGGGCAGGGCGTGGAGTTCGGGGGCGGCTTTGTCGATGACCAGGCGGATGCGGCGCTGGGGCTGTCTGGCCCGGACCTCGGCCCAGGCAGTGGCCACGCCGGGTGCGGCCATCAGCCAATCAAAGAGCGCCTGGCCGTCGGCCTGCCCGTCTCCGCTGGGGGCAAAGGGCAGGAAGTCCGCGGGCAGCATGGCCCGGTCAAACTGGAGGTGGCTGTCCAGGGTCAGCTCAAGGGGATAGCCCTCCGCCTGGCGGGGGAAGAGGCGCATCTGGAGATCGGCGAATGCAGGGATGTGGGACATAGAAGAGGACCATGGGTGAACGATGGGGCGAAAGGTGCGATGTGTCGGTAGTATACGATAGGTGGGGGACATGGATCAAGAAGAGCAGATTTTTGGCACTTGAAATTGTTCCTTCTGTCAAGTATAATCGACTTTAGCTTCGCTTCATTATCGCCTTTTATCTACGCATCAACCTTTATGTCAAATCTCATCAAACGCCAAGCCATCTGGCCGGAATGCCAACCTAGAGCTATTTCGCTTCATCGGGGCCTTGTTGATCGCAGCCGGGATGATTGTGGTGATCGTGTTTGCGGTCCGCCTTGCCCGGGGCGCGGTGATGGAGCGGGTGACAGAGACGGCCCGCTATCTGGTCATGGATGCCCAGACGGTCACCCTGCCCCTGCTGGCGGCCACCCCGCTCCCCCAAAAGATTGCGGCTGGGGGCGGTGCGTTGGCAGTCCTGGCCCCGTCGCCCGTGGTCACCCCCACCCCTGGCCCCCTGCCCCCCACCCGCATCCAGATCCCGGCCATCGATCTGGACTGGCCCGTGCGCAAGTCCGAACCTCTGCCCAAAAAGGATTGGCGGGGGGAGATTTTCTGGGAATGGTCCGTGCCGGACAACGCGGTGGGCTTTCATCGCAACGAAGCGCTGCCCGGCGACGAAGCGAATCTGGTCTTTTCCGGCCACAACAATTGGCGGGGCGAAGTCTTTCGGCGGTTGCCGGATCTAAAGATCGGCGATGAGATCATCCTGTACACGCCTCTGCGCACCCACTATTACGAGGTCACAGAGAGCGTGATCGTCCCCTATCGGCGGGACCCGGCAGAGGGCGAACGACAACTTCGGGTCCTACGCCAGCGACTTTGGCGACGAGCGGATCACCCTGGTCTCCTGTTACCCCTATTACACCAACGCCGACCGGATTGTGGTGATCGCCAAACCCCGGCCGTTTGGAGCGACCCCATGACGCCAACTTCTACGGTGGATTCCACGATGAATCCAGCGGGGAGGTGGGTCTGGCCCCGCTGGCCCCGACGCATGTTGCCCCTGGCGGTGCTGGTGGCTGTTGACCTTTTTGATCTGGCGGGATGTGGCCCAGTTGGGGGCCGGGCTGTTGATCCTGTCCGCGGATCAGGCGGTCAGCCAGGGGGAGATGGCCACGGCGCTGAAGCAGTTGGATTTCGCCAAGCTCATTGCCCCAGACCTACCCCAGGCCGCTGACAGGGAAGCGGTGTTGCTAAACAAACCCAGTCTCGTCCTGCACCGAGCCTGACCCGGATCCGGCCTATGCGCCAGCCCTCAACAACACCGCCGTGCTGGAGGCTGCGACCCAGGATCCCCAACTCACCCTGGCCCAGTTGACCCAGGCCGACGGGGCCGGGCCGGCCGTGGCGGAGATCCAGTTCAACCTGGGCATGGCGGCCCTGGCTGCGGGCGAAGAGGGCCAAGCCGTGGTCGCCCTGCAACGAGCCGCCGCCCTGCGCCCAGAGTGGGTTCAGCCTTGGCTGCAATTGGCTCCCTCTGGCTTTGGAGACCGGCGATCTCCCCCAGGCCGAATTGGCCGCATCCCAGGCCCTGGCGCTGGGATCGCAGGACTACGCGACCATCATGTGCTGATTTTGGCCTTGCTGGGCCAGGAGAAGTGGGCGGAAGGGTCTGGTTGCCGTGGACGCGGCCCAAGCCCACTTCCCCCAAGAGGCGACCCTCGGCCTCTACAAGGGCATTCTTCTGCGAGAGAGCGGCCAGACGAGCGAGGCGCTGGCGGCCCTACGCCAGGCCTTCTTCATGGCCACCGACAATGACCTACGCCGCCGCATCAGTGACGAAATCCGTTTTTTAATGGAAACGCCGTGACCAGGGCAGATCAGCGTCCCATTTTTTCTTTGCAACTTCCCACCATTCAACCCATTCACCCAGTTTTAGCCCGACAGGAGGTAGTTTATGTCACGCAGTTTGATGTTAGCCCTTGTAATTGTCATGCTCCTGGCAGCGGCCATCGTGCCGGCCGTCGCCTACACGTCGCCCTGCAATGCAGGGATCGCCTATTTTCAGCCAGATGGGGGGGATGATATGAGCCCCAACAATGGCACCAAGGACCACCCCTTCAAGACCCGTGCCAAGGCCGAGTCATTGATTGGTCCCCAAGGCGGGTGCGTGTTTGAACTGGATGTCGATGGCGATCAAGTCGGCAAAGAGATCGAGATCGCCGGTCTGCCGCCCACTGGCGTCCCCATGGCCCAGGAGATCATGGTGATCCTGACCGGCATGGCCGCTATCGCCCTCATCAGCCTGGGCGTTTGGCTGCGGCGGCGGGGGATGCATCCGTCCACCGCATAATCTAGTGGTCCCTGATCGTCAGGGACAAAGTAGGATGAACAAGAAAGAGAGCCGGTTGGGGAAGATTTCCCTGTCCGGCTCTCTTTCTTGTTTTGTGTGGATGTTGTGTGTTGCGACGATGGGGAAAGAAAGCAAAAGGCAAAAGGCAAAGTGCAAAAGGCAAAAGGTTGAACGTGGTTGAGTTTAGATCGGCGTTGTGGGCGAATACTACCGCCCACGAAGTCCACGAATCTGGTCAACCACGTTCACACTTTTGCCTTTTGCCTACTTTGCCTTTTGCCTTGTTTTTAGCTGTGCCCAAGTATCCCATGCGGCTGATACGGCTCTTCCAAATAGGCCACATCTTCGGCGCTGAGGACGATGTCCAGGGCGGCGACGGCGTCCTCAAGCTGATACATCTTGCTGGCCCCGATGATGGGGGCGGTGACGCCGGGCTTCTGCAACATCCAGGCGATGGCCACCTGGGCCGCTTTGACCCCATGCCTTTCTGCCACTTCGACTACACGATCCACGATGGCGAAATCCCCCTCCGCATAGTAGAGGCCGTGGGCGAAGCCGTCCGATCTTGGAGCGGGTGGTGTCGCCGCTTTTGTCCTTGGTGCGGTTGCCGGCCAGGAAGCCCCGGGCCAAGGGACTCCACGGGATCAGCCCCACGCCTTGGTCCAGGCAGAGGGGGATCATCTCCCGCTCTTCTTCCCGATAGACCAGGTTGTAGTGGTTCTGCATGGTGACGAACTTCGTCCAGCCGTGGCGCTCGGCCACATGCTGGGCCTTGGCGAACTGCCAGGCGTACATGCTGGACGCGCCGATGTAGCGGGCCTTCCCGGCCTTGACCACGTCGTGGAGGGCCTCCATTGTCTCCTCGATGGGCGTGTCGTAGTCCCAGCGGTGGGTCTGGTAGAGGTCCACATAGTCCGTGCCCAGGCGGGTCAGGCTCTTGTCGATGGCGTCCATGATGTGCTTGCGGCTCAGCCCCCGGTCGTTGATGTCGTCGCTCATGGGATTGAAGACTTTGGTGGCGATGACTACACGATCTCGCTGGGCGAAGTCCCGCAAGGCCCGGCCTGTCACCTCTTCGCTGACGCCCACGGAGTACATGTCCGCGGTGTCGAAGAAGTTGATGCCCAGTTCCAGCGCCCGCTGGATGAAGGGGCGGCTGGCGTCCTCGTCCAGCACCCAGTCCCGCCATTTGGATGTGCCATAGGTCATCATGCCCAGGCAGATGCGGGAGACTTTGAGGCCGGTGGGGCCGAGGTTGGTGTATTGCATGGGGTGGCTCCTTTGTGGATTGGTTGATTGGTTGATTGGTTGATTGAGTGAGGAGTTCGCATCCCCTGATGCGAACGGGTCGGCGTCGAGGGGTGCAGGTTAACCCGCTCTGGTTTCGATACGGCCTTATTCCTAGGTCTGCGGGATTGGTTGGTTAAGTCGGCCTACTCAACCGGCGCTAGCTTTTGGGGGACATCACGAGTAGCTCAGAACAGCGAAAGCTGCTTCCCCTCCGGCTCCGGGGGACGGTCGATCCGTTTGGACGATTGCAGGGCGAGCAGGGCGGATTCGATGTCGTCCACGTAGGGGGAGCGGGGGTTTTCCACGCTTTGGCCGAAGAGAAAGCGGGAACGGGCGTGGGTCAGGATCAGGCGGTGTTTGGCCCGGGTCATGGCGACGTAGAAGAGGCGGCGCTCTTCGGCCAAATCTACGTCCCGGTTGGCGGGACGGTAGGGCAGCAGTCCGTCCTCACAGCCTACCACGAAGACGACGGGGAATTCAAGTCCTTTGGCGGCGTGGATGCTCATGAGGGCCACCCGATCGGCCCGGGGATCGTAGGCGTCGGTCTCGGATTGGAGGGCGATGTTTTCCAGGAAGGTGGTCAGCCGGTCGCCGAAGAGGGCGGCGCGCTGGGTGAGGCGGTCCACGTCGTCGCCCGCGGGGGCGTCGCCGCCCAGGGTGAGGTGGTAGGCGTGGGCCTTTTGCACCAGGTTGGCCGCGCCGGATGCGTCGGCCATCTCTCGCCAGAAGGCGGCCAGGGAGAGGAGGCGTTCCCGTTGGGCTTTGGGGAAATCGCCGGAGTCGTTAGCCGCCCGCAACCTGTCGGCCAGAGTGCCGGGGTTGTCGAAATAGGGCCACAATTTTTCCAAATCCGCGCCGTTGAACAGCCCTTTGCCGTCGGCCAGGATTTGGGCCAAATGCACCCGGCTGTGGGGATTGGCCCGCAGCCAGAGGTAGGCCAGGAGCACCCGGATGGGCTTGCGGGCGGTGAGGGGGATCTCGCCGGCGGTCTGGTAGGGGATGCCGGAGCGGTCCAGGGCTTCGGCCAGGAGGCGGGCTTGGGCGTTGAGGCGATAGAGGACGGCGAAGTCGCCGAAGGTGTGGGAGATGGCGTCGTCCCCGGCCCCCACCCGGTCGTCCACCCGGCCGGAGTCGAGGCTGAAGTAGCTGGTGCCGCCGACCATTTGCTCGATGCGGTGGACGACGGTTTCGGCCTCGGCTTTGTCCGTGGGGGTGTGGATGACGTCGAGCTTGACCTGGGAAACCAGGTCGGTCCAGATGTCCACGGCGTCCCGGTCCGGGTTGCGGGCGATGACTTGGGTGGCGGCGTCCAGGATGGCCGGGGCGGAGCGGTAGTTGCGGCTGAGGCGCAGGCGCACGGCGCCGGGATAGTCCTGCTCGAACTGGCGGAAGTAGCGGTGGTCCGCGCCCCGGAAGCCGTAGATGGCCTGGTCGGGGTCGCCGATGACGCAGAGGTTGGCGGGGTTGGCAGGGTCAGGCAGTGGGGTGGACGGGGTGGACGGGGTGGACGCGGCTGGACGAAGGTGCCGAGGTGAGCAGGCGCAGGAAGCGGTATTGGGCCAGGTTGACGTCTTGGTATTCGTCCACGGAGATCCAGCGGTAGCGGCGGCGGATGGCGGCGGCGGGGGCTGGGTGGTTTTCGAGGAGGGCGACGGGGAGGCGGATCAGGTCGTCGAAGTCCAGGGCGTGGGCGGCGGTGAGGGCGGTTTCGTAGAGGGCGGCGATGGCGGCGATCTCCTGGGTCGTCGGGCTGGGCGAGTTGGTTTTTGGCGGTGGAGATGGCGGCCAGGATCTCGTCCACCCGGCGGGCGGAGGCGTCGGGGAGGAGGCGGGCGAGGAGGGCGTGGCGTTCGTCTTCGGCGAGGATGACGAAGTTGGGGTCCAGGCCCAGGTGGTCGGCCGTATTGGCGGAGGAGGCGGACGCCGAAGGCGTGGAAGGTGGCGATGGTGAGGCGGGCGGCGGTGGGGGCGCCGACCAGATCCGTGAGGCGCTCGGCCATCTCGGCGGCGGCTTTGTTGGTGAAGGTGATGGCCAGGATGGATTCGGGGGCGATGCCTTGGGCCAGGAGGTGGGCCATGCGCATGGTGAGGGTGCGGGTCTTGCCCGTGCCGGGGCCGGCGGTGATGACCAGAGGGCGCATCAACGACGGCGATGGCGGCGGCTTGGTCGGGGTTGAGGGACGAGGAGACGTAGGTGAGTAGGGGGGAGTTTCCGGGATCGAAAGGGAGCGTGGGCGGCGCACTTCCGAGACGGCGGGAGGGGCCAAAGGCGGCGAGACGAAGTCTATGCCCCCCTTTTCCACTTTTGCGGACCGCGTCTGTCTTGGTTTTTTCCAAAAGAAAACCAATCTGCGCGGCGGGGATGGTGGCATCGATGCCGGCGAAGACTTTGATGGTGCCGAATTCGCCGTCGTAGCCGCCTTGGGCGAGGACGTCGCCCCGGCGCATGTGGTCGATGCCTTGGGCCAGGCGCTGGCCGCCGGAGCGGGCGATGACGTCCAGGGGCAGGGTGCGCAGGATGTCGAGTTCGGGGCCGAGGTCGGCCAGGAGGCGCGATGTATTCGCGCTGGACGGTTTTGGAGTTGGGGCCGACGCCGGCAATCTCCGAGAGGATTTCGGGGAGGGGGATGAGGCTCTCGAAGGGGTGGGTGCGGGCGGGGCGGCCGTTGGGGGGACGGTCGGCCAGCTCTTCGACCCGGTGGGAGACGCCGACGGTGACGGGTTTGCCGCAGACGGAGCAGAGGCCGGCGTGGGCGCGGGTGGTGGGCGGCTCCCAGCAGACGTTGCATTTGCGGTGGCCGTCCAGGTGGTATTTGCCCTCTTCGGGGAAGAATTCCAGGGTGCCTTTGAAGCGGGCCGGGTCGCCGCTTTTGAGGGCGGCGAAGAGGGCGGGGTAGCTGAGGTCGATGTCGAAGAGGGTGGCTTCCCGGGCCAGCTTGGGGGGCGAGTGGGCGTCGGAGTGGGAGACCAGGGTGTAGGGGTCCAGGTTGGAGACGCGCCAGTTCATGGGCGGGTCGGAGGAGAGGCCGGTCTCCAGGGCGAAGATGTGGGGGGTGAGGTCGGCGAAGCAGGCTTCCACGGAGTCGAAGCCGGACTTGGAGCCGAGCATGGAGAACCAGGGGGTCCAGATGTGGGCGGGGATCAGGTGGCAGCGCTCGTCGATTTCGAGCATGATTTCGAGGAGATCTCGGCTGTCCAGGCCCAGGATGGGGCGGCCATCGGAGCGGATGTTGCCGATGGTTTCCAGCTTGGCTTGGAGGCGGGCCACGGCGTCGAGGTCCGGGGCGAAGACGACGTTGTGGACCTTGCGGGTCTGGCCGTCTCGCTTGTAGATGTTGCTGATCTCCCCGGCCAGGAGGAAGCGGACGGTGCCCCGGCAGGCGTCGGGGAGTTGGGCGTCCACGGCCTGGGCGATGTGCGGGCTTGAGGCGGAAGAGGCCCTCCTCCGCGGGGTCCAGGTTGGCGTGCATCTCCGCCAGCCAGCCGGGGTGGCTGATGTCCCCGGTGCCGACGATGTGGACGCCTTTGCGCTGCGCCCACAGGGCGAGGTGGGGGAAGTCCAGGTCCTTGCTGGTGGCCCGGGAGAAGTGGGAGTGGATGTGGAGGTCGGCGGTTAGGTGTCATGGGGTGGGAGTTTACCATGAGGGGGGTGGGGTTGTCAGGTTGGAAGGAGGATGGGGTGTGGGGTGGGGGGCTTTGCCATTCCCGGAATGCATAGCATCCAGTTTGAGCAAACCTCTATCCTTCGCATATACTGAGAACAGCAGACTCCGCTTCTCTCAGCCATTCTGCTTTTGCAAGATTGAGCATCTCGATCTCCAACCCCAATCCCTTAATGGCACGCCCAAGGACACTCACATTCGAGCAGGCTTTCGAAATTCATAAGATCTTCTTGGAAGGAACACCTCCATGATTCACCGCATCGAAGCACTGAACTTCCGTAGCCTGCGCTACATCTCCCAGGAAATAGGGCAGTTTCAGGTGCTGGTCGGTCCCAACGCCTCTGGTAAATCCACCTTTTTAGATGTGGTGGCCCTATTGGGTGATTTCGTGCGTAGCGGACTGGATGAAGCACTGCTCTTCGGGCGGAATTCCGGCCAAGGGCGCGCCCGCAGCTTGGATGAACTGATCTTCAACCAGATTGCCGACAGCTTTGAGTTGGCGGTCGAATTCACTGTCCCCGATTGGGTACGCGCCGCCAAGAATGGAAACGGCAACGCGGGGGCGGATCTGGCCCGTTACGAAGTCGCCTTTGGCAAAGGACCCCAGGGGGAATTGGAGATCAAGGCCGAGATCCTCTGGCTGATCGACAGCGCCAAGGCGGGGAAGCCACCCCGGCAGAATCAACTGCCCCTATTTCCCACGGAACCATCCCCCCCAAAAACAATCATGACCACGGGCAAGACGCCATCGGGATGGCAGACCGTGGCCAAAAAGGTTCCCCAATCGGGCAACGATTACTACAAATCCGAGAGTGGCCAATGGAACATCCAATACCGGGTAGGCGAGCGCAAGGCCGCCCTATCAGGCTTGCCCGACGATACGAGTCGCTTTCCCATCGCTATCTGGCTGCGCAACCTACTTTTGGACGGAATCCAGGTGCTGGCGCTCAACAGCGCAGCCATGCGCCGTCCGGTCAGTCCGTCGGCCTCCCGATCTTTTCATGTGGAGGGGGCGAATCTTCCCATCGTCATTCATGATCTCGAACGGTCTCATCCCCTGCACTATCGGGATTGGATCGCCCACATCCGCACAATCCTACCCGATATTAGAGACGTAAAAGTTTACGAACGGCCAGAGGATCGCCATCTATATTTAGCCCTGGCCTACAAGAGTGGTTCGGACCCCATCCCGTCTTGGCTGGTCTCCGACGGCACCCTGCGTCTTCTGGCGTTGACCCTTCTGGCCTATTTGCCGGAACAATCAAACGTCTATTTGATCGAAGAGCCTGAAAATGGCATCCATCCCAGGGCCGTAGAGGGTGTCTTTCAGTCGCTATCATCCGTATATAGTGGGCAGGTGTTGGTTGCCACCCACTCTCCCCTCTTTCTGGGCTTGGCAGCCCCCAGCCAACTGCTCTGTTTTGCCAAAAATCCCTCCGGGGCTGTCAGCATTGTCAGCGGGGATCACCATCCCGCCCTCAAGAACTGGCGGGGCGAGGTCGATCTCTCCACCCTCTACGCGGCGGGGGTGCTCGGATGAGTCAGGACATACAAGCAGACCTGGTTGTGTTGGTTGCGGATGTGCAACAAGAAAAGACCATTGAGGCGTTGCTTACGGCTCGTCAACAATCCCTGGGTATCCGGGATGTTATCGTCGATATCTATCGCCACCCACTCAAGGATCCGGGCGTTTATCATCAAGCAGCCGATTTTCTCGCCCCTTTTCTTTCCAGCCATACCTGTGCGCTAGTGGTGATTGATCTGGCATGGGATGGGGCACCAGCGGGCGGAGCGGAGCAACTGCGAGCTGATCTGCTGCAACAGATGGCCGTCAAAGGGTGGGATGAGGGGCGATGCCAGATCATAGTGATCGATCCAGAGTTGGAAGCATGGGTTTGGGCCGACTCTGACGTTGTGCCACAAGTTTTGCGCTCGACGTGGGAAGAGATCCACGATTTGGCGAATGAACTGGCCTGTTGGGCAGTGGGAGACCCCAAACCTACCCAGCCCAAAGAACTGCTCGAAGCCTTGCTACGCCAGCAGAGGCGCCCCAGATCCTCCGCCCTGTTTCAAGAACTGGCCCAAAGAGTCAGCCTAACCCGATGCCAAGACCCTGCCTTCACATTATTGCGAGAAACCCTGAGCCGTTGGTTTGGCAAAGCGCCGCCATGGATGGCCTAATCGCCTGCCCCTGGAATGCAGGCGTTCTGCTTTCCTATGGATTGCGGTGACAGTTCACGGTATTTTCGGGCGCAGGACATCCGCCGGGGGATGCACTCGGGCATTCCGGGAAAGGGCCGGGCGATCTTGGGTCGAGTGGATGGAGGTGGCCCATTCCCGGAATGGTGGGGAGCCGTCCGCCAGAGCGGAACGCCTGCATCCTGGGATGCGGGCGTTCCGCTTTTCTGTGGCGGGGGTGGATTCTATTTTTGGAAATGGTTTTTCGGGCGCAGGACATCCGCCGTTGGATGTACTTGGACATTCCGGGAAAGGGCCGGGGCGATCTTGGGTCGAGTGGGTGGGCTTGGCCCATTCCCGGAATGGGCGCAGAATGCGGGAGATTTACCCGCCCATCCCGGAATGGGTCCATTCAAAGAATGGGCCAACGAATCGACCTCAACGCAAGAGGAACCGGCCCTTTTCGGGATAGTCCGGTTCGTTTCCATCATAAGCGGAACGAGGGTGACAGATCATCCTGGGATAGGCCAATTTAGCAATTCTGGCCTTGTTGACTGCCGTCAAGAGAGAGTCTATAATGGGCAACGTGTGGGTCATTCAGTCGAGGCAATTGCTGTACAGAAGGTTGGCTTCAACCTTGGGCAATTCAGAGCGGACACCCCCTATCTGGTTAACGTGAGGAGAAACTATGGCAGAGCAGGTCGCAGTGCCAACAACTATTGGTGAACACAACCTCATCACCATTGTGCATAGTCTGCCCCCAGAGCGCAAGGCGCAACTTTTTGCCTTCGCCCGTTTCCTGGCCGCCGAGACAGCCCAGACGACAGATCTCGACTTCTTTGAGGAAGACGCAGACCCTGACGATAGCTACACTGAATCTGATGCACGGTGGGATGAACTCCTGTCCTCCGAAGGGGGCCAACTCGCTCTGAACAAATTGGCGGATGAGGCGCTGGCAGCCATTCGAGCCGGCAAGGCCAGGCCAATGGCGTTCACCGCCAACGGTGAGCTTGCGCCAAAATGAACTCGCAAACGCTCCCCCAATTCTGGACGTTATACTACCGACTGCCGAGCAGCATTCGTCAACGGGCGGTCAAGGCATATCGGATCTGGCAAGTACATCCTGAGTCCCCGGGATTGCAGTTCAAGCGCGTGGGTAACCATCGCCCGGTCAACTCGGTGCGCATCACCGATGCGTACCGAGCTTTGGGATTGGTGGAGGGCGACACCATCTACTGGTTCTGGATCGGTCCGCACGACGAATATGAGCGAGTAATCCAGTCGATGTAGCCTATCTTCATCAAAGCCGAACGCCTGCATCCAAGGATGCAGGCGTTCGGCTTTTCTGCGGATGGGATTGCCGGAACGATGGACTGCCCTTGGGTCAGACCATTCACCATTGAGGGCGTGCAGCCTTCGACGCAAAAATGGTAGTGTTGACTCTGACCAACCGGGGAACTATAATGGGCGCTCTTGGCTGGTCATCGGCCCGGCCAGGGGGCGTCAAACGTAGCCGGCTATGAAGAATCTATCTGAAGGTAAACGCCAAACCGGGGTAATCCCGACAAATCCAAGGAGCCAAAACTGACCTATGAAAGTTGCCTATGTTTTCGCAATGCCCAGATCCGCAAGCTACAAACTGGCCAAGATGATCCTGCCCCAACTCGAAGCCAAGACCCACGGTGTTGAGGTGGTGGGCATGTTTTTCTTTGATGACAACACCTTCGTTCTGCGCGAAGGCGACCCGGTGGGGGAGCGATTGGCCAAGGTGGCCAAAGAGACGGGCATGTTGTTGATGATGTGCGACATGTGCGCCTTGGAACGCAACCTGGCCGAAGGCGAGCCCCGATGGTGTGACGGTGACGGTCAAGGCCGCACAGCCCCAGGAGAAGTGCGGACGCTCAACACCGTGGAGGGGGTGGCCGTCGGCTGCTTCCCCGATCTATACGCCGCCCTGGCCGGGAATATGCCCGACCAGGTAATCACCCTTTAGTCAGGCTCCGACAGGGGTGAATGTGGGTGGCCGGGGGGTTGCGGCCCTCTGACCGCTTTTGACGATTGCCACAGAAAGTCCGAACGCCTGCTCCCTGGGATGCAGGCGTTCGGACTTTTCTGTGAGGGATGGCCCAGACGATGGGTCATTCTGACCGAAGTTGTCGGCAGTGAGATTCGTTGACTTCGGCGGGGCGGGGACCTATAATGGGCGCGGGCAGGGGACGCCAAACCTTGTCCCCATTCGCCCAATCTTATCCGGAAGGAAAACGCCCCACATGAAGCTTTCCCCATTCAAACTCGAACGGTTCTTCGCCCGGCACGAGTTCACCGCCCCCTATTTGCTCTGCTCATCCGACTGCGAAAGCCTCAGCCTGGGCGACCTGCTGGCCATGGAGCCTGGGGCACGGGAGCGGTTGGACGCCCTGTGGCTCGGCTACACCGAACCCCTGGGTGATCCGCGCCTGCGCCAGGAAATTGGCAAGTTGTACGACCAAGTCACGCCGGATCAAGTTCTCGTCCACGCCGGGGCCGAGGAGGCGATCTTCAACTTCATGAACGTCGTCCTCGCCCCTGGGGATCATGTTGTGGTCCACGCGCCCTTCTACCAGTCCCTCGGCGAGATCGCCCAACGCATCGGCGCGGATGTGTCGGAATGGCGCGGGGATCCGGCCCAGGCCTGGGCGTTGGACCTGGGCGATCTGGAGCGGCTGCTGACGCCCCGCACCCGGGTGGTGGTGGTCAACTTCCCCCACAACCCGACCGGCTATCTGCCCGACCCAGAATTTGTGCGTGAACTCTCCGCCCTGTCCGACAAACACGGATTCATCATCTTCGCCGATGAGGTCTATCGGGGCCTGGAGCTTGACCCGGCGGATCGGCTGCCCGCCTTGGCCGACCTGAACGAGCGGGCCGTCTCCCTCGGCGTGATGTCGAAGACATACGGCTTGGCCGGGCTGCGCATCGGCTGGATTGCGACACGAGATAGCGCGCTTTTTGGCCAGATGGCGGCGTTCAAGGACTACACCACCATCTGCAACAGCGCCCCAAGCGAGTTTCTGGCCACCCTGGCCCTGCGCCACGCCGGCCCCATTGTCGAACGAAATCTGGATATCATCCGCCACAACCTGGACCTGCTCGATGCCTTCTTTGGCTTGCACGAGGATCGTTTCGGCTGGGATCGGCCCAAAGCTGGCTCCATCGCCTTCCCCATCCTGCGCCAGGGATCGGTTGACGACTTCTGCGCCGACCTGGTCGAGCAAGCCGGTGTCCTGCTCCTGCCGGGGACCCTCTACGGCGCAGGGTACAACGCCTTTCGGATCGGCTTCGGGCGCAAGAATCTGCCGGAAGCGCTTTTGAAGCTTGAGCAATATCTGCACGAATCCAGTTGAGACGAACCACTGAGAGGACCGTCATAAACGACTATGTCAACTTTGCCCAAGGATAGCCTGCTCCTTTATAAACAACGGGCCGCCCGCCTGGTTCAGACCGGCGACAAGAAGATCGAGATCAAGACCGCCGAGGGCGAGAGCCTTTCCGTGCGCCCCAAGGATGTGACCTTGCTGCACCCCGGCCCGGTGTCCAACCTGGGGGCGTTGCGCCCGCCCAAGGGCGAGGTCATGGCCGCCTGGGAATTGCTGGCCGGGGAGACGGTCGGACCTGGCCAGATCTGGCGGATCTGGCCTACGGCGAGTTCACCCCGGCGGGGGCGTGGGCCTTGTGGCAGATGGTGGATGATGGCCTCTATTTCAGCGGGGATGTGGACGCGGTGACCGTCCACACGGCGGAGGCGGTGGCGGAGATTGAGGCCGGACGGGCGGCCAAGGCCGTGGAGGCCGCCGCCTGGCAAGCCTTTTTGGACCGGGTTCAGGCCGGCGATCACCCCTTGGAGAGCGAAGATCGCTACATGGGCGATGTGGTGGCCGTGGCCCTGGGCGAGCAGACCCAAAGCCGCACCCTGCGTGCCCTGAGTCGAGATGCCACCCCGGAATCCGCCCACGCCCTGCTGCTGGCCGTGGGATATTGGGACGAGCAGGTCAACCCCTATCCCCGGCGCATGGGCGTGGCCCTGGACGCGCCGGATCTGGCCCTCCCCGATCTGCCCGACGAACCCCGCCGGGACCTGACCCACTTGGTTTCTCTGGCCATCGACGACGAAGGTGCCACGGACCCGGACGACGCCATCAGTTGGGACGATGGCCGACTCTGGGTGCATGTGGCCGACGCCGCCGCCCTGATCCGCCCCGGCTCGGCTTTGGATCAGGAAGCCCGGGCCCGGGGCGCCAACCTCTATCTGCCCGAAGGCACCATCCCCATGTTGCCCCCAGCGGCCACGCCCCGCCTGGCCCTGGGCATCGACGAGATCTCCCCGGCCCTCTCCTTCGGCCTGGACGTGACGGCGGCGGGCGAGATCGAGCACATTGAAATCACGCCCAGTTGGGTGCGGGTGACCCGGTTGAGCTATGCCGAAGCCGACACCCAGTTGGACACCTCCCCCCTGGCGGAAATTGACGCCCTCGCCCACGCCTTCACCGCCCGGCGCCAGGAACTGGGCGCGTTGGATCTCAACCTGCCCGAAGTGCGGGTACGGGTGGTGGATGGCCGGGTCAGCGTGCGCCCCTTCGCCAACCTGCGCAGCCGCAATCTGGTGCGGGATGCCATGCTGCTGGCCGGGGAAGGAGCGGCCCGCTTCGCCCTGGAAAATCAGATCCCCGTCCCCTTCAGCACCCAGGAGCGGGGGCCGGATCTGCCCATGCAGGCCCCGGACACCCTCTCCGGCAACTTTGGCCTGCGCCGATTGATGCGCCCCAGCCAGCCCAAGGGCGAGCCGGGCCTGCACGCCGGGCTGGGCATGGCCCAATATACCCAGGTCACCAGCCCCCTGCGTCGCTGTACGGACCTGTTGGCCCATCAGCAGATTCGGGCCTTTTTGGCCGGTCAGCCGCCCCTGGACAGCCAAACCCTGATGCAGCGGGTGGCGGAGGCGGCCATGGGCATGAGCCTCACCCGGCAGACCGAGCGCACGGCCAACCGCCACTGGACCCTGGTCTATCTGCTCCAAAACCCGGACTGGACCGGGGACGCCGTGATTGTGGAGAACAATGGCCGCCGCTGTTTCGCCGTGATCCCGGATCTGGATATCGAGGGGCCGATCTATGGCGGCGACTACGAGCTGGATCAGAGTCGTGCCGGTCACGATCTCCGGCATCAACCTGGCCCAGTTGCAGTTCAGCATTCATGCTGGGTAGGGCATGGGTGCGGAAGGCAGATTCGCCGATTCAAGACCTTTTGGCTCTTTGGGATCTCAGGGGGTTGACAAGATCCGCCCGGTCCGACCTTCCAGGAAGCTTTAAGCTTCCTGGAAGGTTTGGGCAAGTCAACCCCCTGAATTCCCAAAGAGCCGACCTTTTTTAGCGTCCACGGTGGGCGGTGACAGCAGATTACACCTCATTG
Source organism: uncultured Chloroflexia bacterium (assembly GCA_963704975.1). Classification (GTDB taxonomy): domain Bacteria; phylum Chloroflexota; class Anaerolineae; order Caldilineales; family Caldilineaceae; genus JAGNDO01. Next base: position 58,760 of record CAVPIK010000031.1, on the reverse strand, counting down.
ACGGTCTGTGAACCTAAGGGTTATAATGGCGTCCGCCAGTCTGGGTGGTGAGTCGGGAAAATGTCGGCCTGCAAAATTGCCCCATTCAGACAGAAATATCTTCGCTACGACTTCCCACAGCTAGCGCTCTACGCCATGGAGACCCTATGAAAATGCCTGTCTTCCCACTTCGCTCCCTCTTTGCCCCGCTTCTTGTCTCGCTTGTTCTCGCCCTTCTTCTCGCCCTCTCCTTCACCGGGGATGTGGGGGCCGCCTTCCCGAATCGGCAGCCATTGCTCGATTCATCTCAAACCGAGGCGCCGACCGGGACCCAGTGGTTTGTCAACGTGGCCGACGGCAATGACAACAACAGTTGTCTGTCCGCCGGGGCTGCCTGCAAGACCCTGGCCGCCGCCGTCACCAAATCGGCCCATGATGACACGATCATCCTGGCGGGGGGCGTCTACCCGGTGAACAATCTTGCCATCGACAAACGGTTGACCGTCCAGGGAGCCGGTCGGGCGGTGACGATTCTGGACGGCGCAAGCTCAGGGCGGCTGGTGTGGATCATCGCCCAGACCACGATTTCCGATCTTACAATCCGCAACGGGGCGATCCTTACCCCCTCTTCGGATATTTTCGACACCGGCGGCGGGGCGATCCTCAGTTCGGGGGATTTGACCCTGCGCAACACTTTGGTGGCACAGAACAGCACGGTGGGCAGTGGCGGGGCCATTTTTAATCTGGGCATGTTGACCATCGACGATAGCGAGGTCATGACCAACACGAGCGAAGGCAGCGGGGGCGGCATCTATAACTACGCCAACGGCACCATCACCATCAACCGCTCTGTGCTGGCCGGCAATGTCGCCAGCGGCTATTCGGGCGGCGCCATCGACAGCAGTCGCCCCATCACCTTGACCGACGTGACGATTCGAGACAACCAGTCTGGCAGCTTCGGCGGCGGACTGGCCACAGGCGGCATCGCCCAGTTGAACCGGGTGACGTTGCAGGGAAACCGGTCCACATCGGGTGCGGCGCTCTTTGCCACCCAGGGGGCCATCACGCTCACCAACGCCACCATCAGCGGCAATGTGGCGTCCAACAACTATGGCGGCATTCAACTATCCGGCGCAACGGTTTCTCTCTTTCTGCAAAATAGCACAATCGCCTTCAACAGCCGGACCAATACCGCGGGCACCGGGTATAATGGCCTCTTCACCGGCAACAGCCCCGTGCGGGTGGTCAACTCGATCTTCGCCTTCAACAGCGAGCGCAATTGTGGCGGCACCACAGGGACCATTGTGTCCGAAGGCCACAATTTGTCCAGCGACTTCAGATGTGGCTTCAGCCAGACCGGCGACCAGCAAGGCGTGGACCCGATGCTGGCCCCCCTGGCCTATTTCAGCAGCACGACCCCTGTCCATCCTCTGCTTGCCGGCAGCCCAGCCATCGACAGCGCCGACAACAGCGCCTGCCCCGACGTGGATCAACGCCAGGTGGCCCGGCCCTTTGACGGCGATGGCGACGGCAGTGTCCTCTGCGACATCGGCGCCGTGGAAGCTCGACAGCAGTTGTCCATTGGCCATGCGACGGTCAGCGAGGGCAACAGCGGCACCAGCAGCGCCATTTTCACGGTCACCCTGGCACCGCCCGCCACCCAGACCGTGATGGTTGACTATGCGACCACGCCCGGCAACGCCACACCCGGCAGCGACTACACCGCCACCTCGGGGACGCTCACCTTTGATCCCGGCCAAAGCGTCAAGACCCTGTCCGTTCCAATCATCGGCGACACGGACGACGAGCAGGATGAGACCTTCACGGTCACCCTGAGCAACGAAAACGGGGCCGACATCGTCAACGCCGTTGGACTCGGCACGATTATCGACGACGACGGACTTTCCGCCCTGAGTATCGACGACCAATCTGTGCTGGAGGGCAACAGCGGCACCGTGGATCTGATCTTCACCATCACCCTCTCCCCGGCCAGCGCCCAGAGTGTGACGGTCAATTACAGCACAAGCAACGGGACAGCCAGCGCGGGCACAGATTTTGATGCCGTGTCCGGCACGCTGACCTTCGATCCAGGCCAAACGACCAAGACCGTGACCGTGAAGGTGCAGGGAGATGTGGTGGATGAGGGGGCTTCCGAGAGTTTCACCGTTATCCTCAGCAGCCCGGTGGGGGCGACCTTGACCGACAGCGAAGGCACGGGCCAAATCACAGACGATGATTCCGCCCGGCTGGGTCGGAGCCTCAGTCCCCAAGTGATGGAGGGGGATACGGGGCTGACCCCCATGGTCTTCACCGTCACCCTCTCCACGCCCGCCGCCTTTGTGGTGACCGTGGCGTATGAAGTGAGTTCGGGATCGGGCGAGACCGGGGCGGTGGCCGGGGAAGATTTCGTGGCCACCGGCGGCGAATTGACCTTCCAGCCGGGCCAGACCACGCAGACCTTCACCGTCCAGATCATGGGCGACACGGATTTTGAGCAGGATGAGCTTTTCCAAACCCTGATTCGCAATGGCACGGTGCCCATCTCCGTGAATGGCGCCTTTGGTCACATCTTGAACGATGACAACGCTGTTATCTATTTGCCGCTGATCGTTAAATAGCACGAGCGTTAAACCCCAGCCCAGCGGAGTTCGCACCCCCTGGTGCGAACGGGTCGACAACGCTTCGACGTGAGATCCCAGGAGAAAACCAATGATCACAACGTTTGAAGAAGCCCGGTTCTTGATTCGGGAATTGAAAGTCTGCACCATTTTCGAGAGCGCCAAAACTGACCTGCCCTCCCTATGGGCGCATGTGGATCTGCCGGAAAAGCAGGCCGGCGACAAGGGGTGGGGCGATAAGGTTTCGGCGGTCTGGGACTGGAAGAATCGCCTGCCCGCCACCTATCCCGATGAGATCTTTTACGGCAAAGTCAAGGGCGGCTTTGCCGTGTTGATGGACATGGACTACTTGCGGGATGTGCATTTTGCGGCGGCCTACAAACCGGTCCACACCCTGAACCCCTTGGCCCAGCATATCTACGAGCAAGATCCGGCATGAGCCGTGGGAAACCGGGGCGCTTCGAGACGAGGTGCTGCACGAATATGGCTATTCCAAAAGCCAGTTCGACACGGCGCTAAAAAACCTTCAAATCACCATGAATGTCGCCCGGTCAAACGATCCTGACATCGAGCGTGATACGTGGGTGACCTTTCAAGAGCTTTATCCAGAGATTTGGCACGCACACATCCCGGAAGATTAAGCCGTTCAGGGGAAGAGTTTTCGGGTCTTGACACAAAGAAACCGAGGCTGTATAGTGGGCCGACCACTCAATCAGGTCAGGATCATGCGGGGCCACGGCTCTCGCTAGTCCCCTGACCTTTTCACTTTTCAAAGGAGCCGCTATGCGAGATCTGATCGTTGCAGAATTCATCACCCTGGACGGGGTGATCCAGGCACCGGGGGGCGCGGAAGAAGACACGGACGGCGGTTTTGAGCATGGGGGCTGGACCATGCCCTATTGGCACGATGACATTGGGGCCCACTTTGTTGAGACCATGAGCCAGGCCGATACCTTCCTGTTGGGGCGCAAGACGTGGCAGATCCACGGCGGAGCGTTTGAACCCATGCCGGCCGGAGATCCCTTCTTTGATTCCATCAACGCCATGCGCAAAGTCGTGGTCTCCACAACCCTGGACTCCGCCGCGGCCTGGCGGAACTCCACCATCATTCGAGAGAATGTGGTCGAAGCCGTTCGCCAGCTCAAACAGGAGCCGGGCAAGAATATCCTGGTGGACGGCAGCAGCGTGCTGGTCCACACCCTGGCCGAGCATGATCTGGTCGATGAATACAGCCTGCACGTCTACCCCATCGTCCTGGGCGGGGGCAAGCGGCTCTTTCCCACGGGCAAGCGGCTCAACATGACCTTGGTGGAAGCGTCCCCCCTGCCGTCGGGTGTCGTCTACATGCGCTATCGGCGGGACGCATAGCAACAAGGAGCATTTCATGAACACACAAGACATTCTGCTGATCTACGACTACAACTATTGGGCCAACCGGCGCATCTTGACGGCCTGCGCCCGGATCAGCCCGGAACAGTATGCGGCCCCAACCTCCCATAGCTATGGCAGCCTGCGGGGCACGTTGGTGCATGGCCTGGAGGCCGAGTATGCCTGGCGTCTCCTGTGCCAGACCAATTCCCTGGCCGGTTTCAGGGAGTTGACCGAGGCCACTTTTCCCACCCTTGATGGCTTGGCCCAGCGCTGGGCAGAGGAGGAAGCGGCCATGCGCGCCTACTTGGCCGGCCTCACGGATGAGGATCTGACCGGCTTTGTGCGCTACACGACGGACGAGGGGCAGAAACGGGCGCGGGTCCTGTGGCAATGCTTGTACCATGTGGTCAACCACGGCACCCAGCATCGCAGCGAAGCCGCTGTCCTCCTGACCGACTATGGGGCTTCGCCTGGGGATGTGGATTTCACTCTGTTTATGAGCGAACGGGGGTAAGAAACAGGGTCAAATCCAGTCCACAGAAAAGCCGAACGCCTGCATCCGGGGATGCAGGCGTTCGGCTTTTCTGTGGCGGCGGCAGCCGAGGATCGCTTGGGGAGGGACGTTTTTTGCTTGACTTCGGTTGGGTGGGGGCATATAATGGGCGAATAAACCAACCCTAAATCGAGGTCATTAAGTCCCTCACCCAACAAGGAGATTCCCCCATGCCCGTGATCACCCGTTTCTATGGTATCGTCATCAAGATGTACTTCAGCCAGAGCGAGCATGGGATTCCCCATTTCCATGCCATTTACGGGGAGTACAATGCGGTTTTCGACATCCAAACAGTCGAAATGATGGAGGGCGATCTGCCTGTGCGAGCGTATCGACTGGTAAGGGAGTGGGGTTTGCAATATCAACAAGAGTTATTGCGAATGTGGAACAGCAATGAGTTTGGCCGATTGCCCGGATTGGAGTAGGGATATGACGAGTCCAAGAATAGCATCAGTCAAACCACTCGGCGGGCGAAGCCTGTTGGTGACATTTGTCAATGGCGTCCAAAAACGCTATGACTGTGAGACAATTCTTCGCCTGGACCGATTTCAGTTGTTGCGCCATGAAGCTTTCTTCAACGCGGTCAAAGTCGATGCTGGGGGGTATGGCGTCTCCTGGGACGACGAGATGGATCTGAGCGAATACGAGTTATGGACCCAAGGCGTTGAAGTTGCGTCCGATGTACGATCGGCAAATTGAAGGAACCTTAGCTCCACAAGCGACATCCATTTTCTGACTTTCACAACGACCATTCATCCAAAGAAAAGCCGAACGCCTGCATCCTGGGATGCAGGCGTTCGGCTTTTCTTTGACTTACGGACACGCTTTATTCGTACGCCAGCACCTCATTGATCGTCAACTTCGCCGCATTCCGGGCGGGCATGACGCTGGCCACGATGGAAAGCACGACCACGACCCCCAGCCACAAAAAGACACCCAGGGGCGTGAAGATCAAGGCGAAGGTGGATCCTTGCATGGCTTGACCGATGATATCCAGCAGCAAAACGCTGATGGGATACGAGAGGCCGATGGCGATCACCCAGGTGATCAGGCCGATGACCAGCCCTTCGATGATCACCGACTGCATCACCACCCCGTCCACCGCGCCGATGGTGCGCATGACGCCGATCTCCCGCGTGCGCTCCAACACGCTGATGCTCATGGTGCCCATCAGGCCGATGCTGCCCACGAACGCGGTCAGGATGGCCATGATCAGCAGAAAGATCACCAGGGTGTTGACGGCCTGGGTGGAGCTTTTGCGCATCACCGCGCCAGAGCGGATGCTCTGCACCCCATAGCCCCGGTCCACCAGTTTGCGGTCGATCTGGGCGATCATCCCGTTCAAGACAACGGGGTCATTATCGTGGGCGATGATGCGGTAGGAGACCGCCTGTTGGGGCAGGTTGATCTTGTTGGTCACATAGTCAAAATTGGCATAGGCCAGGGTGTCGCCCAGCATGGCCACAAAGCGGAAGACGCCCACCACCCGCCAGGCCTCCTTCTCGTTGCCCGGCAGTTCGACCCACACCGTGTCCCCAGGCTGGATCTCCGGGAAGTTGATATAGATGGTGTCGGACACGACCATGGCCTTGCGCTCGCCGGGCTGCAACGTGCGCCCGGCCACCAGTTCTGGGTCAAGCAGGTCCGTGTCGTCCGGCGGGGCCACAATGGCCAAGTTCGTGATCAGATCGCCATTGGCATCCACAATCTCGGCTCTGGCCCCGCCCCATCCCTCCGCCCCGGCCACACCGGGCACAGAGAGCAGGATGTCCTCCACCTTGCGCACGTTGTAGGGCTGGTTAAAACTGACGGTCACGTCGCCCATAAAGTGCTCGGTCAACGAGCTCATCAGGTGGTTCATGGAGGCCCGCACGTTGAAGACGCCGATGAAGACCGCCCCGGCAATGGTCAACGTGAAGAGGGTCAACATCAAGCGGCCTTTCTTGCGAAAGGTGTTGCGGAAGGAGAGCAAAATGGGCCGGGGAATCTGGCTCATCCACTTGCCCGTGCGGGTGAACAGGCCCTGGCGGGCAGCTTGGCCGCCGGGCCGATAGTTGCTGATGGCCCGGCGCACGTTCGTCTTGGCCCCACTGTTCACCGGGAAAAAGCCAGCCGCCAAGGGGACCAAAAAGGCCACCAGCACCTGGGCCACAATCGCCACAGGCACAATGCGGAAGCCCTGGACCACGGCCCCCATCATGTTGCTGATGAAGAGGGCCAGCCCATAGCCGGCCACAGTGCCGGCGGGCACGGCCACAATCAGGGCAATCACGCTGTAGGCCACGATCATGCCCAAATACATGAGCAAGATCTGCCCGCTGCGCCCGCCGATCAGCTTCATCACCCCGATTTGGCGCAACTGTTGGGTGAGCATGGCGTTGAGCATGTTGACGATCAGCGAGGCGCTGAGGATGGTGATCAGCACGCCCAAGGCCCCCAGCACCCCCAGCACGGCCAGGGTTGTCTCGGCCATGGGATGTTGGTTGGAGAGGGTCTCGTCGGTTCCGTAGTGGCCCCGGTTGTGGCTCTCCAACTTCTCTTCCACCCGGATGGCGACCGCATCGACGAATGCTTCGTCGTTGCGCCCCGCCGGGTCAACGGTGATCAGAAGACGGTTGAAATAGTTGCCCGCCCCCATGGCCCTGGCCGTGTCAAGGGAGACAAAGGCATTGGCCATGGCGTTGGGATCGGGCTTGGCAGTCGCTTGATCGCTGACCACCGCGGACACGGTCAGGGCGTGGATCGAATCATCCGCCAGGCGGATCTCCACCGCATCCCCCGGCTGAAAGCCCGTGCTGTTCAGCATATCCTGGCTAAACATGACCTGGTTTTCGCCCAGGGATTGGACACCGCCGATGGTGCCAAGCTGCCGAATTTGGCTCGTTTCAAAACCCTCAATGGCCACCAACAGGACATCCTGCCAGCCTTCGTCGCCCCTCCTGGCCCGCACCCCTGTCATCTGCCGACCTTCCACAGCCGCCACACCGGGCACCTTGTCGATCACCCGAATCAGATCCGCATAAAAGGGGTCCGTGCGCACCTCCACATTGGCCGGGTTAGAGGCGGCAAAGCTGGCATCAATGTCCACACCCAGAATGTCAAAGGCCGTGATGATCATGCCGATGGCAAAGACGCCCACGGCAATCGACGAGGCCACCAGCACCGTGCGGGTCTTGTCCCCCCACAGGTCGGCGAAGACTTTGCTCCACCGGGGTTTGAGCTTGTCCGTAATCATCTTGGCGCTCATCGGCTGACCTTTCGGCTTCGGTGTTCGGCCAACCGAGTTGTCGCCACATCTTGGACGGTTTGACGGGTCAAAATCGAGCTTTCGACCAATTCATTGAAGACAGAGCGGGGCAGCAGGGCCACCTCTGCCCCCCGGGCCGCGGCCCGCACACTGGCCAAGGAAGCATCCCCCTGATGCAACTCCACCTCGCCGAAGAACTGGCCCGGCCCCAGACAAGCCAGGCTCATTTCTTTCATGCCCCCGTGGTTGAGATCTTCGTGGCTGACCATGATCTCGACCGCGCCGGAGACGATCATGAAGAAATGTTCGACCCTCTCGCCCTGGCTGAGAATGGTGGCCTGGGGATCGTATCGCCGTTTGACAGCTTGATGCGTGGCCGCCAACATCTGGGGATGGGACAGGTAGGGCAAAGCCCTCGCCACAGTCTGGTCGATGATCTCCCCGTCCGACAAAATGATGGTCTGGTCCGTGCGCTGGGTGATGGACGGGTCGTGGGTGACGATCAGCACGGTCTTGCCCTGGGCCGCCAGATTCTCGAAGATGGTGAGGATATTCTCCGCCGATTTGGAGTCCAGGTTGCCCGTCGGTTCGTCGGCCAAGATGATGGAGGGGTCCGTGGCCAAGGCCCTGGCAATGGCCGCGCCCTGCTGCTGTCCGCTGGAGACCGCGGCGGGCAGTTGATGGGCCTGGGCTTCCAGCCCCACCATTTTGAGCAGCTCCATGGCCCGCTGGGGCCGCTCGTTGAAGGGGTAGACCTTGCAATAGTCCATGGGCAGCATGGTGTTTTCCAGCAAGGTCAGGGTGGGCAGAAGCTGGAAAAACTGAAAGACCACGCCCATATTCTTGCCCCGCCACAGGGCAAGCTGGCTGTTGTTCATGCCATAAATGCGCTCGTTGCCGATGATCACCTCGCCGGACGTGGGATGGTCGATGCCCGTGATCATGTTGAGCAGGGTAGACTTTCCGCACCCGGACTTGCCCACAATGGAGATAAACTGGCCGTAGTTGAGTTCCAGATCGATGGACTTGAGGGCCACAAACTTCCCGGCGGCGTTTTCGTACACCTTGTGAACATTATGTAGAGCGATGGCCGGAAAGGCTTGGCCCGCTTTGACCGGCTCCACATCCACCTCGCCGCAAGGCCGATCATCCCGCATGAAAATCTGGGCGTTGCCACCGGACGTATGGGCGTGGGCGGCGCTTAAATCGGCCCCGCTGCCCAAGGTCTCGTCGGGATCACCGACCACCCCATCCACAATATGCAGCCGCCGAGAAAAGCGGGGCGCAAAGCCCACGTCGTGGGTCACCATGACGATGGTCTTGCCCCGGTCCACCAGCTTCTGGAAGATCTGGAAGATGGTCTCCGCGGTCACCGTGTCCAGATTGCCCGTGGGTTCATCGGCGATGATCAGGTCCGGGTCGTTGATCATGGCCCGGGCGATGGCCACCCGCTGCTTCTGCCCGCCGGAGATGTGGGCCGGGATCTTGTAGGCGTGCTCGGCGATCTCCACCAACTCCAACAGTTCCAGCGCCCGCTTTTTGCTGATCACCGGGTTGTACGTGCCCAGAAAATCCGGCGGCAGCATGACATTCTCCACCAAATTGAGGGTGGGCATCAGCTCGAAGGACTGATAGACGATCCCCACATTTTGGCCTCGCCAGATGGCCAGCTGCGTCCTCGTTCATGGCGTGGATGGGCAGCGCCGCGCCGCCCTTGCCCGTTGAAACAGCACCTCCCCAGAGGTCAACCCGCTGACCCCGGAGATCATGTTGAGCAAAGTCGTCTTCCCCGCCCCCGACTTGCCGGTGATGCCCAAAAACTCGCCCGGCTGGATCTCGAACGAGACATCCTTGAGCGCGCTAAAAAGACCGTCCCCGGTCTCGTAGGCTTTCGTCACATGGCGCAGTTGCATGATCGGGGTTTGAATGGTTGTCATAGGCTCGTTTTCTTGGTTAAAAACTGCACTCTCGTTCCCACGCTCCGCGTGGGAATGCACCTGGGCGCTCCTGCGCCCCTCGGCGCAGAGCGCCGGTTTACCGCACCCACGCAGAGCGTGGGAGCGAGCAGGGGCTATCGGCTACCGCCCCACCGCCACATTCACCAACGCCGTCATCCCCCAGCGCAAAGACGGGGCCAAATTCGCCACGTCGATCACCACCTGGAAGTTGGTGCTGCCCTTGTCCGTGGTGCTCATGGGGGCGATGCGGCTGATGGTGCCGGTGAAGGTCTGGTCGGGCAGGGCGTCGAAGGTGACCTGCCACGGGCAGCCCCTCGGCCAGCCGGGTGACGTCGGTCTCTTGCAGATCCGTGGTCTCCACCTGCATGTGGGTCGTGTCGCCGAGCATGAGCACGGGCACGCCGGGTGAGGCCAGTTCGCCCGTGCGCTTGAAGAGCATCCCCACCTGCCCGGCAAAGGGGGCGGTGATGCGGGTCTGGGCCAGTTGGGCCTGGGCCGCGGCCAGATGCGCCCTGGCCGAGTTGACCCTGGCCGCGGCCATAGCCTTGTCCTCGACCGTCGCCCCGTCCAGGAGGGCATCCAAGCTGGCCTGGGCCCCATCCACCCCGGCCTGGGCGGAGAGCACGCCGGCCTGCGCGGCGGGCAACTGGGTGCCGGTCACGGCCACCTGGGCCTGGGCGGCCAAAATCTGGCTGTTGACCACGGCCAACTGGGAGCGGGTGGCCCCTTGAATCGCCAGATCGTGCCGGGCTTGGGCCGCGTTCAAGCGCTCGGTGGCCTGCTGCAAGGCCATGGATTCGGGCCGGGCGCCGATGTTGGGGTCGCCCTTCACTATGTTATAGGCGGCCTGGGCCTGGCGCACCCCAGCCTGGGCCACGCCCAGATCCCCCTCGGCCGCGGCCACTTCCCCGGCGGTGGGATGGCTGGCCAGATCCGCGTATTGGGCCTGGGCGATGGCAACCTGGGCTTGGGCCGCGGCCACCCCGGCCTTGACCTGATCCTCCTGGGCCAGGGCGGCGGACAGGCCACCCTGGGCCGCGGCCAACTGGGCCTGCGCCCCGGCGATCTGGGCAGTCGGTGGCCCCGGCCAGAAGTTTGGCCTGGGCGGCCTCGGCCTCGGCCAGGGCGGCGGCGGCGATATCCACCTGGCTTTGCAGGATGCCGTTGTCCAACTCCACCAGCAGATCCCCGGCGGCCACCACATCCCCCTCGGCCACGTGGATGGCGGCGATGCGCCCCCCCGCCTCCGGGCTGAGCCCCGCCCACTGGGCCGGGACCAGATCCCCAGAGGCCCAGATCACGTTGCTGGAATTTGAGGCAACCGAAGCCGCCGGCGCGTTGCTCGGCTGCGCGGCCTGGGTCGGGGGCTGGGCCGTGCCATTTCCATAAAAGGTGGTATACCCAAACCATCCCCCCACGCCAAGGAGGACAATCACAACGAGGGCGATAATTAGTTTGCGCATGGGGCTAAAATCCTTTGCATAGATGCTTTGGTCTCTGTCGTCAATCCGTGATAGAATCACCACAGATTATTTATGGCCCATGATATGCCATAGTGCATACCCCTGTCAACATCTGCACCACCGGCGAGGAGCCACATAATGAGTCAAACCGACCGACGGGTTCGGCGCACACACAAGTTATTGGGCGATGCCCTCATCGCCTTGGCCCTTGAAAAAAGCTATGGGGAGATCACCATCCAGGAGATCACCGACCGGGCGGATATTGGCTATCGCACCTTTTTCCGCCACTATTCAGACATCGATGAGTTGCTGAAAGATGTGCTGAGCACGGTGATGGTGGAGATGCGGGAGTTGATCGGCCCGCGCCTCCTGCAATTTCTGACGGATCCCAAGGTGGGACTTATCGGATCTGCCGGAGGGGGCCATACTTTTCCGCCACGTTCAGGAAAACAGCGACCTCTACCGAGTGTTGCTGTCCAGCGACCGCACCCTGCTTGGTTCGGTCAAGGCGTTTGCCATCCAGGAATTCAAGGCGGACTACGGCGAGTTGCCGAAGACAGACATTCCCGCCGACATCATCATCAACCATCTGGTCTCGGCCATGATCGCCATGCTGCGCTGGTGGTTGGACAACGACATGATCTATTCTCCCGAAGAGATGCGGGTCTTTTCTTTTCGCCTGATCATCGAACCGGCCCGGACCATGATTCTGCAAGCCGCAGCGGAGCAGTCCTCATGAGCACACCCATCACAGATCTCGCCGACCTGCTCCGTTCCATGCGCCCCACCTTGCATCCGGGCGTCTACGTCTTCGCCTCCCTCCCCCTGGACGCCGATGTGGGAGCGCTGGCCCCCCTGGGCACCTTTCGAGAGGCGGAAGGGCTAACCGTCATCGTCCCGGAAGAAGTCGCCCTGCGGAGCAGGGTTGCCCATCCTCTTTCGCTCAGCCTGGATCACCCTGACCGTCCATTCGGATCTGCAAGCCGTGGGGCTGACCGCCGCGTTCGCCGCCGCCCTGGCCCAGGCCGACATCCCCTGCAACGTGGTGGCCGGGGCCTATCACGATCACCTCTTCGTCCCCGTTGAAAGCTGGCCCCGCCGCCCTGGCCGCGCTGGTCGCGCTCCAACAACGCAACGCCGGACCTTGACCCACATGACCTCGAACAAAATGCACGACGACGAAGTGCCCACGGACGCCGCCCTGGTTTCCCGCCTCCTGGCCGCCCAGTTTCCCCACTGGGCGGACCTGCCCATCACGCCGGTCGCCTCCGCGGGGACGGACAACGCCCTCTTTCGCCTGGGCGATGAGATGGTGGTGCGGATGCCCCGCATCCACTGGGCGCTGGGCCAAGTGGAAAAGGAGCAGCGGTGGCTGCCCCAACTTGCCCCGCATCTACCCCTGGCCATCCCGGTTCCCCTGGGCATGGGCCAACCCGGCGAGGGCTATCCGTGGACGTGGTCGGTCTACGCCTGGCTGGACGGCGAGAACCCGTCCAGCCAAATGGCCGATTCGGGCCAAACAGCGACGGATCTGGCCCACTTCATCGCCGCGCTCTCAGCGGATCGATGCCACGGACGGTCCGCCGCCAGGAGCGCACAACTCCTGGCGCGGCGTGCCCTTGGCCCATCGAGATACGCAGACCCGTGCCGCCATTGCCTCTTTGGGCGACGATCTGGACACATCCGCCGCCACCGCCGTGTGGGAAGCCGCCCTCCACGCCCCGGCTCTGGTCCGGTCCGCCGGTCTGGATCCACGGGGATCTGCAAGCCGGGAATCTGCTGGCCCAGGCCGGTCGCCTCAGCGCCGTGATCGACTTTGGCTGTCTGGGCGTGGGCGATCCGGCGTGCGATGTGATGGCGGCGTGGCTCCTCCTTTCCGCCGAAAGTCGGCACGTCTTTCGGGACACCCTCCAGGTGGATGACGCCACCTGGGCGCGCGGACGGGGCTGGGCCTTGTCCGTCGGCGTGATCGCCCTGCCCTACTATCGCACGTCCAACCCGATCCTGGCCGGGATCGCCCGGCGCGCTATAGATGAGGCGCTTGCGGGCTAGGTGGGCTTGAAAATAGTGCAAATCGGGCAGAACAAAACGGAGCGTCGCCAAATATTAGGCGACGCTCCGTTTTGTCTGCCTGATCCATGTGGTCAGTTAGTTGTGCTGACGGTTGATCCGGCGGTCTCTCAATTGAATCCAAGCGGATCGAATGGCATTTGAGAAACTTCGGGCTAAAACCAAGATAGTCATGTAGCACAATTTGTCAACATAATCCAAGGCCTCCAGATATTTTCCACGTCTTAGAAGTGTGTCCACTTTCTCAAAATCAAGTGAAAGAGCTTCTGAATAAGGGATTGGCAACTCTCTGGCTTCACTTGGTTCGAGTTCAAGCACCCCACCCCCATAACTTCGTCCGCACACTTCCGCCCAGGCCAGCGTCAATGAGTTAAAACTTGCGGCGGCGACTAGTCGGGCGTCTACATTCTCATTGAAACGAACCCGATGAATGGTATCTGTTGAAACCGCCTTGGCCTCGTTTACGACCAACAAGGGGTATTTGTGAATTTGTCGAAACAAAAAAGCATCAGGTACATAGATGGAGGGCACATCATACCATCTGTTCCGCACGCGACACTTATAGCCTAGATGGATATCCTCTTTCTCTCCATTTTCTATGTAGTCATTTAGGGTTGATGGAAACAGGGATTCATCTACCCCAGCGAGGTCGAGTAGATAGGCCGGGTATTTCCCGACGTACAAGTCGAAATCATGGGGTGTGAAGCTGATCGAGGTTAACGCAGAAGTCTTGCCAACGATGGGTCAGCGTGAACTTGAGCCGCGGCCACCTGTTCAACGGTCTCTCTTGCAAGTACAAAAAATTTGTTTCGGCCCGTCACCACGCCCACAGCAACATCTGCCAGCTCACCTAGCCGCTTCAAGCCCGGCGTTTTTTCTGCCTCATCTAGCACCTCAAATAAAGATTCTTCTAGAAATAGCGAAGTCCATTTCATGCCAGGGCGCGAATGCTTGGCAGGAATATGGATGGTCAGTTTTGCTATATCTCCAGACGAGATCAGCTCTTCTCCGTCTTCAAATTCAATCGTATGGATATCAGAAGAGATTGTTGTGGATCAACTACCATCTTTTTTGTGAAAGCGGGTATATTTGCCCCATTTCCATTTGAGAAAAGGCGGGGTTGGAGGTCAGGCATTTTCAAAAAAACGTTTTCACGTTTTCCCTCAGCCAGCAGAAGAATGACCTCCTGCTGAATCACGGGAAAGACCAATTTCTTGAAACCAACAATGGTAATGTGTTCAAAAGATTTAACCAATCGGGTGCGTAGTTCCGACGTGTACTTCACCTGCATAATTTCCGCCGGAATGACCATGGCAAGCCGTCCGTTGGGAGCCAACAATTCGATACTCAATTGAATAAAGGCGGCCCAAACATTTGCCAATTTTGTGGGTTTGTAGCCAAAATGTTTTAAGAGATGAAATGCCTTTTTTCTGCTTTCCTCATCAAAATGCTGAAAACGGATAAAAGGAGGATTCCCCAGAATCACATCGAATTTATGCGTGTGGAGAGATTCAAAGGCATCAAAGAAATCTCCGAATACCCATTCGGTCTTCGTTGTTAGATTGTTGGTTGATTTGGCCCTAGACGTGGCCTTGGCAAGTTCATCACGCTGTGCCTCCACTGCAACCACGGTTGATGGTTGGATATCCCACCGATCCTGGTTTTCCTGTAGATGCTCCAAGGCCGCAACGATAAAATTACCATCCCCGCAACTAGGTTCAAGGATGCGCTCTTGGCCATTTCTAATGGCCCAATTAACCAAATATCGCGCCAGACCAGGAGGCGTGTAATAGCCCCCGCGCAGTTTTTGCCGCGCTCACTGAGGACTTATTTGTTTCAAATTTTGCTACCATAGGAATATGATCCAATTTACCAAAACGCGCATGGACGCGCCAAAATTCTTCAGTGGTTTGAAACAACACACAAAAAATGAACGGTTGTTCTACCCTGAATCATAGCATTCAAACTGATATTTACAAAACGCCTGGACTACACCTGTTTGCGGAAGTCAGTCATGGGGAGGAAGACCCTTATATCGTTCCAAATAGTGGGGATAGAGCGTATCGGAGAACTTTTCCAGCCGTAAATTTGAACCTCTTGCAGGAATGCTATCGTCGATCTCGCCAGTTTCTGGGTCCCAGACAATGAACGAGATAGCTTCGGCAAGGTGTGCCTGATCGAGTACGTCTCTCCGGGTTCCAAGTCGTTCAAGCGTACGGATCAGATCCATTTCCTGTTTTGGCATCAGGGCCGGTTTCGGGATGAGGACCATGAACGTAACCACGGTATACGGAAAGCGCGTGTGAACGGTTGCGGCCTCCGTAGCCAGATCATTCACCATATTTTGCCAGTTCTTGCCGACGCTCTTTGCATCATTCAGAGATTTACTGTCAAATACCACCCGCGGCCCCATCCGGTCGATAAGCAGCGTCAGAAGTTCTGGGGACGGATGCCTCCGACAATTCGGACTGGGCCAACCTCTACGCAATCGGGTTCAGTCGGCAACAACGCCCTCGCATTTGGTGACAAAACTGGAATATCACCAAGCATCTTTGCCAAAGCATTCGCAAATTCTCGGTCCACAAAGGAAGCGAAATTAACCGATTGTTGTCGATCAAAGGCGTTTTTGGCCTTCGCCTTCCCGGTTTCAGGATTGAAGTCGCCAAGCCAAAGTGAGCCCCATTGCTGAAGTTGTGCTTTGTCGATATGAATTGGGGGCATTGAATCCGCAAGTTCTGCCATGATCTACCTTATCCTTCCAATCCCTTGAATAGCGCCTCCAAGTTGATGCCAAGCGCTATGGCGATTCTTTGAAGATTTCGCAGGCTAATATTCCGCTCACCCCGCTCCACTGCCCCGACATAGGTGCGGTGAAGACCAGAACGTTCAGCCAGTTTTTCTTGACTGAATCCACGCTCTGCCCGTAACTCTCTTATCCGTGATCCTACCTCAATCAGTATGCTCATAACTCAGAATTATTGCACAAGATGACGATAAATCGACAGACTATAAGTAGCAATTGTGTCGCATAATCGCCTCGGCATGTATGAGAGAGATGGAGGCCAGGATGACAGCTTATACTCGTCACGGCCAGAAGTAACATTATTTCATCCTCAGATTATGTTACTTCTGGGCGGCGACGAGTACAGAACTGGGATCGGTAGAATCTGCTGGTCGAGGTGTATAATGGAGTGGACTGTAAAGGGGGCCATCGCCTCCAATCATGGAAGGAGAAGGTTTATGAAATTTGTCATGGTGGGCAGTGGCGCAGTGGGCAGCTATTTTGGGGCAAAATTGCAGATGGCCGGCCACGAGGTGGTCTTTGTGGCCAGGGGCGCACACCTGCGCGCCCTGACCGAAAGCGGGCTGACCCTCTGCGTCGGGGACACGGAAACCCGCCTCTTCCCCGTCACCGCCACGGACGATCTGGCGACCATCGACCGGGCCGACTATGTGCTGATCGGCGTCAAGACTTGGCAGGTGGACGAGGTGGCCCAGGCCCTCCCCGCCATCAAAGGACCCGACACTCGCTTTCTCACCCTGCAAAATGGCGTGGAAGCCGGGTCCACCGTGGCCGCGCAGATCGGCCCGGAACAAACTTTGAGCGGGCTGGTGCGCGGCTTTTTCCAAATGGACGCGCCGGGCCGGGTGCGCCATGTGGGGGTGCAACCGACCATCATCTTTGGCCAACTTGACGGCGGACGGGACCAACCAGCCCAAGATCTCCTGGCCGCGCTGCTGGCCGCCGGGGTCCACGCCGAGCTGTCGGGCGACATCGAAGCGGCTCTGTGGGAGAAGTTTTTGCTGGTGACGTCGTTGAGCGGATTGGGGGCAGTGACCCGTTCCCCCATCGGCGAAATGCGCACCTTCGGGCCGACCCGGCAGATGTTGGCCGAGGTGATGGCCGAGAATCGTGGCCGTGGCAAGGGGTCGAGGCGTCCATCTGCCCGATGACGCGGCGACCCGCACCCTGGCCTTTGTGGACACCTTCCCAACCGACGCCACCACCTCCATGCAGCGGGATCTCATGGCCGGTCTGCCCTCGGAATTGGAGGCGCAAACCGGGGCCGTGGTGCGCCTGGGCCGGAAGGCGGGGGTGGCCACGCCCATCAATCAGTTCATTTACGACAGCCTGATCTTGCAAGAGATGCGCGCTCGGTCAGTTGAACGGGGGTAAAATAATGGAACCTATTCAAGCCAACATGATGCAATGGGGCGAGACCATGCAGTTGTTCATGGAAAACCGCAGCCTCTTCTATTCGCCGGTGCTGAAGCAGTGGCGGGTGAAGAAGTGGGCGGGCAAGAAGGCGAAGGGATTCCTCTATGATGGGGAGAGCTTCGCCGAAGCGTTTGATGTGCTGCTGGGGCCTCATGCCTCTTCGCAGCCACCCACCTAATCCCAACCCACACAGGAGACACCCATGAAAGTCCTCTTTATCGGCGGCACCGGCATCATCAGCTCGGCGTGTACCCAACTGGCCGTGGACAAAGGCATTGACCTCTATCACCTCAACCGGGGCCAGTCGTCCCGGCCCACGCCGGAGGGCGTGACCGTCCTGCGGGGCGACATCCGCGACCCGGAATCGGTCAGACAGGCCCTGGCCGACCACACCTTCGACGCGGTGGTGGACTGGATCGCCTTCACCCCGGACCACATCGAGACCGACATCGCCCTCTTTGCCGGGCGCACGAAGCAGTTTGTCTTTATCAGTTCGGCGTCGGCCTATCACACCCCGCCGCTGAATCTGCCCATCACCGAATCCTGCCCGCTCCACAACCCCTTCTGGCAATATTCCCGCAACAAGATCGCCTGCGAGGAGCGCTTGATGAAGGCCTATCGGGAAGAGCGGCTTCCCCATCACCATCGTGCGCCCGTCCCACACCTACGACCGCACCCTGATGCCCATGGGCTACGGCTACACGATCATCGACCGCATGCGCCAGGGCAAGAAGGTGATCGTGCATGGGGACGGCACCAGTCTGTGGACCTTGACCCATCACAAGGACTTTGCCGTGGGCTTCGTGGGGCTGCTGGGCAACCATCACGCCATTGGGGACAGCTTTCCACATCACCAACGACGAGATGCTGACCTGGAACCAGATCTTCACCCTCATGGCCCAGGCCGCTGGGGTCAGATGAGCCAAAACTCGTCCACATCCCCTCAGACTTCATCGCCGCCTTCGACCCGGACTGGGGCGACGGCCTGCTGGGGGACAAGGCCCACAGCATGGTCTTCGACAACACCAAGATCAGGCGCACGGTCCCTGAATACAACCCGACCATCCCCTTCCACCAAGGCGCAGTGGAGATCATGGCCTATTACGACGCCGACCCGGCCCGGCAGACCGTTGATGCCCAACAAGATGCCATGATGGACCGCATCATCGCCGCGTATGAGGCGGCGTTGCCGTAACTACTTGGCAGGATGGACTAGCCCGAAGGATACGCCATGACCAAGTTGACATATTCAAGTCACCCAAACCGTGAGGCCATGCGAAACGAAATCGATGCCTATCATCGCATGCACGCCAGCTTGGTTTCAACCTATTTAGGGCAGTATGTCGCTGTGTTTGAGGGTAAAGATCGTCGATCACGACGCGGATCCGGTTGCCCTGCACAAGCGCATAAAGACCAGCTTTCCAAGTCAAACTGTACTGAGCCGCAAGGTGGCAACTGATCCCGAACCTATTCTCCACATGCGTTCCCCACGCCTTGGAAGGACACAATGAACCACGCCGACCTTCTCGCCGCATGGCACACACGAAGAAGCCCAGCCCTTCACCGGCTGGGATTTCTCCTATCTGGACGGGCGCATGACCCAGGACGAGCTGCCCTGGGATTACGTGGACCGGGCCATGGCGTTGATGGACGGCGCGTCCTCCGTGCTGGACATGGACACGGGCGGCGGCGAGCGGCTGTTGGAGATGCGTCCCCGCTGGCCGGGCCGGGTGGTGGCGACGGAGGAATATGCGCCCAATCTGGCCCTGGCCACGGGCGCGGCTGGCTCCCCTGGGCGTGGATGTGCGGGATGTGGCCATCTCCGACGATGGCCCCATGCCCTTTGGCGACGGCGAGTTTGATCTGGTGCTGAACCGCCATTCGGCCTTCAACGCCGGGGAGGTGGCCCGCATCCTCGCGCCGGGCGGATCGTTTCTCACCCAGCAGGTGCATGGGATGTGGGCGTGGGATTTGCAGGAAGTTTTCGGCGCAAGCCCCCAATGGCCCAACGCCACGCCCGCCCAATACGTCCCCCGGCTCAAAAAGGCCGACATGGAGATTGTGCAGGTGCGGGAATGGAGCGGGCAGACGCGCTTTACGGACGTGGGGGCCATCGTCTACTATCTCAAGGCCACGCCCTGGGAAGTGCCGGGCTTTTCCGTCGCCACCCATCAAGCCGGGCTGTTCGCCCTGCAAGAGCGGTTGGAGAAGACGGGAGATCTGGCCTTTTTTGCCGGATATTATCTGATCGAGGCCCGCAAATCAGCGGCGCTGCCATAGACAAGGCAAAACCAATGGACTATTCCAAGATTATCCAAGACTTGCAACAGGCCACCTTGTTCGATCTCTACCGCCTAAATATTGCCATCGGCCAGCAGATGGACAACCCCCAGCGCATCGATGAGATCAAGAGTCGTCTCAAGCCGGGTCAAATTATCCGCTATTTCAACTCGACCGAAAACCGGTTGGTCGAAGCCACCGTGCTCAAACTCAAACGCACCCAGCTTTCGGTGCGCAATAGCCACGATCGGGTGCTGTGGACAATTCCATTTTATGCGGTCAACTTGGATCATGTGGACACGGACCTCGTCGTGCCAGCCAAAATGGGGCTGGACAAAAGCCAGCTCAAAGTCGGGGACTTGGTGGTCTATCCCGACCGCCAAAACCGCGATGTCCACGGGCAGGTCATTCGGCTGAACCCGACAACCGCCACCATCAAAACGGATGCCGGCGCAGCAATGGCGGGTCGCATACGAGTGGCTTTCCTTGGTGATCGACGGGGAACGGGCCGCTCCCCGTCTGATCGAGGGCCGGATCGTAGATAGAACGGGGAAGAAGTGACGCCGATTCACTCACATCAAAGTCTGGCAGAGCCGTTCGCACCAGGGGGTGCGAACTCCGCCAGCGCAAGACGGACGCCACCTGAACAGAAAGGAAGGAATCCATGCCCAACGCTGTGATCGAAACCAAGGGACTGTCCAAACGCTATGGCCGGCGCGGCCCCCTGGCTTTGGAGGGCCTGGATTTGCGCGTGGAGTCGGGGGAGGTCTTCGGCTTTCTCGGCCCCAACGGCGCGGGGAAGACGACGACCATCCGCCTGCTGCTGGACCTGCTGCGCCCGACCGCCGGGTCGGCCCAGGTGCTGGGGCTGGATGCCAAGGCGGACAGCCAGGCCATCCACCGGCGCATCGGCTATCTGCCCGGGGAACTGCCCTTTGCCGGGCGGCAGAGCGTGGACACCCTGCTCACCCACCTGGGCCATCTGCGGGGCGGGGTGCCGGCGGCCCGCATCCACACCCTGGCCGAACGCTTCAGCCTGGATCTGGCCAAGCCCGTGCGCACCCTCTCCAAGGGCAACAAGCAGAAGGTGGCCCTGGTCCAGGCCTTCATGCACGAGCCGGAACTGCTGATCCTGGACGAGCCCAGCAGCGGCCTGGACCCCCTGCTCCAGCAGGAATTTCTCACTTTGGTGCAGGAGGTGCAGGACAAAGGCCGCACGGTCTTCATGTCCTCCCACATCCTGGCCGAGGTGGACCAGGTGGCGGATCGGGTGGCGGTCCTGCGCCAGGGCAAGCTGGTGGCCGTGGAGTCTGTGGCCGATCTGCGCAGCCGGGCCGGTCACCCCACGGAGATCCACTTCGCCCACCCCGTGCCCGCGGACGCCTTCGCCACCCTGCCCGGCGTGGGGAGATGTGACCTGGACGGCACGACCCTGCGCTGTGTGGTCACCGGCAGTGCAGACGCCCTGATCAAGACCGCCGCCCGCTTCACCGTGGAGCGGGTGACCTCCTATCCGCCGGATCTGGAAACGCTTTTCCTGGCCTATTATGGTCAAACCGCCCACAACGGCGGCACAAAATCCAACCGAGGAGGCACCCATGATGCTGCGTAATGTCTTTCTAAAAACCCTGCACGATCAAGCCCGCATGTACCTGTGGTGGGCCATCGGCTTTGTGGCGACGAGTCTGATCTATGTGGCCAGCTACAAGACCTATGCGGACACGGGCATGTTGGACATGGAATTGCCCGAATCCCTGGGCATCCTCATGGGCGCTATGGACTTCGCCACGCCCGACGGCTATCTGAACACGGTCTACTTCTCCCTGATCGGCGCTGTGCTGACCGTGATCTTCTCCGTGGTCATCGGCGCCCGGGCCATTGCCGGGGACGAGGAATCGGGCATGCTGGATCTCTTCCTGGCCTACCCGGTCAGCCGCACGCGCTTTCTGCTCCAGCGCTTCGCCGCCCTGGTCGCCGCGGATCGTGCTCATGGGCGGGGTGATCTTTGTCGCCATCACCGTCTCCGCCGGCATCTCCGAGATGGGCATCCCCCTGGGCAATATCCTGGCCGCCTGCACCGCACTCGTTCTCATGGACATTGTCTTCGGCACCGTGGCCCTGTGCATCGGCGCGCTGACCGGGCGAGGCAGCATGGCCCTGGGCATCACCGCCGCCCTGGCCGTGGCCGCTTTCCTGGCCAACAACCTGGGGCCCATGTTCGAAGGCATCGAATCCGTGCAGAAGCTCTCGCCCTTCTACTACTACCTGGACGGCTATCCCCTGCGCAACGGCTTTGACGTGGGCGGGATCAGCGTCCTTGTGCGCCATCGCCCTGGTCCTGCTGGCCGTGGCCTGGTGGGGCATCAACCGGCGGGATCTGTCGGTGTAGCGACCATTCATGAACCTGAGGAGTCGGGCATCCTCAGATGCCCGACGTTCGCATCTGAGGATGCGAACTCCTCGTTTGTGTTGAGACATCGGTGCGCTTTCGTGGTTTTGCGCCGTACGGGCACAATATATCGTGCCCGTACGGCGCAAAACCACGAAAGCGCACAATCACCCAAAGAAAAAGGAAATCATCTTATGCAGAAACAGACCCGGTCCCCCCTGCTCTTCAAAACTCTCGTCATCGCCATCGCCCTTGTCCAACTTTTCGACATCGTCATCCACGTGGCCACGGACCAGTTGGAGCCCTTGCGGGTGGCCTCCAATTTGATCATCCTGCTCTGGCTGGCCGTGGCCCTGTCGGGGCGATTCAACATGAAATCCATGCTGGCCGCGGGTGGGGCCTTGGGCGGGTATGTGATCCTCAACGGCCTCTTTTTGGCTTTGGAAGGGGTGACCAACCCGGCCCAGGGCGGGGCGTTGCGGACGACGCTCTTTGTGTTGATTGGCCTGACCGGGGCGTTGTCGATCTGGTTGGTTTCTCTTTCCAGGGGCCGGAAAGCCAAGCAATTCAAGTAGAGGACCAAGGATTTGCAAAGAAGCCCGGCTTTTTGATAAAGCCGGGCTTCTTTGTGGGCGTCTATTCGATGGCTTTGACGTCGGCCTGCGGACGCATGAAGAGGGAGTAGAGGAAGGCGAAGGCGGGCACCACCAGCACCACCCCGGCGGCCAGGATGATCAAGACCGGCCCCAGCACGGAATCCGGCCCGGCGGCGTTGGTCAAGGTCAGGTCCGGGGGGACGATGTAGGGGTATTGGGCAAAGCCCCAGCCCCAGATCATGAGGACGATCTGCAACCCGGCGAGAATGCGGGCCAGGCCGAAGCGTCGTCCCCACAGGGCGGCCATGGCCCCCACGGCCACCCCACCCGTCACCACCTGGAAGGGGACGGACCACCACTCGCCCCCCAGTCCTTTCCACAATTCGGGCGCACCCGATCCCGCAAAAAAGAAGCTGACCCAGGCAAAGACACCCGCCAGCACCCCGGCCACCAAGCCCTCGGCGTCGAAAATCCTCCTGCAATTCAGGCGTGTTTGCCGCCACGGCTAGATAGACCGCGGCCAAGAAGGCAAAGAGGCTGAGCACAAGCATCCCCAGGGCAAAGGGGAAGGGGGCCAGCCAGGCGGAGAAGAAGTCCACGTTTATGATCCCCGTCACCGGGTCGACCCGGATCTGGTCCGAGGCCACGCCGCCCAGGGCCACGCCCAGGAAGATGGGGGTGAAGAGGCTGGCGACGGCGAAAATGCGACCCCAGGCGGCGTGGGCGCGCTCGGGATTGGATGCCATAGGCCCGGAAGGTGAAGGCGGACCCCCGCAGCACGATGCCCACCAACATGATCACCAAGGGGATGTGCAGGGCGGTCATGATGGCGGCAAAGGCCACGGGGAAGGCGACAAAGAGCAGCACGATCACGATGATCAGCCAGACATGGTTGGCCTCCCAGATGGGGGCGATGGCCTCGGCGATCAGGTCCCGCTGGGCTTGGGCACGGGGACCCAGGGCAAAGAGATCCCAGACGCCGCCGCCGTAGTCCGCGCCGCCGGTCAGGGCATAGAGGGTGAGGGCGGCCAGGATCACGCCGGCGATCAGGAAACTATAGGGCAACATGGCCGGCCTCCTTGCTTGCGGAAGAGGCTTGCGCCAATTCGGCCGGGGTGGGGCTGTCAAAGACCTGGCGGCCCATGAGCACGACCACGGCGACGGCGAGCACCAAGTAGAGCAGGGTGAAGGTGACGAAGGGCACCACCAGCCCGGTCATGGGCGTCACCGCGTCCGCTGTGCGCACCAAATTGTAGACGATCCAGGGTTGGCGACCCACTTCGGTCACCACCCAGCCGGCCTCGATGGCGAGGAAGCCTAAAGGCGAGACCAGGATCAACAGCCACAAATACCAGGGCTGATCCGGCAGCCGTCGTTTTCTCCAAGCAAACCAGGCACCGAGCAAGGCCACCCCCATCATGGCAAAGCCCGCGGCCACCATAATTTGGAAGGCATAGTGGGTGATGGCCACGGGTGGCCGATTCTCCACCGGCACCTCCTTCAGCCCCATCACTGTGGCGTTGGGGTCGCCGTAGGCCATGAGGCTGAGGACGTAGGGGATGTCGAGGGCATAGCGGGTGACCTCGGCCTGCTCATCCGGGACGCCGCCGATGCGCAGGGGCGCGCCGGCCTCGGTCTCCCACTGGGCCTCCATGGCCGCCAGCTTGACCGGCTGATATTCGGCCACGTGCTTGGCGCTCAGATCCCCGCTGAGGGGTTGAGCGATGGCCACGATCAGCCCCACGCCCAGGGAGATGGCCAGGGCTTTGCGGTGGAAGGGGTTGGTGCGATCCCGCAGGAGCATGTAGGCGTGGATGCCGGCCACAGCAAAGGCCACGGCCTGGAAGGCGGCGATGCTCATGTGCAGCACCTGGGTGAAGGCCGCCGGGTTCCACATGGCCGCCCAGGGGTCGATGTTCATGACCTGGCCGTTGACCAGATCAAAGCCCGTGGGCGTGTTCATCCAGGCGTTGGCCGTCACCACAAAGATGCCCGAGGCCGTGCCGCTGAGCATCACCCCCAGGCCGGAAAGCCAGTGGGCCGTGGGCGAAAGGCGATTCCAGCCATAGAGATAGATGCCCAGGAAGATGGCTTCGAGAAAGAAGGCGAAGCCTTCCAAAGAGAAGGGCATGCCGATGACGGAGCCCGCATAGGCCATAAAGGTGGGCCACAACAGCCCCAATTCAAAGGAAAGCACGGTGCCGGAGACCGCGCCCACGGCAAACATGATGGCCGTGCCCCTGGACCAGCGCTTGGCCAGGATCAGGTAGACCCGATCCCCCGTGCGCAGCCACAGCCCCTCGGCCAGCAGCATGAGCAGGGGCATCCCGATGCCCACGGCGGCAAAGATAATGTGAAAGCCCAGAGACATGGCCATCTGGGAACGGGCGAAGAGAAAATCACTCACAAGGTTCACTCCTTGATCGGTTGACCAGTGGAAAATGAAAAATATTGTAGCACAGACTTACACTGTTTACCATTATTTTATGAAAAGTGTCGAAGTTTCCGCATTATTTTGCAAAAATAACCGTTGCACCCCGCTGAAACTTGCATCTCACGCCAATCTACTCCACTATTCATCCCAGCGTGTTCGGAGTTGGTTGAGCGCGCATTGCCGTTCACCATTCACCCTTTTCAAGGAGCCACCCATGTCTTTTTCCATCGATCACCTCGTCTACGCCGTGCCGGATCTGGCCGCGGCCATGAATGACATCGAACAACGCTGGGGCGTGCGCCCGGCCTTTGGCGGCCAACACGCCACGGGCACCCACAACGCCCTCCTGGCCCTGGGGCCGACCACCTATTTGGAGATCATCGCCCTGGACCCGGCCCAGACCGACCGATCCCATGCCTATTTTGGCATGAACGTGCCGCCCACAGCGCCCAAGCCTGCGCACCTGGGCCGCCCGCACGCCGGATGTGCAGGCCACGGTGGATCAGGCCGTGGCCGCGGGCTACCTTCCCGGCGACATCCGGGACGGGGGACGGCTGCGCCCGGACGGGGTGCGGCTCTCCTGGCGCAACACGTTGTGGGCTGGTCCGTGGCCCCCTGCCGGGGATGGGCTTGTGCCCTTTCTGATCGAATGGGGCGCGGGCACGCCTCACCCGGCGGGGGATGCGCCCAAGGGCTGTCGGTTGGTCGGGTTGCGGGCGGAACATCCTGATCCCGATCGCCCTGCGGGCCATGTTGGCCGCGGTGGGGGTGGATCTGGCGGTGGAGCTTGGGCCGATCCCGGCGCTGGTGGCGGAGATTGAGACGCCCCGGGGATTGGTCATCGTAAAATAGGGCAGAAATAGAGAAAATCGAGGTCTCAGGGTGTCTAAATCGTGATGCCACCAGCCTGGGATGAGTATCACCGGCCCATCCACGACGAATATTGGTATAAATGGCCCAACCGATTGATGCAATTGGATTATTGACACAAGGAGTAAAATAGAGACATCACCGAAGTTATTTGGGATTCAACGCTCACAAATCTTCGCACATCCCTGTACCCAACCCACTGCCTTTCTTAGCGCTAATCTCTGCACTCAATCTCTCATTCTTTGATTGTCGGCACCGTGAGTCGTTCCCTGCTCTGGGCAGGACTGGGGCAAATCATGGGCATCCGTTACGCATGGCGCGTGTTTTTAGATGACGACGACTGGGACAAGGATGTCCCAGCGCAAAGCTTTTCGTTCGAGGAGGAGATCCCCGAAAAACGGCGTTCTCAGCTACCCGCCTGGATATCGACGTTGATCCTGGCAGGGACCATCGTCATGGGGGCAAGCCTCTACCTTTGGCAGCAAGCTCAGGCCGGACTGGTGAAGATTGAGGCCGATTTGAGTGAGGCAGTCGCTGTGGAAGAGATTTCGCAGGACCGTGGCAGAGCGTCACAAATTCCATCCGCCACGATTTCGGATTTTGACCTGCGCGATAGCCGAGCGCTGGTGCAACTGCAATGCGTCTCCGCCGACCAGCCAATTCCTTACAGCGAGACCCGCTTCTATCGCCAATCCACCACTGGCTGGCTACCCGCCGCCCCGGATGAAGCATTTTGGGGCAGCGAGGGGTCTCTTGGAAAGCGAATACTTTGTGTTCATGTTCCGCCATCGGGATCGGGAGGCTGTGTCCGCGACAGCGCCTTTGCTGGATGAACACTACGAAAGGATGCTTCAGGCACTGGGGCTTCCCCTGACGGAAGATGAGAAGATCCAGATCACAATTGTGCCTGAGCCGGGCACCCATGCCCACTGGATCCTGGGGCAAACGGCCATCGAACTACCCTCACCAGTTCTAATAGCGGTGCCGGAGACCGTGACCGAAGCAGAGGTGTTGGCAGAAGGAGCCATGCATCTCTTGAGCGCAGAGGCGGTACGGATGGCGACGGGTATCCAGTATGATGACGATGCATACACGCCGGTCTATATCAATCAGGGGGTACGGCTCTGGCTGTCATGGGAACGAGACAATCCTCTCTCCAAGTATCGGGAAGAGTTGGTTCGCTGGATCTACAGCGAACTACCATGGGGCCGAGTCAGCTTCCAGCCAGTTTCCAAGAGATATGCCAGCTAATAGACATCTGGCAGCGGCCAGGTTGGGAAATGGGTGTTTATCTGCCCTGTGCACTGACCACGCCTGTGGTTTCGCCGGATCCTCCTCCGGCAACGGTGCTCGGTGACATTCCGATACTCGGGCCAAGCCATATGTCAACATGGCCAAGGGAGGCGATCAGGGGGCAAGCCCTGGCCGTCGCCACCGTGCTAGCGTACGTCGCCCAGGATTCTGGCCCTGATCAAATTCCCCCGCTCCTGACAGCCATTGGCGACGGGGCCACCTGGGCAGAAATCGCCGCGGACCAGTTCGGCCTATGTGAGGCAGCCTTCGAGGCGGGCTGGCATGACTATTTATTGGATGAATACGGCGTCGATCTGGACTGCGCACCCAGAAATTGAGCAGCAAAAAACCGGGTGTGTTTGGAATGCTATGCCGATCTTGGGTTAGCATTCCAAACACACCCGGTTTTTTATTGACAGCCCCCCCCATTCCACATACAATGCACCCTCGATTGCCCGTCATGCCCCCTGGCCCGGCAATCCAAAATCGCCAATCGAAAATCCAAAATCCAGATCGCCTGCCCGGCCTACACCGGACCACAGGAAGGAAAATCATGACCGAAATCACGCTTACCTCTTTGCCCCTCGCCGCGCCTGTTTCCAGCAACCCCGCCGCCCGCAAATATCATATTTGGACCATCGGCTGCCAGATGAATGTGGCGGACAGCAACCATGTGGCCGCGGAACTGGAAAAGATCGGCTACGAGCCGACCGACGACCCGGACGCCGCCGAGGTGATGGTGCTCAACACCTGCGTGGTGCGCCAGAGCGCGGAGAACAAGGCCATCGGCAAGCTGGGCAGCCTCAAGCCGTGGAAGGAAGCCGACCCGGCCCGCACCCTGGCCCTCATGGGCTGCATGGTGGGGGTGAAGCCCGGCGAGAAGCTGCTGAAAGCCTATCCCCAGGTGGACGTCTTCATGCCCCCCAGCGAGGCCAGCCCCCTGATCGGCCACCTGCGAGAAGCCGAGATCGCCGCCGAAGCCTCCCGCATGGAGCAGGAACAGCTTCAGCGCCGCTATCAGCTCCAGGACGAGAGCCAGCCCGTGGGCACGGTGCAGTCCATCAAGCACCTGGCCCTGAGCGGCGAGGCCCCGGTCTCGGCCCATGTGCCCATCGTCTACGGATGCAGCCACGCCTGCGCGTTCTGCATCATCCCCTTCCGCCGGGGGGTGGAGCGCAGCCGCCCGGTGCAGGAGATCGTCAACGAGATCCGCGGCCTGGTGGCCCAGGGCGTGCGGGAAGTCACCCTGCTCGGCCAGATTGTGGACCGCTACGGCTACGACTGGATGGAGGGCGGGTTGGGGAATAGTGCGAGTGTGGCGGCGTACGAGGGGCCGGACAATGCACAATTGACAATGCACAATGCACAATGGGCGGCATCTGACCCCCAATCCCCAATCCCCAATCCCCAATCGGATCTGGCCGATCTGCTGCGGGCCGTGAGTGAAATTGAGGGGCTGTGGCGGATTCGCTTTTTGACCAGCCATCCGAACTATATGACCGACCGCATTTTGGAGACGGTGCGGGATCTGCCCAAGGTGTGCGAGCATATTGAGGTGCCCGTGCAGGCGGGCAGCGATGAGGTGCTGCTGAGTATGCGCCGGGGCTATACCAGCGGCGACTATCGGGCGCTGATCCAGCGCATCCGGGCCATCATCCCGGATGTGGCCATCAACACGGATATTATTGTGGGCTTCTGCGGCGAGAGCGACGAGCAGTACGAGGAGACCTACGATCTGCTGGCCGAGCTGAAGCTGGACAAGACCCATCTGGCCCGCTACAGCCCCCGCCCCGGCACGGTCTCCGAGCGGCGCATGGTGGACGATGTGCCCGCCGCCGAGAAGGTGCGCCGGCATCAGGCGTTGGAGGCGTTGCAAGAGGAAGTGTGCGGCGAGATCAACGCCCGGCTGTTGGGAGAAACCGTGGAGGTTTTGGTCGAGGAAACCCAAAAGGGCAAGTGGCGGGGCCGCACCCGGCAGAACAAACTGGTCTTCGTGCAGAGCGACCTGCCCCTGCGCGGACGGCTGATCGAGGCCCAAATCACCTGGACCGGTCCGTGGAGTATGCAGGGCCGCTTCGTGCGGGATGTGTCGCCCCTTTGATTTTGGATTGATGATTTTGGATTTTGGATTGGGTGTGGACTCGCCGACACCCAATCCAAAATCTAAAATCGATAGTCCAAAATCCCCCTACGCCACCAACCCCCTCGCATAGAGCATCCACATAAACAACCCATAGCTGACCAAAATCACCAGCGCGTCCAGTTCCACGAAGAAGATGCGCTTTTCGATGCGGGCCACGTTGCCGATCAGCCCCATTGTGGTCAGGACCAGGGCCATGAGGCCGGCCAGGGTCATCACCGGGTCGACGTTGGCCAGGAAGCGGCCCTGGGTGAAGAAGAGGTCGGTGATGCCCAGGGCGAAGATGTTGAACATGTTGCTGCCGAAGAGGTTGCCCACGGCCATGTCATAGGCCCCGATGCGCACGGCGGCGATGGTGGTGACGACCTCCGGCAGAGAGGTGACCACGGCCACCAGGGCCGCGCCCACAAAGCCCGTGCTCACGCCCAAGTCGGCGGCGATCTGGGCCGAACTGCTCACCAGGGTGGGGGTGACGACCACCAAGACCAGAGAGGCCAGGCCAAAGCCAATCAGCCCCCGGCGCAAGCTGGGCACGTTGGCCAGGTCAATGTCCGCCTCCGTGATCGCCCCATCAACCGTAGCCGTATTGGTCAGGCTGCTGCTCTGCACCAGGCGTATCCCCCCGATGTAGACCGCCATCAGCAACAGACTGTCCATCCCCAACCAGCCAATTTGGCCCGGCAGGTTGCCAATGATCAGAAAGACCGCCAGCCCGGTCAACAGGATGGCCATGCCCGCGCTCAGGGCGTGGTTGATCATCACCTTGCGCAGGATGCGGGCCTTTTGATAGAGCAGATCCAGCACCCCCAGCATGAACATATTGAACATGCAACTGCCAAAGATGTTGCCCACGGCCAGGTCGGGCACGTTCTGGCCGATGGAGTTGATGGTGGTCAGCAGTTCGGGCAGGGAGGTGGCCCCGGCCAGGAGCAGGGTGCCAATAAACATGCGCCCCAACCCCGTGCGCAGGGCGATGACGTCCCCATATTCGGCCAACTTGGTGGCGGCCAGCACGGTCAACAACGCCGCGCCGATAAATTGAACCCAGATCATGGGGTTTCCTCTTGGTCGGGGTCGTCACCTTGGGCTTGTTGGGGCAGGATCGTCTTTTTGGCCAAAGTCAGTTCCCAGGCGGCAAAAGCCCCCGTATTCGGCATAGAGAGATCCCCGACGACGGACTCGGTGGCGGCCAGACAGCGCTCGACCTGATCCCCATCGTCCACGGTGGCGAAGAGGGTGTAGTGGCCCTTCTCCATGCTGTCCACCAGCAAGGGGAAGCCCACCGCATAGCGGGCGCTGATCAGCGTGGGCCGACGGCGATAGACCCCTGTGCTCTCCATAATGGTGATGCCCATGATGCCCGCATCGTGCCAGGCATCCAGCACATCGTCCAGCAGATCCGGGTCGTTGATGACGTACATGAGCATTTGCATGAGGTTTCCTCCAAGGGTAATGGTTCGTAGTAAGTCGCTTTAGGCGCACTCACGCTATTTGGTCATCGTACTCCGTATCCGTGCCGTCCTAAAGCGCACGACTACGAACGCAAAGCTTTTGCAATCGCCCGAATATCCGCCGGGCCGGTGCGACAACAGCCGCCGATCAGCCGGGCGCCGGCGCTTTTCCATAACTGGGCGGGGCCGCCAAACTCGGTGACGCCGGTTCCGGGCAGCCAGCAATGGCGTGCGCCGTCCCAGCTTTCTCCGCTGTTGGGGTAGACGAGCAGGGGTTTGGCCGTGGCCCCCGCCGCGGAGCGCAGCAGGGCTTCGACAAAAGAGGGCGGTGTGCAGTTCAACCCCACGGCCACCACCTGTTCGCTGGTCTCGGCCAGGGCCACGCAGGCCCGGAAGGGTTCGCCGTGGCAGACGTGGGTTTCGTCGCCACAACTGAAGGCGAGCCAGGCGGGCATGGGGGCAAACTCGGCCAGCAGGTTGACCAATGCCTGGCCCTCGGCCAGAGACGGGAGGGTCTCGCAGGCCAGCAGATCCGGCCCGGCGGCCACCAGCGCGGCCATGCGGGGACGGTGCCAATCCATCAACTCGGCCACGGACAGCCCGTAATCGCCCCGATATTCGGAGCCATCGGCCAAAAAGGCCCCGTAGCTGCCCACGGACGCCGCCACCAAAGGCCGCACCCGCTCCACCCGGTTGGCGGCATCGGCCCAAAAGTCATCCCTGGCAGATTGAGCCAAGGCCACGCTCAGGTGCATCAGATCGACAGCGGTTTGGGCGTCCATGCCCCGGCGGGCGAAGCCTTGGAAGCTGGCCTGATAGCTGGCGCTGGTGGCCACATCTGCCCCGGCCATGAAATAGTCATAGTGAACTTGCCGAATCAGCGCCGGATCGTCCACCAAAATCCTGGCCGACCACAGGGGATCATCCTGAAGCTGGGCCCCCCGTTGCTCTAACTCCGTGGCCAGGGCACCGTCCAGCACCATCACCCGGCCATCGGCCAAGAAGGGGGAAAGCAATGAGTGAGGAGGGATGGATAATTTTGTGGTGACTGAAAGGGGTTGGTTCATTGGGACTCTCCGGATAGGGGGCATCTTGGGAAGCCGACCATCGCCGGGGGCTGAAGCGCCCCGGCTGGGCGGACAAACCCGGTGAACCGGGTTGTTTTTGATGAGATTTTGGGTCTGCCCCAGCCCGATTCATCGGGCTTATTGTGCCCAGCCGGGGCGCTTCAGCCCCCGGCGGACGGCGTCGACCAACCCATTTTGAATAGGGTGTGTTCAAAACGAGTTGGACCGAGGAGTCTGCGCCCCCTGGCGCAGACCCGTTCGCACCAGGGGGTGCGAACTCCTCTAACTCGTTTTGAACACACCCTTTTGAATACACACAATACTCATCACCCATCTCACATTTATGTCAAACCATTCCGCTGCGCCAGCAACGCCGCTTCCACCCGACTGCGCACACCCAGCTTGCGCATGAGGGCGGTCATGTGATGCTTGACAGTCTTTTCGGCCAGGCCCAGCTGGGCGGCGATCTCTTTGTTGGGCAAACCTTGGGCCACCAGGCGCAGAATGCCCCGCTCCCGCTTGGTGAGGGCGTCTAAAATTGGCTCTTGGGGGATGATGCTGATGGCCTGAACCAATTTATCCATGAGTTGGGGCGAGACATAGGCCTCCCCGGCATAGACGGCCAGCACCGCGTCCACCATCTCATGGATCTGGCTGCCTTTGAGGATATAGCCCTGGACACCGGCCTTCAATGCCGTGATCAGGTCCTCCCCATTCTCCGATGCGGTGAGCATGGCGATCTTGCAATGGGGTGCCAGTTCCCGGATGCGCTGGGCCGCTTCCAGGCCGCCGCCGTCGGGCATGGAGATATCCAGCAGCAGGATATCGGGCTGAAGGTCCACGGCCAAGGCCACCGCGGCCCGGCCAGAGTCCCCTTCGCCCACCACATCCATGCGGGGATCCTTGCGCAGGGCCAGGGCCACCCCCTGGCGCAAGAGGGGATGGTCGTCAACGATTACGATGCGAATGGGGGGCGGGGTGGTCATGGGGTGCCTTTCTGGGGCGAGTTGCGAGTTATGAGTTGCGAGTTATGAGTTGCGAGTTATGAGTTGCGGGTTGCGGGTCACTTTGAGGCATCTCGCATCTCGCAACTCGCATCTCCCTATCTCTCCACCAATACAGCCTCGGTGAACTGGCCATTTTCCATAATAACGATCTCTCGACCGTCATCGCACAGGCCCGACACCCGCATGGTGTCGGTGCCGATCATCACATCCAAATGCACGGGAGAATCATTGACCCCCAAGGCGCTCAACAGATCCGGGTCCATCTGATCTCCCCCCAAAACCCCGGCCGCATAGGCCCGGCCAAAAGCAATGTGGCAGACGGCGTTTTCGTCGAAAAGGATGTTGTGAAAGAGTAGGTTGCTGCGGTTGATGGGGGAACGAGCATCGACCAAAGCAACCTCGCCCAGTCGTGTGGCCCCCGGAATCTGGAAAAATCGATCCAGCCCCTCTTGGCCCGAATCGGCTGTGAACTCAACCACTTCGCCCTCCTCAAAACGCACCCACATGCCGACCACCTCTTTGCCCATGGGAATCGTGGGCTTGCTGACCCGCACATAGCCATTTGTGCGCTGGTTGTGAGGGGTGGTGAAAACCTCTTCCGTGGGGATATTGGGCAAAAAGACCACCCCCAAGGGCGAGACGCTGGACGCCCCAATCCACGCCGGGGAGTCGGTCAGGCCCACGGTGAGATCCGTGCTGGGCAGCCCATCCGGGCCGGGGGTGGGGTCAAAGAAGCGCACAGAGCGCACGGATTCCCGATCCAGGGCGTCGATCACCCGGTTCAGGGTGACACCGTGGGCGGTCCACGCCGCCACGGGGTCCGGCTCGTCCAGGCGGCAGACCGTGAGCACGGTCTCCCACAGTTGGCGCAGGGCGTCCTCCGGCTCCAGATCGGGCAGGACTTTGGCCGCCCAGGCCGGGTTGGGCACCCCGGCCACGCACCACGCCACCCGGTTCTTCGACACTGCCTCGGACCACGCCCGCATGGCCTGAGAGCGGCCAAGCTGCATCTGCTTCATGCGGTCCGGGTCCACGCTGTCAAAGAGGTTGGGAAATTCCGTGCCCACCAGGCTGAGGACCGCCCAGTTGTCGTCCAGCATCTCTTGGGCACGGGCCATCTCGTAGGCGGGCAGGGCGCCCAACTCTTCAGCCGTGCACGCTTCCAGGCGGATCAGGTCCAACATGGGGTCGATCCACTCCACATGCACAAAGTCCGCCCCGGCCCGATAGGCGGCCCGGGTCACCAATTGGGCCAAATGGCGGTGGGCCAACTCCGCCCGCACCCGCACCCGCTGGCCCGGCTGCACATTGATCCCAATGCGCACCAGCAGATCGGCATAAGCCATCTGTTTTTCGGAAAGAGAAGAACCAATCGGCGTTGCGTCTGTGTTTGTCATTGAATGTTACCCTCTGGTTAGATGAACGGGGGGCGGCCAGACAATCCAGGTCGCCAAAAGATTGCGTCAGATTCTATGCAGAAAAGCATACCACCGGAACCACTTTGGGTCGAATCAAGAAATAGACGATGCCACCGTAGAAAAATCGTGCCTCCACCGGGACAACAACCGAGCCCCATCGCCAAAACACAAACAGCCCAAAAGCCTCCAAAATTTGACAGTTTTTCCGCCCGATGGTATCCTTTTTTGGTTGTCACGGTCCACTAGCTCAATTGGCAGAGCAGCTGACTCTTAATCAGCGGGTTCGGGGTTCGAGTCCCTGGTGGATCACCAAAACGCAATAGGCAGCGAGAAAACAGCAAGAAGCGCCCCTGGCGGTACTGGATTCAGTGCGCCGGGGGTGTTTTCTTTTATCCCAAAAACGGAAACCATCCACCATGACCGACCCAACCCTTGGATTCGCCCCACCCTCACCCCGCCCGGCCCGGTGGACGCGGTGATCTTCGACGTGGACGGGGTACTCTTCGAGACCTCCGCCAGCTTTGACGCCGCGGTGAAGGCCACCACCCACGATCTGCTAACCCAAATCTATCGGCATGACCGCGCCCCGTCCCGGTGACGGAGCCGGAACTGCGCGTCTTCCGCAAGGCCGGGGGGCTGAACAACGATTGGGACATGGCCTATACCCTGATCGCCCTGCGTCTGGCCGGGCGGGCCAACTCGCAAAAAGAGCTGGCCGCGGCCGCGGCGGAGAGCGGCGGACGGGGCCGGGCCTGGGCCGCGGAGATCCTGCCCCGACGGGTGCGGCTGGACTACGATCTGGTCGTGCAGATCTTCAACGAATACTATTGGGGAGCCGAGCAGTTCGAGCGGGTCTTTGACCTGCCCGCCCGCATTGAGCCCCCCCAGCCGGGGCTGTGGCAGCGAGAGGTGCAACTGCTCCCCGCTGACCTGCCGGAGCGGCTGCGGGCGGCGGGGGTGCGGGCCTTTGGCATCGCCACCGGGCGCACCCAGGACGAGCTAAACCTGGTCTTCACACCCGCCGGGCTGGACCAGTTCATCCCCCCCGCCCACATCGTCACCGCGGACACCCTCAGCAAGCCCGATGGCCGGGTGCTGGAGCGGGTGCTGGCCGCCATGCAGCAGCACCGCGGCGCAGGCGGGTCAACCGCCAATCCGCACGGCGATCTATTGCGGCGATACTATGGACGATCTGCAAGCTGTGGTAAACTATCGAGGTTTGGCCCATGCCGAAAAGCCAGTTTGGGTAGGGGCCGTGGCCGTGGTCAAGGCGGAAGATTTCGCCTTCTTTCAGCGGGCCGGCTCCGACGCCACACGTGGAACATATTGGCCAGTTGGACCAGATTGTGGAAGCCATCAACCGTTCAAGCGGGGGTGGAAAATAGAACGCTGATCAGCCTGATGCACGCAGATTTACGCTGATCTTTTTGGATCGTGAAGAAAAATCAGCGTTGATCTGCGTGCATCAGGAAAATCTGCGTTCTATTCTACCCCCATGAAACACGACATCTAGAAAAGAGACCCTCATGAGCGAAATTTGGACACCGGGCGGCAGCAAGCCCAAAGCTCCCTCCGGCGGCATTGAACTGCCCTCCGGCTTCTCCCGACGTCGAGATCCCAAGCCGGAACCGACGCCCGAGGCGGCAGCGCCCGCACCGGAACAACCCGCAGCCCCCGCCCGTCCGCCAGGCCGGGGACAGGGACAGGCGCAGGTCGCCTTTCCCCCCCAGGGCGCGCAGATCCAGTGCCCCCAATGTGGCAATCCCTTTGTGGCCCCCATCTTCAGCATTGTGGACCTGGGCCTGAACCCGGAACTGCGGGGCGCCCTCCTGAGCGGCCAGATCAACGTGGCCAACTGCCAGAAGTGTGGCTTCTCCGCCCCCCTCTCTGCCCCCATCATGCTCCACGATCCGGAGCATGAGTTTCTGGGCGTTTTCATGCCTGCCCAGGCCGGCATCGACGACATGCAGGCCCAAAAGGTGATCGGCGAGATGACCCGTGCCCTGATGGCCAAGCTGACCAACGAGCAGCGCCGGGGCTATATGCTGGCCCCCAAGCAGTACGGCGACTGGGAACGCTTTATGGAAAAGATGTGGGAGTTTGAGGGCATCACCCCAGAGATGCGCAAACGCCAGCGGGACCAGGTGGGGCTGATCGACAGCCTGCTCAAGGTGGCCGGGGACGACACGGCCATGAACATGGTTTTGGAACGCAACAACCACCTGGTGGACGCCGAATTCCTGTCCCTGCTTGGCTACTATGTCAACGTCTTGGGTAGCCAGGGCGCGACCGAGGAAGCCGAAAAGCTACAGACCATCTTCGAGACCCTGGTCGAGACCACGGAAGCCGGCGCAGAGGTCAAGCGCCAGCGGGCCATGGTCGAGGCCACTTTGGAGAAGATCACCCCGGACATCACCCCGGAGGGATTGGTGGAGATTTTGGCCGAGGCGTGGCAGGGGGAAGCCGGGCAAGCCGTGCTTTCCACCCTCTTCGCCGGGGCAGGTCATCTGCTGGATTACAACTTCCTCATGGCCCTCAGCGCCCGCATGGACGCCACGGACGACGCCGAGGCCAAGGCCAAGTTGAACTCCCTGCGCGAGACGGTTCTCCAATTCCAAGAGGAGTTGCAGCAGGAGTCCCAGCAATCTGGCGCGGCTTCGATGGAAAAGGCCAGCGCCTTCTTGCAGGAGGTACTCCAGTCCATGAATGTGGAGGAGACCCTGCGGGCCAACCCGGCCCAGGTGGGCAACGCCTTCTTCGCCCTGATCCAAAACCAGATGCAGCAGGCCGAGGCCGCCGGGGCCAAGGGGGCCATGAAGCGCCTGGCCTCCATCTATGAAAAGGCCATCGCCATCATGGAGGAGAACATGCCGGCGGATGTGCGCCTGATCAACCGCCTGCTCAGCGCCAAGGACGAGGGCGAAATTCGCCAACTGCTTCAGGAAAACCGCGCCATCATGGACAAGGACTTCCTGGACAACCTGCGCGCCCTGGAAGACCGCTCCCGCCAAGAAGGCCAAACCGAATTGGCCGCCCGGCTCAAGTCTGTGCGGGGCAAGGCCGCTTTGATGCAATAGGAGGGATTGGGGATTGGGTACGACTCAGCATTCAATCCCCAATCTCCAATCCTCCAATCCAAAATCACCAATCCAAAATCCAAAATCCCATGACCCTAAACGCAGAAATTCTCACCACCGGCACCGAAATCCTTTTGGGCGAAATCGTCGATACCAACGCGGCGTGGATGGCCCAGCAGTTGCGGGAGATCGGGGTCAATCTATTTTACAAGACCACCGTGGGCGACAACGAGGCCAGGGTGCGGGAAGTGATCACCCTGGGCATGGGCCGCAGCGATGTGATTCTGGTCACCGGCGGCCTGGGGCCCACCGCGGACGACATCACCCGTGACGCCATCGCTGCCGCCGCCGGGCGACCGTTGCTGCTCGACGAACCAGCCCTGGCCCAACTGAAGGAACAGTTCGCCCGCTGGGGCTATCACGCCATGAGCGAGAACAACGTCCAGCAGGCCTACATCCCCCAGGATGCCATCGTGATCGAGAACCCCGTGGGCACCGCCCCCGGCTTCATCGTCGAGACCGAGCGCTGCGCCATCATCGCCATGCCCGGCGTGCCCCGGGAGATGAAGCGCATGATGGCCGACACGGTCCTCCCCTACCTCAGCCGCCGCAACGGGGACGGCGGGGTGATCCGGCGGCGGGTTCTGCGCACCGTGGGCATCGGCGAAAGCAACATCGACACCCTGATCCGGGACCTCATGGCCGGGAGCAACCCCACCATTGGCCTGGCCGCCCACACGGGCCAGGTGGATGTACGCATCACCGCCCGGGCCGCCACAGCGGAGGCCGCCGAGGCCCTGATCGACGCCATGCACGCCCAGGTCAGCGAGCTGATCGGGCGGCACATTTACTCCACCACCCCGGACGAAGCGGTTGAAACCGTCGTGGCCCGCCAGCTTGTGGCCGCTGGCTTCCGCATCGCCCTGGTCGAATCCAACACGGACGGGGTGATTGCCCGGCGACTCTCGGCTGGTTTGGCCGACACGGATGTGGTGACAGCGGCCTGGGTGCTGGGCCAACCCGCCACCGGGGATCTGCCCGACACGGTCGTCCATGCCCCGAATCTGTTGACCCCCACGGCGGAAGCCGCCACCGCCTCTGCCGTGGACGTGCAGAGTTGGGCCGCGGCCCGCGCCCCGGAAAGCGTCATGGGCGTGGTCATCCTCGGCTCCGGCGGGCAGGATGGCGGCGCGTACGGTCAAGCCAAAGGCGAGACCATCATCGGCCTGGCCTGGCCCGACGAAAGCGGCACCGTGGTCACCCACACCGCCCGCTTCCCCTACGCCGGCAGCGATGATCTCACCGTGGCGTGGATTGGGAATCGCTGTTTGGATTTGGTTCGGCGGTTGACACCGGCTGGATAGAGAAGTTCGACTTTTTTCAAAAGTCGAACTTCTTGGGACATACACCTGGAGGCATCAAATGTACGGCATGGTCGGCAAAATGGTGGCCCAAGCGGGCGTCCGCAGCCAATTTATAGAGATCTTGACCCAGGCAGCGCAGATCGTGGGCCAGATGCCCGGTTGCCGCCTCTACGTGGTCAACGAAGATGCGGCCGATGACGTCACCCTCTGGATCTACGAAGCCTGGGACGACAAAGACGCCCACGATCTCTCGCTCCAAGACCCCCGGGTGCGGGCCTTGATCGCCGAAGCCATGCCCCTCATGGGCGGTGCCCCCAGCGGCAGCGAGTTGCGGGTGATGGGCGGGCATGGGTTGTCATGAAGAACGTAGGGTGAGTAGCCCGGCCGATCCCTGCCATTTTGTCTTCGTTTGGAGTGAGGGCGTATCGAAGCCGCAGTGGATCAACCCGCTTTGGTTTCGATACGGTGACGGAAGCAACCCTCGCCATCTGCGATGATTCGTGCCCGTCACCTACTCAACCGACGCTAGTCGTGTTAGGAAACCACTGTGACCATGACCATGCATCCACTCCATGCTTTGCTGGACCAAGTCAACCATCTCAAGCAATTGCCCCGCACGGGCTGGCTGTTGGCCAATGTGAGCAATCCGGAGTCGGTGGCGGATCACACGGCGGCGGCGGCGATTTTGGCCCTCTTTTTGGCCGAGACGGTGAATGGGGCGTTGGCCGAGAACGGGCTGACGGTCCCCGTGGACGTGTCAAAGGTGGTGCGGCTGGCCTTGCTGCACGACCTGGCCGAGAGCGAACTGACCGATCTGCCCAAGCGGGCCAGCCAGCTTGTGGGCGCGGACGCCAAGCACCGGGCCGAGGCGCAGGCCATGCAGCCAGATTCTGGCCGGGCTGCCCGACGCCGACGGCTATTTGGCCCTGTGGTCCGAATATGACGCCGGGGAGACGCCGGAGGCCCGCTTGGTCAAGGACGCGGACAAGCTGGAGATGGTTCACCAGGCCCAGGCCTACGCCCGTCGGGGCCATGGGAATTTGGACGAATTTTGGCAGGGACACGCTTGGCACTACCCAGCCAGCCGTGAACTTTTTATGGATCTGATTCGTTCGTAGTCGGCGCTTTAGCGCCCGGACTGTGCGTCGGCGCAAGATCTTGAGCTGCACAGTCCGGGGCGCTAAAGCGCTTACTACGCACTTTTGTTCTCGGAGAGCGATTGTCGTGAGACGGTTTTATGGCCTCAAACCGACCTTGACCCGTCCGCCCGGCTGGTTGTTGCTGGGGCTGTTGCTTGGCCTGTTGATCTTGGGCGGCTGCGGGGCGAAGACGGACGATCCCCAGGCTGGGACGTCGGTGGCGGCTACACCTGTCCCCACCGCCCCCCGGATCTTGACCCCGGAAGCGACTTTGACGGCGACGTTGCCCAGCGCGGAGGCTCCCCGGGCTCTCCCCAAAACAGCAACCCCCACGCCCATGCCGCCCTTGGTCCCGGTGACGGCGACACCGACGGCGACCAGTCCTTTTTTGCACACGACCAACATCCTGCTTTTGGGCAGCGACCGGCGGCCCAACGAGGTCAACTGGCGCACGGATGTGATCATGATCCTGGCTTTGGATTTTGAGAAGGGGGTGGCTGGGGTGATCTCCTTGCCACGGGATCTCTATATTGACGAGATTCCGGACCACAAGCCCAACAAGATCAATGTGGTGGACTATTTGGGCGAGATGGATGAGCCGGACGGGGGCGGACCGGCCCTGCTGGCG
The DNA here is from genome assembly GCA_963704975.1 of uncultured Chloroflexia bacterium. Taxonomy (GTDB): domain Bacteria; phylum Chloroflexota; class Anaerolineae; order Caldilineales; family Caldilineaceae; genus JAGNDO01. The sequence continues at coordinate 18,129 of CAVPIK010000031.1, read as the reverse complement.
TCCATTTTGGAAGAGCGCATGGGGGTGCCGATCCAGCACTATTTGCGCTTTGAGTTTGAAGGGTTTAAGCAGGTGATCGATGCCCTGGGTGGGGTGGAGATTCAGGTGCCGCGGCGCTCATCAATCTGCTCAATCAAGCTGGAGACCGAACGGCCTCTGGCGGTTGACAACACTTAGAGAAGGAGTATCTCGCATGGCTACAAAGATCGGGATCAATGGTTTTGGACGCATTGGCCGGCAGCTGCTGCGCTGTATCAACGAGCGCTATCCGGACGACTTGCAGGTGGTCGCGGTCAACGACCTGTTTGATCCGGCGACCAATGCGGCCACCTCCTCAAGTACGACTCGACTCTACGGTCCGTACCCCGGCACGGTCGAGGTGCAGGACGGCAACCTGGTAGTGGATGGTGAGGTCATCAAGGTGACTGCTGAGCGCGATCCGGCCGCCATCAAGTGGTCGGTGATGGGCGTGGAAATCGTGATCGAGGCCACCGGCCTGTTCACGGACGCCAACAAAGCCAAGGCGCACATCGAGGCCGGCGGGGCTAAGAAGGTCATCATTTCCGCGCCGGCCAAGAACGAGGACCTGACCGTGGTGCTGGGCGTCAATGACGACAAGTATGATCCTGCCAAGCACAATATCATTTCGAACGCCTCCTGCACCACGAACGGCCTGGCTCCGAGTGGCCAAGGTGCTGAATGACAAGTTTGGCATTCAGAAGGGCCTGCTCACTACCGTCCACGCTTATACCAACTCGCAGAAGCTGCAGGACGTGGGCGCGAAGGATCCGCGCGATGCGCGCGCCGCGGCCCAGAACATTGTGCCGTCTGAGACCGGCGCGGCCAAGGCGGTGGGGCTGGTTATTCCAGAACTCCAAGGCCGTTTTGGCGGGATGGCCTTCCGGGTGCCCACGCCCACGGTGTCGGTGATTGACTTTACCGCTATCTTGGAACGCGAAGTGACCAAGGACGAAATCCGCGCCGCCATGCTGGAATATGCCGCTGGCCCGATGAAGGGCCTTCTGGACGTGACCGACGAACCCCTGGTGTCCACCGACCTGAAAGGCACGACGTACTCATCGGTGTTCAGCGCGATGGACACAATCGTGTTGGGCAACCTGGTGAAGGTAGTGGCGTGGTACGACAATGAATGGGGCTATGCCTGCCGGGTGGCACGACCTGGCGATGGTCATCGCCAAGAGTCTGTAAGCTCGAAAGATGAACAAGAAGACGATTCGAGATATCCAGCCGCGGCACAAGCGCCTGCTTGTGCGGGTGACCTCAACGTGCCGCTCAAGGATGGCCCTGACGGCCAGCGCGCCGTGGCGGATGACACCCGCATCCGCGCAGCGCTGCCCACCATTCAGTACTTGCTGGAGCGAAACGGGAGAGGTCGTCTTGTCTCGCACCTGGGGCGCCCCAAGGGCGGGCCTGAACCGAAATACTCACTCAAGCCGGCGGCGGACCGTCTGGCGGAGCTGCTGGGCAAGCCGGTGCCGCTGGCCGCAGATTGTGTCGGCCCACAGGCGGAACACGCCGCTGCGGCCATGATGCCCGGACAGGTCATCTTGCTGGAAAATGTGCGCTTCCATCCTGAAGAAGAGAAAAACGACCCCGTCTTCGCCCAGCGCCTATCGGTGCTGGCCGATATCTACGTCAACGACGCGTTTGGGTCGGCGCACCGCGCCCACGCCTCCACCGAGGGCGTCGCCCATTACTTGCCGGGCGTCGCCGGGCTGCTGATGGAGAAGGAACTTGAGTACCTGGGCGCGGCGATCGAGAACCCGGCCCATCCGTACGTCGCCATCTTGGGTGGCGCGAAGATCTCGGACAAGATCGGTGTCATCGACAATCTGCTGGCAAGGCGGACCGATCTCTCATCGGCGGCGGCATGGCCAACACCTTTCTCAAGGCGCAGGGCGTGGCAGTGGCCGAGCTGCTGGTGGAGTACGCCAGTCTGGAAACCGCGCAGCCTCAGTTGCAAAGGCCGCCGCTAAACTCGCGCCGCCAGTGGACGTGGCCCTAGGCGACAAGTTCGAGGCCGCCGCAATCAACGCGTCAGTCGATACGTCGGCCGGCGTGCCCGACGGCTGGCGCATCCTTGACATTGGCCGACATACGGTGGCGGCCTTCGGTGAGGCGCTGGACGGCGCGGCGCTAGTAGTGTGGAACGGCCCGATGGGCGTGTTTGAGTTTGCGCCGTTCGCGGAAGGCACGCATGCGGTGGCGCGAGTCGTGGCGGACAGCGGCGGTACGACCATCATCGGCGGCGGCGAATTGGTGGCGGCCGTGGAACAGGCCGGCCTGGCGCACAAAATGAGCCACATATCGACCGGCGGCGGCGCCAGCCTCGAAATGCTGGAGGGCCGCGTTCTGCCAGGCGTGGCCGCGCTCGAGGATAAATAGCACGCCGGATCAATGAGGTTTGGCCAGTCTGGCGAGGATCGGCCGGCGAGCCATTTCCGGCTCGCCACAGCGGCTCAGCCGGCGAGTTCATTTTCCCTGTGCGCCGATTTGGAGTAGCATAGCTGGGTACTCTTCTTCCCAACGGAGCAATCGGTGGCCCTGACTGTCGGCGAATTGCTCGGCAACTTTAGGCTGGTTGAGTGCCTGGGCGAGGGCCGGACGGCTGTCGTCTACAAGGCTTTTCAGGCGGCGCTCGACCGGCACGTTACCCTCAAGGTGCTAAAGGAAGAGTTCCGCGCCGACCCCGGCGTGCGGATGCGTTTCCAGCAGGAGGCGCGCGCAGCGCCCGGCTCGGTTGGATCATCCCAACATCCAGTCCATATACGATTTCGTGTCGCAGGCCGGTGAGTTGTTCCTGGTCATGAAGTTTGTGGAAGGCGAGACTTTGCGATCCCGCCGGACCCCTGCGCTGACCGCGCCGCCGGTGGCCGAGTGCGCGAGGCTGGTGGGCGGCGTGGGCGCAGCGCTCGCAATTCGCCCACGAACACTCGATGCTGCACGGCGACCTGAAGCCCACGAACATCCTTCTGGCAGCCGACGGCAACGTCTTGGTGACGGACTCTGGCGTCACGCGCGTTGTGACGGGCGAACTGACGCACAGCGCGCCCGGAGTACATCAGCCCGGAGCAAGCGCGCGCTGGCTCCGATTTGGATGGCCGCGCAGATCAATACGCGCTGGGCGTTGTGCTGTTTGAAACCTTGACCGGGGTGCTGCCGTTCCGGGCAGCCGACGCGCGGGGCATCATCCATCAACACTTGATCTCGCTGCCGCCGCGGCCGAGCGCGCTCAACCCCAATCTGACGCGCCCGATTGAAGAAGTGATCCTCACGGCGCTGTCGAAGGACCCAGCCAAGCGCTATGCAGACGTGGTGACCATGACCGGCGCTTTTCAGCTGGCTACGGCTCCGCCTCGGCCGCCGACTGCGCCCTTGCGCGCTCCGGACTCGACAGCCGTATTGACCGGCACGACCGATCTGGCGACAGGCGAGGGCGCGGATGTCAATATCATGCTCACCTCGGCGGGCGGGCACGTCTTTCGACTGTCGGGCAAGTCGGAGTATCTTCCTGGGCCGCTCGGAGCCGACCCGGGCATTTCAACCCGATGTTGACCTGGCAGACTTGCGCGGCATGGAGTTGGGCGTCTCACGCAAACATGGCCGGCTGCACTTTACAAGGGCCAGCTGTATTACACGGACTTGAAGAGCACTAACGGCAGCCGCGTGAATGGTGCTGGCCTGTATGCCGAAATCCCGCTTATCCTGGAAGATGGCGATGAGCTTTGCTTGGGGAAGTTAGTCTTCCGCGTATATTTCGGCGCTTGAAGGCTGCCCGGCTGAGCGCACGCGCTGTAACAGAATTCGGAGTTGAGATGCGCAGACCGGTCGTCGCTGCTAATTGGAAGATGAACACCACCGTCGCGGAAGGCGGCGGACCTGGCGCAGGCTCTGCTGGCGCAGATCAAACCATTCACGGCGGTGGAGCGCATTATCTGCCCGCCTTTTGTGTCACTCACCACCCTGGGCCCGCTGCTGGCAGGCACGGGTGTGGGGCTGGGCGCACAAAATATGCATTGGGAGAAGTCCGGCGCCTATACGGGTGAAATTTCCGCTGCTATGCTGGCAGGCGTGTGCGAATACGTGATCGTGGGCCACTCTGAACGCCGGCAGTACTTTGGCGAGACGGATGAGACAGTCAACCGGAAAGTAATAGCTGCGCTGGCAAATAGGCTGACGCCTATCATCTGCGTGGGTGAAAACCTGGGGGAGAATGAAGCTGGCCAGACAGCGGACGTCGTCACGCGCCAGACGCGCGCGGCCTATGAAAACCTAGGCAGGGACGAGGCGTTGGCGACGATCGTGGCCTACGAACCCGTGTGGGCGATTGGGACAGGCCGCGCCGCGACTCCGGCCGGCGCCAATGCTGTCATTGGGCTGCACATTCGAGGCGCTCTGAGTAATCTGTACTCGCCCGCCGTGGCGGACGCTGTGCGGGTGCAATACGGAGGCTCCGTCAATGCCGCCAATGCCGTGGACCTGATGACACAGCCAGACATCGACGGCGCTCTGGTAGGCGGCGCCAGCCTCAAACCGGACGAGTTTGCCGCCATCGTACGCGCAGCCGCGGGGTAATGTCACTCACGTCCTGGCTGTGGCTGCTGTTAGCCATCGGCCCGCTCGTCTTCCTCGAACGCTGGATACATCGTCACTTGCAGGGCGTATGGTTATTAATCCTGCGCGACCCTGACCTCGCGCTGGTGCTGTACTCTATCATCATGCTGCCAGGGGTCCTGCTGCACGAGGGCAGCCACTGGATCATGGCGACCGTGCTGGGTGTTCGCGCGGGCCGCTTTTCAGTTGTCCCAGCACGCATGCCCGACGGCACGCTTCGGCTGGGCTACGTGGAGACGGAAGCGACCGACTTTGTGCGAGAGGCCCTCATTGGCGCCGCGCCCCTCCTGTTTGGCGCCACGGCCATTATCTTCATCGGATACTCCCGACTGGGGGTTGGGCCGGCGGGGGCGGCGTTGGCCCGCGGCGACCTGTTGGGGATGTTTCAGGCCCTGAGTGTGATGGTGGGAACGCCTGACTTCTGGCTGTGGCTATACATGATCTTTGCTGTCTCTAACTCGATGCTGCCGTCGGCCTCCGATCGCCGCGGGTGGTGGCGGGTGCTGCTGGTGTTAGGAGTGCTATCGGCCGCCCTATATTTCGTTGGTTTCGGCGCAGTGGTGTTCGAGGCCATCTCCGGGCCCATGGATGCGGGCGTGCGCGCCCTGGCGGCCGCGTTTACGATTACCGTAGGCCTCAACCTGTGTCTAGTGCCGGTGGTGTGGGTGCTGGAACGCGGTATCTCGCGCCTGACAGGGCTGAAGGTGGAATATGAATAGACGCGCTATCTGTCCGGCTGGGACCGCGAGCGGCTGAGTGCCAAGAGCAGCACCACCACGATAAGGCCCAGTGCCCCGATGGCAATGAGTTTGTAAATCGGCGCTGAGATCAACAGCGCCAGGACGCCGAACACGGCGCAGAATGCCCAGTAACCAAACACAATCTGCTTTTGAGAAAGACCCATGTCCATGAGTTGATAGTGCAGATGGCCGCGGTCACCCTGGGCCGGCGATTGACCGCGCCGCCAGCGGTCAAAAACCTGGAAGGCGGTATCGGTGATGGGGATGGCCATGACCAATAGGGCAGTAGCGACACGCGCGGGTGCCAGAATGGAGAGGGTAGCCATCGCATAGCCTAGGGTTAGGGCGCCAGCCGAGCCGAGAAAGACCCGCGCCGGGCTGACGTTGAACACCAGGAAGCCAACGCAGGCGCCCGACAGCGCGAGCGAAAACAATGCGATGTCGGGCTGGCCCAGGCTGTAGGAGTGGGCGGCGAAGACAGCGGCCGCTATCGCCCCAACGCCCGCGGCCAGCCCATCCAGCCCATCCAGGAAATTCACCGTATTCATCATGCCGACGACCCAGGCGACGGTCAGCGGATAGGTGACCAACCAGCGCAGGCCAAGCTGGTTGAAGTCTCGAAAACCGAGAAAGGGCAGGGTGACCTGCTCGATAAAGACCGTGGCGGCGATGGCGATAAAGGCCACGCCGAATTGGATGGCAAACTGTGGCGCGGCTGTCAGCTGGTAACGATCGTCCGCCAGGCCGAAGAGGCAGGCTACGGCCGAGCCCACCAACACGCCCACGAATGGCAGCCGATGGGTGTCCTGGAGCGGTCCAAAGAGATATATGCCGAGCGCAGTGACAAAGAAACCCGCAAACAGCCCCAGTCCGCCAATGCGGGGCACCAAGCCGTGGTGCTGCCGGCGCCCGCCGGGGAAATCACCAAGCCGAGGCGCCGGCCGAGGCGGCCTGCCAGGGGCGACGCCACGGCCGCAATACCAAGCGATGCCAAGACTACAACGAGCGCCTGGCGGAGTTGGTCAGGACTCATCCCAATTGGCTATTTGCTCGACACGCGGCTCGCACCCCGTGTGCAGGCGATCGGACCTATGAAGCAAAAGGAGACGCCGTTCAGCCAGTCCCGAACTGACGATCGCCAGCGTCGCCTAAACCCGGCACGATATAGGCAATATCGTTGAGGTGGCTGTCGATCGCGCCAATGTGGATGGGAACGTCAGGGTGAACGGACTGCAGTTTCGCGATGCCCTCCGGCGCGGCAATAATGCCGATGTACTTGATGCGTTGGACCCCCCACTACTTGAGCAGGGTCAGGTGGCCGCCGCCGAGCCGCCGGTGGCCAGCATCGGGTCGAGAATCAGACACACCTGCACGCGCGGCTCGACGGGCTTGTTGGCGTAGTACTGCATGGGCTCGAGAGTGCGCTCGTCGCGCTTGAGTCCCATGTGCCACACCTCCGCGCTGGGCATCATCTCCCAGATGCCTTCGACCATGCCTAAACCGGCGCGCAGCACCGGCACCAGGCCGATGCCCATTTTGAGCTCGCGGCCATCGGTCTCACCCATCGGCGTCGTGACGCTTATCGGCTCCGTGTCCAAGTCGGTGGTGGCTTCATAGGCCAGCAGGATGGCTAATTCGCGCACCAGTTCGCGGAACTTCTTGGGCTTCGTCTCGACGCTGCGCAGCAGGGCCAGCTTGTGGGCGACAAGCGGGTGCTTCGAGGGAAAAACGTTGGCAGCCATGACAGCCTCCTGGGGTTATGTGGGCTAGGCGCGGCTATTGCGCTTGTGAGCAAAGGGACGACGCCGTTGATTGTAACTATTGTAGGGTAGGGCGGCAAGTCTAGAGCATGCGTTCGATTCCAATTTTCTTCGGTATAATCGACGCATGGCTGAAAATGATGACCGTCTAGTCTCGCCGCAGCGCCGCCCGGACGACCCGGTGGACTATGCGCTGCGCCCAAGCTTTTGAGCGACCTGATTGGCCAGGAGCGCGTCAAGGAGAACCTTGCCATTCAGATCGACGCCGCCAAACACCGGGGCGAGGCGCTGGATCACATCCTGTTTTATGGCCCGCCAGGCCTGGGCAAGACCACGCTGGCGCACGTGATGGCGAACGAGATGGGTGTCAACATCAAAATCACCGCGGGCCCCGTCATCGAACGCGCAGGCGATCTGGCCGCCATCCTCACCAACCTCCGCGCAGGCGATGTCTTGTTCATCGATGAAGTCCATCGGCTGGGTCGAACGGTCGAGGAAGTTTTGTATCCGGCCATGGAAGACTACGCGCTCGACATCGTCATTGGCAAGGGACCGAGCGCACGGAGCATCCGCCTCAAGCTGCCGCGCTTCACCGTCATTGGCGCGACAACGCGCCTGGCTCTGCTCACGGCGCCGCTGCGCGCTCGGTTTGGCGCGGTCTACCGGCTCGACTTCTACGAGCAACCGGCGATGGAAGCGATTGTGCAGCGCGCGGCCGGCATGCTGGACGTGGCTTCGACGCCGGAGGGCATTCGTGAAATCGCCCGGCGCGCGCGCGGCACGCCTCGCGTGGCCCTGCGCCTGCTCAAGCGTGTGCGGGACTTTGCCCAGGTACGGGCGGAAGGCCGTATCGAAGAGCCGGTGGCCAAGGCGGCGCTGGACCTCATGGAAGTAGATGCGCTGGGCCTCGACAACCTCGACCGCCAGGTGCTCCGCGCCGTGATTGAAAAGTACAACGGCGGGCCAGTGGGCCTGGAAACGATTGCGGCCTCCATCAGCGAGGAGGCCGATACGATCATGGATGTGGTGGAGCCCTATCTGCTGCAATTGGGCTTCCTGGACCGCACGCCGCGCGGACGCATTGTGACGCGCGGGGCCTATGATCACCTGGGCCTGGAGTTTAACGGGCCGGAGCAAGGCCGGCTGCTCTAGTCATGCCCGACGCCAGCACCATTGGCAGGTGGATTGTGGTGATCGGTTTAGGGGTGGCGGCCTTGGGCGCGGTGATCTGGCTGGCCGGCCGGTTGGGTCTGCCGCTGGGCCGCCTGCCGGGTGACATTCGCATTGAGCGTGGCCCGGTGACAGCCTATTTTCCGTGCGCAACGTCCATTGTGGTCAGCCTCGTCCTGACCTTGCTGCTGAACCTGGCGGTTCGGCTGTTCAATCGCTAGGGACCAGCCACTTTCGATTGTGAAAACCGCTGACTTCGACTATGACCTGCCGGCCCGCTTCATCGCGCAGGAGCCGGTGGAGCCGCGTGATTCGTCGCATCTGATGGTCATGGAACGCCGGACGGGCGAGGTGACGCACGCGCGCTTCGCTGAGATAGGGCAATTTCTGCGGGCGGGCGATGTGTTGATCTTCAACGACACCCGGGTGATCCCGGCCCGGCTGCCAGCGCGCAAAGCCGGAACCGGTGGCAAGGCTGAGAGTGCTCGCTTTTGCGGCGTCACGCGCCTTTGACTTGGGAGGCGCTGGTCGGCGGCAAGGGGCTGACGGCCGGCAGCGTTCTAGACATCGACAACGCGCCTGGACTTCAGGCGGAAGTGGTGCAAGAACTGGACGGCGCGCGCCGCCTGGTGCGGTTTAGCCAGCCGATTACGCCGCAGCTTGAGCACATTGGACGGGTGCCCTTGCCGCCCTATATCCATGCAGAATTGGCAGACCGGGGAAGGTATCAGACCGTCTATGCGCTGCACGCCGGCTCCGCGGCCGCGCCCACCGCGGGGCTGCACTTTACGACGGCGCTGATGAGCGGACTTCGCAGGGCGGGCTGGAAATGGACTACGTGACGCTCCACGTGGGGCTGGACACCTTTGCGCCGATCAACGAGGACGACGCCAGCGCCCACGCGATACATGGCGAGTGGTGCGAGCTGTCGGCGGCCACGGCCGAGCACATCAACGCGGCCAAGCCGCCGGACGGCGGGTGGTGGCGGTGGGCACGACCTCGGTCAGGACGCTGGAGACCGCCGCCCGGTCTGCCGCGCCAGGGGAGGCGGTAGGAGCCTTCGCCGGCAGCACCCAGCTATATATTCTGCCGGGGTTCGACTTCCGCGTTGTGGATGCGCTGATCACGAACTTCCATCTGCCGCGCTCAACTCTGCTGATGCTGGTATCGGCCTTCGCTGGAAGAGAGCACATCCTGGCCGCCTACGAGAACGCCAAGCGAGCGGGCTACCGTTTCTACTCGTTTGGCGATGCCATGCTGCTGCGCTAGATGGCCGGTATCGGCACCCTGCGTGAGACGAATCTGCACGCGGCGCTCAAGGATTGGTATGCGCAACCGGGCGACCAACGCGAGGCAGCGGTTGACGGCTACGTGGTAGACCTGCTCCGGGGCGACACCATCATCGAGATTCAAACACACAACTTTGCCGCGCTCAGACGCAAGCTCGAGCGGTTGACCGCCACATGGACGGTGCGGCTGGTGCATCCCATCGCGGCGGAGCGCTGGATCCTGCGCCTGAGCGCGGATGGCGAGTCAGTCCGCAGCCGGCGAAAGTCACCGCGCCGGGGGCATTGGCTGCACCTGTTTCAGGAGTTGGTGAGCTTGCCGGAGATCTTGGCGCACCCAAACTTCAGTCTGGAGGTCGTGCTGGTTCAAGAAGAAGAATTGCGTTGTCCAGCGCCGCGCACGAGGCGGCGGTGGCGGCGGGATTGGCGGGTCTGCGATCGGCGACTGCTGACGGTCCTGGAGAGGCGGGTGCTGAACCAACCCGCGGACTTCCTGACCTGGCTGCCCGAGAATCTGCCGCAGCCATTCACTAATCTTGACCTGTCCAGTGCCTTGAGCCGGCCGCGCCATTTGGTGGAGAAGATGACTTACTGCCTCCGGCGGATGGGCGTTCTGGAGCCTGTTGGGCGGCGGGGCCGCTCAGCCACCTATATCTGTCGAGAGCCAACCAGTGGCTGACGCGTCGATTCCAACACCGGTCTCGCGGGCGCTGACCGGCCTGGGTATACTGCATCAAGAGTTTGTGCATCCCGGCCCGGTGCACTCGCTCGAACAGGCGGCAGCGGAGCGGGGCCAGCAGCCTGGCCAGGTGGTGCGGAGCATCGTGTTTCGGGTAGGGGAGGGGGATTATGTGATGGTGCTGGTTGGCGGCTCGGCCCAGGTGGATTGGCGGGCGCTGCGGCGACATGTAAGGCAGTCGCGGCTGACCACTGCCAACGAGGCCGAACTGCTCGAGGCCACCGGATACGTGGTGGGGGCTGTGGCGCCGTTTGGCTTGCCGCGCCTGATGTGCACCCTGATTGATGAGAGTGTCTTGGTCCATGCCGACATATCACTGGGTTCAGGCGTGCGCGGAACGACGATCATTCTGTCCAGCGCTGACCTGCGGCGAGCGCTCCCCGAGGCTGAAGTGGGACAGTTCACGAAGAGAGAGCCATGAGCGGTTTGAGTGGGGGATGGGCGGCGCTAGCCGAACAGGCCCCGGACGAGATCCGCCAACTGGCGTACTTTGTCACTGCGCATGGGTTCGGTCATGCCACGCGGGCAGGGGCCGTCATGGCGGCGCTGCGCGCCCGCGACCCTGGTCTGCACTTTCATGTTTTCACGCAGGCGCCGGAGTGGGTGTTCGCGGAAACGGTCGGCCAAGGCTTTACGTACCACTCGGCAGTGACCGACGTGGGGCTGGTGCAGGCGTCGGCCCTGGTGGAAGACGTGGACGCCACGCTCGAGCGGTTGGATGCATTTCTGCCCTTTGAAAAACATCTAGTTCATCAGTGGGGCGAATGGGTCAGGCGATTGGGCTGCGAGCTGGTGCTGTGCGATATTGCGCCGCTGGGCCTGGCTGTGGCCCAAGCAGCGGGCCTGCCCTCGGTGCTGATCGAGAACTTCACCTGGGATTGGATCTACGCTGGCTATCTCGACCGCGCGCCGGGTTTGGCACGCCATTTGGAGACACTGCGACAAGCGTTCACCCTGGCCGATCACCACCTGCAAACGGATCCACTGTGCGGGGCGTCAGCTAGGGCCAGTGCGCTGCTGCCGCCGATTGCTCGCCGGCCGCGCCTGGACCGGCTGGCCACGCGGTCGGCGCTGGGCCTGGAGCGGCACGAGCGGATGGTGCTCGTCACCTTGGGCGGCGTCAAGGGGACATTGACATTCCCGGTGGGCAGCACGAGCCTGGCGGATGTGGTCTACGTCTTTCCGGGCGGCGCTAGTGAACGCCAGCGCAAGGGCCAGCGGCTTCTGCTGCCGTTTCAGTCGGCCGTGTTTCACCCCGACCTCATCGCGGCCAGCGACGCGGTCATTGGCAAGACCGGCTACAGCACCGTGGCTGAAACCTATCACGCCGGCGTGCCGTTTGGCTATGTGTCGCGCGCGAGTTTTCGGGAGTCCCCGGTGATGGCTAGGTTTATCCAAGTCGAGATGGAGGGCAGGGAGATTCCGGCCGAGGCTTTTGAGGCGGGGGACTGGGAATCGTATGTCACGGACCTGTTGGAGAGGCCGCATAGGCCGGCGGCGCGGCCCAACGGCGCTGACGCCGCCGCAGCGTATATTGCGCGCCTGATTTAGTCTATACTCGAAGCATGAGCGCGTCGGATGAGTTCTTAGCTGCGCGTCGCATCCTGGCTGTCACGGAGGAGGAGTTGCAGCGCATCATCCTCGATATTCACGACGGCCCAGTGCAAAAGCTGTTTGCGGCCTTGTCGCAGGTGAACGTCTTGCAGGCGCGGACCAATCACGGTACCGTCCCGATTGAGCAATTGACGCCGATCCTCAACCGGCTGTCGAGCCTGCTGGAAGGATCCCTCGGGGAGATCAAAACCTCGCTGGGCACGTTTCGTCCCCCTGAGTTTGCGCGCCGAGAACTTCTTTCGGTCATTGAAGGCTTGATCCTCCAACACGAAGAGTCCACTGGCTATACGGTGGATTTCGAGGCCCAGGGCAGCATTCCACGGGTCAGCCTGCCGGTCAAGATCGCTGTCTACCGCATTCTGCAGGAAGCCCTGTCCAACGCCTACCGGCATGCCGGCGTGAAGCGCGTGAGCGTGGGCCTGTCAGCGGCCGGCGACCACGTGCGGCTGGAAGTGGTTGACGCGGGCCGCGGCTTTAGCCCGCCTCCCCTGGTGGGGCCGGAGGCAACTGAACGGGTGGAGCACATCGGTTTGCGGGGGATGCGTGAGCGCGTGGCGCTCGTGGGAGGTCGCTTCAGGATTGAGTCGGCGCCTGGGGCGGGTACCAAAATCATTGTCGAGGTACCGGCCGATGAGTGAGGGCGCAACGGTGCCTGGCACTGGGCGGCGCTTGCGCGTCATTCTGGCTGATGACCACGAGCTGGTCCTGGAGGGGCTGCGAGGGGGCTGCTGGCCAACGAGACGGACATGGAGGTGGTGGCGACGGTCACGGACGGCGGCGCTCTGCTGGCCGCCATCGAGCGATATCAGCCTGACGTGGCCGTGATGGACCTGCAAATGCCATCGCCCGAAAGGGGTAAACTGCCTGGCCGAAGTGCGCCGGCGGGAGCTGCCGGTTCGGGTACTGGTGCTGACGGCGTTTGGTGACGGCGGGTCGATCCAGTTCGCCTTGGAGAACGGCGCCGATGGCTTTGCGCTCAAGACAGCGCCTCCCCGCCAAACAGTCCACGCCATCCGGCAGGTAGGACATGGGAACCTGGTGTTCCCGCCAGCCGCGCGCAAGTGGCTGTGGGGACATCGGCCCGACTTAAACCCAGAATTGACGCCGCGTGAGTGGGTGGTGCTGGAACTGGCGGCCAAGGGTATGACCAACCCAGAGATCGCTGAACAACTGAGCGTCTCTGAAAACACAGTCAAGTTCCACCTTCAGAATGTATTTCAAAAATTAGGCGTCAACAATCGTACGGAAGCGGCCGGCTTCTATTTTCGCCGCAAACCCCATACAACTGGGTAGGACCGACCCACCCCTTTTTCTGATTTCAAACCCCACAACCGGTTGTTCTTTTTTGTAACAAACAAGCCGTACACTTCTCTCCAATGGTAGCGGGCTCATTTATCCGATTAATGGCCGCCTGTTCGGAGGTGCGACTTGATCAAGGCCGACGCAATGGAAGCAATCCAAGTGAGGGGCAAGAAGATTTGTGGTCAAGAACAGGTGACATCAGCGGCGGCCCTGGAATTTGTGGCGTACTTGCAGCGGGAATTCAATCCTGGCAGGCTCAGGCTGCTGGCGCGTCGCACTGAGCGCCAAGCTGGGCTAGACGCCGGGGATGCATATGAATTTCCGGCCAAAACAGTCGAGGTGGCGGCATGAATGGCGCGTTGCACCCGCGCCGGACGATTTGCAGCAGCGCCGCACTGAGATCACGGGCCCGGTGGACCGCAAAATGATGATCAACGCCCTGAATTCCGGGGCCAGCGTCTTTATGGCGGACTTTGAAGACGCGCTCTCGCCCACGTGGGCCAACATCGTGCTGGGCCAACAGAACCTGATGGATGCGGTGAGGCGCACCCTGGCGCTGGACACGCCGGACGGCAAGCAATACCGGTTGAACGAACAAACGGCCACGCTGGTTGTGCGCCCGCGCGGCTGGCACCTGGAGGACAAGAACGTTCTGGATCGACGGTGAACCCGGTTCTGCCAGCCTGCTGGACTTTGGACTGTACTTCTTCCACAACGCCCATGAACTCATTGAAACCGCGGAGACCGGACCTTATTTCTACCTGGCCAAGACTGGAAGACCGGCGGGAGGCCCGGCTGTGGAACGAAGTCTTTACCCTGGCACAAGACGCGCTGAGCGTCCCGCGCGGCACCATCCGCGCCACTGTCCTGATCGAGACCTTGCCGGCCGCTTTCGAGATGGAAGAAATTCTATATGAGCTGCGACGGCACTCCGCCGGCCTCAATGCCGGCCGGTGGGACTACACCTTCAGCATCATCAAGAAGTTCCGCCAACGGCCGGACAGCTTGCTGCCTGATCGGGGGGCAAGTCACCATGACGGTGCCCTTCATGCGAGCCTACACCGAGTTGTTGGTCCAGACCTGCCATCGGCGCGGCGCGCATGCCATTGGGGGGCATGGCCGCCGACATTCCCAGCCGGCGGGATCCCGAAGTCAACGAACGGGCCTTGGCGCGCGTTCGCGAGGACAAACAACGCGAATTCAGCGGACGGCTTTGATGGCACCTGGGTGGCTCATCCCGACCTGGTGCCGGTGGCAGGGGCGGTGTTCGACGGTGTCTTGGGCGACCGGCCGCACCAGAAGGACCGCTTGCGCGAGGAGGCGGCGCGTTACCGCGAGCCAACTGGCAGGCCATCGGCGTTCCGGGCGGCCAGATCACCGAAGCCGGTGTCCGGCAGAACGTCAATGTCGCCCTGCAGTATCTGGATTCCTGGCTGGGTGGCAATGGGGCCGCGGCAATTCACAACCTGATGGAAGACACCGCCACGGCCGAAATCTCACGCGCGCAACTCTGGCAATGGCTGCGGCATGGGGCCACCCTGGCGGAGGGCGGCCTCGTCACTCAGGCGCTGTACCGGCGGGTCCGTGACGAGCGAACTGGCGCAATTGGGCGGGCCAGCACTGGACGGCTGGGCCTGGCCGGGCAGTTGTTAGATGACCTGGTCCTCGATCCCCAATTCACGGAGTTTTTGACACTAAAGGCATATCCATATCTTGACTGACGGCGGCTCTGCAAGGAAGGTCCGACTTATGAACACGAACGGGACTGGCCACACCAAACCGCAAGACCTGCAGGCTAACTGGGCTCAACACGCGCGCTGGCGTGACGTTCGGCGCGACTACACAGCCGAGGAGCCTTCCGGCTGCGGCCGAGCATCACCATCGATTACAGCCTGGCGCGCGTTGGCGCCGAGCGACTTTGGCACTTGCTGGAGAGCGAGCCATACGTGGCGACGTTTGGCGCGCTAACCGGGGCTCAGGCTGTTCAGATGGTTAGAAGCCGGCCTCAAGGCCATCAACCCAGCGGGAGGCAGGTGGCGGCGGACGGGAACCTGGCCGGACAGACTAACCCGGACCAACGGTAACCCTATCCCTCCAACAGCGTGCCCGCCTGGTGCGGCGGCTCAACAACGCCCTCAGCCGCGCCGACCAGATTCACCGGCTAGAAGAGCGCAATGACATCTACTGGTATGCGCCCATTGTGGCCGACGCCGAGGCCGGGCTTCGGGGGGCCCGCTGCATGCCTTCGAACTCATGAAAGCCATGATCGAGGGCAGGGGTAGCAGGTGTCCACTTTGAGGATCAACTGGCAGCCGAGAAGAAGTGCGGCCACCTGGGCGGCAAAGTGCTGGTGCCGACGTCACAGTTCATTCGGACCCTGTCGGCCGCACGGCTGGCGGCGGATGTGATGGATGTGCCAACCCTGCTCATCGCGCGCACGGATGCCCTGAAGTGCCACCCTGCTGACGTCCGAGATTGCCCCGGCTGACCGGGCCTTTGCCACCGGCGAGCGCACAGCGGAGGGCGACGCCGACGTCGTGAAGGGCGGCCTGGGAACCAACCATCGCACGCAGCCTGGCCTACGCGCCTATGTCGATCTCCTGTGGTTTGAGACGTCACATCCGGATCTGGGCGAAGCGCAGCGCTACGCGGAGGCCATCCACGCGCATTTTCCCGGCCAGCGGCTGGCTTACAACTGCTCGCCGTCGTTCAACTGGAAGCGCCATCTGGATGCGGCTGACACTGCACGGTTCCAGCGCGAGCTGGGCGCAATGGGCTATACTTTCCAGTTCATCACGTTGGCTGGCTGGCACAGCCTGAATTACCATACGTTTGAGCTGGCGCGCGACCACGCTGCGCGCGGCATGACCGCTTACGTGGGATTGCAGGAGGCCGAGTTCGCGGCCGAGGCAGCCGGCTATACGGCCACCAAGCACCAGCGCGAGGCCGGCACCAGCTATTTTGACCAGGTGCTCATGACCGTGACAGGCGGGAAGGCTGCCACGGCAGCACTCAAGGCTCCACTGAGGCCGAGCAGTTCGCCGAGTTCGTTGGCGCGGCTGTTTCGGTCTAGCAGTCATCCGCCCGAGCACAGACGTCTCCTCCGCGGCCCGGAGGAGTGCCGGTCAGCGAGTTCCGCTCGGCCGCCGCTCCTCCGGGCTTTTCGCTTTTCGGTTACAATCGGTTCACATAGCGAAACGCGAGTTCAAAAATGCCCCGAAGCGAACCCTATCCGGGCACGCAGACTGTCCTGCGCGCTGTGGCCTTGCTTAAGGTCTTTTCCGATGAGCGGCCGGAGTGGGGGTTAACCGAGCTGGCGCGCGCCTCCGGATTGAATAAGACCACCACCTTTCGGCTGCTGACGGCCCTCGAATCGGAGGGCATGGTGGCGCGCGCCGCCCAGGGTGATGGCTACCGGCTGGGCCCGGCCGCCGTCGCGCTGGGCGGCCAGGCGCTGCGCGGCAGCGATCTGCGCGCGGCGGCACGCGAGGTGCTGGAGGAATTAGCCGAGACGTCACAGGAAACAGCCACGCTCGAAGTGGTGGTGGACGGGCAAATACTGATCCTGGACGAGGTGCTGGGCTCTCATATGCTGGGCAATGTGCAGTCGTTGGGCACACGCTGGCCCCTCCATGCGACGTCAACCGGGAAGGCGATACTGGCGCATCTGCCGGATGCCGACCGAGACGCCCTCCTGCCGCGTCGGCTGGCACGCCTGACGCCCCAGACGGTGACCCGGCTCAGCGAGCTGCGCCGCGAATTGGCGCTGACCCGCGAACGCGGGTACGCCGTGGTGAGGGAAGAACTGGAGGCGGGGTTTGTGGCCGTGGGCGCGCCCGTGCGCAACTACGCCGGCGCGGTGCTGGGCGCCATCAGCGTTGGCGGGCCAAGTGTGAGGCTCGACGGCCGAACGCATTCCGGAGCTGGGGCGGCAGGTGTGGGGCGCGGCAGCCAAGGTATCCGAGCGATTGGGGTATAGCCATGCAGATCTTTGAACTCAAGAACCTCATCCATGAACGGGCGCAGACAGGCCGGCGCTACCTGGAGTTCCTGCGGGCGCCGGAAATGAGCCTCGGCGTGTACGTGCTGTCCGCTGGCGGCGTTGACCCGCAGCAGCCGCATGCCGAAGCTGAGGCCTATTACGTCGTCAGCGGGCGGGCGGCAGTCACGGTGGACGGCGAAACCGAGCCAGTGGCGCCGGGGACGACCATCTTCGTGCCGGCCAAAGCGGAACATCGCTTCCATGACATCATTGAAGACCTGACGCTGCTGGTCTTCTTCGCTCCACCCGAAGGCTCACTCGAAGGATAGGGCCATGCTGGTTCGCCTGCGTGACTATGGCTTCATCCTGGCCGGCGCCGTGCTCCAGGCGCTGGCGATGGACCTGTTCCTAGTGCCTGGCCGTCTGGCGGCGGCGGCGTCAGCGGCGCGGCGCAGATCCTCAACACATTTACCGGCTGGCCGATCGGGCTCATGATCCTCATTGGCAACGTGCCGCTGTTTGCGCTGGGCTGGCGCCACCTCGGCGGCCGGCGCTTCATGGCCCGCACGGTGACGGCTGTGGTTCTATACGCAGTGCTGCTGGACGGACTGGTCTTCATCCTGCCTGACAGACTGACCGACGACAGCTTGTTAAACGCCCTCTATGGCGGCGTACTGGGCGGCATTGGCATGGGGCTGGTGTTTCGGGGTCAAGGCACCAGCGGCGGCACAACGACATCCTGGCGCGGTTGCTGGTCAAATGGCGAGGCGTCTCGCTCAGCCAGAGCTACCTCGTGACGGACGCCGTCATCGTGCTGCTGGCCGGCCTCACGTTTAGCTGGACCCTGGCGAGCAATACGTCTACGTACTGGTTCGGTTCGTGCTCTTGTTCATCGGTCTGG
>CAVPIK010000030.1:0-15651 GCA_963704975.1 uncultured Chloroflexia bacterium | reverse complement strand
TGCCAGCCGATGCCTTCCATGACGTTGGGGATCGTCCAACTGCCGCTGCCCAGGCGTTTGAGCACGTTTCGGCGATGGTTTGGCTCAGGCCGGGTAGTCCAGGGTCTCTTTGTCAAACATATCTTCTCGGAAAATTCCTCGGACGGGTTGCGTCCCGGTTTCGCCCATGTTGGCGGTGCTATTGCATGTGTGGTCCTTTTCGTGGTGCGAGTTGCGTGTTGCGAGATGCGAGTTATGGTTCAAGATAGCGTATCGTGGGGAGCAAGTCACTTAACCCGTAACCCGCAACTCGCATCAAAACTCATATCACGTTTCGAGAATTCATCCGGCTCGGCGAGGGCCAGTCCCAGCTTTTCGAGGAAGAGAGGGACCAGGTTGTGGATGTGGCGGTGCGCTTGGCAGGGGTGGCGTCGAGCACTAGGATGCGCCCACCGGGCGATGGATCTGTGGCCGCTGGCGGTGCCGGTCTTGCCCACGATGACCCGCACCAAGCGCCCTGCATGGCCTCCCGGCCCATCGTTGCGCACAACATTACCACCCGGTTCTCGAAGGTGCCCAGGCACATTACCTAGCGCACGCCGTCCAGGCGCAGGAGCAGATCCTCCCGCCACCTCGGCGGCCATGTCCGGCGCTCCATCTCGCCCAGGACGCCGATGACCACGTCCCCTGCAGCCGTCGCCGTTGACAACCAGCTTCTCGTCATCTGCCTTAGGATTCACATGGGCGGAAGTGTATTCGGCGGGCAATAATAGCGGTGGGCGTGGGCCAGGGCGTAACCTAGGTTTTTGAAATAGCACGCTGGCAATTGGGGCTGTTCCATGTGCCCACAGATCCATGTCGATCAGCCGAGCCAGGCTCATGTAGGCCCAGGCGTCCAGGGGGCCAGCGTGGCGGCTGAGTCCCCGGGTGTTGGACTTGCATGCCGTAAAAGAGAGCCGTGGCCAGCTTGGTGTCCGACAATCCCGGCGGCGGCCAGATATTCGCACAGAATGGTGGAACAGGAGCCATTTCCGGGGCGCACGTCGTGGAAGATGGCCTGAATCTGGCTGCGCGCCTGCGGGTGGTGGTTGATGGCCACGGCGACCTGATCCAACGGAAATCCACTGGAGTACAGCAGGTGATTTCCGGCCCCAGGTTGTGTATCGACCAAACAAACAGCGTCATAGCGGGCCAGGGTCTCCTCCACTTCGGCGACTGGGATACCAGGATTCTAGGGGTAAAAAGGCCTGGGCCATGTCTATCGGCCTGACTGGTAATACTGCCGTGGGCCAGGGTGACGGTTTTGTCGGGCAAGATTTCTCATTAACAATCGCTTTCACGGCCAAGGCATCTGGGTCAGGATTCGTCGTGCATGAGCAGCAGAATCTGTTCCGCATCGCCCAGGGCTGCAATTCCTCTGCTGAAGACGGCGTTCCAAAGCCACGCGTTTCGGAGGATGTGTCGATTGGCAGTTGAAAAGATGACACTGGGCGGTTCTTTTGAAGGAAGTGGGGATGCGGGTGCATTATACTCGAAAGAGTGTGTTTGAAAAACCTATGGTGTTTGACTAACTCGGGACGCCTATTTGCTGTTGCCTGTGATTCTACAGTAAAATCTCATAGTTACGCAAGTGGTGTCATTCATGGGGTAGTTCAAAGTTAGGTTTACACTTTTTAGGCTGAGAAAAAATCCCCATGAAGCCCGTTGTAGGCAGTTTTTAGGCGGAATTCATGCGATTTATCGTCATCACGCAAAGCCACTCGGCAAAGAGTGTAAACCAAACTCTACGGGTAATATGAACCACCCCCCCCTAGCGATTTTCACGAATGGCTTTACAGTTTCCAAGTGGTATCAGAACACGAGATCGACGGGGACTTTGTGATGCCTTCCGCCTGGGACCCATCACACGGCCCCGTACCCGAAGGAAAGCTTACCCATGTCGCCGACTAGCCCATCCCCGCTTCCCCCACCCCACATGGGGATCTGGAAAACCGCTATTATGCCTATTTGCGGGAGCAATCCCTAACAGCACGGACGCAAGGCGCGCTGGCCTTCTACTGCCTGATTTGAAAGACAGTCACCGGGTGCTGGACAGTGCGGCCATGGGGAACTTCTGGACATGTCATTGCCGCCGGCCATGAGGCCCGCCCTTTGGGAGGGCACGGATGCCTGGCTTGGGCCGCCAAACCGCCGCAGACGTGCACATCCGCTGGAGTTTTGACGCTTATATGGACCGCATAGAAGGCATATATCGGGCCATCGTATACTGTCACCGGCCCGGTCAGCCGGTGGATTTGAGCCACATGACGAACTAAAGCATATTCAAACCTTCCCGACCCAATCCTGGCACAATCTGTTGTGGCAAGCCGGCCTGCTCAGCCTGGGCATCGTGGTCGGCGGCGTGGTCGTGCCGAGTTGGACCGACACGCCCCCGGCATGGCCTGGCTGCCTGTTGGCTGACCAGCCCGATCACGTCGGCGGGGTGGGCGGGCGGGGCAGCTGGTTGCCTTGGGTTTTTTGGCCGGGTTCAGCAGAAAAAGCGCAGCCCTGCTCGTCGTCGCGTTGACCCGCACGGACCCCGGCTGCGTGGCTGCTCCTGGCGGCGTGGTGGGTCTGGCTAATGTTAATGGATTTGTTTCGCCTACATGATTGCGTACGGACGGGCACGCCTCGTGCTGCATGGGGATACTCCCTTGTGGCGGGTCTCAGCGTGGGGAGTGGGCGCGCAGATGGCCGGGGCTATGCGAAGAGGGATCCTTTGTGGCCGTGCAGGCCCACTCTTGCTACTGGCTTCTGGTTTTTTAAGACTGGGTCGCCTAGGTTCTTTTGCGAGTTCCTCGCCACCGGTCCATTCCCGACGGTGGCCAATTGGGGCGGTGTTCGTTGATCTCCTGGTCGCCTCACGAGGGTCGGGGGTTGCGGTGCGGACCTACCAAAGTTCATTTCCCCCAGGCCCCTGCCTTTGTGGGCTTACCGAGCAGCCCTTTCTGTGTACCCAAGTAGCCTGGGACCGCCGAGACCTTTGATGGTGGAACGGGTCTTCGCCGAATTCCCCATGGCCCGGGTAGCGGGACAATCCGCCCAAGGACCTAAAACGCAAGAGTTGGCATGTTGGCCGGACGAGCCGGGGAGAAATCCTGGGGCAGACGCTTTCCGCCAGGCGATTTTGGCCGACGCTGCCGCCCAAGCATTTACCGGCCCAGCCAACAGCCTGAAATATGAACAGTATTTGGCAGCCATGCGGGCCTATTATTATCCGCCGGTAGCTCAAAGATTTCCTGATTTCTTTAGCCCCGAGAAGCGCGTAACCCTGCAAGCCTGGTTCGCCGCTGTCAACCGCCGGGTGCGGACCCCTGAGTCTGATGGTCTACGTGGTTGCCATGCGCCAGTGGCCCAAGGGTCCGTACATAAACCAGGAAATTGGGGCCGGGGCGGGCCGTGTTCGCACGGTACCGGTCTGGCCGACCCGGGGCTGGCGGCGCAAAACCAAGCCTACTTGGACCAGTCCAACTGGGGCTGGGGTGCGCTTCCGCAACACGGACGACGCCTACATTTACCAGCCCGAATGGATGACCAACGCCCTCTTCTGGCCCAGGCCGGCGCACGGTGGACGAGGTCAAACGCCGTCTGGCCTTCCGCTGGTTATGCAGGCCCTGCCCATGGGCGGCGTGCCCTATTACAACTATCCGTTCTGGAGCCGCGGCCAGTGCCTATTTGGGGGCCATCCAACTCAATGACCCAGAATTTGTGTGGCTGGCGCGCAAGGATTTTCCCGCCAGCCACACGAATTCTGGGTCATTGAGTTGGATGGCCCCCAAATAGGCGCTGGCCGCGGCCGGGTTCCAGAACGGATAGTTGTAATAGGGCACGCCGCCATCGGGCAGGGCCTGCACCAATAACCAACGGAAGGCCAGACGGCGCTTAGCCTCGTCCACTGTGCGCCCGGCCTGGGCCAGAAACATGGCGTTGGTGATCCATTCGGGCTGGTAAATGTAGGCGTCGTCCGTGTTGCGGAAGCGCACCCCCCAGCCCCAGTTGGACTGGTCCAAGTAGGCCTGGTTTTGCGCCGCCAACCCCGGGTCGGCCAGACCGGTACTGGTCAACACGGCCAAGGCCCCGGCCCCAATTTCCTGGTTTATGTACGGACCCTTGGGCCACTGGCGCATGGCAACCGCGTAGACCCAGTCGGACCATTCGGGGGTCAGCACCCGGCGGTTGACAGCGGCGAACCAGGCTTGCAGGGTTACGCGCTCTTCGGGGCTAAAGAGATCAGGAAATCTTTGAGCTACCGGCGGATAATAATAGGCCCGCATGGCTGCCAAATACTGTTCATATTTCAGGCTGTTGGCTGGGCCGGTAAATGCTTGGGCGGCAGCGTCGGCCAAAATCGCCTGGCGGAAAGCGTCTGCCCAGGATTTCTCCCCAGTCCCCAGGGCCAACATGCCCAACTCTGGGGTTTTTAGGTCCTTGGGCGGATTGTCCGCTACCCGGGCCATCAGATCGGCGAAGACCGATTCGCCGTCAAAGGTCTCGGCATCCCCGGCTACTTGGGTACACAGAAAGGGCTGCTCCGGGGTAATCCCCGCAAAGGCAGGGGCCTGGGGGTCATAAAAGGAACTTTGGTAGGTCCGCACCGCAACCCCCGACCCTGCGGTGAGGGCGACCAGGGAGATCAACACCGCCCAATTGGCCGCCCGTCGGGAATGGACCGGTGGCGAGGAACCCGCAAAAGAACCTAGGGCGACCCATCTTAGAAAAAACCAGAAGCCGGTCACGAGTAGGGCCTGCACGGCCACAAAGGATTCCTCTTCGGCATAGCCCCCGGCCATCTGCGCGCCCACTGCCACGCTGAGACCGGCCACAAGGGAGTATCCCCCATGCAGCACGAGGCGTGCCCAGTCCGTCCGCCCAATCGTGGCGAAACGATCCATTAACATTAGCCAGACCCACCACGCCGCCAGGAGCAGCCACGCAGCCGGGGTCCATCCGGTCAACACAACGACGAGCAGGGCTGCGCTTGTCAACCCGGCCAGAAAACCCAAGGCAACCGGCAACCGGCCTGCCCCCGCCCGCACCCCGCCGACGATGATCAGGCTGGTCAGCCAACAGGCAGCCCAGGCCATGCCGGTGTCGGTCCAACTCAGCACCACCCCGGTGAGTCCGTTGATGACCACGCCGCCGACCACGATGCCCAGGCTGAGCAGGCCGGCTTGCCACAACAGATTGTGCCAGGATTGGGTCGGGAAGGTTTGAATGTGCTTTAGTTCCGTCATGTCAGCTCAAATCCACCGGCTGACCGGGCCGGTGACCGTCTGCGATGGCCCGATATATGCCTTCTATGCGGTCCATATAAGCGTCAAAACTCCAGCGGATGTGCACGTCTGCGGCGGTTTGGCGGCCCAAGCTGGCGGCCAAGGCATCCGTGCCCTCCCAAAGGGCGGCCTCGTGGCCGGCGGCGATCAACATGTCCAGAAGTTCCCCGTGGCCGCAGCCGATGTCCAGCACCCGGTGACTGTCTTTCAAATAGGGCAGATGGAATCGCAGCACGGCCAAAAGCGCGTCCGTGCTGTTCAGGGATTGCTCCCACGAATAGGCATAATAGCGGTTTTCCAGATCCCCATGTGGGGTGGGGAAGCGGGGATGGGCTAGTCGGCGACATGGGTAAGCTTTCCTTCCGGTACGGGGCCGTGTTGGTGATGGGTCCAGGCGGAAGGCATCACAAAGTCCCCGTGGATTTCGTGTTCTGATACCACTTGGAAACTGTAAAGCCATTCGTGAAAATCGCTAGGGGGGGGTGGTTCATATTACCCGTAGAGTTTGGTTTACACTCTTTGCCGAGTGGCTTTGCGTGATGACGATAAATCGCATGAATTCCGCCTAAAAACTGCCTACAACGGGCTCATGGGGATTTTTTCTCAGCCTAAAAAGTGTAAACCTAACTTTGAACTACCCCATGAATGACACCACTTGCGTAACTAGTGAGATTTTACTGTAGATCAGGGGCAACAGCAAATAGGCCGCCTCCAAATTGGCTTAGTCAAAGCACAGGGGTTTTTCAAACACACTCTTTCGAGTATAATACAGCCGCCGTCCCCACTTCCTTGCCACCGAAAGAACCGCCCAGTGTCATCTTTTCAACTGCCAATCGACACATCCTCCCAAAAACGCGTGGCTTTGGAACGCCGTCTTCAGCAGATCCGGGATGCCCTGGGCGATGCGGAACAGATTCTGCTGCTCATGCACAACGATCCGGACCCAGATGCCTTGGCCAGTGGCTTGGCGTTGAAGCGATTGTTAAATGAGATCTTGCCGGACAAAGCCGTCACCCTGGCCCACGGCGGCATCATTGGCCGGGCCGAGAATCTTAGCATGGCCCAGGCCTTTTTACCCCAAGTCCTGCGTATCCCCATCACCGAAGTGGAGGAGACCCTGGCCCGCTATGACGCTGTTTGTTTGGTCGATACACAACCTGGAGCCGGAAATCACCTGCTGTACTCCAGTGGATTTCCTTTGGATCAGGTCGCCGTGGCCATCGACCACCACCCGCCGCGGCGCAGCCAGATCCAGGCCATCTTCCACGACGTGCGCCCGGAGATCGGCTCCTGTTCCACCATTCTGTGCGAATATCTGGCCGCCGCCGGGATTGTGCCGGACACCAAGCTGGCCACGGCTCTCTTTTACGGCATCAAGTCCGACACCCGGGGACTCAGCCGCCACGCCGGCCCCCTGGACGCCTGGGCCTACATGAGCCTGCACAGGCTGATCGACATGGATCTGCTGGGGCGCATCGAACAGGCCCAACTGCCAGCGTCCTATTTCAAAAACCTGAGCTATGCCCTGGCCCACGCCCACCGCTATTATTGCCCGCCCGATACACTTCCCGCCCATGTCGATCCTGAAGGCAGATGACGAAGAAACTGGGTTTGTCAACGGCGACGGCTGCCAGGGGGACGTGGTGATCAGCATCCTGGGCGAGATGGAGCGCCCGGACATGGCCGCCGAGGTGGCGGATCTGCTCCTGCGCTTGGACGGCGTGCGCTGGGTGATCTGCCTGGGCACCTTCGAGAACCGGGTGGTGATCTCCGTGCGCAACGATGGGCCAGGAGGCCATGCCGGGCGCTTGGTGCGGGTCATCGTGGGCAAGACCGGCACCGCCGGCGGCCACGAATCCATGGCCGGTGGGCGCATCCTCATGCTCGACGCCACCCCTGCCGAGCGCACCGCCGCCATCCACAACCTGGTCCCCCTCTTCCTCGAAAAGCTGGGGCTGGCCGACGCCGAGCCGGAATCATTGCTCGAAGCGTGATATGAGTTTTGAGATGCGAGTTGCGGGTTACGGGTTGCGGGTTAAGTGACTTGCTCCCCACGATACGCTATACTTGAACCATAACTCGCATCTCGCAACACGCAACTCGCACCACGAAAGGACCACACATGCCAATCAGCACCGCCAACATGGGCGAAACCGGGGACAGCAACCCGTCCGAGGAGTTTTCCCGAGAAGATATGTTTGACAAAGAGACCCTGGACTACCCCGGCCTGAACCAAACCGTCGCCGAAACCCTGCTCAAACGCCTGGGCGGCGGCGCCTCGGACGACACCCCGAACGTCATGGAAGGCATCGGCTGGCACGCCCACATCATCCCCACCGACTTCGGCGTCACCATCGAATTCGACGCCCACGACGAACTGATCGACGACCTCATCCGCCGCTTTGAAGATTGGGTGGACCGCACGATTTAGCAATGCACAATGGCCAATGCACAATGGACAATGTGGCCAGATGCACAATCGCCCAATCAACAAACCAACAAACCAACAAATCAACCAACCATGAAAACCACCGTACGCACAGGCAGCAACATTGCCTTTATCAAATATTGGGGCGTGGCCGATGCGGCCATCAACCTGCCCCTGAACAGCTCGGTCAGCATGACCTTGGCCGACGCCCACACCACCACCACCTTGGAGTGGGACGAGTCCGGCACGCTGGCTGTGGACGAGATCACCCTGGACGGCGTGACCTTGTCCGAAAAGCCCGCCGCCCGGCTGGTGCGCCACCTGGACCGGCTGCGGGATCTGGCCGGGGTCTCCTGGCGGGCACGGGTGATGAGCGTCAACAACTTCCCCATGGCGTCGGGCATTGCCAGCTCGGCCAGCGGCTTCTCGGCGTTGACCGTGGCCGGATGCGCCGCCCTGGGCCTGGACCTGACCCCCACCCGGCTCTCCGCCATCTCCCGCCGGGGCAGCGGATCCGCCAGCCGCAGCCACTTCGGCGGCTTCGTGGCCTGGGAGCAGGGCCATGACGACGCCACCAGCGTGGCCGTCCCCCTCTTCCCGCCGGACCATTGGGATCTCTACGACATCGTCGTGGTGGTCAGCAGCGCCGAGAAGTCGGTGAGCAGCGAGAACGGCCACACCATCGCCCTCACCAGCCCCTTGTTGGATGGCCGGGTGGCCGGGATTGCCCGCTGGCCCTCGACACCGTCTACCAAGCCATCACCAACCGAGACCTGGCCGCCCTGGGCCCGGTGATCGAACAGGACGCCCTGGCCATGCACAGCGTGATGATGACCAGCTCGCCCAGCCTGCTCTACTGGCAGCCGGGCACCCTGCAACTCCTCCACGCCGTGCGCCGCTGGCGGGAAGATGAGGGCTTGGCCGTCTACTTCACCATCGACGCCGGCCCCAACGTCCACCTGATCTGCGAGTCCAAAGATGTGGCCGCCGTCCAAACCCGCCTCGCCACCCTCTCCAGCGTGGAACGGGTGATCGTCAGCCGTCCAGGGCCGGGGCCGCAGTTGTTGGAACAGCATCTGTTCTGATATTTGCAAATGAGAAAAGAGGAAGTCATGGAAGATATTCTCCAACGTATCACTTTTCGTCAAGGCGTTCTGGGTGGCAAGCCGATCATCCGAGGTCTGCGTATCTCCGTAGAGATGATTCTGGATCTTGTTGACGAAAGGAGCATCCGAGCAGGAAATCCTGGAAGACTTATCCCGAACTGGAGCCTGATGATCTGCGGGCTGCCCTGCTCGTATGCCCATCATCTGGTCGCCGGGGAGACGATTCTTGACCGAGTGGCGGTGTATCAGCCTTTTTTGATGTTCCCGACAAGAAGTTGTACAATGGCTGGGCAAGTATCGATTCATTTGTAGGTTTTCACCGGAGGTGCAAGATGCGGAGACGACAGTAACCAACTTTGACGGACGCTGAAAGCAGATCGTGCCGCCTGTCAAGGTTTTCGCGCACAGAGTTCTGCCCGGGATCGCGATGATCGCCGGTCGGCGTCCGAGTTGCCTCTCCGCATGTCCAGGCTGCCTGCCTGGTTTGCCCCTGGTCCCTCACCCCGCCGTTCGGCGCACCCCAGATCCCACTGCCCAAAACTGAATATCCCATCCCCGGCCTTGCCACGAGGACCGTTCCTCATGCCCAGCATGGTTGGAACAACATCTGCACCGCCCCGGATGAATGCACAATCGGAGGACAGACCTATATGTCACGTACAAAAACCCACAGCCGACCCACCCTCAACCAGGTGGATGATTTCGGCTCTCAAAATCGCACGACCCTGGACGACCTGCGGGACGACCAGGGGCTGATCGACACCTTCAAGCCCGAAGAGCTGGCCGTGCTGGTGGGCGTGGAGATCAGCGGCCACCCCGGCATCCTCACCTTGGAGGATTCCATGACCGAGTTGGCCCTCTTGGCCGACACGGCCGGGTTGACCGTGGTCGGCATGCTCACCCAAAACCTCAACACCCCCAACCCGGCCACCCTCATGGGCTCCGGCAAGTTGGTGGAGTTGGAAACCCTGGTCACCGAGACCGGGGCCAACGTGGTGATCTTCGACGACGAGCTCTCCCCCCGCCAGCAGCGGGAGGTGGAGAAGGCCCTGGGCGAGGTCAAGGTCTTGGACCGCACGGCCCTGATCCTGGACATCTTCGCCGGCCACGCCAGCACCAAGGAGGGCGCGGTGCAGGTGGAGTTGGCCCAATACGAATACCGTCTGCCCCGGCTGACCCGGGCCTGGACCCACTTGGCCCGTCAGGCCGGTGGTCGGGCCGGCGGGGCCACGGGCGGCGTCGGCGTGCGCGGCCCCGGCGAAACCCAGTTGGAGGTGGACCGCCGAGAGATCGGTCGGCGCATCGCCCATCTGAAACGCCAGCTTGACGAGATCAGCAAGCACCGAGAGCAGTATCGCCAGCGCCGCCGCCATGTCGTCCACCCCCATCATCTCCGTGGTGGGCTACACCAATGCGGGCAAAAGCACCCTGCTCAACGCCCTCAGCAACGCCAACGTGTTGGCCGAGGACCAGCTCTTCGCCACCCTGGACCCCACCACCCGGCGGGTGGATCTGCCCAACGGCCGCCTGGCCCTCTTCACCGACACGGTCGGCTTTATCCAAAAGCTGCCCACCCAACTGGTGGCCGCCTTCCGAGCCACCCTGGAAGAGGTCAACGAGGCGGATCTGCTTCTGCACGTCGTGGATCTCTCCCATCCCAACGCCGAGGAGCAGGTGACCGCCGTGGAGGAAGTGCTGGAGGAGTTGGGGGCCGGGCAAAAGCTCATGGTCACCGCCCTCAACAAGATCGACCGGCTGGATCTGACCGACCCGGAGCAGGCCGAGCGGGTGCAACGGGCCGTGGCCGCCTATCCCAACGCCGTGGTGATCAGCGCCAAGACCGGTGAGGGGCTGGACAGCCTGCTCACCACCATCGACATGGTGATGATGGCCCAGCTTCAGTTCGTGCGGGTACTGATCCCCTACGACCGGGGCGACATGGTCGCCGAGTTCCACAACCACGGCCAGGTGGAAAGCGAAGAACACACCGGCGAAGGCACCCTCCTGGCCGGCCGCCTGCCCGGCGACCTGGCCGGGCGGTACAAGCGGTATAAAGCGTAGCATCAGCCAACGAAGTCAGCGCAGGTTGAGTAGGCCGGGTTAACCACGGATCTTCTCAACCATGGCAAGAAGGCCGTATCGAAACCGCAGCGGGTCAACCGCAGCGACGGCTACTCAACCTGCGCTACCTTCACAGGAGAACACACCATGCCCACCGTCGTCATCACCCGTCATCTCCCCGCCGCCGTGCTGGAATCCATCCGCGCCGTGGCGGAGGTGCGCTATTGGGACGACGAGCAGCCTATTCCCCGCGTCTACTTTGTTGAAATGGGTGGCCGGGGCCGATGGACTCTATTGTCTGCTGACCGAGCAGATCGACGTCGAGTTATTGGAGGCGGCGGGACCCTCCTTGCGGGTGGTCAGCACCATGTCCGTGGGGTATGACCACATCGATGTGGCCGCGTGTACGGCCCGGAACGTGCGGGTCGGCAACACCCCCGGCGTGCTCACCGACACCACGGCGGATCTGGCCCTGGGGCTGATCCTGGCCACGGCCCGGCGCATCACCGAGGCGGCGGAGGCGGTCAAGGCCGGGGAATGGGCCGCCTGGCGTCCCGAATGGATGACCGGCGCAGATCTCCACGGCAGCACCGTGGGCATGGTGGGCCTGGGCCGCATCGGCCTGGCCACCGCCCGGCGGCTGACCGGCTTTGGCTGTCGCCTCCTCTACACCGGCCCCCGGCCCCACCCGGAAGCCGCCGCCCAGGTCAACGCCGAGTTTGTCGATTGGCCCACCCTCCTGGCCGAGAGCGACTTCGTCTCCATCCACTGCCCGCTCAACGCCCACACCCGCCACCTCTTCGGCCCGGACGCCTTCGCCCGCATGAAGTCTTCGGCCATCCTGATCAACACCAGCCGCGGCCCCGTCATCGATCAGGCCGCCCTCTTCACCGCCCTGACCACGGGCCAAATCGCCGCCGCCGGGCTGGACGTCACCGACCCGGAACCCCTGCCCGCGGACCATCCCCTGCTCACCCTGCCCAACTGCGTCGTCCTGCCCCACATCGGCAGCGCATCCGTCGCCACCCGGCTCAAAATGGCCGTCATGGCCGCCGAAAATCTGGTGGCCGGCGTCACCGGCCAGGATCTGCCCTTTTGTGTAAATGGCCCATCTGATTCTGTAACGCCCTGGGTTGGGGCTGCATCCAATCCTATGTCTGGCCCGAAAATCCGTGCAAAAGAGAGCAACTATACTTGCGATTCCCCCCCTCGCATGGTACATTACGAGTCAATCCGTGTCAGCCCCGCCCCCACGCTCCCTCAAGCCGACACACCCACTCGACCCAAAATAAGCCTTCACAATTTTCAATTCTCAATTTTCAATTTTCAACCCTTCCCATTCCGAATGGAGCCAACCACATGACCAATGAAACACTGACAATCACCGACAACCGGACAGGCAAAAGCTACGACGTGCCGATCCAAAACGACACGATCAATGCCATTGACCTGCGCAAAATCAAGGTCAACCCGGACGATTTCGGCATGATGACCTATGACCCTGGCTATGGCAACACGGCCTCCACCAAGAGCACCATCACCTTTATCGACGGCGACAAGGGCATCCTGGAATATCGGGGCTATCCCATCGAGCAGTTGGCCGAGCAGAGCAGCTTTTTGGAGGTCGCCTATCTGCTGATCAATGGCGAACTGCCCACCGCGGATCAACTGGACCATTGGGAACAGCGGATCATGCGCCACACCTATGTGCATGAGAGCCTGCGGGCCTTGATGCAGACCTTCCGCTACGACGCCCACCCCATGGGCATGTTGATCAGCACCCTGGCCGCCATGTCCACCTTCCACCCGGAAGCCAAGAATATCCAAGATGCCGATATGCGCATGAAGCAGATCTATCGCATCATGGGCAAACTGCCCACCGTGGCCGCCTTCGCCTATCGCCATCGCATTGGCCGCCCCTTCAACTATCCCAACAGCGATCTGGGCTATGCGGGCAACATGCTCTACATGATGGACTACATGAACCAGAGCAACTACGAGGTCAACCCCGTGTTGGCCAAGGCCCTGGACGTCCTCTTCATCCTGCACGCCGACCACGAGCAGAACTGCTCCACCTCCACCATGCGGGGCATCGGTTCCAGCAACGCCGACCCCTACAGCGCCATGGCCGGGGCCGCCGCCGCCCTCTACGGTCCCCTGCACGGCGGGGCCAACGAGGCCGTGATCCGCATGTTGGACGAGATCAAATCCGTCAGACGCCATCCCCGACTACATGGAACGGGTCAAGAAGGGCGAGTTCCGGCTCATGGGCTTTGGCCACCGGGTCTACAAGAACTATGACCCCCGCGCCCGCATCATCAAGAAGATCGCCGACGATGTCCTGGCCGTCACCGGCAGCAACCCCATGCTGGACGTGGCCCTGGAGCTGGAGCGCATCGCCCTCTCCGACGACTACTTCGTGGGCCGCAAGCTCTATCCCAACGTGGACTTCTACAGCGGCATCATCTACCAGGCCATGGGCTTCCCCGTGGACATGTTCCCCGTCCTCTTCGCCATCGGTCGGGCCCCCGGCTGGCTGGCCCAGTGGGTGGAACTGGTCACCGACTCCGAGCAGCGCATCGCCCGCCCCCGCCAGGTCTACCTGGGCGAACGGGAACGCACCTACGTGGCCATGGCCGACCGCTAGACACACCCGTAGTGAGGCAAAATCGGCTTCTCTACGCCAAAATCTACAATAAAAAAATTCCGACGTCACGACGACGTCGGAATTTTTTGTTGACATAGGCGAAATGTTCGGTTTTAGTCCCCGGCGGCCAAAGCACGGCGGCCCTTCGTTGGGGCCACCTGTTCGCCGACCATGTGGGTGGCATACATAAAGCCGATAAACATCAGCACGGCCCCCAACAACTCACCCACATAGAGCGCCACAGGCATCCCCGCCCGCTGGGCCGCGCCGCCAAACCCCGGAGCCAGCGCCCCCACGGCGATCAAAATGTTGCCGATCACCCGGTTCAGCAGCACCCGCTTGCGCCAGAAGATCCACGCCGAATAGATGGCCCCGCCAGCCAACAACAGCAACCCATAGATGTTGAAGAAAGGCGTCAACATGCGCACCCCGCCGCTGGTGATGGCATGGCCGCTCAACTCGCCGCCCAGCATCAGGCTGGGGTCAAGCTGGGCGGTGAAGACCTTGAATGTGGCATAGATCGACCCCACCGCCAGAACCGCAAACAACCCCCAAGCCCACTTCTTGCGCATGAGCAGAAAAGCCGTCCCCTGGCCCAACCACGCCGCCACCAAGATCGCCCCGGTCAAATACCACACTTTGAAGACCACCGGACTCCATCCGACCAGCCCATAATAGGCTTCCATCGCCCCGCCCGTGCCGTAAAAGATCAGGCCGATGCCCCAGAAAAGCAGATAAAGTCGGTGTTTTTGACTCCAGCGTTGAAAGACAAAAAAGGCAAACACAAACGTGGTCACCGATGAGACCAGAGGCAGCACCCCGTTGAGCAGTTCTGCGGACATAATTGACTCCTTGAATAATGGATCCATCCCGAACAGACGACGAAACGAAGGAAAAATTTAGGCGGGCCAAACGCCCATGATGACGGCCACGGTGATCACCCCCAGGCCGATCAGCAAGATCACCAACCCGATCAGCAGGGCAGGGATGATGCGTTCGGCGCGTGGCGAAAAGCGTCGAGGGGGCTGACTCTGTTTGGTCATGGGGTGGCCTCTGTGGGAGCGTTGAATCTATGGGAATCTTACTGAAACTATACTAAGCTTATTAAATTCACAACCTGTATCGTACTCCAACCAACGGGCCTTGCCACTTGTCAGATGTCCCCAATTGCTAGGGACATCGCGCCCGATGACGCGAAGAAGCCGGGCTTTTGCAAAAGCCCGGCTTCTTCGCGTCGCCCCGGGGAGTTCGCACCCCCTGGTGCGAACGGGTCTGCGCCTCAACTTGTCTTGAACACCCCTGTCTCAGATCACGCCGATCTCCCGCAGCGCATCCAACGCCCCTGGCAGCGGATCCTGCCAGAACCAGTCCGGCTTCACCCACAGTCCAGCCAACACTAGGGAATGGTAGCGCCCTTCCGCATCCACCCCGGCGTCGTGGTAATGACCCCTGGCATCCAGCCGATAAAACTCCGCCCGCTTCCGCTCCGGATCGATCAACCAATATTCAGGAATCCCCGCCGCCTCATACTCCACAAACTTCTCCCCCCGGTCCCGCCCCAAGCTCTCCGGCGAGATGATCTCCACGACCAGATCTGCCGGGCCATTGAGATGGGTGCGGGTGAAGCGATCCAAGTGGGCGGTGGCGACGAAGAGCAGATCCGGCTCTCGTCCTCGATCCATGTCGGGGATACGCATGAGGGCAGGGGCAGCCAAGACTTTGCCCAACCTTCGAACATCCACAAATAGGCCAATCAGTTTTGCTAAAAACAATGAGAGATCTTGATGCGGAATACCTGGTGGGGTCATTTCGATCACCTTTCCATCAACCCACTCGGCCCATGAGCCTTCGTAGGAGGTCATAAATTCCTCAAAGCTCATCTCTTGGGATGCCCCAGCGGGCAACCCATTGGATGTGTCCATTGTTTTGACGGGAACTTTGTCAGAAGTTTTGATGATGGGTGGTGCAATCATAGGATCCTCTCTTTCTAAAACCGGTCATCAAGACCAACACACAACCTCTGCCCCCATTGTAGCGGATCTTGCCACCCCAGACAACCACCAGTTTAGCGCCGTTTGTCGGCCTTGTCTCTACGCGATCGTGCGTATCTTTCCCTCA
>CAVPIK010000029.1:0-286573 GCA_963704975.1 uncultured Chloroflexia bacterium | reverse complement strand
GATGCCTCGATCACGGAGATTGTCC
This sequence comes from uncultured Chloroflexia bacterium, assembly GCA_963704975.1. Lineage (GTDB taxonomy): Bacteria > Chloroflexota > Anaerolineae > Caldilineales > Caldilineaceae > JAGNDO01. The sequence continues at coordinate 286,548 of CAVPIK010000029.1, read as the reverse complement.
AGCAGCGCCATGGCCAGTGCGGAACCTTCGGCCGGATCGGTGCCCGCGCCCAATTCGTCTAATAAGACCAGCCTTTGGGCATCCCCCTCGCGAAAATGATAATGATGCTGGTCATGTGGCCACTAAAAGTGCTCAACGCTTGCTCGATGCTCTGCTCATCGCCGATATCCGCATAAACGCCTTCAAATACCGATAATTTGCTGCCCGGCTCGGTCGGGACTTGAAACCGCACTGGGCCATCATGTCAGCAAGCCGGTCGTCTTGAGCGAAACCGTTTTGCCACCCGTATCGCGGCCCGGTAACGACGATTAGATAGGTTTCGTCATCCAGATAGACATCCACCGGCACCACAGATTCCGGATCCAGCAGCGGGTGGCGCGGGCTGTGGCGCAGATCGATCACAGAGCCCGGATGGGCAACCTCAGCCGGATCCTCTTTGGAGGCATGACGATGTGGTGACTTCTGCGTCTGAAACGCAACCATCTCAGGCGTGGTTCCATCAATCGCATACCCGTACTTGGCCTTGGCAAAGGTGAAATCGAGCTCAGCCAAAATGTGGATGTTGCGCCGAATATAGATTGACTCGTCGGCCACCAATTCGGTCAACTCCATCAGGATGCGCCGGACTTCTTTCTCTTCTTCCAGTTCCAGCTCGCGGACTGCATTGTTCTGTTGCACCACTTTGATCGGTTCAACAAAGAGGGTTGCTCCGCTGGACGACTGGTCGTGGATGATGCCCTCGACGCCGGGCATCGAGACCACGCCGTCCAGCCGGTTCTCCTCGACCAGCTTCCTGCCGCAGCTCCACGTGGGCCCGGCTGGAGCCAAAGAGCACGCCGTCGGGCACGATCACGGCGCAGCGCCCGCCCATGTCCAGGGCGCGCAGGATCAGGTGCACGAAGAGCAGCTCCGACTTGGTGGTGTTGCCGGGCAGGGTCTCGCTGACGTCGTCCTTGTCCACCGTGCCCTTGAAGGGCGGGTTCATCAGGATGACGTCGTAGTCGCCGCTCCTCGGTGAAGTCCTTGGAGAGGGTGTCCATGTAGAAGAAGCGGGGGTGCTCGATGCCGTGCAGCATCAGGTTCATCGAGCCGATGCGCAGCATGGTCATGCCCGAGTCGTTGTCGAAGCCGCGGAAGGCCTCGTTCTGCAGAAACTCGCCGCTGCTCGTCGGTCAGCCGGTCGCCGATCAGGTTGTGGGGCCAGCCCTCCTCGTCGTATTCCAGGATCTCGGGCGAGGTGTGCTTTCCAGGATGTGCTGGTAGGCGTTGACCAGAAAGCCGCAGGTGCCGGCGGCCAGGTCGCCGATGCGCTCGCCGGGCTGGGGGTCGATCATCTGCACCATCATGCGGATGATGTGGCGCGGCGTGCGGAACTGGCCGTTGCGCCCGGCGGTGTTCAGGTTGCCCAGCAGGTACTCGTACAGGTCGCCCTGCACGTCCTGGTTCTGGGCCGAGATCTCGCATCTCGTCGATGGCGTTGCAGGCCTCGATCAGCAGGCTGGGCTTGTTGATCTTGAACTCGGCGTTCTGCATGTAGCGCTCGAAGGAGCTGCCCTCCGTCGCCCAGCTCTCTGAAGCCAGGGGAAGACCGTCCTCCCGCACGTGCTTCAGCGCGTCGCCGGCCTCGCAGCTGGGTCCAGTGGCGCCAGCGCATCTCCTCGGGCAGGCGCGGGCGTGAAGAGCTCGCCGCCGGCGCTGGGCCTGGCTGCTCGGCGCTGGTTCTCCGCGTCGTCCAGCCGCTTGAAAAAGAGCAGGTAGGAGAACTGCTCGATGGCGTCCATCGGGTTGGACAGCCCGCCGGACCAGAGCTTGTCCCACAGTTGGTCGACCTGGGAGCGGAGTTTGGGGTCGGTTAGCATGATCAGTCTCCTGATGATACGGTTCTACGGCGTGACGGTCGAGCTCGGCAAGGCCAGCATCTCGTCCAATCTGCTGCGTCGGCGTAAACCAGCGCTCGACGGCGTCCTGGCCAAAGCGGTCAGGGGCGGCTCGTAGAGGTCGGCGCAGCGTGCAGGCGGCGCTTCTGCAGGAAGACGCTCTGCACGGCCCGCAGAAAGCGGATCTGGTCGGCGCTGAAGGCGTGGCCGGCGATGTAGCCGTCGAACTGGCGGCGCACGATCTCGGCGTAGTCGGGGATGCCGTCCAGGTCCAGCAGGTAGCGCAGGAACTCCAGCAGGCTGCCCACCTGCAGCTCGCCGTAGGCGTTGCGGATGTTGGCCTCGGTCAGCTCCAGGCCGGCGCCGCCCAGCTCCTGGCGCAGGCTGCGCTCCAGGTCGAGCAGTTGCTCGTCGCTGACCGGCTCGCCCCGCTCGATGGCCTCGCACGGTGGGGTGGTTGGCGGCCAGGTCCAGGACGCGATCCTCGACGCGGCGGCGGTACTCCTCGGCGTAGACCGGCTGCTTGCCGCCCATGAGCAGGATGTAGCCGCGGCTGGCGATCTCGTCGGGCAGGTCGAGGACCAGGAAGGCGTCGGGCGCGGCCCGGCGGTTGCGCATCTGGTCGGCCAGGGCGTCGATGACCTGGTCAGCTCGGCCGGCGTGGCCGCTGCCAGGTCCGTGGCGAGAGGCACCAGGTCGATGGCCGCGGCCTGGCGCGCGGTTCCTCGCGCACAAAGGCGGGCAGGCGGCTCACATCCTCGGCGATGCGATCCAGGGCGGTCGGGCGGTGGCCTGGCCGGCGAGTCTGGCCAGCTTCAGCCGCTCCACCTTGTGGGTGAAGGTCTCGGCCTGGACGTCCACCGTCGGCGGCGTAGCGCAGCAGCGGTCCCACCTTGAGCCCGCAGGAACTCGATGCTTGTCCTGGGTCAGATAGTGCCAGAAGTCGTCGCTCCCAGGCCGGCTCGATCTGGGGCAGCACCTGCTTCGACCGAGAAGGAGTCGGTGGGGATGCGGGCGATCATGGCCCGCAGGTCGGCGATGGCGCGCTGCGCTGCTCGGCGTCCCTGGCTCGTCCAGGTAGTGGGCCAGCAGCTTGAGGCGCGTGTTGAAGAGGGTGACCAGCACCGGCAGGCTCTGGGCCACGTCCTCCTGGGGCCGGCTTGTTGAAATCGTTCTCCCAGAAATCGATGATCAGGAAGTCGTCCTTGTGGCCGTCGGGCAGCCAGTCGGGGTGCTTGCAGGTCTCGTGGGTGCGCGTGCCGCGCCCGATCATCTGCTCCAGCTTGATGCGCGAGTGCACCGGCCGCATAAAGACCAGGTTGACCACCTCGGGCACGTTGACGCCGGTCTCCAGCATGTCCACCGAGATGGCGATGCGCGGCTGGTTCTCCTTCTTGAAGTTCTCGATCAGCGTGCCCTTCGTACTTGGATCTTGTAGGTGATGACCTGCAGCCAGGTCGGGGTACTGGGGATACATCTCCTCGAAGACGTCGGCCAGGCGCAGGGCGTGCTCCTGGGTCATGGCAAAGACGATGGTCTTGCCCGGCAGCTGGCCCGACTCGTCCTTGTGGCAGACGTCCATGATCTCCTCCCACTGCTTGCGCAGCGTGTCGCGTGTTGCTGACCTTGCGCTCCAGGTCGGTGCCGGCGTAGTCGATGCTCGTCGGGGTCGAGGCCCTGCTCGATCAGGGTGTTGCGCTCCTCCTCGCTCAGGTCGGCGCCGTGGATGCCCCTGCGCTGGAACCGGGTCTGGGCCGCGTAGAGGCTCGTAGTCGACCAGGTAGCCGTCGTCGATGGCCTCCTCGTAGGGGTAGAGGAAGGTGGGCATCTCGTCGGGGCACTCGAAGTCCAGAAAGGTGTTGCGGTCGATGAAGCTCGGCGGGCGTGGCGGTCAGGCCGATCATGCGCGCGTCGAAGTACTGCAGCACCTCGTTCCACTTGTTGAAGATCGAGCGGTGCACCTCGTCGAAGATGATCAGGTCGAAGAAGGCCGGGCGTGAACTCGCTGGAAGCAGTTGCTGAGGGTCTGCAGCGTGACGACGTAGAGGCGCTTGGTCTGTGTCGATGTCGTGGCTGTAGATGCGGGTGCAGGGCTCGTCGGGGATGTGGGCCTTGAAGCCGTCGTCCAGGCCTGCTGCACCAGCGCGTCGCGGTCGGCCACAAAGAGGATGCGCCGGGCCTGGTTGGTGCGCAGAAAGACGTCGACCAGCGACATGGCCGACGCGCGTCTTGCCCGTGCCGGTGGCCATGACCAGCAGCGCCTTGCGTTTGCCCTGCTCGAAGGCCTCGCACACCCGGCGGATGGCCTCCATCTGGTAGGGGCGGTCGGTGATGGCCGGTGTTGATGGGCATCGGCGTGAGCGGCGTCTGGTTCTGGCGGAGGTAGAGCAGGTTCTCCAGGTCGTCGCGGCGAGAAGAAGCCCTAGCACCTGCCGCTTGTTGGCCCGGCCCACGTCCCAGAAGTAGATGTCGTGGCCGTTGGTCATGAAGGCAAAGGGCCGGAAGCTCTGGCGCTTCTCGATCTCGGTGACGTAGAACTCGGCCTGGGCCTCGGCCAGGCGGGGATCGACGCTGGTGCGCTTGGCCTCGACCACGGCCAGGATCTCGCCGTTTGGCCGTAGAGCACATAGTCGCTGATGCCGGTGGGCAGTGGTGCCCTCGTAGGCGACGCCTTGCTGTCTTGCAGTTGGCCAGGTGGATTCAGAGCCTGCCACGCCAGCCGGCATCGAAGCCGTCCACCGGGATCTCGATGCCGACCTGGTTCGGGTCGGCCACATCCCAGCCAGCGCGCTTCAAGGCGGGGTCAATGAGGTCTTTGCGGGTATGGGCTTCCGTGGGCATGGGGGTGTCCGAGAGCGTGAATGGATGGATTGGAAAAGAAAACGTTGCAACCCCCTGGAAGGGAATCAACCTGCCGCGCCATCGTCAGCGCTCCTGTCGCAACCTGGGGGCTAGCAAGTCCGTCCAGTCAAGGGCAATGCTTGCTTAACAGTGTACCGGGTTTTGGGGAAATGGCAAGTGGGAAAGAGAGTCTTGAAAAATTCCGGTTCTAAGATTCCCTGCGGTTGGTCATCCAACCTGCCCAGGAGGTCAAAATCAGCAGGTTGCGAAGCCAGTTTTCGTGACGGACCAAGCCCCATGGCCCCTTCGCTGATTTTGAGCAAAGCGCACAGGAACCACGGAACGACACGGGTCGCTCACTTTGAACACACCCAAACGGTTTCTGCCCACGCCCCCACCTGCCTCCGCAGATCCGCCTCATCGGTCCAAAAGGTGCTGATCTGTGACCGGAAGGCCAGGATCGACTGAATTTTCGCTTCCACCGCTGCGGGGGAGAGGGGGTGGACCTGGGATCGCCAGCGGCCTCCTTGCCCCCCAACGACCTTCTCGACGGCCCCGGGCTTTTGGGCGTAGGGGAAATCCTCGTAATAGCTCAGCCCCGGCTCGCCCCATACCCGCTCTGCCGCCAGCCGGGTGATCTGATGGTCCACATGGTTGCCCACGCCCAGGGGGACCATGACCTGCCCCGCCCCAGGCAACTCCCCAAAACGCACCGCCAACTTCTCCACCAACCCCGCCTCCGCCCCATGCACCGGCCCGAAGAGATCTTCATCCGAGACATAAAAGGGCTGCCCGCTTTCCGGGTGCAGCCGATAGATGCAGTCCGCCACGTCCAGGTGGACGAAGTCCGCGCCCAGAATCGCGCAGGCGGCCGCGTCCTCGGCCCGGCGACCGGCCACCGCGTCGGCCACAAGCGCCCATCGATCATGCAGACTGCGGGCGTAGTCGGAGATCTGGCCGGACGGGTCCACCTCCGGCTCCCCGGCGGTGATGGTGACGATCAGCACCCGGCGGCCAGCCTGGGTGTGCTGGAAGATCTGCCCGCCGCAGGAGAGGGCGGCGTCGTCCAGGTGGGGGGAGAGGTAGAGGAGGTCGTAGGGCGGAGGGTTGATTGGTTGATCGGTTGATTTGGGCATTGGGGTGTCCTGGTTACTGAAAGAATGATCGGATCGGGTAGAATTGGAGGGATGGTTTAGTTGAAGTAAAAATTGAAAAAGCAAACACTTTCGGCAAGGAGACCCCTGCATGATTCAAACGCTGCCCACGAGATCATCGACCGTCGCATCACCCATCGCCCCAGGCCCGGTTGGGGCTCGCTCTCGGGCGGGGACGGGGTGGGGCATGGGCAAGCCCGTGGAGCAGGTGGCCCTGCTCAGCGTCCACACCAGCCCCTTGGCCTCCTTGGGCGGCAAGAAGACCGGGGGCATGAATGTCTATGTGCGGGAGCTGGCCCTGGAACTGATTCGCCAGGGCATCCAGGTGGACATCTTCACCCGGGCCAGCAGCCAGCGGGAACTGACCACCCGCCATCCCCTTGGGCCGGGCAGCCACCTGGTCTACATTCAGGCGGGCCCTTTGGCCCCCATCCCCATCGATGACATGGCCCAATATATCGACCAGTTCGCCGCCGGGGTGATGGCCTATGGCCACAGCTTTGGCCGCTGCTACGATCTGTTCCACAGCCACTATTGGCTTTCCGGCCTGGTGGCCGAGGAGCTGCGCCAGGCCTGGCCCGACGCGCCCGTGGTGCACATGTTCCACACCCTGGGCCACATGAAAAACCAGATCGCCCAGGACGACAGCCAGCGGGCCTCTCAGTTGCGTTTGGACGGCGAGGCCCAGGTGGTGCAGCGGGCGGACCGCCTGATCGCCGCCACCCCGGCGGAGGAAGCCCAATTGGTCACCCTCTACGCCGCCGACCCGGCCAAGATCAGCATCTTGCCCCCAGGGGTGGATCTAGCCCGCTTCCAGCCCATGCGCCAGGAATTGGCCCGAGATGTCCTGGGCATCCCCCCGGCCCCCCACCGCAACATCCTCTTTGCCGGGCGCATCGAGCGGCTCAAGGGCATCGACACCCTGCTCCACGCCATCGCCCTGCTGCGGGAGCAAGCCCCGGCCACCGTGGCCGACCTGTGCGTCTGCATCATCGGCGGCGACCCCTGGGCCGCCACGCCGGATGCCGAGATGGCCCGGCTGCAACGCATGCGGGCGGAGTTGGCCCTGGACAATGTGGTCACCTTCCGGGGGGCCAGGGACCAGGACGAATTGCCCAGCCACTACGCGGCCGCGGACATGCTGGTCATGCCCAGCCACTACGAGAGCTTTGGCATGGTCAGCCTGGAAGCCATGGCCATGGGCACGCCGGTGATCGCCTCGGACGTGGGCGGGCTGGCCTATTTGGTGCAGGACGGGGTCAACGGCTTCAAGGTGCCCCAGCAAGATCCCCAGGCCCTGGCCGACCGCATTCGAGCATTGCTGGAAGACGACGAACGTCGCCATCTCTTGGGCTGCCAGGCTTGGGAATTTGCCCAGGACTTTGGCTGGTCGCAAATTGTGGATCGGCTGCGGCCCATCTATGCCCAGGCCCAGCGGGGGCTGGCCAAGGGTTAGCTGACCCCAAGCCGGGCCAGCGCGGCGGGCAGATCGATCCCCGGTGTGAAGTGGATACCGGCCATGCCCACGGCCTCGGCCCCGGCGATGTTGTGGGCGAAATCGTCGATAAAGACCGCCTCGTCCGCGGCCACGCCCAGCCGGTCCAAGGCCGCCCGAAAGATGGCCGGGGCCGGTTTCATCACCCCTTCATAGGCCGAGCCGACCACCACATCAAAGGCATCGGCCATGGGATAAAGCTCGGTGATCACCTCGGTCAGATCATCCATAGCGTTGCTGATGATGGCAGTGCGATAGCGAGGGCGCAAGCTGCGGATGAAGTCCATCAGCGCTTGATCCATGAAATCTCCAGCGAAGAAGGCCGCTCGAAAGGCCGTTGTCTCCTGGGCGGGCAGGGCCAAGTGCTGCCCCACCCACGCCCAAAGTTGCTGGGTTGTGATCTCTCCCCGCTGGGCGGCGTGGCCCATTTCGCTGTTGAAGGTGATGGCCTCGGCCTGGCCCGGTTGCAGGCCGTGCTGAACTTCCAACGCCCGGCGTGGGGCCGGATCTTGTGTGCGGAGCAGGACACCGCCCACATCGAAAATTACGGCTTTGATCATGATTCGTCTCCTTTTGAGCACATCGACTTCACTTTTTATGCTGGTTGCAGATCCAACCATTCACCCCTATAATAATACCTGAAGTGGCCGTCTGTTTCTGCAATTGCGGTTCCCAGAATTTTCGTTCACTTCCTCAGCCCCTTTTTTGTCCCTGTCCAGCCCCACAGTAAAGACCACTATCGACCATCCGACCGTTACAACCCACCTGTTCATGCAGGATCATCACATTGGTATTCACCAAAAAGGAGAACGAGATGCGAAGATTTAGATTGTTGCCTATTCTGTCCGCCTTGCTGATTTTGGGGCTGATCTTTGGGGCATGTGCCGCCCCGCCCCCCACCGTGGCCCCGGCTGCGGATTCCGGTGCCGCCGCCGCCCCAGCCGCCGCCGCACCGGTCACATTGACCTGGGCCTTGTGGGGCAGCCCAGAAGAAGTCGTCTCCCACCAGCGGGTGGCGGACGCCTTCATGGCCGAGCACCCAGAGATCGTGATCGAGATCTGGAACCAGCCCTGGGGCGACTACTTCACCAAGATCCAGACCCTGTGGGCCAGCGGTGATTCGGCGTCCATTCCCGACATTGCCTTCCTGTGGCCCACCCCCCAATACGCAGCCGAAGGGGTGTTGGAGAATCTTGACCCCTGGATCGAAAAGAGCGGCTATGACCTGAGCGACTATTGGCCCGCCCTGCTCGAATCGGCCATGCTGGACGGCAGCGTCTATGGCTTCCCCCGGGACATCGGCCTGGAAGTGTTGTACTACAACACGGACATGTTCGATGCGGCCGGTCAGGCCTATCCTGACGACACCTGGACCTGGGACGACCTGACCGCGGCCGCAACCGCCCTGGCTGTGCCCGGCGAAACCTATGCCCTGGGCATGGAAGGTGGCAAGTTCCAGTTGTGGGTCGGCCAAAATGGCGGCTCCATCCTGGACGACATGCGCAACCCGTCCAAATGCACCCTGACCGATCCCGCCGCCATCGCCGGTCTGCAATTCTTCTCCGGCATGATGGAGAACGGATTGGCCATGCGAGACGCGGATCTGGGCCAGGCCGGCGGCGACGCTGGGGTCTTCCAGAGCGGCCAAGCGGCCATGATCATCCAGAACAGCAGCCGGGTGGGGGCCTTCAACGCCGCCGGCATGAACTATGATGTGGCCGTCGTGCCCCTCCCCGAAGGTGGCCAACGCTCCGGCAGCGCCGGTGGCGCGGCCTGGGTGATGAGCGCGGGCAGCGACAACAAGGAGGCCGCTTGGACCTTCCTGAGCTGGCTGCAGAGCACGGACGGCGGCCAGGCAATCTACACAGCGGCTGGCGAGATCTTCCCGGCCCTGCGTTCCACCGCCCGCTCCGCCGCCTTCTTGGCGCAGGATGCGCCCCCGGCCAACCGCCAGGCCTTCCTGACCGAGGGTGACAATGCCAAGGTAGGCCGCTTCGGCTACTTCCCCGAATGGGGCGAGCTGGACGGCTCCATCATCAGCCCCGGCATCCAGAGCATCTGGTCCGGCGACGCCACGGTGGAAGCCGCGGCCGCCAGCATCTGCGAGCAGGTGGATGCGTTCCTGGCCGAGAATGGTTATCCGAAGCCGTAGCGTAACGAGTGATGAGTGATGAGTGAAGCGTAATTCGTGATTCGCACTAGGCGCTTTAGCGTTCCCACCGGGGCGCTAAAGCGCTTAGTGCGAATGGACGTAATAGCGAAGGCGCGCTAGCACCCGCCGGTTGAGTAGGCGTCGCTTCAGAAAGCGGGGGCAGTTTCCGACCGTATCGAAACCCGCGGGTGCGGGTTGACCCACTTGGTTTCGATACGGCCTCAGTCCTGGGTCAGCGGAATTATGTGGTTGACTCGGCCTACTCAACCGGCGTTGGCTTGTGTGCCTTCAATGTTACGAATGGACCCTTTGCCTATGAGCGTACAAACATCTGAACGCAATCGACCCTTCCGCTGGCGGCCTGACCAGCAGTGGGAGGCCTATCTTTTTCTGTTGCCCAGTCTGGCTGGCTTTTCGGTCTTTGTGGTGTTGGCCGTGGTGGCCTCCCTGGGCATCAGTTTTTCTGATTGGGGGCTGACCGGCTTCAAAGATTTTGCGGGCTGGTCCAACTATCGCGCCCTCTTCCGGGATCCTGTTTTTTGGAAGAGTCTGCGCAATACGGGCTTCTATTTGGTGACCATCGTGCCCATGCAGTTGAGCTTTGGGCTGCTTCTGGCCCTGGCCTTGAACCAGGCCGTGCGGGGCCAGCTCATCTATCGGCTGATCTACTTTATGCCCGTGGTCACCACCATTGTGGCCGGGGCGATTGTCTTTCGGCTGATTCTAAGCACCAACGGTCCCCTGAATGGCGGCATCATGGGCGTGGCGGATCTGTTGGGCCTGTCGCTTGATCCGCCCAACTGGCTGGGGAGCAGCCGCTATACCAAATGGTCCGTGGTGATGTTGACCCTGTGGAAGAACACGGGCTTTACCATGGTGATCTATTTGGCGGCCCTGCAAGGCGTGCCCCAGGAACTCTACGACGCGGCCATGGCCGACGGGGCCAGTTCGCTGGCAGCGGCTGCGCCATGTCACCCTGCCCCTGATCAGCCCCACCACCTTTTTTCTCTTTGTCTTCCAGGCCATCGGCGCCTTCCAACTCTTCACCGAGCCTTTTGTGATGACCCAGGGCGGCCCGGCCAACGCTTCATTGAGCGTGGTACAGTATATTTATTTCGCCGCCTTCCGGGACATCCGCATGGACAAGGCGTCGGCCATGGCCTGGGTGCTCTTCCTCTTCATCTTCGCCTTCACCTGGGTCCAGAACCGTATGCAGCAGCGCTGGGTCTATTACGAGACCGAATAGCATGACTGACATGATCGATCTTTCCACTCCATCCAATCGACGTTCATCCCGATCTGGCGGCCTGCCTGCCCGGCTTGGGCTTGCACAGCGCCATGCTCCTGGGCACCGCCATCATGGTGGCCCCCTTTTTGGTCATGCTGTTGGTCTCGCTTGGTGCCCACCAAGGCCTTCATGGCCCGTGACTTTGGCCTGGATCAGTTTAGTTTGAACAACTATGTCAAGCTCGTGCGCACCATCCCCTTTGGCCGCTACTATCTCAACAGCACCCTGGTCTCGGTGACGGTGACGGTATTGCGCATTTTGATTTCGTCCTTGGCCGCCTTTGCCTTTGGTCGTCTGCGCTTTCGGGGCCGAGAACCGCTCTTTATGCTCTATCTGGCCACGCTGATGATCCCCTTCCCCGTCACCCTGATCCCCAACTTTCTGATCATCCGCAACTTTGGCTGGTACGACAGCTACTTCGCCCTGATCGTGCCTGGCCTCTTTGACGTGTTGAGCACTTTTCTGCTGCGCCAATACTATCGGGGCATCCCCCTGGAGATGGATGAGGCCGCCCGCATGGACGGGGCGTCCAGTTTCCGTATTTGGATTCAAATCATCTTGCCCCTCAGCGGGCCGGTGATGGCGGCTCTGGCCATCTTTGCCTTCCAAGGGGTGTGGAACGACTTCCTCTGGCCCCTGGTGGTGACCACGTCGGACGAGATGCGCACCATCCCCGTGGGGCTGGCGGCGTTGGTGGGCCAATATAGCACGGAGTGGGGACTGCTCATGGCCGGGTCTGTGGTGGCTTTGCTGCCTGTGTTGATCATCTATGCGTTGGGCCAGAATTGGTTTGTCAAGGGCATCACCCTCAGCGGCATGGGCGGGCGGTGAGTTTGGATGGCCGGGGAGGATCTCTTGGCCCAGGTGGTGGGGCGGATGGACCCAGGGGCCACCTTGCTGCGGGCCTGGCCCCTGGCCGGGGGCGTCTCGGCCCAGGTGATGGGGTTGGAGATTCAACGAGCAGACGGGTCCACCCAAAAGCTGGTGCTGCGCCGCCACGGGGACGTGGATCTGCGGGGCAATCCGCAGATTGCCGCAGATGAGTTTCGGCTTTTGACCCTCCTGCACCGGGCCGGTCTGCCCGTGGCCGCCCCCCGTTTTCTGGATCAAGCCTGCGATCTTTTGCCCACACCGTACTTGATCCTCGACTTTCTGGACGGCGAGAGTGACTTTTCGCCCAGCCCTTCGCCCGACCGCCCCCACGCCCTTGCCGCCGGGTTGGCCCAGATCCACAAAATCGATCTTCACGGCGGGAGGCTCTCCTTTTTGCCCAATCCACCACCCCCGCCTGACCAGCCGCCCCAGCGCAACGGGCTGGCCCTGCTCCACGGGGATTTTTGGCCCGGCAATGTGCTGTGGCAGGCCGGGCGCTTGACGGGGATCATCGATTGGGAGGATGCTCGCCTGGGCGACCCGGTGGCCGATGTGGCCAACAGCCGCTTGGAGATCCTGTGGGCCTATGGCGCGGCGGCCATGACCGCCTTCACCCAGCGTTATGCGGCCTTGAATGCGCTGGACTTTACGGAGCTACCCCGTTGGGATCGGTGGATTGCCCAGGCCAAGCGCCCCAAGATCGGCGATTGGGGGCTGGATGAAAACATTGAACAGGCCATGTATCGGGACTTGGCCTGGTTTGTGGATCAAGCTGCGCAAGATGTAAAGTAAATTGTTCACCCCCCCGCCCTAACCCAGCCCAGAGAGAGGAGTTGTGCCATGAGCTTGCCCCGTCCAGATCTAAGCGGCGTCGCCCCAGAACTATTGGCCTATATCGAAGCCCTGGAAACGGCGTTGGAAGAAGCCCAATCCAGTGGCTCGTCCCGTTCCTATCGGGCGGATGCGGAGCCGGAGCCCAGCGAGCCGCCCACCACCCGCAACGTGATCACCATCAGCCGTTCCGGCATGGCCAAACGCACGCCCCGCCATTTCTATTCCCGCCAGCGCCGGGGCGGCATGGGCGTCTTCGACCTGGATTCGGGCGAGGACGATCCCCCGGCCTTCTTGGCCGAGGCGGACGAGGGCGAAGGGCTACTTTTGCTCACGAACCAGGGCCGGGCTTTCCGGTTGAGGGTGGGGGATCTGGAGGAGTCACCCGTGCGGGCCAAGGGTGTCTCGTTGCCCCGGCGTCTCGGTTTTCGGGAGGATGAACGGCTGGCTGCGGTGCAGGCGGATGGCGACGGCACTCACCTAATTTTGGTGACAGAGCGGGGGCAAGTCCGCCGTTTCGCCGCCCATTTGGTGGGCGCTGCGTTGCGACCTGGCACAGCGCTCTATGATCCCAAGGATGGGGGGTCCGTGGCCGCCCTGTGTTGGAGCAAGGGCGCGGCGGATCTCTTCATCGCCACCCGGCAGGGCAAGGCCATCCGCTTCAGCGAGCGCCAGGTGCCCGTGCGGGGCTGTCTGGGCATCCGCCTGGACCGGGACGACGTGGTGTGCGGCGTGGCCGCGGTGGATGTGGAGAGCGGCGTCTTTTTGATCGAGCCGGAGGGCAAGGGCACCATCCGCCAGATGGGGGGCTTTGCCGAGAACAAGTCACCGGGCAGCGGGGGCAAGACGGCCATGAAGTGCGACATCCTGGTGGCCGCCGTGGGGGTGGCGCCGGAGCAGGACGTTTTTGTGATCTCCAAGCTGGGCAAGATCATCCGCTTCCCCGCGGAAGAGGTGCCGCCCAAGGAAGGCGTGGTCCAGGGGGTCAACTGCATGTCCCTGCGGGCGGACGAGGTGGTGGCCGTGGCGGTCAGCGGGCATGGGTGAAGCGGGTGAGCGGGTGAAAGGGTGAGGAAGTGATGGAGATTGATGAGCGGGTGGCGGGGTATTTGAGGGATGTGGTGATCCCGGTGCGGGTGGGCTGTGTGGACGAGGCGGGATGGCCGGTGGTGTTGTCTTTGTGGTATCTCTATGACCAGGGGCGGCTGTTGTGCGCCACCACGGCGTCGGCCCGTGTGGTGGGCTATCTGCGGGCGGAGCCGCGCTGCGCCTTTGAGATCGCTGGGGATCTGCCCCCCTATTGTGGCGTACGGGGCCGAGCCACGGCCACCATCGACCCGGATCAAGGCTGGGACGTGCTGGAGCGGCTGCTGGTCCGCTATCTGGGCGGCACAGACAACAAACTGGCCCAGCGGCTGCTTGCCCGCAACGTGGACGAAGTGGCCCTGATCCTGACGCCCATCACCCTCCACACCTGGAACTATGCCCCGCGCATGGCGGATCTGTCCGGCGCCGCGGGCGGGAAAATCTGTCCCCCAGGATAAACCAGGGGCACCAAAGGAGAGCGACATGAACGACAACAAGGGACTCCCCAAGATGGGCCGCCCCCGGGCAGATGTGCTGACCGCCATGGGGGAGGCCAAGGCGCGGGACGTGCAATGGCGAGAGGGCCAGGCCTTTAGCCTGGTCTTCCACGCCGGGGAGGAGATCAGCGACTTTGTGAAGGAGGCGTACACCACCTTTTTCTCGGAGAACGGGCTGAACCCGACCGCCTTCCCCAGCCTGCGCAAGTTTGAGACCGAGGTGATCGCCATGACCGCGGGGTCTCTTGGGCGGGGATGAGAACACCGTGGGCAACATGACCTCCGGCGGCACGGAGAGCATTTTGATGGCGGTGAAGACGGCGCGGGATTGGGCCAGGGTGCATCGTCCCGTGGAGGGCGTGCCGGAGATCGTGCTGCCCATCTCGGCCCACCCGGCCTTTCACAAGGCCGCCCACTATTTCGATCTGCGCCCGGTCTACGTGCCCACCGGCCCGGACTTTCGGGCGGATGTGGCGGCCATGCGCGCCGCCATCACCCCCAACACGATTTTGATCATGGGGTCGGCCCCGGCCTATCCGCATGGGGTGGTGGACCCCATCACGGAGATTGCGGCGTTGGCGAAAGAGATGGGGCTGCTCTGCCATGTGGACGCCTGCGTGGGCGGCTTCATGCTGCCCTTTGTGCGCAAGCTGGGCTATGCGGTGCCGGATTTTGATTTTGGCGTGCCCGGCGTCACCTCCATGTCCGTGGATCTGCACAAATATGGCTATGCGGCCAAGGGGGCGTCGGTGATCCTCTTCCGCACGCCGGAACTGCGCAAGTTTATGTTCCATGTCACCGTGGACTGGCCGGGGGGCATCTATGCGTCGCCCACCATGACCGGCACCCGGCCCGGCGGGGCGATTGCGGCGGCGTGGGCCATCATGCAGCACTTGGGCGAGGCGGGCTATCTGCGTCTGGCCGCCGAGGTGATGGAGACGACCGTGCGCATCCGGGACGGCATCAACGCCACCCAGGGTCTCCACATCGTGGGCACAGCCGGAGATGAGCGTCATGGCCATTGCCGCGGACGACCCGGCCCATTTGGATGTGTATGCCATCGGCGACGAGATGGGGCTGCGGGGCTGGCATTTGGACCGGCAGCAGTTCCCGCCCACCCTGCATGTGACGGTCAACTATGCCCATGTGGGCGGTGGAGGCACCGACCGCTTTTTGGCCGATCTGTGGGAGGTCACGGCGCAGGTGCAGCGCTTCAGCATGGCCAAGCTCTCCGCGTCCGCCCAGGTGGGGCTGGTGAAGACGGCGTCCAAGCTGCTGCCCACCGGGCTGATGTCCCGGCTGACCGGCGCGGCGGGGTCCATGCTGGGGGGCGGGGACGGTCTGCCCACCCGCTCGGCGGCCATGTATGGCATGATGGCCGAACTGCCCAATCGGGGGGATGTGGGGGAGTTGGTGGCGGATATTTTGGATGGATTGACGAGAGGGAGAGAATGGTTAATGGTTGATGGTTGATGGTTAATTTTTAAGTCAGCGTGGTCGACCACGGCCACTTGAGAATCAACCATCAACCATCAACCATTAACCATCTCTGTTCCTTTTAGCGCAATAGATACGCCACCGCAATCCCCAAATAGTTGGCCACGGCGTAGCCGACGAGGCCGGTGGTGAGGCCGGAGAGCAGGACGGTTTTGTTGTCCAGGGCTTCGGCCATGGGGGCGACGAAGGCGGGGCCGAAGACGGCGGCTACGGAGGTGATGATGGCGGTGTCTACGTCGATGCGGAAGAGGGCGCAGAGGCCGTAGTGGAGGATCAGGCTGCCGCCGATCACAAAGGCGGTGATGCCCAGGATGACGCCGCCGGATTGGAAGAGGTGGGCGAAGTTGGTCAGGCTGCCGATGGCCACGCAGAAGACGAGGATGAAGTAGTTGCCCAGGCTCTCCGTGCCGGGCAGGGTGCGGATGCGGGGCACAAACGAGGCGGCGATGCCCAAGGTGGTGATGCCCAGAATCACCCAGGCCACATCCATGCTGCCCCGCACGGCAAAGGCAATACCCACACTGACCGCCAGGATCACCGCGCTGAGTCCAAAACCCCAGAGCATCCCCCGCCAAGGCCGAGAGGAGGTCTGTGCCCCCTCAAGCTGCGTGGCCGAGAACGTCGCCACCTCGTCAGATCCTTGCGGGCGGAAAGCGGGTAAAAATTTCCCCAAAAAAGATTTGGCAATGGAGAGCAAAAAGAGCAGATAGACGCCGCTGACCACCACGTCCGCGGCGTTGAGCAGGATGTAGGTCTCCTGTTTGACATCCAAGGCCAGGCCGATGCTGAGCAGGTTGGGGGTGCCGCCGGTGTAGACGCCGACCAACATGCCGGCGATCTTCCAGGTCTCGTCCGTGGCCGTGGCAAAGAGCAGACCGCCCGCAAAGGCCATGATGCCCACGCTGACGCAGGCGATCACAAAGGAAAGCACGGCGCTGCGGGCATAGCGCACCCAGCCCACGAAGTCCGTGGAAAAGAGCAGCAACGGGATGGCCAGGGGCACGGCGGCCTCGGTGAAGGTGCCGGACAGGCCGGCGTCCAGGGGGATGCCGGGGACGTTGGCCAGGACCATGCCGAAGAGATAGGCCAAGAGCACGGGGCTGAGCCAGCCCAGGGCCTTGACCCGCCGGGCCAGGGTGATGGCGAGGAGGGGAAGCGCCAAAAAGAGCAGACTCTGCACGATGGGACCGATCATGGGTCACCGCCTAGGGGTGGAGGGTTGGTTTGGTGGTTGGTGGGCTGGCGTGAATTCTACCAGCAGTGAGGCATAATCTCAAGGAGCAAAAAAGACGATGACCATGGAACATCACACAGTCCGCACCAACGGCGTCAATCTACACGTGGTCCAAGCCGGGCCGGTGGACGGGCCCCTGGTGATCCTGTTGCACGGCTTCCCGGAATATTGGCGCGGGATGGAGAAAACAGATCCCGGCTTTGGTCGCCGCGGGCTATCGGGTCTGGATGCCGGATCAGCGGGGCTACAACCTGAGCGACAAGCCCAAGGGCATCGCCGCGTACAGCCTGGATGAATTGGTGAAAGATGTGATTGGCCTGATCGACGCCGCCGGTGCCGACAAAGCCTATCTCGTGGGCCACGACTGGGGGGCGGCCGTGGCGTGGTGGGTCGCCAACACCCACCCGGATCGACTGCACAAGCTGGTGATCCTGAATGTGCCCCACCCCAACACCATGCAGCGGGTGCTGCGGGGCAGCTTCACCCAACTGCGCAAGAGTTGGTATATGTTCTTCTTCCAGATCCCCTGGCTGCCCGAAGCGTTGATCCGGGCCGGGAATTGGCGAGGAGCCAAGCAGGCGTTGATCGCGTCCAGCCGTCCGGGTACTTTCAGCGACGCAGACCTGGCCGAGTACGTGACCGCCTGGTCCCAACCCGGCGCGTTCACCGGCATGATCAACTGGTATCGGGCCATGTTTCGGGTCAAGATCAAGCCCTTGCCGTCCAAGCGCATCACCGTCCCCACCCTGTTGATCTGGGGCGCCCAAGACTTCGCCCTGGGCCGAGAACTGGCCCAGCCCAGCATCGACCGCTGTGACGATGGGCGGTTGGTCTTTATTGAGGAGGCCGGGCACTGGGTTCAGCATGAGGAGGCGGAAAGAGTGAGTGGGTTGATGGTGGGTTTCCTGGGAGAATGATCTCTCTCGACACAGGTTCAGTCTTTGCGCCAAAAAAGAGCGGGGTGTTGACCGGGACAGATCCCGGTCAACACCCCGCTCTTTTCAACTTTTGTGCAGCTGGGGTTGCGCGGACTCAAGCCCCCACGGGGACCGGCCTGGCGCTGGGCTGGCTCAACGCGTCAACCTGGGCGGCGGCCAGGGCGGCCCCTTCGGCCAGCAGGGCCTTGACGTCCTGCATGGTGCGGCCTTCGGCGTAGATGCGCAGGACCGGCTCCGTGCCGCTGGGGCGGATCAGCAGCCAACTGTTGTCGGCCATGATGTACTTGACCCCGTCCCGGTCGCTGACTTGGCTGAGGGCGTGGCCGGCCAAGGTGTCGGGTCGGGCAGCCATCAACCGGCTGACCAGGGCTTGCTTGCTGAAGGGCTTCACCGGCTGGTCGGTGCGGGCATAGAAGAAGGGGCCGATGTCCGGGGCGTCCATCAGTTCGTCCAAGGAGCTGCACCAGGGTCTTGCCCGTGCGGGCCACCATCTCGGCCAGCAGCAGCCCCATCAAAATGCCGTCGCCTTCGGGGATATGGCCCTTGATGCTGATGCCGCCGCTCTCTTCGCCGCCGATCAGCACGCTGTCGCCCAGCATGAGGTCGCTGATGTGGTTGAAGCCCACGGGGGTTTCGTAGAGGGTCAGGCCGTAGCGCTCGGCCAGCCGGTTGAGCATCTGGGTGGTGCTGACGGTCTTGACCACGCTGCCGGTCATGCCCCGCTCGTGGACCAGATATTCCAGCAGCAGGCCATGATGCAGTGGGGATCGACAAAGCGGCCCGACGGGATCCACCGCGCCGATGCGGTCGGCGTCGCCGTCGGTGGCCAGGCCCAGGCGGTACTTGCCCGTGCGTCATCTCCTGCGATCAAGGGCTGCAAGTGGCGCTCAATCGGCTCCGGGTGGATGCCGTTGAAGCCGGGATTCATCTCGCCCCGCAGTTCGGTGACCGTGCAGCCGGCGTCCTGCAACAGGCGGCGCAGATAGACGCGCCCGGCCCCGTACATGGCATCCACGGCCACGGTCAACCCGGCCCGGCGGATGGCGTCGAAATCGACCAGGGTGGCCAGATGGGCCTCGTAGCCGGGCAGGGGATCGAAGCGGGTGACCAAGCCCTGGGCCAGGGCCAGATCCATCTCCATCTGCAAGGGCGTTTTGCCCGCAGCCACATTGGCCCGCACCCGTTCTTCTACATTCTTGGCATCCGCCGGGCTGGCGGAACCGCCGTAGGCTGCCTTCAGTTTGATGCCGTTGTAGCGGGGCGGGTTGTGGCTGGCGGTGATCATCACGCCGCCGTCGGCCTTGTGCTGGACGATGGCATAGCTGACCAGGGGCGTGGGGGCGTCGCCAATGCACAAACAGCACATGGATGCCGTTGGCCGCCAGGACTTCGGCCACCAGCCGCCGCATAGCGATCGCTCAGGAAGCGGGTATCGTAGCCGACCACCAGGGTGGCCCGCCGGTTGGCATGGCTGGCACCGTTGGGATATTGCTGTTTTTCCTTCTGGTCGGCCAAGGTCTTCTCGGCGATGGCCTGGCTGACCAGGCGCACGTTGGCAAAGGTAAAGTCTTCACTGATCACGGCTCGCCAGCCGTCGGTGCCAAATTTGATGGGCATGTGTCTCGATCCTCCGCTGAGTCTTAAAAACTGTTGACTATTTTAATATCTCTTGCATCTGCCGCATGACCCAATGGGGCCGCTCGTCCCGCAGGATGGGGGAGGCCAGGCGGGCGCGGCGCACGGCGTCCAGGTCCAGGTTGATGGTGAACAGGCTGTCGATCAGGTCGGGCGCTCGGCCCAGGACTTTGCCCGTGGGGCCAAAGACCCTGGACGCGCCGGAGAAGCCGATGCCGTCCTCCACGCCCGTGCGGTTGCAGAGCAGGATGTGGGTGCTGAAGAGGCCGGCATAGGTGCCCAGGATCTGCTCGACCGATTGGGTGATGGTGAAGGTGGGGCTGTCTGCACCGGCCACCCGGGCCGGGCTGGCCGTGGGGATGATCAGCATGTCCGCGCCGTCCAGCCAGGCCAGATAGGCCGAACTCATGTGCCAGAAATCTTCGCAGACCAGCATGGCGATGCGGCCCCAGGGACTTTCAAAGGCACGGATGGACTCGCCGTTGGCCAAATAGCGCCCTTCGTCGAACATGCCATAGGTGGGGAGATGGACTTTACGATGGACGTGCTGAATTTCTCCGGCATACAAAAAAGCCGCCACGGTATAAAACCGATGACGACGGTCCTCCTCCACAAAGCTGACCACCACGGCCATCTCCCGATCCCCGTTGCTGGCTTCGGCCAACAGCTTGGCCAGGATGGGCTCCTGGGCATGGGCGGGGCGGGCCACGGTGGGCACCAGATCCATCAGCTTGTAGCCGGTGAGGGAGAGTTCGGGGAAGACCAGCAGATCCACGCCCTCCTGCCGGGCCTGGCGGATGGCGTCCAGGTGGATGGCGAGGTTAGCCGTCACGTCCCCCAGGTGGGGGGCGATTTGGGCCAGGCCGACGGTTAACGCGGGTGGGTGCATTTTGAGACGAGGGGTACGTGTTCATGCCAACGATTATATCCTAGTGGGGCGTGGAGGGGAAAAAAGATAAGGCAAAAGGCAAAAGGCAAAGTGCAAAAGGCAAAAATGTGAACGTGGTTGAGTTTAGATTGGTGCTATGGGCGAACATCAACACCCACGAAGTCCACGAATCCCGTCATCCACGTTCAACCTTTTGCCTTTTGCCTTTTGCACTTTGCCTTTTGCCTTGGCTTTTACTCCCCCGGAATCACCACCCCTGGCCCCACCAAATACATGGCCTGCCAGGGTTGATATTTGCTGATCATCTCATCCGTGCGGGTGACGCCGTTTTCGGTGATGGTGCGCTGGACGGTGACGGCCATGCCCTCTTTGGGCCAATTCCACCTGTTTGGTCTGGCCTGGGGCCAGGCTTTCATCCCGCTGATAGACCGGCGGCCCCGGCTCCTCCACATCGGTGATCACGCCCGGCGGCGATGGTCACTTGGCGATCCGGCTTGGTGCCGTAGATGCGATAGGTGATCACCCCGGCCGTGGTGTTGACGATGGGGTCGATGAGAATGTGGTGGCCCGTGTCGTTGCGGAAGCGGAAATCCACCGTGGGGGTGTAAATGGTGGCGTCCATGCCCGGCGCGCCGTACCAACTGACCACATAGCCGTGGTTGTAGCGCTCCACAATGGGGAAGCCAGCGTTGAGCGCCGCCCGAAAGACCGTGGTGCTGACCTGGCAGACCCCGCCCCCCACGCCCACCGCCGTGCGGTCCCCCCAGATGATCAGGGAATCCTCAAAGCCGTTGGCCGCGCTGACATCCTCCACAATCGTGTTGAAGCTGAAGACCTCGCCCGGCGGAATCACCACGCCGTCGAACTTTTCGGCGGCCACCACGATGTTGCGCACCCGGTCCGTGCTGCTGCCCGCAAAGGAGGTGGAGCCTTCGGCCACCAGTTCCACGATGCCAAGCTGGTCCGTGTTGGCCGCGTCCACCGCCGGGGTGAGGATCGTCACGGGCAGACTGGCCTCGGTCCCGCCGCTTTCCAGGGCCTGGCGCACGGCGGTGATGGTGGCGTCCACATCCAAGCTGCGCCCGATCTGGCTGGGCTTGAGGACGGAAAGCTGGCCCGTGGCCGGGTTGAAGCTGAGGCGGGCGTTGCGGGCCGGGGTGTCGACCTGGGCGGCCCAATCGGCCACCACGTCCCGCAGCCGTTCTTCGTTCAGGCGCAAGGGGTTTTGGCTCTGGATCAGGCTGGCCAGGGTGGCCGGGTCCAGGGCAAACATGAGACCGGTCTGGGGGTCTGAAAGGGTCACGGCATTCGGAAGGGTATTGACATCCGCCCCGGTGGCCTGAACACCTTCTGGGATGGGCAGGACCACGGTCTGCAGGGGGAGGGTGGCCGCCTTGCCCCGATAGAGGGCTTCCAGCACCCCGGCGGCGGTGGCTTCCACGTTGACTTCCAGGCCGGGCTGGCCGGGCACGGTGAGTTGGCCGATCTGGGTGGCGGGCCGGGGGGTGCGCCGGGCCTCGGCGGCAATCTGGCTGACCCAGTAGCGCACTTGGCCCACGTCAAAGCTCAGGGGCGGGGTCAGGTTCTCCCCTTGCCAAAAGAGACCCCATTGGGCGGCCATATCCTGGCCCAAGCCATCCCGCCGGCCCAGGAGAAAAGCCTGGTTGACCGCGCCCAGCAGATCCACCTTGACATCCACCTGGGCCGGGGTGACGGTCCAACTGTGCTGGCCGTCGCTGAGGGTGACGGGCTGGAGGGGATAGGGGGTCAGCTCCCGGCTGAGTTTGCTGATGGCCGCGGCCCGGCTCAGTCCGCCCACGGGCACGCCGGCCACGGAGACGCCGGTGTAGATGCGGTCCATGTGCCAGAACGACCAGCCCAGCACCCCCGCGCCCACGGCCAGGGCGGTCAAAAAGAGCAGCATGGCCACAAAATCACCCAGCCCCGCGGCGCAGGGTCAACGTCTGTTGCGTGTGGGACTGAGGCTGAGGCTGGGTGGTGTACATGGCAGGGTCTCTGGGTGGTTGATTGGTTGGGTGGCCTATGCGGCCAACAAGCCGATCAAGCCGCCGACTTGGGGCAGAATGTAGACGAACGGGATGGCCAAGTCTAGCAGGAAAAGCAGGACAAAGGGTGTAAGCCAGGCAACAGAGCTGACCGCGGTCAAGGACCCGTGGACCCACGGGCGGTGGATCAGTTGACTCAGGCCGCTGTCCGTCTGGGCACGCTCGACCAGGGTGCCGGCGGCGGCTTGCACCAAGAGCAGCACACAGGTCAGCCCGGTGAAGAGAAGCAGCCACTTGTCCAGGTTGCCGGTGAGCCAGCCCACGCCCCCCACGGCCAGGGTGAGCACGCCGACCAGCAGCCCGGTCACCGCGCCCTGGCCTGGGCGCAGCACCTCTCGCCAGGCCAGGGCCATGAAGAAGGCAATCCCCGACAGACCGGGGAAGAGATAGCGACCCTGATGTTGCACAAAGCCCAAATTATACCAAACATACCCGGCCAAGGCACCCAAGGAGAGCAAGGCCAGTACGGCCACACTTTGAAGCTGAAATCGATCCAATTCGGAATCGGGCCAGCCCAGCAACATGCGGATGGCGGCCCACAGCCCGCCCAAAAAGAGCACGCCGGTGAAGAGGGTCAAGGCCAAATAGACCCGGCCATCCATAAAGATCCCCATCCAGCCGAAGACGCCCCAAAAGCTCTTGAAGGTGAAGTCCACGGCCCGATCCCAATAGGCCCCCAAGCCGTTGAGGGCGATCCACTCCGCGGTGCGGGGTTGGCCCACCACCACGGCGTCGTGCCATTTCAGGCCCAGGAAGTCAACCCCGCCATAAATGGTCATGTTGCGCAGCCAGAGGGGCGCGGCAATCACCAAGGCGGGCAATAAAACCAGGAGCAAGTTCGTCGTCAGGGCGCTAAAGCGCTGACTACGAACTTGTTGCCAGGTTACCCCGGTGATGGTCAGCACAGCCAAGGGCAAGAGGATATACGTGGTGGATTTGGTGACCAGGGCCAGACCCATCAGCCCGCCGGCGATCAAGAGATGCCGGGGTTGGGCGTTTTCCCGATCCATGGCCCGGATCCAGCGCACCAGGGCCAGGACCGTGGCGGCGATCAGCAGTTCGGCCAGGGCGTCGTTGTTGACCGCGGCCATCATGGCCACGTGCATGGGCAGAAAGGCGGCCAAGGCCATGCTGCCCAGGCTGATGGTGGGCCGGTCCGGGAAGATGGTGTGGACGATCAGGAAGATCAGCAGCAGCACCCCGGCCCCCAGCAGCACATTGTAGAGGCGCAGGAAGATCAGCCGCCCGTCCGCCAGCCAAAAGACCGGCGCGGCGCTGATATAATAGAGGGGGGGCTGATGGGACTCGTATTGAATCGGCTCGATGGGGTGGTTCGGGGGGAAACGGTTGTCGATCAGCGCCCGCAGATAGGTCTGATCGTAGTCGCCCACGTCCAGGATCGGCAAGCCCTGGCCGGCGGCGATGTGGGCCACATAGTTGTAGTGGGCCGGTTCGTCCGGGGCCTGCCACGCCGGGGTGGTGAGGGCAAAGAGCAGCGCCACGGACAGATATCCGGCCAGGATCAACCCCACCGCCGCCCACAGCCACCCGTTGGGCCACTTTTCATGTTCTAAAAAATTCTGGGACCCGGTTCCCCGCGCCCCAGACTGAATCTCAGTATTCTCTACCTGCACGTTTTTCACCCCTTCACCCGCTCGCCCCTTCACCCGTTCTTACTTCGTCACCGTCTCGCTGTCCAGCCCCGTCTCCGCCACGTCCTCGTCCAGCTTGATGAAGAGGGCGCTGGGTTGGCGCAGGGCCTGGCCGGCGGGCAGGGTGGTGGCTTCCCACTTGCCCTGGGCCGGGCTGTGGTCGTAGCGCAGAACCCGATGATGGCCCCGCTCGTCTTCGACCTCTTGGGTGTACTGGTTGCCGAAGATCTGGCCGTCATAGCCCAGGAAGCCGTGGATCTGCTCGCTGGTGGCGGGCAGGATCGGTCCCCACAGGATCTTCAGCCAGTCGATGGCTTGCAGGGCCACATAGACCGACGTGGCCGCGGCGGCCGGGTCCACTTTGATGGTCTTCCACGGCTCTTTTTCGTTGAGATATTGGTTGACCCGTTGGCTCAAACTGCGCACCTCGGTCAGCGCCGCCTTCAGCTTGACCTGTTGATAGAGCGCGCCCACCGAATCGAAGCCCGCCCGCACATCGTCCAAAAGGGCCTGGTCCACCTGCGTCCAGCGGACCGGGCGTGGGGATGACGCCGTCGTAGCGTTTGTAGGCAAAGCCCATCACCCGGTTGACCAGGTTGCCCCAGTTGGCCAGCAGTTCGTTGTTGATGCGGTCCACAAACTCCCGCCAGGTGAACTCGCTGTCCGAGGCCTCCGGGGCCAGGGCGGTGAGCACGTAGCGCCAGGCGTCGGGCTGGAACTTGTCCAGGACCGTGTTGAAGCCGATCACGTTGCCCCGGCTGGTGCTGAACTGGGTGCCGCGGAAGTTGAGGTATTCGTTGCTGGGCACATCGTAGGGCAGGTTCCAGCGCTCGCCGATGTCCGTCGCCATCGTTGTAGGCCATGAGCATCCCCGGCCAGATCACCGTGTGGAAGGGGATGTTGTCCTTGCCGATGAAGTTGTAGATCACCGCCTCCGGGTTGACCGTGGCATCCCACCACTGCCGCCACGCTTCCGGGTCGCCGCCCTCTGCCCCGGTCAGCAAACCCCACTCCACCGCCGCGCTCAGATAGCCGATGACGGCGTCGTACCAAACATAGATGCGCTTGCTGTCGTAGCCGTCCAAGGGAATGGGGATGCCCCAGTCGATGTCACGGGTGATGGCCCGGCCGCGCAATTCCTGCAAAGCAAGCTGGCCCTTGGTGAAGTTGATCACATTGGGCCGCCAATGCTCCTTGCCCTCGGCCAATCCATTCCAGCAGAGGCTGGTTGAGCTTGCCCAAAGCCAGGAAAAAGTGCTCGGTCTCCCGCACTTCCAGCTCTGTGCTGCCCGTGATCTTGGAGCGGGGATTCTTCAATTCCAGGGCATCGTAGAGCCGCCCGCAGTTGTCGCACTGGTCGCCCCGGGCGCCGTCAAAGCCGCAGAAGGGGCAGATGCCCTCCACATAGCGGTCGGCCAAAAAGCGCTGGGCCGTTGGGTCGAACCACTGCTTTTGGGCATCTTTATAAATATAGCCGTTTTCCAAATGACGCAGGAAAAGCTTCTGGGTCACCGCCCAGTGGCTGGCCGTGTCCGTGTGGGAGTAGAGATCGAAGGCCAAGCCCATGTCCAAACAACCCTGGACAAAGAGATTGTGGTACTTCTCGATCACCACCTCCGGGGTCACCCCCTCCTTCTCGGCTTGCAGGGTGATGGGCGTGCCGTGGGTGTCCGACCCGCTCACCATCAGCACATCGTTGCCGATCAAGCGCTGATAGCGGGCAAAAATATCCGGGGGCAAATAGGCCCCGGCAATCTGCCCCACATGCTTCTCCCCATTCACATACGGCCAGGCAACCCCGACCAGGATTTTCTTATTCATAGTCTATTCCGTATTCCGTGTCTCGTGTTTCGTGGTGTCTATATCCAACGTCCGCAAAGAAGTCAAAGCGGCAGCACTTTTGCCTTTTGCACTTTGCCTTTTGCCTTCTCTTCACTCCCCCGCCCACCGCCCCACCAAACTAACCAGCCCATACAGCAGCCCGATCATCCCCAGCCCGGCGGTGATGCAGACCGCGCCCAACAGCATGGCGGGCAGACCGTAAAAGAACCAGATCAATCCACCGCCCACGGTGTAAAGCAGGAGGGCAAAACCCAAAAACAGGCGCAGATCCATGTTGCGGGCATATCGCCGGGGCGAGAAGGGCTTGCGGTTCATGGTCAAATTATAGTGGGAAATGGTCAAAAGGCAAAAGAGTTGACTCCCCCCGCCCGCGTGGTAAACTATACTGCATGATAGACTCCACCCAGCCCCGATCCCCAAGACCGGCACCCCTGCGCCTCGGCTCCCGACCCGCGGCAACCTGGGCTGCTTGGGTGCTGATTTTTTATGTCATCTACCTCGGCCTAATCCTGCCCTTTGTCTGTTGGGGCGCCATGGGCCAGCCGGGCCATCCCCACCCCGTGGCCCACTTTGTCTTCGCCGTGCCAGAGATCCCCCACGCCGACCATCCGCAGATCCCCAACCTGGCCATCTTTGCCGACGACGTTGCCCACCCGGAACAGCCCGCGCCCGTGGGCCAATCCCGCCCGGACACCACCCTGATCAGCCTGCTTTTGCTGATCTTTGTGGGCGCCTCCCTGCTCTTCGGCCATCATCCCCGCCGCTTCTCCCGCCTGGGGTCCACCCCCAAATGGCGCTCGATTGTCCTCCCCATCCCCACGCCGCCGCCGCGCAAGGGCGAATGGCAAATGGCGAATGGCGAGCCTTGATTCGCCGCCCCCATCACGTAACACGCAACACGCAACTCGCCCGAAAGGACACCCATGCGAAAATTCACCTTTCCCGGTCGGTTTCTGACCGGTCTGCTTCTGCTTCTCATCTTGGCCCTGGCCCTGACCGCCTGTGGCTCGCCAACCCCTGCCGACCCCGCCGCCGGGCAGCCGAACCTGATCCGTTGCCCTGGCCGCCCCGGATGGCCCAACCGGCCAAACTCTCCTGGTCACCCTGACCGACAAGGACGGCACGGCCATCATCGACGCCAAGGTGGGGCTGGAGGGCAACATGAACCACGCCGGCATGACCCCGGTCCTGGCCGAGCCGACGACCGACGAGGCCGACGGCAACGTGGACGGTGTCTACCACGTCCCCTTCGCCTTCACCATGCGCGGTGACTGGATCGTGACCGTCTCAGTCGTTCTGGCCGACGGCACGACCTTCACCCAGGACTTCGATCTCAGCGTCACCGCGGACAAGGTTGACGTCAAATGATCGACGGACTGAGCCGCTACCGACCCCGATTCGACCTCCTGCGCACGCCGGTGCTGGGCCGCTTCCTGCTGTGGAAGCACAGCCGCACGGCCATGCAGATCCCCCTCTTCCTCCTGGCCGCCATCATGATCGTGGATGGCCTGGTGGGCAGTCGGTTGGCCGCCAAGAACATGGCCACCGTGGGGGCCTGGGTCCACTATCGGGGGCTGGTGGTGGTGGCCCTGCTCCTGGCCGGGAACCTCTTCTGCGCTGGGTGTCCCTTTCTTTTGCCTAGAAAGTTGGCCCGCTGGTTGGGCCGACCTTCCATGCGCTGGCCAAAAGCCTTGCGAAATAAATGGGGGGCGATTGCGGGACTGATCGCCATTCTATGGATCTACGAAGTTTGGGATCTCTGGGCCAGCCCGTGGCTGACGGCGTGGGTGGCCATCGCCTACTTCGCCGCCGCCTTTGTCATCGAAGCCCTCTTCAGCCGGGACAGCTTCTGCATGTATGTCTGTCCCCTGGGCACCTTCAACTTTCTCTACAGCACGGCCAGCCCCTTGCAGATCACCAACCGCAGCCTGGACGTGTGCCGATCCTGCGTGGGCAAAGATTGCATCAATGGCCGCTATGAGTTCGTGGACGAGAACGAAATCCTGCTGCAACAAGGTTGCCAGTTGGAACTCTTCGTCCCCACCATCCAAAGCAACATGAACTGCACCCTCTGCCTGGACTGCGCCAAGGCCTGCCCCCACGACAACGTGGCCCTGATCCCCCGGCGGCCCGGGGACGAGCTTTTCCGCCAGACCTGGCCCAAGCGCATGGATCTGGCCCTGCTGGCCATCTTCGCCGCCGCGGCGGGCATGGTCAACGCCTTCGCCATGACGCCCCCGGTCTACGAGCCTGGAAGTGTGGCTGGCCGATGCGCTCAACACCAAAAGCGAGGCGTTGGTCCTGGGGCTGGTCTTCGGCGTCGGGGTGATTCTGCTCCCCCTGGGACTGGCCTACACCGCGGCGGGGCTGGGACGCATCCTGGCTCCCGGCGGGGATCGGCGACTCAACCGGACCATCATGGCCTATGCCTATGCCTTCGTGCCCCTGGGCCTGGCCATCTGGACCGCCCACTATCTCTTCCACTTCTTGATCGGGGCCTTCACCATCGTGCCCGCCCTGCAACAGTTCTTCGCCCGCACACTGGGCGTGGCCCTGCTGGGCCAACCCAACTGGCAGATCGCCGCGGACCTGATCCCCAGCGTGGTGGTAGCCCAGATCATCCAAGCCATCGTCATGCTGGGCGGCATCGCCTGGGCCCTGGCCGTGGCGTGGACCGGGGCCAAAGCCCGGCGGTCGGACACCCGATCCGCCCTGGCCGAGGCCCTGCCCTGGCTGCTGATCATCCTGATTCTTGGGGCCATCAGCCTGGGCATCTTCAGCCTGCCTATGGAGATGCGGGGCAGCGTGTTGGGCTAAGCCCCATCGCTCGTTCCCACGCTCCGCGTGGGAACGCCCTGGACGCTCCGGCGTCCCCCGGCGCAGAGCGCCGACAACCATTCCCACGCGGAGCGTGGGAACGAGAACCTTCTATCTATCACAAACAGAAAGAACATAAACCGATGAAACCTTCTCGAATGACCAAGATCCTGACCCTGTTGATCCTCCTCAGCCTGGCGCTGACCGCCTGCAACCTCACCCCCACTGCGGCCCCGGCCATGAACGACGGCATGGGCACCGACATGAGCGCCATGCTCACTGGCGACGCCTTGCGGGTGGAAAATCCCATGTCCCGCCCCTCGCCCCTGGTGGCAGGGACCGGCGCGGCCTACATGATGATCGTCAACCCCACAGAGATGGCGGACCGGCTGGTGGCCGTCTCCAGCCCGGCGGCCAAGGTGGGGGAGATCCACGAGACCGTGAACGATGACGGCGTCATGCGCATGATCCCGCAACCCGATGGCTTTGAGATCCCGGCCAAGAGCGTGCTGGAGCTGAAGCCCGGCGGCAAGCACCTCATGCTCATCGATCTGGTCGCCCCCCTGGAGATCGGCCAAGAGATCGAACTCACCCTCACCTTCGAGCAGGCCGGCGAAATGGTCATCACCGTGCCCGTGATGGACATGGCGGGGATGCCGGCGATGGATATGGGAAAGTAGGATGAGCAACGAGTAATGAGTAACGAGTAATTTCGTGACCAATGGAGTGAGGCGATCGAGCGTAGCGGGGCGACGCTTCGATCGCCGCCAGTCAATAGTGTTTCGGTGTCGGCGCTACTCACCTGCCTCCTCATCACGTTCCCTACTCATTTACTCATTCAAACCCAGGATCAATCCCATGACAACACACCACTCCGCGCCCGTGAATTGGGCATCGCTCCCGGCATACTCGCCCCTGGCCCGCTCAACGCCATCACCGATGTGGCGGGGGTGCGGGTGGGGCAGGTTACGCTGATCTCCGGCGACGATATCCGCACGGGGGTGACGGCGATTCTGCCCCACGGGGGCAATCTGTTTCAGGACAAGGTGCCGGCGGGGTTGGCCGTGGGCAATGGGTTTGGCAAGATGATGGGGGCCACCCAGCTTCAAGAGTTGGGCGAGATCGAGACCCCCATCGTCCTCACCAACACCTTGGCCGTGCCCCAGGCCGGCGGATGCGCTGATCACGTGGACCCTGGCCCAGCCGGGCAACGAGGCGGTGGGCTCGGTCAACCCGGTGGTGGGGGAGACGAACGATGGCAAGCTCAACGCCATCCGCAAGCGGGCGGTGACGGCCCAGCATGTGTTGGATGCCCTGTCCGCCGCCCGGCCCGGCCCGGTGGACGAGGGCTGCGTGGGCGCGGGGACGGGGACGGTCTGCTTTGGGTGGAAGGGGGGGATCGGCACGTCCTCTCGGCGGCTGCCGGCAGAGTTTGGGCGGGTGGACCGTGGGGGTGCTGGTGCAGTCCAACTATGGCGGGGTGTTGCAGATTTTGGGCGCGCCCGTGGGGCAGATCCTGGGGCAGCACTATCTGCGCCGGAATTGGTCGAGGACGGGGAGCCGCCGCCGCACCTTCCAGGAAGCTTAAAGCTTCCTGGAAGGTTGTCCCACGACGCGGACGGCTCCATCATGATCGTCGTGGCCACGGACGCGCCGCTCTCGGACCGCAATTTGACTCGGCTGGCCCGCCGGGGGTTGACCGGTCTGGCCCGCACGGGGTCGTCCATGAGCAACGGCAGCGGGGATTATGTGGTGGCTTTTTCCACGGCGCTGGATGTGCGGCGCACCCCGGCCCGGCGGGCGGCCCTGTCCACGGTCATGGACTTGCCCAACGGCCTCCTCTCTCCCCTCTTTGAGGCTGCGATCGAAGCGACCGAGGAGTCTATTTACAATTCCCTTTTTCAAGCAGAAAATACCACGGGCGTTGACAATGTGGCTGTGAAAGCCCTGCCGGTTGATGACGTTTTGGAGATCGTCAAAAGGCGATTTAGAGGTGATTTCACATAACTGAACTTTTGTGCTATAATTATACCGAGTGATTCAAGGGAGAACCACGCGAGAGGAAACGTCTTTAGCATAGTAAGGGAGGCAGAATTGCAATATTCAGTTGGTGAAAGTGTTGTCCACCCAGCCCACGGTGCCGGTGAAATTGTGAAGGTGGAGGAGCAAGAATTGGTCTCTGGCTTCAAGCGGTATTATGTGATCGAGTTTCTGGCCAAGCGGTTGACCATGCGGGTGCCCATCCGCAAGACGGATGATCTGGGCATTCGGGCGGTCATGTCCGGGGCACGCTTGGAGCAGGTCTTCAAGACCCTGCGCAAGCTGCCCACCGAATTGCCGTCCAACTTTAAGCAGCGACGGCAGCATGTGGAAAACCTGATCCGCTCCGGCTATCCCACCAAGATTGCCGAGGCCGTGCGAGAGTTGGCCTGGCGGCGCAAAGACAAACATCTGACCAAGGCCGATTCGGAGTTGCTGTCCCAGGGGCGAGAACTGCTGTCCACAGAGATCGCTCTGACCTTGGGTTGTGATGTGGTGGAGGCTCAGCAGCGCATGGATGTGGCTGTCGGCGAGGCCATTGAGCGTGGTCTGGCCCAACCCCCTGTCATCATCTGAGTTCAGCATAGTTTATAAATACACAAACGGGTTCCGCATAAAATTATGCGGAACCCGTTTTGATTGTGGGGCCGATGACTTTGTGGGATAATCGGTCAACCTAATCTGAGTTTTGCAATCACAAAAGGCCAAACCCGCCATGCCGCCAATTCTCCTCCCCGTCATTGACTGGATCTCCCGCAGCGCCGCTGAACTTTGCGGCCTCTTTCTGGTGGTCTGGACCCTCTATTCGGCGGTGCGTACCATTGTGCTGCCCCGCAGTGCCCGGGTGACCCTGACCCGTCTGGTTTTTCAAGGGGTCTTTGCCCTCTTCAGCGTCCGCCTGCGTTTTGCCAAAACCTATGAAGACCGGGATCAGATCATGGCCATGTTCGCCCCTGTGGCCCTGCTGCTGCTGCCCATCTCGTGGCTGATCATCATCCTGCTGGGCTATACGCTGATGTTTTGGGGGCTGGGCACGCGGCCTTGGTTTGACGCCTTTTATTTAAGCGGATCGTCCCTCTTTACCCTGGGTTTCAAGAGCGTGGACGATCTGCCCCGCACGGTGCTGGTCTTCAGCGAGGCCGCCATCGGCCTGGGGCTGGTGGCCCTGCTGATCTCGTATTTGCCCAGCATTTACAGCGCCTTCTCCCGCCGAGAATCCGCCGTGGCCATGTTGGAGGCCCGGGCCGGTTCGCCCCCCACGCCGGTGGAGTTGATCACCCGCTCCCATCGCATTGGCCTGCTGCACAAGCTGAGCGACCTCTGGTATACCTGGGAGCTTTGGTTCGCCGAGTTGGAGGAGAGCCACACCTCCCACTCCTATTTGGTCTTTTTTCGCTCGCCCCTGGCGGACCGATCCTGGGTCACGGCCGCCGGCTGTGTGTTGGACACGGCCGCGCTGATGGCCTCCACCGTGCAGGCCCAGGGCGACTATCCGCCGGGGCTGTGCATCCGGGCGGGCTTTGTGGCCCTGCGCCGCATCGCCGACTTTTTCAACATCGAGTACAACACCGATCCCCAACCCACGGATCCCATCAGCATCGCCAAGGAAGAATTCTTTGGGGTTTATGAACAACTGGTGGAAAACGGCGTACCCGTGGTGGCGGACCGAGAACAGGCCTGGCGGGACTACGCCGGATGGCGGGTCAACTACGACGCCCCCCTCCTGGCCCTGGCCCGGCTGACCATGGCCCCCTACGCCCCCTGGGTTTCGGACCGCTCCTTTGCCGTCCAATCCCGGCCCAGGGGCTTATTTAAGCGAGGTTAACTGATCTCTTCGCCCAGGCCGCATGGCCTGGGCGTTTTTTGGAATGAAAAAGGGGGACATTTGTCCCTAAGCAGGCCTTGGGGGCTATGGTACCATCAGCACGTTGGAAAGAGCCTTGGCACGTTGTCCAACCCAGAGGAGAGTTCATGCTCGATCTTCATCCACAGCCTCACCCAGACCTCTCCCCTCTGAGCCAGCTTGCCATCGGCGAACAGGGCATCATCCAGCGGGTGGATGTCACCGGCCCCGTGCGTCGCCGCTTCCTGGATCTGGGCCTGGTCACCGGGGCGGTCGTCACCCTGGTGCAGATCGCCCCCCTGGGCGACCCCGTGGCCTTCGAACTGCGGGGCTATCGCCTCTCCATGCGCAAGGCGGACGCCGGGCAGATTTGGGTGAAAAAGGTATCGAGTATCGAGTAATACGTATCACAGGCCAGCGGATCGCCATTCGCCATTCGCCATTCGGAGTTCACTTTGCAACCCATTCACATCGCCCTGGCGGGGAATCCGAACACGGGCAAGAGTACGATTTTCAATGAGTTGACCGGGGGCCATCAGCATGTGGGCAACTGGCCGGGGAAGACGGTGGCCCGCAAAGAGGGCGATTTTGTCTTCCAAGGCGTGGGCATGACCGTGGTGGATCTGCCCGGCACCTACAGCCTCTCCGCCTATTCGCCCGAAGAGCAGATTGCCCGGGATTACATCGTCCACGAGCGGCCGGACGTGGTGGTGAATGTGGTGGATGCCTCCAATTTGGAGCGCAACCTCTACCTGACCGTGCAGATTTTGGAGACCGGCGCGCCCCTGATCCTGGTCCTCAACATGCAGGATGTGGCCGAGCGCCGGGGCATGGGCATCGACGAGCGCCGTCTGGCCGCCCTCCTGCCCGGCGTGACCGTGATCACCACCACTGCCCGCACCCAAGTGGGCATGGACCTGCTGCGCCGCACCATTTTGGACTTTGTGAGCCGACAACGTGCCGTCACCCACGCCAGTTTGATCCCCGTGGCCGCCACGGTCAAACGCCAAAGCAGGGGGGCGGCATGTCATTAAGCCCCACGGCCCCGCCCCTTTTGAACAGCCAACCCCACCCTAGCCCTCCCCAGGGTGGGGAGGGGACAGATCGTGCGTACCGGGCTCCCGTCTACGGCGAATCCTGCTCCTCCCCCACCCTGGGGGAGGCTGGGAGGGGGTAGGCTTTCCGCCCACCCCCTTTTCGACTATGGCCCGGAGATCGAAGTCGAAATCCGCTGGCTCACGGCGCAGATGGCCGACCTGCCCGGCGTCCTGGCGGCCTACAATCAGCGCTGGCTGGCTGTGCAGCTTTTGGAGGGCGAGACCAATCTGCTGGCCGACCTGCCCGTGGCCGAACAGGCGGCGGTGGATGCCGCCGTGGCCGAAAGCCGGTCCCGGCTGGAGCCCTCCTTCGGCGCGGATCTGGACATTGCCATCGCGGGCGCTCGATACCAATTTGTCCACGACCTGACGGCCCAGGTGATGAGCCAAGATCCCAACGCCCCCCGGCCGCTTGACGGATCGGATCGATGCCGTCGTCACCCACCGCTGGCTGGGCATCCCCATCTTTTTAGGCCTGATGTATCTGGTCTTCAACCTGGTGCAAAATGTGTCGGCCCCCTATTTGGGCTGGGTGGATGGGGTCTTCAGCGGCCCGATCACCCGCTGGGCCGCGGGGCTGCTGGGGGTTGTGTCTGCCCCGGCGTGGCTGATTTCCCTGGTCACCGACGGCATCATCGCCGGGGTGGGCGGGGTGTTGGCCTTTTTGCCCGGCCTGTTGGTGATGTATTTTGCCCTGGCCTTTTTGGAGGACAGCGGCTATTTGGTGCGGGCCGCCTTTGTGATGGACCGGGCTCATGCGCTCCCTTGGGCTGCACGGCAAGTCCTTTGTGCCCATGATCCTGGGCTTTGGCTGCAACGTGCCCGCCATCTACGCCACCCGCACCATCGAAAGCCGCTCGGCCCGCATCCTGACCGGGCTGTTGGTGCCCTTTATGTCCTGCTCGGCCCGGCTGCCCATCTTTGTGGTCTTTGGCCTGGCCTTCTTCCCCCAGCACGGGGACGTGGTGATCTTGGCCATGTATCTGCTGGGCATGGTCATCGCGGCCATTGTGGGCGTGATCCTCTCCCGCACGGTCTTCCGGGACGGGGACCAGGGCACCTTTGTGATGGAGATGCCCACCTATCGCCTGCCCACTTTGCGGGCGCTGCTTTCCCAGATGTGGGAGCATTCGGCTGGCTTTGTGCGCAAGGCGGGCACGTTGATCATGTCGGTCTCTGTGGTGCTGTGGGTGTTGATGCACCTGCCCTGGGGCGTGCAGAATCCGCAACAGAGCTATTTTGGCCAGGTCAGCACGGCGGCGGCCCCCATCTTTGCCCCGGCGGGCTTTGGCACATGGCAGAGCACGGGCGCGCTGGTCAGCGGGCTGGTGGCCAAGGAAGTCGTGGTCTCCACCCTGGCCCAGATCTACGTGGGCGAGGCCGCCCATCCCCTGCCCGTGACCGAACTTCCGGCCCAGACCGGTCTGGCCGCCATCGGCGCGGACCTGCGGGAGATCGTCGTCACCTTCGGCCAGGCCACGGTGGAGGCGGGCCAGCGCATGCTGGATGTGCTCACGCCGGGGCTGACCCTCTTCCCCCAGCCCGATGAGGCCGCGGCCACGGGGTTGACCCGATCCTTGCACGGCTCGTTCACCCCGCTGTCGGCCCTGGCGTTCCTGGTCTTTTCTCTGCTCTATGCGCCCTGTGTGGCGACCATCGGGGCCCAATCCCAGGAATATGGCTGGCGCTGGGCGCTCCTCTCCACGGCCATGACCCTGAGCATCGCCTGGGGGATGGCCGTCCTGGTCTTTCAAATTGGCACGCTTTTGGGGGTGGCCTGATGCTACAAAAAATCCTCGATCTCTTCAATCAATCGGACAACGCCGTGCTGTCGGTGGAGAGCATCAGCCGCCAGTTGGGCATCGCCCCGGCGGTGGTGGAGCAGATGCTCCACACCCTGGTCAGCCGGGGCAAGTTGACCCAGGTTGATCCGGCCACGCTGTCCCCCGTGCGAGGCGTGCCTCTTCCACAAAGTCTGCCCCGGCGGCCCGCATGTGATCCAGCCGGGGTATTTGCGACCGGAATAGAACAAAAATAGGCCACGGATTTGACAGATTTGAACGGATTTTGGCGGATTTTTTTTGATCCGTTTGACTCTGTAGCATCCGTGGCCTATTTTTGTTCACTTTTTATTGACAAACCCTCCATCCATTGCTACACTGGTCGCATCAAACATTGCATAATGGCGTTGATGGAGACGAGTAGAGGCCGAAACGTTGGCAGCGAGTCCGGGATAGTGAAAGCCGGATCAACCCTTCGTCCTCGAAGATCCCTCCGGAGCCGCAGCCCGAAAGGCCCCAAAGCCGAGTAAGTGCTGCCGGGAATCATGGCCCGTTACCCACCATGGCGATTTGAGAAGCGTGTGTTTGGCCTCTCGCATCGCACCAGAGGTGCTTGACCCAACTGGGTTGAGAACCGGGGTGGTACCGCGGACTTGCAAAGCCCGTCCCCGATCTTAGGATCGTGGGGCGGGCTTTTTTCTTATTTTTGCCTGTTTGCCTTTTGCACTTTGCCTTTTGCCTTAAAAAAGCCGCTCACAACCCGACGGCTCCAAGGAGACACACCATGACCGACCAACTCTATTACGACGACGCCTACACCCGCCAATTCGACGCCACCATCACCGCCGTGGACGGCGCCCGCGTCGCCCTGGACCGCACGGCCTTCTACCCCGGCGGCGGCGGACAGCTCAACGACACGGGCTGGTTGACCGTGGACGGAACCCGTATACCGGTGTCCAAAGTCAAGAAAGAGGGCGGCGAGATCTGGCACTGGATCGACACGTCGGATGTGGGCGGGGAGCCGTCGATTACCGTCGGCCAACCGGTCCACGGCGAACTGGACTGGGACCGTCGCTATCGCATCATGCGCACCCACACGGCCATGCACATCCTGTGCGGCGTGGTGTGGCGGGACTATGGGGCCAGCGTCACCGGGGGCAACATGGACCCCGGATCCGGGCGCATGGACTTCGAGTTTGAGGCCATGAGCCGGGAGTTGGTCACGGAGATCGAGGCCAAGTGCAACGTCGAGATCGCCGCGGCCCGGCCCGTCCGATCCCAGATCCTGCCCAGGGACGAAGCCTTCCAGATCCCGGACCTGATCCGCACCAAGATCAGCCTGCTGCCCCCGGGCATCCCGGAGGTGCGCACCATCGAACTGGTGGGGCTGGATCTGCAAGCCGACGGCGGCACCCACGTCCGCAACACGTCCGAGGTGGGCAGCATGCGGGTCACGGATTACAAGAGCAAGGGCGCGATCAACAAGCGCATCTACATCGAGTTGGGAGAATAAGGAAATGCACAATGCCCAATGGACAATGCACAATGGTGTGGACTTCGTCTCGCCGTCATTGTGCATTGTGCATTGAAAATTGTGCATTGAAATCATGGCCATCATCCCGGACCCGCCCATCACCGCATACGAACCTTTCTTCCGCCCTGGTTTGACGGCGATGGCGTGCCGGACTTTGGGCGGAGAGCCGATCTTCCGCCTGCCGGAGGCGGCGCATCTGTGGCAGTCCAGTCTGCGCCGCTTGCAGGCGGATCATCCCTTCCGCCTGTTGGGCTATGTGACGCTGCCGGATCAGGTGCGGGTGCTGCTGATGCCCACGGGCAGTTCGTCCGCCGCCAAGGTGATGGACCGGGCCTTGGCCTACTTCACCGCCGACTATCGCAGCTTGATGGGGGATCCAGGGCGGCTGATGGTGTGGGAACGGCGCATCGATCAGCATCCCGTGGCGGATGTGGCCGACTTCGCCGCCCGACTGGACCGCATCCACTACGCCCCCGTGGCCGCCGGCCTGGTCCCCCACCCGGAGGAATGGCCCCACAGCAGCTATCGGGCCTGGCTCGACCGAGGACTTTACAAACTGGGCTGGGGATGGACGCTCCCGGACCGGTTGCAGAAAAGCAAATAGAACACGGACTGACGGATAACGATCAACGGATCTAAAAAATCCGTAATCCGTCGATCCGTTCAATCGTGTTCTATTCCGACATTCTTTCAAGGACAATCCGATCATGAGCAAGCAGAACTTCGCCAATGTCACCCCCTCCGTGAACTATCCGGAGATGGAAACCCAGATCTTGGATCTGTGGAAGCAGAAGGACGTCTTCCGGCGCAGCATGGCCGAGCGGGAGGATGGCCCGCGCTATGTCTTCTTCGAGGGGCCGCCCACGGCCAACGGACGACCGGGCATCCACCATGTGCTGGCCCGGGCCTTCAAGGACATGTTCCCCCGCTACAAGACCATGCAGGGCCACCACGTCCTGCGCAAGGGCGGCTGGGACACCCACGGCCTGCCCGTGGAGATCGAAGTCGAGAAGCAGCTGGGCCTCTCCGGCAAGCAGCAGATCGAGGAATACGGCGTGGAAGCCTTCAACCAGACGGCCGAGAATCGGTCTGGACCTACGTCAACGACTGGGAGAAGCACTGACCGAGCGCATGGGCTTTTGGGTGGACATGGACGACCCCTATGTCACCTTGCACAACGATTATGTCGAGTCCCTGTGGTGGATCCTGAAGCAGTTTTGGGAAAAGGATCTGCTCTTCTTGGGCTACAAAGTCGTGCCCTACTGCCCCCGCTGTGGCACGCCCCTGAGCAGCCATGAGCTTTCCCTGGGCTACAAAGACGGCACCGTCGACCCCAGCGTCTACGTCAAATTCGAGGTGCAGGGCGAGGAAAACCTCTACCTCCTGGCCTGGACCACCACGCCGTGGACCCTGCCCGGCAACGTGGCCCTGGCCGTGGGCGAAAAGATCGACTACGTGCAGGTGCGGGACGTCTCCGGCGCCGAGCTGTATCTGGCCAAAGCCCTGGCCGAGACCGTGCTGGCCCCTGGCTACGAAGTCCTGGCCGAGATGAAAGGCGCGGATCTGGTGGGGATGCGCTACGAGCCGCTCTTCAGCTTCTTCCCCGTGGAGGAAGAGTACGCCTACGTGGTGGCCGCCGACTTTGTCAGCACGGAAGACGGCACGGGCATCGTCCACATCGCCCCGGCCTTTGGCGCGGACGACCTGGATGTGGGCCGAGCACACGACCTGCCCGTGATCCAGACCGTCGACCCCGGAAGGCCATTCAAGCCGGAAGTGACCCCCTGGGCCGGGGTCTTCGTCAAAGA
Organism: uncultured Chloroflexia bacterium; assembly: GCA_963704975.1. GTDB lineage: Bacteria > Chloroflexota > Anaerolineae > Caldilineales > Caldilineaceae > JAGNDO01. The sequence continues at coordinate 247,781 of CAVPIK010000029.1, read as the reverse complement.
GGCCGACCCGGCCATCGACAGCAGAACCTGACAGGCACGGGGCCTGCTCTACAAATCGGGCACGTACGAGCACACCTATCCCTTCTGCTGGCGCTGCGACACGCCCCTGCTCTACTACGCCAAGGAGACCTGGTACGTGCGCACCAGCGAATACAAAGAGCAGTTGGTGGCCCTCAACCAGGAGATCAACTGGGTGCCCGACCACATCAAAGAGGGGCGCTTTGGCAACTGGCTGGAGAACAATGTGGACTGGGCCTTGGGCCGGGACCGCTACTGGGGCACCCCCCTGCCCATCTGGCAGAGCGACGCGCCGGGCAGCACCTACATGGAATGCGTGGGCAGCCGGGCAGAGCTTTCCGCCAAAGACGGGCCGGGATCTGAGCGAGCTGGATCTGCATCGCCCCTACGTGGACGACATCACCTGGCCCGCGCCCGATGGCGGCACCATGCGCCGGGTGCTGGAAGTCGGCCGACGTCTGGTTCGACAGCGGCTCCATGCCCGTGGCCCAGTGGCACTATCCCTTCGAGAACCAGGAACTGTGGGCCGAACAGCAGCAGGCCGACTTCATCTGCGAGGCCATCGACCAGACCCGGGGCTGGTTCTACACCCTGCACGCGGTCAGCACCCTGCTCTTCGACCGGCCCGCCTTCAAGAATGTGATCTGCCTGGGCCACATCCTGGCCGAGGACGGCTCGCAAGATGAGCAAGTCCAAGGGCAATGTGGTCAACCCGTGGGAGGTCTTCGACGAGCACGGCGCGGACGCCACCCGCTGGTACCATGTACACCGCCAGCCCTCCCGGCAACAGCCGCCGCTTCAGCACCAACCTGGTGGGCGAAATCGTGCGCAGTTCATGAATACGTTGTGGAATACGTACAGTTTTTTTGTAACGTATGCGAATCTCAGCGAGTGGGAATGGTGAGGGGCGAGCGAGCGCAATCGCAACTCGCAACCGCGTATCTGCTGGACCGTTGGCTGCTCTCCGAACTCAACCGTCTGGTGCGTGACGTGACCGAGGCCTACGAGACCTACGACGTGATGGGCGCCACCCGACCGGTCGCCGACTTTGTGGACAGCCTGAGCAACTGGTACGTGCGCCAGAGCCGTCGCCGCTTCTGGGACGGGGACGCCCAGGCCCTGAACACCCTGCACCATGTGTTGGTCACGGTCAGCCAACTGCTGGCCCCGACCATGCCCTTCATGGCCGAGGAAATGTATCAAAATCTGGCCGCCAGCGCCCTGCCCGGCGCGCCCGGATTCAGCGTCCATCTCAGCCGCTGGCCCGAGGTGGACGCAGCGCTGATCGACGAGCAACTGAGCGCGGACATGGCCCTGGTGCAGAAGGTGACCAGCCTGGGCCACGCCGCCCGCCAACTGGCCAGCCTCAAGGTGCGTCAGCCCTTGGCCCAGGTGGTGGTGCGCACCCGCAAGCCGGGCGAAAAGGATGGGCTGCTGCGCCATCAGAGACCTGCTCCTGGCCGAGCTGAATGTCAAAGCCCTGGTCTTCGCCGACGGCGCGGACGATCTGGTGGATGTGCAGGTCCATCCCCTGCCCAAGCAGTTGGGCCAGAAGTTTGGGTCCGGGCTTCCCCAAGATCCGCAAGGCCTTGGCCGCGTTGGATCAGGCCGACCTGGCCGCCAGCTTCCAGTTCGGCGAGACCGTGCAGGTGGAGGTCGACGGCGTAGTCTACGCCATCGAGCCGGGGGATGTGGAGGTGCGCAGCACTCCCCGCTCCGGCTTCAGCGTGGCCGAGGACGGCGGCTATCTGGTCGCCGTCACCACGGAGATGACCCCGGAACTGGTCGATGAAGGCCACGCCCGGGAGCTCGTGCGGCGCATCCAGCAACTGCGCAAGGACGACCGGGCTGGAGATCAGCGACCGCATCGTGATCCACATCACCGCCAGCCCGGCCCTGCACCAACTGCTCCACTCCTTCGGCAGCTACGTGCGAGAAGAGACCCTGGCCGTGGATCTGCACCAACTCGGCGCAGACGAACAGTTCCCCGTCCACCTGCTCAAGGACACGTTTGAGCTGGACAACGAGCAGGTGACTGTGGCGGTCGCCAAGAAATAGACTGTGTTGCGTGTTACGTGGTGCGTGGCGGAATTCCTCACACACCACGTAACACGCAACACGCAACAGGAGTTCCCATGCCCAACAGCCGTCCCGCCGCCATCATCAAACAGCGTTGCCCCGTCTGCAAAGAGGGGGAGACCTATAAAAGCGCGTGGAAAATGCACGAAACCTGCCCGGTCTGCGGCATCCGCTACGAGCGGGAGTCGGGCTATTTTCTGATGGCCATGTTCTTTGCCTATGTGCTGGGTGCCGTGGTCCTGGCCCCCTTGGGCCTGGCCCTTTACCTGTATCACGTCTCGGCCTATTGGATGATCGCCATCTTTATCGTGGCGGCCTTCGTCATCTACTGGCCCGCCTTCCGCTACAGCCGGATCCTGTGGATGCATTTGGATGAACTGCTGGATCCGCGGTCGGCGAGAGAACAAATAGGCCACGGATGACACGGATTTGACGGATGAAAACGGATTTTTCTCGATCAAAAAAAGAAATCCGTTTTAATCCGTCCGATCCGTCAAATCTGTGGTCTATTTTTGTAGCCTATTTGGAGAATCTTACCCATGACTTCAACCCAAGCCACCAACATCAAGATCGACCGCCCGGCGTCCACCCTCACCATCACCTGGGCGGATGGGCATGTGAGCGTCTATCCCCTGAGCGGGATTCGGGCGGCGTGTCCGTGCGTGGAGTGCCGGGGCGGCCACGCCAACATGGGCGGCCCGGTGGATCGCCCGGCCATCCACCGTATGCCCGTGGGTCGTTCGAGGTGAAGTCGCCCAGAAGATCGGCAACTACGCCCTCCAGTTCACCTGGGCGGACGGTCACGACGCCGGCATCTTCACCTGGCGGGATCTGCGGGGGCTCTGTCCGTGCGCAGAATGCGAGGCAGATCACGGCAAATAGGCGGCGGCTGGGGCATACTGCAACCGTTGATCAAATTTCTCATTCTAAACGATGAAAAAGGAGCACCTCTATGCCTACCCTTGCCATCGGCGACATGGCCCCGGATTTTCAGGGCTTGACCGACCAGGACACGACCATCAAATTGAGCGACTTCCGCGGCCAACGGGTCGTGGTCTATTTTTATCCCAAAGATGACACCCCCGGCTGCACCACCCAGGCCTGCGGCTTCCGGGACAACTATGTGGACATCCAGGAAAAGAACGCCATCGTCCTCGGCGTCAGCCCGGATGGCCCGGCCTCCCATCGCAAGTTCAAGACCAAGTTCGACCTGCCCTTCACCCTGATCGCGGACGAAGACCACGCCATCGCCGAGGCCTATGGCGTGTGGGGCGAGAAGTCCATGTACGGCAACAAATACATGGGCATCATCCGCAGCCATTTTGTGGTGGACGAGGCGGGCAAGTTGGTGGACGTGCAGATCAAAGTCAGCCCCAAGGATAGTGTGGATGGGGCGCTGAAGGTGCTTGCATGAGGATTCTCCTTTACACAGGCAAGGGCGGCGTGGGCAAGACCAGCATGAGCGCGGCCACGGCGGTGCGCTGCGCGGAGTTGGGCTACCGCACCATCGTCCTGAGCACGGACCCGGCCCACAGCCTGGGCGACAGCTTTGATGTGCGCATCGGCAGCGAGTTGACCCAACTGGCCCCCAATCTGTGGGGCCAGGAGATCGATCTGCTGCACCAGATGGACCAATATTGGGGCACGGTGCAGGGCTATCTCAACGCCATCTTCTCCTGGCGGGGCATGGATGCCCTGGTGGCCGAGGAGACCTCCGTGCTGCCCGGCATGGAAGAGCTGGCCAGCCTCATGCAGATCACCCACCTGGCCGAGAGCGGCGACTACGACGTGATCGTGATCGACGCCGCGCCCACGGGGTCCACCCTGCAATTGCTCAGCTTCCCGGACATGGCCCGCTGGTATATCGAGAAGATCTTCCCCTTCCAGCGCAAGACCATCCAGATCGCCCGCCCGGTGATGAAGCGGTTCAGCGACATGCCCATGCCCGACGATTCGGTCTTCGACAGCATCGAGGACCTGATCATGGTGCTGGAGCGCACGAGCAACCTGCTCTCCAACGCCGAGATCAGCAGCATGAGGCTGGTGCTCAACCCGGAGAAGATGGTGATCAAAGAGGCCCAGCGGGCCTACACCTATCTCAACCTCTACGGCTATGCGGTGGATGCCGTGGTCTGCAACCGCCTCTTCCCGGACGATGTGACCGACAGCTATTTTGACGTGCTGAAGGCGGCCCAGCGGGAAAACATGGTCTTCGTGGAAGAGGCCTTCCAGCCCCTGCCCATCTTCCGGGTGCCCATGTTCGGCCAGGAGGTGATGGGGGATTCCATGCTCCATCACATGGCGGAGATCGTCTTTGGCCCCAAGACGGTCAAGGGCGGCGACGGCGACCCCACCAAGACCTACTATGTGGGCAAGCCCCAAGAGATCTTCCAGCGGGACAATTTCTATGTCCTCAGCATCCCCCTGCCCCTGGTGGACAAGGCGGATGTGCAGCTGCACCGCAGCGTGGTGGACGAGCTGATCATCCACATCGGCAACTGGAAGCGCAACATCTCCCTGCCCACGGGCCTGGCCCGGCTGGAGATCGCCGGGGCCAAATACGAGGCGGACCGGCTCAACATCCACTTCAAAATGGAAGATCAAGCCCCCATCCCCGCCCAGGAGTTGAAGACCTCGGCGTGGCAGAATTTGAAGACCCGCATCAGCGGCGCGTAAGAAGGCAAAAGGCAAAGTGCAAAAGGCAAAAGGCAAAAGGGTCGTGTCCAGCGGATGGTTTCGCTTGACACGACCCTTTTGCCTTCCAGGGCTTTTCAAAAGTCGCCGGTGCCCGGCAGGTCAGCGCAGGTTGAGTAGGCCGGGTCGATCAACCTGGTGCAAAACAAATGGAGGCCAGGCCGTATCGAAACCGTAGCGGGTTGACCCGCTACGGTTTCGATACGCCGCCGAGTACTTGAATGATCAGCGGATATCTCGGCGGCGGCTACTCAACCTGCGCTAGCTTCTTTAATGTGGCTACCTGGCGACTTTTGAAAAGCCCTGTTTGCCTTCCTGCCAGGATTGACAACCCCCCGCGCCTATGTCAAAATCCTCCTCTGGCATAAACTCCTCCCCAGCGCCACGCCCGCCCACTAAAATCAGAAAGGTTTTTTGAACTTATGTCTGTCCACACGCCCGATTGGGTCAAAAATGCTGTCTTTTATCAGATCTTCCCGGATCGCTTCCGGCGCAGCGCCCAGGCTGACGCCATACCCGGCGTCACCTTCAAAGCTTGGGGCACAGACCCGGCGGAGCAGGGATTTCAGGGCGGCGATCTGTGGGGCATCATCGAAAAGCTGGACTATTTGCAGGAATTGGGCATCACCGCCCTCTATTTGAACCCCATCTTCTCGTCCGCCGCCAACCACCGCTATCACACCTTTGATTTTATGCAGGTGGATCCCCTGCTGGGGGGCAACGCCGCCCTGCGCGCCCTGCTGGATTCCGCCCATGCCCGGGGCATGAAGGTGGTGCTGGACGGCGTCTTCAACCACGCCAGCCGGGGCTTTTGGGCCTTTCATCACATTCTGGAGACCGGGGGCAACTCGCCCTATCTGGACTGGTTTCATGTGGAGAACTGGCCCCTGCGCCCCTACAGCAACGACGAGGAAAACCCGGCCAACTATGGGGCTTGGTGGGGAAACGCAGCCCTGCCCAAATTCAACACGGACAACCCCGGCGTGCGCCAATATATTTTTGATGTGGCCCGCTATTGGATCGAATTTGGCATCGACGGCTGGCGGCTGGATGTGCCGGAGGAGATCAACGACGTGCCCTTCTGGCAGGAGTTCCGGCGCATCGTCAAGCACGCCAACCCAGAAGCCTACATCGTGGGCGAGATCTGGACCGAGGCCACGGAATGGTTGCAGGGCGACCGCTTTGATGCGGTGATGAACTACGTTTTCAGCCGCCTGGCCCTGGGCTTCTTTGGCCGGGAGACCCTGAAAACCGCCTATCGGCCCGGCGGCTTCCCCTTGGTGCCTATGGATTCCCAAGAGTTCGCCCAACACGTGGCCCACATGGTGGATCTGCACCAGTGGGAGGTGACCCAGGCCCAGCTCACCATGCTGGACAGCCACGACACCGCCCGCATGTTGTGGACCACCGCCGGGGACGAGAGCGCCCTGCGCCTCTCCGCCCTCTTCCAGATGACCATGCCCGGTGCGCCCTGCGTCTATTACGGCAGCGAGGTGGGGCTGGACGGAGACCACGATCCCGGCTGCCGGGAGGCCTTCCCCTGGCACGACGAGAGCCAGTGGAACATGGGGCTGCTCAATTTCTATCATCGTGCCATTGCCCTGCGCCACAAATATGCCGCCCTGCGCACGGGCCGCTTTCTCTCCCTCTACGCCATGAACGGGGTTTACGCCTTCGCCCGGATTTTGGACAAAGAGGAAGTCCTGGTGATCTTCAACACGGACCACACCCCAGCCACCCTTGATCTGACCCTGACCGGCAACACATCGGCCCAGGGCACATTCAAGGCGGTCTGGAACACGGGTAACTACCCCCTGACCCAAGGCACATTGCACGGAATCACCGTCCCGGCGCGGGATGCGTTAGTGCTGGTTTATGATGGGAAGGGGTAGCTTTAATGGAAAAAACCGACAAGATCAAGGTCATTCTCAATCCCAATGCGGGCCGCGGGGCGGGACACCGTCTGGAACCGCAGATCCGCCAGACCTTGACCGCCCACAACGTGGTCTATGACTTGGTCCACACCACGGGGACCAACCATGCCATCGAACTGGCCCGTCAAGCCAAAATGGATGGCTTTGACATCGTGGTGGCCGCAGGCGGAGACGGCACCATCAGCGAGGTGGTGAACGGTCTGGCCTTGGCCGCGGGGGACGGCAACCCAGTGGGCACCTTGGGCATGATCCCCGTAGGCACGGGCAACGATTTTTCAGACATGGCCAGCATCCCCCGCAATCTGGACGCGGCCGTGGGGGTGATCATGGCTGGGCGCACCCAATTGGTGGATCTGGGCCAGATCCGCATCCAAGGGGACGGCAAGGACGAGCTGCGCACCTTCAACAACAACCTGGGCTGCGGTTTCGAGGCCCAAGTGACCGTGGAGAGCCGCAAGATCAAGCGGCTGCGGGGCGTGGCCGTCTACCTCACGGCTGTCCTCAAAGCCATGATCAGCTATCCCCAGCCCCACATCACCGCCTCGTGGACCGATGAAGCCGGCCAAAAACAACAGGTGGAAAAACAGATGCTCATGATCAGCATCGGCAACAGTCGGCGCACTGGGGGCGGCTTTTATGTCACCCCGGACGCCGTGATGGACGACGGGCTCTACGACATGGCCATGGCCGACGGCCTCTCTCGCCGCCGCATCATGGTGCTCTTGCCCAAGGTGATGATGGGCACCCACACGGGCGACTCCGCCCTCACCTTTGTGCGGGCCACCCAGATCCGCATCGCCTCCCCCAGCGCCCTCCCCGTCCACGCCGACGGCGAAATGATCAGCTACAACGCCGACATCCTCGACATCTCGATCCAGCCTGGGCGGCTGGAGGTGTTGACGCCCGGGTTTTTGAAGAAGTAAAGCCAACGCAGGTTGAGTAGCCCGGCTTGACCCAACCAGGGGCACGACCCAAAAAGGAAGGGCGTATCGAAACCGAAGCGGGTTGACCTATTATGGGTCAACCCGCTTCGGTTTCGATACGCCGCCGAGATCTTGAATGGTCAGCGGAGATCTCGTCGGCGGCTACTCAACCTGCGCTAGTCCTTCAGCCCTTCACCCCCACACCTTTTCGCGGTAACTTTACTCCTCTGTTATAATCACACCTTGACCCAACGGCGTTGGGTGACTTTTGCTGCCTCCCAGGTGTGGACAGTGCCGACGACGGCGCTGGGTGAGACTTATGGATTTCGATTCGGCCCACATGCAAAAATTGAGCGCCCCGCCCGCTGACTTCCTGCTTGGCGTGGAGGCCCGACTGCATACCGCCCCCTGGCGATCCGTGGCGGCCTGGTCCGTCTTGGCCGCCGGGTTGACCTTGGGCATCCTCACCGGAGGGGCCGAATCTGGCCTGGGGTTGGGGGCGTGGCCGACGCTGCTCCTGTGCGGGCTGTTGGCCGATGGGCTGTGGGGCGGCATCTGGCGAGGGTTGACCGGAGCCACGGTTCTCTCGCCCCGAAGCCCGAGGGATGAGGGTCGCGCCAGCCAGAGAGCGGGCCAATGGCTGCCCTATTTACAGCCGGGATCCCCTGCGGCCCGTCTGTTTGGCGGGGATCAGGCGGGCAGCTTTGTGCAAAACCTGCGGGCAGCCCTGCCGGTCATGCTGGCGGCGCTGGTCTTGGCGGCGGTGCTTGGCCCTGGCGCGCTGATCCTGACCGGGGTGATGATTTTAGTGGCCAGCCTCGCCTGGTTAGCGACCCACAATCGCTCCGTATTGGCCTTGCCCTTGTCCACCGGGGCCACGGTCTTGTTGCCTTGGGCCCTGGTCTTCTTCACCCTGACCGGAAACGGCGGGGAGACGGACAGCCGCGTCTGGCTGCTGGCCTTTCTGTGGACCCTGCATCACTGGGGCGCCTCTCGCCAAGACGCCACCGGCCCGGATCGAGTGGGGCTTGGCTTGATGGCTTTGGCCACTGTGGGCATGGCGGCTCTGTTGATTCAGGCCCAAACGCCCGTTGGGTTGGCTGTGTTGGCGGCCCTGTGGCTGCCCGCTTGGCTGTGGACCGTGCAGAGCAGCCATCCGCAACGAGTCTCGCTGCTTTGGACGCTCTCCATGTTGGCCAGTGCCTTTGCCCTGGGCAGCGGACTCTGATCCGATGTTCCATTTACGAAAGAAGTGACCCATGACACAATCCTCATCTGCCGCCAATGCGACGCTCCCCGTTGATGCCGTGGAGCCAGCCTTGGCCCCCAACCGAGTCACTGTGGAGATGGTGCGCCGGGACTCGGAGGTGATCGCGTTCGTGCGTCAGGCCAATGCCAGCCTCAAGGCCATCGGCTATACGGAGCATGGACAGCGTCATGTGGGGCTGGTGGGCCAGATTTCCGAGAACATTCTTAGCCACCTGGGCTTTGACCAGCGATCTTGCGAGTTGGCCAACATCGCCGGCTATTTGCACGACATCGGCAACCTGATCCACCGGGAGAACCACGCCCAGAGCAGCGCCATCATGGCCTGGCGCATTTTGGATCGCCTGGGCATGTCGCCCCAAGAGTGCGCGCTGATCATGGGGGCCATCGGCAACCACGAGGAGGAGCGGGGCACGGCCACCACGGCTGTCTCTGCCGCCCTGATCATCGCGGACAAGGCCGACGTCCACCGCAGCCGGGTGCAGAACCGGGACATGGCCACCTTCGACATCCATGACCGGGTCAACTATGCCGCCACCCGCAGCTTTGTGCGGGTGCGGGCCGAAGAAAAGGTGATCGCCCTGGAACTGGAGATCGACACCCACTTCGCTCAGGTGATCGAGTATTTTGAAATTTTTCTCAGCCGCATGACAATGGTCAGACAGGCTGTGATGTTTTTGGACTGTGAGTTTCAGTTGATCATCAATGAGACGCGGATTGGATAAGAATCAGATTAAAAAGGGAACTGGCTATGCGAATTGTACGTTTTGTCACAAGTGTTGAGAGTGCGCCCCGCTGGGGCATGTTGACGACCGGTTCAGAAGGCGAAATGGTGACACCCTTGGCCGACGCCCCCTATCGCACCGTGGATGCGGCGGGCGCCTATCAGGCTGTGGCGGATGGCGCGCCCATCCCCCTGTGGCAGGTGACCATGTTGCCGCCTGTGCAGCCCAGCAAGATCCTGTGCGTGGGGCGCAACTACGCCGCCCACGCCGCGGAGTTGGGCAACACCGTGCCCACGTCGCCCCTGATTTTCTTGAAGCCCCCCTCCTCTTTGATCGCCAGTGGGGACGAGGTGGTCTATCCCAAGATCAGCCAACGGGTGGACTATGAGGGCGAGTTGGCGGTGATCATCGGCAAGCGCTGCAAGCATGTGGCCGAGGCCGATGCCCAAGATGTGATCTTCGGCTATGCGGTGGCCAACGATGTCACCGCCCGAGATCTGCAAAAGGTGGAGGATCAGTGGGCGCGGGCCAAGGGCTGCGACACCTTTGGCCCCATCGGCCCTTGGGTGGACACGGATTTCAGCCCCAGCAACCGCCGGATCCGCACCCTGGTCAACGACGAGGTGAGGCAAGACAGCAACACGGATCTGATGGTCTACTCCATCGGTCGAGTGATCGCCCACATCACCGCCGGGATCACCCTGGAAGCTGGGGATTTGATCCTGACCGGCACGCCGGCGGGCATCAGCCCCGTGCAGCCCGGTGATGTGATGACCGTGGAGGTCGAGGGATTGGGCAGCATTTCCAATCCTGTGGTGGCGGAATAAACTTCTTTGATTGACTTGCGACAATTCTGAGGAAACGAACATGACAATTCCTGCTTTGCAACACTTTATTGACATTGACAGCCTAAGCTCTGACCAATTTTGGGGCTTGATGCATCTGGCCAAAACCTTGAAGGACGAACGAGCGGCCAAGGGCGCCAACGCCCCCATTCTGGCCAACAAATCCCTGGCCCTGCTCTTTCAAAAACCCAGCCTGCGCACCCGCGTCAGCTTCGAGATGGGCATGCAGCATTTGGGCGGCTATGCCTTCTACCTTTCCCCGGCGGAAGTGGGGCTGGGCACGCGGGAGAGCGCGCCGGATGTGGCCCGGGTTCTCAGCGGCTATGCGGACGGCATCATGGCCCGGGTCTTTGACCACAAGCACATCCTGGAGATGGCCGAGTGGGGCAGCGTGCCCATCATCAACGGCCTGAGCGCCTTCAGCCATCCCTGCCAGGCCCTGACCGATCTCTTCACCGTCTGGGAGCACATGGGCGATTTGGACAAGTTGACCATGGCCTATGTGGGCGACGGGGCCAGCAACGTGGCCACCAGTTTGATCCAGGCCGCGGGCAAGGTGGGGCTGCGCATGGTGGTGGTGGCCCCGGTGGGCTATCAGCCCGACCCGGCCATTGTGGAAGCCAGCGGCGCGGATGTCACGGTCACCACGGACGTGGACGGCGTGGCCGGGGCCGATGTGATCTACACGGACATCTGGACCAGCATGGGCCAAGAGGCCGAGACGGCCAAACGTAACGCCATCTTCCCGCCCTATCAGGTCAACGCGGCCTTGGTGGCCCGCACGGGCAAGGCCAGCACCGCGCTCATGCACTGCCTGCCCGCCCACCGGGGCGAGGAGATCACCGACGACGTGGCCGACGGCGTGGCCCCGGGCGTCAACAGCCTGCTCTTCCCCCAGGCCCACAACCGACTGCACGCGCAAAAAGCTATTTTGGCCCATATTTTGGGCGGTGTGGCGCTTGAGTAATTGACGAGGAATGAGTAACGAGTAAGCGATGGTATTCGATTCGCTTACTCGTTACTCATTCCTGATTCTTTCAACCCTAACAAACTCTGACAACCACCTATGACCGACATTCTGACCCTGTTCAAACGATTAAACGACTGGCAAAGCATCTTAGATATCGGGCTTGTGACCCTGGTATTCTATTTGTTGCTGCGCCTGTTTCAGGGCACCCAGGCCATGCAGTTGTTGCGTGGCATCCTGATCATCGGGCTGGGAATTGCGGCCGTGAGCAATTTTGTCAACCTGACCGCCTTTAGCTGGTTGGCCCGCACCAGTTCTTTGGCCGTATTGGTAGCTTTGCCGGTGATCTTTCAACCTGAGCTGCGCCGGGCCTTGGAACGGGTGGGACGATCCAACTTCTTCTTTGCCCGGCGCAACGGTGGGGCCTCGACCCAGCAGTTGATCACCGAGATCGTGCGGGCTATGGAGCAGATGTCCAACCGCCGACATGGGGCGCTGATTGTGATGGAAGGCGAGAGCGGCCTGGCCGAATATGTGGACCAAGGCGTCACTATCGATGCCGAGGTGACTTCGGAACTGCTGCAAACCATCTTCTTCCCCAACACGGCCCTGCATGATGGCGCGGTGATCATTCAGGGTCAGCGGATTGCGGCCGGCGGCTGTGTCCTGCCCCTGACCCAACAAGAGCTAAAAGACAGCGCGTTGGGCACTCGCCATCGGGCCGCCATCGGCATCACCGAGCAGACCGACGCCTTGACCCTGGTCGTCTCCGAAGAGACCGGCACCATGTCCGTGACCCGCAATGGGCGCATCCTGCGCCGTTTGGATGTCAACCGTCTGCGTCGTATCTTGACGGAATTCTATGGTCCTGCCCAATCGGACGATGAAAGCGCAAAGAATGCAAAGGACACATTGCGCGAAGAGGGGACAGAGATCAGTCCAAAAACAGAAGACGCCCTGGCGCGGCCAGATGGCGATTCGCCAATCAATTCGGCCATTTTATAACCATGCATCTACCCTCCCTACCTAGACGATTCATTGGATTTTTCAGTTCGATTTCCACCATTCTCATGGCCTTGATTCTGGCCATCATCGTATGGCTGGTGGCGATGGAGCAAGAAAACCCCTACGTGCGCGGGGTCTTCCCCACCACCATCCCCTTGCAGGTTCGGGGCCAATTGCCCGAAAATTTGCAGACCCTGCAAGACCTGGGCAAGACCTCGGTCACCGTGACCATTGGCGCGCCCAGGTTGACCTGGGAAACCCTGAGCGCCGGGGATTTCAGCGTCTTCATCAACCTCGACGGCTTGGAGGCTGGGGAGAACGATGTGGACGTACAAGTGGTGCCGCTGAACCCCGAAGTAGATATTTTGGATAAACAACCCCGGCGTCTGCGCGTCCAAGTGGAGCCGGTCATCACCAAGACAGTACCCGTCCAGATCACAATCATGGATTCGCCGGCGGTGGGCTATGATGAACAGCCTCCCCTGGCCACGCCCGCCTTTATTACGGTGACCGGACCGGCGGTTCAGGTCAACCAAGTCACCTTTGGCGTGGCCGAAGTCTATCTGCGGGAGGCCCGCTCCCGAGTCGAAAGCAACGAAACTGTCAGCCCGCGCAACAGCCAGAACCAACCCGTGGATCGGGTGATCGTGGAGCCGCCCAAGGTAACAGTGGTGGTGCCTATTGTGCAACGAGCCGGACGGCGTACGGTGGCCGTAGTGGTTGAACCCAATGGTCAACCGGCGGATGGGTACAGCGTCACCAACATCCAGGTGGAACCGGCCACGGTGGTGCTGCTGGGCAGCTCGGACACCCTGAGCAATCTGCCCGGTTTTGTGCAGACGACCCCCCTCTCCATCGCCGGAGCCGTGGAGACCGTGGTGGAGCGGCTGGTGTTGAATCTGCCCGAAAATGTCACCGCCGAGAGCGGCAGCGTGGTGGTCACCGTCACCATCACGCCGGTGGAGGCCACCCGGACCATCAAGCGCCAGCCCGTAATCCAGGGGCTGGACGACGGGTTAAGTGCGTCGGTCTCCTTGGAAACCGTAGACGTCTTCTTGAGCGGGCCGGTCAACCGGCTGGAAAACCTCAGCCCGGACGAGGTGCGGGTGAGCTTGGACGCCAGTGGGCTGGCCCCCGGCAGCCACGTGCTGGAAGTGCAGGTTATCACCCCGGAGGGCATCCGGGTGCAGGGGATCAATCCCCAGGTGGTGGAAGTGGTGATTTCGGGACTGGCCGCTCCGCCCGGCGGGCCCGGAACCACGCCAGGCGGGGCGACACCCTAGGTCTGCCCGGCAGGAATCGCTCCAGGAAAACCTGTGCGCTAGCCCGGTCCGTGACCGGGCTAGCGCACGAGTTCCTGGCCTACCTTCCGCCAACGGGTCAAGTCTTTCGAAGACTGGCCGACCCGTTCGCACCAATTGCCATTGCAAAAGTGATAGGGGATGACCCCTGTCTAATCAATACCCAGAAAGTATCTTGTGTGACCTATGACTAGAAAACCTGTGGTGGCCCTGGTTGGCCGCCCGAATGTTGGAAAATCCACGCTCTTTAATCGCTTGGTCGGTCGTCGCATCGCCATCGTTGAAGATCTGCCCGGCACCACCCGGGATCGCATCTACGGTCAATCTGACTGGAACGGGGTGGACTTTATTGTGGTGGACACGGGCGGGCTGGAATCTGACAGCAGCCTGCAACGCCAGGTGCGCCAGGGGGAGGAAGGCCCGGAGGCTTTGGCCGAGAACTCGTCGCGCTTTGTGGTAGAGATCCGCAATCAGGCCCAGGTGGCGATGGACGAAGCCGACGCCATCATCTTTGTGGTGGACGGCATGGAGGGGGTGACCGCGGCAGATCAAGAGTTGGCCGAAACCCTGCGCCGCACACAGAAACCTCTCTTCTTGGCCGTCAACAAGGCGGAAAGCAAAGAACGCCAATTGAACGCGTCCGAATTCTGGAATCTGGGGCTGACTGAGCCCATTCCCATCAGCGCCTATCACGGCGACGGGGTGGGGGATCTGCTGGACGAAGTGGTGAAGGTTCTGCCTCCCTATCGGGACGCCGAGGACGATGAAAAGCCCGACGTCGTGCGCATTGCCATCCTGGGCCGCCCCAACGTGGGCAAGAGCAGTCTGCTCAACGCCCTGGTGGGCGGTTGAGCGATCTATCGTCAGCGATGTGCCGGGCACCACCCGGGACCCCATCGACACGGAATTGGTCTTTCATGGCCAAAAAGTCGTCCTGATCGACACCGCCGGCATCCGCCGCCGGGGCAAAGTGGAGCCAGGGATCGAGAAGTACAGCGTTCTGCGCAGCGTGCGCAGCATCGACCGCACAGATGTGGTCCTGCTGCTCATCGATGCCCAGGAAGGGGTGACGGCCCAGGATACCCATGTGGCCAGCTATGTGCTGGAAAAGGCCAAGAGCGTCATCGTCCTGGTCAACAAATGGGACGCCATCGACAAAGACGCCTACACCATGAACACCTTCACCGAAAATGTGCGGGAGGCGTTGAAGTTCATGGACTATGTGCCCGTGATCTTCATCAGCGCGCTGACCAAGCAACGGGTAAACAAGATCCTGCCCCTGGCGTTGGAAGTGGCCGAAGAGCGCAAACGGCGCATCCGAACCGGGGAACTGAACCAGTTCCTGCAGGAAATGTACGCCGAGACCATGCCCCCGTCCCGCCAAGGCCGACGGCTGCGCCTCTACTATGCCACCCAGGTAGAGATCGAGCCGCCGACTTTCGTGATCTTTGTCAACGACCCGGAGCTGGTGCATTTCTCCTATCAGCGCCACATCGAGAACAAGTTGCGGGACCGCTACCCCTATGTGGGCACGCCCATCCGCATCTTCATGCGCAAACGCACCAGCAACCGAGACGAAGCGTAAGGGTTTTATGATGGCGCGTCTTCGCTCGTACACAGCAGAGATTTTGGTTGTCCTGGTTCTGGCCGGGGCCGTGGGCTACTTTGCCTATCTGGCCTGGGGGCTGCGAACGCCCGCCGAGCCGGAGGTGGCAGATGTGGACTTCTCCGGCCAGATGGCCTTGGACCATGTGGCGCGTCAACTTGCCTTTGGTCACCGCATCACCGGCAGCGCCACGAACCGGGCCATGGGCGACTGGCTGATCCAGGAGTTGCAGACTTTGGGCTGGCAAGTGACCGAGCAGCCCTATGTGGTGGCTGGGGATGTGGCGGCCCGCAACATCATCGCCGTGCAGGGCAGTGGCCCCGCCGGGGTGATCGGGGCGCACTATGACACCCGCATGGTGGCGGACGAAGACCCGGACCCCGCCTTGCAGGCCCAGCCGGTCCCTGGGGCCAACGACGGCGCATCCGGCGTGGCCGTGCTTTTAGAGCTGGCCCGCACGTTGGATGTGGCGGCCAGCGGCCACACCATCTGCCTGGTCTTCTTCGATGCCGAAGACAACGGACGGATTGCGCCCTGGGACTGGATCCTGGGCAGCACCTACTATGTGGCCCATCAAGACGACGTGCCCCCCTGCGTTGACCCCCAGTTCGCCGTCGTCGTAGACATGATCGGGGACGCGGATCAGCAGGTCTATATAGAGCGCAACGGCACCCCCGGTCTCAGCCAGGCCCTGTGGAGCCAGGCCGCGGCTTTGGGCTATGACGACACCATCATCTCCCGCCCAGGCTACGCCATGCTGGACGACCACACACCCTTCCTCCAGGCCGGCATCCCCGCTGCCGACATGATCGACTTCGACTATCCCTACTGGCACACCACCGCCGACACACTGGACAAGGTCAGCGCCCAGAGTTTGGAGCGCATCGGCCGCACAGTGGAAAGTTGGTTGGAAGGTGGGGCCGTTTTTACTTTGCCGTAGAAGGGGTTGGGGACGTGTCAAGGGCGGCTGGGCAGAATCTCCTGGTACAAATGTCCTAGTCTAGGCCACGGCAAGAGGATGGCCGAGTGAGTACGGATTTCAAAAGGCCGTGCTATAATAGGCGGGTGAGGGCAGTCATCTTGCATTGCCCCATTCGGCCCAGTGAACACCATCTATTCCTGTTTGCTCCACAGCGATCCACTCTTGCCCCCAACTTTCAACCTGAGGAAACTTATGGAAAACCGGCTCACATCCCCCTCCATAGCCCAAACCCATCTCAAAAAAATCTTGGTTGTGGACGATGAAGAGAAGTTGGGACGCTTCGTCAGCATGTTGTTGCGCCGATCCGGCAGCTATGATGTGGTAACCTGCAACTCTGTGGCGGAAGCCCGCACCTTGCTCAACGGTGATACTTGGTCATTGGTCATCACCGATGTGGTCATGCCCAACGAGACCGGTCTCCAGCTTGTGCAGTGGTTGACCGAACACTATCCTGGCCTGCCCTGTGTGGTCATGACCGCCCACTCCAACCGAATTGTGGATCAACAGGCGGTGCAATTGGGCGCTGCCGAAATCATCCACAAACCCTTTGCCCTGGATGCCCTGCAACAGCTAGTAGATCGAGTGTTAGTCGCGTAAGGTTGGCATGACAAAACGAATTCTGTATCTCGAAGACGAACCCGATGTGATTACCCTTGTGCGGCTGATTCTGTCTCAGCGCGGCTGCGAGGTGCTTGGCGCGTCCAGCGTTCCCGCTGCGCGCAAGATTCTAAAATCGACCGAAGTGGATCTCTTTCTGATCGACATCATGATGCCCGGCGAGAATGGATGGGATTTCCTGGATTTTCTGGCGGCTGGGCAACAATTTGATAGAGCACCCAAAATCGTCTTGACGGCCAAGGTGCCCGTCCCCGATCCCGTCACCGGCAAACACGCGCTGGAAACCGATGTGCGCCTGACCACCTTTTTGATCAAACCCTTTAGCCCCAAGAATCTTTTGGAAACCGTTCTAACGCACCTGTAATTGATTGTTATCCACGACTCTGTTCTTATCCACCTGTTAGGAGTGACGATGAATCCTATTATTTTTGAGATTGGGCCCTTTGCCCTGCACTGGTATGGTGTCTTTATTGTGGGCGGCGCAGCCTTGGCCGCTTGGTTCAGCAGTCGTCTGGCCGCCCAAGCCGGCGAAAACCCGGACCACATCTGGAATCTGCTGGCCTGGACCTTGCTAGTCGGCATCATGGGGGCCAGGTTGTACCATGTCTTCAGCTCCCCGGCGGACGGCGGGGGCTGGGTCTACTATCGGGAACACCCGATGGACATCATCAACTTCTGGAACGGCGGTTTCCGGGGGCTGGGCATCTACGGCGGGCTGGTGGGCGGCATCATCGCCGTGATCGGCTATTGCTGGATCAACAAGCTCAATGTGATCAAATATCTGGACTTTCTGGCCCCCAACGTGCCCATCGCCCAGGCGGTCGGACGCATGGGCAACTTTGTCAACCAGGAACTCTATGGCCCGGTCACGGATGCGGCCTGGGCCTTTCACATCAACCCGGACTATCCGTGTCAGGTTCCCACGGGCGCGCCGGGCTATCTGCGGAGACCCCAACATCAGCCAAGCCGCCATCGACTGGTACGCGGCCACCGGCTTTCACCCCACCTTCTTCTACGAAGCCGGGTGGAGTCTGCTCAGCTTTGGCGTGCTCTACTTCATCATGCGCCGCTTTGGCCGCAGCCTGCGCATGGGCGACATGGCCCTGCTCTATTTCATCGCCTACCCCTTGGGCCGCTTCTGGGTCGAGGCCTTCCGCCCGGACGCCTGGACCATGGGCACCCTGGCCACCGCCCAATGGATCGGCCTGGGCAGCATCGTGATCAGCGCCATCCTGCTCTTCCTGCGCCACCGCAACTGGTCGGCCAAGAAGAACCCGGAAGAATCCCTGGCCGCGTTGAGCAGCCAAGGCGTCTAAGCCACACGCAACCAACAGTAAAAAACAAAAAGAGCGGGGCATCCAGACTATTGGATGCGCCGCTCTTTTTCATTGTGCATTGTCCATGCAAATTGTGCATGCCTTCACTCCACCATTTCAATAAAATAGTCCACCAAATCCGCGTCCATGCGCCACGCCTCCACCCGGTCGGCCACAAGCTGAAGCTGACGACGGGCCAACACGCTGTTGGCGCTGACGCAGACCACTTGCAGCTCGCAGCGGCTCAACATATCCTGGGCGTCGCTCTCGCACACAGAGACATTGAAATCCCGGCGCAGGCGAGCAATCAGGGGCTTGATGATCCCCCGCTTCCCCTTCAAGCTGTCGTTGAGGGGCAGATAAAGTTCGATGGTGAGCAGTCCGATGGCCATGTCGATTTTGGATTTTGGATTGTGGATTTTGGATTGGCGTGGTGGCCCTGGGGGTGCGCCCGGTCAACACCACGCCATACTCGATACGCATTACTCGATATTATTTCTGTTCCGTCCACGCCGGGTTGGCGAAGCGTTCGCGGATCAGGACCGCGGCCCGCCGGGTCTCGGCGGGGGAGAGGGTGGCCCGCTTGAAGGTGAGGTTGAGGGTGGTGCTGAAGCCGTGGTGGAGGGCTTCGGCCACATTCTCAAAGCGCAGTTGGGGCGAGTCGTCGGCCACGTTCAGGGCCTGGGCCAGGGTGCAGGCCCGCTCCCCAAGTTGACGGCGCAACATCTCCGCGCCCAGGGGATCCAGGGCCAAATAGTCCACCAGCCGGGTGATCTCCCCGACCAGAGGCAGGCTGCCGTGTTGCAGCACATACCCGGCCCGGCGGCTCTGGGCGCTGCCCATCAGCTTGCGCCCGCCGGAGGTGATCTCGTAGGCGCTGGGCACCTCGAAACAGGCGGCGGAGACATCCGCGCCCGCCCGCACATGGCCGGGGGCCTTGTCCGCGGGCAGATCCAGCCCGTTCAGCCCGGCCAACAGGGCATTGCTCAGACGCAGATAGGCGTCCATCACCCCGCCCTTGGCCCGGGGTTCATCCGCCGGCGCGGCCACGGAATAGGTCAACTCATCCGTGTGCAGGATGGCCCGCCCGCCCGTAGAGCGGCGCACCACATCAAACCCGGCACGGGTGATGACCGGCATATCCAAATCCGCCACGGGCTGGTTGCGCCCCAGGCTGATGGTGGCCGGATCCCAGCGATAAAAGCGCAGGGTGGGCAGACTCTCCCCCGTGGCGCAGGCTTCGGCGATGGCCTCGTCCACCGCCATGTTGGCCGGGCCGGATCGAGGTTCGCTCTCGATGATCAACCGCCAGGTGGCGGGCGAAAAGGTTTCGGTTTCTTCGATTGGTTCGTTAGTCATGGAATCCGTTATTCTGTGACGAAAGGTAGGTCGGCCACAATCCCCGCCCCATCGCCCAAGGTGACGGCGGTGCCGGGGAGATTGGCTGGACGCTTGACTACGGCCAGGGCCAAATGTTTGCCCAAGCCCAAGCTGAAGGCTGCGCTGGTGACAGTACCCACGGATCTGCCGTCCGCCAGCACCTCCGCGCCAGGGACGACGGGGCTGTCGGCTGTGATGCCCACCAGAGTTTTGGTGACTTTGTCATAGGTGATCTGGCGGGCGATGATCTCCTGGCCGGTGTAGCAGCCCTTGTTTTCGGCGCACGCCCAGGCCAGCCCAGCCTCCAAGCGGAGAAAAAGCATCGGTGATCTCCGCGCCCGTGGCGGGACGGCCCCACTCCACCCGGCGGATGTGATACGCTTGATCGTCGGCCAGGGGATGGGCGTGGGCCCGGCGCAGGCTGGCCAGGAAGCGGTCCGCCTGGGCCGTGGGGACCAAAAGCTCGTAGCCCGGCACATCAAAGCCCATCTGCTTGACCGCAATCACCCCGTCCACGCTTTGGACCGTGCCATCGGGCGCGTCGGCCAACTCAAAGCCATGCAAGGCCAACACATTGGCGGCCTGTGGCCCCATCAGCCGCAAGCGCAGAAAGTCCGCGCTGGCATCCGTGACCGTGACCTGATCCATAAAGAAGATCTGCCCCCGCAGGTGCTTGAACAGATCTGCCGTGCGCCCCACTTCGGGCAGAATCAGCAGATCCTCCGCCCGCTTCACCACGGTGAAGACGGCCAAAATGCGGGCCACCGGACTGGTCAGCACCGTGACCGCGGCCCGGTCCTGGGGCAGACGCAGCACATCGTTGCTGGTCATGCGCTGCACAAAGTCCACCCGGTCCGCCCCGGCCAGGATCAGCGCGCCGGCGTCCGGGCGCACCTGAAAGGCGGCGGATTGGGTGAGGGCGGCGTAGTCGGCTTCGACTGTGTCGATTAGTCTTCAACAAAGGATTGCATCACTACTTTTTCTCCTGATTTATGCTGCAACCGCATCGGCAACCGTATTTCGGTCAGTGGTAAAAGACTGCCCAAATCAACTCGTGTTGAGGCGTCCAGAATCTCAATGCCCACAATCCGATCATCAAACCCCAAATCCAAGACAATGTCCTCGTCCAAACGACGATTGACCACAGATTGGATCCGCTCGTCGAAGCGCAAATAGAGTAAATCCGTTTTGGAATCGTAAGATATTTGCATCACTTTCTCCTATTCTGTCCACTTCCCAAAGAAAACATAGACCGTGACCGTGATCAACAGGCCATCTTCTTCAACCTGGCATCGTCCGCTTCCAATTGCAGATCCCATCGCTCCCAATCTCTGGCTCGGCTAATCCAGTCGCGCAATTGCGCAAAGTCCTCATCCGAAGGGCTCTCGATCTCCGCTTGCAAGTCGCTCAATCGCCATCAGTCTATAATCTCCCAATCTCATTCTCATGTAGCTCACTCCACCGGCAAACCCGCATACCGTCGCGCAAAGTCCAAAATCAACAGAAACATCTGCGCCCCAGTGTCGGTCATGTTCTCGCCGATCTGCAAATAGTGGCTGACGTCTTCGTAATAGAATACCTCAACCGGCACCCCGGCTGTCCGCAGGGCGGCTTCCAGTTCGTAGGCTTGGCCGATGGGGATGATGGTGTCCGCGCCCGTGTGGATGATCAGCGTGGGGGGCAGCTCCCCGGCGGTGTAGACCGGGGAATAGCGCAAAAATTGGGCCGGGTACAGATCCGCCGGCCCCAACGCGGGGATGACCAAGGCGTATTGCTCCGGGATGGCCAGCCGCCCGGCATAGAAATCCGCCGCGCCGGTGAAAGCGTTGCTGATCCCGCCCACAGTCACCCAGGCGGCGAACTGCTCGCCCTCCGCCCGCAACAGCCGGTGCAGGACTGCGCTGCTGAAGCTTCCGCCCAAAGCCACCGCCGGGCTGTCGGCGATGTGCGGCCCCAATGCCCCGTTGCGGGCCAAGTGCAGGGCAATGCGGGCATCCAAGGTGTGCTGGTCGATGTCCACCTTCCACGCCGCGGCCGGGGAGATGGCGACCAAGGCAAAGCCCTGGCTGGCATAGGCCACGCTGACCGGTTCCCAGCCGTCGATCACCCCCGGATAGACGGCGAAGAGCAGGGGCAATTTGGCGTCCGGGGCCACATCCAGGGGCAAATAGAGACGCAGGCTGTCGATGGTCACGCCGTCTCGCTGAAAGCTAAAAAGCTGCACCGTGGCCGCGGCCCCGGCGGGGAAGGCGGCGGTGGCGGTGTAGGTCGCCCCGGCCTGCAAGTTGAAGACTGCCGCCGGATCCTCGGGCAAAGACGGGGCCACATCCGGGCGCATTTCGAGGACGGGCAGATCCGTCGTCTGGCCGCTGAGTACCGTGACCAAACGGCCCAATCCCCATCGATCCTGCATGACGGTCTCGGCAAAGCCAGGGCCGACGGCGGCGGGCACATAGCGGCCCGGTGGCACGCCTTCGATGCGGTAGCGGCCTTCGGCATCGGTGACCCCGCTGAACGGCGTGCCATCCGCCTGGGCCAGGACGACGGAGATGCCCGCAACGGGGACACCGGCTGCGGTCACCCGCCCGGTCACCCCGCCGGGGATCTGCGGGGCAGGCGTGGCCATGGCCCCCGGCCCAAATCGCGCCACGGCTCCCTCGGTCTGCCAGCGCTGGAAGAGATAGCCCACCGCGCTCAGCTCTGGGCTGGGCGCGCAGGCGGAGAGGGTGGCGAGAGCTGTGGCCAGGGCCAGGAGCAGGCCCAGGCTGCGGGCGAATGAATTTTGAGCGGTTGGGCTGGGCGTTGGTTGCATGGGTGGATTATAACATAACGGTTGAGGTTTGCATTTCCAGAACTTGGCCCCGTATTTTTTCTGTGAATGCGTCTGAATGCGCCGGGGCATTCCGGGAAAGGGCCGGTTCTTTTTGGGTCGAGTGAGTGGTTTTGGCCCTTTCCCGGAATGAGTGTCCCTTTTCCAAAAACACGACCCACACCCCCAATCAAATCTCTGGTTGATCCCCAACCCGTTTCGTGGTACAATCCATTTGAATATATCGAGGAAACAATTCTGGAGAATTGCCAAAATGGATGACCCGATTTCTATTGCCCGCCACTTATATGCCGCCAATCTCTTTTATCTCACCCCCAGACTTTTGGCGGGTGTTTTCGATGTGGAGATTGCCCAAGCCTACGGATTATTGGAACAACTCGCCGCCCGTGGACTTGTGATGGCGGTGGAGAAGGGCAAATACCTGCTGGTTGGGTTGGAGCCGGCGCGGGTTTTGGGCAATCCTCTCTTCATCGCCAACCAATTGGCTTTCCCTTCCTATATCTCCTATTGGTCTGCCCTGCATTTCCACGGCCTCACCGAGCAGGTTCCCCACACGGTCTTTGTGGCGACGGTCCGCAAGAAACGCCCGGTTGAGTTCCAGGGTCATCGCTTCCGCTATGTGACGGTCAAACCGAGCAAGTTTTTCGGCTATCAGCGGGAGACGGTCGGCGACCTACCGGTGATGGTGGCGGACATGGAGAAGAGCCTGATCGACAGCTTGGATCAGTCCCGCTACGCCGGCGGCATGGCCGAGGTTGCGCGTGCCCTGGCCGTGGCCGGGCCGGATCTGGATATTGACCTGCTGATCGACTATGCCATCCGTATGGACGACCGCAGTTTGGCCTCTCGGCTTGGCTTCCTGCTGGAACGGCAGGGCATCCAAGCCGAAGGGCTGCCCATACCCACCACGCCAATTCTATTGGACCCCCGCTCACCCCACAACGGGGAGATTGATGCCCGCTGGCAGCTTCGGCCCAATCTTTCAAATAGCCAATTGCACCGAGAGGGGATCGGCTAATGCTAACTCGCCAACAGATCCAACGCGTGGCCCAACGTCATGCCATCGGTTTGCACGCACAGGAGCGGGACTACCTACAGCACCTAATCCTTGCCGTGCTGTATAGCCGTCCGACCCAGTTAATCTTCAAGGGGGGAACTGCCCTGCGTATCGCCTATCGGGGCAATCGCTACTCGGAAGATTTGGATTTCAACGCGCCAGAACTGGACGTGGGGGCTATCGAGGCAACCTGGCAGACTGTGGCGTCCAATCTGGTCGCCTATGGCATCGAAGCGGAATTGCGCAATCCCTGGCAAGGCGAGAATGGGTATAGCGTGGATCTGAGCTACCGAGGGCCATTGTATGATGGCCGGGACCGTACCAAGGGCAAAGTACGCCTGGATGCCAATTTGCGCCCCGAAATCGTCGCCACCCAGCCCGTTCTGATCAGCTCCGAGTATGACGACATCCGCCCCTTTGTGATCACCGTCATCTCCCGTGAACATCTCATGGCCGAGAAAGTGCGCGCCCTGGTCGTGCGTGGAAAACCACGGGATCTCTATGATCTGTGGCTGTTGGTCAATCAGAATGTATCCCCGACTCAGGAATTGATCCAAGCGAAGCTCGATCTGTACAACATCCCCTGGTCGCAGGAAGCATGGCAAAAAGGGTTGGCCCAGGTGGAATCAGAATGGGAACGGGATCTGCGTCCCCTTCTGCCCCACTTCGTAGACTTCGCCAATGCCAAACAACAGGTTGAGGCCGCCATCATCGTCTGATCGTCCCCCATCCCCCAAAACCCACCCCTGCTTTTACCCCTCATCATTTGAACCACTCCACAAAAAACGCTATACTGTGCAGATGACTTTTTCGAGATACAGAGATGCGAGTACCATAACCCGCATCTCACATCTCATAACGCTTACCCGCAAAGGACCACCATGGCATCCGGCTATTACCGATTTCCCACCATTCATCATGACGCCGTCGTCTTTGTCTCCGAGGACGATCTGTGGCGTGTGCCCGCGTCCGGGGGCGTGGCCCGGCGGTTGACCAGCAACCTGGGCGAAGTGACCTATCCCATGCTCTCGCCGGACGGCGAACACCTGGCCTTTGTGGGCCGGGAAGAGGGCGCGCCGGACATCTATGTGATGCCCGCCCAGGGGGGCAGCGCCCGCCGCCTCACCTTCCAGAGCAGCGACTGCCGCATTGTGGGCTGGAGCCCGGACGGCAACGGAGATCCTCTACAGCAGCGCCTTTGGCCAGGCCAACCGGGGCGAGTATACCCTCTTCGCCGTGGACGTGGCCGCCCGCAACGGGCAGATCCGCGCCCTGCCCCTGGGACCGGCCCGCACCATCGCCTATGGCCCCCTCAACCCGGAGACCGGGCAGCGGCCCGCGGTCCTGGGCCGCAACACGGGTGACCCGGCCCGCTGGAAGCGCTACCAGGGCGGCACCGCCGGTCATCTGTGGCTGGACGCGGCCGGGGATGGCCAGTTCCGCCGCATCCTGGCCGACCTGAAGGGCAACATCGCCTCGCCCATGTGGCTGGGGGAGCGCATCTATTTCATCAGCGACCACGAGGGCATCGGCAACCTGTACAGCGTGGCGGCCAGCGACCCGGACAGCGCATCCCCCCGCCGCCACACGGACCACGAAGACTACTACGCCCGCAACCCCTCCGCCGGGCCGACCGAAAGCGGAGACTGGCAGATCGTCTACCACGCCGGCGCGGATCTCTACGTCTTCGACGTGGCCGCGGACCGCACCCAGGCCGTGGACGTGGCCTATCACAGCCCCCGCGTCCAGCGCAACCGCAAGTTTGTCCACGCCGGGCGCTACATGGACGGGGCCAGCCTGGAGCCCAAGGGCAATTCCGTCGCCCTGACCAGCCGGGGCAAGATGTATGCCTTTTACAACCAGGAAGGCCCGGTCTTCCAGGTGGGCAAACGGGACGGTGCCCGCTATCGCCTGGCCGAATGGCTCAACGATGGCCGCCGTTTGGTGGCGGTCAGCGACGAGAGCGGCGAGGAGATGTTGGAGATCCACAGCTTCGAGCTGGGCAACGCCCCGCTCAAGCTGGACAAAGTCGAGTTTGGCCGGGCCGTCAGCATCCGGGTCTCCCCCACTGCGGACAAGATCGCCCTCACCAACCATCGCCAAGAATTGCTCATCGTCGATCTGGAAAGCCAGGAAACCATCCTCGTCGACCACAGCCCCTTCCGGCGCATGGCCGGGGTGGACTGGTCCCCGGACGGGCGCTGGCTGGTCTATGGCCACGCCATCAGCCCCCAAACCACGGCCATCCGCCTCTATCGCCTGCCCAACCCGGAGGCCGAAGACGAGGCCCTGCGCCCCGGCCAAACCTATCACCATCACCCAGCCCATCCTCCACGATGTGATGCCCGCCTTCGATCCCGAAGGCAAATTCATCTATTTCCTCAGCTATCGGGTCTTCAACCCCATCTACGACGGCCTGCACTTCGATCTGGGCTTCCCCATGGGCATGCGCCCCTATCTCATCACCCTGCAAGCCGATCAGCCCAATCCTTTCGTCCCCCACCCGGCAGATTTGGAAGAAGAAGAGGATGAGGACGAAGACGAAGATCTCGACGACGAAGAGGAAGACGACGAAGACGAAAAGGGGGGCGACGACGAGGACGGTGACGACGAAGAGAATCCCGACGGCGCAGGGCGACGAGGGCGACGAGGATCTGATCACCCTGCACAGCCGCCTGGCCCAGCTTCGTGACGCCGAAAGCTCGGACGGCGGGCCGGGGGCCGGTGTGCCCCTAGGTCAACCCCGGGCCAAGGACGCAGACGAGAAGAAGGACAAGACGGACAAAGATCGGGATAAGAAAAAAGAAAAAAAGCAGCCCAAACCCCTACGCATCGACCTGGACGGCATCGCCCAGCGGGTGCTGGCCTTCCCCGTCTCCGAGGGGCGCTTCGGCCAGATCGCCGGGGTGCCGGGCAAGGCCCTCTTCACCGTCATCCCCGTGCACTGGCGAGCTGAAGGATGCCCACGAAGACGAGGAGCGACGAACCCAGCGGCGAGTTGGAGTGCTGGAATTTCAAAGAATTCAAGGCCGAGACCCTGGTCCACGGCATCCAATGGTTTGACCTCTCCCGCAACCACAAAAAGCTCGTCTACGGCACCGAAAACCGTCTGCGGGTGATCGGGGCCGGGGAGAAAGCCCCGCCCAGCAGCGGCAAGGGCCGCAAGTCCGGCTGGGTCGATTTCAGCCGGGTCAAAGTCTCCGTGGACCCCCAGAGCGAGTGGGAGCAGATGGTGCGGGAGGCCTGGCGCTTGCAGCGGGACCAGTTCTGGAGCGAAGACATGGCCCAGGTGGACTGGCAGACGGTCTACACCCGCTACTTCCCCCTGATCCAGCGGGTGAGCAGCCGCAGCGAATTCAGCGACCTGATGTGGGAGATGCAGGGCGAGCTGGGCACCAGCCACGCCTACGAGTTCGGCGGCGACTATCGCCCCCGCCCCATCTACAGCCAGGGCTTCCTGGGTGCCACCATCGCCTGGGACGCCGAGGCCGGCGGCTATCGCATCACCGACATCGTGCGCGGCGACCCCTGGGAAACCGGGGCCAACTCCCCCCTGGCCGACCCCGGCGTGGATGTCAAGGAAGGCGACCTGATCCTGGCCATCAACGGCCAGCCCGTGGACGCCGAAACCAGCCCCGCCCAACTCCTGGTCAACCAGGCCGGGCAGGAGGTGTTGTTGGTGTTGGCGCTGCGACCGGAAGAAGAGAAAGAAGAGGAGACCGGGAGACCGGGAGACAAGGAGACGGGGAGCGGGGGAGACGGGAGAAGGGGAGACAGGGAGAGAGAGAAGGAAGAGGACGACGAGAAGCCCCGGGCGCGGTTGGTGATTGTGAAGACGTTGCCCAGCGAGTCTGCGGCCCGGTATCGGGCGTGGGTGGAGGGCAACCGGCGGGCGGTGCATGAGGCCACGGACGGGCAAGGTGGGCTATCTGCACATCCCGGACATGGGGCCGCGGGGCTTTGCCGAGTTCCACCGGGGCTATCTGGCCGAGGTGGAGCGGGACGCCCTGATCGTGGATGTGCGCTTCAACGGCGGCGGCCACGTCAGCCAACTTCTGCTGGAAAAGCTGGCCCGCCGTCGCCTGGGCTACGACATGACCCGCTGGGGCGGCATGAGCCCCTATCCCGTCGAGTCCGTGGCCGGGCCGATTGTGGCCCTCACCAACGAGCAGGCGGGCAGCGACGGGGACATCTTCAGCCACAGCTTCAAGATGATGGGGCTGGGTCCCCTGATCGGCAAGCGCACCTGGGGCGGCGTCATCGGCATCTGGCCCCGCCACGCCCTGGTGGACGGCTCCATCACCACCCAGCCCGAATTCAGCTTCTGGTTCAGCGACGTGGGCTGGAACGTGGAAAACTACGGCACCGACCCGGACATCGACGTGGACATCACCCCCCAAGACTACGCCGCCGGCCGGGACACCCAGCTCGAACGCAGCATCGAAGAGATCCTGCGCCTGCTGGCCGAAACCCCAGTCGTCAAGCCCGACATGGCCGAGCGCCCCAGCCGGGCACTGCCCAAATTGCCGCCGCGCTAGGCAAACGTCCCCGGCACTTTCCGCACAAAGCGAGGCGAGATCTGCCGATCCCTGCCCGCTGACAACGTGAAGTGCCGGGGACGTTTGCCGGACCCCCAGAAAGGCCCACTCACCCCATGCCCACCCTCCGCCCTGCCGCCCAAAATGTTCAGAACATCCTCCACGCCCTGGGCTATGCCGACCTGACCGTGGTTGAGTTTGCCGAGTCCACCCGCACGTCCGCGGAGGCGGCGGCGGCCGTGGGCTGTGAAGTGGGGCAGATCGCCAAGTCCCTGGTCTTCCGGGCCAAGCAGCGGGATGCGCCGGTGCTGGTGATCGCCAGCGGGGCCAACCGGGTGGACGAGAAGAAGGTGCGGGATCTCCTGGGCGAGACCATCGGCAAGGCGGACGCCGACTTTGTGCGCGCCCGCACGGGCTTCGTGATCGGCGGCGTGGCCCCGGTCGGCCACAGCCAGCCCCTCACCACGGTGATCGACGATGATCTGCTCACCTACGATGAAATTTGGGCCGCGGCGGGGACACCGTTTGCCGTCTTCAAATTGCGCCCCGCCCAGTTGGTCGAGATGACCGGCGGGACGGTTGGGGAGATCAAATTGGTGCGGTGAGCGAAGACACCGAGTTTTTTCAAAAACTCGGTGTCTGGTGAGCGGCATGAAGGGAGTTAAGCGGATGTGGTTCTTTTTGGCCTTGTGGCGATTTGGCAAAGCAGTGGTGAGCGCCTTCCGGGATCCGGAACTGCGATCCCTGGTCATCTTGACCGGTGGGCTGTTGGTGGGCGGGGCGGCGTTTTATCACCGGGTGGAGGGGTGGTCCTGGGTGGATGCCTTCTATTTTTGCGTGATCTCCCTCACCACCGTGGGCTACGGCGATCTTTCTCCCGTTACCACCCTCGGCAAGATCTTTACGATGGTCTACTTGCTCGTCGGGCTGGGGATTTTGGCGGGGTTCATCGGCATCATCGCCAGCCATACGATGAACTCCCCGATCCGGCCCGCCTTTTTGCGCCGATCCCAATCCGGGGCCGAGGAAGAAGCGCCAACTCATTCCGACCCAAACCTCGACTGAGTTTTGACCCAACGAAACTTTTCTCCACAAGGATGCGTACTATGGGCATGTCGGGCCGAGACGAAAATCTTGGCCGACATCACACACCTAAACGCTAACACCTGTGAAAGAAGAGGATTTTTATGGCAAACAACAATCAACTAAAACGACAAAATGGCATGATCGCCGGGGTCTGCGGCGGCCTGGGCGAGTTCTTCGGCATCGACCCCATCTGGTTCCGGCTGCTCTTCGTCTTCCTGCTCCTGCCCGGCGGACTGCCCGGTGTCCTGCCCTATGTGGTGCTCTGGATCATCATGCCCAGGCGGTAAGGCGGGTTGGGGATTAAGAGATTGGGAGATTGGAGATTGGAATCCCAATCTCCAATCTCCCAATCTCCATAAAAACACTCGTCGGCTCGACCGATCCAATCAAAAACAACGCCGTCGCAGAAGTGGATTCCACTTCTGCGACGGCGTTGTTTTTGTGGGGATAGAGGCGTCCTCCAGGGTGTCGGGCCAGGCGACTGGATCTATGTTGTCGGCCACCAGCTTTTCGCCACATTCAGCACCCCGGTTTCCGTCACCGTGACGGGCAAGGGATCGATGATCTCCCCGCCGAAGGTGCCGTCCGCCCGTTCCCGCACAAAGGCCAGAAACAGCCATCCGCCGTCCGGCCCCTGCACCAACTTGCCCGAATAGAGCAATCCCCGGACATCACCGACCAGGAAATCGTCGGTCTCGTAGTGGAAGGGCCCCATGGGATTGTCCGCCACCAGATAGTGGGTGCCGGTGACCGGTGAGATCGGGCTGCGGCTACGCCGATAGGCCGAATGATGCAAACTGGCCGTGCAGAAGAGCAGATACCAACGCTTGCCAATATTGAGCACCTGGGGCACCTCCATCTGGCCGAATTCTCCGGGCGCGGTGACGGGATCCAGCACGTCCCAATGCACGAGATCCGCCGAACGGGCATGGGCGATCACGCCGCGGCTGTCCGCTGGGCCATGGTTGACCCGGGCCGTGATGAAGGCATGGAAGTCACCGGTTTCGGGATCGGGCAGGATCCAGGGATCCCGCCACGCCTGATCGTGCCACAGGGAGAGGTCTAGGAGTTCATAGCGGCTGGGGTCGGCCTGGATCAGGGGATTGTCCGGGTGTTTGGTCCAATGGACCAAGTCCGGAGAGGTCGCCAAGCCCACCCGCTGCACCAACCCATTCTCGGCCCGAGAGGTGCCGGTATAGAACATATACCAGGTGCCGGCGTGGGCGATCACACTGCCGGTCCAGGTGGTGTAGCTGTCCCAGGCGTCTTCGTCATCGCTGGGCGCCAGGGCGTCGGGCAGACGGTGCCAATTGTGCAGATCCTGGGAGACGGCGTGGCCGATGGTTGGGTGCCAGTGACGCAATTCCGGATCGCCCAGGGATCGATCCGCTTGCAGATAGAAGATGTGGTAGTCTGGGCCGTCTTGGGTCAGCCAAAAATCCCAGATCCATTTGTCGGGCAGTCGTAGAGCCATGTGTTGACCTTTTGCTAGCCTTTCAGATAAACTTGCAGATGAACGTTCTGAATCCTATGTGGAAATCAACCTTTGATGCCCGGCGAGGCAACAGATTGCATAAACCAGGGCCGGAGCGGCTCAATGGTACCACAATCCGCCAATAGATACGCAAACCACTGGCCCCACCCCCAATCCCAATGAAAATACTCGTCGGTTCAACCAATCCAACCAAAGTCAATGCCGTCGAAGAAGCGTTCTCCCGCTTCTTCGACGGCATTGACGTGCTTGGGATGGCCGCGCCCTCCGGGGTGGCGGACCAGCCCGTGGGGGACGAAACCTACACCGGGGCGCGCAACCGGGCCGAGTGGTTGGCCGAGCAGAATCGGGCGCGGGGATTGAGGGCAACGTATTGCGTGGGGATTGAGGGGGGCATCGAGCGGCGCTATGACCGCTGGTTTGGCTTCGGCGTCATGGTGATCCTCGACAGCCAGGGGCGCATGGGCATCGGCATTTCGCCCCAATTTGAACTGCCCGGCCCGGTCACCGCCCGGCTGGACGCGGGCCTGGAGTTGGGCCATGTGATGGACGAGATGCTGGAAACCCAGCACACCAACCGCAAGGGCGGGGCCATCGGCCACTTCAGCCGGGGCGTGCTCAGCCGCCAGGACATCACCGCCCACGGGGTGATCATGGCCTTGGTGCCCTTTCTCAACCCGGAGGTGTTTTTCCCAAGTGGCGGGGATGGAGCGTAGGGGCAACCCGACGCCGCTCTATGCTTGCCATCCCCGCCCGCTCTTGGCATAATACTCCTCAAGATCCCCATCTTTTCAATCCACATTTTTCCGCCCACAACCGGAGAAACCCTATGCCTGTCCATCCCGATATTCTGGTCAACAACCCCAAAGACGCGCCAACCCATCGTGCAGATTTTGAACGCGGCCCTGGCTGCGGTCAATCCCTACACCGCGGTCATGGCCGCCCTGCGCCGAGACGGGGATCGTCTCATCTTGGGGAAAAACGAATTCGATCTGGCCGAGTTTGACCGGGTGATCGTGGTCGGCGCGGGGAAGGCGGGCGCGCCCATGACCCAGGCCGTGGAAGAGATTTTGGGCGACCGCATCAGCGCCGGGCTGGTGGTGGTGAAGACGGGGCATGGCGGCCCGACCCGCACCGTGGAGATCGCCGAGGCCACCCATCCTGTGCCGGACCAGGCGGCGGCGGACGCCGGGGCGCGCATCCTGGCTTTGGCCGAGGGGGCCGGGGAGCGGGATCTGGTCATTGCGCTGATTTCCGGGGGCGGATCGGCCCTGCTCACCGCGCCGGCCCCGCCCCTGAGTTTGGCGGATTTGCAGGACGCGGGCAAGTTGCTGCTGGCCAGCGGGGCGACGATTCAGGAATTTAACTGTCTGCGCAAACATCTCAGCGCGGTGAAGGGGGGGCAGTTGGCCCGGGCCGCGGCGCCGGCCACGGTGATCACTTTGGTGCTCAGCGATGTGGTGGGCAGCCCGTTGGACGCCATCGCCAGCGGGCCGACGGTGCCGGACCCGACCACCTGGGCGCGATGCCTGGGCCGTGGTGGAGCGGTACAACTTGGCGGATCGGCTGCCCGCGGCGGTGGTGGACCGGTTGCGGGCTGGGCTGGCCGGGGAGTTGCCCGACACGCCCAAGCCTGGCGACCCGATCTTTGCCCGCACGGTGACGCAGATTGTGGCGGACAACCGGGTGGCGGCCCTGGCGGCGTGCGCCGAGGCCAGGGGGCTGGGCTTCAACACCCTGCTGCTCTCGACCTTTGTGGAAGGGGAGGCGGCGGAGGTGGCCAAGCTGGCCGTGGCCTTGGGCCGGGAAGTGCAGGCCAACGGCGACCCGGTGGCCGCGCCGGCCTGTCTGGTTTTGGGCGGGGAGACCACGGTCACCTTGGGATCAGAACCCTGGCCTGGGCGGACGCAATCAGGAACTGGCCCTGGCCGCCGCCCTGGGGCTGGAGGGCACGCAGGGCATCACCGTGGTCTCTTTGGCCACGGATGGCTCTGACGGCCCCACGGACAGCGCAGGCGGGCTTGTGGATGGCGGCACGGTGTTGCGAAGCCGTCAGCAGGGGCTGGACGCCCCCACTAGTTTGCGCCGACACGATGCTTATCCTTTTCTCAAAAAAACCGGCGATCTGCTCATGACCGGCCCCACCCAGACCAATGTGAACGATCTGATTTTTGTCTTTGTGAGCAACGATACACACGGCAAGGATTAGACGAATTAAGATCGAGCAACGCTTTGTGGCGTTTGATCAATCCATATCCATTCATCGCAGAAAGGTTCCATCATGCCCAAATTGACCGTTGAAGGCGTCGGCACGTTCGACGTGAACCCAGGCAAGCGCCTGGTCCTGGCCCTGACCGAAGACGCCGGGGTGGATCAGCTCCACGCCTGCGGGGGCAACTGCCGCTGCACCACCTGCCGGGTGGAATTTGTCTCCGGCGAACCGGCCAAGATCACCCAGGCCGAGCAGAGCAAGCTGGCCGAAAAGGGGCTGTCCGGTGTGCGGCTTTCGTGCCAGATCACCGTGGACGCGGACATGACCGTGCGGGCCATCAGCCGCCTGGAAGGCAGCGGACGGCCGGATGCTGGCGGCACGCCAGAGCCGGAGATTCATCCAGAGCCGGTGTGGGTTAGCCTGTAGCCGAGGGAAAAGCAGACAAAAAGAAAGCGGGACACGTGAATTCGTGTCCCGCTTTCTTTTTGTCTGTCATGAATTACCGGCTAACCGCTAAAACGGCAGCGCCAACCGGAATTGCAGCATCTGTTCCGGGATCTGGAAGAAGAGACCATCGATGCCCATGGCCAGGAAGAGGATGGCCAAATAGAGCAGGCTGTACATGTAGAGCCGCCAGATGTGCTTGCTGGAGGGGTCCCGGTAGAGGTCCACCACTTGCCAGAGGAAGATACCGTTAAAGATCACGGCAAAGACCAAGTAGACCGGCCCCAGCAGGTGCAGGAAGACGGGCACGATGCTGACCACGGCCAACAGGACGCTGTAGATCACCATCTGGCGATGGGTTTCCCG
The DNA here is from genome assembly GCA_963704975.1 of uncultured Chloroflexia bacterium. GTDB lineage: Bacteria > Chloroflexota > Anaerolineae > Caldilineales > Caldilineaceae > JAGNDO01. The sequence continues at coordinate 214,097 of CAVPIK010000029.1, read as the reverse complement.
CTCGCCCACGATCACCGGCAGCATGGGCACCCCGGCGGCGCCGTAGTCCTTGAGCCGGATCAGGGCGATGGCCCAGAAGTGGGGCGGGGTCCAGTAAAAGACGATCAGAAACATGAAGATGGGCAGCAAGGAGATGTTGTTGGCCACGGCGGCCCAGCCCACCAAGGGCGGGATGGCCCCGGCCGCGCCGCCGATGACGATGTTCTGGGTGGTGCTGCGCTTGAGGACCAGGGTGTAGACGAAGACATAGAAAACGATGCCGCTGAGGGCCAGGAGCGCGGTGAGCAGGTTGACCGTCCACCAAAGCTGCACAAAGCTGACGGCGCTGAGCAGCGCGCCAAACCAGAGGGCGGTGCTCGGATCCATGCGGCTGCTGGGCAGGGGACGGCGGCGGGTGCGGGGCATGATGTTGTCGATGTCCCGGTCCACATATTGGTTGAGGGCGTTGGCCCCACCCGCGGCCAAAAAGCCGCCCAACATGGTCCACATGATCAGGGCGAAGCTGGGGGGTCCGCCCTCGGCCAAGAACATGGGCACCAGGGTGGTGAGCAGCAGCAGGGCGACGATGCGGGGCTTGGTGAGGGCCACAAAGTCGCCGAATGAGAATTTAACGGCAGGTTGACTGATCACCTGCGTACTTTTTGCCATGCGAAAACACCTCAAAATTAAGACGGTCTTGGAGACAAGTAAAAGCTACTTATCCCGCAGTTTACCACGAAAAGGCATGATCTGCGGTATTTTTGCCCCTATTTCGTGCGTTCTTTCTTCGTGCGATCTTTTGTATCCTTGTCCACATAGTAGACATACCCCACGCCGAACATGGCAGAAAAGAGAAACCATTGGATCGCATAGCTCAGATGGCTGCCCTCGGAGAGATCAAACTCCACGGCCACGCGATAGGGCAACTCGGTCTGGTTGACGGCTTCTCCGACGGGCTGCCACATGAGGTAGAAGGGCAGCAGTTCATAGGGCATTTGGGGCTGGATGCCGTCCACGTCCACCCGATACCATTCGGTTTGGGCCTCGGCAGGCGGATCCACCGGGCCGCCGGGGCGCACTTCGGTCTTTTGGATGGGACCGATCACCTGGGCCGTCGCGCCCTCTTCGAGCGGAGGCCACTGATCCGGCGCGGCCCTGGCATAGGGCACCCAGCCCCGGTCCACCAGCACGGCCTTGTCGGACCCGTCGATGATCAGGGGGGTGATCAGATGCACGCCGGGCTGGTCAAACCAGTTCTGGTTTGTGACGATGATCTGGTTGGCGTAGTCGAAGCGGCCCGTGGCTTGGGCCACGCGGTCATCCAGTTCGACCGGGTCGCTCCATTGCACGGAGCCATCCAAAACCAGGGGGTTTTGGGCCATTTGGGCGATCAACCGGGCATTCTCGGCCCGGCGTTGATCCCGGCGATCCAACTGCCAAAAGCCCAGTTGGGCCAGGAAGATCATGCCGATGACGACTAAAACCGTGGCAAAGCGCCAGCGGCGGCTGAAAAAGATGGTGGGATTCATACGCGCTTCGTTCTTTTTTGGCCGGGGCGACCCGATGCACCGGCAGAGGATGAGGGGCGACGGAAAAAGCGCACCGCCACAATCAGGGTGACAAGACCCAATGCGCCCACGGCGGGCCAAGTCCAATCCATGCCGGGACCGGGGAGTACGTCGAACTCGAAGGCCGTGTCGGCCACGCCCAGGGGGCTGTCAACCGTGACCGTGGCCCGCCACACCCCGGCGGTGGGCATGTCGATGTAGGTTTCGTACATCAACTTGTTAACCGCCTCGGCGTGGGTGGCCTGGCCGGTGAGGATGCGGCCCGTGCCGTCGATCCGCTCCAGGCGGATCTGCACATCCGCGTCCAGCACCGGGACGGCTTGGGCACCTTCCTGGGCCGGGATCTCCGTCACCGCCACGGTGAAGTTGACCTCCCCCGCCACCGCCGGAACCGGCTCGGCCCACACGAAGAGACGATAGGGGCCGGACTCCACATCTGAGACCCGAGGCAGACTGCCCCCGTGGGCGAAGAGGGGGGCGGGCAGAAGCAGGGTCATAATTGCCAGCATGCCGATCAAGCTGAGTAAAGTCCGTTGGGTCATGGGGACGTCTCCTCAGCATGGGACTGGCGGGCTTTGGCCTTTTGGGCTTCAATCTGTTTCCAACGGGCTTGGGTGGCGCGGTGTTCCAGACCGGGGGCGATCAGGGCTTGATCCGTGGCCCAATCGGGTTTGTTGGTCAGGGGATCCAAGTCATCTTCTTTTTGCATCAGATTCGCCAGCAAGATCAGCCCGGCGATGATGTACATCATGCTGCCCGGCACCCACATGATAAAGCCGGCCAGTTGTTGATCCGTCAGCGCCGACATGCCGTAGAAACGGGGGACGCTTTCGTAAAAGGAATAGATGATGGTCGTGGAAAAGCCGATCACTGCGCCCAGCAGAAAATTGGGGGGCACGGCCAGCAACACAAAGGCAATGCGGGCCACGGGGGACAGGGTGCCGTGCAACTTAGGCCCGGCCCCGGTGACATGCCACCAGAAAAACATCCCCGGCACGAAGAAGCTCAGATGCTCCAGATCGTGGGCCCGGTCGCTGGTCAGGGCCAGGTTGTAGAAGTTGGGGTCATGCCACATCAGGAGCAGCCCCACAAAGGCGATCCAGACGATGGGGGGGCGGGTGACGAATTTCAGGCCATTGCGAAAGTCAGACTCCCGCACAAAGAGGCCACCCACCCAACGCCGAGCCGTGGGCGGCAATCCCCAGAGCAGAAAGGGGAAGGGGTTGGTGATCAGCAGCAGGGGCGGCACGACCATCACCAAGAGCAGATGCTGGACCATGTGCATGAAAAAGAGCTGCCCGCTCAGGATGTCAATGCCGGACATGAGGGCGATGGCCAAAATGATCAGGCCCGCCCAATAGGATGCCAGCCGCCAGGGCGCGGCCAAGCGGTTTTGGCGGCTGCGGCTGCGGATCCGCAACCAGCCCAGGGTGAACAGAGTGCCCAGGATGCCCAAGGTCAGCAGAATTTCGGGACGCAGATCCCATGAAGTTAGCAAGGCTTTTAGGAGTGGACTCATGACGGTCTATTCTACGCTTGTGCGTGTTCTGCCCGGATGTGCGTTCGGTTTCCAGCAAAATCTCCTGCGCCGAATGCCGACGCAGGAGATCTCAGGTTCAACTCGGTTGGGTCTCGACTGTGCGGCAGTGCCCTAACGTGTGGTATTCCCCCTCGGCCCCCCGGCCCCCAATTCTGGGGGAGGTGGTGGACAGTCCCCCCAAGGTTGGGGGGCTAGGGGCGAGTGCCTACGTTGTGGGTCACTTGGCCGATCAGGTAGAGGGCGGGGTAGAAGAAGATCCAGATGAAGTCCACATAGTGCCAGTAGATGGCGCAGGCTTCCACACCCCAATGCTTCTCCTTGGAATAGCCGCCCTTGGAGCCGTTGATGAAGACCAGGATGATGAAGACAATCCCGCTGACCACATGCAGGGCGTGCATCCCGGTCATGGCAAAGAAGACCGCGCCATAGACCCGGGAGGTGGGCTTGAGCAGGTGAGACGCGTCCACAAAGGGCACGGGGATCAGTCCCCACTCGAAGATCATGACGCCGAAGAGGAAGACGGAGCCCAGCACAGCGGTGATCAACAGGCTGATCAGGAAGTCGTTGCGCTTGCCGTTGGCAATGGCGACCTCAGCCCGGTTCATGAAGTAGCTGGAGACCAGGAGGACCGAGGTCACGATCAGCCCGATATTCTGGTCAAGCTCCGGGCGGGAGACCACGCCATCTTCTCGCCACAGGGCGAAGCGGGCGACCAGCAAGGAGCCGAACAAGAAAAGTTCGGAGAAGAAGAAGAGCCAGAGGCCCAGCCGGTTCATGCGCACGTTGGCGCGATAGCTGGTGAGAGTTTGGGCGACAGCACTCATCAATGGGCCTCCTCTTCCGTCCACAGACTGTAGATATGCATGAAGTACCAGGCCACCAGCGCGCCCTTGACCACGGCCATCAGCACCAGCAACAGGGTTGCGCTGGTCATTTGGGTGGCGACCACGTATTCAAGTCATGTCAACACCGCCAGCACCACGGCCACTATGATTCCCTGCCGATAAATCGGTTTTTTGTTGTTCATTGATTCCCTCGTCATGTCGAGTAATGCGTATCGAGTATCGTGTATGACATGTTACGTTTCACGCAACACGCTCTCAGTCATGTCCAGCGGCCACGGGGGCCATGGTCACATAGGTTGAGCCGGCCAGACCGTAGTCGTAGGGTTCGCCCACCACCACCAGGGGGGAGGCGAAGCTGTGCTCCGGTATGGGAGAAGGAATCTGCCATTCGGGTGAACGGGAGTTCCAGGGGTTGTTCCCGGCCAACTGGCCCACTTCCGCGCTCTGGAAGAGGTTGTAGATCATGAGCAACACCGAGAAGGCAATAGTGAAACCGGCAATGGTGACCCACACATGCATGTTTTCCACCAAGGGGGGTAGATCGTAGTCGATGATGCGGCGGCGCATGCCCATGACACCCACGGTCATTTGGCCGATGCTCATCACCCAGAAGGCGGGGGTCATCAGCCAGAAGTGTGTTTTGGCCATGCGCTCGTTGTACATGCGCCCCACCACTTTAGGATACCAGTAGTAGATGGCCGCAAAGAAGGGGAAGACAAAGCCGCCGAAGATGGTGGCGTGGAAGTGGCCCACCACAAAGTAGCTGTCATGCAGGTGCAGGTCCGAGGCCACGGTGGCCAGGATGGGTCCGCTGAGGCCACCGATCAGGAAGACGGAGATGGCCCCCAGCACAAAGAGCATGGGTGCCGGGAAGGTCAGCTTGCCCCCCCACATGGTGCCCAGCCAGCTAAAGAATTTCACCCCGGTGGGCACAGCCACGAAGAGGGTGCTGATCATGAAGGGCACCCGCAGGGCCGACGAGTAGCCGGAGGTGAACATGTGGTGGCCCCAAACCAGGAAGCCCACCAAGGCGATGGCGACGCTGGAAAGCGCAATCCATTTGTAGCCGAAGAGGGGCTTGCGGGAGAAGACCGGCAGCAGCTCGCTGATGATGCCCAGACCGGGCAGCACAAAGACATAGACCGCCGGGTGAGAGTAGAACCAGAAGATGTGCTGGAACAGGACCGGGTTGCCGCCCACCGCCGGGTCAAAGAAGCCCATGCCCAGGGTGCGCTGGGTCACCACCATCAAGAAGGCCGTGCCGATGGCCTGGGTGGCGGTGAACTGGATGATGCTGGTGGCCAGGACCGCCCAACAGAAGATGGGCATGCGGAAGAGGCTCATGCCCTTGGGCCGCATGGTCAGAATGGTCACGATCAGGTTGATGGCACCCAAGATCGAGGAGAGACCGATCAGGTAAATGGCCAGGAACATGAATTGGTAGCCGATGGGGCCACGGGCGCTCAGGGGGGGATAGGCGGTCCAGCCGCCGTCCCAGCCGCCGAAGAAGATGCTGCTGAGCAGAAGCACCGCGCCGGGTATGTTGATCCAAAAGGCAAAGGCATTCAAGCGGGGGAAAGCCATGTCCTCGGCCCCGATCATCAGGGGGACCAAGTAGTTGGCCATGCCACCCACGCCCAGCAGGATGGAGGCCAGGGCCACCCAGCCATGCAGGCCGATGAAGGAGTTGTACAGGTCCGGCCCCAAGAACTGGATGCCAGCCTGGGCCAACTCCGAGCGGAAGACCAGGGCGAAACTGCCGCCGATCATCAAGCAGGATCAGGGAGGTAACCGTGTACTGAATACCGATCACCTTGTGGTTATAGTCCACGCTGAAATAGCGGGTCCAGGCCGGTCTGTCCACGGGCGGGCCGTGGACGAAGGGGGTTTCGATGCCCCGCATCCACTTGAACCAATCGCTCATGGAGCCGACCCCGATCATGAAGCCGATGCCGCCAAAGAGACCGCCGACCACCCAGGCCGGTTCAGCGGCCCAGGCCGGCATGCCCAGGATGACCCGGAACAGGGTCACGGTGGCAACACCAGCCATTGTCCCCACAAACTGGCCGATCAGGCCACGGACAAGTCCTAATTTCATCAACATAAATGCGATCTCCCTTCGCGTTCTACACGATTGGGTAAAACAGATAGAAAATTACGGGCTACTTGGTGTTTTCTGCCGCCCATACAGCGTAGTCTGCAACGCTCAACACCTTGACCGGTGCACGCATATTATAGTGCAGGGTGCCACACAATTCTGCGCAGAGAAGCTTGTATTCGTTAACCTCAATGGGCGTCACACGCACAATGGTCTCGCGCCCGTTCACCAGATCCTGCTTGACCCGAAATTCGGGCACCCAGAAGGCGTGATTGACATCCTTGGAGGTCATGACAAATTTGACCCGCTGGTCCACTTCTAGGACCAACTCGTTGGAGACGAACCCATTTAGCTCAGGGTATTCGAATGCCCAAGCCCACTGTTGACCAGTCACCCGCACCTCGATCTCGTCTTCGGCAGCCTGGGTGACATCCCCCAGCACCTGGAAGCCGATCACGGCGAAGATCAAGACCAGAGCGATGGGGGCCACGGTCCAGGCAATCTCCAGGGCCGTATTGCCCTCGAAGTGTTCGCCCTCGCCTTCGTCCCCTTCCTTGCGGCGGAAGACCACCACGGCGTAGAGCATGAAGACCATGACCACGGCAAAGAGGAAGGCGATCAGCCACACATGCAGACCGATCAGCCAGTCGATGCTGATGGCCTCCAGGCTGGCCTTGACGGGCAAGGGCAGAGAACGGTCCAGGATATACTGCACCACGAAGGTGCTGATGACGATCAGCACACCGACGATGGTAAAGTGTCGGCGATTTGTACTATTCATACGGAGATCCTTTGCGTCTAACTACAGCGTGTTGAAATGGGCCATACACATATAAATGAAGAAATCGCTTCTCAGGCCGTCAAAGCCAGATAACAGATCACGATCAACCCAAGGGTACTGACAAGGGGCAAAGCGGTCCACAGCACTTCGGTCACCACGTTGATGTTGATGGCGTGGGCGGATTTGTGCTCGTTCATCAGCTCGCCCAGGCGGATGGAGGAATCCAGCAACATCAATTGCAACATCACAAAGAGGGCGGCCCCGACCACCAGCAGGCCGTTGAAGACCGTGACAACTTGGCTATTTTGCATCATCCCGGTGAAGGAAAATAGATCCACCGACACATAGTTCAGGGCGATCCATGCCCCCACAAGGGCCAGAGACAGGATGGTTAGAATCGAACGCTTCATGATCCGCACTCCCCTTCGGTTTTGAATCCCCACCCATCCAGTTGGTGCGCCACATCATAGAGGGTGAAGCGATCTGAAGGCTTATAAAAAACGTTGACAGTCAAATTGACTGTCACGGTGCAAAAACTGGAGAAAAGTCGCCCGAATTGGGGACGGGTGTGTGAAACCACAGGCACGATTGTACAAAAGAGACCACCCCATGTCAAACCAATTTAGGGCTGATGGACATTTATCCCCCATTTCGCGGGACATTTGTCCCAATATCATCATTTCATGCCAAAGTCGTGTAACTATACAGGTAAGACCGGCTCAATGGGTATATCCGTAGCCAGGGACTAGCGCAGGTTGAGTAGACCGGGGCAGTTTCCGGTCGTATCGCCTGTACTGAGTGCGAAGCGTATCGAAGTGAAACCGTAGCGGGTTGACCACGGATGGTCCAAACAAATCACCCTGTTTTTTCCCACACGGAGAAGATTTCTCGTCACTGGCATTTATCATCGAAATGCGCTATGATATTCCCCTGTTATACATAACTCATCATCGCCCTTCAACTTCCACCCGGTCGGACCTTCCGGCACTGCGAGGCACCCCAATGACCGAAGCAACCTCGTCACCCTCTGCAAACCCAGTCTCCCCTGCCCAAGAAATCACCTGCCCCTGCTGCGGGCCGACAGCCCGTCTGGGCGTCGCCGTCGCCCAGTTTGAGCAGCACATGTCCAGCAAGGGCTTCAGTGACAACACCATCAAGGCCTTTCGCAACGATCTAAAGATCCTGCGCGCCTTTCTTGGACGATGGCCGACTCTTGCGGGCCATCGGCACATCGGATCTGGAAGAGTTTTTGGAATGGATGCAAAATGGCCGGGGCAAACCGTGCAGCGCCAAGACCCTGGCCCGACGCATCACCACCCTCAAAGTCTTCTTCAGTTGGCTGCACGAGACCGGCGTCCTGGGCACCAACCCGGCGGAACCCGTGGTGCAGATGCCCGTGCGCACGCCTCTGCCCAGCATCCTCTATGACGACGAGATCAACCGGATCCAGCGGGCCGCCCAGGATTATCTATGGGATCGGGACAAACCCGATGCCCGTCCCTTCCTCCTGGCCAGTCTGCTGATCCAAACCGGGATGAAAAAGGCCGAATGCGCCAATCTCTTGGTCACAGATCTGGACGTTTCTCAGCCCAAGAGCCCGACCGTGGCCATCCGCTATGCGGACACCCGATATGCGCACAAAAACCGCACCCTGGATCTGCACCCAAACATCATCGCCGCCTTGACCCAGTATCTGGCCCAGTACAAGCCGGAGCAATACCTCTTTGACTGCACGCCCCGCAATTTGGAATATGTGTTGGACGAAGTGGGCAAAAAGGCCAGCATCACCCGCATCCAGGTGGGGTTTGAACTGCTGCGCTGGACCTGCGCCGTGCGAGACTTCCGCATGGGCATGCCCGAAGAACGGCTACGCCTGAAGATGGGGTTGAGCAAAATTTCGTGGCGGGACACGCGGGAGAAGATCTTCCGGCTGGCGGGAAGGTGAGCGGGTGAAGGGGTGAGCGGGTGAATCACTCAATCCAAAATCCAAAATCACCAATCCAAAATCCCTACTTCCCCTGAATATTCATGGGTAAGAAGTTGATGAAGCGGCTTTGGTATTGCATGTGCAGGTCTAAATAGTCCCCGGACCAGCCGCCGATCAGGTGGATGTTGCCATCCTTGACCGCTGCGGCCAGGTGCCGCCATTCCCCATCCAAAGGGGACTGGAAGTTGCTCCACAGGCCGATGGCCGGGTCCAGCCGCTCGTGGGTGAGGACGGCCTGGGTCAGTCCGCCGCCAAGGGCCACCACGGCGCCGCCGTCGTAGACCAGGGCATGGCCCGCCCGAGGCACGGAGAGAATCCGGCAGGGCGGCCCACTCGCCGGACGACACATCCAGGGTCATGGCCGCGGCCAACTCCTCTTGGCCGTCATAGCCCCCCACCACATAGATCAGCCCATTCAACCCCACGCTGCCCATAAAGGCCCGTGGACTCGCCATGCGGGCCACCACGTCCCAATCCTCGGCCAAGGCAGGCTCGATGCCAGGCACCCATCGCCACACCTCGTCGTGCAGAGCCGTGCCGTCCCAGCCCCCCACCAAATATAAGGCCCCATCTAAATTGACCAAGTTGGCCCCAGCCAAGGGAGCGGGCAACACCCCGGCCACACCCCACGTCTCCGCCTGCGCATCGAAAACCCACAACTCATCTCGAACAACGCTGGTCGCACCGACCTCCGCCTGGGCAGGTTGGGCGGCGGTGCTGCCCCCGGCCAGGAAGATGCGTTCGCCCAGCACAGCGGCCCCACTGTTGGCCACAGGCAGGGGCAGATCCGCGCCCTGGGACCATTCATTGACGGTCAAATTATAGAGATCCACCGTGCCCACGGTTTCGCCCTGGGCCGTCTCGCCGCCCATGACATAGAGACTATTGCCCAACAGCACCATCGCCAACCGGCTGCGGGCCTGGGGCAAGGGGGTACGCACCTCCCAGCGAGGCAGACTCTCCAAGGTGGGTCGTCCCAAAGTGAGCCGGTCCCGGTCGCTGAGCAGATCCAGGGGTTGGGCCGTGGTGGCGGCCAAGAGCGTAGGCAGCCCCAAAGCCAGCACGCAGATCAGCGCCGCGGCCATCAAATAGATGCGTTGCCACGGGGCAATGGTGGGCGCAAGCGGAGCCAGGGGCAACGGTTCGGGCAGAGCCGGAACCACCGGAGCCGGGGCCGGTTCGGCCAACTCCACCCCCTCCACCACCAGCCAGCCCTGCTGCACCAGGGACATGGTGGCTTCCGTGCGGCTGCTCACCTCCAGCTTGCCATAGATATTGCGCAGATGCACCTTCACCGTGTGGGGACTCAGCACCAGCTTATGGGCGATCTCCCCATTGCTCAACCCCTCGGCCAACAGGCGCGCCACATCCATCTCCCGCTCGCTGAGAGGGTTGGGGTTGTTCAGTTCGGCATTGTCCGTGTTGGTCAAACCACTCACTCCATCAAACGCGAACCTTCCTGGAAGAGGCCAGCAGATCTCTGGTTAACCGGAGATCCGTTGGCCTCTTCCAGGAAGGTATAGTGCAATTATGTCCCCACCAAAATCCCGCCGTCCACCCGCAGGGTGATGCCGGAGACGAAGTTGGCTTCGTCGCTGGCCAGCCACAGATAGGCGTTGGCGATGTCCTGGGCGGTGCCGGCCCGGCGCAGGGGGGTCCTGGCCACCATGCCATCGAAGACCGCCTGGGGCATCTGGGCGGTCATGTCAGTCTCGATAAAGCCAGGGGCCACCGCATTGACCCGGATGCCCTTTGGCCCCAACTCCCTGGCCCACACCTTCGTCATGCCGATCACCCCGGCCTTGGTCGCCACATAGTTGGTCTGGCCAAAGTTGCCGTCCATCCCCACCACACTGCTGGCGTTGAGGATCACGCCCCCCTCGCCCTGGGTCAACATCTGGTTCGCCGCCACCTGGCCGCAATTGTAGACGCCCTTCAAATTGACAGCGATCACCAAGTCAAAGTCCTTCTCAGTCATTTTTTTAAGTTGGGCATCTCTCAGCACCCCGGCGTTGTTGACGATAATGTCCAACCGTCCGTAATGGGCCACGGTGGCGTCGACCAAGGCCTGAACGCTGGACAGTTCCGCCACGTTGGCCTGGACAAACAGCGCATCCCCCCCGGCTTCGCGGATGGCGGCCGCCGTGGCCTCCCCCTGCTCCGCCATCACATCCGTGATCACCACCTTCGCCCCCTCCGCGGCAAAAGTCCGCGCCGTCTCCGCCCCAATCCCCCGGGCCGAGCCGGTGACGATGGCGACTTTGTTTTGTAAGCGGTTCATTTTGTTCTCCGTTTATTTGTTGATTTGTTGATTGGCTTCGGCGTGAGCTCAGCCGAACGGTTGATATGTTTGCGGCGATTGGGAGATTGAGCGATTAGGAGATTGTCGTCCACACCCTTTTGCCTTTTGCACTTTGCCTTTTGCCTTCTTCAGATCATCTCCACAGCCAACGCCACGGCCTCCCCGCCGCCCAAACATAGGGACGCGACACCCCGTTGCAGGCCGCGGGCTTGCAACGCGTGGATCAACGTCACCAGCACTCTTGCCCCCGACGCGCCCAGGGGATGGCCCAACGCAATGGCCCCGCCGTTGACGTTGACCTTGGCCATGTCCAAACGCAGATCCTGGGCATCGGCCAACATTTGAGAGGCGAAGGCTTCGTTCAGCTCAAAAAGGTCGAAATAGTCCGCGTCCACGCCCATCTTGTCCATCAACTTGCGCATGGCAAAGATCGGGGCGGTGAAAATCGCAATCGGCTCGACGCCCGCCTGGGCATAGCCGGTGATGCGGGCAATCGGGCGCACCCGTGGGCCTGGGCCGCATGGCCGCTCATCACCACCAAAGCCGCCGCCCCGTCGCTGATGGGTGACGCGTTCCCCGCGGTCACCACCCCATCCGCCTGGAAGACCGGGGAGAGTTTGGCCAATCGTTCCAACGAGGTGTCGGCCCGGGGCGCTTCGTCCACGCTGATCGTGACCGGGCCTTTGCGTTGTTGGATGACGACCGGGACGATCTCGGCGTCAAACGCGCCGGTGGCCTGGGCGGCCACGGCCCGGCGATGGCTCTCGACGGAAAACTCGTCCAATTCCTGGCGGGTCAGCTCGTATTTCGGGCGATCCACTCGGCGCTGTTGCCCATGTGCTGATCTTCGAAGGGGCACCACAGCCCGTCCTTGATCATGGCATCCTGGGCCTCGAAGTTGCCCAAACGATAGCCGACCGAGCATTGGGCAGCATGTGGGGGGCCAGGTTCATATTCTCCATGCCCCCGGCCACAAAAATATCACCGTCCCCGGCCTTGATGGCCTGGCTGCCATCATCACCGCCTTCAACCCGCTGCCGCACACCTTGTTGACCGTCGTGGCGCTGACCGTGGCGGGCAATCCGCCGTTGATGGCCGCCTGGCGGGCCGGGGCCTGACCGGTCCCCGCTTGCAACACATGGCCCATCAACACCTCGTCCACCGCCGCCGGATCGATCCCGGCCCGCTCCACCGCGGCCCGCACCGCCGTCGCCCCCAACTCCGGCGCGGGCACCATGCTCAGTCCGCCCTGAAAACGGCCAATCGGCGTCCGGGCCGCGCTGACGATGACAACGTCTCGATTGTCGGTCATGGGATTCTCCTGATTTTGGAGTTATACCGTAGGGGTTGACGCGCAGGAGTGCTGAAGCGTGACAATCGCCTTCGGGCGGGTTGATTCGATGGTTCTTTCATGAATTTCCGAGCAACCTACTCGAAACCCCTGCACCCAGATATTAAGGCCCCCCCACTCATCCAAAGACAGTGTCTGCGCCCGGCGTTTGGGGTCGATTCCGGCTGTGTGGAGGGCGGCTTCGATGGCGTCTTTGGGGTGCCCCATCCCCGTGCTGAGGCTGTTGAGGAGTTGTTTGCGCTTCTGGCCGAACCCCGCCCGCACGACGGTGAAGAACCAGACCGGGTCCACATCCGGGACCATGGGCTGAGGATGAATGTCCAGGCGCACGACAGCGCTGTCCACCTTGGGCCGGGGATGAAAGGCCCCGGCGGGGATGCGCTGCACGATCTTGGGCTGGGCGTAAAACTGCACGCTCACGGCCAGGATGGACATGTCCCCCGGCTCGGCGCACAGGCGCTGGGCCACTTCCTTTTGCACCAGCAACACCGCCACCGTGGGCGGATGCCGCCGCCTCCAACAAATGGCGCAGCACCGCGCTGGTGATGTAGTAGGGAAGGTTGGCAACGACCTTGTAGAGATTGAGAATTGAAAATTGAGAATTGAGGAGATGGGGAGTGGGAAATTGAGAGATTGGGGATTCGGCGTCTCAGATCTCCTTGCTCCTGCCTCCCGGTCTCTGCTCCCTGTCTCACCACAGCGCCGGTATCCCAAAATGTCGGCGTGGACGATTTCGACATGGGGTTGGTCGGCGAAGCGATCCTGGAGGATGGGGATGAGACGGTCGTCCAGTTCGACGGCGATGACCCGACCGGCTTGGGCGGCCAGGTAGCGGGTGAGGCCGCCCAGGCCCGGCCCGATCTCCAGCACCGTGTCCGCCGGGGAGAGGTCGGCGGCAGCGGCGATGCGGGCCAGGTGCGACTCGTCCACCAGCCAGTTCTGGCCCAAGGATTGCTTGGGGTCCAGGCCGTACTGGCGCATGAGGTCAAAGGCCGTGGGGACGGGGCGGGAGAGGCTGAAATTTTAATCCTCCTCCAGGCTGAGCACGACCATAAAGGCTTCTTGCGGGATCTCCACGGAGCCGACCATTTTCATGCGCTTCTTGCCCGCCTTCTGTTTTTCCAACAGCTTGCGCTTGCGGGAGATATCGCCGCCATAGCATTTGGCAGGTGACGTCCTTGCGCATGGCCTGGACGTTGGCCCGGCTGATCACCTTGTTGCCCACCGCGGCCTGGATGGGCACGTTGAACATCTGGCGGGGATGATCGCCTTCATCTTGGTGACCAAGCGCTGGCCCTTGTAATAGGCCTGATCCCGATGCACGATGACGCTGAGGGCGTCCACGGCCACCTCGTTGACCAGCACATCCAGCTTGACCATGTCCGAGGCGCCGATAGTCGTCCAGCACGTAGTCCATGCTGGCATAGCCCCGGGTGCGGGCCTTGAGCTCGTCGTAAAAGTCCACAATGATCTCGGAGAGGGGCATGAGGCTGGAGATCTCCACCCGCTTGGGGTCGAGCCAGGTCTGGTCTTTGAACTCGCCCCGGCGCTTGGTGATCGAGCTCCATCACCGGGCCGATGTGCTCCGCCGGGGTGAAGATGTGCATGGCGCACCACGGCTCTTCGATATGCTCGATATAGTTGGGTTCGGGCAGATCGGCCGGGCTGTCGATGGTGATCATGGTGCCGTCGGTCTTGAGCACCCGATATTCCACGGACGGGGCGGTGAAGATGATGTCCAGATCGTACTCCCGCTCCAGCCGCTCCTGGACGATCTCCATGTGGAAGAGGCCCAGGAAGCCCAGGCGGAAGCCAAAGCCCAGGGCCTGGCTGGTCTCCGGCTCGTAGACCAGGGCGGCGTCGTTGAGTTGCAACTTTTCCAGGGCATCCTTCAGGTCGGCCGTAGTCGTCGCCGTTGGAGGGATAGAGACCGGCAAAGACCATAGGCTTCATGGGCTGATAGCCGGGCGATTCTGGGTGGCCGGGCGGTCGGCCATGGTGATGGTCTCGCCCACGTCCAGATCCTGGACGCTCTTGAGACCCGTGGCCACATAGCCCACCTGCCCGGCCGTCAGCCGGTTGATGGGCAGCATGGCCGGGGTGAGCACGCCCATCTCCAGGGGTTCCATGGTCGTGCCAGGTGCATCCCCACAGCCGGGGCGTGCCTTGATCACCCATCCACCACCCGCACATAGGCGATCACGCCTTTGTAGGCGTCGTAATGGCAATCGAAGACCAGGGCACGCAGGGGCGCGTTGATGTCCCCGGAGGGCGGCGGCACCTCCACCACCACATGCTCCAACACGGACTGGATGTTCAGCCCACTCTTGGCGCTGATCGAGGGGATGTCCGCGGCGTCCACGCCCAACAGGGCCTCGATCTCCTCGGCCACCTCTTCGGGCATGGCCGCGGGCAGGTCGATCTTGTTGATCACCGGGATGATGGCCAGGTCCTGCTCCATGGCCGCAAAGAGATGGGCCATGGTCTGGGCCTGGATGCCCTGGCTGGCGTCCACCACCAGCACGGCCCCTTCGCAGGCTTGCAGCGCCCGCTTGACCTCGTAGCTGAAATCCACATGGCCGGGGGTGTCGATCAGATTGATCTCGTACTCCTGGCCATCGTATTGGTAGATCATCGCACGGCGCTGGCCTTGATGGTGACGCCCTGCTCCCGCTCCAAATCCATGGAGTCCAGGACCTGCTCCTTCATCTCTCGGGAGGTGACCGAGCCGGTCATCTGCAACAGGCGGTCGGCCAGGGTGCTCTTGCCGTGATCAATATGGGCGATAATGCTAAAATTACGAATATGGGACTGATCCATCGATTCTCCAAGACTGCGCTATCGGTTCAGAAATAGGGATTCGGGCGATCGGGGAGTAGGGATTCAGGTAATTCAACACCCAGATCCCTAATCCCCAATACCCCTGATCCCCGACGATTATAGCCTAGATGAGGGCAATCACAAAGATATTTGGCCCACACAAGAACAAATAGGCCACGGATTTGACGGATCAAACGGATCTTAACGGATCAAAAAAGATCCGTTTTAATCCGTCAAATCCGTTCAATCCGTGTTCTATTTGTTCTCTTCAAGCCCCAACTGTTTCGCAAACCAGGGAATCGTCTGCTTCCAATCCTGGGCCAGATCGACCTTCGGTTCCCAGCCCAGCACCCGCCGGGCCTTGTCGATGTTGGGCCGGCGTTGTTTGGGATCATCCGTGGGCAGGGGGTTATACTGAATGCCGGCCGGGTTGCCCGTGGCCCGGTTGATGGTCTCGGCGAACTCGGAAATGGTCATCTCCGTGGGGTTGCCGATGTTGATCGGCTCCGGCTCGTCGCTGAGGAAGAGGCGGTAGATGCCGTCCACCAGGTCGCTGACATAGCAGAAGCTGCGGGTCTGGCTGCCGTCGCCGTAGATGGTCAGGGGCTGCTTGGCCAGGGCCTGCTCGATGAAATTGGGCACCACCCGGCCGTCGTTCAAGCGCATGCGCGGGCCGTAGGTGTTGAAGATGCGCACGATGCGCGTCTCCACCCCGTGATAGCGGTGATAGGCCATGGTGATGGCCTCGGCGAAGCGCTTGGCCTCGTCGTAGACCCCGCGGGGGCCGATGGGGTTGACGTTGCCCCAATAGTCCTCGGTCTGGGGATGCACCAGGGGATCGCCGTAGACTTCGCTGGTGCTGGCCAGGAGCAAGCGAGCGCCCTTGGCCTTGGCCAAGCCCAGGGCGTTGTGGGTGCCCAGGCTGCCCACCTTCAGGGTCTGGATGGGCAATTCCAGATAGTCGATCGGGCTGGCCGGGCTGGCGAAGTGCAGAATGCCGTCCAGTTCCCCGGCCAGATAGATGTAGTTGGTCACGTCGTGCTTGATAAAGCTGAACCGGTCATTTCCGGCCAGATGGGCGATGTTGTCCGTGTTGCCCGTGATCAGATTGTCCATCGCCACGACCGTGTGCCCCTCGGCCAACAGCCGATCGCACAGATGACTGCCGAAAAACCCGGCCCCGCCGGTGACGAGAATTCGCATTCGATCATCCTTTCAAGATTTGATGCCACTGGATGAGATAGAACACGGATCTGACGGATGCGACGGATAAATACGATCTCCCGTCGAACAAATCAGTCAATCCGTTGCAATCCCTAGATCTGTGTTCCAATCGTTCTCAATGACAGCAACAGGATTAACCAACCATGTACACAAACATCCCGCTCGGCCCCCTCACCCTTCCCACCGGACCCATTTTGGCGTTGATCGCCGTGTGGATCGCCCTGGACGCCATGGGCCGCTATGGCAAACGGTGGCGGCTGAACATCGACGACCTGTGGAACTTGAGCCTGTTCGGCCTCACCGCCGGGTTGATTGTAGCCCGACTGTGGAATGTGGTCCAGTTTTGGCCGGTCTATGTGGACCAGCCCCTGATGATCTTCAGCGTGCGGCCCGGCGGCTTTGAATTCTGGCCCGGCGTGATCGCCGCCCGGCATCGTGGGCTATGCCTACCTGATCTGGCGCAGCCTGGACCCGGTGAAAGTGGCCGCGGCCCTGGCCTTCGGCTTTGTGGCCGCCGGGTCCATCCTCAGCGCCTCGGCCTACCTGACCGGGGCGGTGGTGGGCGTGGCCACGGATCTGCCCTGGGGTGTCAACTATTTTGGCAAAGCGGTCCACGCCGTGGGCCTCTACCAGGCCGTGGGGCTGCTGATCCTGCTCATCGTCCTGTGGGTGTGGCCGGAGCGGGAACGTCCGGGGCGGGTGGTGCTGTTGGCCGGGCTGGGCTACGGGCTGATCCGCCTGATCACCGACGGCTTCCTGGCGGACCCGGCCACGATCAGCGGCTTCCGCGTGGGGCAGGTGGCGGGGCTGGCGGTCGTGGTGGTCTGCGCGTGGGGGTTGGGGCGGACTTGCAGAAAAGTGAAACGTCATGACCTCCGGCGACAAAAACAGAGGTGTGTCGGGCAAGAGCACATCAACGCCACTGCGCAGATCCATCCATGCGCGAGTGTGGGGTACAAGTGGGTAAACCCGGCTTGCGAGATAAATCACGGAGGGTTCAAACAACGATCGGGGAAATGCAGTCATATGTTGCTCGAACGAGATTACCAAAGAAATCAAACCTTTACCGAGATTTGAAAAACTGCAACTTATTGAGGCCATTTCCAAAATGCTATTGGATGAGGAAAATCCGGCACGATACTTTGCCACCGAGGCAACCTATCCTGTGTTTACGCCCAGCAATCAAGAAAAAGCCGCGGCGCAACTACAACAATTCCTGGGCGAAGAGGAAGTGGACTACTTGGCAAAATCTCCACCTTTCGACGACTGGTCGAAAGCGGCTTGGGCGAGATAGAACAGGGGCTGGCCCGACCCGTGGAGTCATTGCTCCGTGAGCTATGAGATCTCAGCGGCTTCCGTGTGGGGCAGGTGGCAGGGCTGGCGGTCGTGGTGGTCTGCGCGTGGGGGCTGGGAGGCAGCAGAGATGGAACCCGATATGGGACAATAATTCATGTAGATCATATCTCCCAGGAATACATATGCGGCCAGACAATTTCCATACATACCCTCTGAAGTTGATGGGTGTTTCGATCTGATTCCGCATCATGATACGTGTGTGCCTTTACCTTTCACAAACCTAGATCTGTTATTCAGTGTTTTCTATGGCAAACCAACCGCTTTGGGCAACTGGTTCACCAGACAATATTAAAGCATCGCTGAACTGCTAAAACAAGACACAGATTCCATAACCCTTGGCAATTATAAGCATTGACTATGCCGTTGACTCGACGACCAAAACAATCTTGGCTGCCAAAGGATCCGGGATTAAATATCTCGAGAAGTGAGTTCAAGAATTCGGAAAATTTCACAAATTACTTGATATCGACAAAACATGCTAACGCTAACGTGATGGCGTTGACTGCCGAAATCGATGGTTTCACCGCCTACGGAATCAGTTGACTCAAGGAATGGTTGAACATGAACTACAGGTCGAGTTTCCGCGAATTATCATTGTTCTTCAAAACCTATTTGGTGCTAATCGGTTCAGCCGATCTCAGTGACGCCGTTTACTTGGTGAATTCATGCAGGCTATGGCGTCAATTTTGGAGTATTACAATGTAGCGTCCATGCCAGAACTGAAGATCATCTACAAGAGACGAGTTGTTTTGCTCGACGAACAATTATCGCTCGATAAGAAGGCGTCTTGACTATAGTTCAACCCGATAGCTTACCAAATTGTAACTCCGCAGTGATTGCATGGGCTTAGATTACATGAAGCACTTGCACCCAGAAACATGATAAGAGAGGTAAAATGTACTATAGAATGAGATCTGCAATATAACATATGCAAAAAATCTATTCTGGTATTATCCAGTTCGATCTTAAGCATTAAAACGCGCCCAACAAAGCGTGCACTGGACGCTGGGGATTCTGCGGCATTTTCAAGCATTTTTCTGGCTTCGAGTTTTTTCTGCTCCCAAGCAGAATCCACGCCCGCCCCAGCGCCAGTAACGCAAACCGTTAGGCAACATCATCCCCGCCATCTACGCGGACGCTTCCCCGCTGCCACGCTTCTCTGCACCGGACCTTCCGGACTCAACCTCGCCCCCCCTCACCCCTTACTAATCACCAACAACATCCCCGCCCCCACCGAAATCCGCGCCTCGCGCCCGGCCAACTCATTGCTGACCCCCCGCGTACTCCCCAACCGCAACGTGGCGTCGGCCAGGGGATAGGCCAGACCGGTGTAGGTGACGCCGGTCACCACTTCGCTCAGGGGCACGGCGCTGACCGTGGACCCCGGCTCCCCCTGCACGGTGATGGTCTCCCCGCCCCGCACGACTTGGGCCAGCTCGTCCCCTTCGGCCAAGGAGAGGGGCACCGGCCACTCCCGCCGGGCCAGGAGCAGCAGGTTGGAGAGGGTCTGGTCCAGCCGTCCGCCCAGGGCGCCCACCAGCAGCACGGCGTCCGCCCCGTCCCGGATGGCCCGGTCGATGGCCAGGTCCAGGTCCGTCTTGTCCTTGGCCACGGGATGTTCCTCGATCTCCACCCCCGCCGCCCGCAGCTCCGCCACCACGCCGCCGGACAGACTGTCCAGATCCCCCACCACCACGTCGGGCCGCCGTCCCAGGGCCAGACAGTGCATCGTCCCCCCGTCCGCCCCGATCAAATAGTCATCCGCCCGCAGCCACGCCGCCAGCCGGGCGTAGTCGTCCACCACCCCATTCACAAAAATCACCGCTCGCATAACGACTCCTTCAAAAATAGGCCACGGATTTGACGGATCGAACGGATTTTTACGGATCAAAAAAAGATCCGTTTGAATCCGTCAAATCCGTGCAATCCGTGGCCTATTTGTCTATGTTTTTACAAAAAGGCTTGCCAGGCGAAGATGCCCAGCATGATCAGGCTGAGGGCGGTTTCGATCACCACGGCCCCGAAGAAGCCGACGAGATAGGTTTTGGCCGATTTCCAGGCCAGATCCCAATCCTGCTTTTCCCGATATTCGAACAGCACCAACCCGCCGATGGCCCCCAGGATGGTGCCGACGATGGACCCCAAGATCAGCACCCCGCTGAGCAGAATCCCGCCCACGATGCCCCCCAGGATGGCCGCGCCGATGGATTTCCAACTGATCCCGGCCCGGCGGCTGAGGATGGTGGTCAGGGCCAAATCCGAGACCCAGGCGATCACGGTCAAGATGCCCAGAAAGGCCAAAGTGGGCCAACCGATGGCTTGGAATCCATCGGCATAGGCCCAAACCAAGACCCCCACCCAAATAAAAATCGGCCCCGGCAGCACAGGCAGCAGGGAACCGATCAGACCGAGGATCATGAGGATGTAGGCGAGAATGATGAACATAGGTGTCTCCGTGTTGCGTGTTGCGTGTTGCGTATTGCGTGCCGTGAAATTCACGTAACACGCAATACGCAACACGCCTACTCCCAGTCGCGCAACTTCAACCGAGTTTCCTGAACATGCTCCGGCTCGTGGCTGGGGAGCAGGAACGCCCGGCCATTTTCCACATGCACGGGCATGATCAGGCTGGTGGCGAAGAGGGGGGGGACGTCCAGGCCCAGGGCTTCGTAGAGTTGGGGCGGCACGCTGATGTCCCCCAAGTAGAGGTCGCCCACCGCGGCCCGCCCGGCTTCGCTGAGCAGACCGGCCTTGGGCAGCGCCAAGGTGAGGGTGGCCGCGGCGTGGATGGCCGGGCTGTGCAGCACGCCGCTCTCCGTGTCCAGGCCGCTGGGCGCGTCCAGGCTGAGGATGGGGGCCATGCTGCTGTTGGCCAGGCTGATCAGGTTGCGGGCCGCGCCCTGGGGTTCCCCCCGCAGGCCATAGCCGATCACGGCGTCGATCACCAGATCCGCCGGGGGCAGCTCCCAGCCCTCGTCCGCCCAGGCCAGGGGCAGCCCCATGCGCTCCAGGATGCCCAGTTGGTGCGCCGGAACCCCGCTATATTCCGCCGGGCGGTGGGTGAGGAGCACCTGCACCCACGCCCCCCAGTTCATCAAGTGACGAGCGGCCACCAATCCGCCGCCGCCGTTGTTGCCCCGCCCGGCCAGGACCACGATGGGCCGGTCGGCCAAGTCCCCGTGCAGCAGGCGCTTGGCCAGCAGGGCCAAATCCCGCCCGGCATTCTCCATCATCTGGATCAACTGGATGTCGAACTCCTCGATCATCAGCCGATCCACCTCTCGCATCTGGTCCGTGGAAAGCAGGGGCAGCTCGATCATCCCAGCACCACCTCTCGCCCACTGGCCGCGGACTTGTAAATGGCGTCCAAAATCTGCACCCCCACCAAAATCTGGCGTCCGGTGACCAGGGGCGCGTCCGCGTCCCCGTCCAAATATTGGATTAAATCAGAAATTTGTTTGGTGTTGGAGCCGGTCTTGTCTTGCGGAACGGGCTGCACCATGTTCACGGGGGCGTCGTTGACCTCCGTAAACAACTGGAAGTCACTGGCCCCGGAGATACGCGCCCCGCCCTCTGTGCCGAAAAGTTCCACGCTCTGGTCATCGGGCATGTTGCTGGCCCAGGCGGCCTGCAATTGCAGGGTGGCCCCATTCTCAAAGCGCACAAAGGCCAAGGCCAGATCGTCCACATCGTAGCGAGCGCCGGGGGTGGGTTTCTGCTTGTCGATGCCCCAGCCGCCCAGCCCCTTGCCCAAGGGACCAAACTTGGCATAGGTCACGCCGGTCACGGTCACCGGCTTGGGATAGCCCATCAGGAAGAGGGCCTTGTCCAGCCCATGCACGCCGATGTCAAAGAGGCTGCCGCCCCCGGCCAGATCCTTGTTGGTGAACCAACTGCCATAGCCGGGGATGCCGGAGCGACGGCTGTAGACCGTGCGCACGGCGTAGATCTCGCCGAAGAAGCCGGCGTCCACCTGGTGCTTGGCCGCCTGCATGGCCCCGCTCCAGCGATAGTGGGTGCCCACGGTCAGCACCTTGCCCAGGGCCTCGGCCCGCTCCACCACTTCCAGCGCATCCGCATAGGTGATGGCCAAGGGCTTCTCGCACAGCACATGGCAGCCCGCTTCCAGCGCCGCCAAGGTCATGGGCTTGTGGAAGACATTGGGCGTCGCCACCACGGCCAAATCCGGCTTGACCTCGGCCAGCATCACTTCGTAGTCCGTGTAGACGCCGGGGATGCCCGCCTCCGCGGCCACGGTCTTGGCCCGCTCGCCATTCACATCGCAGACCGCCACGATCTCCATATTTTCCAACTTTTGAAAGGCCGGGATATGTCCCCACTGCACAATCCCCCCGGCCCCAATCATCGCCACACGCCAAGTTTTTTTGGTCATTTTTAAGAGTCTCTTTCATTTTGGATTTTGGATTTTGGATTTTGATTTCGTGTATTGGGAAGATTTGTGGTCAACCCGCTACGGTTTCGATACGCCGCCAGCAAATGAATGGTTTGCGGAAAAGCCTGGGCGGCTACTCAACCTGCGCTAGCTCGCACCCGCTCGCCTCGCATTGTCCATTGTGCATTGTCCATTGGTCATTCCCTACCTTCCCCGCATCAACGCCTCCATATCATCAAACAAAATGGCGTGGACCTGTTGCGGGCCGTGGACGCCCAGGGTGAGGTTGGACTCGATGTCCGCGGACTTGCTGGGGCCGGAGATCAACGAGACGTTGGCGCTGCTGCGCACAAAGTCCACCAGTTCGCCCGTGTAGCGCAGGCTGGCCAGCCAGGCTTCCGGGGTGGGGAAGAGGCGGCTGAGGGGCAGCAGCACGATGTGGCGCAGGGGCAACAGGGTGGCGGAGCGGCTCTTGCCCGGCCCGGAGGCCACCACAATCGTCCCCGTGCTGGCAAAGGCCGCGTCCACGCCGGAGAGGCCGAAGCGCACATGGCCCGCCTTGGCCCGGGTCTCCACGTCCGCCATGTCCGCCGGGGCCACCAGGTTGAAGCCCGTGTCCGCCATAGCCGGTTCCAGCTCGGCGATGGGCAGCAGGGCCGGGTCCCAGCACAGCACGGAGTTGATGTCCCCCGGCGGCGGCGCGGCCGCCTTGCGCAGGGCCATCTCCTCGTCCAGCCAGATCTTCATGCGGGAGATCAGGGCCAGCCGTCCCTCGGCGGGGGAGTCCACCAGCTCAAACGAGCCGTGCAACGTCTCCAATTCCCGGCCAAAGCGATGGGCCAGATCCCAGCGGTCCCCGTCGGCATAGGTCACGGACATGCGCTGGCGGGGGTCCAAAGGTTTGGGATTTGCGGGCGGAAAGCGCAGATCCGGGCGGCTCAAAACCGTCCGCAAGCGGATCAAAATTTCGTCGCGGCTGCTCATGACTTCCGCTCCTTCCATTGGTCGCGGAAACTCTTTTTGGCGAAGGGCGGGAAGTCTCGGCTGCGGGTCCAATCGTAGAGCGGCGGTGGCATGAACGTGATATTGCCACCCATCATGCTCGCTGCGAGGTTGCTGGCCACACTGGCCACCTTGCCCGCTTGCTCGAAACGTTGGCGACTTTGCACGGTCTGCACAAAGGCTTGGATGGCCTTCTTTTCAAAAAAACCGCTGTCGCCCTGCTCCACCAGATCCGCCCGCAGATCGACCAAGAGCCGGGGCAGGTCGATCTTGACCGGGCAGGCTTCCCGGCAGGCCCCGCACAGGGTGCTGGCGTGGGGAAGCTCCTTGCCCACGGTCAGCCCGGAGAGCAGGGGGGTGATCACCGAGCCGATGGGGCCGGAATAGGTGCTGCCGTAGGCGTGGCCGCTGAGTTGGCGATAGACCGGGCAGGTGTTGAGACAGGCCCCGCAGCGGATGCACAGCAGCGCCTCGCCATAGCCCCGGGCCAGGGTGTCCAGGCGGCCATTGTCCATGAGCACCACATGGAACTGCTCCGGCCCGTCCGGGTGCTGGGGGCCCTTTGGCCCGCTGGTCATGGACATATAGACCGACACATTCTGCCCCGTGGCGCTGCGGCAGAGCAGTTGATATTGCTGAAAGGCGTCCTCCACCGTGGGCACCAGCTTTTCGATGCCCATGAGGGCCACGTAAATTTTGGGCATACTGCTGATCATGCGCCCGTTGCCCTCGTTGGTGACGATGCAGACCGTCCCCGTTTCGGCGATGGCGAAGTTGCAGCCGCTCACCCCCATCTCGGCGGAGAGGAACTCTTTGCGCAGTTTGCGCCGGGCCACGGTACACATGTCCGCCGGGTCCAGGCTGGGGGGCATGTCCAGCTTTTGTTGAAAGAGTTCGCTGATCTCCTGGATGCGCTTGTGCATGACCGGGGCCACGATGTGGCTGGGGGCTTCCCCGGCCAATTGGACGATGTATTCGCCCAGGTCGGTCTCCACCACCTCGATGCCCACCTTTTCCAAGCGCTGTGTTGAGGTGGACCTCCTCCGTGGCCATGGATTTGGACTTGACCACCTTGCGCACATTGTTCTGGTCGGCGATGGCGGAGATGATGCGGTTGGCCTCGGCGGCGTCCTTGGCCCAATGCACCCTGGCCCCGTTGGCGACCAGATTGCGCTCCAACTGCTCCAACAGTTCGGGCAGGTTGCGCAGGGTGTACTCCTTCATCTGGCGCACCTGGTCCCGCAGACGTTGGCCGTCCACCGCGGCCAGGGCGTTGATGCGGGCCGTGTCCATGCGCACGGTGCCCCGAGTCACCGCGCCGCTCAGATGCGGGTCGGCCACGGCTTGTTTGACACGGGTTTTATAGGGGGCGGTGAAATTGACGGGCATAGAGAACTCCTGGATGATCAGCTGATATCCTGCCAGCGGCGGGGACGGTCGGGGCTGTCCGATGCGTCGGCTTGGGGAGAACATCCCGCACGTCCGGGGTGGCCGGGGCCACGGGCGCGGCGGGGGTCTCGCCCAGTTGGCGCATGTCCTGCCAGCGACGATCCCGTTGTTTCGGGGCGTCGGCCCGTTCCGCCGGGCGCTCCGGGGAGGGCACCCGTCCGGTGAGCAGTTCGGCGATATGCACGGCCCGCACGGGCGCACCGTTGCGGCTGAGCAGGCCGTTGATGTGGGTCATGCAGCTCACATCGCACAGGGCCACCACATCCGCGTCGCTGTCGCCGATGTGGCGCATCTTCTGCTCGCCCATGGCCACGCTGATGGGGGCATTTTTGACGGCGAAGAGACCGCCAAAGCCGCAACATTCCTGGTCGTTGTCCATCTCCACAAGCTCGGCCTCGTCCACATGGGCCAAGAGGCTGCGGGGCTGGGCATCCACCCCCAACTCCCGGTTCAGGTGGCAGCAGGCGTGATAGGTCACCTTGCCCGGATAGACCGCGCCCACGTCGGTGACGCCCAGCACATCCACCAAAAACTCGGTCAACTCAAAGGTGACTTCGCCCAAAGCCTTGGCCCGCCGCTGCTCCGACCGGGTCTCGGGCATGATCGAAAAGGGCGTCGTAGAAATGGCTGGTCATGGTCACACAACTGCCGCTGGGGGCCACCACCGCCTCCACCGCCCCGGACTCGACCAGGGGGCCGAAGATCTCCAAAAAGCGCCGGGCCAGCACCCGCGCCTCGTCCCGATAGCCGGCGTTGAAGGCCGGCTGCCCGCAACAGGTCTGCTCCTCGGGGAAGACGACCTCGATCCCGTGCTGTTCCAGCAACTCCACCGTCCCCATGCCCACGCCGGGGTAGATCAGGTCCACCATGCAGGTGACGAAGAGGGCGACCTTCTTGGGCGGGGTGTCAAACTGTTTGCGGTGCATACTTACCTCGAAATTTCCATGCTGAGACATGCGTTTATGTCATCTTTTGTCAGACCGCCGTACTCTTCCAAAATCTCATCCACGGTTGCCCCATTCGCCATCAAGCCGAGAATATACTCGACAGTCAATCGTGTTCCTCGAATGACCGGTTTTCCAACCATGACAGCCGGATCTATAGTAATTCGCTCCATGAGTTGTGGATTGAGCATAGTTCTCCTCCATTTCCAAGAACTCGATCTCCACGAATCTCCACAAATCCACACGAATCTTTTCAATTTCGATTCGTGACGATTCGTGAAGATTCGTGGATCAAAGATCAAAAGCGCCAAAATCTCCGTCTGCAACGGCAAGGTCGTCACTTCCACCCGGTCGGCGTGCATGAGACAGTTGATCTCGCTGCGGATGCCCAGCCCCTTGGGCGTGGGGCTGCCGTCAAAGTTGAAGTCGGGCAGATAGATGCCCGGCTCAATCGTAAACATGACGCCGGGGATGAGTTGGCGGCGATCCTGGGTCTCCAGATTGTCGATGTTGACCCCCACAAAGTGCACCGCGGACCCCAAACTGTGGCCCGTGCGGTGGAAGAAGGCGTCGCCATGCCCGGCCTCTTCGATCACGGCTCGGCAGGCGTCGTCCACCTCGTAGCCGAAGACGGGCAGGCCCATGTCCAGCCGCTCTTGGATAAAGCTGACCGCCCGATCCCTGGCCGCGGCCACCACGGCGAAGACTTCGGCGGCGGCAGATGGGACCGTCTCGCCGCAATAGCCCACCCAGGTCATGTCGGCGAAGCAGGCGTCCGGGCCGGTCATGGGGCGGGCCCACAGGTCGATCAGCACCATGTCCCCGGCGCGGATGGGGGCGTGGGTTTGGGCGTCCGGGGCGAAGTGGGGGTCGGCGGCGTGGGCGTTGACCGAGACGATGGGCGGATGGTCCGGGTCCATGTCCGCGGCGGCGAAGGTGGCCATGATCTGCTGTTGCACGTCATATTCGGTGAGGGCTTCCCCGGCCCGCAGCTTCTGGCCGATGAAGGCGAAGGCGGCCTCCTTGGCGGCCAAGCAGACGGCCGCGGCGTCCCGGTGGCTCTGCACCTGTTCCGGGGTCAACACGGCCTGGACCAACTGCACCAGATCCGCGCTGCTCACCACCTCGGCCTGGGTGACTTCCCGCACGAATTCCAGGGTGCCGGCGTCCACTTTGCTGACATAGGGGATGGCGTTGAGGGGGCTGTACTCCATCACGATGGTGCGGGCGGGCCGCCCGGTCTCGGTGACCACCAGATCCATGAGGGCTTCGGCCAACTGCTTCCAGCCCGCATACTTGTGCATGGGACCGGAGCCGGCCATCTCCGGGTTGACCTGGGCAAAGGTGCTGCCCTCGATGGCGTGGATCAGCCAACTGGGCGTGCCTTTGGCCGGAATCCACAGAAACCAGCGGCGGCTGCCGCTGGTCTGCAAGCCGGCCACATGCAGGGCCACGGGATTTTGGCCTCGAAAATCGTAGAGTAGCCAGCCGTCAAGCTGGTTGAGTTGAAGATAGGTTTGGATGGTGTTTAGGGTGACGTGGGTCATGGTTGGTTTATTGGGTGGGTGGTGGGCTGGTGGATGATGGTTGATTGGTCAATTGTAGTACGCTTTTGGCAGAGCGTCCAATCGGCTTTGGGCAGAGGGGAACCTGCCCCTCGCCCTGGGCAAAACTGCCCACACTCTCCCCCAGAATTGGGTGCCGAGGGGCCAATCGTGGCAAAAAGTACGCACAAGCGCTGATTGACAATCACCCGGTTTGAGATTACAATGCACGTACTGGCTCATCTGTTCTATTCGCCAGTTCTACTGCGGGATCTTCCCCGCGATCTTCTGCCTGACCTGACACGCAATCGACTTTATTTACACTCAACCCAAAGGAGATCCCAATGTACCAACAACTTACACTCGTCGGCAATCTCGGTAGCGATCCTGTGATGCGCTACACCTCCAGCGGCGTGCCCGTGGCCAGTTTCAGCTTGGCCGTCAGCCGCAGTTGGACCAATCAAGAAGGCCAACGCCAAGAAAAGACCATCTGGTTCCGGGTGACGGCGTGGCGAAAGCTGGCCGAACTGGTGAGCCAGTATCTGACCAAAGGCCGCCAAGTTCTGGTGGTGGGCGAAATTGAAGAGCCCCGCACCTACACAGACCGGGACGGCAATACCCGGGTCTCCTTGGATGTAACGGCCAATCAGGTGCGTTTCCTCGGCACCCGGGCCGACAACGAGGCTGGCGGTGGCGGCAGCTTCAGCGGCAGCGCCCCCAGCGATGATGATGACGGCGCTGCCAGCGACGAAGACATTCCGTTCTAGGCAGAATCAGGGATTGGGGATCAGCTTCTGGTTGATCCCCAATCCCTTTGTTTTTTCCTCACCCCGTCCGGTTTCGATACGCCCTTTCTGCCCCCCGGCCCCCAATTCTGGGGGAGGTCGTGGACACTCCCCCCAAAGTTGGGGGGTAGGGGGGCGATTACTCGTCCGGTTTCGATACGCCCTTTCTGCCCCCCGGCCCCCAATTCTGGGGGAGGTCGTGGACACTCCCCCCAAAGTTGGGGGGTTAGGGGGGCGATTACTCGTCCGGTTTCGATACGCCCTTTCTTTCTTGGTCAAGAACTTGGTTCGTTTAGTCGGGCTACTCAACCTACGTTGGCTTCACCCCCTCGCCCCTTCACCCCTTCTCCCCTTCTTTTACTTTATGCCGCAGTGCGTTATGGCCATTTGTCAAACCCCAAAAAGTAGAGTAAAATAGGGACGCACCATCAATCGCTCCCTGTCCGGTTCGTAAGAACCATGTCTTTGACCGATCCAGGTTGCCGATCCGCTTTGGGGACAGACAAAGACCCGTTCAGTACACTCTCCCAACTATGATACAAACCCTGCTCGCCCACCCAGAGACAGGGATCTCACAGACGTCCGAGCAGACGTTCAGGTTGCAGATAGCGACGCTGGGCACTCTGCAGGTTATCCGGGATGGCCACCCGGTGGCAGAAAGCGACTGGCACACCCGCCAGGCCCGCCAACTGCTCAAGATTCTGATCACCGAACGGCCACGACCCGTCGCCACCGACCGTCTGATCGAGATCCTTTGGTCCAACAGTTCGCCCAATGCCGCGGCCACCACCCTGCGCAGCGCCATCAACGCGCTGCGCAATGTGCTGGAACCGGATCGGGCCAACCGTGCCCCTTCCCGCTATATCCATACCCAAGCGCCGGGCTATGCCTTCCGCGCCCACCCGGAGGTCTGGCTGGACGTGGAGGTCTTTGAGGCCGAGTTGCGTCTGGCCCAAAATGCCCCGGCCACCCAAGATCAGATCGTTCATCTGAACAATGCCATCTTTCTTTACAAAGATGACTATCTGATCAGCGATCCCTATTCCGACTGGGCCAAGGCGGAGCGGGAACGGTTGCAGGAGCGCTATTTCAACGCCCTGCTGCGCCTGGCGGATCTCCACGCGGCCCAGGGCAACCACAGCGCGGCCATCGCCGAATGTCGGCGCATTTTGGCCAGGGACGAGGTGCGGGAGAACGCGTATCAGTCCCTCATGCGCTATCAGGCCGAATCTGGGGACAGCGCGGCGGCCCTGCTCAGCTATGAACGGTGCCGGGTGGTGTTGGCCGAGGAATTGGGCGCGGACCCCAGCCCCTTGACCCAAAAATTGCACCAGCGCATCCTCAACGGCGAGATCGAGACCCGCAGCACGCCCTATAATCGCACGGCCTGGGCGGACGATGCCGGCACAGCCCCGGACGGCTCCCCGATGGTCGGCGGCCTTGCCCCGGGCACAAATGGGACGGAGGCATCTGCCCAAAACGGCACCCAGCCAACTTTGATGCCCGCACCGCTCTCCCCCAACAGCGGCGGTCAACCTCAGAAGCCCCAACCCTTGCCCCAACAGATCCTCCTGCCCAGTTTGGAAGAGGCTCACAAGCGCATCTTTGTGGGTCGTGAAACAGAGGCCGAGGAGACCGCCCAGATCCTGGCTCGGTCCATGGCCGGCGAGGGCCATTTGCTGGTGATCGATGGGGAAATGGGCGTGGGCAAGACCCGGCTGGCCTATCACACCCTGCAATTGGCCGCGGAGCAAGGGGCCACGGTGATCAGCGGCTCGTGTCAGGCCCTGGAACGGCAGTTGCCCTATGCGCCCCTGACCGATGGCATTGGCCGCTATTTGGCCCAACTGCCTCTTTCGTCTTTGCACCATCTGCCCATGGCCAGTCTGGCCCAGTTGACCCAGATCATCCCCAGCCTGCAAGATCGCCTGCCCTCCCTCACCCTGCCCCAGATCGACCCCGCCCTGACCAGCCCGGACGAGAACCGCCAGCGCTTGATGGACGGCATCGTGGGCTTTCTCAGCGCCCTGGCCAAGCTGCGCCCCTTGGTGATCTTCCTGGACGACCTGCACTGGGCCGATTCCGACACCATCGCCGTGCTCAGCCGGTTGGGGCGTCGGATGCCGGAACTGCCCATGTTGGCCATCCTGGCCTATCGCACGGGGGATCTGGCCGAAAACAGCGATCTGGTTAGCCTGTTGCGCTCGTGGCAGCGATTGCCCCATGCCCATTTCCTGCCCTTGGCACGGTTGAGCCGGGAGCATGTGCGCACCTATGTGCAACTTTTGGTGGGCACAGAAAATCCCAGCAGCCTGGCCCTGGCCAATGGGCTGTACGATGTCACCCTGGGCAACAGCCTCTTTTTGACCGAAACCCTGCGGGCCATGCAGGATCTGTCGGACGAGTCGGCCCCGGCCCAATCTGCCGAAGGCCGCAACATCCTCCAGATCTGGTCAAGCCAGAATGGGCGCTCCCTGGCCCTGCGCCGCAGCCAGCGGGTGCAGGAGATCATCCGGGAGCGCATCGAGCGGCTGCCCGATGCGGCGTTGGATGTGCTCTATTTGAGCGCAGTCTTTGGGCGCAATTTCAGCATTGAACTGTTGGAGCGGGCCGCCACGTCGGACCCCATGACCGGTTTGGAAATTTTGTTGCACCGCCAATTCCTGTTGGAACGCATGGATGGCCGGTTGGACTTTGGCCACCAGATCCTGCGGGATGTGGCCTATGACAGCCTCTCGGTGTTGCACCGGCGGCGATTGCACCGCCGGGCCGGGGATGCCTTGGCCGCCCTGGGCCGGGCCGCAGAGTACCCCAGCGAGGCCGCTTTCCACTATAGCCAGGCCGGGGCCGATGCCCGGCCACTCTTCGCCCGCTACAGCGTCTTGGCCGGGGAGAGTCTGCTGCGCACCTATGGTTTCCGCCAGGCGGTCCACCACTTTGACGATGCCCTGACCGTGCTGGAGCGTAGCCCGAACCCTGGGCCAGAGGACGAACCGGCGCTGATGGGCCGGGCGTTGACCGGGCGGGGACTGGCCTTCGAGAGCCTTTTCGACCCGGACGGCATCACCGACAGCTATCGCCGGTTGCGGCGCTGGGCGGGCAGCACGGGGGATCAACCCCTTCTGCTCCAGGCCCACAGCCGGTTGACCGCCCTGCTGATGTTGGTGGGCCAGCAGCGGGAGAGCAACCAGCTCTTCCAGGAGTTGGTGGAGATGGTGGCGGCGGATTCCGTGCCGGCGGTGGCGGATCTGATCCGCCGTCACACGTTGATCTATGGCGCGGACAGTCCGGAGCCAACCCAAGAATTGGCCCAGGCGTGGGCATTCCTGACCCCGCCGCCGCCCATCCCTGGGGACCCGGTGGCGGAGATTTTGCAGATCATGGAGCCGGTTCATGCGGTGGTGCCCTTGTGGGAATATGGCTGGACCTTGCGGGTGCAGGGGCAGTTGGCCGACTCCAAGCGCTGTTTGGAGATGGCGGCCCAGATCGGCGAGGAGACGGCCCAGGTGGCCATTGCCAGCACGGCCTATCACCAGTTGGCGGTTCTGGCCAGCATGGTGGGGGATGACGAGGAGAGCCAGCGGCTCAACGAGCGCAGCATCGCCCTCAACCGCCAGGGCCAGGGGCCGTCCGTGGGGCTGGTGAGTTTGTGGCCGCGCATCGCCAGCGCTTTCCATTCCTTGCGCCAGGGCAATGTGGACGAGGCCGAGGGGCGGCTGGAACGGGTGCTGGCCATTTTGGGCGATACCGACGCCTTCCGCAACCATCGCAACAGCACCCACATCTGCCTGGGGCTGGTGCGCACGGAGCAGGGCCGGTTGGACGAGGCGGAGACGTTGATCCGCGAGGCCATGTCCGATGCGCCGTCGCTCTATCCGTATACCCATGTGCGGGGGCTGTTGGGGCTGGCCCAGATCTGCCACGAGCGGGGAGATGGTGCGGGCAGCGCCGACTTCTTGCGTCAAGCCCTGCGCTATGCCGGGCGGCGCAGTCTGCTGGAAGAGTATGCGGAGGTGGTGGGAACCATTGTCCACTTGCAGCCCGCCGATGCGCCCGTGGACGAATTGGTGCAAGAGGCCCGATCCGCCATGCAGGCCGTGGGTTTCACCGCTGCCCTGCGCCTGTTGGGGATGGACTGAGTCTGGCCCCCTCTTTGTCCAAACCGAATTAACGCCCAATTTCAACCAAAAAGAGCGAGATCCCAACCAGGGATCTCGCTCTTTTTTTACCAGTCAACCAATCAACCTATTGTTTCGCCCAATAGACATAGATGGACGCCACCTGGGTGGCTTCGAAGTAGTCGACGCGGATGGTGTGGGATCCGGGGCTGAGGTAGACATCGCCGAAGTAGCTGGTGGCCGGTTGCTCCCGCCAGGCGTTGATGACCAGGACGTTGTCCACGTAGACGCGCACGCCGTCATCCGCCGTGGCGAAGAAGCGGTAGTTGCCCCCGGCATAGGTGAAGCTGCGGGTCCACAGGACGCTGAAGTTGTCCACGGGGAGGCCGGAAGCCGGGCTGCCCTCGCCCCAGTTGAACTTGATGTCCGCATCCTGGCGCACCAGGGCGGGCGTTCCGCTGAGATCCTTGTTGGGGTAGTACAGGCCGGTCCACGCGCCAGGGGTTGAGGTGTAGGCGTAGGCTTGGGGCCAGTCCCCGGTCCGGGGCCACTGGATCCTGAAACCCGCAGCACTTGGCCCACAACGATGCGGTTGGGGTTGCTGATGCCGTTGAGGGCCATCAGGGCGTTGATCGTGGTGCCGAAACGCTGGGCGATGCGGAAGAGGTTGTCCCCCGGCTGGACGGTGTACCAACTGGTATTGGCAGGGGGCGGGCCCTGGGGCGCACCGCCGCCAGGAATGCACAGGACCTGCCCGGCATAGATGGCGTTGAGGTTGAGCAGGTTGTTGGCCTGGGCAATGGCGTAGGCGTCCGAGCCATACCAGCCGGCGATGCGGTAGAGGCCATCACCGGGCTTGACGGTGTAGTAGGCGCTACAGCCATAGCCGCCGCTCCATCCGCCGCTGGAGCCACCGCCGGGGATGCGCAGCACCTGGCCCACATAGATGTGGTTGGGGTTGCTGAGGCCGTTGGCGGCCATCAACGCCTGGGTGGTGGTGCCGTGGTGCACGGCTATGCCGCTTAGGGTGTCGCCATAGGTGACGGTGTGGGTGTCGTAGCCGCTGGCAACAGGTGCGGCTGCCGGGGCCGGGGCGGGCGCGGCCAAAGCCGCGCTGGGGATCAGGGTCAAAAGCAGGGCGATCAACAGAACGAGAGAGAGAGAACGTTTCAACGGTGAGACAGATCGGATCGACATGGGGAGTTTCTCCTTGGGATGAAAAATGGTTGCGCCAAACTGGACTAAAAACCTTGATTGTGTGCGGGAACGATGGTGCGCGGCGGCGTGAAATGGTTGGGGTGCGATGCGTATGTATGATGACGATCGCGGATGGGAAAAAGTTGCTGGTTATTTGGTGCAAAACCACCCCCTCCTAACCTCCCCCAGGTTGGGGGAGGGACAGTGGTAGCGTAGACGGAATGCCATCGACGAATGAACATCCGCTCGCCCAACCACTGCCCCCTCCCCAATCCTTGGGTTGAGTAGGCCTGATGGCCATATCGAAACCTGGGGAGGGCTGGGGTGGGGTTAGTCGTTACGTTCAATTAGAACTCAAAGCTATTTCCCCGCTCTGGAATCCGAACGTCGGCAAAACCAATCTCGCCCAGTTTCCCTTTTAGGGTGGTGGCGGCGTCCAACTCACCGTGGACCAGGAAGAGCTTTTGCAGCCGGGTACGGTCAAAATGGCCCGCCCAGTCCAGCAATTCCCCTTGGTCGGCGTGGGCGCTGTAGCCGTCGATGGTCTCGACCTGGGCCTTGACCTTCATCATCTCGCCGAAGATGCGCACGGGGCTTTCGCCATCTCTGATGCGCCGACCCAGGGTATGCTCCGCCTGGAAGCTGACGATCAGGATGGTGTTCGCGGGCTGCCGATGTTGTTCTTGAGGTGATGCAGGATGCGCCCGCTCTCGGCCATGCCGCTGGCGCTGATGATCACCGCGGGATCGTGCAGAAAGTTGAGCTGTTTGCTGCGCCGCACATCCCGCACATATTCCACATTGGGGGCGTCGAAGGGGTTGCGGCGCTTCTCCTCGTTTAGGAAATCCTGCACATCGGCGTCCCACTCTTCCGGGTGAAGGCGGAAGACATCCGTGGCGTTGACGGCCAGGGGGCTGTCCACAAAAATGGACAGTTCCGGGATGTCCCCGACCGCGGCCAGCTGGTTGAGGGTATAGACCAACTCCTGGGTGCGGCCCACGGCAAAGGAGGGGATGATCACCTTGCCCCGGCGTTTGGCGGTCTGGCTCACCACCTCTTCCAGCCGCTGGCGGGCCTGGGTGATGGTGCCGTGCAGCCGGTTGCCGTAGGTGCTCTCCATGATCAGGATGTCGGCGCTGTCCACGGTCTCCGGCGGGGGCAGGATGGCGATGGCGTCCCGGCCCACGTCCCCGCTGAAGACCAGCCGGAACTGCTTGCCCGTGGCGTGCTCGTTGATGTCCAGCACCACAAAGGCCGATCCCAAAATGTGCCCGGCGGTGTAAAAGGTGGCCTTCACCCCGTCCGCCACCAAAATCGGCCGATGATAGCCCACGCTGACGAAGTATTCCAAGGACTTTTGGGCATCCTCCTTGGTGTAGATGGGGTCAACCAGAGGCTCGCCCTTGCGCTTCTTCTTTTTGTTGAGGTAAAGGGCGTCCTGCTCTTGGATGTAGCCGCTGTCCATGAGCATATAGGTACACAGGTTGCGGGTGGCCGCCGTACACCAGATGTTGCCCGTAAAGCCCTGCTTGACCAGATTGGGCAGGTTGCCCGAATGGTCGATGTGGGCATGGCTGAGGACGACGGCGTCGATCTCTGCGGGCTTGAAGGGGAAATTCAAGTTGCGTTCGTAGGTGTCGGCTCGGTGGCCTTGATAAAAACCGCACTCCAGCAGCACCTTCTGGTCGTTGACCTCGATCAAGTGCATGGACCCGGTGACTTCTCGGGCGGCTCCGTGGAAAGTGAGTTTCATGGGTGGTGTCCTGGGTGGGCTTGTTGAACGGTTGATTGGTTGATTCTATTATGGGCCAGATTGGGGGATTCTTCAAGTGGCAAAAAAGTGGAACCGATTGCCACTTGAATTTTCGGCTCTTTTGAGATTCAATAGAGGCAGCCATCCAGCCCAGCCAACCCCATCGAATCTTTCCCACCCAAGGAGACGCATCATGGACCATCCCTGGCTCAAACACTATGACGCCGGTGTGCCCGCCCACCTGGACTATCCCCGCATCCCCCTCTACCGGCTGCTGGACGACAGCGCCGCGGCCAACCCGTCCGCCCCCTGCGCCACCTTCTTCGGCAAGACCCAATCCTATGGGCGCATGAAAGCCCTCAGCGACAACCTGGCCGCCAGCCTCATGGGGCTGGGCATCGGCAAGGGCGATCGGGTGGGGCTGCTCATGCCCAACTCGCCCCAATTCATCGTCAGCTACTACGCCGTCCTCAAAACCGGGGCCACGGTGGTCAGCCTCAACCCCCTGGCCAACCCCAAAGAGCTGGCCCTCCTGGTCCAGGATTCGGGCATGGAGACCCTGATCGCCATCCCCCTCTTCTTGGAAACCGTGGCCGCCCTGCAAAAAACCAGCGGCCTCAAGCGGGTGATCGTCAGCCCCCTGGCCGATTTCATGCCCTTTCCCATCGGTTTGGTCATGTTTTTTCGAGAAAGAAGTCAGATGCGGGCTGGGGCAGAGGCTGGGCTCACTGGGGCGCTTCGGTTTATGGATCTAGCTGGCAAGGACGCCCCGTCAGCCTTCCAGCCGGCTTCCGTGGACCCGGACGACCTGGCCGTGCTCCTCTACAGCGGCGGCACGACCGGGGTGGCCAAGGGCATCATGCTCAGCCACTTCGCCTGCGTGGCCAACGCCCACCAGATCCGCACCTGGGGCCAACTCAGCGCAGCGGACCGGCTGCTCTCGGTCCTCCCCCTCTTCCACGGCTACGGCATGAGCGTCAACATGAACGGCGCGCTCCTGGGCGGCGGCGAGATCGTGCTGGTCCCCCGCTTCGGGGCCAAGGATGTGCTCAAGCTGATCCAGAAACACCGGCCCACCTTCTTCACCGGCGTGCCCACCATGTTCGTCGCCTTCAGCAACCTGCCCGGCGTGGAAAAGTACGATCTCTCCAGCCTGCGGGGCATCTTTGTGGGGGCCGCGCCCCTCACCAAGGGCATCAAAGACGAGTTCGAGGGCAAGACCGGCGGGCGCATGATCGAGGGCTACGGCCTCACCGAGTCCGTCACCGCCATCATGGCCAACCCCTACCAGGGCATGCACAAGATCGGCAGCATCGGCATTCCCTTCTCGGATGTGATCGCCAAAATCGTCGATCTGGAGGACGGCCACGACCTGCCCCCCGGCGAAACGGGCCAGATCGTCCTGCAAAGCCCCACCCTGATGCTGGGCTATCTCAACCGACCGGAAGCCACCGCCGAAACCCTGATCGACGGCTGGCTGCACACCGGGGACATCGGCCACATGGACGAGGACGGCTATTTCTACATCACCGACCGCAAGAAGGATCTGATCATCGTGGGCGGCTTCAACGTCTTCCCCCGGGAGATCGAAGAGGTGCTCTACCAGCATCCCAAGATCCAGGAAGGCGTGGCCGTGGGCGTGGTGGACGAATACGCCGGGGAGCGCATCAAAGTCTTCGCCGTGCTGAAAGCTGGGGAAAGTCTGAGCGAGGCCGAGCTGATCGCCTACTTCAAGGAGCACCTGACCCGCTACAAAGTGCCGTCCCAAGTAGAGTTCCGATCCGAACTGCCCAAGTCCATGATCGGCAAGATCCTGCGCAAAGATCTGCGGGAATAGAGCGAGAAAAAATAGAACACGGATTTTTATCGAACAAACCTTTTTTGCCTTGGACGGATCGAACGGATAAAAACGGATTTCTTTTTTGATCAGAAAAAATCCGTTTTTATCCGTCAAATCCGTTTAATCCGTGTTCTATTTTTTCTCGTCCCGCTCCAGCACAATAAAAGTCAATTGCGGGCGGTCCGGCGGGTGGAAGGTTTGGGTTTGGCGGAAGCCGGCCTTTTCGAAGAGGCGGCGGGAGCGGGGGTTGAAGTCCACGACTGTGGCCCGGAAGCGGGTGGGGTGAAAGAGGTCCCGGCTCAATTCGAGGATGGCGGCCAGGAAGCCGTCGCCCAATCCTTGGCCGATCAGGGAGGGATCCAAGCTGAGGCCGATGTCCAGGGCCGGGCGGCTGTAGTCGCCGCCGGGGACTTGGGCATCTTCGCCAAAGCTGCAAAAGCCCATCATGCTGTCCGGTGGCGTCCAGGGCGGCGTGGTAGTGGAAGGCGGGGTCGAGCAGATAGGCCACATCCCCGTCCAGGGTTGTCGGGCGTGGGGTTGATGTTGTAGAGGTCCAGGGGCGGCGGATAGCGCCAACTGAGCATGGTGCGGGCGTCAGCGTCGGTGAAGGGGCGGAAAGTGAAGTCCATCGCCCCTACTCCTCCAACGCCAGATCCGGCTCGAAGGCGGTGCTCTCCGCCGCGCTCAGTTCGCCGGGGATCAGGCCGATCATCTGGATATTGCGCCAGCGCACGCTCTCGGCCACCACGGCGGACATGAGTTCGTCGCCGCTTTCGGGCTGGGCCAGGGCGTCCAGGGTGACGTTGGCTGCACCGCACCTCCACGCCGAACTGCTCCGGGGCGCGTCCGGCCTGCTCGATGCGTCGGCGCAGATCCCGCAACCCCTCGAAGATCCCGGTCAGCTCGCCCACAATTTCCAGATCCGCCCCCGCTTCTCCCGCTTCGACTCGCCCCGTCTTGCCATCCGCCCGACCATCCTGCAAGCGCACCAACTCCCACCGCCACTGGGGCTGATCGCCCTCGGTGGTGCTGACATTGAGCGCAAAATCGGCCTGGCTGTCCAGCGCGGCCCGGAAGAAGCGGTGGATCTCGCCGATCTCCCGGCTGAAACGGGCCGGGGGCAGATCCGTGCGGGCTTGGCGGCCATAGCCTTTGCTGCTCAATCGCTCGTCCAAAATCGCCACCACGCCCCGGTCACTGGTGCGCCGGATCAGGCGGCCAAAGCCCTGTTTGAGGGCCAAGGTCATCAGGGGGAGCATGTATTCGCCAAAGCTGGCCCGTTCCGCCTTGGCGTCAATGGTCTCCATGCGGGCGGCGTGCAGGGGATCGCTGGGCGTGGGGAAGGGCATTTTGTCCAAAATCACCAAACTCAGGTCGTCGCCGGGGATGTCCACGCCTTCCCAAAAGGATTTGGTGGCCAAAAGCACGCTGTGGGGCGTCTCCCGGAACCAGCGCAGGAGGGCGTCTCGGGGGGCGTCGCCCTGGGCGCGCAGGGGCCAGACGATGCCCGTGTCCGGGTCGGCCAGGTGCTCGTTGACCGCTTGCAGACCGCCCCAACTGGTGAAGAGGCAGAGGGCGCGGCCCCGGCTCACCTCCAACAGGCGGCGGATCTCGGCGGAGGCGGCCCCGTAAAAGGCGTCTTTGTTTTTCCAATCGTAGGCGGGCAGGGCGGGTTGATAGAGCAGGGCCTGGGTGGGATAGTCGAAGACCGAAGGCACGATCAGCTCGATGGGGGCCTTGGGCGGGCGTCTTGGCCTCCTTTGGGCTTTCGACGACGACGCCGCAGCGGTTTTTGAAATGTTCGAAGCGGCCGTTTGTCGAGAGGGTGGCGCTGGTGCAGATCACCGTGCGCCGCCCCCCTTCGGGCAAAGCGTCCGGGTCGGGATCGAAGAGGATAGTCCCGCAGCAGGGCCGCCGGGGCAATGGGGGCGGCGTGGACCTCCAGGGTGACCTTGCGCCGGTTGAAGATCCGGGTGGCGAAGCGCACATAGGCGTCGTCCCGCTTGTCCGAGGCCACGGTCAGCAATTTGTTGGCGATAGAGGCCAGGGCTTCCAGCCCCTTCTCGAACTGGCCACGCTTGGCCGCAATTTCCGGCGGGATGGCCTTGTCTTTCGGTCCGCCAAGGGTCTCTTTGGCGTATTGTTTGAACGGGTCCAATGCTTTCAGCGTCTCTTTGAGCTTCTCCAGATCGTGGCCCAGCCGCTTCATCTCTTCCAGCGCGCCCTTGATGCGGTACGAATTTTCCCGGCTCTGATAGGCCACTTCCTGAAAAGCCACCGTGTTTTGGAAGCGCAGTTCGTCCAGCTCCACCTCGTCCGCATATTCCTTGAAGATGGCCCGGGCCAGCAGCTGCTCCACGGTGAAATCCGTGACCGTGGTCTCGAAGACGGCGGTGGCGGTCTCCTCAAGCTGGTGGGCCTCGTCCACCACATAGATGGCGGCGGGGGGCAGGATGCGCTCCCCACCCCGGCCCAATTCCAGGGCGTTGAGGAGCAGATGGTGGTTGGTGATCAACACCTGGGCCTCGGCGGCCCGATCCCGCATCTGCTCGATCCAGCAGTCGTCCTGCCAAATAGACACAATCCCTGTGCAGACAGTCGTCGGGGAAGCTGACCACCCGCCCCCGCAGGTCCGGGGCCAGGACGAAGGGCAGGTCGTCCACATCGCCGGTCTCGGTCTCGTCCAGCCAGCTTTTGATGAAGCGAATCTGCTGGGTGTTTTGGTCCACAAAGCCCAGAAGTTGCTGCTCGTTGGCCTCTTGCGCCCATTTGTGGGTGCAGAGATAGTTGCTGCGCCCCTTGATCAGCACAGCCTGAATATCCTGATTGAGCACCTTGCGCAAAAAGGGGATGTCCTTGGTATAGAGTTGGCTTTGCAGGGATTTGTTGGCCGTGGCCACCACCACCGTGCGCCCGCTGAGGATGGCCGGGAGCAGATAGGCGATGGATTTGCCCGTGCCCGTGGGGGCCTCGATCAGGGCGATGGTGTCATCCAGCAGCGCCTGCTTGACCGCTTCGGCCATTTGAAGCTGGCTGCCCCGCAACTCATAGCCGGGCAAGGTGGCGGCCAGGGGACCGTCCGGCCCGAAGAGGTGGGCCAGATCGACGGATTCCAGGGGATCCGGCCCATCGCTGGGTCGGGGCTGGGATGGGGGTGGGGGGTCAAGAAAAATAGGCTCGTCCATGCGCACAAGTTTAGCACAAATGTGCGAAGGAATCAAACAGAAAAGAAGGGATTTGGGAATAGAACGCGGATGACGCGGATTGGGCAGATTTTCGCGGATTTTTCTTTGTTTCAAAAGAAAAATCCGTTTTTATCCGTCAAATCCGCGTCATCCGCGTTCTATTTTTTGCCCATCTCCTCCCCTAAACTGGGGGAGGCTGGGAGGGGGTGTCCTACTTGGCCGTCAGGACATCCAGGGCGGGCAGGTTGATCACGTCGCCGATTTCAATCACGTCACAGTTGGCGATGGTGTTGAAGGTGCACAGGTCGGTGTAGAGGTTCAGATCCCCGTAGGCGGCCAGGGCGATGGTGGCCAGGGTGTCCCCGGAAACCACGGTGTAGGTGACGCCTTCGCCGGGGGTCAGGGTGGTGGCGGCGGGGGTTTCAGCGACCACTTCGGTCTCGGCAACCACTTCCGTCTCGGCGACCACGGTC
This sequence comes from uncultured Chloroflexia bacterium, assembly GCA_963704975.1. Taxonomy (GTDB): domain Bacteria; phylum Chloroflexota; class Anaerolineae; order Caldilineales; family Caldilineaceae; genus JAGNDO01. The sequence goes on along the minus strand of CAVPIK010000029.1, from coordinate 173,563 downwards.
TCGGTGGTCGTGTCCGTGGCGGTCACGGCGGGGGTGGCGGCCACAGCGGGGGTGGCGGTGACACCGGCCAGGCCATCCAGCACGGCGACCTCGGGCAGGAGCAGTTCCTGGCCGACTTCCAAGAGGTTGCAGTTGGTCAGCTCGTTGAAGGAGCAGATGCCCTGTGTAGTAGGTGACATTGCCATAGGTGGCGGTGGCGATGCTGCCCAGGGTGTCGCCGGAGACCACGGTGTAGGTGGTGGCGGCGGCCTTGGCGGCATCCATGTCAACGTCGGTGACGGTGGTAACGGCGGTGGTCGTGGTGGCGGCGACCGTGCCCGTGACCGTCTCGGTGGCGTGGCGGCGTCAGCCATCATGGACGTGCCCATGCCGGAGGCATCCTTGACCTGGCCGGCGTCATCCACGATCATGCCGTTTTCCAGGGTCAGGGTGTATTCCACCGGGATGGTGCTGTCGTTATAGACCACGACGGTGTAGCCGGAGAGACCGCTGGCGGTGACCTGGGCGCTCAACTGGCCCTGGGGATCCCGGTTCGTGCGCTCGCCCGCGGCGACGTTGTTGTTGGCGAAGCGTCCAGCGCTCTTCACCACGGCGTTGACATTGCTGTCATCCATCACCCAGAAGCCGAAGTTGTTCGTCACTTCGCTGTTGTCCGAGGGGTAGAAGGTCAGGGTGAACTTCAGGCTGGCGTTGGGTTGGTCCGGGGTGATCCCCAGCCAGTTCTGGCCGTACTGCTCGGCCAATTCGCCGGTGACGCTGGTGGAGCGCAACACGCTGGTCTGGGCGCTGACAAAGACCGAAGCCGAGATCAGCATGACGACCAGGATCAGGGCCACGGTGGCCGTGCGGGTCATTTTGATTTTATTCATTGTTTTTTTCTCCTAAAGATAGACAAACCGATTTGCAAATAGACTTGCGAAAGCGCTCTGGACACTGGGGATTTTCTTCTATCCCTATGCGCATTTCGTTTCCGCATGGTGGACTCATCCTTTTCCGCATGACCCAGACCTAACCATCCGGCAGGCAAAAGCAGGGCGATCCACCGACACATAAGTATACCGTCTCTCCCTGCGTCCCCCAAACTAAGGAGAGCGAGGAAGTCTACGATTCTTGTACAGAAGTCAGACCAAAGACAGACGGTTTGACGGTGAAACATTAAAGGCAAAAGGCAAAAGGCAAAGTGCAAAAGGGCGTGGTGGGAGAGATTCGTGGTTGATTGGGGATTCCGCCCCTCGCTAAATCGCCCCCCGCCACCGCACAAACAGACTGCGCACGAAGGTGTCGGTGTAGTTGCCGTCCTGGCGCACGACGCGCAGACGCAGGTCATAGTCGCCGGAAGGGATGCCCCGTAGATCCAGTTGGGCCAGCAGACTTTCCACCATCTGCCGGTCGCCCTGGGTGAGGAGGGTCCAGCGGTTGATGCCGTTGGGGCCCCAATAGAGTTCCCAGCGCAAGAAGTTGGGGTCCGTGGCCGTGCCCCGCACATCCACAACCCCACTGACCAAGGTATTGGGCCGAGGCGACGTGATGACCAAGGGCGCGGTGATGGTGTCCGCCGTGGGGCGGGTGAGATCAGGTTGGTCGGTTTGTGGGTTGGCCGGTTGGCTTTGGGCCGAGAGGGGCGGCGGGGCCGAGGCGTTGGCCACGTAGAGATTGCGCAGATGATACTCGCTGAAATTGCTGTCCCGATAGACCACCCGCAGCCGCAGATCATAGGCCCCGTCGGGCAGCAGATAGCTGTTGAAGATGTAGATGGCATCCTGCCAGAGCTGGGCACTGCCGGAGAAGAGCCAGGTCCACGCCTCCGCGCCCGTGGGGGAAAGATAAAGCTCGTACCGGCTCGAAATAGTTGCGATCCGTGCCGTTGACCGTGGCGATGATGGGCACAAAGCCCCGCAGGACCGACCCCGGCTGAGGTTCGTAAAAGCCCTGGCCGCCGGGCACCCGCAAGCTCACATCCGGCGCAGGGGTGGGGGTGAAGGTGGCCGTGGGGGTCGGGGTGGGGGGCAATTCCACCCCGGCTTCGTCGTATTCGGGCGTGGGGGTGGGCGGATTGGCGTTGCGGATCTCCATGCCCCGCAAATAGGCCTCGGTGAACTGGCCCCCATCCTGGATGGCCCGCACCCGCACATCGTAAAAGCCATCCGGGAAGGCGGTGCTGTCGAGGAGATAGATCTGGCCGTCCCGCACCACGTTGGCGCTGCTGTGCAGCCAACTCCAATTCTCCATCCCCGCCGGGGAGATGTGGACTTGATATTGCCGATAGGCCTCGATCACCGCCGTGCCCCGGATGCTCACCCAGCCGGAGACGGCATCGCCGACCTTGGGCTGGACGATCTCGTTGGCAATGCGGAAGATATTGGTCGAGCTTGGGGTGGCGGTCAAGGGGGCCTGGGCCACTGCCCTGGGCGCGTTCAAGATCCCCAGCCCCAATAGGGTCAAGCCGATCCCCCCCACAATTACCCACCGTCCCCAAGTACGCAGCACGTTGTTCTCCTCAACAAAACAGACGATTACACCTCACCCACCCCGCCAGGCCACCCAATGACAGGGGGCGTTGCCGCCGCTGCCTTGCAGATGGTCGATGATCGCCGGCGGGCTGATGGGGTTGCCGCCGCCGTCCAGGACGCGCACGGTGTAGCGGATGCCCCGGCCCAAGATGGGGAAGTCGTAGTTGCCGTAGTCCGTGGCCCCGCCCTTGCTGACCGCGGTGGCCCGGTTGCCCCACTCGTCCACCGCCTCGATCAGAACCCCGGCGATGGGCCCGCCCTCCCAATTCACCACCCGGCCCATGATGTAGTTGCCTGGGCACCTGTCGTTGTTGTCCACCGGCTGGGCCAACACAAAGCGGAATTGGCCGGGATCGATGGGCTGGCCGGCCTCATCTTCCACGGGGATGGCGCTCTCGCCGCCGCTTTCCTCGTTGGGGGCGTCGGCGGAGCCATCGGGATTGGCCGCGGCGGCAAAGTCAACCAGCACTTGCAGATCCCCGTCACCGGCTTGGGGGGCCAGGGCCAATGCGGTCCGTGCCCGTCCGGCCAAACCTTCGCACGGCCCCAGGTTGACGGCATAGTTGCCGTTGCGCAGGCTGAAGCCGATCACCTGGCCCTGCTCCGTGCGGAATTTGGGGGCCAGTTCCGGCGTGGTCGCGCCCTCCGGGTTGGGTTGAGGCAACCCCATCCCCGCGGGCAGACGCAAAACTGAGCGGGTTGCGCCCGTGGCGACCGTGCAATAGCCCCGGCGCACATTGCCATCCGCCGTGGGCACGAAGACCCCGGCGGACGCCACCTTCTCCACACTGTCGGCCAGGGGACCGGCGTCACCCGCCGCGTCCAGCCAGGCTTTGCTGAAGTATTCGCCTTCGGCGGGGCAAGCCACGCCGGGCGGGCACTCTTTGCGCCGCTCCACCTCGGCGGGCGGCTCAAAGGCCCACCCTTCCGGGCCGGAGGGGGCGTCGATCACGGCCAGCAGATCCGGGTCCGCCAGCACGATCTTCCATAAAATCGTGCCAGATGGGGGCGGCCCCGGTCAACCCGGTGGTGTTGCGCATGGGGTGGCCGTCGCTGTTGCCCGCCCACACGCCCACCACCAAATAGCGATTATAGCCCACGGTCCAATTGTCCCGGAAATCGCTGGTGGTGCCGGTCTTTGCCGCCGCGGGCCGACTGGTGACCAAACTGCTGTTGGCGCCAAAGGCCGGGGTGCGGGCCGTGTTGTCGCTGAGCATGTCGGTGATCTGGAAAGCCGCCGCCGGGGAGATCACCTGGGTCGGCGTGTTTTCCAGGGGGTCGCTCATGGGCTGGCCCTGGCTGTCGCTCATGGTGAGGATGAAGCGGGGGCCGGTGTGCTGGCCGCCGTTGGCCAGGGTCTGGAAAGCCGTGGTCAGATCCAGCGCGGTCACTTCGCCGCCGCCCAGGGTGAGGCTGAGGCCGTACCAATTGCTCTCCCGGTTGAGGCTGGTCAGGCCCATGGCCCGGGCGCTCTCCAACATGCGGGGCACGGTCACCCCGTCCAGCAGCTTGACCGCGGGGATGTTGTAGCTGTTGGCCAGGGCCGTGCGCGCCGTCACCGGGCCGTGGAAGCGGTTGTCATAGTTGCGGGGCCGGTATTCCGGCTGGCCGATGCCCACGGTGTAGGTCACGGGCACATCCCAAAAGATGGTGGCCGGGCTGATCAGGTTGTCGTTGAGGGCCGTGGCATAGAGGATGGGCTTGATGGCGCTGCCCGGCTGGCGCTGGCTGACCGCCACGTTGACCTGGCCGTCGATGGTGGCGTCGTTAAAGTCGGCGCTGCCCACCATAGCCAAAATCTCTCCGCTGCCGGGGCGCATGGCCACCAGTGCGGCGTTGTTCAGATCGTAGGGTTCCTTGGAGGCCGCCACCCGCTCCGCCACCACGGCTTGGGCGGCGTCCTGCATGGAGAGATCCAGGGTGGTGTAGATGTTCAGCCCGGCCCGTTCCAAATAGCGGTCGCCCAGCCGGCCGTTGATCGTGTCCCGCACATATTGCACAAAGTGAGGGGCCAAGATCGTGGGCCGATCCGGCGTCGGGGTTGAGGACGATCTCTTGGTCAAAGGTGGCGTAGGCGTCGGCCTCGGTCAGCAAGCCGTGGCGCACCATCAGCGAGAGGACGATCCATTGGCGGTCACGGGCCGCGTCAAAATTCTCGAACAGATCCAGGTTGGCGGGCTGTTGGGGGATCCCGGCCAGGATGGAGGCTTCGGCCAGGGTCAGATCCGCGGCGGATTTGCCGAAGTAGACCTGGGCGGCGGCTTCGGGTCCATAGGTCGAGGTGGCCGTAGTTGAGCAGGTTGAGGTACATCTCCAGGATCTCGTCCTTGGTGTAAAGGGTGGTGAGATCCGCGGCCAGTCCGGCTTCCTGCACCTTGCGGTCCATGTTCTGGTCATAGCGCTGGTCATAGCCCAAAAAGAGGTTGCGGGCCAACTGCATGGTGATGGTGCTGGCCCCGGAGACCACGCCGCCCTCCTGGGCATTTTGCAGGGCCGCCCCGGCAATGCGGAAGGGGTCCACGCCGGTGTTGCTGTAAAAGGTGGCATCCTCTGTGGCGATGGTGGCCTGGATCAGGAAGGGGGAGATGCGGTCCAGGCTGACCCAGGTGCGCCGCCCCTCGTCGGAGAGCTCGGCCAACAGCACCCCGTTGCGGTCATAGATGCGGGAAGTCTGGAAGAGCCGCGGCGTCACCCCAGGCTGAAAAACCTGCAAATAGCCCTCCACCGCCACCGCCGGGTTGTCCGCGGCCCGGGGGCCGATGGAGCCGGTGGCCCCACAGCCGCTGACCATGCCGAGTAACATCAACAAAAAAAATAACCGCAGAGGACGCAGAGAGCGCAGAGGGGACACAGAGAAAAAGATTACTTCTCTCGGCGTATTCTCTGCGCTCTCTGCGCTCTCTGCGGTTAAATTCGTTCTTCTCAACAGGTGCTTCATGAATAACTCCAGGGTGGGGCGGGACAAAAATCAAAGGCGGCACTGCCCCTATAACGCCCCCACCCCCCACTTTGTTTCATCATAACCACCCAAAATTCGCCCAATCTCCCGCTTTCCGGAAGCTCAACCCAACAATTCCCTTACCCCAAAACCTTCCGGAAAGCTCGCACCTCTGCCCGCTTCATGGCATGGCCACGGGCACCACCAACTCATCATCCGGGCGCAGGATGGAAAAGGCGCGCACAAGCTGCGGGTTGGCCTGTTGCAGGACCTGGATGGGCAGATTATATTTGTTGGCGATGGCATTCCAGTTGTCGCCCGCCACCACCACATAGCGCTCGCCCCCGTCTCGATATTCCAGCACCGTGCGCGTGGGGACCAACAGCCGATCCCCGATGCGCAGGACGCCGTTCGCCCGCATGGCCTGGGGGTTGATGGCCTGCAGCGTGGGATACGACAAGTTCACCCGCTGCCCGATTCTGGACCAATTGTCCCCGGCGGCCACGGTGTAGACGCTGAGGTTGGCGCAATAGCCCAGGCTGACCGGCACGCTGTAGCGGATGGCCCAATCCAAGGTGCGGAAGCGCGCCACCTCGTCATCGCTATAAAGAGTCATCACATAGTCCGGCGAAACCGGCTGCAACGGGGCGTTCAACAGGTCCGGCACCGGGGGGATGAAGGTGAGCCGGCCCCCATCCCCAGGATTGAGGGCCGTGGGGGGCGGCGGCGGTTCGGGGGCCGTGGTGCTGTCCGCCAGCCCCAACTTGCCGGAGAGCCGCAGCACCTCCCGCATCTGCCCCTGGTCCGAATAGGGATCTTCGCAATAGACCGGCACCCAGCTATAGCCGCCCAACATGGAATAGAGGGGAATCGTCTCCACCCGCGAGACCGAATCGGCCAGCGGGCCCAGATCCCCCGCCGCGTCCAGCCAGGCCTGGGAGAAGTATTCGCCGCCGGCTCGGCAGGTCATCTTGGGCGGGCAGAGATCCAGCTTCACCACGCCGTCGGGCATGGGGAAGGCCCAGGGATCGATCGCCTTTCCACCGTGGCGGTGAGTTCGGCGGTGGTTGTGGTCGTGACGTGTCGACGCGGTGACTGTGGCCGTGATTTCCGTGGTGTCGACCACCTCCACAACCGGCGCGCCCAACCGTGTCCAACATGGCGTTGTCGGCTATGCACAGCCTCCATGAAGGCTTTCCAAATCGGCGCGGCCCCGGTGACGCCGCTGCTGTTGCGCAATGTCTGTCCCCGGCTGTTGCCACCCCACACCCCGGCCACCAAATAGCGGGTATAGCCCACGGTCCAGTTGTCTCGATAGTCCGTGGTCGTCCCGGTCTTGGCCGCGGCGGGGCGGCTCAAGGCCAGGGGATTGTTGGCCCCAAACGCGGGCAAACGGGCCGTGTTGTCGCTGAGGATGTCGGTGATCAAAAAGGCGGTCTGTTCAGAGATCACCTGCTTGGGCGGGGTCGGCGGCGGGCAGGACGGATGCCCCCGTATAGTCCAGCGCGACCAGCACGGCCTGGGGAGCCACATAGCGACCCTGGTTGTCAAAGATCTGAAAGGCCGAGGCCAATTCCAACAGGGTCACTTCGCCGCCGCCCAGGGTCAGGCTAAGACCATAGTAAACGCCGCTGCGGCTCAGGCTGTCCAGCCCCATCTCCTGGCCCCGCTCCACCATACGGTCCACGGTGACGCCGTCCAGCAGCTTGACCGCGGGGATGTTGTAGCTGTTGGCCAAGGCATAGCGAGCCGTGACCGGGCCATGATATTTGCCGTCATAGTTGCGGGGCGAATAGCCCACCCCCGGCGACGTCTCGTAGGTGACGGGCGTATCCCAGATCACCGTGGCCGGGCTGATCAGGTTGTCGTCCAGGGCAATGGCGTAGAGCACCGGCTTGATGGCGCTGCCCGGCTGGCGGCGGCGGTTGGTGACATTGACCTGGCCGTCGATGCTGTCATCGTCAAAATCCGCGCTGCCCACCATGACCAAAATCTCGTTGCCGCCGGGCTTCAGGGCCACCAAGGCGGCGTTGCCCATGTTGAACCGCTCACGGGCCACGGCCACATTCTGGGTCACGATCTCCTGGCCCAAATTTTGCATGGCTAGATCCAAGGTCGTCGTAATGGTCAACCCGGCCCCGCGGATGGTGTCAAAGCCCAGTTGGGCGGAAAGGGTCTCGTCGACATATTGCACAAAATGAGGAGCCAGAACTGGCGTGGTCGTGTCCGGGTCAGGGTTCAAGACAAGGGGCTGGTCAAAGGCAGCGTCGGCCGCTGCTTGGGACAGATAGTCGTGACGCACGAGCAGATCCAGGACAATCCGCTGCCGTCCGCTGTGCCGCCTCAAAGTTGACCAGGGGATCCAGTCCCGCCGGCTGCTGGGGAATCCCCGACAGCAGGGTGGCCTCGGCCAAGGTCAGATCCGTGGCGGATTTGCCAAAATAGGTCTGGGCCGCCGCCTCCACCCCATAGGCCCGATGGCCGTAGTTGATCAGGTTGAGGTAGATCTCCAGCAACTCGTCTTTTGTGAAAAGCAGGGTCAGATCCTGGGCCAGTTGAATCTCCACCAACTTGCGGTCCATAGATTGCTCAAAGCGCTTGTCCGGCACCATAAACAGATTGCGGGCCAACTGCATGGTGATGGTGCTGGCCCCGGAAACCACCTCGCCCTCCCGGTTGTTTTGCAGCGCCGCCCCGGCCAGCCGCATGGCATCCACGCCAAAATTGCTGTAAAAGGTCGAATCCTCCGTGGCGACCGTGGCGTCGATCAGGAAGGGGGAGATGCGGTCGATGGTGACCCAGGTGCGCTTGCCCTCTTGGCCGTCAAGCTGGGCCAACAGCACGCCGTTGCGGTCGGTCAGCGTGGTGGTCTGGAAGAGCCGCGGCGTGGGGCCGGGCTGAAACTCCCGCAGATAGCCCTCCACCACCGCGGCCAAATTCCCCGACGGGCGCTCGGTCATGATGCGCTGTTGGGCGTCATAGCGTTCCATATATTGGGCGGGCAAAGGCGGCAACGGCGACGCCTCTTGCACCTCTGCCCCGCTGCCCAGGTTCAGGTCCAGCACGGGCAAGGCCGTGTCCCCGCACCCGGCCAGGAGGAGGGCAAGGAGGAGGGTGATGGTCAACCACAAGCCTTGGCGGCGTTGAGGCAAACAGACTCGAGAGACACGGGAAGAGCGAGCGAAAGAGAAACAAGTGTATTTTTTAGTCATATGCGGTTTCGGCAGAGAACGAACCAGAATCGGCGCGAGGAGAGATTGGCAGAGATGTAGAGCGGCAAAGAGAGTGCCGCCAAAAGGCCACTCGAATGATTGTAACCCACTTTCCCCAATCTCAAAAGCGCCCAAACCTTTCCAAAAACAAACGGGCCGATCTCGTTGAGATTGGCCCGTTGATGCTGGAGGCGACGGCCGGATTTGAACCGGCGATGGGGGTTTTGCAGACCCCTGCCTTACCACTTGGCGACGTCGCCATACCAGGATAGAATGACAGTCGAATCTTAGCAGGGGGAGGGATGGATGTCAAATCCAGCCCCCTGAACGCACGTCAATTATCATTCCGAACGTCGATTCCACGACCCTGAGACCACCATGTCCAAAGCCAAAATCCAAGACACCATCCTCTATTGCGCCAACTGCGGCATCTCTTTTTTGTGGTCTGCGGAAGAGCAACACGCCGCCCACGCCGCCCTGAACGTCTGACGATCACTCTGCCCAAACCGACCCACTGCCCCGGTTGCCGCGCCCTGCTGCCCGCCCCTGGCCGCGAGCGGGGACTGGTCAAATGGTACAATCGGCGCAAGCGCTTCGGCTTCATCGCCCGGCGCAACCAGCCGGATCTCTTCGTCCACGGCTCCCAGCTCGACGGCCCCGCCTTCCTCTCCCCGGACGAGCTGGTCGAGTTCAGCGTCATCGAGACGGACAAGGGGCTGGCCGCGTCCGCGGTGAGGGTGAGCGGGGGAACGGGTGAAGAGGGGCCAGCGCAGGTTGAGTAGCCGCCGCCGAAATCTCCGCTGACCATTCAGGTACTCGGCGGCGTATCGAAACCGAAGCGGGTCAACCCGCTTCGGTTTCGATACGCCCTTTCTTTTTGGGTTGTGTGACTGGTTGGGTTAAGCCGGGCTACTCAACCTGCGCTGGCCCTCACCCGCTCACCCAATCAACCAATCAACAACACCATCCAACCCCGCGGCCACGACCGGCCAATCAAAGTGGGTGGCGATGTGCTCTTGCAGGGACGGGGGCGCGGGCCGGGGTTGGGTGAGGCGGGTGAGGGCGAGATCGAAGAGTTCGTCTTCGTCGTCGATAGAGGCAGGCCGGGTGCAGGGCGTCGGGGACCAGTTCCGGGTAGCTGAGGCGGGCGGGGAGGAGGGGGAAGGCCCCGGCGCAGATGGCTTCCAGGATGCTGACGCCGAAGAATTCGTGGTCCGCGGTGCTGATGACCAGGTCGGCCTGTTGCACCAGGTTGATGTAGGCGGCCCGGCTGGGCAGATAGCCCCAATGCACGATGTGATCCGCCAGGCGCTGGCGGGCGGCCTCGAATTCGACGGGCTCGGTTGCGGAAACTCTCCCCGGCCACGGCCAGGCGGAAGGGGATGCCGGCGGCGGCCAGCCGGTCCAGCAGGTGGAAGAAGCGGTCCGGGCGTTTGTCATATTCCCAGCGCTGGTTCCACAGGATCAGGGGCGGCGTGCCCGTATGTTCGGCACCGGGATTGAATTGACGCGCACTCGATCCCGACGGGCAACACTTGGCTGCGGGCCACCACTGCCTTGACCAGGGAAAGATGATTGTAGTCGGGAAAGTGCTTGAGCAGCCGGGGAACTTCTTCAAACCAATCATCCAGATGATAGCGGCTGTTGAAGATCACCCCGTCCGCGGCCACCTGGCTCAGCCAGTTGATCATGGCATAGGTCAAGTCCGGCTGTTCGCCGGGGCGGGGCGGATAGGTGAGCTGGTTTTCGTGCATGTAGAGAAAGACCGGGGTGCGGGCCAGGGGGGTGTCCCGCACCAGGCCCAAAAAGGCGGGCAGATTGACCATATCCGTGGCCAAGATGGCGTCCGGCGGGCCGCTTTTTTGGAGTTGCCGCCGGGCCTGGGCGGCCAATTCCAGGGCACCGCCCTGCATCCGCCACTTCCAAAAGCGCCCGGCCATGCTCAGGATCTGCACCTGATGGCGGCTGTGCCGAGCAACCCCCTCGGCCCAAGCCCGATGGCTGCCCGTGTGATAGGCCGAGAGCAGCCAGATCTGCTTGGGCCGATCCTGGGTTTGATCGAAAGTTTGGTCTATCACCGAATCCATGGTCACATTTCCTGCTTGGTGGCATATCTTTCATCCGTCCTTGGCGTCTTCTCTGGCATGGGACTGGAGGACGGACGGGGCGGCCAAGCCATTATACCACGCCGTCCCGGCAGGGCGAGGCGTCTCGACGTGGGACGAATACGCAAAAAGTTACTTTGCGCTCGATCACAACTATGCTATAATCCATCCCGCGGCGACAGTGACACCCTGACCTCTCTTTATCCTCAATCCACATGACAGCCCGGTCATTTTGTCTCTGCGTTGTCAGGTCGCCCCGGCAACAGTCAGTAGCCATCTTTGGAGATCCGCATGATTGAAGTCTCTATCAATAGCGTCCGTGTCAGTTTGATGTCTCAGCACCGGATTGTGGTGTTGCAAGAGCAGGGCAGCGAACGCTATCTGCCCATCTGGATCGGCCCGTTTGAGGCCGACGCCATCACCATCCAGTTGCAGGGCATCGAAGTCACCCGACCCATGACCCACGATCTGCTGAGTCGAGTCATCGTCTCCTTGGGCGGCGAAGTGTTGCGGGTGGTGATCAGCGATCTGGAAAACGACACCTTCTTCGCCAAGATCATCCTGGATGTGGATGGCGAACTGATCGAGGTGGACAGCCGCCCCAGCGACGCCATCGCCCTCTCTGTGCGGGCGGAAGTGCCCATCTTTGTGGAAGATCGGGTGATGGATCAGGCGGGCATGATGCCGGAGGAAGAGGTGGGGGTGACAGAAACGGCCAATGTGCGGGGCGAAAACGAAGGCCCCGGCGGAGACGAAGATCTGGAGGCCTTCCGAGATTTTGTGGATGGGCTGGATCTGGACAGCCTGTTGGGGGACTAGCCGCCCTCACCGGTGCAGACGCCCAGCCCACATTTACGCCATTCAGCGGCGAGCCCACTCAACCGGGCTCGCCGTTTTTGCGCCCACGGCCCTATCCCCAGGCCATCCCCAGCCTTTGCCCGGAGTTGTTCGGGGATCGGAGGGGATGGGATTCGGAGCAATCCCAATCCGCCAATCAAAGCAGGAGAACAGAACACCCGTGGATAATTATGTGATGGACAATGGCCTAGATACAGGCTTTGACAATGGCGGGGGCGGATCGTCCATGAACGAGGCTCCGCTGAAGGCGACGCCGGCCAACATGGAGGCGGAGAAGGCGGTGCTGGGCTCCCTGCTCATCGACCCGGACGCCATCATCAAGATCGCCAACTTCCTGCGCGCCGAGGACTTCTTCCGGGAGCGCCACACCTGGATCTACGAGGCCGTGCTGCTGCTCCACGAACGGCGGGAACCGGCGGACTTTGTCACCCTGGTGGACGAGTTGGAGCGCAGCGGGCGGCTGGAAGAGATCGGCGGCCCGGCCTATGTCACCGAGCTGATCAACAGCACGCCCACGGCCATTTATGTCGACTACTACGCCCGCATCGTCGAGCGCACGGCCATCCTGCGCCGCCTGATCAACGCCGCCGGTCGCATCGCCGAGTTGGCCTACGACGAAGGCAACGATGTGGATGACGTGGTGGATCGGGCCGAGCAGCTGATCTTCGGCGTCAGCGAAAGCCGCATCCACCGGGAACTGGTGCCCATCCGCTCGGTGATGGGGGATGTGGTGGACCGCATCGACTTCCTCTCCCGCAACCAGGGCAACTTGATGGGCGTGCCCACGGGCTTCACCCTGCTGGACAAGACCTTGGGCGGCATGCAAAAGAGCGACCTGATCATCCTGGCCGGGCGGCCGGGCATGGGCAAATCCAGCCTCGCCCTCAGCCTGGCCCAAAATGCGGCCCAACGCTACTCGGCCCGGGTGGCCATCTTCAGCCTGGAGATGAGCAGCGAGCAGATGGTGCAGCGTCTGCTCTCCATGGAGGCGGGCATCGACAGCCACCGTCTGCGCATGGGGGAGGTCTACGAAGAGGAATGGCCCATCTTGATGGAGGCGGCCAACAAACTGGCCACCACCAACATCTTCATCGACGACACCCCTGGGGCCACGGTCATGGACATCCGCACCAAAGCCCGGCGTCTCTACACCGAGCATGGGCTGGACATGATCATGATCGACTACATGCAATTGATGTCCGGCTCGGCCGGCGGCGGGCGCAACGAAAACCGCCAGCAGGAGATCAGCTACATCAGCCGCTCGCTGAAGGGGCTGGCCCGAGAGCTTTCGGTCCCCGTCGTCGCCCTCAGCCAGCTCTGCCGTGCCGTGGAAAGCCGCTCGGACAAGCGGCCCATGCTGTCGGATCTGCGAGAGTCCGGCTGTATTGCCGGGGAGACCCCGGTCTATCTGCCCGATCAAGGGCGCTACGTGCCCATCCGAACGCTGGATGGGCAGAACGGCTTCCCCGATCTTGGCCCTCAACACGGAAACCTGGCAGTTGCAGTCTGCACAGGTGAGTCGTGCTTTCAAAACCGGCATCAAGCCGGTCTTCCGCCCGATCGAGCAAGACGCCGACGTGGTCTTGTTCATCTATCGCGAAGATTACTATGTCGAAGACACGGACCGCCAGAATATCGCCGACGTGATCATCGCCAAGCACCGCCACGGCTCCACCGGGTCCGTGGGTCTCTTCTTCCGCAAGGAATTGACCCAGTTCCGGGATTTGGAGATCAAGCGGGAAGAGTTGGATTATTAGAATGACAATGCACAATTGACAATGCACAATGATGTGAGTCACCCAACTCACGCCTTATACCTCATTTGGGTGCCGCCCATGGCGTAAACTGACCGGCTTTATCGGCTTCCCCGACCAGAAAATGAAGGCCGTGATCGTGCCGGATCTCTTCTTCGTGGATCTGCTGCCCCAGCTCGACGATCTGGCCGAACTGAAACTGACCCTGCACTGCTTCTGGCTGCTCAACGAGCAGAGCGGGGATCTGCGCTATGTGCGGGGGGCGGATCTGCGGGCGGATGCTGTGCTGCTGGCCGGGCTGGCCACGGACACGGAACTGCGCTCCCCGTCCGCGGCCCTGGAGGACGCCCTGGAGCGGGCCGTGGGCCGCAACACCCTGCTGCGCATGGAGATCAGCACGGGGGACGGGGACGAGGCCACGACCGAAGATTGGTACTTTATGAACACGGTCAAGGGCCGCCAGACCGTGGCCGCCATCCGCCAGGGCCGGTTGAGCGAGCTGCAATCTGTGCTGCCCGAAGATGCCCGGCTGACGGTGGACCGGCCCAATCTCTTTATCATGTACGAGCAAAACATCGGCATGATGACCCCCCTGATCGCGGATCAACTGCGGGATATGGAAAAGAGCTTCCCGCCGGAATGGATCGACGAGGCCTTTGACATCGCCGTCAGCCGCAACAAACGCGCCCTGCGCTATATCCACGCCATCCTCAAACGCTGGGAAACCGAGGGCAAGGACGAGGGAAACCATGAAAAATCTGCAAGAACTGCTGGGCAACAACCCGGCCAATCCAAACAGTCCGGCCAATCAGTCTCGGACGAGTGGGATGTCTTCCTCAAAGGATAACCCGGCCGATCCAAACCCAGAAGAGGGCGGGCAGCGCCGCCGCCGTCCCGCGCGCCCGGCCCAGGCCAATCGTCCCCAGCCGCCCGTCTGCCCCATCTGCCAGGGCATGGGCTTTGTGCTGAAGGATGTGGAGCCGGGTCACGTCGACTTTGGCAAGGCCATGCCCTGTCTGTGCAAACAGGCCGAGATCGCCGCCCGTGAAACAGGGTTGATGCAAGACTTCGGCAGTTTGGGCCCGCTGGCCCGGCTCACCTTCGAGAATTTTGACGCCGAACCCTTCTGGCTGACCCAGGACAAGGCGCGCAATTTGCGCCAGGCCTTTGAGAAGTGCCGGGCCTTTGCCGCCCAGCCCCAGGGCTGGCTGTTGTTGACCGGGACTTTTGGCTGCGGCAAGACCCATCTGGCCGCGGCCATTGCCAACGCCCGGCTGGCCGAACAGCGCCCAGTGCTCTTTTTGGTGCTGGCGGATCTCGCTCGACCATCTGCGGGCCACCTTTGGCCCCCACAGCGAGATCCAATACGATGAACTTTTCGAGCAGGTGCGGGAGGCCCCCCTCCTGATCATCGACGATCTGGGGGCCCACAGCGCCAGCAATTGGGCCCAGGAGAAGCTCTTTCAACTCCTCAACCACCGCTACAACGCCCAACTGCCCACGGTGATCACCACCAACCAGCGGCTGGAGCAGATGGACCAGCGCCTGCGCAGCCGCATGGTGGACATCCACCTGGTGGAGCGGTTGGCCATCACCGCGCCGGACTTTCGGGCTGGGGCCAACCCGGCCCACAGCGAACTGAGCAGCCTGGGGCTACACCGCAACCAGAATTTCTCCTCCTTCGACGTGCCCCGCTCGGACCTGACCACGGCCCAAAAGAACGCCCTGCGCCAGTCCGTGACCGTGGTGGAGGCCTTCGCCCACGATCCCCAGGGCTGGCTGGTGCTCACCGGCGCGTATGGGTGCGGCAAGACCCACTTGGCCGCGGCCGTGGCCAATTTCCAGATGGACCAGGGCGAGACCGATGTCATGTTTGTGGTGGCCCCGGATCTGCTGGACCATCCTGCGGGCGGCCTTTAGCCCCCAATCCGCCACGCCCTATGACCGTCGTTTCGATGAGATCAAAAAGACCCCCCTGCTGGTTTTGGATGATCTGGGCACAGAGAGCGCCACGCCCTGGGCCAAGGAGAAGCTCTTCCAACTCCTCAACTATCGCTACAGCGCCATCCTGCCCACGGTGATCACCACCAGCGCCGCCCCCGCGGACATCGACCCCTGGCTGCTCACCCGCATGGCCGACGTCAGCCGCTGCCGGGTGATCGCCCTCCCCGTCCCCGGCTATCGGGGCAGCAGCAGCCAGAAGGAGTCCGCGGGCCGGGCGCGCAAGAGGTGAGCGGGGGAAGGGGTGAACGAGGTGAAAGGTGATAAGCCCAAACACCAGATCAGATCAATACCACGCCCCTTTTGCCTTTTGCACTTTGCCTTTTGCCTTTTGCCTTTCCCCCATCCCGGAACAAACCGCTCCTTTTGCTCGTTAACTTTTGCGTGTGCTATACTGGCACCCGCAAAACATTGTCGTCAAACATGGCAAATAAACATCAATGACTATGTTGTGCGGGCCACGAATGCGCCAAATCGACACGATTTTCTCTCTGGATTTCTCTGAAACATTCGTGAAATTGGTGAAATTCGTGGTTTTCGCTGTCGCAACATCGTTGAAACAAGGAAACAAACAAAATGCGTAAGTTGTTTGCAATTCTGATTGTGACGATCTTTGTGGTCAGCGGCTGTGGGGGAAGCAGCGAATCCGCCGCACCCCTGCCCACCCGCACCCCCCTGCCCACCTTCACCCCCACCGCACCCGTGGTGGCGACGCCGCTGGATCCCGGCCATGGCGGCCACGGCCCAGGCCGAAGCCGCCCTGCCGGTGGCCGTGGATCAACCTGCCGCCGTGGATCAACCGGCGGCCACGGACACCCCCGTGCCCCCCACACCGGTCCCCGCGGCCAGTGTGACCATCAACAGCAACATGAACGTGCGGGGCGGGCCGGGCACCAACTACAACGCCATCGGCCAGGCCACCCAAGGCTCCCGCTATGACGTGACCGGCAAGAACGGGGCGGGCGATTGGTATCAGATCAACTTCAACGGCCAGACCGGCTGGGTCTTTGCCAACTTGGTCACAGGGGAAGGGGTGGAGGCCGTGGCCGTGGCCAGCGACATCCCCGCCCCGCCGCCCACCGCCGTATTTGTGCCGCCCACAGCCACCCCGGTGCCTGCCCCCGCCGCCCCCACAGCCGTGCCCGCCCCCCGCTACGAATTCAACGTGGCCGTGGTCGGTCGCTGTGACCGCCAGCCTGCCGGCACCTGGTTCGAGGGCAAAACCTACAAGGGCGGCCAACCGGCCAGCGGCTACAATGTGGTCTTCAGCTATGCGCCCGATGGTCCCTGGATCACCCAGCCCGCCATCAGCGGCCCCCACGAGGGCTATCCCGAACTGGGATGCTGGCTACTACAGCCACATCATCAGCGCGGCCGGCCCCATCGTCGGCACTTGGTATGTCTGGGTTGCAGATGCCGGCGGTGCCCGCATCTCCGAGATGGCCAACTTCACCAGCACCGGTCCCGGCGAAGGCTGCAACCAGGCCGTGGTGGACTTCGACAGTCGGTGAGTTGGAGTTGTGGATTCACGGCAGGACGGACATTGGCATAATGCGTTCAAAAAGGAGATCTGATGCCAATCACTTTGGATCAAGCCATTGACACGGTCATGGAACTGCCCGTTGACGAGCGAGAAATGTTGGTGGATATTCTGCACAGTCGCGCCATCGCAGAACGGCGACGGGAGATAGCTGAACACGCCAAGACTACCTTGGCCGATTTTCGGGCTGGCCTTTTTCGTGCGCAGACTGCCGACGAGATCATCGCCGAATTGGGACGGGTATCGGATGAGCAATGAGAGATCTTGTCCTGACGTCGAAAATTAGACGATAGTGAACCCACAGAACCGGTCCAGAAATTCTTGGGCCGGTTCTGTTTTGTTTTCAACAATCGAAATTATATGGCCAATACGTCACCCACTCCCATAAAATCTGCTCTGCGCCAAACCCTCACCCTCTGGATCGCCCTGTTGATCCTGGGTGGCCTTGGCGTGGGCCTGCTCTCCACGCCCCCCGCCCGCGCGTGGATGTTGGAAAAAACCGGCGAGGAGGCCTTTTTTTCTCAGGTAAAAGGACTCACTGATCTGGCCGCAGATTCCGTGCGTCCAAGACTGAATACCGGGGACGACATCCCGGTGGCCCCAGCAGCCGTCAGCCCCTTTGGGGTCAATGTCTTTTTAGAGCAAGAGGCAGACCCGGCCAAGCGTGCCCTTGTGGTGCAGATGGCCGCAGACGCCGGCTTCCACTGGCTGCGCCAAGAGTTCCCCTGGGAAGACATCGAGATCCACGCCAAGGGCGATTTCGAGGATCGCCGCCACGAACCCTATCGCTCGGCCTGGGACAAATACGACCAAATCGTTGACCTGGCCGAAGCCAACGGCCTGGAACTGATCGTACGCCTCAGCAACCCGCCCAACTGGACCCGATCCCAGGGCGACGAGATGGGCACCTACGCCCCCCGGACAACAACCAGGACTACGCCGATTTTGTCACCGCCGTGGTCAGCCGCTATCGGGGCCGGGTCACCTATTTTCAGCTTTGGAACGAGCCAAACATCTACCCGGAGTGGGGCGCGTATCCCATCAACCCGGAGCAATACACGGCACTGCTCAAAGCCGGGGCCACCGCCGCCCGCACGGCCAACCCGGACGTGGTGATCATCGCCGGGGCCTTGGCCGCCACGATTGATCTGTCGCCCGTCCGCGCCGGCCCCGACCAACAGCCTCAACGACATGATCTTTCTCCAACGCATGTACGACGCCGGGGCCGCCGACTATTTCGACATCATGGCCATGCAGGGCTACGGCCTCTACAGCGGCCCCACGGACCAGCGCATGCAGCCCCGTGTGATCAACTTCAGCCGCCCCCGCTTCCTCCGGGACGTGATGGTGGCCAACGGGGACGGCCACAAACCCATCTGGATCAGCGAGATGAACTGGAACGCCGCGCCGGTCGACGTGGACCCCCGCTATGGCCGGGTCACGCCGGAGAAGCAGGCCGACTATCTGCCCCAAGCCTACGCCCGCATCCAAGCCGACTGGCCCTGGGTGGGCGTGGCCAACACCTGGTACCTCAAGCGCGCCACGGACGCCTGGGAGCAAAACCGCCAACCCGAAGCCTACTTCCGTCTCCTCGCCCCAGACTTCACCCCCCAGCCGGTCTATGCGACCCTGAAGTCGTACATAAGGGGGCAAGAGTGAAGAGTGGGGCAAGACGAAAAATAAAAATTTTCAATTTTCAATTTTCAATTTTTCCGCTCCTGGCCCTGGCCGCCTCCCTGCGCCTCCACGCCCTCACCGCCTCCAGCCTGTGGAGCGACGAGGGCAACACCTGGGCGCTCATGGGCCGCAGCTTCGCCCAGATCGCCAAGGACGCCGCCGCGGACATCCATCCGCCGGGCTATTATTGGCTGCTCAAATTGTGGACCCTGCCTTTGGGTGACAGCGCCTTCGCCATGCGCAGTTTTTCGGCCTGTGCTGGGCGTGGCCCTCGTCCTAATCGTCTTCGCCATCACCCAACGGCTTGACCGCAATCCCCAATCCCCAATCCCCAATCCCCAATCCCCCTGCTCGCCGCCCTCCTCGCCGCCCTCGCCCCTTTCCAGATTCTACTATAGCCAGGAAGCCCGCATGTACATGCTGCTGGCCGTGTGTAGCGCCGGGCTGGTGTGGAGTCTTTTGGAAGGCAAAAGGCAAAGTGCAAAAGGCAAAAGGCAAAAGGGGCGTGGGGTAAGGGGTTGGATGGTTGGATACGTTTTCTTTGGGGTGATGGGGCTGTGGACCCACTACAGCTTCCCCATCATCCTGGCCGCCGTCGCCGCCACCCACCTCGTCACGCTCTTGATTCGTTCCCCATCAACTCGCCAAATCACCACACATTCCCAATTTTCAATTTTCAATTCTCAATTCTCAATTTTCCTCCTCCTCAACGCCGCCATCCTCCTCGCCTTCGCCCCCTGGCTGCCCACCGCGGTGGAGCGGGTGTTGAACTGGCCAGCCGGGGGCGAATCCGTGGGGCTGCTGGACGGGGTGCGCCTCACCTTGCAAACCTTAACCGTCGGCCCCATGCGCAGCGGACCCGACCTGGCCTGGCCGTGGCTGATCCTGGCCGGGTTACTGCCCATCGTGGGCATCCTCCGCCACCGGCGCAACCGGGGCGTGTGGATTGATTGCCGCCTGGTTCCTGGCCCCCATCGGCCTCATGTTCGGCCTGGGCCTGTTCAGCGACTCGTTTCTCAAATTTCTCCTGGCCGTGTCCCCGGCGTGGTGTGTGCTCACGGCGTTAGCGGTTAGCCATCAGCCGTTAGCCGTTAGCCGGGAGGTGGGGAACAGATCACCCCTTCACCCCTTCACCCTTTCCCCCCTTCCCCCGCTCATCTTGTCACTCCTCGCCCTCACCCTGGCCGCGGTGACGTTGCCCGGCTACTACGCGGACCCGGTGGCCCGGGACAACTATGCCGGGGTGGCCCGCTATGTGGGCGTGCTGGGGGACGCGGCGACGGATCTGGTGCTGCTCAACGCCCCGGGCCAGGCGGAGGTGTGGGGCTATTACGATCCGGGGCTGCCCGTGCTGGCCCTGCCCGCCCAGCGTCCGCCTGATCGGGGTGCCACCGAGGCGACATTGGCCGAATCGATGGCCGGTCGCCACACGATTTATGCCCTCTTTTGGGCCACGGAACAGTCGGACCCGGACAAGATCGTGGAGGGGTGGCTGGATGGCCACGCCTTCAAAGGGCTAGAATCCTGGCAGGGCAACGTGCGTTTTGTCACCTATGATCTGCCGCCGGATGCCGGGGATCTGCGCTGCACCCAACCCGATATGCTCTTCGGGGAAGCCATCCACTTGGCCCAAAGCTGCGTCAGCCCCCAGCCGGTGACCGGGGGCGAGAACGCCCTGATCAGCCTGGATTGGCGGACGGATGCGCCGTTGACGCGCCGCTACAAAGTCACGGTGCAGCTTTTGGACAGCCGTAACCAGGTCATCGCCCAGCGGGACAGCGAACCCGGCGGCGGCTCTCGGCCCACGGACGGCTGGACGCCCGGCGAAACCATCACCGACAACCACGGCCTGCCCATCCCCCTGGGCACGCCGCCGGGGGACTACCGGCTGATCGCCGCCCTCTATGACCCGGAGACCGGCCAGCGGCTGGCCACGTCCGCCGGGGACATGGCCGAATTGGGCACAGTGCAGGTGCTGGCCTCGCCCACGGATCTGCCCCTGGACATCGTGCCCATGCAGCATCGGGTGGACAAAAAGTTGATCGGTGATCTGCGGCTGGCGGGCTACGATTTCTTACCGCAAGGATTTTGGCCACGCCCCGACCACTCCGGTGATGGCCGGGGATCTGGTCCATGTCACCCTCTTCTGGCGCATGGCCGGGGGCAACGATGTGCCCGTGGATCAGCAGGTCACCCTCAGCCTGGGCGACCAGAGCGTGACCGCGCCCCTGGCCGGCGGCGGCTTCCCCACGGACCCGGCCACCTGGCCCGACGGCATCCTGGTGCGGGGCGAGTTTGATATCCCCTTCACCGGCGGCGACCGCACGTTGACCCTGCAAGTTGGGGAGACGCGTGTGCGTTTGGGCGAGATCCCGTAACCCTTTTGACACAACCCTTGCTTTGGGATAGCATACGGACACAAATGGCGAGGGGCGAATGGCGAGGTGCGAATTATGCAAGTTGAATTCGTGGACGACAACCTATCCGTCACCGTCGAAGATGGCAGTGTTGTGCTTGTTCCTCAGGCATGGTATCCACGTTTGCAGCACGCCACGGAAACGGAAAGAAATCACTGGCGCGTTTTTGAAGATTCAAACGGGCGCGATGTGATTTTTTGGGAAGAATTGGATGAGTTGATTCCCGTGATCGCCCTGTTGACTGGTGTATCAAGTCGTGAATCCAAGCGCTCCTTTGATCGCTGGCTTGCAGCACGTACGCGCGACAATCTGAACGAACACAAATGGACTTTGTATGATTACAAAAGGCTTGACCGTCGGACTGCTTACAAGAAAATTGCTATATTTTGGGCTGCGAGAAGACCAAGCGCGGGGTGATCATCGATCCCGGCGACGAGGCCCGGGCCATCCTCGCCGTGGTGCAGGAGGCGGGGTTGACGATTGAGAAGATCATCAACACCCACGCCCACTTCGACCATGTGATGGCCGTCAACGCGGTGAAAGCTCACACGGACGCCACCTTTCATCTCCACGAATTGGACCTGGCCATCCTGCGGGATGCGCCCAAGCGGGTGGCTTTGTGGCTGAGCATGGAGATCGACCCGGTGGATGATCCGGATGAATTTTTGGTGCCGGGCCAGATCATCACTTTTGGGGAAGAGAGCGTGGAGGTGCGTTTTGTGCCCGGCCACGCCCCCGGCCACGTGGTTTTTGTGGATCACAAGAACCATCAAGTCTTCGCCGGGGACACCCTTTTCCGAGACAGTGTCGGGCGTTTCGATCTGCCCGGTGCCGACGGCCCCACGCTTTTTCAGGCCATCCGGTCGCAACTGCTCACCCTGGACGATGACTATGTGATCTATCCGGGTCACGGCATGGCCACCACCATCGGGCGAGAGCGGCTGCACAATCCTTTTGTGGGCGAAAATGCCCAGTTCGAGGTGTAGCCGTGACTATTTTTTATCACATGCTGCCCCAAGCGGTTTGGCAGAGCCACCCGGCGGACCGCCCCTATGTCAGCGACACGTTGGCCACGGAAGGCTTCACCCACTGCACCGCGGAGGTGGAGATGTTGCCCGTGGTAGCCAACCGGTACTATCGGGAGATACCCGGCGACTTCGTTTTGCTGTGCATCGACGAGACCAAAGTTCAGCCCGACGTGAAGTGGGAGGCGGCCAGCGGCCATCTTTTCCCCCACATTTACGGCCCCCTCAACCGGGACGCTATCGTCGATGTGATCCCATTTCCCCGGCTGGCTGACGGCAGTTTTGCAAAACCACAGAGATAGCAACGCAGTTCACAGATAAGGTCGGGTCAAACCGGTAAAGTATACGTGATATATGTCTCTTGGCTTTGAGAATTTTTTTGGTATAATAAGACCACTGTCGCCTGAGCAGGTTCTGTGGAGCCAAGTTTGGGGGATAGTCAACACAAGGAAGCACGCATGAGTGTACTTGCTGGAAGTTCAACTGAGTGGGAGTGGCAAGAGAGCGACCCAGCAGGTGCGGGTCTGAGCGGTTCCATGAGTGTCACCGGCGGGAATCTGGAACAGGTGCCTGTGGTGGTGTGGGAAGCGGCCAACCCCTTGGAGGCCCAAGTGGTCAAGGGGCGGTTGGAAAGTGAAGGTATCCCAGCCATGATTCGGGGGGAGGCCTTGGGGAGTGTCTACGGTCTCACCATAGGCAGTCTGGCCCAGACCGATGTGTTGGTGCCTGGGGCTTTGGCAGAAAAGGCGATTGATCTTTTAACCAGCGAAGTCGAATGGTTGGAAGAAGACGAACTGGCAGAGGATAAAGGGGAGAACTAACATGACACAGTCCGTTTCTCAAGGTCAGACCATCCCGGTGGAGTTGGACCGAGTTCAGACCAAGGGCAAGAATAACAAATTCATCATCGGTGGCCTGTTGATCATCGGCCTGATCATTTATTTGATCTTCACCGCCACCATGCAGACCGGGGCTTATTACCTCACCGTCACCGAGCTGAACCATCAGGGTGCCAGCATGGTGGGTGAACGGGTACGGGTCAGCGGCGATGTGGTGGTCGGCAGCGAGGACTGGAATCCCCAGGAGATCACCTTGCGCTTCCGGGTTCATGACGAAGCTGGGGCCGAACTGCCCATCGTCTTCTACGGTCCCCGGCCCGACAACTTTGTGCGGGCGGCATCGGCCATCATCGAAGGCCAACTGCTGGAGGATGGCAACTTCCAGGCGGACACGCTGTTGCTCAAGTGCCCCAGCCGCTACGAAGAAGAGCCAGAAGAGGTCTTTGCCGAGGCCACGCGCTAGCCTGGACCACAACTTGAATTTAGAAAAAGCTCCTCACGCCCCAGAGATGGGGCGTGGGATCTTTATAAACCTTGGACGTCATTGATTGAGGATTTTGCGTGACTGTAGCAGCCGCACCACCCCAAACCCTTCCCTCAGAAAAAGCTGAAGATCAACCACTCATCCAGATCGCCGGGGTGCGCAAGCGCTATGGCAGCAAATGGGTGTTGAAAGGCGTAAACCTGACCGTTGCCAAGGGCGAAACCGTGGCCCTGTTGGGGGCGAACGGGGCGGGCAAAAGCACCCTCATGCGCATCGTCGCCGGTCTTTCCCAGCCGGACCGGGGAGAAGTGCACCTTGGCGGCGTCTCCACCAAGCGGGCGGGCCACGAATTGCGCCGCTATATCGGGCTGGTGGGCCATGCGCCCCTGCTCTATGACGGGTTGAGCGGGCTGGAAAACATGAATTTCTTCGCCGGCATGTATGACATCCTCAACCCGGAGGCCCGGATCGAATCTGTGTTGCGCGAGGTGGATCTCTGGCTGCGTCGGGTGGATGCCGTGCGCACCTACAGCCGGGGGATGACCCAGCGCTTGGCCATCGCCCGGGCCATTCTGCACGATCCGCCTGTGCTGCTTTTGGATGAACCGGACACGGGGCTGGATCAGGCCAGCGTGGACATGCTGCAAGGGTTGATCCAGCAGTTGGGCAGCGCCAACCGGGCTGTTCTGCTCACCACCCACAATTTGGAGCGGGCCTTGGCCTGGTCCGACCGCATTTGCATGTTGGCCGGGGGCGAGATCGTGGTGGATCAACGGTCCGCAGAGCTGGATGCCGCCGGGTTGCGCACCCTCTATCGAGAAGTGGTGGGCTGACCTATGGCAAATGAGACCGTGCAACCAACAGAACGAACCCTGGCCCCAGTGGAGATGCGCACTGGCGGCGGGCCGGGTCCATACTGGCGCAAGGTGTGGGCCGTGGCCATGAAAGACATCCGGGCCGAGGTGCGGGCCAAGGAAGTGTTGAGCACAATGGTGGCCTTTGGCGTCCTGGCCGTGGTCATCTTCAGCCTGGCTTTTGATGTGCGAGTGCCCAACATGGCCATGGTGGCCCCTGGCGTGCTGTGGGCCGTGGTCCTCTTTGCCGGGGTGCTGGGACTGCACCGCAGCTTTGGGGCCGAGATGGACCGGGGCAGTCTGGCCGCCCTGCTCATGGCCCCGGTGGATCGCAGCGCCGTCTACTTTGGCAAACTCCTGGCCAATCTCTTTTTTATGCTGACCATGGAATTGATGGTTTTGCCCGTGGCCTCGGTGCTATTCAACGTCAACCTCTTCCATTTTTGGATCATCGTCGGTCTGATCTTGGGCACCATTGGCTATGTGGGCATCGGCACGCTCTTTGCCGCCCTCACCGCCAGCGTGCGGGCACGAGAGACCCTGCTGCCGGTCCTGCTCTTGCCGGTGATGGTCCCCATCTTCCTGGCCGGGGCCGGGCTGACCGCCGGGGTGATGGACGGGCGGCCCATGGAAGGGCTGTGGCGCTGGCTGCAAATGATGTTGCTCTACGATACGGTTTTTGTGGTCGTGGCCTATTTGGTCTTCGATCTGATTTGGGAAGAGGTGTAGAAGATTGGGGAATTTGTCTTGTTGGCTATTTGTTCTTGAGGAGGGACTATGAGCGTAGCAGTGAAGAGCCGCAAGGGCTATGGCGGGATGCGGGCCTGGGCGGCGGTAAATGTGACTTTTGACGTATTGGCGGCGGCGGGGATGGCCGCGGCCATGTGGGCGGCCTTCCTTCTGGCCAAACCGGCCCTGAATCTGAGCGGGAATGAACAGGTGGCCCAGCGCATTTTTTATCTCCATATCGGCACGGTCATGGGCGCTGTGGTTGGCTTTACGATCGCTGTGATAGGAAGCGTGCTCTACCTCATCACCCGCAATTTGGATTGGGACCGGGTGACTCGGGCCAGTGTGGAACTGGGCACGATCTTTGGCATCGGTATCCTGATCACAGGCAGCATTTGGGCCAAGCCGACCTGGAACACCTATTGGACCTGGGATCCCCGGCTGACCGCGGCTACCATCACCGTGCTGATCTACGTTGCCTATTTGCTCTTCCGCAACGGCATTGACAACCGGCAGTCCCGGGCCATGTTCAGCAGCATCTATGCCCTCTTTGCCTTTCTCAGCGTGCCCCTGACCTACTACAGCGCCCGTTGGTTCCGCACCATCCACCCGGTGGTCTTTGATGGCGCCAACATGGAAGCCCAAGGAGACATCGGCAACGTCGGGGCGACCATGGGCCAAACCCTTGGCATCACATCCGTCGCATTTATTCTACTCTTCGCTGCGTTGATGATTCACCGCTGGCGGCAACTTCGCCTTGAAGATCAACTGGAAGAACTTAGAGAGGAACTAGACTAATCATGGTTTACTTAGCTGCTGCCTTCGCCCTTATGTGGCTGTTGGTGACCTTGTACGTGCTTTTCATGTTCTCCCGCCAGCGCGGCCTGGAACGAGAGATCCGCATGTTGGAAGAGATCGTGGAAGATCGGCGCAAAAAGGGCCAGATCTAATCATCCCTTGTGCAACGTTTTGCCTCGTCCCTGCATCCAACCACCAGTCGGATGCAGGGACGATTTGTTGTCACAGACTGACGCCCGGCCCCCCGGCCCCCAATTCTGGGGGAGGTCGTGGACAGTTCCCCCCAAGGTTGGGGGGCTAGGGGGGCAACGATTTGTTGTCACAGACTGACGCCCGGCCCCCCGGCCCCCAATTCTGGGGGAGGTCGTGGACAGTTCCCCCCAAGGTTGGGGGGCTAGGGGGGCAACGATTTGTTGTCACAGACTGACGCCTACTGTGTAGGCGTCTTTACAGCCTGACCGCACCCGTAAGCGTAAAGTAGAAGCCGACACCCTCTGGCCTCCCAGTCACCGGCCACACTTGCGCACTCAATTGTTTCGCTCAGGCAAAAAGGAAGAAAATTATGGCACAGGCAGTTCAAAATTCTCCAGGAACCCCACGCACCAACGCTGCCCCGGCGGTGAGTTGGCGAATCACCTTTACCCATGCCGTGGCCTTTGTGCTGGGCTTTGGACTGGTCTTTACCCTGCTTGGGTCGGCCGCCGGCCTGCTGGGCTATCGACTGACCGTCTATCTGCCCTATCTGCAAAAAGGCGGGGCCATCCTGCTGGTGATCTTCGGCCTCACCACCCTGGGCGTCTTCCGCTGGGCGGTGAAAGAGATCTCCCAACGCACGGACCTGACGACCAATCCGGCCGCCGCAGGGCTGGTGGATGTGCTCGACTTCTTCAACGTCCTGCTCTACACCGAGCGCCGGGTGACAGAGATGCACCAGGTCAAGCGGGGCTGGGGCTATGTCAGCAGCATGCTCATGGGGGTCAGCTTCAGCGCCGGATGGGTGCCCTGCGTCGGGCCGATTCTGGCCAGCATCCTCTTCATCGCCAGCGAAAGCGCCACCGCCGGCACCGGGGCCGCCCTCCTGGCCATCTACAGCCTGGGCCTGGGCATCCCCTTCCTGATCGTGGGCGCCGCCTTCAGCTCATCCACCGGGCTGCTGCGCCGCCTCAACCGCCACGCCAACGTGGTCAGCATCATCAGCGGCATCTTCCTCCTGGTCATGGCCTGGATGCTCTGGTCGGATCAACTGGCCTTTCTCACCACCCAATTCTCCGGCCTGAACGAACTGGTGCTGGATCTGGAAGATGCCCTGACCGGCTCCTTTGGCCACGGTGTCAGCCTCAACGCCGACGTGATCAGCGCCGCCCCCCTGGCCTTCCTGGCCGGGGTAATCAGCTTCATCAGCCCCTGCGTGCTGCCCCTGGTACCCGCCTACATCGGCTACCTCAGCGGCGCCTCCTTGGGCAACCGTGGGTAGACCCGCAATCGAGGAATTTCCATGCGCAGACAACGGCTTTTTTCATTTTTGATGATTTTGATCTTGGTAGTGGCCGGTTGTGGCAGCAAAGAAGTTGCTTCCGGGGACAACCTGGGCGGGGGCGTCTTGACCGTGGAGGATCTGCCCACCACCCTGGGTCGGGGATTCCCCATGGGGGTACGCATCGCCAACGTCCCCGCCAGTTCCGTGGTCACCGGCGAGCAGGCCCCGGACTTCCGCTTGGTGTTGGCCGACGGCTCGTCCCTAGCCCTAAGCGATCTAAAGGGCCGTCCGGTGCTGATCAATTTCTGGGCCACCTGGTGCCCCCCCTGCCGCTCGGAGATGCCCGACATCATCGACCGCTACAACCAAAACGCCGATGATCTGGTGGTACTGGCCATCAACACCCGGGAGGGGATGGACTTGGTGGAACCCTTTGCCCAAAGCTTTGGCATCACCATGCCCGTGGTGCTGGACCAGACCGGATCCATCATGGATCTATACGAAGTGCGCAGTATGCCCACCAGCTACTTTATCGACCGAGACGGTCGCATCGTCATGCGCTGGGTGGGGCTGATGTCGCCCGATGTGCTGGATTCGTTCTTGAAAATCATTCTGTGATGCAAGTTTTGCTCTATTCCAAACCAGACTGCCATCTATGTGATGTGGTGAAAGCCGATCTGCTGGACCTTGCGTCCCAGATCGGCTTTGTACTGCGTGTTCAGGACATTCAGGAAGATCCGGCGCTCTTCGACCGCTTCCGCTATCTGATCCCCGTGGTGGACATCGAAAATGGCCCCCTGCTCTATCCGCCCATTGAGTTTCTGACTCTGCACCAGGCCCTTGTCGCCGCCAAGCGTAGCGCACCGGCTTCCTTGCCCAAGACAACGCAACCATGACCGAGCCCACCTCTTCCCAAAACCAGCCCACCCCGCCCCAAGCGGACGCCATCGGCGCCATCGGCCGGGGCGCGGACCGCTTGGTGAACGGGATTGCCCGTCACTGGCTGCTGCTCTTCAACCTGGCCGTGACGGTCTATGTGGGCCTGCCCTTCCTGGCCCCCGTCTTGATGGAAGCCGGGGCCACCGCCCCGGCCAGCGTGATCTATGGCATGTACTCCTTCGCCTGCCACCAACTGCCCGACCACAGCTACTTTCTCTTTGCCGACACCCCAACCCCCACCCTCTCCACCCTGGAAAACTGGGGCATGGGCGCAGGGGTGGATCTCTTTCAACAACGCAAATTCATCGGCAGCCAGGCCGTGGGCTACAAAGTGGGCATCTGCCAGCGGGACGTGGCCATCTATGGCTCCGTGGTGATCGCCGGGCTGCTCTTTGGCCTCTTCCGCCGTCGCCTCAAATCGCCCTCCCTCAAAGTCTATGCCATCTTCCTGATCCCAATTGCCGTGGACGGTCTCTCCCAAATGGTGGGGCTGCGGGAGAGCAACTGGTGGCTGCGCACGGTGACCGGTGCCCTCTTTGGCATGGCCTCGGTCTGGCTGGCCTATCCCTACATCGAAGAGGCCATGCAGGATGTGCTGCGCACCCAGGTCAAAACTGCCGGACCCAGACCGCAAAAACCAACCACAGATCAGGTGGGGTAAAATTCGACAAACGGCCAGGGTTCGGCTACAATCAATGATTGTGACCTTGAACCAAAGGAACTGAAATCATTGTAGTCTTGATGGTCGAAAGATTAACCACGAACCGTATTAAGCCGCCAGAGCGGCTGTAATCGCCGAAAAGGTTGGGAGCAAAAACATGGCTAACAGCAAATCTGCTGAAAAACGCAATCGCCAGAATCTGGTGGACCGCGAGAGCAACCGCATTTACAAAGGTGGCGCCCGTACCGCCGTCAAAAAGGCTCGGGCCTTGATCGAAGCTGGCGACGCGGCTGCCGCCGACGCCGTGCAAGTCGCCGAAAAGGCGCTGGACAAGGCCGCCCAACATGGTGCCATCCACAGCAAGAACGCCTCCCGTCGCAAGGGTCGCCTGAAAATTGCCTTGAGCAAGGCCACCGCCCAGGCGTAATTTCCTGGCCGGGAACTTGTTTTCGTCAAGCTAAAAAAGAGCCACTCCCCTGGGAGCGGCTCTTTTTGTCGTTCTACATTCAGGCGCTGGCTCATTGCAAAACCAGATTTTCAACGCGAGGGGCGCAGAGGAACGCAAAGATCGGCAAGCTTTTCCTTTGTGTTCTCTGCGTTTCTCCGCGAGCTTTGCGTTGAAAGCCCTTTGCCACGGGTCAGCGTAACCATCATTCCGCCTTCAACCCGTAGTCACAAATTTGCCGCAGCCTGCATTCATCACATTTGGGCTTGCGGGCCTGGCAAACCGCCCGGCCATGCTGAATGAGGTTGATGTGCAAGGCGTAGAACTCTTTGGCATCCGCCCCCAAAATGCCCGACTCCCAAAGGGCCTTGATCTTGGCTGGGCTGGCCTTGGGATCGCAGATGCCCAGGCGCTGGCTCAGCCGCTGCACATGGGTATCCACCGGAAAGGCGGGCTTGCCGAAGGAGAAGAGCAGCACAATGCTGGCGGTCTTGTGGCCCACACCGGGGAAGCGGCTTAAATACGCCTCGCCCTCGGCCACGGACATCTCCGCCACGTGGTCGATGTTGTACGCCCCCCGCTCGGCCCACACCATGTCCAACGTTCGCATCAGCCGGGGCGCCTTCTGGTTGTACATCCCCGCCACGCGGATGGCCGCCTTGATCTCGTCCACGGGCGCGGTGCGGATGGCGTTATAGTCGCCATCGTATGTGTCCATCAACGTGCGGAAGGCGCGTCCGCTGTTCACGTCGTTGGTATTGGCGCTGAGAATGGTCAGGATCAGCTCGTGCATGGGATCCCACGTCTCCCGATTGGGGATGCCGTATTCCTCGACCAGTAGATCGTAGATTTTTCGGGCTTTGACAGCCTGGGCTGGGTCGGTTGGTTGAACCATCAAACACCTCGATTTTACGGAGAGTCCACATGAAATTCAAGTTTTTTGTCGATAGCCACAAGGGGGCCACCGCCTTTTTTGTCTTGGCGGTGATGGCTGTTTTTAATCAATGGAGCAACCCCACGGCCTGGGTTTACCTGGCCCTGCACGGCACATACGGCTTGCTTTGGGTGATGAAAAGCCGCACCTTTCCCGACAAACGGTGGGAGGAGCAGACCACCTGGCTCTTTGGCATCTTCGGGGCGTGGGGCGGGTTGACCCTCTATTGGGTGGCCCCGGTGCTTGTTGACGTGGCGGGATGTGCATGCGCCGGGCTGGGTATTTGGGGCTGTGCGTGGCGATCTATGCCGTGGGGGTCTTTCTGCATTTTAGCGCAGACATGCAGAAGCACATGTGGCTGCAACTGCGCCCCGGCCACCTGCTGACCGAAGGGTTGTGGGCCAAGAATCGCAACCCCAACTACTTTGGCGAGTTGCTGATCTACGCTGGCTTTGGCCTGCTGGCCATGCACTGGCTGCCCATGGTCATCCTGGCCGCCTGGGTCATCTTCTATTGGTGGCCCAATATGCGAGAAAAAGACCGCTCCCTCTCCCGCTATCCCGGTTTTGCCGAGTATAAAAAGCGCAGCGCGTTGTTCATTCCGGGGATTTGGTGAGGTTCGTAGTAGGCGCTTTAGCGCCCGGAGGTGTCGACCTCCGGCGCTAAAGCGCCTACTCGAACGATCACTCTGGGCACCCTTGCCAAAATGCGGCTGATCACATCATAGTTGATGGAGCCGATGCGCCGTCCCGCTTCCTCGGCGCTGATCTCCAGATCCCCTTGGCGACCGATGATCACGACCTCGTCCCCTTGGCGCACATCACCGATCTCCGTCACGTCGATCAACGCCTGATCCATGCACACCCGGCCGCGGAGGGGGGCGACCTGGCCGTGGACGAGCACGCTGCCCCAGGTCAACGGGCGGCGGGGGAAGCCGTCGGCATAGCCCACGGGGATGATGGCGATGGTGCTGGGCCGGGGGGCGATCCATTCGTGGCCGTAGCTGACCCCTTCACCGGTCTGGAAGTCTGGCGCACTTGGGCCACCACCGCCTTCCAACTCAGCGCCGGGCGGAAGCCGTCCGGGAGGCGGGTTTCCGGGTCGTCCGGGTGCAGGCCATAGAGGGCGATGCCGCTGCGGGCCATGTCCAGGTGGGTCTGGGGCAGGGTGAGCAAGGCGGCGGAGTTGGCGGCGTGGGCGATGGGGGGGCGCAGCCCGGCTGCGGTCAGTTCGTCCAAAAGTTTGGTGAACCGGTCGAACTGGAGAATGGTGGTGGACTTGTCCGCCAGATCCGAGGCGCTGAAGTGGGTGAAGATGCCCTCGACTTCCAGGTTGGGCAGATCCCGCAGGGTGGCCAAGAGCCCTGGTGCGTCGGCCACGTTTACCCCCAGCCGGTTCATGCCTGTGTTGACCTTGATATGCACCTTTGCCCGTTTGTCCAGACGGCGGGCCGCCTGGTCCAAGGCCAGAGCGGTTTCTTTGTCGTAGACTGTCACGGTTAAATTGCGGGCCACACTTTCCTCAGCCAACCAATCCGGCGTGAACCCCAGCACCAAAATCGGCGCGGCAATCCCCGCCTCCCGCAGTTCCACCCCTTCGGAGCCGGACGCCACGGCAAAATAATCCACGCCCGCGGCCTGGACAATGCGGGCCACCTCCACCGCGCCGTGGCCATAGGCGTTGGCCTTGACCACCCCCATCAACAGCCGATCCGGGCCGATGAGGCGGCGCAACTGCCGCACATTGTTTTCCAGCGCGTCCCGCTCAATTTCAAGCCACGTCGGGCGGGAAATTTTGGATTTCGTCATCTTGTGAGTCCCCATTCAATCAAAAAATCAACAACCCGTCACCATCCCAATTCGCGCCATTGCGCTTCATTCAAACCGGCCATGCCCAGGTGGATCAGCGGTTTGACCGCGCCGTGGTAGTCGCTGCCGCCGGTTTTGAGGAGGCCCAGCTCGTCGGCCAGCTCGGAGAAGTGGCGGATCAGGGCCTGCTCTTCCGCCGGGCTGAGGTGGGTCTGACCGCGGCTGTGGCGATAGGGGTACCAAATCTCCAGGCCATCCAGCCCGGCGGCCTTGAGGCGGCGCACGACGCCGTCCACATCCTGCACCCGGTCATAGATGCCGGGGTGGGCCAGGACGGCCACGCCCCCGGCCTGGTGGGTGACCTCGATGGTCTCCTCCACCCGCAGGCTGAAGGTGCGGGTGACGTAGGTGCTGTTCTCGGCGTCCGCGGCCAGATATTCCCGAAACACTTGTTGCATATCGACGAAGCGACCTGGGTTGCGCTCCATCAAAATTTGGGCCATGTGGGGGCGGCCCGGCACGCCACCGGCCCGGTCCAGCACATCCTGCACGGGGATGTCGAAGCCGTAGCCCTGCAATTTCTCGATCTGCTCGATCTTCTGGGCGATGCGGCTGTCGATCACCGCTTGCAACATGGCTTGCAGGTCCGGGTCGTTGGGGCGGATGCCGTAGGCCAGGATGTTGATGTCCAGAAAATCCCGCTTGCGCTCGCTGGTGGTGGAGAATTCCAGGGCCGGGATCACCCGCACGCCGTGGGCGACCCCGGCGGCCAGAGCTTCGTCCACGCCCAGGACGCTGTCGTGATCCGTCAGCGCCAGGACGCGGATGCCCAGGCGGGCGGCGTGGGCCACCAACTCCGTGGGCGTCTCTGTGCCGTCCGAGCGGGTGGAGTGGGTTTGCAGGTCGATGGGAGAAAGGGTGGATTGGTTGATCTGTTGATTTGGCATGGGGATAGTGTATCCAAGGGGCGGGGAATGCGCTAATTTGGGGAGGGAGATGGGTTGATTCACCACATGCCAAATTTTGCATATTCAGAAAAAGGCATATATAATTGTTTCATGACCGATGAACCGAACTATCTCGAACTGAGCGACCGTATCAAACTCTTGGCCCACCCGGAGCGTCTGCGCATTTTGGACGCCGTGCGCCGGGATGCGGAATGCGTCTGCCATCTGGAAGCCCTGCTGGACAAGCCCCAGCCCTACGTCTCCCAGCAGTTGCGTTTGCTGCGCAAGGCCGGGGTGATCAACGACGAAAAGCAGGGGCAGAATGTCTTTTACCGGCTGGCGGATGAGACGCTGCGCGGCTGGCTGGACATGGTTCTGGGGCCGGTGGACGGCGACCTGCCCACCATGATGCGTCATAAACAGGTGATCTCGTGCGCGTGTCCCAAATGCGAATCGGATAACAATGGGTAAAAATGGAACACAGATTTGACGGATTCAACGGATTTTCACGGATCTTTTTTGATCCGTTTTAATCCGTCGAATCCGTGTTCAATTTTGAAGCTTTCCCCACACATTTAATCAGATAGAGGTGTATCATGGCCGATGGATTTGTTTTTGCCGAACCGGAGATGACGGGATTTCAGCCGGAATCCCTGCCGGAAAAGCAGCCGGTGAATCGTCAAAAAGAACAGCGAGTTTGGGCGTTGGTTTTGGCCGCGGCGGTGGTGTGGTGGGTGGCGTGGAGTTGGCTACAGCCCTTCACCGAGTGGTTGACTTTCAGCCTGCTGGGGCTGGATCCCCTCTCCCACCTGGGCGAAAGTGTGGCCTTCTTCCTCTACGATGTGCCCAAGATCCTGCTGCTCTTGGCGGGCATGATCTTCCTGGTCACCACCGTGCGCACCTTCTTCAGCGTGGAGCGCACACGGGCCTTGCTGGGCGGCAGACGGGAAGGGGTGGGCAATACCTTGGCCGCCCTGCTGGGCGTGGTCACCCCCTTCTGCTCTTGCTCGGCGGTGCCCCTCTTCATCGGCTTTGTGGAGAGCGGCATCCCCCTGGGCGTGACCTTTTCCTTCCTGATCTCCGCTCCCATGGTCAACGAAATCGCCCTGGCCATGCTCTTTGGCCTCTTCGGCTGGAAGATTGCCGGTCTCTATTTGGTGACCGGGCTGACCGTGGCCATCGTGGCCGGGATGATCATTGGCCGCATCCCCAACGTGGAGCAAGGGGTGGAGGAGTTCGTCTGGCAGCTCTCTGTGGGCAAGGGGGCGGAGGCTGGCGCACCCCAGGCGTGGTCCCAGCGTTTCGCCACGGCCTGGGAGTCCACCCGATCTATCGTGGGCAAGGTGTGGATCTACGTGATCGTGGGCATCGCCGTAGGCGCGGGCATCCACGGCTATGTGCCCGAAGATGCCCTGGCCACCGTCCTGGGCAAGGGGGCATGGTGGAGCGTGCCCGCCGGGGTGATCCTGGGTGTCCCCCTCTACGCCAATGCCGCCGGGATCATTCCCGTGGTCCACGCCCTGATGGAAAAAGGCGCGGCCCTGGGCACAGTCCTGGCCTTCATGATGAGCGTCGTCGCCCTCAGCCTGCCCGAAATGGTGATCCTGCGCCGAGTGCTCAAGCCTCGGCTGATCGCCATATTCGTCGGCGTCGTGGCTTTGGGCATTATTCTTACCGGCTATCTGTTTAATCTTGTGATCTGATCAATCAACAAATCGCTTCCTTATGAGGTCTGTGGTTAACCCGCTACGGTTTCGATACGACCGGAAACTGCCCCGGTCTACTCAACCTGCGCTAGCCCGTTGATCCCGGACATTCCCAGGGAACCAACCAATCAACCCATCAACAAATCGGAGACCCCTCATGCAAATCAAAGTTCTCGGCACAGGCTGTGCCAACTGTAAACGAGTCAAAGCCCTGGCCGCCGAAGTCGTGGCGGAACTGAACGTGGATGCCGCCATCATCGAAGTGACCGACATCGCCGACATCATGGGCTACGGCGTGATGAGCACGCCGGGCATCGTGATCGACGAGAAGGTGGTGGGCAGCGGCGGCGTCCCCACCAAGGCGCAGATGACCCAGTTGATCCGGCAATACGCCGGCTAAAGGAGCGGCCCCATGTCTCAAACCACCGGTAGCCTCAAGCGGCTTTCCACCTTGGATCGCTTTCTGACTTTGTGGATTTTCCTGGCCATGGCTGTGGGCGTGGGGTTGGGCTACTTTGTGCCCGGCGTGGAAGCGGTCATCAACCGCTTCCAGGTGGGCACGACCAACATCCCCATCGCCATCGGGCTGATCCTGATGATGTATCCGCCCCTGGCCAAGGTGCGCTACGAGGAGCTGGGGGATGTCTTCCGCAACTGGCGGATCCTGGGCCTCTCTTTGGTGCAGAACTGGGTGATCGGGCCGATTTTGATGTTCGTGCTGGCCATTGTCTTTCTGCGCGGCTATCCCGAATACATGGTCGGGCTGATCATGATCGGCCTGGCCCGCTGCATCGCCATGGTGATCGTGTGGAACGATCTGGCCAAGGGCGACACGGAGTATGCGGCCGGGCTGGTGGCCTTCAACAGCATCTTCCAGGTGCTCTTCTACAGCGTCTATGCCTGGGTCTTCATCACCGTGCTGCCGCCGCTGTTCGGTCTGCAGGGCAGCATCGTGGACGTCCGCATGGGCCAGATCGCCCAGAGCGTCTTCATCTATCTGGGCATCCCCTTTCTGGCCGGGATGCTCACCCGCTTTGTGCTGGTGCGGGCCAAGGGCAAGGAATGGTATCACGGCCAGTTCATCCCCAAGATCAGCCCCATCACCCTGATCGCCCTGCTCTTCACCATCGTGGTCATGTTCAGCCTCAAGGGCGAGCTGATCGTGCAGATCCCCCTGGACGTGGTGCGGATTGCCATGCCGCTGGTGATCTACTTTGTGGTCATGTTCCTGATCAGCTTCTGGATGGGGATGCGGGCCGGGGCCAACTATCAAAAGACCGCCACCATCTCCTTCACCGCGGCCAGCAACAACTTCGAGCTGGCCATCGCCGTGGCCGTGGCGGTCTTCGGCATCGACTCCGGGGTGGCCTTTGCCGCGGTGATCGGGCCGCTGGTGGAGGTGCCCGTGCTGATCGGCCTGGTCAGCGTGGCCCTGTGGCTGGGCCGCCGCTATTTCCGCCAAGAGATGGAGATTTTGGACTGCGAGGATGAAGTGATCGGGGCGACAGCGGGGGATTGATCTGCCGCGGCCGTTCGGCTATAGGTCAGGCAAAATGCCACACAGCTGGACGCCAATCGAGGCGGCTCTCTTCAACAATTTGAAGAGAGCCGCCTCGATTGGCGTCAAATTTGCTGGATGGGGATCAGGAAGTCAGGCCCCGGTCGACATCACAGCGGCCAGGAGTTCGCTGGTGGGGCAGCCCTTGAGCAAAAAGGCGTCCGCCCCGGCCAGCATGACGGCGGCCCGATCCGTGGCAAACAGGGTGAACACCACCACCCGCACCTCCGGCCAGCGGCGCTTGATGGTGCGAATCGTGACCAGGCCATCCAACTTTGGCCCGGAAAGCCCTTTCCGATAGATCGCTTCATGGGTGGGCAGATCCAGCACAACCACATCTGGATGCAGGGCCTGCACCTGGGCCACCGCCTGCTGACCATCATTGGCTTTCCCAACGATCTCGATGGGGAATTGGGTGCGGCTGGACGCGCTCCAGCGCAGGGCGGTGAGCAGAGCCTCCAAGCTCTGCCGCACGCGAGGCTGGTCGTCCGCGATCAAGAGGCGGATGGAGGCCGAGCTATTCCCTGGATTTTCCGGGATCTTTCCTGCGGGCTGGCTCATCAGCTTGAGTGTTCCGATGCTCATATGGCGTTCAGTTGGACGGTTATAGATATGACGGGGAGAGAACGTCGCTTTTTCACGAGGACGACGTTTTGGATAGTTCCTTGTACAGATCCCGTCGATTGACAAAGACATTTCGCATATACGCATCTGTGCTAAGCCGTTTGTCGAGATCCGCAACCCGCATCATCCACAAGCGGCGAAAGTGGACGAACAGGCTGCTTTGCCGGGCAAGGGTCACCGCAACCAGGGTGACCTCTTGATCTTGGTCATCGGCCAAATATTGCACGATCTTCTCTTTGTCGGCATCGGCCAAGAGTCGTTCATGTTGTTCCTTCGGTTTTAGCGTCCTCATTTTTGCCCCCCTCATCTGGCTGAAGTTCAAAATCGCCCAAGTGTCGATTCAGGGCGTCCACACTTTCCCCGGTCAACGTTTCGGCTTGTTCATCGCTCAACGGCTGCCACTGGGGATCCGTTGCCGTCTTGCGGCGGTCCCAGGTAAATTGCACTTCCTCAAAGATGTGGGGCCGCTCGTCGTTGGGCGGATCATGTTGGATCCATCGGGTTGTCTTGCCGTTAAGCTCTCGCACCAATGTCAGATCCGTGGCAATCCGCTCGCAGGCGCTGGTGATCGTTTCGCCGGAATTGACGTCGAGCTCGGTCAACAAGACCGTATGGGTGCCGTTTTTGCGTTTGTAGATGCGCACTCGGCAGCGTCCCGGCATATTGTAAAGATGGTTGCTGGGAAAACGGTAAAAATAATCGACTAGCGGTTTCATGCTCCTCCTCCCTGGCAGAACCGATGGAAAAAAGCCTGTTCGCACGAGGCTGCGGGATTCGGGGTCTCAGAACCCTGAGCGGACGAAGCTGCACCAGGGTTCTGATCCCGACCATCGCTTACTCGCTGCCTGGCGCATCTACTTGCCGAAAGGCGCCTGACCAGCCTTGTTTTCCTTCTTTTCCCGCTTCGCCTGCTTCTTTTCCTTCATGGTCTTGGCAGGCTTCTTCTTATCATTCTTTTTCGGTTTTTCTTCTTTTGCCATAGCTCGAATCTCCTTGATGGCTCTCGATAGGGAGGCTACCCTGGGGCCTCCGATTGGGTGGATCGTTCCCGAAAAACATCAACGCCCATCCTGGCGCGCAGATTGCTTGTGACGCGCCTACCCGTTGCCGGCGTTGGGCTTGCGGGAGGCTGCCTTCTGGCGTCGCACGTACTTTCGATACCCTTTGGACGCGCGCTTCTTCTCGGGTTTGGGGGCCTGGACCTTGGGTGTCTTCAGTTTCTCATCTGTCATGGTTTTCTCCTATTTGTGGATTCAACGAAAAGGCGATACTCGGCCCACAGTGATGTTTGGCCTATTATCGATTCAAGCATAATTGAAACCCGCCATCCTGTCATCAGCGAAAACGATAGACTTCCCATGGCAATCAGAACACCCCTGCAGGCGATCTGTTCTCTTTTATCGTACACCATTTGATGTAGATCCCTCACCCGGCACGTCTCATTGTTCGGTTTTCCTAGCGCTGGATGATCGGCAAATAGCCCGTGTGCGTCCAGGGAACCAGGGTCAGATTCAGCCGGGTGGCCGGGTCGCCCAGCAGGGTGAAGGTGTCCAACAGGTCCAGCGCGCCGGACCCGCTGGCCAGCAAGTTCAGCCTGCCCGAGAGGGTCCCCGCGCCCACGGTCCCACCCTGGCCCTGCAAAACCGAGGCCAGGAACCCCGCGGCCAACTGCTGATGTCCGGTGGAGACACCCAACCCTGTCGCCCCCCAGACGGCCACCGCCCCGCCCCCCGCCGCCCGCAGCAGGGTTTCGTCCAGGGTTATGCCGCCAGCCTCATGGAACATCCCGGTGAAACAGGTCATCTCCAGAACCACGGGCAAGCGACCGGCGTTGCTCAGGCCGGCCACATCATCCCGGTGAAAGAGCCGCGCCGCGTCCCACTGGCGCACGGACGAGTGGCCGTCGTACAGGAGCAGCCCCGCGCCTGCGTTCCAACGGGTGAGGATCGCCTGCTGGGTGTCCGCCACAGGGGTGACCGGCGGCGAGAAGTAGATCGGGCGGGCGGTGAAGGGCGGCTGAATGAAGGCCGAAGCCAATGCCTGGGCGTCGGCGGCGAAATCCCCGGCCTCATCCCCCGCCCCGGCCACGAAGACCACGTTGCCGTTCCAGCCGCCGGGGGGCGGATCGGTTTCGTAGCCCACGATCTTGGCCACGACGATCTGGGTCTCGGTGATCGTGTTGACCGGCAGACGGCCCACGAGCAGATCGGGCAACCTGTCGCCGCCGCCATCCAGCAGGGCATAGCGGTTGTCGGCGGCGGTTTCGCCCATCCACGGGTCCACGTCGGCCAGGTAGGGCGGCAGCCATGTGGCGTTGGAATCGGGGCGATAGCCTTTCGGGTCGAAGGTGCCGTCGCCCACCAGCAAAAGATAGGCCGGACGCGGGCTCCACGTCGTGTAGGCCTGCTGCAAATAGGCGTGAATCGCATCCGGCGTGGGACGGCCATCGAAGGCGTCGTAGATCGCCTGCAAGTCGGCGACCGCCACCCCCATGCCCTGGCTACGGCGCAGGGCGATCAGATCCGCCAGGGCCGGCACGAAGAGGGAGGGCGAGATGATCAAATAGTCGGCCCCGATCACGGGGGGCAGCGCTGTGGCCAGACGCATGCCCACGGGCGGTCGGATCGCTTCCTCGGCGGCCAAGAGGTAGCGGTGGCCACCGCCGACCGCATCGGTCACCGTGATGGGATCCGGGCTGATCCCCAGGAGGCTGACGGGGCTTTCCGGGTCCGTCACATCGTAGCCGCGCAGACCGACCGTCGAGGTCAGGCCAAGGGTGTAGGTGCGGGGTGTTCCCTCTCCGGTGAAGAGAACGGACGAACCGGCGGGGAGGTCGCCTCGGGCATAGGTCAGGGCGAACCCATCCAGCCACATGCCTTCGACAATGCTGCCCACACCCGGCAAATTCAGGCCGAGGAGATTGTCGGCGGCGGTCAGCACACCGGACGCCAGGGCAAAGGTCGCCGTGATGGCTTGGCGGCCATCCCATTCCACACGCCCCAGGCCGACCCCGTTGATCGACACATCCACCCGATGGTCCGGTGCGATCGACGGCAGATCCGTGTAGCCGATCAGCCAGAGGGTGAGGGTGGCGGGCTGGGTCGCATCCAGGGCGGGGAGCGGGCCGAAGGGGTAGGCGGGGCTGCCGCGGTCCGGGCTGGCGCACATCGTCCCAGGTCCAGCGGTCGCCGTCTCGCCCGGCTGGGATGGATCCACAATAGCAGGTTGGGGTATACAGGGCGTTGATCTCGACCGTCTGCGTCAGCCAGGCGCTGCCATGCGGTTGCGGAGCGGAAGTGGCCGGACGGCTTGTCATGCGCAAGCCAGGTTGATCGCCAACGGAAAGATAGTATTCATCCGTGTTCGTCCAGCGGCTAAACCGGGGGTCAGCATAGAAAAGCAGCCGCTCGTCCGCTTCAAAAACCGCATTGCCGTTGCCGTCCCATTGCATGGCGATCTCCCGCCCGGCCCGGCTGAGGTGCAAAAATTGGGGATCAACACCGGCTCAGGGGGAAGCCGATGGCGGCCAGGTCGGCGTAGGAAATGGCGGTGAGACCGGGTTGCGCCACGGAAAGGATGGCTCGTGGCAGCCCGGTTTGCTCCGCGGTCAGGGGCAGAGTAGGGACAAAAGGTAGTGGGGCCGGCTGGACCTGCTGCGGATTGATCACCGATCGTCCCAAGATCGTCAAGAGCGGATCCAGAGACACCTCTCTACCGACTTTTGAGAAACCCGACAGATCGGGTCGCATTGAATTTGAGCACAACTTGCACAGACGTGGTCACGCGCAGATGATCGGCCACGGGGCGAACCGGCGAAAATGTGAGCCGGGCGAGCGCCACGCCGCGCACGGTTCCCAGCCGGGTCAGGGTGACAGGCTGGTCGAATTGCCCGAGGCACCCGTTCGCCGCAAGACAGGGCGTCTCTGCGCTCTCGGCAAAGGCGCCGCCGATGACGGTTCCTGCTTCGTCCCGCTGCACGCCGGACGGACGGGGCGCACGGTGCAAGGGGCCGGGCAGGGGCAGATCGACCTCTTCGGTCTGGATGATCTCCAGCGTGGGGTGCGCGCCGGGGGGCAGGACCACCAGTTGCGATGTCAGGGGCAGTTGGGGCGCGCCGGGCGTGTCGGATTGGGCATAACCGGGGAGGCTGACGGCAACCGTGCCATCGGCGCGCCGGGTGAGGTCCGGGAGGGCCGCTTGCCATGTCAGGATCAGGCCGTCCCCCACGGTGCGCACGGTCGGGGAGGCTGTTGGGGGGTTGGGAGAAAGTTCCCCGGCGCTTGCCACACCCCCTCCACCGCCCATCGTCAGGGCGACGACCAAGAAAGCGACGACCCACCGATGGATGCGCGGGGTGCGGGGAATACGTGGGTTCATTTCATCTGCATTGAAAGTGCTTTCACTTGCTGCGTGTGGCGTAGACGACCAACCGGTGATCATAGGTGCCATCGACAAAGCCCCCGGCACAGGTGATGAGCGTCAGGTGGGCCAGGCCATCCGGCGCCGGTTGGGGGCCTTGGCCGGAGACCGGCCCGTGTCCGTAGATCTGGGCCAGAATTGCCGGGTCGGCGGCTTGGCGGGTCGAGTAGGTTTCGCTTTTTTCGACGATGAAGCGCACATCTTGGCCGTTGCGGGCGTCGTGGACCACAATCAGATCGCCCGCACGCAGATCACCCAGGCGGGCAAACAGGGCAGGTCGTCCGAGCAGATCATCCACATGCCCGGCCAGGGTCGCCGTGCCCACCTCGCCGGGGATGCCACTGCCCCGATACCAGAAGGCCGTCTGCCACACAGGATCCGCGGCCAGGCCCTTGGGCGCATCCATCACATTTTGGGCGGTGATCCCAACGCCAAGGATGGGCGCGACAAGTTGCAGGGATGGAATCCGCAGTTCGAGGGGCACAGCCACAGGCCCGACGCTCAGGTCGAGGGCCGGATTGAAAAGGGATTCCAGGACCAGAGGGGGGGCTGTCGGCTCGGCCAAGGGCTTGACCGTTGGGGTAATCGTCGGGTAAACCGTGGGTAATCGTTCAGCCCCCTCTGCCCCCCGGCCCCCAATTCTGGGGGAGGTGCTGGACAGTCCCCCCCAAAGTTGGGGGGCCAGGGGGGCGGGGGACTGAATGTGTACGATCGACGGGACAACAGACGGGTGGGGATCAGATTGATCCCCACCCGTCTGTTTGTGTGTACAGGCACCCAGAACAGCCGCCACCATCAGGACGACCACAAGGCGAACAAAGGCGCGTCGCCCCGGGGACGTGCTTCCTGTGTGCATGATGGGCTTATTGCCGGGTG
Source organism: uncultured Chloroflexia bacterium (assembly GCA_963704975.1). Classification (GTDB taxonomy): domain Bacteria; phylum Chloroflexota; class Anaerolineae; order Caldilineales; family Caldilineaceae; genus JAGNDO01. Next base: position 131,428 of record CAVPIK010000029.1, on the reverse strand, counting down.
GGGCGGAGGGTGCGCCGGTTTATCCCGAAACCCAGCGCACCCAGGCCGCCGATGATTCCAGCGATCCACAGCAGGAGCCAGGCCGAAACGCCGCCTTGGGGGGCAGCGCCGCCCGTGTCGGGCAAACCGACGACCGTCGGTGCCGTGGGCGTCGCGGTCGGGACCAGATCAGCCGTGGCCTGTGCGGTGGGCGTCTCCGTCGCAGCCGGTGCAGCCGGCACAGCCGTATTCGTCGGCATCGCCGTCGGCACAGCCGTGTTCGTCGGCACGGGCGTATGTGTCGGCGTCTGCGTCGGCGGAACAAGGACCAGCGGAGTCGGCGTGAAGGTCTCGGTCAGGCCGACGGGCGCATTGAGCGTTCCGGCGGCGGCGAGGGGCAGGGAGCCGAAGACCAACGAAATCATGGTCAGGCTAAGGAAGAGAGTGAAAAATATTTTACGGTTCATGGAATTCTCCTTCAAGCGAAACAGGGCGATGGCTAGTTTTTCCCTATCCACGGCAGATAGATCTGAAAGTGCGACCGTACAGCCACGGATGGGGTGTGGAGCGTCTGCACGCCCTGGGTATCCACATCGGCCAGCCAATACCACCATGTGCCTTGGCCCGGAGGCGTGTCCTGGGTGCCATAGGTGGCACCGCCCCCCGTGCCGCCCTGAATGGCTGACGGCTCGAAGCGGATCAACTCAGCCTGGGCGAAGTTGTCTACGTTGGCCCGATACAGGTTAAAGCCATAATTGTCGACTTCTGCCGCGGTTGCCCAATTCAGCGCAACGGTCTGTCCATGCCTGCTTGCCACGAAGCTGAGCAGTTCCACCGCCGTCGGGGGCGGGGTACTGGTCGCCGTCGGTGTGATTGTGGGCGTCGGGGATGGGCCGGGCGTGATTGTCGGTGTGCTCGTCGGCGTGTTTGTGGGCGTCGGCGATGGACCGGGTGTAATTGTCGGTGTGTTCGTCGGGGCGGCGGCGCAGGTCAGAGAGATGCTATTGCTATCCAACGTTACCGCACCCGTTTGCGCCAGAGCCCGACCGTTCAAACTTGCGCCACTTTTCAGATCAATGGACGTGAGTGCGAGGATATTTCCCCCAAACACAGTGCCTGTATCCAGGGTCGCAGAACTGTTAACCATCCACCAAGTATTACATGCATCGCCACCGGTCACAGAGGAATTGGGCAAGGTAATCAGCGTTGACGCAGATTTGAAGATCCAGACACCTGACCCAGTGAGCGTCAGATTTCCGGTCACGAGGAAGGATCCCAAGGCGCAGTAGACACCCGGCCCCAGGGGAGAAACCAGAGACAGGTCTTGCACGCCTGGATAGGTGACTTCACACGGTTGGTCCAAAAAGCCGAAGGCAGCCGTGTTGTCGATCTGCGCCGCGGCAGAGTGGCCATCGGCAGCATGGATCACGCCGGGCGCAACGACGTTGCCCGGCGGAAACCCAGTGATTGCGGAGCCAGGACTGACGCCCAGATCCCCGGACAGGGTGGTAGGGCCGTTGTTGGTCACGGTCGTGCCGGCCAGAACCGAATAGCTCGCCGCCCCAACTAAGGTGGGGGAGGCGGCGAGCGGTCGCTGAGTCGCAAAAACCGTGGTAAAAAGACTGCCCATTCCAGGCAGAAATGCAGCGAAGATTATCAAAACCGCTGCCATGCGTATAGGCTTGATCATGCTGCTACCTCCTAGGTAGAGAGAACAATGGAGCGACTGGGTTAGCTCCGACTACCTTGAACCGCGTTTTTCCCAGCCTTGACGATTGCGGCCAAGTTATCTTTTTGTTCATCAAGGATTGCCTGACCGCGTCGCTCCACTTTTCCAACCTCTTTTTGAAGGTCGTCGGTGTACGCGTGGGCCTTGTCGCTGACGTTTGCCAGGGCATCTTCTATGCCATCAGTTGCCTGATTGCGCAGCTTCACACTTTGCCGTTGCAGCTTGGCCCGGGTGCGCTTTCCCGATTGGGGTGCCAGCAATAGCATGGTCCCCGCGCCGGCCAGACCGCCGAAGATGGCCCCGGCCAGCAGGCCGATCAGCAGGCCGATCCCAAAGCGGCTTGGCTCGACTGCGTCTTCTAGGTGGATGTCATTTTCAGTATGTTCGTGACTATGGTTAGTCATTTTCTTCTCCTGATTGAATGTTTGAAAGTCTTGGTTTCAGTTCTGTATGGTTGTCCCGTGCGGCGCGCCAGGTGAGCGCAAAATGTCTTTAGCTGCGCCCGACCTGGTCTGTTCCGCCCAACGCACGGGGTCTAGATCACGCCCATCAGATTCAGCACAACGAGGATGAGCACAATGACGAGCAGCGTGTGAACAGCATTACCCGTTTTGGGGATACGGGCGTGAACATTTGACCCGAATGCGCCGACTAGCCACAGCACAAATAGAACAACGATGATGGTCCACAACATGGTATTTTTCCTTTTGCATAGTCGATTGACTTCCCAATCGGTTGCCTGGGTGGAAGTTCATCTGGCGAGCCGACGATCTTCCTTTCATAGCATAGCCGAAACAAATCCGCCTGTCGTCAGCGCAACCGATAGACTTCACCAACCAAACGGACCGCCTTTTGAGGCGGATCATGCGCTTTTGTCGTACGTTGAATGTTGGCTTTCCTCACAAACCATACCCGAAGACGATCCCGCCCAACAGACCCCAGGCGCTGCCCAGGATGGCCCCGGCCAGCACATCTCGGGGATAGTGTGCGCCCACGTACATGCGGGTGACGCCCACCAGCAGCGCCGTGGCGTACAGCAGGCCCACGGCCCAAAGGCCGGGATGGAAGTACCCGACCAGCAACGTCGCCACAAAAAAGACCTGGCTGGTATGCCCACTGGGAAAGGAACGCCCGCCTTCCTGACGCCCGACGATTCGGGCCTGGGTCAGCCGAATAAAAGGTCGGCCCCGGTGTACGAGGGCTTTCACCAGTTCGACCACCAACCATAAGGTCAACGTGCCCAAGACCAGTTCATAGGCCAGCAGGCGATGGCCGATCACGAACAGGATCCCGGCCAGGGCCACACTGGTCATGCTGTTGCCGATCTGGGTAAATCCCCACATCAGCCGATCCAGCCAGGCCGGGCGGCGTCCGCGCAGGTTGAAGAAGAGGAAGGTCCAGGCGTCTATGCGCTGGCCCCAGGACCAGAGCAGGGAGAGGGCCAGCAAGCCAAAGCCCAAGACCATGCTGGCCAGGATGGCGTTGGCCTGTAGGCCATGCCAAAAAAACAGACGCACAGAGGCAGGCAGCCAGACCAGGAAGAGGGCCAACCCGACCGTGAAGCCCGCAAGCCAGGCCAGCGGGCGATTGGAACGCGCCCAGTCGCCCAGGCGCGCCCAGACTCCCGGATGGCGATCCCCAGGCGAGCGGGTTTGATCAGGCGGTTGCATGGGTCTGTGTCCCGGAAGTGGCGTCGGACTCGGACTCGGACGGTGTCGGCGGGGCCGATTTGTTGACCAGCACGGTCAGGGCGTGGCGGCGCACTTCAACCCGCACTCGCCCCTCGCCCAATGCGTTGCCGTCCGCCATGATGGGCATGGCGGGCTGGGTGTCGATATCCACCCGGCGCACGTGGTAATGCTGAATGCGGGGATCTTCCGACTTTTCCGTGCCCGCCCCCTTGATGACGTGACCCAGCAACGCCAACTTGGACAGGTCGGCAAAGAACAGCACATCCAGCAGGCCGTCGTTGAACGAGGCGGCGGAATCAGCCTGATAATGAGGGCCAAAATAGGGCATGTTGGAGACCAGCACCACATGGCCCAGGGCGCTCACCTCCCGCTTGTCGTCCAGCACCAAGTGGATCTCGGCGGGCGGGGACGATGACCAGGGTGGCCAGGAAATCACCCACCCGGCCCAGATTGCCGTGTTGGACATCATCCGCGGACGCGAACAGGGCCGACCCCAGCCCCACGGAGCAGACTTCCAGGAAAGGCGTGGTCGTTTCGCCACCGTTTGCCGAGGATGCTGCATAGGTGGCCATGCCCACGTCCACTTTGATGCGGCGGCCCGTGCGCAGGAGGGCGACGGCGGCCGGCAGCTCCGCCGGGATGCCCAGGCTGAGGGCCACATTGTTCCGCGTGCCGTTGGGGAGGATGCCCAGGGTGGCCTTCGTCCCGGCCAACAGACCGGCCACGGCAGAGATCGTGCCGTCACCGCCGCAGACCACGAACAGGCGAATGTCCTGGGCCAGGGCCTCCCGGATGGCGCCGGGCAAGTCGCAGCCCTCCTCAACCAGGAAGACTTCCGGCACCAGCTTCCAGGCCTGCATCTCGTGGATCACGTCCAAAATGGCGAACGATCCAGTGGCGGCCCCCGCGCTGGGATTGAAGATCAGCTTGGCCCGTATGGGGCGTCGATTTGTGGAGCGGGGTGTCTTGTCATGGGTGTCGTTCATCGGTTTTCTCCTGTATGGGGTCTGCCGCTTCTGATTGCTGCTGTCTGCGCTTGAAATAGGCGACACTCAAATAGGCGCCAAAGAGTAGAATCAGGCCGCTCAAATAGGCCCAGGTCAGGAGAACGATAATGGCGGCCACTGACCCATACAACAGGTTCGAGATGGAAATGTAGGTGGAAACAAAGACCAAAAAGGCTTTCTTGGCCAATTCCCAGAGCAGCCCGGCCCCTATGGCACCGGGCAAGGTCTCACGCCAGGTAGAATTGGCATGGGGAAGCATGGTGTAGAGCGTCATAAATAGGGCAATATCGAGCAAAATAGCCACGCCAAAACTGATAGTGCCCCCGATGGGCATGATGGGTTCGGGCAACCAGGCACGCAGGGTGGCAATCATGCTGCCGACAATGGAAGCCGTGAAGAGCGCCGGGCCAACAAAGGTCAGGACAAAAAGGATGGCCAGACCGCGCCGCTTCCAGATAGGTTGACTGCGTTTCATCTCCCAGATCTTATTCAGGGTACCCGTGAGCATGTTGAAGATGTTAGAGGCAGACCAGATCAGGCTCACAAAGGCCACAAAGGTAATGGGTCCGCGCACCCGGATGACTTCGTCGATATTTTCGCCCAACAACTGCCCCAGGGCCGGCGCAATAAACTCCAGCCTTTCTACAACCAAGTGCTGATCCACCAAGGGGCCGAGGCTGAAACTGGCAATGGCGATGCTCAAGAGCGTGAGGGGGAAGAGGGAAAAGATAGCAAAGTAAGCGATGGCGGCAGCCGTCGTCGACGAGTCGGACTTTAAGGCTTGCCCGGCTGCGCCCACCACCATCCCAAACCAGCCGTGGGTGCGCTCGTCAAGCCGGTGAGCGCCTTGGCTGCTCTGCTGTCTAAACTGGGCAACAATTCTCGCCCGTCTGGGTATGCTCATGGTCGGTTTCTCAGAATTATGTGGATCCAAGCGACCCGCCATTGGCGGTGACGGGCTGGCGCGACGGGGGTAGCCCAACAGGCTCAGCCGGGACAACCGTTTGCAGAATGGGTTCAGCTTGCTCGATCAGATCCGTGAGCCGCTGCATGCTGCTGGTCACCAAGGCCGGGGGCGGTTCCTGCATTGCCCTGATGGTGGCCAGCACGCCCGCCTGCCGCTCTTTGAGGTCCGAAATCTGGGCCGCAGCCCCCGCCACCGTGCGCCGACTGACCAGGCGGCTCCACAGGATTTGGCACACAACGGAGAAAAGCGGCGTTACAATGATGCCGACAAGCCCAAAGGCGTCTGCCAGGGCAATGAGCAGAACGATGGTCAAGATCGGATTATCCCATCTGCGCTTGAAAAGCCTGGGCTTGACCCAGACACCCAAGCCAATCCAGACCGCCAGGGCATAGAGACCCGTCAAGAGGCTAAACTGCGCGCTGGTCAGCAGCCCCACCAAAAGTACGGGAATGACCGCCAGGGTTACCCCCACCACGGGGATCAGGCAGGCCAGCGCGCCGGCCAGGGCCAAGAGGGCTGGATAGGGGGAGCCCAGCAGCCAATACCCCAGGCCCAACAGCAGCCCGGCCAGCAGACTTTGCATGATCTCGCCACGTTGGTAGGCACCCACGTCACGCTCGACTGTCCGCCAGATCTCCCGGGCCTGTTTGCGTTGGTCAGAGGGCAGCAGGGAGAGCCAGAGGCGTTCAAAATGCGCTTGGTTGATGCTCCAATAGACGCCCAAGAGCAGCATGATGAGGAAACCGCTCACAAGGCTGCCCATGCCCTGGGTGAAGTCGAGGATGGCCGGCAGCACAAATTGCCCTTGGTCGCCGGTCACTGCTTCAAAGATCGCACTCGGTGCCGGCAGCCGGGCAACCAGCGCCTGTTGGAACACCCCGGTCCTCAACCATCCCGGCAGATTCCACGCATCCTGCACCGCTAAACTACCGGTCAAGTCTTGAATTTCACGGATCGCCATTTCACTGCTCAGGAAGAGCAAGAAGCCAAAGATGCCCAGGGTCGCCAGGTAGAGTAGAATCCAAGCCGTCTGGACCACCCAGCCACGCCCGACCAGGCGGCTGACCAAGGGACGCAGGGCTGCCGCCAGGGTCAGGGAGAACAGCACGTAAATAACCACAATCCGGAACTGCCAAAAGACCAGCAGGGCCAGCAACGTGGTCATCACCGCCGCAGCGAACTTGATCAGTTGCTTTGTCATGCTTCACCTGAAGGGGTCGACCTGGGCCAGCAGCGCATCCAGGTCGGTTGTAATCGCCTCGATCTCATCCATCACCTGAACGGTTTGCGTGACCCACCGATCCGATCCCTCGTTTTTGAGCCGCGACTGCCTGCGCAGGTCTTGAGCCAGGCCCTGGGCTTCATAGCGCAGGCGGCTGGCATAGTCGCGGCCGGGCGAGCCATCTGCGTCCAGCGCGGCTGTGCGAAAGACGAAGCGATCGAGAAAGATCTGCACAATGGCCGCAATGGGAATGGCCATGAGCGCGCCGGCCACACCGAACAGCGAGCTAAAGGCAAAGATCGACAGCAGCGTGACGAACGGATTGACCCCCACCGTTTTACGCATGACCCGGGGCACCAGCAAACTGTTTTCCAGTTGCTGAATCACAATCGAGGCCACGATCACCCAGACCAGCTTGGCGGGCGCGATGGACAAGGCAACCACCGCCGCCGGGATGGCACCAAGCAGTGGCCCCACCATGGGCAAAGCCTCCAGCAAGCCCGCCACCAGGGCCAGCACCAGGGCATTGGGCAAGCCAATGAGCAGATAGGCAACCAGGGCCAGGAGGCCAATGATCACGCAGAGGACGCTTTGTCCGGCAATGTAGTACCCGACTTTGGTTTCCATGGCCGAAATCAGCTCGCCAATGCCCTCTCGCTGGTCTTGGGGAACCAGCATGAGCAATGACTGGATGATGCGCGGCCCGTCCAGGGTCCAATAAAAGGCCAGCACCAGGAGCACCACGGCAATGAAGAGGGTATTCGTCGCCGATGCCATGTACCCCAAGGCCTGGCCGGCCGAATCCAGCATCTGCGCGCCGGTTTGCTGGACTGATTGCTGCCCTGTCAGGCCCGCCAAGCTAGCGGGAAGAAACCCACCCAGGCGCGCAATCCATTGATTGGGAAAACTGACGATCCCGTCCCGCAGGTTTTGGTAATAACCCGGCACGGCACCGACAACGGTTGCCCCTTGCTCGACAATCAACGGGAACACCGACAGCCCGAAGCCGATGAGCAAGGCCAGCAGCAGAATGTAGGCCAGAATGACCCCGCCCGTGCGCGGCAGCCCGCGCCGATGCAGCCAGATCACCACCGGCCGGATCGCCGTGCCCATGACCATGGCGACAAACAAGATGAAAACGACCTGATGAAAGCGATAGAGAAGCCAAAAGCCAATCGCCACAAAAACCAGGACGAGGGTTGCCCACCCGATCTGCCGAAATGTCCAGCTATGCAGTGGCAAAGGTGGCGTGGCTGCCATGCTTCTCCTGGGAATCTCCCCCGCGGGGGACGACGGGGGACGATGGGTCACCGAATCATCATTGGCAGATAAATGAGGTTGACCAACGGGGTGTTAGTAATGGGCGCAGGAGAGCCGGTGGTGTTCATGGTCACCCCACCGTGTAGCGCCAAGGCCCGACCCATCAGGGTGGCACCGGTGTTTAGGGTGATGCTGGCATCTGCGAGAATGTTGCCGAAAAAGCGCGTGCCGGTGCCGAGGGTGGCGCTGCTGCCGACCTGCCAGAAGATATTTTTTGCTTGCCCCCCACCGATCATGGCCACAGTTGAGGCGGATGCGGTCGAGAGCGTGCTGCCGATCTGGAAAACCCAGACTGCATCGGCGTCGCCCTTGGCATCGAGAACCAGGTCTCCCGTCAACTGTGCCGATGTGTCGAAACAGTAGACGCCGGGCGCGAGTGTCATGCCGCCCAGATCCTGGCCGGTCAAATGGGTAGCGCATGGCTGAGTTGCCAGGGCATTATAGGCCAGGATCGCATCAGTCTGGGCCTTGGCGGGGACGGGACCGCCTCGATAGATAGCGCCCGATTGGACGATGCCGGGGGGAAAACCGGTGACAGAGGTTCCCGGACTGGTCCCCACATTTCCAAAAAAGACGCCGGAGCCGGTGTTGGTCAACGTGGAGCCGGCCAGCCCCACAAAGCTGGCCGCGGAACCCAAATCCGGGGCAACTGCGCCGGATTTCGCCAAAAGAGTTGGCCAAGTGCCACCCGCCGTAACAAGAAGGGTTGTCATGATGAGAAGAATCGTCAAACCCATACGTTTTTGCATTGGATAGGCTCCCAGCCACATTCTTATGAACCAAGTCTCTTGAAATCGATAAATCCCCGCTCAACATCCACACCGATCAGTTGCACGCGAATGCGGTCGCCCACATCCACGGCGTCGAACCCGTGCACCATCTTGCCTTCCACGGGCACGGTGAGCAGTCTGGCCCAGGTGCCTTTTTGCGAAGCCCCGGTGACGATGGCGTCAAACTGTTCGCCGATTCTCGATTCCAGCAGGAGCGCGGCCGCGGATTTGGCGACCTGCCGTTCGACCTTGTTGGCGGCGTCCTCTTCGGCGGTGATATGTTTGGCCAGCTCGTCCAGTTCCGCAAAGGAATAGGGCGACCGCTCGGCCCTCAATGGCGGCCTTCAACAAGCGCTGGGTGATCAGATCGGCGTAGCGGCGGTTGGGGGCGGTGGAATGGGCATAGTCCTTGACGGCCAGGCCAAAGTGGCCGGGGGCCGCGGCGCCGGGCAACTCTGCCACATATTCGCCCGCGCCCAGCAGTTTGATCACCGACAAGGGAGAGATCGGGGAAGCGCAGGGGATCGGCGGCTTTCGCCTTGACCAGAAATGCATCCAGCGCCACCGAATCCGGGGTTTCGGGCAGCTTGAAGTTGTGTTCCTGGGCCAGCTCGACAATCCGATCCCAGCGTTTGGGCGTGCGCACCACCCGGCGGATGGAGGGGAAATTCTTGGCCGCCAGATAGCGGGCGGTGACGCCGTTGGCCGCGATCATGAAATCCTCGATGATCTCCTTGGCCCGGTTCTTCTCTTCGACTTCGAGATCCCGGACTTGGTCGCCGTCAAAGATCGGTTTGGCTTCGATGGTTTCCAAACTCAGCGCCCCGTGGACGTGGCGCAATGTCTTCAGTTGCTGGGCCACCCGATCCTGGACGCGCAGGTTCTCCGCCAGGCCATCGACGGACGCAGCCTGATCGGGGAGCGTCCCCTCGCCTTCCAGCCAGGCGGCCACACTGTTATAGGCCAACTTGGCCTGATTGCGCACCCGGGCCCGGAAGATGTCCGAGCTTTGCAAGGAGCCGTCCGGGCCGATCACCATTTCCACCACAACGGCCAGGCGATCCTCGTCGAAATTCAGGGAGGTGAAATCGGTGGAGAGTTTTTCGGGCAGCATGGAGAAGATCCTGGCCGCCGTATAGACCGAGGTGGTGTTGTGGCGGGCATGTTCGTCGATGGCTGAACCGTCCGCGACCAGCGCGTCCACATCCGCCACGGCCACAAGAATCTTGACGGTGTCTCCGGCCAGGGCCTCGGCCAGGGTGAGCTGATCCAGATCCCGAGAGTCATCGTTGTCGATGGACGCCCACAGAAGATCCGTCAGGTCACGCAGGCCAGGGACGTCTGCCGGGGCCTGGATCTTGTCCAGTTCGGCCAGCGCGGCGGGCGAAAAGTCGGGGAGCAAGCCTCTCTCCAGCATGGCCCGCTGGGCAATGTTCTGCAAAATTTCTCGGTGTTGTTGATCCGTGTGGGATGTGGGATGTGGGGACGTTTGTGACATGGGGCTTCTCCAGTTTGCCGGGCATCATTCGTCAGTCGCTTCAAACAAAGCGCTCTCTGCGAAATGCAATCGCGGGAAGCGACTTTTCGCAAAGAGCGCTTTGCACGCACTCATTCGGCTCCGCTCAATGGCTGTCCACGACCGCCTTGAGGTTAGACGGACATCTTGCGCTTGGCATCCCGCGCTGCATCCTGGACCTTGCGCTTGGCCGCCTGGGCAGCGTCCTCGACTTTGTTCTTGGCATCATGGGCTGCGTCCAGGGCATCGTTCTTCATGGTGTGGACTGAGTCCTCGGCTTTGGCCTTGGCGTCCTTGTCCTTGGCATCCTGGACCGCGTCATTCACGGCGTTCTTCACGTCGTGGACCGTGTCCTTCACCGCGTTCTTTACGTCCTGGGCCGCGTCCTTCACCGCGTTCTTCGTGTCGTGAAGGGCGTCCTTGACATCGTTCTTGGCATCGTGGGCAGCATCCTTGAGCTTCTGTTCATTTTTAGACATAGGTTTATTCTCCTTGTTGAATAGATTGGATAGATTGACTTCAGATTATCGTCATACCCTGTCAATACGAGTGGATGTGGCGGTGTGTATGCCGCGCCGGGTCTCACCCAGCATGAGCACCACCACTTTGACCAGCACCCAGGCGACCAGGGCATAGACGAGGATCGCCGCCAGGGCATTCCCTTCAAAAACATACCCCTCAAAGCTTGGTTGCCCAAACAGCCCCACAAACGGGGCGATAAACGGTCCGGTGAGGCCATAGATCATCTGGGCAAACCCAGCCGCCGGGTTGGCCCCCAACAGCCCCAACACAAAGCGGATGCCCAACAGCCCCTCCAAAATCCCGAACAGCAGATAGATCACCTGCTGAAACTTGAGGATCTGCCCACGTCGGGCGGCAAATGGGTCGCCGCTAACGGTCTCTGTCCGGTATGCGGTCGCAGGGGCTTGCCCCCCACGGGTCCAACGTCTGCGGGGTCGTAGCTCACAACCTCGGAATGCTCTTCACGTCGTTCTACTGTCATGGTGTCTCCCCAAAACTGACTGTCAGCGGTGCTTGGTTTCTATCGTTTACGGCCGGATATCATGCGCAAGATCGCAATCAAGATCACCGCGCCCAAGAAGGCCACGACGATGCTCGATAAATTGATCCCATTCACGGCATTCGGAATGCCCAGCAAATTTCCGGCCAGGAAACCGCCGATCATGGCGCCCACGATGCCCACAACGATGTCCCCAATCAGGCCGGAGCCCCCGCCTTTCATCACCTGGCTGGCCAGCCAACCAGCGATCAACCCAACGATAAGCCACGAAAGAAGTCCCATGGTCATTCCCTCTCATTTCAGTTGGTTACGTGCCATTTGTGGCGACAAGCTGGAAGAACATTCTTCCACGGTTAGCATACCAGAAGGAAGCGGTGCACACATCAGCGAAACCGCTAGACATTGGCACAACAAAAGAGCCGCCCCAGTGGGGCGGCTCTCGCTTTTTGCTGTATGCTCTTTGTTGTAGGTGCGCCAATCTCGCACCGGGACAGCTGTCGTAGCCCAGTCGGGGTTACCCTTCCTGGACCGATTCCTCGTCCTCAGCCGTCAACCCTTCCCGCACGGCGTAGAGGGCGGCCTGGGTGCGGCTGGCCAGGTGCAGCTTGCCCAGGATGCGGCTGACATGGGCGCGCACGGTCGGCTCGCTGATCACGAGCTGGTCGGCAATCTCCTGGTTGCTCAGCCCTTGGGCGATCAACTGCAACACCGTCAATTCCCGGGCCGTCAACGCCTCGGGGGCGGGCTGCAGATCCGCCGGTTGAGCGATCTCCTGCAGCAACTTGCGGGCGATGATGGGATGCAGGGCCGGTTCGCCCCGATGCACCTGGCGGATGGCCCGCACAAGCTCCTCTGGCGTTGAGTCCTTGAGCAGATAGCCCAACGCCCCTGCCTTGATGGCCGGAAAGACCTTGTTGTCCGCAGCAAAACTGGTCAACACCAGGATGTGCATCCCCGGTTGCAGGCTGGTGATCTGCCGTGTGGCCTCGATGCCATCCATACCGGGCATCAGCAGATCCATCAGGATCACATCGGGCTGGGTTTCCGCCGCGGCCCGCACGGCTTCCTGCCCGTCGCCCGCCTCCCCCACGACCTCAAAGCCGTCGGATTCAGAGAGCAAAGCCCGAATGCCCTTACGCACAATGGCGTGATCGTCCACAATCAAAACTCGAATCAAAGGGTCACCTCGATGGTTAGCCGTGTTCCCTCACCGGGTCGGCTCTTATAGGTTTGCTTGCCGCCGAGACGCGCCGTGCGTTCGGCGATACTGCGCAGCCCGCCGCTGCCCCGGCTCTCGGCCCGCACGGTCGGCAGATCGAACCCCACCCCGTCATCCACCACATCCAGCCGAACGGTGGTCGGTGTGAAGTTCAGATGTACGGTCACATGCCTGGCCTCGGCATGTTTGCGCACGTTGTTGAGGGCTTCCTGGGCGATCCAGTAGAGATCCTCCTCGATGACCATGGGCAGCCGCCGCTCCCCCTTGACCCGAAACCGGGTCTGCAAGCCGGCCCGCTCCTCCACCGCGGCCAGGCGAGTTTGCAGCACGGCCACCAATCCCTCCGCCTCCAGCTCCGGCGGATGCAGTTGGAAGATCAGCAGTCGCATGTCCCGCATGCCCTCCTGGGCGGTCTCCTGGAGTTCCGCCAGATAGCCGGACGCCACCTCCTCCTTGTCCGCGGCCAGGGCCAGAACTGCGGCGTTGGCATAGAGGGTCACGCTGTAGAGGGATTGGGTGACGGAATCGTGCAGTTCCCGAGCCAGCCGTTGCCGCTCCTCCAAGACCGCAAATTGCTCGGCCTGTTCTTGCAGACGGGCGTGCTCGATGGCCATGGCCGCCTGGTTGGCGAAGACGGACATGACCCGCACATCTTCCTCGGTGAAGCCGCCCGGCTTTGTTGACCACATCCAGCACGCCGATGACGCTGCCGTTGGCGTGCAGGGGCAAGGCCAAGCAGCGCGGTCAGATCCGTGGGCCACTGATAGACCTGGGCCTGTTCGACCGGGGAAGGATCGTTCAGCCGCACGGGCTCCCCCTTGCGCACCACCTCACCGGCCAGGGAGCCGTCCACGGGCAACCGTTCGGCGGCCGCCAAGGGCTGCCCCAATCGGTGCTTAACTTCAAGCCAGGCCTGATCCGTCAGCAACAAGATGGCGCTGCCCGTCGCCCCGATCAGCCCCTGGGCTTCGGTGCAGACGATATCCAGCACCTGATCCAGCACGGTCTTCTGGAGCAAACTGACCAGCACCCGTCCAAAGCTCTCGCTCTCGGCCAGCCGTCGTTGCAGTTCGTCGTGCAGGTCGGCATTCTTCAGCGCCAAGGCCGCGGCAATTCGCTCCCGTTCGCTGACGTCAGCTTCGAGCGCGTCCAAAACCTGTTGTAGATGCGGAATATCGATGGGGTGTGAAATCTGATGGGTCATGGCTATAGCATACCCGATCTCAAGGACTTCATACCAATCGCCCCGTCGCCATTAAGATCCTCCCCGGTACGCCATGTCCAACACCTGCACCGTGTGGAAGATGGGCAGGGCGTGGCCGGAGCGGGCCAAATAGGTGCGGATCTGGGTCAGGCAGCCGATGTTGCCCAGGGCGATGGCGTCCGCGCCGGTCTCCAGGATGTTGGCGGCCTTGCGTCGCCCCAACTCGGCGGCGATGGCGGGCTGCTCCAGATTGTACGTCCCCGCGGAGCCGCAGCAGATCTCCCCGTCCCGGATCTCGGCCAAGGTCAGGTTGGGGATGCTGCGCAACAGGGCACGGGGCGCGGATCGCACCCCCTGGGCGTGGGCCAAATGGCAGGCGTCGTGATAGGCGATGGTCATGGGTTGAGGCAGGGGCGGCGGCGGCAATCAGCCCCAATTGGTCCAAAAAGGTGCTGATGTCCATGGCCTTTTTGGCAAACTGGGCGGCCTCGTCGGCCTCCGGCTGCCCGGCGAAGAGGAGGGGATATTCGTGCATCCCGGAGCCGCAGCCCGCCGCGTTGGTGATGACAGCGTCCACATCCGCCGGGAAGGCCCGCAAATTGGTGCCGGGCCAGGGATCGGGCCTGGTCCGCCTCGCCCGTGTGCATGGAGAGCGCCCCGCAGCAGCCCTGCCCGGCGGGGATCACCACCTCCACGCCGTTCAACGCCAACACCCGCAACGTCGCCCAGTTGATGGCCGGGGCCAACACCTGCTGCACACAACCGGTCAACAACGCCACCCGCGCCCGCCGCGTCCCCTGGGCCGGGATGAGGGCGGGCAACGGCTCGGCGACGGGCAGATCCGTGGGCAACAGATCCAGCATGGCCCCCAAATCCCCCGGCAGGAAGCGCTGGAAGGGACGGCCCAATTTCCCCGCGCTCACCGCCAGGCGGAAGCGTCCGGGATAGGGCAGGGTCTCGTGGATCAGCCGCCGGGTGGCCGTCTCCGCCACGGAACGGTCCCGCCGCTCTCCCGGCATAGGCCCGGAAGGACGAGATCAGATCCCCATACTTCACCCCGGACGGGCAGGCGGTGACACAGGCCAAGCAGCCCAGGCAGCGGTCCACGTAGGGGGTGGCGTCCGCCAGGGGCAGGTTGCCCTCCAGCACCTCTTTCATCAAAATGATGCGGCCCCGGGGCGAGTCCATCTCCTCGCCCAGCACCTGATAGGTCGGGCAGCCGGGCAAGCAAAAGCCGCAGTGGACACAGTTCCCCACCGCCGCGGCCATAGCCGGGCCTTGGGGGCCGATCTCGTTGATGGGGATGGTGTGTTGCATGGGGTGGCTCCGGTGGGTTGGATTGAAAGATTGGGACGCTCGATTCGATTCATGCGTGATGCGCATTTTCGCCAGATCAGCGCGTCGACTTCTTCGTTGATCTGCTGCCTGTAATCCGCCGCGTATATGAGCAGTTGGTTCATTCCGAATGGCACCCTCACCCCGGATTTCCTCATGAGAGTGGAAATCCATCCACGTCCAGCGAGAGCGATAATGTGTTCGGCGCCACTCGGATCCCAGCTTCACAGCGAATCAGATCTGCGATCCACTGGCTTCGGGAAATGTCCTTCGCCTGTTCAAATGCACGCGCAACTATTCCGCTGTCTCGTTGTCCAAGTAGACGTGTCGGTATCTCGGCATACAGTCTATATTCACGCTCCATCAGAGCAGTGGCTTCAAGTGTCGGAAATCTTGCTATGCGCCCGCTAGGTTAAGATATGTGGAGGCCACTCGGATCAAGTTTCACGATGCCGTCAATCCGTTGAACTCGAGCGACATTATCGGCTTTGACCTAGCCTGAGTTTCGATACGTGCCTCAGTCCCAGGTTTGATCGGTCATCGTTGAGTCATGCGTACTCGGTCCTCACTCAATGCCGTGGCGAACTAGTCTATGGCAAGTATATGGCTGAACAATCCTATCGATCAACGTCTGTCTAGACATCGATCTTACGTATCTCATGCCCTATCCCCCAAACCGCCCCACGGGATCAAAGACCCCCGTGACCCGCCGCGTGAACGCATTCTCCGCATGCACCCCCAACTTCACCCGGCCCGGCGCGCCGCGCAGGAGCCAGCCGCCCAGGTTGAGGGCGGAGAGGATGCGGTGCAGTACCTCCACCTCGTCCAGTCGGCACGGCCAGCCAGGCCAGGTTGCCGCCCACGCTGTAGTGGCGCACGGCCTGCCGGGTGAGCAGGGCCGACTCCAAACCGGGGATGCGGCTGGGGGTGAGGGGGACGCGGGCCACGGCCCACCCCGCCGGTGCCCAGGCCCAATCCCGCAGCCCCGCCCACAACTCGGTCTCCTCGCCGCCGTCCACCACGTCCACCCCGTCCACCCCGCCCAGAAACGCCCCCAAACGCGCCACCCGCCCCGACAAGATGGAGGCCAGACCGCCCAGACGCACCAACAAAGTATGGCCCAATCCGCCATCGGATTTCGGGGCCAAATCCACAGACTCCAAATCGAAAGGGGCAGCGGCCAGTTTGGCCAAAGCGGCCAGGGCTGTGTCCAAAGTGGCGTGGTTTTGACGCAAAGAAATGGTGGCCGCCGGCGCGGGAAAGACCTTAAACGTGGCCTCAGTGATCACGCCCAGCCGCCCGGCGCTGCCCACGAAGAGCTTGGGGATGTCGAAGCCCGCGGCATTTTTGACCACCTTGCCGCCGCCCCGCAACAGCCGCCCGGCCCCGTCGACATAGCGCACGCCCAGCAGGAAGTCCCGCACGCCCCCATAGCGATAGCGCCCCGGCCCGGCTGTGGCGGAGGCAATCACCCCGCCCACGGTCGCCCCCAATTTGGCCAAAGGCGGATCGAAGGGCAGGTATTGGCCATGCTCGGCCAGGGCGGCCTGCACCTCGGCCACGGGGGTACCGGCCAGTGCGGTGATGGTGTACTCCGCGGGGTCGTATTCCAAAATGCCGGAAAGCGCCGACAGGTTCAAGCGCTGGATATCGTCACGGGCCGGGGTGGAGAGGGCAGGCTTGGTGCCGCCGCCCCAAGGCAGAAGACGTTTGGCGGCTCGCACGGCGTCCTGAAGTTGAAGGACGCTTTCGGGTCGGAAATTTCCCAAAACTGAGACCGGCGCACCGTTGGCCCGCTCGATCACCTGGACGGTGATGGGCTCCGGGCTGCCGGGGAAGACCTTGCCCCGGTTGGCCAGGGCCTGGGGATCGATGGCCCGGTGCAGGCGTTGCAGGGCGGCCATGTTTTCGGCGTCAAACTGGGCGGGCATGTGGGCGCGCTTTTCCATGCCCACCCCGTGCTCCCCGGTGATGGAGCCGCCCAGGTCGATGCACATCTGCAGAATCTGGCCGGCCAACTCCTCGGCCCGTTCCAGCGCGCCGGCTTCCCGGCCATCGTACAAAATCAGCGGGTGCAGGTTGCCGTCCCCGGCGTGGAAGACGTTGGCCACCCGGATGCCATATTCCTGGCTCAGGCGGTCGATCTCGGCCAGGGCGTGGCCCAATTTGGTGCGGGGCACCACGCCATCCTGCACGATATAGTCCGGGGAGAGCCGCCCCACCGCGCTGAACGCGCCCTTGCGCCCCTTCCAAATGCGCGCCCGCTCGTCGGCGTTTTGGGCCACCCGCACCTCGAAGGCCCCGGTGTTGTCCACCACCTTTTTGAGATGGAGAAATTCGGCCTCGACTTGTTGACTCTCTCCTTCCAATTCAACGATCATCACCGCGGCGGCACCGGGGGGGTACCCGGCGTGGACACTGGCTTCCGCGGCCTCGATGGCCAGGGCGTCCATGATCTCCATGGCGCCGGGCAGCAGACCGGAGGCCACCACCGCGGTCACCGCGTCCCCCGCGGCCTGGAGGCTGTGGTACGCGGCCAGGACCGTGCGATAGCGCTCCGGCTTGGGCACCAGGCGCAGGGTGACCGAGAGGGCAATGCCCATCAGCCCCTCGTTGCCCACGAAGAGACCGGTCCAGTCCGGGCCCAGGGGTTCCAGGCTTTCGCCGCCCAGGGTGACCACCTCGCCGTCGGGCAGGACCGCGGTCAGGCCCAAGACGTGGTTGCTGGTCATGCCATATTTGAGGCAGTGGGCGCCGCCGGAGTTGAAGGCCACGTTGCCGCCGATGGTGCAGATGGGCTGGCTGGACGGGTCCGGCGCGTAGTAGAGGTTGTGGGGGCAGGCGGCCACGGAGACGTTGAGGTTGATCACCCCCGGCTCCACCACGGCGAAGCGCTGGGCCGGGTCCAGCCGGGTGATGCGGTTGAGCCGGTTGAGGGCGATCACGATGCCCTCCTCGATGGGCAGGCTGGCCCCGGAGAGGCTGGTGCCGCTGCCCCGGGCCACAAAGGGCACGCCGGATCGGTGGCACAACGCCACGGCGCGGATCACCTCGTCCACGCTCTCGGCCAGGACCACGGCCCGGGGCCGCACCTTGAACGCGGTCAGCGCGTCGGATTCATAGGGCGCAAGCTGGGCCGGCGCGGTCAGCAGCCGGTCCGCCGGGAAGATGCGGGCCAAGTTGGGGAGCAAGTTTGCTGGGTTCATGGCGGGGAGCCTTTTGAGCGGATAGCTGGGAGCAGGTAGCCGATAGCCGTTCGCACGCAACACGTTTCACGCCCTTCGATCATACCGGAGGTTGGGGGAAGTGTCAATGGCGAATACCCATCAAACTGCCCCGCTTTCCGGAAGCTCTGCCCCAGGATCGGATTACCCGAACCCACGCTTCCGGAAAGCTCGCCGCCCCAGGAACTCCGCATAGGACATCTGTCCCCCTTTACACATGACAAATGTCCCTAAGACTGCCGCCTTCCCCCAAAGTACAATAGAGGGGCATCGCACCCCAACGCCGCCCTCGGCAAACCCCCACCTTCGCCACTCTCCTACGGTCAAAACCTTGCCGACGCTCCAAACTTCCAAAGGGAGAAAAACCATGAATGCTCGCACCGCTCGTTCCATCCCACGTCGGATGGGTAGGCTGGTTGTTTTTTGCCGCGCTGATCGTCCTGGTCCATCGAGTTTTCTGGCCGCCGCCCAACCTCACTCGCCCGACCGATACGCCTCAGATGGTGCCGCAGCGGCCAGACCGGCGGCATCCCCTTCGCCGTGGCAACCCAGGGCGACTACGCCTTTGTGGGGGTTGGTCCTCGAGTGGAAATCCGAGGCAATACCGGACCCAGATCAGCCCCCTGGTGGGCCGAACCGCCATCTTGCCCGGCGTGGTGCGCAGCATCACCCCGGTGGGCAATCTCCTGTACGTATCCGTGGGGAAGGAGGGCGTGCAGATCCTGGACATCACCGACCCGGCCAACCCTGGCGTGGCGGGCAGCTTCGCCACCTATGGCCTGGTCACCGATGTGGCGGTGGACGGCAATTATGCCTACGTCACCTCGATCTTCGACAGCTTCCGCATCTTCGACATCTCCAATCCCGCCGCGGTGACCCAAGTGGCCGAATATAGCCCCATCTACATTGCCCAGGGGGTGGCGGTGGCCGGAGACTATGCCTATGTGGCCGCGGGCGGCGATGGATTGGTGACGGTCAACGTGAATGTGCCGTCCAATCCTCAACCCGGCGGCAAGCTCAATACCGACGGCTATGCCAGGGATGTGATGGTGAATGGCGACTCCGCCTATATAGCCGACGGCTACGGCAATCCCACCGTGGTGGTGGCCAATGTGGCCAACCCCGTCGCGCCAGCCAGGGTCGGTAGCTACCAGACGCTGGGCGAGGCTTATGCCTTGGATCTGGTGGGCAACACCCTCTTTGTCACGACTTGGGACAACGGCCTGTATTTGCTGGATGTAGGCAACCCTGCCGCGCCCGCGCTCTTGGGCAGCGTCAACACGCCGGGCCGGGCCGTGGATGTGGCCGTGGGCAACGGGTACGCCCTGATCGCCGACGATTGGGGCGGCTGGCGCAAGGTCAACGTGATGGACCCGGCCCACCTCGCCATCATCGGCGAAACCATCACCCCCGGCGAAGTGCTCCAGGTGGCCGTGGACGGGGATCGGGCCGTGATCCTGGACAACAGCCTAGGGGGCTTCACCGTGGATGTGGCAAATCCAGCCCAGCCGATCCTCCAGGGCCGCACCACGGGAATCAGCGGGGCCGTTGAACATGCAGACGATGTTGCCCTCTTCGGCAGCCATGCCTATGTCCTCCAAGACGGCAACGTGCGGGTGATGGATATCTCCAACCCAGGTGCACCGAGCGTGGGTGCCCTGATCACAACACCTGGCACGGCCCAAAGTCTGGCCGTGGCCGATAACCGGCTTTTTGTGGCCGATGGCACAAGTGGTCTGCATATCTATGGGCTGGACAACTCGGCGGCCCCGGCCCGGCTGGGCACCTTCCCCACGGCCCCCGACGAAGCCAGAAAGGTGTTGGCGGCGGGCAACGTGGCCTATGTGGCGGCCAACGGTTTGCATGTGGTGGATGTCACCAACCCAGCCACGCCCGCCCAAATCGGTTTCTATCAACCCAGCGGTCGGATCGCCGACATGGCCTTGGCCGGTCATCGTCTCTATTTGAACGGCGCCTTCAACGGCATCTGGACCGTCAACGTCTCCGCCCCGGCCACGCCCACCGAGATCGGCCACTATGACACCTTCGTGGCCGCGCCCATCGCCGCCACGGAGCAGGGCATCTTTGTCAGCGACGAACGCTTTAGCCCCGTCCTGCGCTGGGTGGACATGACCAACCCCATCACCCCCACGATTCTGGCGACGTATCCCACCCAAGTGCGGGACATGGTGATTGCCGACGGCACCCTCTACGTGGCTGCCTATTGGGGCGGCCTGCTCACCTTCCCCGTGCCCAAGGGGGTGACCGTGGGCGAAGTGCGGCCCAACCAGGGGCGGGCGGCCTGGGCCAACCCGCATCCACGTCTACGGCAGCAACTTCCAGCCCGACGCCACGGTTGATTTGGTCAGCAGCGGGAATCTGTTCACCCCGCTGGTGGTCAACAGCATCACAGCAAGTCACTTTGAGGTCATTGTACCGGCGGGGCTGCCCAGCGGCGTGTATGGCTTGCGCATCATCAATCCCGGCGGTGGGGCGGCCACACTGACCGCCGCCTACACGGTCATCCCGGCGGAAGCGGACATCCTCTCGGCCTATGCGGATGAGTTGTACGTGGGCTTTCACACCGCCCGGCAGAACGATCTGACCGGCGTGGGGTTGGTCGTGCATCGGGCCGGGGGCAGCGCCGTGCGCACGGATGTGAATGTGGATTTCTACGTGGGTGATCCGGCTGCCGGGGGAACATTTTTGGGCAACGGGGTCATCCCCAGCCTTTCGCCAAACAGTTATGCCGCCACCATCGCCCAGTCGTGGACGCCAACCACCCACGGGCCGGTGGATCTCTACGCCGTGATCCAGCCCGGCAACATCCCGGTCAGCCGCACGGTGATGGTGCTGCCGCCCAACGTGGACACCCAGCCGCCCGTGGTGAACAGCTTCACAGCGGCGGGCGGACCGGACTTTGCCGCCCCGTCGATCGGCCTGACCGTGGGCGCGGCGGACACCCCCGGCGGCTCCGGGGTGGGGTCGATCTATCTCATGGAGTTTGATTGGAATGCCAATGTGGGGACGTGGATGAAGGTGGGGGATTCGGGCTGGCTGGACTATGCCGGGGATCCCCAGACCCTGACCTGGAACCTGAACTGGTCAGCAGGAACGAAAAACTTGGTGGCCTGGGCCGCAGATCGGGCGGGGAATGTGTCGGAGTCCGGCAAGACGCTTTGGATCAACTTCGTGCCCCCGGCCATCTCGGTCAACCAGGGCATGTGGCAGATGTTCAGCTATTGGCTGGATGGCGGCCAATCTCTCTCGGCCACCTCTACGCCCGTGCTGGGTGACCCGGATCTCTATCTCTGCTGTGACGGCAGCGGCGGCTGGATCGGCTGGAGCACCCAAACCGGCACCGTGCCGGACTCGGTGAGCATGGTGGCGGCCAGCCGAAACCTCTACACCGTGGGCGTCTACGGCTGGACCACT
Source organism: uncultured Chloroflexia bacterium (assembly GCA_963704975.1). Classification (GTDB taxonomy): domain Bacteria; phylum Chloroflexota; class Anaerolineae; order Caldilineales; family Caldilineaceae; genus JAGNDO01. The sequence goes on along the minus strand of CAVPIK010000029.1, from coordinate 109,789 downwards.
GCCCGCTATGGGCTGAGCGTCTCCGGTGTGGCGGCCCAAAGCCAGGCTCACGCGCCAGTGCGAGACCCCGTCGGCCTGCCCGCTCTGCCGCCAGGGGAGGCTCCGTCCCAGGCTTTGCCTCCTGCACCCACGGGCTATCGCATCTATCTGCCAGCGGCCATGCGGTAAAAATAGAACACGGATTTGACGGATCGGACGGATTTCTACGGATCAAAAAAGATCCGTTTTGATCCGTCCGATCCGTTTGATCCGTGTTCTATTTTTTACCGTCGCTCCACAATCATGGGCAATCCACCCTCCACATGCAGGGTGAAGACGGGTTTGGCGTGGGCGGTGTAGCCGGGCAGGGTGCGCAGACGGTAGTGCTGGGCCAGGGTGGCCAGGACCAGTTGGGCTTCCATCATGGCGAACTGGTTGCCGATGCACTGGCGGGGGCCTTGGCCAAAGGGCAGATAGACGTGGCGAGGCCGGTCAGCGGATCGCTCCGGGCTGAAGCGCTCCGGCTCGAAGCTGTCCGGGTTGTCCCAATAGAGCGGGCTGCGGTGGATGCCGGAGATGTTGATCATGACCATGCTTCCGGCGGGGATGGCGTAGGGGCCGATCTGGTCCGCTTCGATGGCTTGGCGAGAGGTGGCCCAGGCCGCGGGATAGAGGCGCATGGACTCTTCGATGATCATGCGGGTGTAGGGTAAGTTTTCCAGATCCGCCAGGGCGGGGGTGCGCCCGGCCAGGACTTGGTCCAACTCTTCGTGGAGCTTGGCCTCCACGCCTGGGTGTTTGGCCAGCAAATACCAGGTCCACGACAGGGTGTTGGAGGTGGTCTCGTGGCCGGCAAAGAAGAAGGCCCCGGACTCGTTGATCAACTGCTCGTCGTTCATGCCCTCGCCCGTGTCGTCATAGCGCAGGTCCAGGAGCATCTGCAAAAAGTCGTCGTGTTCGCCCCCCTCCCGGCGGCGGTCGTCGATGATCTGGCCGATCAGCCGGGAGGCCGTGGCCCGGCTCTGTTTGAAGCCCCGGTTGATGCGGGTGGGCATCCACAGGGGGGCGGCCACCACATTGCCCAGCCGGTGATCGATCCAGGCGGCGTTGTTGGCAAAGGCGGCGCTCAATTCCTGGCTGCGGCCCGCCTCCTGCATGTCCACGCCAAAGAGGGCCTTGCCCACGATGTTGAGGGTGACCCGCACCATGTCCTTCTCCACATCCACGGGCTGACCGGCGGCGATGGCTGGATTTTGCGCCCAGTCGCGCAGCAGCCGCTCGGTCTCCTCGATCATGGTGTCGGCAAAGCCCACGATGCGGCGCATGTGGAAGGCGGGCTGGAGCAGGCGGCGCTGGCGACGCCACACATCCCCGTTGCTGTTGAAGAGATTGACCCCGCTCACCGCGTCCAGGATGGTGCGGATGTTTTGGGGCCGCTCGAAGTTGCGGTTGCGGGTCACCATCACCTCTTTGGCCAGATCCGCATCGCTGACCACATAGAGGGGAAAGGGGCCAAAGCGCATGCGCACGATTTGGGGATAGTCGTGCATGGCCTGCAAGAGCAGTTTAATGGGGTCCGCCGCAAACATGCGGCCCGTGCCCCAGATCGGGTGGCCGCCCGGATAGCTGGGGATGGGTTGGGTGGTGGTTTGGGGTCGTTCAAGGGTTGCAGTCATGGATGGGTTCCTCCGTGGGAATGGTATGAATAATGATGTTGTATAGGCAATAGTGTACGCGTCTTTCTCAGCCTGACCGTAAAGTTGGAAGATCTCAATCGTTTGGCAGTCTCACCCATTCCCCCTACACTTTCATGATCACGCGCTCCAATTTCGGTAATCGTCCCGTAGAGCGTTAGACCTGGCGATCTGAGAACGCAGGTCTGATACGATCGTAAGCTGCCTTTCGGCATCTACTCACACCTGCGTCATAGCTTCGTACAGCATCACAATCACGTACACTAATGCAGCCCACCTATTCTCCCACACTTCCCTGACGCAACACGCAACACTTCCCAAAAAGGAACCCACCCATGCCCGCCATTCTGCTCATGCTCGACGGGGTGCGCCCGGACGCCATTGCGGCGGCCGGTTGCCCCAATTTGACGGCCTTGCAAGCCCGCAGCGCGTATACCTTCACCGCCCGCTCGGTGATGCCCTCCATCACCCTGCCCTGCCACATGTCCATTTTCCACAGCGTGCCCCCCACCCGGCATGGCATCACAGATAACACATATATCCCCATGGCCCGACCTGTGATCGGGCTGATCGAGACTCTGCACCGGGCGGGGAAGAAGTGTGCGTCCTTTTACAATTGGGAGCAATTGCGGGATCTGAGCCGACCGGGCCATCTGCACTTCTTCCGGGGCGCCAACGACAGCGCCACCAACGTGGACAGCGACCACGAGACCGTGGCCGCGGCCCTGGCCTATATCCAGAAAGAAGCGCCGGACTTTGCCTTTGTCTACGCGGGGACGGTGGACGAGGCGGGCCACCGCTATGGCTGGATGGAAGAGGGCTATCTGGCCCAACTGCGCCATGTGGATGGGGCCGTGGGCACGCTGTTGGCGGGGATCTCTGCGGAGACGACGGTGTTGACCCTGGCCGACCACGGCGGCCATGACCGCAGCCACGGCACGGAGATGGCCGAGGACATGACCATCCCGTGGATGGTGAGCGGGCCGGGGGTGCGGGCCAACCATGCCATCGCCGGGCCGGTCTCGTTGCTGGACACGGCCCCCACCCTGGCCCACATTTTGGGCGTCCCCGCGCCGGCCCAGTGGGAGGGCCGGGTGATCGACGAAGTTTTTGCCCCGCTCACTCCAGCAGATCAACTACCTCAAGCTTAGCCCCGTTGGCGGTCTGCACGTTGCCCAAGGCCCGCATCAGATCCTCGCTGGCCAGGATCACCGCGGTGTTGCGGATGCCGGAGCCCAGGGAGATTTCCGCGTGGACGGTGACGCTGGGATCGACCAGAATGGGCACGGCCTGGGGCATGCCAAAGGGGGCCACCGCGCCGATGGGGTAGCCGGTCACCCGCAGCACTTCGTCCCGCTCGGCCATGGTGAGGCGGGACTGGCCCATGTGGGTGCGCAGGGATTTCCACGAGATTTGGCCTGGTCCGGCGACCAGGGCCATCACAAAATCCCCCTCGCCCAGGCGGAAGAGCAGGCTGCGGATCACCTGATCCGGCAACTGTCCCCGTTCGGACGCGGCCTGTTCCAGGGAATGGACCGGGTTGGTGTGGGCAAAGATGCGGTGGGGGATGCCCAGGGCGGTCAGGGCGGCGGAGACGGGCGGGACTTGGGTCATGGGATCACTTCCTCTTTGCTAATTCAGGACAGAAAAGATGGAGCCGGACACAATGCATTGTGTCCGGCTCCCATCTTTTCTGTCAATTGATGACCTAGCTGGTACGCCGGTCCTACTTGATGGCGCTGGCCTGGGCTGGGGTGAGGCTCAGGAGCAGTTCCGTGGCCTTTTGCTCGGCCTGGCGGGCCATGTCGATGGACTCGGCCAGCACCCGGGCGGACTCTTGGGGGCTGTGGAAGCCCGTGCTGTTCTCCGAAGAGATGAAGTCCCAACGCAGGCTGGACTCCCGGTGCAATTGCTGCACCTCGACCAGGGCTTCGTCCGAGGCTCCGGCTTCCTTGGCGGCCACGATGGCGTCGATGGCGGCAATCAGCGCCGTCTTCGCTGCGGCGGAGCAGGGAGGCCGTGGTGTTCTGGATGATGGTCACCCGCTCTTGCCAGCTCTTCGGCGGGGATGTTGTGGCAGGTCTGGCAGGCCTGTTCCAGGTTGGTCAGGGGGCTGCGCAGCCAGTGGTCCGAGACCTTGACGCTGCCCTCACGCACATAGGGCATGTGGCAGTCGGCGCAGGCCACACCGGATCGGGCGTGCAGACCCGTGCTGGCCAACTCGGTTTCCGGGTGCTGAATCTTGATCATGGGGGCACCGGTCTCGGCGTGGGTGAAGTCCTTGAAGCCGGCCTCGTTGTAGTAGTCGGAGATGGCGTCCACGTTCATGCCACCGGTCCACGGGAAGGTGAGCAGCTTGTTGTCACCCTGGAAGTAGTATTCCACATGGCATTGGGAACAGACCAGGGAGCGCATTTCCTGGCGGCTGGCCTGGGTCCAGTCAACGCCGTTGGCGGCCAGGGCATTGATCAGGCCGGGGCGGGTCAGGCGCAGTTCCATGGTGTCCGGGTTGTGGCAATCGGCGCAGGAACTGCCCAGATGCAACATGCCCTCGTACTCGTCGAAGGGGGTCTTGTTGAAGGCTTCCCAGCCCATCTCCTCGATCAATTGGGGAACCTCGGCCGAGTGGCAGTTGATGCACGCGCCGGGCTGGCTGACCAGTTTGACCCGCTGGGTGGCCGCCTGGTCGATCTGGGCGTAGAAGTGGCCCCGCTCCTCGTTGTGGTCCTTGGCGAAGGAGTAGCCCGCCCACAGCCGGATCATTTCCGGGTAGCGTTCCAGCTTGCTATAGGGCGTGGAGCCGCCAAAGGGCGTGGAGCCATAATCCTCTTCCGTGCGCTTGAAGCTATCGTATTGGTAGGGGAAGTTAGCCCCCCACACGGCCGGGTCCAATTCGGTCGCGGAGATTTCGACCACCTTCAAGGGATATTGGGTCGCCTCTTCTTTACGGTCGCTGATGTTAAAGAGCACAGCCACCACGGCAAAGGTGGCGGCGGCAACAAACAGGGTCAACAGGACATAGATCAGACTCTGGCGAGAAAACAGAGATTTTAGCATGGACTTCTCTCCTTCAATAGACGGGTTTGAGATTGGTATGATGACGTTGCACTATTTGCCGTGCCCCACATTGCCGTGACAGGCGATACAGGTTTCTTGCTTGTTTGGTTCTTCTTGATGGATCTGGCTGACCAGATCCGCATGACAATAGACACAATTATCCTGGGCCACCTTGGCATTCATGCCCTTGATCCGAATCGGATCTGGGAAGTTGCCCGTGGTGAAGGCCAGGCTGTGGTTCCAGCCGTTGATGCCCTTGACCACCAACTTGCCCACGGGGTCGTGGGGCGCATGACAGTCGTTGCAGGCGGCAACATTCTTGTGGCTGGAATGGTTCCAGGCGTCAAATTGCTCCCGCATGATATGGCAGTTGACACAGGCAGCGGGATCCGTGGAGAAATAGGACAACCCCTCTGCATAGTTAAAGGTAAAGGCCCCCAGGCCGATCATGATGCCCATGACGGCAAAGAGGCTGACCTGCCAGAAGCGCACCGAGCCTGCGGGCGACGAGGGAAGTGGATTGGATGACCGATTCATGAAGCGTCTCCGAACTGGCTGATTTTTGAGCGGACGAAAAGAAACTCTTCTTGCATGAAGACAAGATTAAAACAAGGTGAATTCTGCGTGAAGTATAGCACGATCCCCGGCCCCTCTGACAATCGTCTGCTCTGCCATAATGTGACAAAAGTCTCATTTCGTGGCTAACCCCCACATCCCCCGCCTCGAAGTTGCCGAAAACCTCCCTTGGCGGTATCCTGCCCACAACTGCCCACTCCCCCAGCCGCCCACAAATCAACCCATCAACCCATTCCCCCTTTCATCCCGGAGACCCGCCCATGCGCGACCACCTTTTGACCGCCGAGCAGCTCATGTTTCGCAACGCCCTGCGCAATTTTGTCGAAAAAGAGATTGTGCCCCATCACGAAGAATGGGAGACCGCAGGGATCGTGCCCCGATCCATCTGGGCCGCCGCCGGAGCCTTGGGCTTTTTGAGCATGGATGTGCCCGAAGAATACGGCGGCATGGGCGAGCCGGACTATCGTTTCAGCGCCATGGTGGCCGAGGAATTGGCCCGGGCCAACGCCAACGGCGTGGGCTTCGCCGTCCACTCGGACATGGCCGTGCCCTACATCACCCGCCTGGGCACGGAGGCCCAAAAGGCCCGCTGGCTGCCCGGCGCGGTGGACGGCACGGGCATCGTCGCCATCGCCATGACCGAGCCGGGGGCGGGCAGCGATCTGCAAGGCATCCGCGCCACCGCGGTGCGGGCCACGGATGATCAAGGGGATCACTATATCGTCAACGGCCAGAAGACCTTCATCTCCAACGGCATTTTGGCCGACGTGGTGATCGTCGTGGTCAAGACCGACCCCAGCCAGCGCTCTCGCGGCATGAGTTTGGTGGTGGTGGAGCGGGGCATGGACGGCTTCGAGCGGGGGCGCAACCTGGACAAGATCGGCATGCACGCCCAGGACACGGCCGAACTTTTCTTCGTCAACGTGCGGGTGCCCGCCGAAAATCTGCTGGGCGAGGAGGGCAAGGGCTTCTCGTATCTGATGCAGGGGCTGGCCAAGGAGCGGCTGACCCTGGCCGTGGGCGCGGTGGCCAACGCCGAGGCGGTGCTGGCCCACACCCTGCGCTATGTCAAAGAGCGCACGGCCTTTGGCAAGCCCATCGGCACCTTCCAAAACTCCCGCTTCGTCCTGGCCGAAATCGCCACGGAGTTGGAAGTGACCCGCACCTTCATCGACCAGTGCATCCTGGATCTGGTGGCCGGCACCCTCACCCCGGAGAAGGCGGCTATGGCCAAATATTGGTGCACGGACGTGCAAAGCCGCGCCCTGGACCGCTGCCTCCAACTCCACGGCGGCTACGGCCTCATGCGGGAATACTTCGTGGCCCGGGCCTTCGTCGACGCCCGCGCCCAACCCATCTACGGCGGCACGAATGAGATCATGAAGGAAGTGATCGGGCGATCCTTGGGGCTGTAAGCCATGCACCCACAACCTGCCCTCTACAAAATCGGTGAATTTTCCAAGCTGGCCCAAGTATCGCCCCGCATGTTGCGCCACTATGACAAACTGGGGTTGATTCAGCCCAGCCAAGTGGATCGTTTCACGGACTATCGCTACTACACCGTGGACCAGTTGGCCCGGCTCAACCGCATCATCGCCCTGAAGGATCTGGGCTTTTCCTTGGAACAGATCGGGGATCTGCTGGATCAGCAGGGCGGGGTGAATGGGGAACGGCTGCGGGGGATGTTGATCCTGCGCCGGGCGGAGATCGAGCAGGAATTGCAGGCCAACCAGGCCCGGCTCTTCAGCGTTGAGGCCCGCTGCACCAGATCGAGCAGGAAGGCCAGCCCCTGCCCTACGAGATCGTGGTCAAGCCCGTGGACCCCATCCCCGTGGCCTCCCTGCGCCAAGTGGTGCCCAGCGTGATGGAGATGGGCTATCTATTGCGAATCCATGTATCGTTCCCTCTACGCCGGCCTGGCCCAACTGGGGGTGACGCCCCTCTCCCCGGAAGTCACCCTCTACCACAACGACGACTATGCCGAGGCAGACCTGGACACGGAAGTCGCCGTGGTCCGTGGCCACGAATTTGATTGCCCGACCGCCCCGCCACGACCTCATCGGCTTTCGAGAAGTGCCCGGCGCGGATCTGTGCGCCTGCCTGATCTACGAAGGCACATACGAAGAACTGACCCTCCCGGTCCTGGCCCTGTTGCAATGGGTCGGCCTGCACAACCATCGCATCGCCGGCCCCTTGCGGGAGATCCACCTCTCCGGCCCCGCCCACCCGGACGGCGACGTGGTAGACAGTGCCGTCATCGAACTCCAAGTGCCCATTGCGGCACAGGAATAGAACGAAAATTGGGTCTTGACATTGACACTGTGTCAAGGTGTATTCTGAAAATGTAGAGCAATCACACCGATTATCCATTTTCAAGGAGACCTAACCATGACAAACTCAACCAAATGGTTTGTACCATCTGATGCGCGTCGAAGGACACCCATGAAAAAAGACATCATCACCGTCAACGATCTCTCGCCCGCGGAGATCGACCAGATCTTCGACCTTGCCGACCGCTCCGAAAGCCTAACCTTCCCCCGCCAAACAGGCCTGACCGCCTGCGTTTCCTTTGAGGGCAACAGCATTCGGACGCGGGCCACCTTTACCAAGGCCCTGGTTGATCTGGGCATCACCCCGGTCGAGGTGCCCAATCTGCTCAAAACTGGGGAGGCCGTTCGCCATCTGGCGGGCTATATGGACAGCTGGATGGACCTCTACATCCTGCGGGATCGGGACCACGAGCGCATGGCCGCCTTTGCCGCCAGCAGCGCCAAGCCGGTCATCAACGCCATGACCGGCCACGGCCCACCCGTGCGAGGTGCTGGCGGATCTCTATTCCATCAAGAAGGAAAAGGGCGACCTCCGCAGCCTGCGCTATTGCCTCCTGGGGCCGCCCACCAACGTCTTGACCTCGTGGCAGCGGCTTGGGCAGGTGATGGGGCTGGACATGGTCCATGTTCTGCCCCCTGGCCCCACGCCGGACATGCCGCCGGGCATCGAGATCAGCCACATCAAAAAGGACGGGTTGACCGGTGCGGACGTGATCTTGACCGACGCCTGGCCCCAGGGCTTCACCGACCCATCCCTCCAGTTGACCCTGACCGATCTGGCCGTGGCCAAGCCGGACGCCTGGGTGATCCCCTGTCCGCCCTTCAACGTGGCGCAAGAGATCCATGCCGAGGTCATCGACTCGCATTATTTTGCGGGGTATGCCCAGAAACGCTATCTGTATCAAGTCCAAAAAGCGCTCATCGCCTTTGTATTGCACAAAAATGCGTAATCCAGCTTACCTTTCATTCCTAGAACAAACGTGCTATCATGGCCGAGCAAGTTCGCTTTGGGAGAGGTACTTTCAAAAGGGAGAAGGATCAATGACCAACTTTGTTTTACTGTACATGGGTGGAACCATGCCAGAAGATGAAGCCATGATCGCCGAAGTGATGGCGGCATGGGGGGCCTGGTATGGCAAGATGGGGGCCGCGGTGGTGGATGGCGGCAACCCCTTCAGCGGGTCCAAGGTGGTCACCAATGACGGGGTCAGCGACGGGCCGACTGACCATACGGGCATCACCGGCTACACCATCATCGCCGCCGACTCCATGGACGACGCCGTGGCCAAGGTGAAAGACCATCCGCACTTGAACGATGGCGGGCAGATTTCCGTGTACGAAACGTTTGAGATGTCGATGTAGCGAAGACATCCCGTTGATTGATCAAGAAAACCCATGCGGTGCATGGGTTTTTTTGATCCACTGAAATTCTGTACCCTCAGTTCGACGCCTAATTTTGCAAGGTTGAAGCAACTGCCCTGTCTGTTGTATGATAGCCCCATGTCTACGCCCATTCTCGCCACCAAACTCTATCTGCCCCCGGCTCGCCCCAAGGCCGTTGCCCGCCCTCGCCTGATCCAACGCATGAACGAGGGGCTGCACCGCAAGCTGACCCTCATCTCCGCGCCCGCCGGATTTGGGAAATCCACCCTGGCCAGCGAATGGGCCACTGCCTGTGGCCGGCCCGTGGGCTGGCTGTTGTTGGACGCAGGGGACAACGACCCCGCCCGCTTTTTGGCCTATCTGATCGCTGCCTTGCAGACGGTCACCGCCGAGACCGGTCCGGCCACATTTGGCGCAGAGGTGTTGGGGCTGCTACAAACGCCCCAGCCGCCATCCATCGAGACGGTGATGACGGCCCTGCTCAACGAAATCGCCGCCATCCCGGACACTTTCATCCTCGTCCTGGACGACTACCATGTGATCGATGCCAAGCCGGCCAACGACGCCCTCACCTTTCTGCTCGAGCATCTGCCGCCCCACATGCACTTGGTCATCACCACCCGGGAGGATCCAAACCTGCCCCTGGCCCGGCTGCGGGTGCGGGGCCAATTGACCGAGCTGCGCGCCGCCGACCTGCGCTTCACCCCCGCCGAAGCCGCCGCCTTCCTCAACCAGGTGATGGGCCTCAACCTGACCGAAGAGGACATTTCCGCCCTGGAAATGCGCACCGAAGGCTGGATCGCCGGTCTGCAATTGGCGGCCCTCTCCATGCAGGGGCGAGCAGATACCGCCGACTTCATCCACTCCTTCACCGGCAGCCACCGCTTTGTGATGGACTATCTGCTGGAAGAGGTCCTGCACCAACAGCCCGAACCCATCCAGACCTTCCTGCTGCACACGTCCATCCTCGACCGCCTGTGCGGCCCCCTGTGCGATGCCGTGCTGGGCCCAGATCGGCGTCCTCGGCATCGGGCCAGGAAACCCTGGAGCGCATCGAGCAGGCCAACCTCTTCCTCATCCCCCTGGACAACCAGCGGCGATGGTATCGCTATCACCATCTCTTTGGGGATCTTCTGCGCCAGCGGTTGAGCCAACGTGCCGCCCCAACGTCGAGAACCCAGGGGCGGACGTGGCCACGCTTCACCTCCGGGCCAGCCAATGGTTCGAGGAGAACGGGGAGCCGGCGGATGCGGTTCGTCATGCCCTGGCCGCCGAGGATTTTGAGCGGGTGGCGCGTCTGGCCGAGTTGGCATGGCCGACCATGGACGGGCGTTTCCAGTCCGTGGCCTGGCGGGGATGGGTGCAGGCCCTTGCCCGACGATCTGGTGCGCGCCCGGCCCGTGCTCAACGTTGCCTATGCCTGGGCGCTGCTCAACGCCGGGGAGATGGAGGCCGGCGCCGCCCGTCTGCGGGACGCCGAGCAGAAACTCGACGGGCCGGCGGAGTCCATGGTCGTCGTGGACGAAGCAGCAATTCCAGGCCCTGCCCGCCTCCATCGCCAACGCCTGGGCCTACGTTGCCCAGGCACTCGGCGACATCCCCGGCAGCGTGATCCACGCTCGGCGGGCCCTCGACCTGCTGCCCGATGATGACTATTTGAGCCGCGGGCAGGCCGCCGCCCTCCTGGGGCTGGCCGAGTGGGCCATGGGCGATCTGGACGCTGGCCCACGACTCTTTGGCCCATGGCATGGCCAGTTTTGAGCAGGCCGGCAATGCCATCTTCGCCCTCAGCGGCACCTATGGTCTGGCCGATATTCGGGTGACCCAGGGGCGTCTTCGGGAGGCGATCAATATCTATGAACGGGCCAAGCGGCTTGTGGCGCAGCATGGGCGATCCGGCACCGCCGGGCACCGCGGACATCCATTTGGGGTTGAGCAAGATTTACCGGGAGCAGGGACTTCTGGATGCCGCCCAAGAAGAAATGCAGAAGAGTGAGACCCTGGGGGAGAAAGCTGGGCTGGGGGATTGGCCCTATCGCCTGCGGCGTGCCCAGGCCCAGGTTCAAGGTGGACGAGGGCGATCTGGACGGTGCGCTCGATCTGCTGGACGAGGCCGCACGGCCTCTACTATCCGATCCCCCGTTCCCGATGTGCGGCCCATTGCGGCGCTGAAGGCCCAAGTGTGGCTTGCCCAGGGCCGGTTGGCCGACGCCCTGGCGTGGGCGCGTGGGCGGGGCCTTTCTGTCGACGACGAGCTGAGCTACCTGCAGCGAATTCGAGCACATCATCCTGGCCCAAATTCTCATGGCCCAACACCAGAACGACTTGGCACTTGGACTGTTGGATCGTCTTTTGCAGGCGGCGGAGACCGGAGGGCGAACGGGCAGCGTGATTGAGATACTGGTGGCCCTGGCCCTCGCGCACCAGGCCCAAGAGCGATATCCCCGCGGCCCTGACAGCCCTGGCCCGTGCCCTCGACCTGGCCGAACCGGAGGGCTATGTGCGCATCTTTGTGGGCCAAGGCGACCCGATGCGGACACTGTTGGAGCGAAGCCGCCGCAGCGGGGATTTCCCCGGTCTATGTGCGCCGACTGCGGGCGGCCTTTGGGGAGCCTGAGGTCAGCGCACCGCATCAACCAGCCGCTGATCGAGCCGCTGAGCGACCGGGAACTTGACGTGCTGAAGCGATTGGGCACCGAAATGAGCGGCCCGGAAATCGCCCGAACCCTGATGATCTCCTTGAACACCCTGCGCACCCACACCAAGAATATCTACAGCAAACTCGACGTGAACAGCCGTCGGGCCGCCGTGGGCCGGGCGCAGGAACTCGGCCTGATCTAAGCCACCCCGTATCCCCATCTCTACCCCAGCCCTGGCAGGCTTTTGGAAGCACCTGCCGGGGCTTTTTCTTGCCCTCACATCATTCCGCATCACACGCTCACCACATCAGTCACCAATGGAATCACCACATCAATCACCAGATGATGTGATGACGCCTCACCACATTCGCCGGTATTCTTGGGCCGTAGCAGCAAGGACAAGCAACATCAAGAAAAGACGAGGCAGTACGCCATGAATGAAACAGAGAGGCAACAGAGACTTCAATGCAGAGGAAGAGAACACACCATAGTCTTACGAAATTCGCATCCGAGGACACCTGGATGAGCGATGGAGCGACTGGTTTGGGGGCATGACCCTCACCCAGGAGGAGGACGGCACGACGCTCTTGGCCGGCCCGGTCGTCGATCAAGCTGCCCTGTACGGTTTGCTGAGAAGGGTACGCGATACGGGGGTGTCCTTGCTCTCGGTCAACCCAGTTGATTCCGACAAGTAGTCCAGTTCAATCTTAGTTGCATAGGCGAAATAAGTTATTCCAAAAAGGAGAGAACACAATGACAACGCAAGCAAACACCAATCCGAACAAGACCGCTCGAATCGCTGGATTCCTCTATCTGCTGCTGATTCCCCTGGGCATTCTGGGGCTGCTGTACATTCCCAACACGCTCTTTGTGCCGGGCGACATCGCAACCACCATGGACAATATCCGGGCCAACGAGTTCCTGTTCCGGGCCGGTATCGTGAGTGCCATCCTGGCCCAACTGCTCAACATCGCTGTGGTGCTCTATCTGTACAAAGTGCTGGCACCCGCCAGCAAGATTGCAGGGCAGTTGATGGTGATCTTCCTGCTGCTGGGCGTGCCCATCGCCTTCGCCAACGAGCTGTTCCACGCCGCCATCCTGCTCATCCTGAACGGCCCGGACTTCCTGTCCGCCTTCTCGACGGCCCAGGTGCAGGCCATGACGGCCCTGTTCATCGACCTGCATGCCCACGGCATCATGGTGGCCCAGGTCTTCTGGGGACTGTGGCTCTTCCCCATGGGCTACATGGTCTACAAGTCCGGCTACCTGCCCCGGATCATCGGCATCCTGCTCATGATCGGCTGCTTCGGCTACCTGATGGATTCGTTCATCTTCTTCTTCGTGCCCGACTTCGGCATCACGTTCAGCGAGTTCACCTTCCTGGGCGAAGTGCTCCTGCCCCTGTGGCTGGTGATCAAAGGCGTGAATGTGGAGCAGTGGAAACAAAGAGTCTTGGAAGCGGCCTAAACTTAGAAGTTTTCCCTCGATGATAATCGAGAGACCAAAATCATATGGATAAGCAAGCAAAAAGGAGCAAAATCATGACTTCAGATTCAAACAATCAGAATGACAAAAAATCCCCTCAAACCTACATCGGTGCCGGTATCGCCATCGGTGTAGGGGTTGGCCTGGCAGTTGGGTCCGCAATGGGCAATGCCGGTGCCGGGCTGGCCATTGGTATCGCATTAGGTCTTGCCATTGGTGCCGCCATGCAGCAGAAGAACCGATCGGCACAAGACTAAACGTAATGACTGCAAACGCCGACGAAGAATCAAAGAGAGGAAGTACCATGAAAGCCATTATCGCCACAAAATACGGTTCCCCCGATGTGCTCGAATTGCGGGAAGTTGAAAAACCCACCCCCAAGGCGAACGAAGTCCTGGTCAAAATCGAAGCGGCAGCGGTCAATGCCGGGGACTGGCATCTCCTGCGGGCCGACCCCTTCCTGATCCGCTTCATGTATGGGCTGACCGCCCCCAAGCACCCCATCCTCGGCTCGGACATGGCCGGCACGGTGGAGGCGGTCGGTACTGACGTCACCCAGTTTCAGATCGGGGATGAGGTCTTTGGCGACCTATCCGGCAGCGGATTTGGGGCCTTTGCGGAATACGCGGCGGTGCCCGAAAACAGATTGGCCCGCAAACCGGCGGGGTTGACCTTCGAGGAAGCCGCAGCCGTTCCCGTGGCCGCCGTCACCGCCCTCCAGGCCCTGCGGGATCACGGGCAGATTGCAGCCGGGGAAGAAGGTGCTGATCAACGGGGCGTCCGGCGGGGTGGGCACCTATGCGGTGCAGATTGCCAAAGCCTTGGGCGCTGAGGTCACCGGCGTGTGCAGTACGGGGAAAATGGAGATGGTGCGCTCGATTGGCGCCGATCACGTGATCGATTACACCCAAGAGGATTTCACCCAGAATGGTCAGCAATATGACCTGATCCTGGCTGCCAATGGCTTTCAGCCCCTCTCCGCCTACGAGCGTGCGTTGAGTCCCCAGGGGATCTATGTCATGTCCGGAGGGGCCACGGCCCAAATGTTCCAGGCCATGCTGCTGGGGCCGTTGAAGTCGAAGAAGGGGGGCAAGAAGATGGGGAATCTGCTGGTGAAGCCCACCCAAGCAGGATCTGCTCTTCCTCAAAGAACTGCTCGAAGCCGGCAAAGTTGTGCCTGTGATCGACAGACGATACCCGTTGAGCCAGGTGCCCGACGCCATCCGCTATCTGGAAGCCGGCCACGCCAAGGGAAAAGTGGTGATTTCTCTGGGCCAGCCCAGCGGATAGATATCGATGAATAAACATCCAACTCTTCAGACGAAAGGAAAATCACATGAATAAGAAATTCATCTCGAGCCTGACCTTGATAATGATGCTACTGACCGGCTGCGTCACGCCCGCCCAGGATGCCCCGCAGGCGTTTCCGACGGATGTCGTTGGGGAAGTACAAGCGACGATGGACGATCTGACCGCAGACGAACCTCCCGCCCAGGATGCCCCGCAGGCGTTTCCGGCGGATGTCGTTGCAGAAGTACAAGCGACGATGGACGATCTGACCGCAGGCGAACTCCCGCCCGGCATGGTGGTGTGGATCGATGCGCCGGGATACCGCTTCGAGGGGGCGAGCGGATCGGCGAACTTGGCGGACGACACCCCCATGTCGCCGGACGATGCGTTTCGGATTGGCAGCATCACCAAGATGTTCACCGCTGCGGTGATCGTCCAACTGGCCGAGGAGGGCGTGCTGACCCTGGACGATCCCCTGGCCCAATGGCTGCCGGAGGTGGCCGATCAACTGCCGTTTGGCGACCAGATCACCTTGCGCCACCTGCTGGCCCACACATCCGGTCTGTACAACGTGGTCGAACACGAGGCGTACTACGCGGATATCTTCACTGAGATGGTCGTTGATGAGGAGACCGGAACCGTGAGCCTGGCCTGCGTGCAACGGGATCCCAACGACACCCTGGCCCGCTACGTCTATGGCAAAGATGCCAACTTTGAGCCGGGGACCCAGTGGCGCTATAGCAACACAAACTACACCCTGCTGGGCATGGTCATCGAGGCGGCGACGGAGATGCCCCTGGCCCAGGCGTATGGCACCCACATCTACGAACCCCTGGGCATGACCTCAACCTTCCTGGATTGTTACGAAGAGCCGCTGGTTGATGTGGTCCACGGCTATACCGGATTTGGGGAGGCCATGAGCGATCTCACGGAACTGCATGAATCCATCGGCTGGTCGGCGGGCGGCCTGGTTTCCACCGCATCGGACCTGGTCACCTTCGCCCGTGGGTTGTTTGGTGGCACTTTGTTTGACAATCCAGAGACGCTGGTCGAGATGACGACACCTGCTCCCCATAGTGCCAACGGTCTAGGTGTCATGCTCCAGAGAGAAACTATGGGGCATGCCGGCGGGATTGCCGGTTTTCGATCGGTGCTCAATTATGCGCCTGAGCTTGATGCAGTTGTGGTGATACTTTACAACCACGATGGTGCCGATCCCGAACAAAGTCTGGCGGATATGATGAATCCTGTGCTCCCGCTGCTGAGTGTGGCGGAGTGAGAAGTCGGGAGAAGAAGAGAAGGTCTTCAGTTACACGGCGCAGTTCAATACAGACGACCTCAGCACACTGGCGCAACTCATGGCGTCTGGCGAGGTCAAGTCCGTAATTGACCGCCGCTTCCCGCTGGAAGAAACGGCCGCTGCGATGGCGATGCAGGGCAGCCATCAGGCGGCGGCCGCAGATGCTGGTGCTGACCATTTTTTGCTCAAGGGCGGGGCGGCTGAACGGTTGATAACGGCCGTTTTTCAATAATCTATCTATTCACTTAATTTTTGAAGGAGACAAATCATGAAACAAACAGGAGATATGAACATGAGAAAGTCGCAGTTACAAAAGTGGGGCGGCGCCGCCGCCTTGTACGAAGCGTTGGCCTACATTATCGGCTTTATCGGCTTTATCGCTGTTGTCAACGTGGGCGGCATAGCAGACCCGCTGGACAAAGATCACGGCGATTCGTCGAAAACCAGGGGCTGCTCACTGCCCTGATGCTCATTGTGTACGTGGCATGGGGGGCTTCGCTGGTGGTGCTTGACGCTGGCGCTGCACGAACGACTAGACGGCAAAAGTTCCGCCCTGGCGCGCACGGCCACCGCCTTTGGCATTATCTGGTCGGTGCTGGTGATTGCCAGCGGCATGATTTACAACGTGGGTATGGAAACCGTCGTTGACTCTACGGCCACCAACCCCGAACAGGCGGCCACCGTCTGGCTGGCGATTGAATCCGTCTTCAACGGCCTGGGCGGCGGCGTAGAAGTTGTTGGCGGCATCTGGGTCATTTTGCTCAGCATGGCGGCGTTGCGGAGCGGCACCTTTGCCCGCAGCCTCCATTATCTGGGCTTTGTCGTGGGGTTCGCTGGTGTCGTCAGCGTTGTGCCTGCCCTAAGCGAAATCAGCGCCGAGCATCTTTGGCCTGACCCAAATCGTCTGGTTTGCGTGGTTCGGTATTGCCATGCTGCGACCTGCCACTGACGAAGCAGCAATAACACCCGCATTTGAATGAAAAACAAGACTATACAGGTAGCCGTAGCCTGAGCCTGTCGAAGTCGGAGGTGGGTGGTGGTATGCACCGCTTTGGCTTCGACAAGCTCAGCCGCCGCTACACATCAGGAAACAAATCATGACTCAAGAAACAATGGCTCTACTGCAAAAAGGTCTTTCAACGCAAAGTTCGCTGAGAAATGCAAAGATCGCAGAGGAAAACCTTTCCGACCTTTGCGACTCTTTGCGACCTTTGCGTTGAAAAACAGTTTTTGCAGGGAAGTCAACAATAAAACACGCAAATAACACAGGTAACGCAACTTCCCAACAGAAAAGCGCCGGTCTTTCACTGGTCATTATTAGCAGCGCCACGATTTACTACTTTGTCAACACGTGGTAGACCAATCTCCAAAGATTGGTCTAATCTCTGAGGAAATCGAGAGGAAATCAAGATGAAATCAAGCAAACATGCTCTCAAATATGTTGGATACGGTTTATTAGCAATTATTGGTCTGGTAATTGTAGCTTTCATCGGTCTATTCGTTACCACACAGGGCAGCTACGCTGTACCGGCTACTGTGGAAGATGAACCTACACTGCCCCGCGTAACAATCGACGGCGTCACCTTTCATGCCGAAACGTTTGGCGACCCGAACAATCCAGTTGTCATTGTGGTGCATGGTGGCCCTGGTGGGGAGTATGGCTACTTGTTGAATTTGCATGAACTGGAAGATGACTACTTTGTCGTCTTTTACGACCAGCGCGGCGCAGGCTTGTCGCCGCGTGTACCTGCTTCGGAGTTGACGCTGCAATCTTCTGTTGATGATTTACACCGCATCATAGGCCATTATGGACAGGGTGAACCGGTACGGCTTATTGGGCATTCGTGGGGAGGGATGCTGGCGGCGGCTTATGCGGGGCAACATCCCAATCATGTAACGCAGATGATATTGGCGGAACCGGGCGCTTTAGACAATGCCGGGCTGACTCGTTTTCATAAACGGCAGGAGGCGCCTTTGCGCAGCGCTGATTATTACCGGATGCTGATTCCTACCATTTTTGAATCACTGCTCCTGGATGCACCGGATGCTCAGGCACAGATGGATTACGTATACGGCAAGATGTCGGCCAACTTTGTGAACACGGCCGTTTCTGGCTACCGTTGCGAGGATAAAGATATCGTTCCAGTGACACCTGGCGTCCCTGTTCCGCCTAGCCGTTTCGGCACGACGGCTTACACGACGCTGTTTGGCAAGGAAGTTGATCTGTCCTCCATTGCAGACAATGCGGACAACTATAACGGTGATGTATTGTTCATCGCTTCGGAATGCAACAGCTTTATTGGCGAGGATTTCCAGCGAGAGCAGATGGGCTATTTCCCACAGGCAGAGCTGGTGGTGATTGCCAACGCGGGACACGAGATGTTTAGCGAAAATCCGGTGGCAAGTATTGTCGCAGTGCGGACGTTCTTTGAGCAATAGTTGGCTTTGAGATTAAACCAATCTGACAGCGTGGAATTTTAATAGGAATCGAGTTTAGACCAATTTTACATAGGAGAAAAATCATGACTTACCTTTCAAAGACCAATTTTGTACAAATTCTCAAAGCATGTGGTCACCCACATACGATTTTTATGTCTATAACCACGGACATTCCCAATGAACCAAAAGTAGAGCAATCACACCGATTATCCATTTTCAAGGAGACCTAACCATGACAAACTCAACCCTATCCCGCAAAAACATCATTTTCGGCACCGGCCCCCTGGGCCTTTCGGTGATGGACGCCCTGGTGGAACGGGGCTACAGCGACATCACTTTGGTCAATCGCCGGGGCCACGCGCCAGAAGCCCTGCCCGCCGGGGTCAACATCGTGGCTGGGGATGCCACCAACCCGGACAGCGTGGCCGTCCTCACCGCCGGCACGGATGTGGTCTTCCACTGCGCCCAGCCCGAATACCACGAATGGCCGGAGAAGTTCCCGCCCATCACCGCGGGCATTTTGGAAGGCGTCTCCCGATCCGGGGCAAAACTGATCTTTGGGGACAACCTGTACATGTATGGGTCCACCGGCGGCGCGCCCATCCGCGAGGATCTGCCCTACGCCTCCACGGGCCGCAAGGGCAGTACCCGAGCCAAGATGGCTCAGCAACTGTTGGATGCCCACAAAGCGGGCAAGGTCAAAGTCGCCATCGGGCGCGGTTCCGACTTCTTCGGCCCCCGGGTCGCCGGTTCTGCGGTAGGAGATGTGGTCTTCGACGCCGCGGTCAAGGGCAAGACCATCAACGTGCTGGGCAAAATCGACCTGCCCCACACCTACACGTACATCAAAGATTTTGGCCGGGGTCTGGTCACCCTGAGCGAACACGATGCTGCCCTGGGCCGGGCCTGGCACATCCCCAACGCCGAGACGATCTCCACTCGCCAGTTTGTGGACAAGGTGAACGCGGCAGCGGGCAATTCGTCCAAAATCCAGCCAAGCGGCAAGGCCATCGTCTGGCTCCTGGGCCTCTTCAACCCGACTATGAAAGAATTCCGGGAACTGATGTACGAGTTCGAAGAGCCGTACATCGTTGACCACAGCCAGTTCGAAGCCGCCTTCGGGGCTAACCCTACCCCCATGGACCAAGCCATCGCCGAAACCGTGGCATGGTATCGGAAGGCTCAGTGATCAGGGATGGGGAATATGAACCACCCCTGGACGCCCGTGAAAAAAGATATCATCACAGTCAACGATCTCTCGCCCGCAGAGGTCGACCAGATCTTTGACCTGGCGGACCGCTCCGAAAACCTCACCTTCCCTCGCCAAGCGGGCCTGACCGCCTGCGTTTCCTTTGAGGGCAACAGCACTCGCACGCGAGCCACCTTCACCAAGGCCCTGGTTGATCTGGGCATCACCCCAATCGATGTGCCCAATCTGCTCAAAACTGGGGAGGCCGTTCACCATCTGGCAGGCACATGGATTCACCTGCCGGGGCTTTGTCTTGCCCTCTTATCATGCCGCCGGCTCAGTCACCACGTCAATCACCACATCAATCACCAGGTGATGTGATGACGCCTCACCATCCCTGCCGGTATACTTGGGCCGTAGCACGAAGGCAAGAATGTGTCGATTCAGACACCGGATACTCATCAGTTTCATAGTCTAAAGGAGATATGTGATGGATTTGTCTTGGGGCAGTGCAGCAGGTCTGGGGATTTTCATGTCGGGTCTCGGCGTACTATTTTGGGGACTGGGCCTTTTCGTAGCGGCACTCGGCAAAAGCAAAACTGATTGATTGAAGCGCTCCTCGCAGTACTCACCCTGCGAGAAGCGCTCCGAATTATTGATAAGGAGGCGCAGTATCACGCTGATCAATACACAAAATCTGCTTTTTCTTGCTCTTCCGATAGATAACTCATCCAACAAGAAAGGAACTCCAATGACAGAACAATATTTTTTAGAAGTCTCGCAAGCGGCCGGAGCGGCTTTTTTCTCGCGGAATATCTCTGGCCCGGTTACGATGCTCAACCTCTTGCGCTTTCGCGAGGAGGCTGACTATTCGGCACATCCTGAATTGATGCCCGACGAGCCAATAACGGGTGCCGCGGCCTATCAAAAATATATCGATTACACCTTGCCTTTCCTCAAGGAAACCGGTGGTGATCTGGTGTTTTTAGGTAAAGGCGGCAAGTACTTGATTGGTCCCCAGGAAGAACAATGGGACTTGGCTATGTTGGTGCGCCAAAACTCAGTTTCAGATTTTATGGCCTTTTCATCCAATGAGGCGTACCTGATTGGTATGGGGCATCGCATGGCTGCATTGGAAGATTCGCGCTTGCTTCCGCTTGTCGAATCGGAAACGGCAACCTGACCTTGGATTTATTGGTATAACCTTAGTCTCGTTAGGCGGCTAGGAATTTGTCGGAGATTGTGCAGGGAAACAAATATCGATAATAAGCATCCGAACTCTTCGGACGAAAGGAAAATCACATGATGAAAAAACTACTCTTGAGCCTGACCTTGATGATGCTGCTGCTGACCGGCTGTAGCACTCCCGCCCAGGATGCCCCGCAGGCGTTTCCGACGGATGTCGTTGCGGACAGTACAAGCGACGACGGACGATCTGACCGCAGACGAAACTACCGCCCAGGATGCCCCGCAGGCGTTTCCGGCGGATGTCGTTGACAGAAGTACAAGCGAAGATGGACGATCTGACCGCAGGCGAACTCCCGCCCGGCATGGTCGTGTGGATCGATGCGCCGGAATATCGATTCGAGGGGGCAAGTGGATCCGCGAACCTGGCGGACGACACCCCCATGCCGCCGGACGGTGCGTTCCGGATTGGGAGTATCACCAAGATGTTCACCGCAGCGGTGGTCGTCCAACTTGCCGAGGACGGCGTGCTGACCCTGGACGATCCCCTGGCCCAGTGGCTGCCGGAGGTGGCCGATCAACTGCCCAATGGCGACCAGATCACCCTGCGCCACCTGCTGACCCACACATCCGGTCTGGCTAACGTGGTCGAACACGAGTCTTACTGGGCGGATCTCTTCACTGAGATGGAAATTGATGAGGATACCGGAGCCGTGACACTGGCCTGCGTCCAACGGGATCCCCACGACACCCTCGCCCGCTACGTCTATGGCAAGGACGCCCAGTTTGAGCCGGGGACCCAATGGCGCTACAGCAACACCAACTACACCCTGCTCGGCATGATCATCGAAGCCGCGGCGGAGTTGCCCCTGGCCGAGGCGTATCGCACGCACATCTATGAACCCCTGGGCATGACCTCAACCTTTCTGGATTGCTACGAAGATCCCCTGGTTGACGTGGTACACGGCTATTCGGGCATTGGGGACGCCATGGCCGATGTCACGGAACTGCATGAATCCGTCGGGTGGTCGGCGGGCGGTCTGGTTTCCACCGCATCGGACCTGATCACCTTCGCCCGGGGGTTGTTCGGTGGGGCGCTGTTTGATGACCCAGCGTCCCTGGTGGCGATGACGACACCCGCCCCCGGCAGTTCCTACGGTCTGGGCATCACGCTCCAGGGAGAAACTATGGGGCATGCAGGCTATATTGCCGGTTTTCGATCGGTGCTCAATTATTCGCCTGAATTTGACACCGTTGTGGTGATGGTTTACAACCACGATAGTGCCGATCCCGAATCAGAGTCTGGCAGGGGTGATGGATCCGGTGCGTTCGTTGATTGATGTGACGGAGTGAGAAGCTCGGGAGTTCTCAAGAAGGTACTGATTCACAGAATCAGTTGATAGGGAGGATATAAAAGGTCATGGAAAATCTCAATAAGACACGCATAGTGCGAGTTCTTCGCATCATCATGCCCATTGTGGGCATCATCATCGCCATTGTCATCGCCCCCTTGGACCTGGTGCCGCCGTGGATAGCACCCTTGCCAGATACGGTGCAAGAGCAGGTCGACGATGCCGTTGATCTGGGACTGGATGGCATCATCGTCTATGTCGATCAAGCCGGTCAGCCACCAGCTTTTTATGCCGCTGGCTGGAAAAACAAACTCACCCAAGAGCCAGCCGATCCGCATGCATTGTTCAAAATTGCCAGTATCAGCAAACTATATATCGCCACTGCCGTCGCCAAGCTGGTCAATAACGGGACGTTGTCCCTGGATGAAACCCTCGCCGATTATTTGCCCGAACTTGTGGGAAGAATTGAAAATGCCGATCAGATCACCCTGAGAATGATGGTGCAGCATCGCAGCGGCATTCCAAATTTCACTGACCATCCTGACTATGATTGGTTCACTTCACAGACAGATATCGACAGTGAACTGGCACTGGCCTTAGATGAGCCAGCAGATTTTGAGCCAGATGCACGGTACAGATATTCCAATACCAATTATCTGTTGATTGGCCGTATTTTGGACAAGGAACTGGGATACAGTCACCACCGATATATTGAAAGTGAAATTCTGTCTCCGCTAGGACTTACGAACACCTACAGTTTGTTAAGCGAGGTGGCCTTCGAAGATGTTGTCAGTGGGTATTGGTATGAGTATGACGATGACCTTAGAGAACTTGACCATATAGCTCCGGGTGGGTCGATGATCGCAACGGCACAGGATGTCGGAATATTCCTGAGAGCATTGAATGATGGCTCGTTGCTGAATGACGACGAGCAGGCGATCTACTCCTCAATTTACGAATATGAACATGACGGCTGGGTACCTGGATACCACAGTATCGCCCGCTATCACGAAGACATTGACACAGTCGTTGTTCAGTTTGTGAGCACAACCGGCGGAGAGACCTGGGGAACAGCGAATATCATCGGCGGAAAGGCGACGGCGATATCGAATATCGTCTACAACCGTATTGTCCGGATTCTGCGCAAGCAATAGATGTTGATGAGTAAACATCCGAATAGTTCGGACAATTAGAGGCTCGTCATAGCGCCGCCTCACCCGTGAGCATGGCGGCGTAGGCTTCGTTTCACCCAGGATAAGTCCAGATTTCCTCTTGCCAATACGTACCAATTGTGATACACTCCCAACATGAGCAATGATCCCCGAATGCGGGTGATCTTTTACCGGACCCTGGCGGGCAATGAGCCTGTACGCGAATGGCTCAAAGCGCAACCAGCGGCGGACAGAAAGATCATCGGCGACGACCTGAAAACTGCCCAGTACGGTTGGCCGCTGGGTATGCCATTGATCCGCAAGCTGGAACCTGGCTTGTGGGAAGTGCGATGCAGGCTTCAGGGCCGCATTGCACGGGTCATCTTCACCGTCGAAGGCGACACGATGGTCTTGCTTCATGGCTTTATCAAAAAATCGCAGAAGACGCCGTTGCAGGATCTACGGTTGGCCAGACAGCGATTACAGTCTCTTGGGGAGGAACAATGAACGAAAAACACTTGGGTAGCAGTTTGGACGATTTCTTGGAAGAAGAAGGACGGCTCGCCGAGGCGGAAGCCGTCGCCGCCAAGCGCGTGTTGGCTTTTCAAATCGCCAATTTGATGGAAGAACAGCAATTATCCAAGACGGAAATGGCGCGACGAATGCGCACAAGCCGGGCCGCGGTTGATCGGCTGTTAGATGGTCAAATTGAGTCAGCAACTCTCACCACAATGGAGAAAGCGGCAGCCGCGTTAGGTCGCAGGCTGCAAATCGTGTTGGTCTGACCCAATCCCCACGCCCCAATCCCACTCAAAACACAATCACCCCCCGCGCCGCCTCGCCGGTGAGCATGGCGGCGTAGGCTTCGTTGATCTGGTCCAGCGGATAGGTCTTGGAGATCAGCCGGTCCAGGTCCAGCTTGCCTTGCTGGTAGAGGTCGGCGAAGAGGGGGAAGTCCCGGGCCACGTTGGCGCTGCCGTAGTAGCTGCCCATGACGGTCTTCTCCTGCCGGGTGAGGATGGCGCCGGGCAGGTTGGTGCCCGTGCCCATGGGCGAGATGCCCACCAGGACCACCACGCCGCCGGGTCGGGCGGCGTCCAAGCACTGCTCCTGCACACCGGGGATGCCGATGGCCTCGAAGACGTAGTCCGCGCCCCGGCCCCCGGTCAGCCCGCGGATGGCCGAGATCGTCTCGCCCCCGGCCATGACGAAGTCCGTGGCCCCGAAGTCCAGGGCCATGTCCCCCTTGGCCTCGCTCTGGTCCACGGCGATGATGCGCCCGGCCCCGGCCAGCTTGGCCCCCAGGATGATGCTCAACCCCACGCCCCCGGCCCCAAAGACGGCCACACTGCTCCCCGGCTTGACCTGGGCGGTGTTGAGCACGGCCCCCACCCCCGTGGTCACCGCACAGCCGATCAGCGCGGCCACGGTCAGGGGCACGGCCTTGGGCAGGACCACGCAGCATTCCACGGGCACGACGCAGTATTCGGCAAAGCAGCCCAGGGCGCTGAACTGGTAGACGGGCGCGCCGTCCCGGCTGAAGCGGGTGGTGCCGTCCATGAGGGTGCCGGCCCAGGTGGGGTCCGTGTAGGTTTCGCACAGGTTGGGCTTGTCGTGGAGGCAATAGAAGCAGTGGCCGCAGGCGGGTGCCCAGTTGAGGGCCACATGATCCCCCACCCGCAGCCGGGTCACGCCGGGGCCGATGGCGTCCACAATCCCCGCGCCCTCGTGGCCGGGGACCACGGGCAGGGCGTGTTTCGTGGCCCCGGTCACCAAATGCCAGTCGCTGTGGCAGACCCCGGCCGCGGCGACCTTCACCCGCACCTCGCCGGCTTTGGGCGGGGCGAGGTCGAGTTCTTCGATTTGGAAGGGCTGTCCAGGGGCGTGGAGGACGGCGGCTTGGGTTTTCATGATGGTTTCCTTTGGGGTGGGTGGATAGGGATTCTCAGTCGATCTGCTCTTCAAGCGCGGAAATGTACCGCTCTTGAGCAGAGATCGTCCCTTGGAGTTCGTGAATTTGTTTTTCGAGGAGGTCCAGCTTGCCCGCTAATACGTCTCGAATTTCTTGGGCCAGCCGATGTTTTACCAATTGAGGGCGGTTGAGGTGGAGAAGGGTGATGTGGAAATAGCCAGTTTCGGTCAATGGGTCCAATTGACCGGTCTGACGGTTGAGTCGATAGTGCTGGGTCAATAAATCCTGTAGGGGGTGCAAAACTCGAAGACCATGCGCTTCGTCTGCAGCCGTCGGCCAGTAGCTGTGCTTGTATTGATTGCATCGAACGCAGGCATAGACAAGGTTATCGAGTTCGTCATCCCCACCGGTCGAAAGCGGACGGTGATGATCGACGGTCAACAAACCGCCCGCCGAGATCTCGGTCACACCGCAATAGCCACATGCATAGCCATAGCGCTGCCGAATCAGGTCCAACTCAGGCCGGGACATGGGATTCAGGACTCAAGCTGTAGCCAGTCAACCGTTGGAAAGTCACTTCCAAGCCATCGATCTTTTTGTCTAATTCAGCGCTCCGGGTCGTCAATTCGGCGTGAAGGGAAGAGGCACGGTCAATGGCCGTACGGAGGGTGCGAAGGTGATCCAGGGTGTCGCCGCCCGAAAACTCCGGTTGCTCGTCCAAGAGACGTTGGCCCAAGTCGTACTCGATCCGTTCCTGCTCGGACAGAGGTTCACCTTTTGCCACGCGCAGATGCAGCGACCACCAGCGTTCGTAGTTCAATCCTGCCATTTCTGACCTCCTTTGGACATGTACTTCCACGTAATTCTTATGGCATCTTAACACCAAAGAGTTCCTGGGTCAACGGGAATTCGCCCCCCGCAATTCGCCCCTCGCCCCTACTTCACCACATCCTTGCGCACACAAAACGTCATCCGCTCCGACTTGATCCCCAACTTCTCCATCTCATACGCCAGGACCGGGGGCAGACCGTCCGACAGGGGACGGGGGACCCAGCCCAGCTCTCGGCGGGCTTTGGCGTTGCTGGCGGTGTAGGTGGTCCCGGCCATGACCCGCAGACTTTCGGGGTGATAGCTGGTGGGCAGGGGCAGGATCTTGCTGACCGGCTGCATGGACGCGGCCATGAGGCGCATGAGGCCGGGACCGGGGCGCACCGCCGGCGCGGGGATGCCGGTGACGCTGGCCGCGTAGTCCAGCACCTCCTCGAAGGTGTGGACCGGGCCGGCGAGGATGTAGCTTTGGCCGGGCGTGCCCTTGTCCATAGCCAGACAGGTGGCCCCGGGCCGTGTCCTCCACCGTGGCCCAGCAGAAGGCGGCTTTTTTGGGGACCACGGGCAGCTTCTTGCGCAGATAGTCCCGCACGGCGTCGCCCATGCTGCTGGTGTCGTCCGGGCCGTAGACCACGCCGGGCTGGACGATGACCAGGGGCAGGCCGTTCTGGATCAGGGGGTCGGCCACGCCGTAGTGGGCCAGCCATTTGGTGCGGTCATATTCGCTGAGCCAGGGGCCGTTGTGGCGGAAGGACTCGTCCACCAGCCGCCCGCCCGTGTCGCCGAAGACGGCGATGGTGCTGGTGTAGACGCCCTTGGGGATGGCCAATTCCTGCATCAGGTCCAGCACGTTGCGGGTGCCTTGGACGTTGATGCGCTCGGCCATGCTGCGGTCCCGCACGCCCACTTCGTACCAGGCGGCCAGTGGAAGATGCCGTCCACGCCGGTCATGGGGGCGCGCAGGGATGCTTTGTCCGTGATGTCGCCGGGGGCGATCTCCACGCCCAGTTCTTTGAGCTTGCCCGCCTTTTTGGGGCGAGCGCACCAGGGCGATCACGTCGTGGCCCGCTTCTCGCAGTTGACGGGTGACTTCCCCGCCGATGAAACCGGTGGCTCCGGTGATGAAGTAGCGCATGGGGCGAATCTCCGAATGGCGAATGGCGAGTTTATGTCAGGTTGGCTTCCAGCACGCCGGGGGAAAATTGGATCAGGGCGTGATGGCCGTCGATCTGTGCGGCGTGGCCGAGCTGGGCTGATTCATTGTAGGACAGGGCACGGGCAAGAGACAAGTTGGCGCGTGGGCAGATCCAGGACAAAGGGTCTGCCCCACTCCGCGGCCCCGCGCATGAAGTTGAAGGCCCGGCGGGCGGACCAGGTTGGGTCCAGGCGGAAGTCGGTGAGCTGGGGCATGGGGGTTGGCCCAGCCGCCCTCAGGCTGGGGACGGGGGGTGATCGTGCCATCGGCCAGGCCATCCAGGGCGCGGACCAGCAGTTCGCCGCCCAGGGCCGCGGCCAGGCGGTCGGCTTCGGGGCCGGTGAGGCCGTCGGCCAGGGTGAGGGGGGCTTGGGCCAGGATGGGGCCGGTGTCCATGCCGGCGTCCACACGGTGGATGGTGACGCCGGTCTCGCTGCACGCCGTCTCGGAAGGTCCAGAAGAGGGGAGACGGTCCGCGGTAGGCGGGGAGCAGGGAGGGATGGACGTTGAGAAAACCCAGTCGGGGGGCGCGGCGCAGGGGGTCACGGATCAGTTGGTCGAAGCAGGCAATGCAGCCCACATCCGCCCCCAGGTCGTGGACCAGATCCGCCACGCTACGGGCTGACGGGTCGTGAACGCGATAGAGGTCAATCCCGCTTTCCCAGGCCAGATCGATGATGGAGCGATTGATGAAGGAGGAAAGCAATGGCAGATCCCCGGTGGGGGTGGGTGGGGGCAAGGGGGTCAGGGCAGGTGATTTACGGCGATCCCCGGTCACGAGGACCGCGGCGACGGTGTGGCGGCTGCGCAGGAGGGCGGCCAGGGGCAGCATGGAAAAGGCGCCGGTCATGCCAAGATAGAGGATGCGCAGGGGTGGAGAGGACATGGGTTTGGTTTCTGTGGGCAGGGGGGCTATAATCGAGATAGAACAGCAAGCAAACCGCAGAGAGCGCTGAGAACGCAGAGAAGACGCTGAGGTTCTCTATTTTTCTCTGCGAATCTCTGCGAACTCCGCGTTCTCTGCGGTTAATTTTTTTCTGAAAGGACCAGATCATGGCACGGATGGTGCAGTGTGCGAAATTGGGTCGGGAACTGCCGGGGCTGGACAAGCTGCCCTTCAAGAGCGAGTTGGGCCAGCGGGTCTTCGAGAACGTCTCGAAAGAGGCGTGGGCTATGTGGATGGCCCAGTCGGTGATCCTGATCAACCACTATGGCTTGAACATGGCGGACCCCAAGGCCCACGAGTTCCAGATGGAGCAGATGGAAGAGTTCTTCTTCGGCGTGGGTGCCCAAATGCCCGAAGGCTGGACCCCGGAAGGCGCGGCCCCGTCCAAGGGTGCGCCGAGCAAGGGAGCGCCGAGTAAGTGAGCGGGTGAGGGGGTGACAGGGGGTGACTGTTTTCCCTACCTCTTGTCCCCTTCACCCCCTCACCCCTTCACCCTCTCACCCAAACCCCAGCACAAACTCCGGGACGATGGCGAAGTGGAGGTGGGCGTGGGCGGTGCGGAGGGCGGATTCGACGGCGGCGGGGGTTTCGGCGGCGGCGAAGATGAAGCCCAGGTAGGCGTCCCCGGCGGGCAGGGGGGTAATTGAATAGTTGAGTGGGGCCGTGATCTGGATCTCTGTGATGCCGGGCACGGCCTCTGCTTTTTCTACGCCCGTCACCTTTTTGAGGATGCCCGCTTCGGGGATGGGGATCATCATCACCCCGCGAGCCTCCCCCACCCGCTGCCACGAGTCGATGGGCATGCCCCACGGCCTGGCGCAGGATCAGCTCTTCCAGGGGCGCGTCCACGCCGAATTGCAGGGTCTTGGAACAGAGACCCCCGATAGATCGGCCCGCCACCTCTACAATCCACGCACCGTCCTCGTTGATACGCAGCTCGGCGTGGACCGGGCCGACCTGCAAGCCCAGGGCCGCGGCGGCGTCCGCCGTGGTTTTGGCGATGGCGTCCTGGGTTTCCTGCGGGCAGGCGGGACGGGGTGATGTACAACGTCTCCTCGAAGAAGGGGCCTTCCAGGGGGTCGGGCTTGTCGAAGAGGGCCAGGATGGTCAGCTTGCCCCGGTCCAAAATGCCCTCCACGGCCACCTCCACGCCGGGGATGTATTGCTCGACCAAATAGGGCACCGGTTTGGCGTCGGGCTGGTCCCCGGTGAGGATGCTTTGCACCCACTGCACGGCGTTGGCAAATTCGCCGGCATCGTTGGCCCGAATCACCCCCCGGCTGCCGTTGAGTGTGAGGGGTTTGACCACGCAGGGGTAGTCCACGGTCTGGGCCACGGCGAAGCGGTCTTGGTCCGTGGTGAAGCGTTGAAATTTGGGGCAGGGCACCCCGGCCTTCGCCAAGGCCGTGCGCATGGTGAACTTGTCCCGGGCGGCCAGGGCCGCGGCGGGGGCGTTGTGGGCCAATCCCAGGGCCAGGCTGGCCTGGGCGGCCAGCAGACTGCCCTTGTCATCCACGGCGATGATGGCGTCCAGGGGGCGATCCTGGGCATAGGCGATGATGGCCGCGGTGGCCCCATCCGTGTCGTTGAAGTTGATGCCCAGGGGATAGTCCCAATACTCGGCCAGGGCCTTGTCCATGTCCACGCCCATGACGGCCTGGATGCCGGCCCGCTGGGCGGCTTGGAGAAAAGGCTGGGCGCGGTAGGTGTGGGCGTGGATCAGGAGGAGGGCGCGTTTGGGGTTTGGGGTGGTGGTCATTCGAGTTCGCTCAAGATATGCTTAATTTCGTCATGCAGGTCAGGAATGTGATTGACAACGACATCCCAAACCAGTTCGTAATCCACGCTCATGTACCCGTGAATCAGGCGATCCCGCATACCGGCCATACTGCGCCAATCAACATCAGGGTATAAGTCTCGAAATTCGGCAGACAGATTCTTGGTGGCTTCACCGATGATTTCAAGACTGCGGGAAAAAGCCCGCCGCTTTGTAGCATCTACTAAAAAGCGGCCCTCAATCAGTCCTTGGCGCGCCTCCATCAGGTATTCGGTTTCATCCAGAATATGGTGAAGGTATTCATTGGGTGAGGGGAACATATTCCACCTCATTTAGAATTTTTGGCCCAATGTAAGGACTTAGAGATTCGGGTGTCAGCAGATCAACTGGCCGCCCCAGCGATCTCTTCCAAAAGATCGGCCAAGCGCATAAATGCGGCATAATTCTTGCGCCCTGCCTCAAATTCGACGAGCATGTCTACATCGCTCTCGTTGTTTTGCTCATGGCGATTAAACGAACCAAACAGACCCAGTCGACGCACGCCAATGTCTTGGATTTCCTGGCTGCGCTGCTCGATCAAATGCAGGACGTTGCTTTTGGTTTGGACAGAAATGGTCATGATTATCCACCTATTCTGAACTGGCACAAAAATATTCTTCTTTGCCTGGGGCTATTGTAGCACAATATAACCCATGTTGGCGCACCGCTTCAAACCGTGGTAATGTGAAATCAGCCCCATCCGCCACACCCCATTTTCAATTCTCAAATCTCAATTTTCAATTCGTTCACCACCCATATCCCATGAACCCACAAAGGTCCTCCCCAATTTCACGCATCGCCCTCCCCCTCGCCGGTGACCGCGCTGCTTCTACTTCTGCTCCAAACCCTGGCCGCGCCCGCCCTGGGGACCGTGTGGGCGGCCCTGCGCCCGGCCCCCATGAGCGCGACCCTGGCCCAAGAGTTGGCCGCGGCCCCGGCGGGGGAAACGGTCTCCTTTTTGGTGGTGCTGGATCCAGCAAGTTGACCCCGTCGCCCTCCTGGCCGAGCAGGGATTGACCCATGCCCCGCCCGCGGACCGGGGCGCGGCCCTCTACGCCGCCCTCACCGCCACCGCCCGCACGGAGCAGGCGGAGTCTGCGAACGTGGCTGGCCAAGCGGGGCGTTCCCCATCGGGATTTCTACATTGTCAACATGATCGAAGTCCGGGGCGATGCGGCCTTGGCCGAGAGTCTGCGCCGCCGCCCGGAGGTGGCCCGATTGGCCGCCAACCCCACCATCCGCCAAGTCCAGCCCCAGCCGGAACCCGCGCCTTTCGGCCTGTTTGACGCCCAAGGTCAGCCGCGGCCAACCTGCCCTGGGGACTCACCTTCACCCATGCGGACCAGGTGTGGGCCTTGGGCTACGAAGGCCAGGGCATCATCTTGGCCAGCCAGGACACGGGGGTGCAGTGGGATCACCCGGCCCTGATCGGCCACTATCGGGGCTGGGACGCGGGGACGTCCACGGCCAGCCATGCGTACAATTGGTTGGACGCCTTCCCCACAGATCCCAATCGGCCCGGCACATGCAGCCCGGATCTCCAGGTGCCGTGCGACGACTACGGCCACGGCACCCACACGGTGGGGACGATGGTAGGCGAGGCCCCGGTTGACACGGGCGGCTATGACCGGGTGGGCATGGCTCCCCAGGCCCAGTGGATCGGCTGCCGCAACATGGACAACGGCGACGGCACCCCGGCCAGCTACACGGCTTGCTTCGAGTTCTTCCTGGCCCCCTATCCCCAAGGCGGCAACCCGGCCACAGAGGGCAACCCGGCCTTGGCCCCCAACATCATCAACAACTCGTGGACCTGTCCCGGCCTCCGAAGGCTGTGACGCCGACTCCCTGCGCCAGATCACGGCCATCATGCGGGCCGCGGGGCAGATGGTGGTGGCCGCGGCCGGCAACAGCGGATCAAGCTGTTCCACCGTCTCCAGCCCCATCGCCATCTATGACGAAGTCTTCACCGTGGGCAACCACACCAGCAACGGGACCATTGCCAGCAGCAGCAGCCGGGGACCGATCACCGCGGACGGCAGCGGGCGCATGAAGCCGGACATCGCCGCACCGGGCACGTCGGTCTATTCCACCCGGCCCACCAACAGCTATGGCGAGCAGCTCCGGCACCAGCATGGCCTCGCCCCATGTGGCCGGGGCCGTGGCCCTGCTCTGGTCCGCGGTGCCCAGCCTGATCGGGGACATCGACCGCACAGAGCAGGTGCTGATCAAGTCCGCCACCCAAGTCACTCGACAGCCAGTGTGACGGGGCCGCGGTCTCCCCCAACAATGTCTATGGCTACGGGCGGCTGGACATCTACGCCGCCGTGATCTTGGCCTCTAACCCAGCCACGGTCACGGTCACCGTGCAGGATTGGACCGCCGCGCCCGTGGACGGGGCCACCGTCTCGGTCACGGATCAGGCCACGAGCATGGTCTTCACCGCCACCACGGGCATCGACGGCGTGGCCGTCATCGCGCCCGCTCTATGCCGGAAACTTCACGGTCAGCGCCCAAAAAGCCGGGCATGAGCTTCCCGGCCACCACCGTGGGGCTGGCCCAAGGCGTGGCGGTCAGCATCACCATCCAGGCCAAGCCCGCCAACCCCCACACCGACGCACACGCCCTCAGCCACCCCCACACCCAGTGTGACGCCGACGCCCAGCATCACCCCCACGGCCACGCCGACAGTGACGCCGACCGTGACGCCAACGTGCCACGCCCACCATCTGCCCCCAGGCCACCCAAGAACCCCTGTGGGTAGACCCGGTGATCAGCCCCACGACCCGGCTCACCCAAACCCTGGCGGTCTATTTGGGCAACGGCGAAGCCATCACCATCACCACCGCGTCCGGGGTCTTCACCGCCACGGGCAGCTTTGACGCCAACGCCAACCCGGCCCGCATCACCGTGGATCTGCTGGCCGACACGACTCCACACCCTCACAGTCAGCGGACGGGTGCGCCAGACCAGCCAGGGCGGCTGCGAATTTGGCGGCTACACCCTCTCCACCACCCAGGACCGCAACGGCGATGCCCTGCGCATAGAACAGCGGATGCCTCGCCTCTTCTTGCCGCTTCTTTTTAAGGAAAAGAACGAATGATCGATTTTAGCAAACGCAATAATTCAAGAGTCAAGATCGGGTTGGGGACGTGGGGGCGGATCGGCATGATCCTGGCCCTGTTTGCCCTTTTTGGTTTGGGAGGGTCCGCGTCCGCCGCCCCATCCCGCCCGGATGGGGGCGCGTCTGTGGCTCCTCAGTTGGCCGCCCAGTTGGCCGCCGCGCCGGATGGCGAAACCGTTTCCTTTCTGGTGGTTTTGAGCGACCAGGTGGACGCGGTGGACTTTGTGGCCGGGGCGGATCTGTCTGCGGCTTCCCGCGTGGAGAAGTCCGCCGCACTTTATACGGCTTTGACCGCCACGGCCCGCACCAGCCAAGGTACCTTGCGGACCTGGCTGGACCAACGAAAGATCGCCTATCGCGCCTTTTACATCGTCAACATGATCGAAGTTCGGGCCACCGCGGCCCAAGCCGACCAGATCCGCCGTTTCCCTGGCATCGACCGCCTGGTCCCCAACCCGACTGTCCGTCAAGCCCTGCCCCTTCCCCAACCCACCAACCCACCCATCAACCAATCAACAAACCAGCCACTCCCCCAGAACGTCACCGCCCTAACCTATGGCCTATCCGCCATCGGGGCAGACAAAGTATGGGCATTGGGCTTTCGGGGCCAGGGCGTGGTCGTCGCCAGCCAGGACACGGGGGTGGAGTGGACCCACCCGGCCCTCCAAGCCACCTATCGTGGCTGGGACGCGGACACCTCCACGGCCAGCCATGTCTACAATTGGGTCGACGCCTGGCCCAACGACCCCAACCGCCCCAGCGCTTGCAGCCCGGACCCCCAAGTGCCCTGCGACGACCACGGCCACGGCACCCACACCGTGGGCACCCTGACAGGCACCGCCCCCACCGGCGCAGACTTCACCGACATCGGCGTGGCCCCGGACGCCAAGTGGATGGGCTGCCGCAACATGGACAACGGCAACGGCACCCCGGCCAGCTATACGGCCTGCTTCGAGTTTTTCCTGGCCCCCTACCCCCAGGGCGGCGACCCGGCCACGGAGGGACGCCCGGACCTGGCCCCCAACATCATCAACAACTCGTGGAGCTGCCCCCCCTCCGAAGGCTGTGACGCGGAGAGCCTACGTCAGATTGTGGAAACCGTGCGGGCAGCGGGCCAATTGGTCGTCTCTTCGGCGGGGAATGCTGGCCCCAGTTGCGGCAGCGTGCGGGATCCCATTGCCATCTATGATGCTGCCTTCTCTGTGGGGGCCGTGGCCGAAAACGGCGTCATCGCCCCCTTCAGCAGTCGAGGATTGGCGGACGGCAGCGGGCGGATCAAGCCGGATCTTTCGGCACCAGGGGCGGCGGTCTATTCCAGCTATGTGGGCGGCGGCTATGGTTATTTGTGGGGAACCAGCATGGCCTCGCCCCATGTGGCCGGGGCCGACGGCGTTGCTCTGGTCCGCGGCCCCGGCGTTGATCGGGCAGATCGATTTGACCGAGCAGGTGCTGATCAAAAGTGCCGACCCCGTGGTGGACGGCCAATGCGATCCGGTGGCCACTTCACCCAACAATGTCTACGGCTATGGGCGGCTGGACATCTACGCCGGGGTGCTCATGGCCACGAATCCGGCCACGGTTACCATCACCTATGCCGGGGCCGACGGGCTGCCCATTGCGGACACGGCTCTCACCGTCACCGACCAGCACACGGGCTACACCCGCACCCTCACCACCGGGCCGGATGGCCAGGCCACCCTCGCCCCGATCTATGCCGGGGCGTACACCGTGGCCCCGTCCCAGCCCACGATTTGGGAGATCACCACGTCCGCTCCCTTCACCATCGCCAACGGCGAAAACGCCGGGGTGACGTTGACCCATCCGTATGCTGTTTTGATCATGCCGATCTATCGAGTGTCGAGTATCGAGTAGGGGATCGCCTCGCTTGAGGTAGCGGCGGCTACTCAACCGACGCTGGACCGTAGGTATGCCAACGCAACCCTGTGTGCAACACGCTCAATCCAAAATCGCCAATCCAAAATCCAAAATCGGAGGAGTACCATGAAAATCGATGTCTCCCTGTGGGTCGATGATATGCACAAAGTGGCCGCGGCGTCCAAGGCCGCGGACGAGTTGGGCTTTGGCGCGTTGTGGACCAGTGACACGGCCCACAATCCCCACTTCCCCCTGGTGCTGGCCGCGGAGCATTCCAAGCGCATCCAACTGGGCACGGCCATCGTGGTCGCCTTCGCCCGCAGCCCCATGGACGTGGCCTATCAGGCCTGGGATCTGGCCCGATATAGCAACGGGCGCTATCTGCTGGGGCTGGGCACCCAGGTCAAGGGCCACATCGAGCGCCGCTTTGGCATGAACTGGCGCACCCCTGCCGCCGACCACATGAAGGAGTACATCGCCGCCCTGCGGGCCATCTGGCACAGTTGGCAGACCGGCGAGCGGCTCAACTTCCGGGGCGATTTCTACACCCTCACCCTGATGAGCCCCTTCTTTGATCCCGGTCCCAACGAGTTCCCCACCATCCCCATCTACACCGCCGGGGTCAACGAGCAGATGTGCCGCATGGCCGGGGAAGTCAGCGACGGTTTCCACGCCCACCCCTTCCACACCCGGCGCTATTTGGAGGAGGTCGTCCTGCCCGCCATCGACGCCGGGGCCGCGTCCGCGGGCCGCAGCCGGGCCGATGTGGACATCAGCAGCGCCATCTTTGTGGTGGCCGGGGACAACAGCAAAGAGATCAACGCCGGGCTGATGCAGGTGGGCCAGCAAGCCGCCTTCTACGCCAGCACCCCCACCTATGCCCCGGTCATGGACCTGCACGGCTGGGGCGGCATCCGGGAAGAGCTAAGTTCCCTGGCCGCCCGCAAGCGCTGGGACCTGATCCCCAGCCTGGTCACCGAGGAGATGGTCAACGAGTTCGCCATCGTCAGCTCGTGGGATGATTTGCCCGCCCGCATTCATGAGAAGTATGATGGCATTTTGGATCGGGTGACGTTGTATATTCCCTTTGATCCGTCGCAGAATGTGGAGCGGTGGGCGAAGATCTGTGGGGCGTTTGAGTAAAAACACCCCCTCCTAGCCTCCCCCAGGTTGGGGGAGGCTAGGAGGGGTAAATTCAGAAAGAAACCCTATGAAATATTTACGCTGGTTCGGCATCGCCCTCTTGGCCGGTGCCATTGCATTTGTGACCTTCAACTGGGGCGAGATCACCTTCGCCTGGGACCTGTACAAGGTCAAGCGCGTCTCGGACGCGTTCTACGCTGACTATCCCCTCTTGGTCAAGGACATCGCTTTCACGGACAAGTCCGATGTGCGGCTGGACCTTTATCGGCCCGATGATGGCGAGAACCATCCGGTCTTCCTCTTCGTCCACGGCGGCGGATGGGACAAGTATGACAAGCTGCTCCACGCGCCCGTGGCCCAAAAGCTGATGCCCGAGGGGATGGTGGTGCTGATCATGGACTACACCCTCTATCCCGACGCCACCTATCGCCAGCAGACCGCCGAGGTGGCCGACGCCATCGCCTGGACGCTTGGAAAATATCGCCGACTATGGGGGCGACCCCAGCCGGGTGATCCTGGGCGGCCACTCCGCCGGGGGGCATTTGGCCATGCTGGCCGCCTATGATCCCCAATGGCTGGCCGCCACGGGTCACAAGCTGGACGAGATCTGCGGCCTGATCGGCATCGCCGGGGTCTACGACGCCAACGCCCAGATGGTCTTCGAGCGCTCCACCGGCGGCACGGCCCCCGTCATGACCGCGGTGATGGAGGGGGAGCCCAACTTCGCCACGGCCTCGCCCATCACCTATGTGGCCCAACACGGCGCGGACTCGCCCCCGGTCCGCCTGATCCACGGCAGCGCGGATGACACGGTCCCGTTGAGCGAGTCCGACGAGTATTTGGCCGCGTTGAAAGCCGCCGGCATCTCCAGCGAACTGCTGGTCTACGAAGGCGCGGGGCACACGGGGCTGCTCTTGGATGCGATGGTCGAGAATCCGTCCCGGCTGGTGCAGGATCTGTCTGGGTTTGTGAATGGGTGTGGGCAATAGACATGTCAGACCGGCAGGGTTTTGAAAACCCTGCCGGTCTGATCTACAATCGAACCATGAGCGAAAAAATCCAACAGGTGGCTTCGCCACCTGTTTTTGTGTCCAAACCCAAACCGGACCAACCCAGAAGTTCGACTTTTTTCAAAAGTCGAACTTCTTCCATGCTCCCCGAACTCCTGATCCTCGCCCTGGCCGCGCTGACCCGCTTTTGGCGGCTGGATTTCCACAGCTTTTGGTTTGACGAGGCGGTCTCTCTGCAATGGGCGGCGTCGGACCCGGCCTACACCTGGGACGTGACCCTGAAGCTGGTGCAGGAGAAGCACCCGCCGGTCTACTATATCACCCTGCACTATTGGCAGGCGGGGCTGAATTTCTTGGGGTTGGGCCACAGCGATGCCGGGCTGCGCGCCCTTGGGCAGTCTGTTGGGCGTACTCACCGTCCTGGCCATGATCCTGCTTGGTGCGCCGGGTCAGCGGACGATCCACGGCCCTCTCACCGGGCTACTTCTGGCCCTCAGCCCGGTGATGGTCTGGTATAGCCAGGAGTTGCGCATGTTCCAGCCCGCGGCCACGGGGATCGCCTGGGCCGGGGTCTGCCTGATCTATGCGTGGCAGAGCGAGCGCACACTCATCCGCCTGGGCTGGTGGATCGGCATGGTGGTTGCCTTTCTCTTCGCCCTCTACAGCTATCTCTTCAGCGCCTTCATTTTGCCCGCAGCCGGGCTGACTTTGCTGCTCTTGGCCGGGCGCAGATGGACCCGGCGCTTTTGGGAAGGGGTGGCCGCCTTCGCCGTCACCGGTGCCCTCTTCTTGCCCCTGGCCCGCAACGCCTGGACGGTCAACGGTGCGGAGAGCGCGCCGGGCCACGCATTCGCCGCCTTTTTGCCCAATCTGTGGCGTCACCTGGGCGTTTTTACGGTCTGGAACCCCGCATGGCCCCCCCTTTTGTTGACCAGCACCCTGGCTTTGGCGGCGATCCTGGTCGGCGCGGCTATTTTTCTCCTTTTTGAAAAAAAGAGACAAACTTTCGCCGCAACCCATCGGGGGGCTTTGGCCACTGCTCTGGGTGCTTCTGCCCTGGTTGATGGGAAATGTGCTGCTGGCGTCCAACGGGGCGGTCTTCAAGGAGGATCGCTATTTCATCTTCCTGGCCCCCTTTGTGCTGTGGCTGATGGCGATTGGGATCGTCACCCTGGCCCGGTGGCGACCGGTGGTGGGCTGGACGGCTGGCGGGCTGATGGTGCTGGCCCTGGCCGCGGCCTTGCCCACCCTGTGGACCCCGGCCCACTATCGAGAGGATTGGCGGGCGGCCGCGGCCTATATCGCCGACTATCAGGACGCCTCCCCGGCCCTGCCCAGCGCGGTGGTGGCCCATGTGGACTACACCCACCGCGCCGTGGATTGGTATTTGCAGCCCCGGTACACCTTTGAGCAGTTGCCCGTCTACGGTCTCTTTGGCGGCGTCCTCACCCCGGACCAGGTGGAGACGGTGATCGCGCCGCCCCTTTCCGGCATCGAGACCGCCTTGGGCGCATCCACAGTCTGGCTGACCCAGAGCCATTTGGAAGGGCTGGATGATCAGGGGTTGGTGGAGCAATGGCTGGCCGACCACTACCCGGTGATCACCGAGCAATACCCCGCCGGGGTCAAGCTGACCGGCTACGCCATCCGCAGCCGGTTTGACGCCCTGCCCGATCTGGCCCCCGGCGCGGTCTATCCCGACGCCGAGTTGGTCCCCGGCCTGGTCTTGCGGGCGTGTGAGAT
This sequence comes from uncultured Chloroflexia bacterium, assembly GCA_963704975.1. Classification (GTDB taxonomy): domain Bacteria; phylum Chloroflexota; class Anaerolineae; order Caldilineales; family Caldilineaceae; genus JAGNDO01. The sequence goes on along the minus strand of CAVPIK010000029.1, from coordinate 71,151 downwards.
CACCACGCCCGTGGTCAGCGCCACGGACAGCCGGTTGCATCCGCCCAGCGGCTGGGTGCATGTGCGCATGTGGTGGGAAGCCACGGCTCCGATTGCCCAGGATCTGCGCCCCACCGTGCGGGTGCAAGCGGAGAGCGGTATCTGGGGCGAAAAGCTGGAACGGCCCAACCAGATCCTCGACCGCCTCCCCCCGTCCACCTGGGCCGCGGGCGACATCGTGCGGGACGAAGCGGACGTTAACCTCAACCCCCTCACCCCGCCGGGGACGTACCCGGTTCTGGTCAGCCTGGGCGGCGGCACGGTCTCTTGTGGGGCAGTGGTGGTGGAATAGGAAAGAAGACTCTTTTTGCGCAAAGTGCCGCTTGACAGCGCAACCGGTTGCCCTCTATAATACCAAAAGACTTGATTGAAAGATCTGCTCCCATCCACACTGTCCACCCAAAATCTAACTTACGCCTACAGGGTCTATTTCAGAACCGGGAATCATGGCAACTATCCGCGATGTCGCCCATAAAGCTGGCGTTCATGCCAGCACAGTCAGTCGGGTTTTCTCCGGCAATGCCAAGATCAGCGCCGAAACCCAATATCGGGTGATGAATGCGGCCCAGGAATTGAACTTTCAGCCCAACGCCGTGGCCCGCTCCCTCAGCGTCAGCCAAACCCATATCATTGGGATTGTGATTCCGCATATTTACGACGGCTATTTTGACGACTCGTTCTTTCCCCAGATCATGCGGGGGTTGATGCGGGTGGCATACCAGCACGAATACAGAGTATTGGTGGGCGGCAGTCACAGCCACAAGGATGAGCTAAGCCAGATCCTGAACATGTTGAGCTCCCGACAGGTGGACGGCATCATTGCCCTCTCCAATCGGCTGGATGTGGACACGGTGGATCAACTCTATCAGTTGGACGCACCCTTTGTGCTCATCGGTCGCCCCCCGGTCCATCACGACAAGATTTCCTGGGTCTCTACGGATGACCAACGCTATACTCGGCAGGCCATTGACTATTTGATCAGCTTGGGTCACAGACGTATCGCCTATGTGGGCGGTGATCCAGAGGTGCTGGTGACCCGAGAACGGCTGCAAGGGTATCGGGCCGCGTTGACCGCAGCGAGTATTGTTCCCAATGATGAATGGGTCAACTACGCCTATTTTGCCGAGGATGGCGGCCATCAAGCGGTGAATGTCTTGATGGCCCTGGATGAACCGCCCACGGCTTTCTATTGCGCCAACGACCTCATGGCCATCGGTGTCATGCGGGGTCTGCGGGAACGGGGCGTGAATGTGCCCAAGGATGCTTCTGTGCTGGGCACCAACGCCTCACCCGAATCGGCCTGGGTCAGTCCGCCCCTCAGTTCCCTGCGGGTTCCCTATGCGGCTCTGGCCGCCGGGGCCGCCCAATTGCTCATCACCGGCATCCAAAAAGAAGGCGGCCCGGTGGGGACCCACATGCTGGATTGCGAATTGGTGATCCGCCAATCGACCGGGCCGGTTTTCTAGAGGTGTAGAGACGCAAGATTCTGCGTCTCTACGCCACCAAACTAATTGTCATTACCTCCTGTTGTTCTATCTATACACCCTACCAACAACGTCCCATTTCTATTCATTACCCACTGTTCCAAAGGAGAAACACCCAACATGAGAAGCAAAATTTGGACAATCCTGACTGTGCTGCTGGTCTTCGGCATGCTGGTCGCCGCCTGTGGCGGTGCCGCCGAGCCTGCCCCAGCCGCCGCCGAACCCACAGCCGCCCCGGTTGTGGAAGCTGCTCCCACGGAAGCCCCGGTTGTGGAAGCTGCCCCCACCGAGGCCCCGGCCCCGGAAGCCCCCGCCGCTACCCTGCGCGTCTGGGCGGACGACACCCGGGCCCCCATCCTGCAGGATCTGGCCGCTGACTTCCAGGCCACCTACGGCGTGGAACTGGTGGTGGAGCTCAAGTCCGCCATCCGGGATGACTTCCAGGTTGCCGCCCCCGTGGGCGAAGGCCCGGACATCATCGTGATCGCCCACGATCAGGCTGGCACGTTGGTCGAGAACGGCCTGCTGGCCCCGGTTGACCTGGGCGACATGGCCAGACGATGTTCGTGGCAAACGCCCTGGATGCCTGCACCTTCGACGGCGAGCTCTACTGTATGCCCTATGCCACAGAGAACATGGCCTTCTTCTACAACACCGATCTGGTTGAAGACCGCCCCCACCACCTGGGACGAGGTTATCAGCGTCGGTGAGGCCCTGATGGCCGATGGCCAGACCACCTATGTCATGGCCGCCACGGGCAGCACCTATGACATGTACCCCCTCTTCACCGCCTTTGGCGGCTACATCTTCGGCAAGGATGACGCTGGCAACTGGGATCCCCAGGACCTGGGTGTAGACAACGAAGGCATGATTGAGGCTGTTGCCTTGTTGGCCGATCTGGTTGCCAAGGGTGACATCCCCGCCGACTGGGACTGGGGCAACAACCACGCCCTGTTCGAGACCGCCGAGGCTCCCTTCATCATGGCCGGCCCCTGGGCCTTGGACCGCATCCGCGAGTCCGGCGTGCCCTATGCCGTGACCAACTTCCCGGCCGGTCCTGCGGGTGAGGGCTTCCCCTTCGCCGGTACCCAGGGCTTCTTCATCAACGGCCTCAGCGACAACGTGCTGCTGGCCCAGGCCTTCCTGACCGAGTTTGTGGCCACGGACGAAGTCATGCAGGCCCTGTACGAAGCCGGTGGTCGTCCCTCCGCCTTCCTGCCCGTGCTGAACGCCACGGATGACGCTGACCTGGCCGCCTTGGGCGCTGCCGGTGCCAACGCCACCATGATGCCCGCCATCCCCGCCATGGGCTCCGTGTGGGCCAACTGGGACGAGCGGCGGTTGTGCTGGCTCGTGACGGCAAGCAGACCGCCGAAGAGTCCATGGCCGATGCCGGCGTCAAGATCCGCAGCCTGATCTCCGGCGCAGCGGCTGGCATGGTCAACGTGCCCGGCTCCTACCAGGCCCAGGCCGGCTGTCCCGGCGACTGGCTGCCCGACTGCGAAGCCACCGCCATGACCAAGGGCGATGACGGCATGTGGCGCAGTGGCCCCTTCGCCCTGACGGCTGGGGACTACGAGGGCAAGGTCGCCATGGACGGCGGCTGGGACCTCAACTATGGCGTGGACGGCGTAGCGGGCGGCGACAACTACACGTTCACCCTGGCCGCGGACGGCGAGGTGAGCTTCGAGTTTGACCCGGTCACCAACCTGCTGACCATCGTTCTCCCGTAAGGTTTTTGGCACTATAACGAAGGCCGGGGAGCATCTGCTCCCCGGCCTTCGTCTTATCTACCCCAAAGGAGCGTTGCTATGACCGTCGCAGCATCCAAAAAAGCCAGAGGAATTCGAGGCGGAGAAGAGTCTCTGTTTTCCATGTTTAGCCGAATTATCCTGATCGCCACGTTTGATCTGGGCGTGGCCTGGTTTGTGTCCAACGCGTTTGCCAAGGGCTATGACCAGTTGGCGATTGTGGTCATCGCCGTGGGCGTGATGTTAAACCTGATCTTCGTCCTGCCCCAAGCCTATCGCCTACCGGTGGATGGCCCTGGGCCTCTCCTTTCTCATCCTTTTCACGATCTATCCCATCTTCTTTACCATTTACGTGGCCTTCACCAACTATGGCGACGGCCACCTGCTGACCAAAGAGCAGGCGATCAAGTCGATTCAAGAGACCAAATATCTGGCCGAATCCGGCAAATCCTTCTCGTGGACGGCCTTCAAGTCTGCGGACGGGCAGTATGCCCTGTGGCTGGTGGATCCCAGCGGGGCCACCTTCCTGGCCAAACAGGGTGAGACGATTGTGCCCGCCCAGCCCGGGGATCCGGGCGTGGGCGAGGCGGACGCCAAGGGCATTCCCCAGACCATCGAGGGCTATACCCGCTTGAACGTCCTCTTGGCCGCTTCGGACAAGACCCTGACCAGCATCCAATTTGGGGCAGAGGGCGAGCAGGCTGTGCAGGTGCGCAATCCCAGCGAGGCCGCCGAGTTGCAGATCCGCTATGTCTACGATCCGGTCGCGGACACCATGACGGACCAGTCCAACGGGGATGTCTATACCAACCAGGCTGGCACCTTTGCCACCAACAACGGCAAGACCATCAAGCCCGGCTTCCGGGCCCAGGTGGGGCTGAAGAATTTCACAGATTTCCTCACCAGCCCGGCCCTGCGCGGCCCCCTGGTGCGGATCGTGATCTGGAACTTCGTCTTCCCCACCATCAGCGTGATCTCCACCTTTTTCCTTGGGCTGGGCATCGCCATCATGTTCAACGAAGAGAAGTTCCCCCTCAAGCGCACCATCCGCACCCTGCTGCTGATCCCCTACACCATCCCCGGCCTGATCACCATCTTGATCTGGAGGGGCATGATGAACCCGGAATTTGGCATCATCAACCGCACCTTGGAAAACCTGATCGGCTGGGCGCCCCCGTGGACCACCGCAGCCGATTTGGGCCCAATCCGCCGTGTTGATCGTCAACCTGTGGCTGGGCTACCCCTACATGATGCTGGTGACCAGCGGCGCGCTCCAGTCCATCCCGGCGGACCTGTACGAAGCCGCCACGGTGGACGGCTCCACCGGCTGGTATAGCTTCCGCAAGATCACCCTGCCCCTGCTGTTGGTGGCTGTGGGGCCGCTGCTGATTGCCTCCTTTGTCTTCAACTTCAACAACTTCAACCTGATCTATCTCTTTATCGGCGGTGGCCCGCCCATCGTCGGGGCCTCCACCCAGGCCGGTCACACGGATATCCTGATCAGCTATGTCTACAACCTGGCCTTTGCATCCGGCGGTCGTGGCGTCCAATATGGCCTGGCATCGGCCATCTCCATTGTGATCTTTGCCATCGTGGGGGCCATCACCCTGTTCCAGTATCGCTTCACGAATATGTGGGAGGAGGTTGGCGAAGGTGTCTAATCATAGCTCAGAGCTACCAAAAATACAGTCGGGTCACAGCGCCTTCCAGAAGCGCTTCAGCGTCGTCATCCGCTTGGTGATCGCCGTCTTCCTGATCATCTTCTCCATCTTCCCGGTGCTGTGGATCATCTCGGCCGCGCTGGACCCGGCCAACTCCCTGGCCACCCAGAAGATCATCCCGGCCAACGCCAGTTTTGACAACTTCCGCACCCTCTTTCGCACAGACGAACTGGCCTCTATCTACTGGCGCTGGTGGTTCAACTCACTCAAGATGGCGAGCATCACCACCGTGCTGACCCTCTCCTTGACCACCCTGGCGGCCTATGCCTTCTCCCGTCTGCGCTTTGCCGGTCGGGTCACCATGCTCAAGGCCATCCTGCTTGATCCAGGTCTTCCCCAACCTGCTGGCCCTGGTCGCCATCTACGTGGTGATCTTCCAGACCGGCCAGATCATCCCCGCCCTGGGGCTTGAACACCCACGCCGGGCTGATCATGGTCTACATGGGCGGGGCCATGGGCATGAACATCTGGCTGATGAAGGGCTTCATGGACACCATCCCCCGGGCCATCGACGAATCGGGCATGGTGGATGGGGCCAGCAACTGGCAGATCTTCTCGACGTTGCTGCTGCCCCTGCTGCGGCCCATCCTGATCGTGATCGGCATCCTCTCCTTCATCGGCACCTACGGCGACTTTGTCCTGGCCCGCATCCTGCTCAACGATGTGAAGGAGTACACCCTCATGGTCGGCCTGCAGATCTTCACCGCCGGTCAGTTTGACAAGAAGTGGGGCGTCTTTGCCGCCGGCGCGCTGATCGGCGCCCTGCCCATCATGCTGATCTATCTGAGCCTGCAAGATCAGATCGCCGGTGGGTTGACCACAGGGGCGGTGAAGGGGTAAAAAGATCGAATATCGAGTATTGAGTATCGTCACCACGCAACCCGGAAGGGGCAGGCTGATGCCTGCCCCTTTCTGTTTAGGTTCAACCCAGAGGTGTTTGAATGACCACAAAAACCAACCAAATCATGGCCGACTTTGTCTTTGGCGGCATTGAGGCAGACGAAACCAAAGTGCTGGCCCGCATGCGGGAGCGGATGACCGGCATTCGCCACTTCCACGCCATGCGGCCCCTGGACCCGGAACCGGGCCAGCCGGTCACGTTGACCGTGACCGCGGGGCTGGGCGCGCTGGTGGACCGGGTGGCCGCCTATGTCACCACGGACGGCAGCCTGCCCGCCGGGGATCGGGGCGAGGCCGCCAACGGCTTCGTCGTCCCCTTCGCCCTGGCGGACACCCGCTGGGAGACGGCGATCTGGGATTATGTCACCACCTGGCAGGGGGAGATTCCGGCCCAAAGCCCCCAGGCCGGGGAATGCACCTTGGTCCAATACGTGATCCAAGGCTGGCACAGCCAAGCCGACACCCCGGCGTTATGGAGCAACGAAGTGCGGCTGGACCGGCTGGTGGACGAGCGCACCCTCTACGGCTATTCGGTGGACACCTTCCGCACCCCGGCCTGGGCCACCCAGTCGGTGATCTATCAAGTCTTTGTGGACCGCTTTGCCCCAGCCCCCCAACGCTGGCTGGAAGCCGGACGAGATGGTCGATTTCATCGGCGGCACCCTGCGGGGCGTCCTCGAAAAGCTGGACCACATCGCCGATCTGGGGGCCACGGTGATCTGGCTCAGCCCCATCTTTGTCACCCCCACCTATCACGGCTACGACACCACCCACTTCACCCAGCTCGACCCCCGCTTCGGCACAGAAGCCGATCTGCGCGCCCTGATCGACGCCGCCCACCAGCGGGGCATTCGGGTGCTGCTGGACTTCGTCGCCAACCATGTCAGCCTGGACTTTGCCCCCTTCGTGGCGGCCAAGGATGACCCGGACAGCCCCTATCGGCCCTGGTTCCACTTTGGCGACGAATACACCCACGGCTACCAGTCCTTCTTCAACGTGCCCACCATGCCCAAGCTGGATGTGGACCATCCCCAGGTGCGCCACCATCTCTTCGCCGCCGCCCGCTATTGGCTGACCGAATTCGGCGTAGACGGCTACCGGCTGGACTATGCCGCCGGACCCAGCCATGCCTTTTGGTCCGACTTTTACGCCGCCTGCAAAAGCGTCAACCCAGACTGTTGGATCTTCGGCGAGATCACCCTGCCCAGCGATCAACTGCGCACCTACGTGGGGCGCATGGACGGCACCCTGGACTTCGGCCTGGCCCGAGCCATCCGCCGGGTCTGCGTGGACGATGGCGGCGGCGACGGCCCGGATCTGAGCCTCTCCCACTTCGCCGCCTTTATCGAGCGCCACCACGCCCACTTCCCCCCGGAGTTTGTGCTGCCCGGCTTCGTGGACAACCACGACATGAACCGCTTTCTCTGGGTGGTGGGCAACGACAAGCGGCGACTTGCTCTTGGGCGCGGGGCTGCTCTTCGCCTTTGGCGGCCCGCCCATCCTCTACTACGGCACCGAGGTCGGCCTGGGCCAGCCCCGCAACCGGGGCCACTATCGGGAAGAGTCCCGCCACCCCATGCTGTGGGGACGAAGATCGACAGGACCAGGCCCTGCTGTCCGCCTTCCGGCGCATGGTGGCGATCCGCAAAGCCCACCCGGCCCTGCAAAAGGGGCAGATCCGCACCCTGCACGTGGATGATGAAAGGGGCATCTGGCTGGCCGAGCGCATTTGGGGAGAAGATCAAGTGCTGATCGGGGTCAACACCGGGGGGGGCGCGGCCAACCTGCCCCTGCCATCGGGCAGGTTCGTGGACGAAAACGGCGCAACCGTGGCCGATTCGGTGCTGCTTGAGCCGGTCAGCGTGCGATTTTTGATATCAGAAAAATTGTAGTTGACATCACAAAACCGGCGTGCTAGAATACAGCCATTATCAACCTTATGGGTTGCCCCGATACCTCCCTCATTGCTTGTCTAAGCTGCCCTGCTCGGCCTCGTGACAAGCATGACACCAAAAGACCCTTCGCCTCGGCGAGGGGTCTTTTGTTTGGACAAAGATAGGGGAGATTGGGTCTGACTTCGGTCCGCAAGAGGTCTGCATTTGCGCCCAGCGCGGGGGCGCACTATAATGTGGCATGAAGCGTAGACGATATTTGAGGGATAATGGCTTGGTTTTCAGCCTGTTTTTGATGGAGATGGATGCACATGGTAGCTCGCAACCGATGGATCAGCAATGGATTTCTGCTTCTTGGCGTGGGGCTCCTGGCCTGGTTTGGCCTGATCGAAATCCAAGGTCTACAGGCTGATCCGCTGATGCCCGCGCTGTCTGCGCTCTTCATCGGCGGTACAGCGATCATGGATCGGTTAGGGAACCAGGAGTTTGAATAGACTTTTCCCCTTTTTGCGACGCACTTTCCCAAGCCATTTTTATGTAGAGTTCCCTGTGCAAGGTCAACCGAATCACCGGTCCCAAAAAGCTGCTCCTTGTCCAGGGATGCAGCTTTTTTGTCGAGGTGGGGCATTTGTCTCCCTACTTAGGGTCTAATTGTCCCTATCCCCAGCAAACTATCTATTGTTTAATAGTGTGGTAAGATCTTGTTGGACTTGCAACGACGCAAACCAAAAAAATGAGTCGCTTACACCTTTTTTCTCAGTTGACCCTGTATCAAGAATCCAACAAATTAGGAGGAACTATGCAAAACTTTGGTTCATTTGTCAGCGAATATGGCATCGACAATCACGGCATTAGCAACCCTGGCACGGTCTATTGGAACTTGGCCACCCCCATGTTGTACGAACAGATCATCCGCCGCCGGGAAGGCGTGATCTCTCACTTGGGCCCCATTGTGGTGCGCACGGGCGACCACACGGGCCGTTCCCCTAACGACAAGTTTGTCGTCAAGGAGCCCAGCTCCGAGAATGAAATCTGGTGGGGCAAGATCAACCAGCCCATCTCCGAAGAGAGCTTCAACAGGCTCTTTGGCCATCTGCGGGCCTATTTGCAGAACAAGGATCTCTTTGTCTTTGACGGCTATGTGGGCGCGGATCCCCAGTATCGCAAGAAGGTGCGTTTCATCACCGAATTGGCCTACCACGCCCTCTTTGTGCGCAACATGTTCATCCGGGAGCTCAACCCGGAAGCCCTGCGCACCTTTGTCCCCGACATGGTGGTGATGAATGCCCCCAGCTTCCACGCCGTGCCCGCCGAAGACGGCACCCGTACCCAGACCTTCATCATCCAAAACCTGGCCAAGAACATGGTGATCATCGGCGGCACGGCCTATGCCGGCGAGAACAAGAAGAGCATCTTCAGCGCCATGAACTACTACCTGCCCAAGCAGGGTGTGATGTCCATGCACTGTAGCGCCAACTATGGCAAGGACAAGGACGACGCTGCCATCTTCTTTGGCCTGAGCGGCACAGGCAAGACCACCCTGAGCGCGGACCCGGAGCGCACCCTGATCGGTGACGACGAGCACGGCTGGAGCGACAACGGCGTCTTCAACCTGGAGGGCGGTTGCTACGCCAAGGTAATCCGGCTGGACCCGGAAGGCGAGCCGGAAATCTACGAGACCACCCGGCGCTTCGGCACGGTCCTGGAAAACGTCGCCTATAACAGCGACACCCGCCATGTGGACCTGGACGACGACTCCCTGACTGAAAACACCCGTTCCAGCTATCCCATCAGCCACATCCCCAACGCGGATCCCGGTGGCATGGCTGGCCACCCCAAGAACATCATGTTCCTGACCGCGGATGCCTTTGGCGTGTTGCCCCCCATCAGCAAGCTGACCAAAGAGCAGGCCATGTACCACTTCCTCAGCGGCTACACGGCCAAGGTCGCCGGTACCGAGATCGGCATCACCGAACCCTCACCCATCTTCAGCGCCTGCTTTGGTGCTCCCTTCATGCCCCTGCACCCCGGCGTCTATGCCGAACTGCTGGGCGAGAAGATCGACAAGCACGGCTCGGATGTGTGGCTGATCAACACAGGCTGGACCGGTGGCCCCTTCGGCGTCGGCTCCCGCATGAAGCTGAAATACACCCGGCGCATGGTGGCCGCGGCCCTGGCTGGCGAATTGAAGGATGTGGAAACCGTCACCGACCCGATCTTCGGCGTGCAGATCCCGGTCCATGTCGAAGGCATACCCGACGACGTGCTCATGCCCCGCAAGACCTGGGCGGACGGCGCGGCCTACGATGCCCAGTCCAAGAAGCTGGCCGGCATGTTCGCCAAGAACTTTGTCGCCTATGCCGATGGCGTCAGCGATGCCATCAAGAACGCCGGGCCCAAGGCGTAAGAATAATGACGCTACTGCGGGAACCATGAATTTGACGAATTAACGACGAATTTCTTTCACGAGAGAAGAATTCGTGTTAATCCGTGCCATTCGTGGTCTTCGCAGTAGCGTCATTCTGTACCCCAGCCCAAAACTAGACTAGAATACGGTGTGGGACGGTTGACCGTCCCACACCGTATTTTTCATGGGAGAAACTGTATGGCCAACCGAAAACCGCACGTTGTCACAGAAGAGATAGAATCATTGGATCTGGATGCCAGTTTTGAGATGGATATGGATCCCATGTTCGCGCCGGAAAATTTGCCCGAAGACCACCGCAGCGGCTTTGTGGCCGTGATCGGGCGGCCCAACGTGGGCAAGTCTACCCTGCTCAACCGGCTGCTGGGCCAGAAGATCGCCATCACCAGCCCCAAGCCCCAGACCACCCGAGATCAGATCATGGGCATCCTCACCACGGACACGGCCCAGTTCATCTTTCTGGACACGCCGGGCATCCACAAGCCCCTGCACAAGTTGGGCCAGGCCATGGTGGCCATCGCCGACGAGACCATCCGGGATGCGGATGTGGTGCTGTGGCTGGTGGATGTGAACGACGCCCCCACGGAAGAGGACCAGCTGATCGCCGAGAAACTGGGCGAAATGCACCGATCCAAGCCCCTGCCCCCCCTGGTCTTGGGGCTAAATCAGGCGGATCGCTGGCATCAGGGCGAAGAGGCCCAGGCCCGGCGCCAGGCCGAATATGTGGCGAATCTGGGCGGGTTGACCCCGGCCCAGGTGATCGCCTTTAGCGCCACCACCGGGGACGGCACCGAGGCGTTGATGGCTGTCCTGCAAGGGCTGCTCTCCCTGGGCCCCCGTTTCTACCCGGCGGACCAGGTGACGGATCTGCAAGTCCGCTTCATCGCCGCGGAGCTGATCCGCGAGCAGGCCCTGACCTTGCTGCGCAACGAGGTGCCCCACAGCCTGGCCGTGGTGGTGGACGAGTTCAAGCCCCGGGATGAAAACATGACCTATATCGCCGCCAACATCTATGTGGAGCGGCGCAGCCAGAAGGGCATCGTCCTGGGCCAGGGCGGCAGCATGATCAAAGAGATCGGCAAGCTGGCCCGGCCCCAGATCGAGGAAATGGTGGGCACCAAGGTCTATTTGGAACTGTGGGTCAAGGTGTGGGAAAAGTGGCGCAAGAAGGAGCAGATGCTGGTGCGGTTGGGCTATCAACTGCCCAAGAAGGGGAAGAAATAAACGCGGATTGCGATTGCCCCGGATTTTTGCAACTCACCCCACCCTAACCCTCCCCAGATTGGGAGACAGTTCGGTTGCGGCCATTCGCGTTCTATTCCCACCCCGACTTTGACCATCCCCTTTGCCATTCCCTTTGGCCCTGTGATATGATGGCCTGTGCGCCCAAATTGTTCGGCGCTGTTTTTGTTTTCAAGCAAACAGTCAAAAGCAAACCGCCGAGGGCGCGGAGATTCGCAGAGAAGAATTGCTTTTCTTTGCGTCCTTTGCGCCTTTGCGGTGAAGACGAGTTCCTAGAGTCCGGCCATGAATCCGCAAGCGTTGCGTGTCCTTGAATATAGCAAGATCTTGGAGCGATTGGCCGCCCATTGTGCGTTCAGCGCCGGGGCGGAGATTGCCCGCGTCCTGCTGCCAAGCGACGATCTGCGCACGGTGCAGGATTGGCTGGCCCAGACCGCCGAGGCCTATCGGCTCTTGGAGCAGAAAACCGACATCCATTTTGGCGGGGCCGCGGATGTGCGTCCCCTGGCCTCGAAGGCGGAGCGGGGCGCGCCCCTGTTGCCCCAAGAGCTGCTGGATATCAAGCTGACCCTGCTGCGGGCGCGGATGATCAAGCGCACCCTGATCCGGCTGGAAGCCACCTTCCCCCACCTGGCCGACATGGCCGCCATCATCGAGCCCTGCGACCATGTGATCACCGAGATCAGCCGCTGCATCAGCGACCGGGCCGAGGTGTTGGACAGCGCCAGCTCGGAGTTGGGCAGCATCCGCAGCCAATTGCGCATCGCCCAGGACCGCCTGCTCAGCACGTTGGACCGCCTGGTGCAGAGCGATTCCATGCGCAAATATCTGCAAGAGCCGATTGTCACCCAGCGCCAGGGCCGCTATGTGGTGCCGGTGCGCTCCGAATACAAGGGCCATGTGGACGGCATCGTCCACGACCAATCGGCCAGCGGGGCCACCCTCTTTGTGGAGCCGTTGAAGGTGGTGACCCAGAACAACGCCGTGCGTCAACTGTCCTTGGAGGAAGAGAAGGAAATTCGGCGCATTCTGGCCGAATTGGGCAACCTGGTCGGGGACGAAGCGGTCTATATCCGCCGCAACGTGCAGGCCCTGGCCCAGTTGGATTTCACCTTTGCCAAGGCCAAGTATGCCTACGAGTTGGAAGCCTCCGCCCCGCAAGTCGTGCCTTTCCCCCCCAGCGCCCGCCCAAAGCCCCCAAGCCCCGCAAACCTGCCAAAACCACCGGTCAAGCGGACCAAGAAGAGCCAGAAGCCAAACCGATCCTGCAACATCCCGGCTCGGTGATCGATCTGCGCCGGGCCAGGCACCCCATGTTGAACCCCAACACGGTGGTGCCGATCGATGTCTATTTGGGCGACAGCGAAACCATTGTCCAGGCCGCCAACGAGGCCGACGCCGAGCCCTACTATTTGCTGGTCGTCACCGGCCCCAACACGGGCGGCAAGACGGTCACCCTCAAGACCGTGGGCTTGCTGATCCTGATGGCCCAGTCGGGGATGATGATCCCCACGGACCCCGGCAGCAAGCTCTCCCTCTTCAGCGGCATCTATGCGGACATCGGCGACGAGCAGAGCATTGAGCAGAACCTGAGCACCTTCAGCAGCCACATGACCCGCATCATCAACATTTTGGAAGAGGCGGACCCCCAAAGCCTGGTGCTGTTTGATGAATTGGGGGCGGGCACGGACCCGGACGAGGGGTCGGCCCTGGCCATGGCGTTGCTGGAAAATCTGCGGGATCGGGGCATCACCACCCTGGCCACCACCCACTATAGCGACCTAAAGCTCTACGCCCACAGCACCCCCGGCGTGCGCAACGCCTCGGTGGAGTTCGATGTGGAGAGCCTCAGCCCCACCTACGAATTGAGCATCGGGCTGCCGGGCCGCTCCAACGCCCTGACCATTGCCCGACGTTTGGGGCTGAACCCGGTGATCGTGGAGGCCGCCGAGGGCATTGTGCGCCCCGACGCCCTGGAAGCCGAGTCCCTGCTCGAGGACATCAAACGCACCCGCCAAGAGGGGCTGCGGATTGAGGGGCGGGCCAAGGATCGAGAGCGCCAGGTGCAGTTGATCGAGACCGATCTACGCCATCAACTGGCCGAGATCGAGACCGTGCGCCGCCGGGTGATTGCCGAGACCCGGGAGACCATGCAAACCGAGTTGGCCGAGGCCCGGCGGGAGATCGAGCAGACCCGCAAGCGCTTGGGCCAATTTGGCAGCGAAGGCTTCAGCGGCAACGCCCACGACGATTTCCTCTCCCGGGCCCAGGCCGAACTGAACCGGCGGGAGTCGGCCATCGCCGGGCAGGTGAACCAGGACGTGATCGTCCCCGGCCAAGAGGCGGCCCGACTTGCCGGCCCCATCGAAGTGGGAGATCGGGTCTGGATCCCCAGCCTGCACGCCAGCGGCGAGGTCTTGAACGCCGGCGACAGCGAGACCGAAGTGGTGATCGGCACCTTCCGGCTCAAATTGCCCACCCAGCGATTGGAACTTCGCCAGAAGGCCGTGCGTCAAACAGACACAACAGTGATTTCGCCCCTCAACTCCAGCGGACAGAAACGCCGCCCCCTGGGCCAGGGACCGGGCATGGAATTGGACTTGCGGGGCCATCGGGTGGAAGAGGGACTGACCAAGTTAGAGCGATATATGGACGATGCCTATTTGACCCAACTGCCCTGGGTGCGTATCATCCACGGCAAGGGTACCGGGGCCATGCGGGATGCCGTGCGCCTACGTCTGCGGGATCATCCCCTGGTCAGCCAGTTCCGCCCAGGGGACAATGGTGAAGGTGGCGACGGCGTGACCGTGGCCAAGTTTGTCGGCGAATAGATTCACAGCGCAGAAATAAGCCCAGAAAGTACGATGCCCAGAAATAAGCACAGAGACAAGGGAAACCCAATGGATAAAAAACGCTCGTCGATGATGATTATGGCCGCCGTCACCGTGGTGGCGGCCCTGTTGATCGGCATCCTGATTCCGGTGATGTCGGATGGGGCGCGCTTTGGCGGCAACGGGTCAGCGGACCTCTCCCCCGCAGTGCAGGCCACCTTGGCGGCGCGTCAGGCCGTGGTCGACGCCGCAGCCGAGCCGAGTATGCCCATCTTCACGCCCACGCCCCTGCCTGGGGCGGTGGCTGTGGCAGAAGTTGTGCCCCCGACCGCCACCACAGCCCCCACCGCCGTGCCGACCAAGGTCCCCACGGTCGCCCCCACTGTGGCCCCGACGGTTGAGCCAACGGCTGAACCCGCGGTTGAGCCGACAGCCGTGCCTACCGTTGCCCCCACCGCGGCCCCTGCCGTGGTTGCCACCGAGGCCCCCGCAGTCGAGCCGACCGCCGCCCCCGTGGCCGAAGCCACCCTTGCGCCGGAAGTTCAGCCCACAGCGGTGCCGGTTGCACCGGTTGATCCGGGGGCCAGCACATCGGTCACCGTGACCATCACGACGGAGTCGGGGATGAATGTACGCTCTGGGCCTTCCACGGCCACCACGGCATTGACCGCCCTGCCCACCGGCGCGGTGGTCCCCGCCGTGGGACGCAGTGCGGACAGCCAATGGATTCAGATTTTCTTGGCCGATTTGAAGGCCAACGGCTGGGTCTTTGCCAGCCTCGTAACGATTGACGGCGACGTTGCCGCCCTACCCATTGCCGAGTAATTTGGAACGCAAAACGTAAAACCTGAAACGTGGTCCCTAACACGCCTCACGTTTCACGCATCACGTTTCACGCTCCAGGAAGGACCTTATCGTGGTTGTATCCAGAGATGACCGAATTCGTTGCAGCATTGGCGTGACGGCTTATAACGAAGAAGAAAATATTGGCGCGCTGTTGAGCGCCTTGATCGAACAGCATCTGTACCAGGTGGAGATCTGCGAGATCATCGTGGTGGCCAGCGCTTGCACGGATCGCACAGTGCCGATTGTCAAAGAGTTTGCCCAGCAGGACGGGCGCATCTACTTGATCGAGCAGGAACGGCGGGAAGGCAAGACCAGCGCCATCAATCTCTTCCTGGCCGCGGCCACCGAGGATATCTGCGTGTTGGAGAGCGGAGACACCATCCCCCACGAGCACGCGGTGGAACACATGGTGCGCATGTTTGAAGATCCCAACGTGGGCATGGTGGGCGCGCAGAAGGTGGCGGTCAACACCCCGGACCACATCGCCGGACTGCTCAGCCATCTGCGTCTGCGCATGGAGCACGAACTCTGTCTGGAGATCCCGCGCCTGGGCGAGATGATCGCCTTCCGCAAGGTCTTCGACCACATCCCCCAGGACGTGGCCATGGACGAAGCCTTTGTCGAGGCCTTTGTGGTAGAGCGGGGCATGCAGGTGAAATACGCGCCGGATGCCATTGTCTACAACACCGGCCCGGACAATATCGGCGATTTTGTCAAACAACGGCGGCGCAATCACGCCGGCCACCTCTACCTGAAACACAAATATGGCTATGCGGTCAGCAGCATCCAAAACAAAAAGGTGCTGAAAATCGCCTTCAAAGAGGTGATGGGCGTCGTTCAACTGCTTTGGATCCTCTTTTTGCTGGCCACGTTGGAGGTATGGAGCCGGATCTTGGGCTGGTATGATTTCGCCATCAAACGGGATCGGCATGTGGTGTGGAACATGGCCTGGAGCCAAAAGCAGGATGTCCAGACCATCCGTCGCACCGGACAAGCGGCTCCACAAAATGGCAACAACGGAAACGGCACGGGCAGCATGGCCACGACCCAGTTGACCGCGCCCAATGGCAAATAGGGCGACGGGCGAACCTTGCCAGCATCGCCATCTGCCGTTCGCCTTCCACAGCCGCAGCCAGGGATTTTTGCCCGGCTGCGGTTGTTCTTTGAAAAGCAATAACCCATGAAAAGTATACAAAATCGGCTGTTCGACATCATCAAAATCCTGATCGGGGCGGGGCTGCTCTATTTTCTCTATACCCGGCTGGAGCATCCCCAGGCACTTTGGGCGCAGATCTTGGGTGCCAACAAAGTTTACTTGGTGATTGCCAGCACTTTCTATGCCGGGGCGGTCTTTGTGAGCGCGCTGAAATGGTTTGTGCTGCTGCGGGCCAGGGGGGTGAGACGTGCCCTTCCGGGCCGTGGTGGCCTATCAGTGGGTGGGGGAATTCTTCAACTATGCCCTGCCCACAGGCGTGGGCGGAGATCTCCTGCGGGGCTATGGCCTGGCCCGGGACACCCACCGCAAGGCCGATGCCGCGGTCAGCGTGATCATCGACCGCTTTGTGGGGTTGACCACCTTTGTGGTGGCCGCGGCCGCGGCGTCCTGGGTGATCCTGCGCTATGGCAGCCAGGCGAACGGCTTGCCCTTCACGCCGGAAAACCAGAGCTACTTGAATTTATTGAGCTTGTCCGCGGCCCTGGTGGCGGTGATGCTCTTGACCATTCTGGCGGTGATGTTGAGCCGGCGGCTCAAGCAATTTTTCGAGGGCGTCCTGGCCCGGCTGCCCCTGGCCAACCGTACCTTGCCCATCTATCGCACCCTGGCCGATGCCTTCAACGCCTATCATGGCCATTACGGGGCGATCCTGCTTTCCTCCTTGGGCAGTTTGACCATCCTGCTGTTGAGCAGTGTGGCCATCTGGTTTCTGGGCGAGGCCATCCAGCCGGGGAGCATCAAGTTTCTCTCCATCTTTGCCATGAACCCGATTGTGGCCTTTGTGCTGCTGGTTCCCCTGGCCCCCGGCGGCGCCGGGTTGAGGCAGGGCGCGTTCGTCGTCCTGCTGGGGCTGGTGGGCGTGGCGGAGGGGCTGGCCTTTGCCGTGGGGCTGTTGCAACACGCAATGGGTCTGCTGGTCAGCCTGCCCGGTGTCTATTTGTGGGCCGTGGGGCGACGCCGCACCCAAGCCCTGGCCGACGCATCTGACAAGGCCCCCCTAGCCCCCCAACCTTGGGGGGAAGAGGAGTCCGGTTCATGACCCGCAGCACCGATATTCCCATTAAAATTGATATTGAAGCCGTGCGCGCCCTCTACACCGCAGGGGACGCGGCCCACGATTTCGACCACGTCCTGCGGGTGACCCGGCTGGCCGAGCGCATCGCCCAGGCCGAGGGCGCGGACCTGGCCGTGGTGCGAGCGGCGGCCCTGCTCCACGACGTGCCCGTGGTCGAGGGACGCAGCGCCCATCACCTGGCCGCGGCGGACTTTGCCGGGCTTTTTCTGGCGGATCTGGGCATGGCCCCGGCCCAGATCGAAAACGTGGTCCACTGCATCCGTGCCCACCGCTTCCGGGATCAGTCCATCAAACCCGAAACCCTGGAGGCCCGCTGCCTCTACGACGCGGACAAATTGGACAGCATCGGGGCGATTGGGGTGGGGCGAGCCTTTGCCTTCGCTGGTTCCCACGACAGCCGCTTGTGGACCGAGCCGGTCTCCGCCGTGCCGGGGGATGATGCCAAGCCCGACGGCGCGGACTACACGCCGGTACACGAATTTGTGTACAAATTGCAACGGCTGTTGGCCACCCTGCACACGGAGAGCGCTCGGCGCATCGGCCAGGAACGGCACGAGTTTATGCGATTGTTCTTTGAGCAGTTGGACCGGGAGATGGCGGGGGAGGCGTAGGTGGAACCTGCCGGGTCAGCCCGGCGTCTAGTTTGGGACTGCGCTCTCTTGTTATGTCGGGGTTGCGACCTTTCCGGAAGATCCTTGGGTTGAGAGAGTGGTTGGGGTGAGCTTCCGGAAAGGGTGTGGCCGCTGATTTTTTTGTTTCCCGTGTCGAGGTGACCACTATGCATCGTCGAAAATTCCTCTTATTATCGAGTACGCTACTTCTCTTTTTTCTCGGATTTCTGCTGGCCGGGGGGCTGATCTGGGCAACACCTGCGGCCCTGGCCCAAGAGGTCGATCCCCAATCTTCATCATCATCCCCATCCCAACTTGAACCTCTGGCGACGGCATTGGCCGAGGGCTACGCCGCGGGCTATTTCGTGCCGGGAGAACTTTTGGTCGGGATGATCGGCCCGATGTTGAGCGAAACCCAGAGCACAAGCCAGGCCATGGGCCCGGACGCCCCGCTGGTGCTGGCCGGGCTGATGGCCCAGGTGGGCGCAACCTTGGCGGACCCGTCGGTGCTGCCCGCCATATCAGGCCAAGAATGGGCCAAGGCCAGCGGCATGGCCATGACCGCACCCCAGCAAGCCGGGTCGGTGATTGTGCAGCTTTGGCGGGTGGAACCGGGCCAGGAGGTGGCTGTGCTCACCGCCCTGGCGGGGCGGCCCGACGTGCTCTTTGCCGAACCCAACGGCATTGTACGGGCGGCGGAGTTACCCATGCCCCTCGCCCCCACAGACCCCCTCTACGACAGCTATCAGTGGGGCATGCAGCGCATCAACGCCAGCCGGGCCTGGCCCCTCTCCAAAGGCGGCGGCGTGCGGGTGGCGGTGATCGATTCGGGCATTGATTTCACCCACCCGGAATTTGCCGGGCGCATCATCTTCAGCAAAAACTACGTGGTGCCTTCCCTGCCCGCCCGGGATGACAACGGCCACGGCACCCATGTGGCCGGCATCATCGCCGCTGGGCAGAACAACGGCTTTGGCATCTCTGGCATGGCCCCGGATGTGCAGTTGGACATCCGCCGGGTGTTGAGCAACAATGCCGACGGCCAGTTGGTCGGCAGCATCAAAAACCTGGCCGATGCCATCTTTGAAGCTGCTGCGGACGGGGCCAAGGTGATCAACCTGAGCGTGGAATCGCCCTCATCTGACTCCACGCTTTCCACAGCCGTGAATCTGGCGGCCAGCCGCGGGGCATTGATGATCGGGGCAGCGGGCAACCTGGATGCCGAGGTGCAATGGCCCGCGGCCTATGCCAACGTCATGGCCGTGGCGGCCACGGATCGCCTGGATCGCCACACCTTTTACAGCAACCAAGGGCCAGAGATCGAGATCGCAGCGCCGGGTGGGTTGGTCCAGGCATCAACCACTCCCCCGGTCAACGACCCCATTCTAAGCACCTGGGCAGTCAACACCCTGTGCAACCAGGTCTATCAATCCCAGAGCAGCTATTGCAACAGCATCGGCACCAGCATGGCCGCCCCCTTTGTCAGCGGTGCGGCGGCCCTGATCCGCGGCCTGCGCCCGGACCTCAGCGCCACCCAAGTGCGCCAGATCCTGCGGGAGACCGCGGTGCCGTTGAGCGACGGGGCGCAAAAAATGGGCAGCGGACGTGTGGACGCCCAAGCCGCCCTGCGTCGGGCCATGATCAGCAATCTGGCCTTCGCCCCCGGCTCGGTGACGCTGATCCTGCCCCCGGCTTCTCCGATCACCCGCACGGCCACGGTGGCCCTCACCAATCCCAGCACTGACCCCATCAACTGGCAGGTGACGGCCAGCTCCTCCGCTTGGCTGACCGTGACCGGGGCCACATTCGGCACGGCCCGCTTCGACCGACCCGGCCAGGTCAGCCTGGCCATTTCGCCCACGGGGCTGACCACGGGCACCCACACGGCCCGGCTCGACTTCTCCGCCACCCGCAGCAACGGCGACCGCCTGACCCAAAGCCTGGATGTGAGCGTGATGATCAACGGCGCGCCCAAGCAGGTCTACCTGCCCGTGACCGTGGCCGGCTATGCCCCCAGCGCCTCGGCCCTGGCCTGGGAGACACCGGGGATCATCACCCCGACAACCTTGCTCATGTTCGCGGGCGGCAGCAATGGCCTGCAACTGCCCTTCACCATGACATTGAAGAACAAACCCTACAATTATGCCCGACTGTCGGCCAATGGCCTGCTCTATTTGCAGACCGACCCCGGCGATCCCCTGGTCAGCGCCAGCCCCAACCGCTGCTTCTCCGACATCAACGGCACGGACTGGCTGCACAAAGCCATCGCCGGTTGGTGGGCGGAGCTAAACCCCGGTCCCACAGGCAGCGGCACGGTCCGCACCTTCCAGCCGGACGGGGAGACGCGCTGGGTGATCGAGTTTGACGGCGTCGCCTCCGCCGACAGCGTCATCCCGGCCTACACGGTCAGCTTCCAGATGGTCCTCTACCCCAACGGCACCGTGCGGCTCAACTATCGCAACGTCCCCACCGCATCCGCCCTGGGCAGCACACCCGTCACCGTGGGCATGATCGCCAAGGACGGCCTGCTCTACAACCAGATCGCCTGCATCACCGCCCAAAAACAGTTGGGCCAAATTCCCCTCTCCGGCACATCGGTTTGGATCACGGGCAGTGGGCTATATTGAGAGCACAGGATTTTCACCGCCAAGGCGTAAAGAACGCAAAGAAAAGCCTTCTTTGTTTTCTTTTTGCGCCCTTCGCGCCTTTGCGGTGATCTTTTTTAGAAAGGAGACCTTATGAGCGCAGAAGAGCATCGCGGCTTGGCAGAATCTCAGGGTAGCATAGCGGTGGCCATTGTCACCGTCAGCGACACACGCACTGCCGAGACGGACAAGAGCGGCCAGACCATCCGCCTCCTGTGCGAGGAGGCCGGCCACACCATCGTGGACTACCGCATCGTCAAAGACGAGCCGGACCAAGTGCAGCAAGCCCTGGACGACTTCACCGGGGGCGAGGCCCGGGTGGTCATCTTCAACGGCGGCACAGGCATCAGCCAGCGGGACCGCACGTACGATGTGATCAGCCGCAATTTGGAGAAGACCCTGTCGGGCTTTGGGGAGTTGTTCCGCATGTTGAGCTACGAAGAGATCGGCTCCGCGGCCATGCTCAGCCGGGCCACCGCGGGCATCTATCGGGGCAAGCTGATCGTCAGCACGCCGGGGTCCACCGGGGCCGTGCGCCTGGCCATGCAAAAGCTGATCCTGCCGGAAATCCAGCATGTGGTGTGGGAGTTGCTGCGCTGATTGGTTGATTGGCGGGGATTCACATACGCCCCGCAAACTAACGTCGGTTGAGTAGGCCGGGTCTGCGTGCCAATCTCTTGACCAATGGAAAGAGGCCGTATCGAAACCAAAGTGGGTTGACCCACTTTGGTTTCGATACGGCCTCTTTTGTAGGTCAGCGGATTTTCGTGGTCAAGTCGGCCTACTCAACCGACGTTCTCTCCGTTCAACGGAAGGTATACTGCATCATCCCGTCCGCGTCCGGGGCGTAGTGGGCGAAGAAGATTGGGCCGTCGGCGAGGGTACGGGGGATTAAAAGAGGCAGATCGTCCACTAGAGGGTAGTCGGTCAACCGGTCCAAGGGGATCCATTCGGGCGTGCCTTCGGGGCTGGATTGGGGCGTGCGTTGGTCGGTGCGGCCCCGGAAGACGAAGACCAGCACGCCGGATTCTGCGCTGATCTCGATATTGACCACGCCGCGCAGGGTGAGGTCCGAAACGGGCAGACCGGTCTCTTCGGCCCACTCCCGATACGCAGCAGTTTGTATGTCCTCGCCCGCCTCAACGTGGCCCCCCAGTCCGTTGAAATGGTTGGCCCATAGACGTTTGGTGGGCGCGCCCCTCAGCAGTAACACCTCTTCCCCACCGTCCTCTGGATTACGACTGGTGACAAAGATCAACGTGCGGGGGATGGCTTGATAGCGCTGCTTTCCCCCGGTTTTGGCCGGGCCAACCCCTTGATCTTTAACGTTCATCGTCTGATTCCTCGCCTGTTTCCTCAGCTTCCGCCCCCGGCTCAAATCGGGCATCGTCCCCCATGAACCCATAGGCTTTGGAGATGACGTAGAGGGGCCGGCCCTTGACTTCGTCGTAGATGCGGCCCAGATATTCGCCCAAAATGCCCAGGAAGATCAGTTGAATACCGCCCAAAAGCAGGACGGCGACCAGGGTGGTGGCCTGGCCGAAGAAGGCGTTGTTGCCGGAGAGGCGCAGGCCGATGGTGATGGCGATGCCGATCAGGCTGAGGACGGCCAGGAAGAAGCCGAAGCCCGTGGAGAGGCGCAGGGGCAGATAGCTGAAGCTGGTGATGGCGTCCCCGGTCAGGCGCAGCATCTTGCGCAGGGGATATTTGGTCTCCCCGGCAAAGCGCTCCAGCCGCCGATAGTCCACGCCGATCTGCTTGAAGCCGACCCAACTGCTCAGGCCGCGCATGAAGCGGTGCTTCTCCCGCAGCTCCCGCATGGCCAGGACCACCCGGCGGTCCATGAGCCGGAAGTCGCCCGTGTCCAGGGGGATGTCCACGTCCGACACCCGGCGCAGGAGGCGATAGAAGAGGCTGGCCGTCCACAGCTTGAAGGCGGTCTCGCCCACCCGCTCGGCCCGGCGGGCATAGACCACCTCGTAGCCTTCCCGCCACTTGGCCACCAGATCCGGGATCACCTCCGGCGGATCTTGCAGGTCGGCGTCGATGATGATCACCGCGTCCCCGTCGGCGAAGTCCGTGCCGGCGGTGATGGCGACTTGGTGGCCAAAGTTGCGGCTGAAGCTGACGATCTTGACGCGAGGGTCTTGGGCGCGCATGTCCAGCAGCATGGGCAGGGAGCGGTCCTGGCTGCCGTCGTTGACGCAGATCAACTCCCACGGCTCGCCCAGGCCATCCATCACCTGGCTGATGCGCCGATAGGTGTCGGGCAGGACTTCCTCTTCAAAATAGATGGGCACGACCACGGAAAAGACCGGGCGGCTGGGGTGGGTTTTTGTGGGCATGGTGGTTTGTCCGTTTTGTGGGTACGACGCCTATGACTGGGCATGGCCCAACAAGGGCTGTGGGGTGATTAGTGGGTCGGATCAGACGGTCAAGACCGGTGTGAAGCCGGAACGAGAGAAGTGTGCATAGTTGGCGAAGCCCAAGGCAAACGCCCGGCACATGGCCGGGCGCATGATATCACCATAGATTATTCATCCTTCATCCCCAGGCACAACATCGGCCAGTATCCCATCCAGTTCATTTAAGAATTGCACGGCTGTCCAAGGCGGGGTCAAGGAAACGGAAGACTTGTCGGCGGAATGCTGGTGTGGGATCAAGTCAGTCAAATGTTCGGCGAATGCAACGCCATATTGGAGACGCAATGCCTGGCGATCGGGATGATTATCCAGGCCAAAGATCACCCGTTCACCCTGCAAGATGTAATAAGCGTACCGACGGCCTTTGGCGCTAATCGTCTCCTTGAGAACGATTCGGTAGGGAAAGCGCTCGCCCTCAACATTCAAGATGGCGCGTTCGGCATCGATCTCCTGGCTGGAGTGGATCTCGTTGAGTTTCCTGCGCGCCAGGTCTACGATGTGCGCAAAATGGTCTCGGAACGATTCTGCCATGCCGCTTCTTCTTCCACCCGATAGGCCCACTCAACCGCATCAACTTCCCAGAGGGGATGCGCAGAATTCAGGGTCGCCAAAAAGCTCTCGTCTGTGCCGACATGCCGATTGAAGGTCTCATAATCCGATCCATACTGTTGTTCGTATCGAGCAATTTGCTGGCGGGCTTGTTCCAGCCGTTGTAGACAGACATCGAGCAGATAATGACGGAGGGCGCGGGCCGCAACACGATCCGGCTCACCCAGGATCTGCAGAATCTCACTCACCGCCTGGTTCGCCGGCATGATAAATTGCATTGTCTGCGATGGCACTTGCAAAGCCACGGATTCACCTCTTTCGTCCTGCGAAAAGCCTTTGTTCACGCTGACACACCACGCCTTCATCCTTGGTGTCATTGGCCCCAGGCTCTTGCCATTATAGCTCAACCGTTCCAGCCGGTCAATCGGTCGAGAAAACAAAGGGCGGCCTCCGCACCGCCCACACCGTTTTGACGCCCAACCGGGGGAATGCTAGACTGCAAGCAATCCACATCATCCCCGTTCTATCAGCGAGGTCAATTGTGAGCAAGAACGACACTTTCCCCAAGAGCCTGATTCAGCCCGACGACGACACGGTCGCCCAGGGGGTGGATCTGGCGGGCAGCACGCCCATCTTCCCCGGCATCCCCGGCAGCAAGCTCAACACGGGGCTGCCCTTGAGCGACTTTGCCCACAAGCGGCTGCTCTTCAACCGCTTGGAGCAACCGGGCCAGGTGCATGTCTACAGCGCGGTCTGCCAAGCCGGAGACCGTCTGCGGGTGCAGATGGTGGTGCCGGTCCTGCCCCGGGGCGGCTCGGTGATCCCGGCCTTTGCCGTGGTGGCCCAAAGCCTGCCCTACAGCGCGGATGTGCAAAAGCTGCCCGTGGATGTCCCCGCCGGCTACAGCGCCATCGTGGCCCCGCCCCCCACCGAACTGATCGCCCCGGTCCAGGATCTGCTGACCCAGGTGCGCTACTATCCCGGCCCCGTGGTGGACACCCGCACCCTGGTGGGCGGGCGCTGCTATGTGGTGGTGTGGAGTCCCCACAACCACATGGGCAAATATGTGCTGCAAATTGGCCGCACCTGGAGCTGGCGCTGGACCTATTGGGCCCAGATCCCCCGCTTTTGGTGGCAGATCCGGGGCTGGTTTGGCCTGGATCGATCCGCGGCCTATGGCATCGCCGCCGGCGCGCTGGTGGCGGGCGGGGTGGGGCTGACATTGGCGAAGCAAGACAAGAAGAGATAAGTAGTCGAAAGATGCGTAGCCCGCTCATCTACCACTCATTTCCAACAAGGATCACACATGCGCATCATTCTCTATTTGGGCAAAGGCGGGGTGGGCAAGACCACGGTGGCGGCGGCCACGGCCCTGCGCAGCGCGGAACTGGGCTTCCGCACCCTGGTGGTCAGCACGGACATCGCCCACAGCCTGGCCGACAGCCTGGACACGGCCCTGGCCCCCAATCCCGTGGAGGTGGCCCCCAACCTCTTCGCCCAGGAGATCGACGTCCTGGCCGAGGTGCGGGAACATTGGGGCGATTTGCAGGGCTATCTCGGCTCCATCCTGCGCAAACAGGGCATGAGCAAGGCCATCGCCGAAGAGATGGCCATCATCCCCGGCATGGAGGAGATCGTCAGCCTGCTCCACATCAACAAGCAGGCCCGTGACGGCAACTATGACCGGGTGATCGTGGACGCCGCGCCCACGGGCGAGACCATGCGCCTGCTCACCATGCCGGAGAGCTTTCAATGGTATGTGCAGCGCTTCTTCAGTTGGGGCGACACCACGGCCCGCATCGCCGGCAGCCTGTTGCGCCGCATCATGCCCGACAAAGATCCCCTGGGCGGGCTGCCCAACTTGGTGCAGGGGGTCAAGGAGTTGCAGACCATCCTGATCGACCCGGAGATCACCAGCTATCGGGTGGTGCTGAACCCGGAGAAGATGGTGATCAAAGAGGGCGGGCGGGCGCTGACCTATCTGAACCTCTTCGGCTATCCCGTGGACGCGGTGATCGCCAACCGCATCCTGCCGGGGCTGACCAGCGACGGCGTGGGCAATGTGACCGTCACCGAGCCCAGCGATGACCCCTATTTGAGCGGCTTGCAACAGGTGCAGAGCCGCTATTTGGGCGAGATCGAGCGGGACTTTTATCCCCTGCCCATCTTTCGGGGCGGCTGGGCCAACACGGAAATGGTGGGGCTGCCCCAACTCAGCGCCCTGGCCGCCACCCTTTTTGGCGACCAAGATCCGGGCCAGATCTTCCACCGAGGCGCGGCCCAAACCCTGGAAGAATCCGGCGAAGACTTCCTCCTGCGCCTGCCCCTGCCCCATCTGGAGTTGGCAAAGGTCAAGCTGACCAAGCGGGGTGACGAACTCTTCGTCACCATCGGCAACTTCAAACGGGAACTGCTCCTCCCCGCCGTCCTGGCCCAACGCAACGCCGCCGGGGCGACCTTCGAGAACGGCATTTTGACCGTACGCTTTCCGCCTGCGGCGTAGAGAGGCGAATCAGCGCGAACTAACGCAGGTTGAGTAGCCCGACCGATCCCTACCACTTTGTCTGCGTTTGGATCAAGGGCGTATCGAAACCGAAGTGGGTTAACCCGATCTGAGGCAACCCGCTTTGGTTTCGATACGCCGCCGAGCACTTGAATGGTCAGCGGAGATTTCGGCGGCGGCTACTCAACCGACGCTGGCTTACGCGAAAACTAACGCAGGTTGAGTAGCCCGACCGATCCCTGCCACTTTGTCTACGTTTGGAGCAAGGGCGTATCGAAACCGAAGTGGGTTAACCCGATCTCGGTCAACCCGCTTTGGTTTCGATACGCCGCCGAGCACTTGAATGGTCAGCGGAGATTTCGGCGGCGGCTACTCAACCGACGCTGGCTTACGCGAGAACTAACGCAGGTTGAGTAGCCCGACCGATCCCTGCCACTTTGTCTACGTTTGGAGCAAGGGCGTATCGAAACCGAAGTGGGTCAACCCGATCTGAGGCAACCCGCTTTGGTTTCGATACGCCGCCGAGCACTTGAATGGTCAGCGGAGATTTCGGCGGCGGCTACTCAACCGACGCTGGCTTACGCGAGAACTAACGCAGGTTGAGTAGCCCGACCGATCCCTACCACTTTGTCTACGTTGGAGCAAGGGCGTATCGAAACCGAAGTGGGTTAACCTGATCTCGGTCAACCCGCTTTGGTTTCGATACGCCGCCGAGCACTTGAATGGTTAGCGGAGATTTCGGCGGCGGCTACTCAACCGACGCTGGCTCAGTGAAGAAACAACGTTCGTGTTCCACAAAATACTCGATACACGACACTCGATAAAAAGGTCAATCTCATGGGCATCACAAACCTATTTTCCCTGGCCGGTGGCGTGGTCATCGGCACCCAGATTGGGTATCGGGCGGCCTGCGCGTTGGATCCCCGGCCCCTGCCCCCTCAATTTTCCGGGACTGCTGGATCATCCAGCCCGGCTGAAACTGCGCGCCCCGGCCCAGACCGCCGCGGTCTTTGGCTATGAGCCGGGGATGAAGGTGGTGGAGGTAGGCTGCGGCACGGGCACTTTCACCGTGGAGATGGCCGAAGCTAGTCGGGCCGAAACGGGCCGGGTGCACGCTGTAGATCTACAAAAAGCCATGATCGACAAGGCCCACGTGCGGATCACCGAGGCCGGGCTGAACGACCGGGTGCGCTTCGAGCATCGGGGCGCGTACCGTCTGCCCATGCAGGACGCCAGCATGGATCTGGCCGTGCTCATGGCCGTGCTCTCCGAGATCCCCGACCGGGCGATGGCCTTGGCGGAGATCCACCGGGTGCTCAAGCCCGAAGCCCGGTTGGTGGTGGGCGAGGAGATCTTCCTGCCCGCCTATCTGCCGCCCAAAAGTGTGCGCACCCTGGTCGAGGCCGCCGGCTTCCGCTTTGGCGGGCATCAGGGATCGCCGATCTGTTATACGACCATCTTTTTCAAGGAATAGAGAGCGGATGTGGTCACACATCCAATCCCTAATCCCCAGTCCCCAATCCCTATTCCCCCATACAATGGAACCCAACTTCCTTCCTAAGGACATGCCTCATGCTAGACTCATCTCAAGAAGAAAATGCACAGCCCGAAGCCGTTGAAATCGACCTGACGGTTCCCTTTATCACCGCCAATCTGCCGGGTATCGGCGGAACGTTGCGGGCCACGCCGGACCATTTCGTCGTGGAAGAGTTGCCCCTTTATGACCCCCAAGGGGATGGGCAGCACGTTTACATCAACTTGACCAAAGAGGGGCTGACCACCCGGGAAGTGCAGGGCCAACTGGCCAAGCTCTTCAAGGTCTCCGAGCAGCAGGTGGGCTTTGCGGGGATGAAGGACAAGCACGCCCGCACCACCCAGACCTTCAGCGTCAACGTGGGCTTTATGGACGAAGACGGGGTGGCCGCGGTGCCCCAGCGGGTGGCCGACGCCCTGCCGGTGACGGTCCACTGGGCCAAGCTGCACAAGAACAAGCTGAAGGTCGGCCATCTGATCGGCAACCGCTTCACCATCACCATCACTGGGATGGAAATGGCGGCGGCGGAGGCATTGCCCCAGGCCCAGGCCATTGTCAACGAGTTGCTGCGCACAGGGTTGCCCAACTATTACGGGCCGCAACGACTGGGCATGGACGGGGACAACGTGCGCCGAGGGCTGGCGATTTTGCAGGGCAAGCGCTACATCAAGGACCGCTGGCTGCGCCGCCTGATGATCTCCAGCTATCAGAGCTATCTGTGCAACCGCTATCTGACCGAGCGGGTGGAACGAGGTCTGTTCGAGCAGATCATGACCGGCGATGTGGCCAAAAAGTACGCCACCGGCGGTATGTTCCAGGTGGAGGATGCCGAGGTCGAGCAGCCCCGCTTCGCCGCCCAGGAGATCACCTTCACCGCCCCGGTCTATGGGCCGAAGATGTGGGATGCCATCGGGACCGTCCGGCGAATTGGAAGCCGCGGTGTGGGCCGAATCGCCCATCACCTTCGAGCACTTCGCCAAGGCCCGCATCCAGGGCACCCGGCGGATTGGGCGGCTCTTGGTGCCGGACCTGACCATTCGGGCCGGGGACGACGGCGACACTTTGGTGGTCCAATTTTCCCTGCTGAAGGGATCCTACGCCACCACGGTCCTGCGAGAAATCATGAAAGTTGACCTGACCCACGTCCCCGATGCTGGGTCGGATGACGATGAATAACTTAAAAATAGAACGCTGATATACGCAGATGCACGCAGATCAAAACTGATTTTTCTAGATCAGAAAAGATCTGCGTGCATCAGGAAAATCAGCGTTCCATGCAGTAAAGGTTTGGTTTTTCCAATGAGCGACAGCAACCGATCTCAAAACGCCCAGTCCTTTTGGCGTCATGCCGACCATCACGCCGGGTCCGGCAGAGTTTCCAACCCAGAGCAGCCGATGGAACCCATGCACCTACCCTTATTCCCCTTGCGACTCGCCCTCTTTCCCGGCATGATGTTGCCTTTGCACATCTTCGAGCCCCGCTATCGGGCCATGATCCACTACTGCCTGGAGAACCAAAGCCCCTTCGGCGTGGTGATGATCCGGGAAGGCCAGGAGAGCGGCGGCCCGCGCCACCCCCTACGAAATCGGCACGGCGGCCCGCATCACCAAGGTGGAAAAAGAGAGCGACGGGCGCATGAACATCATGGCCGTGGGCACTCGGCGCTTCCGCATCGAAAAGCTGGACCACTCCCATGCCTACCTGAGCGCCGAGGTCAGCCACTATCCCATCCTCAACGGCAGCACCACCCAAGCCATGGTCATGGCCAACCGCATCCGGCCCAAGATCCTGCGCTATGTTGAGTTGTTGGCCAAGAGCACGGGCACCCAGCTTCAACTTGCCCAATTGCCCGAGGACCCCACCACCCTGGCCATGCTGATCGGCATCGCCATGCAGGTGAACCCGGAAGAGAAGCAGAAGATCCTGGCCCTGGCCGGCATCCCCGAAATGCTGGACTGGGAAAACTTCTACTTGGCCCGTGAACTGCAACTGCTCCAATACACCGTGGACACCCAACAACAGGTTCTGGCCATGAGCAGCGGGCCGACTGGGTACATTTTCCCGAACTAGCGGGTAGACAGGAGACCGGGAGAAGAGGAGACAAGGAGCGGCTGGACTGACTCCCAGTCTCCTTGTCTCCTATTCTCCCGCCAAACTTCTTGCACCGCGCACCCACCTATGCTATACTTCTTTTCACGTACGGGGGATTAGCTCAGCTGGCTAGAGCGCTACGTTGACATCGTAGAGGTCACTGGTTCAAGTCCAGTATCTCCCACACAGTTGTAAAAAAGATGCAAAAAAACCGAGTTTTTAGAAACTCGGTTTTTTGTTAAATACCTCAATCCGTTGACCAGGACGAGTACGAGAGCAAGTTTGCAGAGAACAGCGATCATTGGCTGAAAGTCGCTGTGATGATCTTCTCGGAAAACCCCCTGGGAGCGATGAGCGGAACGGTCCTCGGACCCACTATGCTCCTCCGGCTGGCTCCGTTATCGGCCCTCAAGCGATTCGTCGAACCTCAACCAAGTTGGGGCGCACGACGGATAAGTTGGGTGGAACCACGGGTGAACCCCGTCCCATTGGGACGGGGTTTTTTGTTCTTTTTTAACCAGAAGTTCGACTTTTTCAAAAGTCGAACTTCTCCGCCAGGAGATAATCATGGCACAACAGCGATGGAATTTGCCGTCCCATGTGGCGGATGCGACCCGGGATCTGGCCCAGGCACAGGCCCGGATCGCCGATCTGTGCGTGCAGATCCAGCAGATCCCGGCCCCCACGGGCCAGGAGGCGGAACGGGCGGCCTGGGTGATGGCGGCCATGCGCCGGTTGGGCTTGGCCGATGTGGACCAGGACGACGAGCGCAACGTGTATGGCCGCATCCCCGGCAAAAAGCCCGGTCCGGCCCTCATGGTCAGCGCCCACACGGACACGGTCTTCCCCCTGGCCACGGACCTGACGGCCCGCCGAGATCCCCAGGATGGCCGCATCTACGGTCCGGGCATCGGGGACAACTCCACCGGCGTGGCCGGGCTGCTCACCCTGGCCGAAACCATGCAACGCTTGGCCGCCAGCCCGGATGGGCGTCCGCCTGTGGATGTGTGGTTTGTGGCCAATAGCGGCGAGGAAGGGCTTGGGGATCTGAAGGGGATGCGGGCGGCGGTGGCCCGGCTGTCCACGCTGCCCGATGGCCTGGGGGCTTCCGTGGTCATCGAGGGCATGGGGTTGACCCGGATCGTGCATCGTGCCTTGGGGTCCAAGCGGCTGCGCATCAGCGCCCATGCGCCGGGCGGCCACAGTTGGGGAGATTTTGGATCGGGCAGCGCCATCCATGTGCTGGTGCGCCTGGCCGCAGATCTCTCCCGGCTCAAGGTGGCCAAGCGGCCCAAGACCACCTTCAACATCGGGCGGATTTGGGGCGGGGCCTCGGTCAACACCATCGCCCAGGACGCCCATTTGGAACTGGACATGCGCAGCGAGTCGCCCAAGGCATTGGCTGCCTTGGTGACCCAGGCCCAAACTATCGTGGAACGGCATCAACTGGCCGTGGCGACAGAAGCGGATGTACGCATCGAAATGGCGGTGATCGGCGACCGGCCGGCCGGGGAGATCCCCAAGGACCACTTTTTGGTCCAGGCCGCCAGTCGCGCCCTGACCGCCGCCGGGGTATCGGAGACCTCCGACATGCGCATCAGCAGCACGGACGCCAACATCCCCCTCAGCCTGGGCATCCCCGCGGTCTGCGTGGGCATCACCCTGGGCGGGGACGCCCACCGCACGGGGGAATGGATCAACCCGGATCCCCTGGGCCGAGGCTGCGCCCATCTGCTGATCCTGACCTGGTGGGCGGCGGAGTGGCTGGCCGCAGTAATTTTGGATTTTTGATTGGCGATTTTGGATTGGTGGGTTTGGACAGAGTTGGACCCGCCATTCGCCATTCGCCATTTGCCATTCGCAAGGGAGATTGAAATGAGTGACTATAACGCACCAGAGCAAGACCAGTTGTACAAGATCCGCCACGGGGCCGCGCATGTGATGGCCCAGGCGGTGCTGGAGATCTACCCGGAGGCCAAGATCGCCATCGGGCCGCCGATTGAGAACGGCTTCTACTATGACTTCGACCTGGGCCGGGGGGAGGATGGCAAGCTCGTCACCTTCACGCCGGAAGATTTGGAGACCATCGAAAAGCGCATGCGCCAGATCATCGGCGGCAAGCATCCCCTTCCAATATGAGGAAGTCAGCGCGGACGACGGCCCGGGCCCTCTTCGCCGGTCAGCAATACAAGTTGGAGCTGATCGACGGCTTGGACAAGGGCGGCGTGGACGAATATGGCAACGAGACCGACGAGAAGCCGGTGATCAGCACGTATCAGCACGACACCTTCCGGGACCTGTGCCGAGGCCCCCATGTGGAGCACACGGGCCAGATCCCGCCGGATGGCTTCAAGCTGATGAGCGTGGCCGGGGCCTATTGGCGGGGCGACGAGCACAAGCCCATGTTGCAGCGCATCTATGGCACGGCCTGGCGCAACAAAAAGGATCTCAAAGCCTACATCTGACCATGCTCGAAGAGGCCAAGAAGCGGGATCACCGCAAGCTGGGCAAGGAGTTGGATCTCTTCACCTTTGACGAAGAAGTGGGGCCGGGCCTGCCCCTGTGGACGCCCCGGGGCACGGTGATCATCGAAGAACTGGAGAAGCTGGCCAAGGAAGTGGAACTGGCCGCCGGCTATCAGCAGGTGCGCACGCCCCATGTCACCAAGGAAGATCTCTTCATCCGCAGCGGCCATCTGCCCTACTATGCCGAGAGCATGTACCCGCCCATGGAGTTGGAAGGGGTGAAGTATTATGTCAAACCCATGAACTGCCCCATGCACCACAAGATCTTCGGCAGCCGCCCCCGCAGCTATCGGGAACTGCCCGTGCGTCTCTCCGAATATGGCACCTGCTATCGCTATGAAAAGAGCGGCGAGCTGTTCGGCCTGATGCGGGTGCGCTCCATGCAGATGAACGACGCCCACATCTACTGCTCCGAAGAGCAGTTCGAGGCGGAGTTTATGGGCGTGGTCGGGCTCTATCGCAAATACTTTGACCTCTTTGGCGTGGACAAGTTTGTCATGCGCCTCAGCACCCATCACCGCAAGGGGTTGGGCAAGAAATATGTGGACAACGAGCGACTCTGGCTCAAGACCGAGGAGATGGTGCGCAACGCCATGACCAACGGCGGCGTGCCCTTCGTGGAGGTGGCCGACGAGGCCGCCTTCTATGGCCCCAAGATCGACGTGCAGATCTGGAGCGCCATCGGTCGGGAGTTCACCCTGGCCACCAACCAGGTGGACTTCGCCGTGCCGGAACGCTTTGACCTGGAATTCACCAACCGAGAGGGTCAGCCGGAGGTGCCCCTGTGCATCCACCGTGCCCCCCTCAGCACCCACGAGCGCATGATCGGCTTCCTGATCGAGCACTACGCCGGGGTCTTCCCGGTCTGGCTGTCGCCGGAGCAGGTGCGGGTTGTGCCCATCACCGACGGCCACAACGAGTATGCCGAGCAGTTGGCCAAACGGCTGCTGGCCGCCGGCGTGCGGGCCACGGCGGATCTGGGTTCGGATCGCATGAACGCCAAGATCCGGGACGCCCAACTCCTGAAGGTGCCCTACATGCTGGTCGTGGGCGATCAAGAAGTGGCCGACGAGACCGTGGCCCTGCGCCGTCGGGACGGCAAGCGCCAAAACGCCATGCCCGTCGCCGAGTTCATCGCCCTGGTCACGGACCGCATCGCCACCCGGTCGGCGGATCTTTAGATTTTAGATTGCGGATTTTGGATTTTGGATTGAGGCGTGTTGGACGCCTCAATCCAAAATCTAAAATCCGCAATCCAAAATCTCCCCCCCTCAATCCCAAAATAAAGTTGACGACCCTTCACTCTGATGATATACTCACAGATTGTAAGCTTATGTAGAACGGCTTTACAATCACTAAAAATAATGTAGAAACAAAGGAGCACCGCAATTAGCAGAGACACCACTCGCATCAACAATCGGATCTATGCCCGCGAGGTACGCGTTATTGACGCCGAAGGCGAGCAGTTGGGTATTTTGCCCATCAAAGAAGCCCTGGCCATCGCCGAACAGCGTGAGCTGGATCTGGTTGAGGTCGCACCAAATGCCACCCCGCCGGTCTGCCGACTGATGGACTATGGCAAGTACCTCTACGAGAAACAGAAGCGCGAGCGGGATGCCCGCAAGTCGCAGAAGCAGATCGAGGTCAAAGAGGTGCGCCTGCGGCCCAAAACCGGCGAACACGACATCCAGGTCGTTCTCTCAAAAATCCGCAAGTTTGCTGGCGAAGGCGACAAGATCAAGGTGCGCATTCGCTTCCGTGGTCGGGAGATCTATCACCCGGAGGTGGCGAGGGATCTGCTTCAGCGCGTTTCCGATGATGTGGCCGATATTGTGGAGATTGAGTCTCGGCCCGCCTTTGAAGGCAACAGCATGATCATGATCATGGCGCCAAAGGACAGCTAGACCCGTCGATCGACAGGTCAACAGATAGGTCGATCGACCTAGCGAAAACAGTCAAGTTAGCCTATCGCCATCCAATAGGTACCAAAGCGGGCCACGGTCCGCTTTTGTATGTTATAGAACTATCCGTCTTACCCTGCTTTGTTGAGTTTTTTCATGGCCAGCCCAAAAACTGGCCCCGCGTCGACCCAGAACTGTTGAGTTGGAGAGCACTATGCCCAAGTTAAAGACACACAAAGGCGCTGCCGCCCGCTTCCGCGTGACCAAGAACGGCAAGTTGATTCGCCGCCGCCAAGGTGGTGGTCACTTGCGCCGCAACAAGACCAAGCGCATGCGCCGCTCGTACCGCAAGAATGTCTCGTCCGGCGTGACGAGCACCATCAAGATGGTGAAGACTGTTGCTGGCAGCTCGGTGGCCTAGGCTGCCCGCCCGCAACCCTGCTTCGCCCTCTGTTATATCGTAGTCATGACCTGTAGTTTTCGGATTTTTGAATTTCTTTGGCAGCACGAATCGATCCTCGGATCGACCCTAAGTACGTGACGGGCCAGGAATAAGCGGTGTGACTGAAAAACACCCGCCATCACGGAAGGAATAACACATGCCACGTTCTAGACCCAAGGTTGCTTCTCACAAGCGACACAAAAAAGTCCTAAAGTTCACCAAAGGACAGTTCGGCAGTCGACATCGGCTTTATCGCCGAGCTAACGAAGCCATGATGAAGTCCCTGTTCTATGCGTTCCGGGACCGGCGCAACCGCAAGCGTGATTTCCGCCGCTTGTGGACCACCCGCATCAATGCGGCCGCCCGCATCAATGGCCTCAGCTATAGCCGCCTGATCCACGGCCTGAAATTGGCCAACGTCCAGGTTGACCGCAAGGTGTTGTCGGACATCGCTATCCACGATAGCGCCGCCTTCACCAAACTGGTTGATCTGGCCAAGGCCCAATTGGCCTGATCCTCTGCCGGTCTTCATCCGAAGCCGCCGCAGAACCGGCCCCAAACTCAACAAAGCAGCAAAGCGGCAGAGACTCGGGTCTCTGCCGTTTTGATCCCACGAGTGAAACGTGAAGTTGTTCGCATCACGTTTCACGCATCACGTTTCACTCATTACTCGTTACTCATCACGCCCATGATCACCAGCACCGACAACAACCGCATCAAAGAGGCCCGCAGCCTTCAGCGCAAACGCCAGCGCTTGGCCGCCGGGCGCTGCCTGCTGGAAGGGCTGCGTCTGGTCGAAGACGCCTGGCGGGCCGGTGCACGCCCGGATCGCATCTTCTTTGTGCCCGAAGCCGCCGAGGCCAACCCGGCCCTGGCCCAATTGGTGGCGGAGATCAGCGCCGCCGGGGTGGAGAGCTTGGCCTGCACCCCCCAGGTCTTCCAGAGCCTGGCCGACACCGTCACCCCCCAAGGCATTGCAGCGGTGCTGCCCCTGCCCAACCTCCCCCTGCCCACGCAGCCGGGGCTGGTGCTGATCTTGGACGGCATCGGCGATCCCGGCAACGCTGGCACCCTGCTGCGCACGGCAGAGGCCGCCGGGGTCGGCCTCGTCCTGCTCGCCCCCCAGACCGTGGACGTCTTCAACCCCAAGGTGCTGCGGTCCGGCATGGGCGCACACTTCCGCCTGCCCCTGCGCCCATGCGCCGATTGGGATGAGGTCAAACGCTATCTTGACCCAACGTGGCCGATCTTTGTGGCCGATGCAAACAGCGAGTTGATCTACGATGAAGTCAACTGGACTCAGCCCGCGGTGTTGATTTTGGGCAGCGAAGCCGGGGGCCCCAGTTCCGCGGCCCGTCAAATGGGCCGTCCCCTGGCCATCCCCATGCGCGGTGACACCGAATCCCTCAACGCCGCCATCGCCGGTGCCGTAATCCTCTTTGAGGCCGCCCGGCAACGCCGCCACCCCTAGCCCGACCCGATCTTGGTCCTCAATCCAGCGAAAGAGACAGGGACAGGAAAATTCATTGACATACAGTCCCGCCTCAGTGTATTATACTGTTACCCCGTCGTCAGTTTAACGCTTTTTTGCACCCAATTTCATCGAAGTTTTCTATCTTCGGTACGCCGCAACGCCCCCTTTTATTCACAAACCCAAGTGTCCGCATGAAATCAATCGACTCGAAGAATCACACTTCACCCACAGATCAAGAAGGGAATAAGACTATGGCTTGGTATTGGTGGTTGCTCGTAGGAATTTTAATTGGCTGGCTGTTGTCCACCTTGATCGAATGGCTGTGGTTCCGCCGCAAACGCATGGAAGTGCGAGACGAACGTGTGGCCGAGTTGGAAAGCGCCCTGCGCGCCTCCGGCAACGACGCATCGTCTTCCACCCGAGGGGCCGGCTTGGCAGGTGCCGCCGCTGCCGCCGCCGGGGCAACGGCAACCCTGGCCGATAGAGAAGTCACCCTGGCGGCACCGGATCTCGACGCCGCCGTAGACATGCCCGATCTCGATATGCCCGATCTCGACATGCCGGACGTAGATCTGCCCGACGTATCCGCCGACATGGGTGGCCTCGCCGCCTCCATCGACGCCGCCGTGGACATGCCCGATCTCGATATGCCGGACGTAGATCTGCCCGACGTGTCCGCCGACATGGGCGGTCTCGCCGCCTCCATCGACGCCGCCGTGGACATGCCCGATCTCGATATGCCGGACGTGGATCTGCCCGACGTGTCCGCCGACATGGGCGGCCTCGCCGCCTCCATCGACGCCGCCGTGGACATGCCCGACCTCGACATGCCGGACGTAGATCTGCCCGACGTGTCCGCCGACATGGGCGGTCTCGCTGCCTCCATCGACGCCGCCGTGGACATGCCCGATCTCGACATGCCGGACGTAGATCTGCCCGACGTGTCCGCCGACATGAGCGGCCTCGCCGCCTCCATCGACGCCGCCGTGGACATGCCCGATCTCGATATGCCGGACGTAGATCTGCCCGACGTATCCGCCGACATGGGCGGTCTCGCCGCTTCCATCGACGCCGCCGTGGACATGCCCGATCTCGACATGCCGGACGTAGATCTGCCCGACGTGTCCGCCGACATGGGCGGTCTCGCCGCCTCCATCGACGCCGCCGTGGACATGCCCGATCTCGACATGCCCGACGTGGATCTGCCCGACGTGTCTGCCAAAGTGGGCGGCTTTGCCGCTTCCCTCAACAGCGCCGTGGACTTGCCCGATCTCGACATGCCGGATGTTGATCTACCCGACGTGTCTGCTAAGCTGGATGTTGCCAAGACCGGATTGGGCGCGGCAGCTTTGGCCGCTGGTGGGGCCGTCGGCGCTGGGGCCAGTAAGATTGCTGAGGACGTGGCCGACGCCCCTGTCTCCGGCCTGGACAGCGCAGCCGCTGTCAACACCAACTATCCCGATGATCTGACCGAGATTTTGGGGATTGGCCGGGTCTACGAAACCCGGCTATACCGTGCGGGCATCTTCACGTGGGATCAGGTCGCCAACATGACCGTCAGTGGATTGGAAGAGGCCACAGAGGCTATCGATGCCGCCAACGCGGCAGATTGGCCCGCCCAGGCCCAAACCCTGGCCCAGGTCAACAATCGCGTCGGGGCCCGCTATCACGGCCCGCTCCCGGACAAACTCTCCGCCATCAAAGGCATTGGCGAAGGGGCCGAGCAGCAGCTTTATCGGGCCGGCATCTTCACCTTTGCCCAACTGGCCGCCACCACAGCCGATGATTTGGCCGCGGTATTGCCCACCTCTCGGGGCAGTTTCTCCGACTGGATTTTCCAGGCATCCACTAAACTCTGATCCGATTTGCTCAGATGTAACCGTTCACTTCTCGCTTTGCGTAGGGCGGGTTTCTTGTTCACTTTCGTTGCCCGTGGATAAGAAACCCGCCCTATCCATTGGCCCACACTTTCACTATGACCCAAAATCCTTTTCAGCGGCCACCATATTATGATTGGGGCCTGGACCGATGGAAGATCGGTGCAGCCCTGCTTCTGTTCGGCGTGCTTTTTTTCTGGCTGCTGAAGACCCCACCCACAAGCCAACTGCCCGGCTTGCCCACGCCCGTGCCCATCACCCTGACCGACCCCCAACCGGGAAGTTTGGATGTGACCGCCGCCCAAGTTTTCCGCGGCACGGCCCCGGCCAACAGTCCTGTGGCGGTGATGGACGCCCAGTTGGGCGAGCTTGGCCGCACCCTCACCCAGGCGGATGGCCGTTGGACCCTGGAAACCGGCTCCACCTGGGCAGCCGGGGCCTACCGCCTGCAAGCCGTGACCCTTTCCCCGCTGACCGGGCAGCCGGTGGATGCCAGTGTGGTGGTCCCCGTGGTGGCTCTCTCGTCGCCCCGGCTGCCCCTGCGCTTGGAAAGCGCTGATCTCTCCCAAAATGGGTCGATGCTGCTTCTCTCTGGCCAAGCCCCGCCCGGGGTGATGGTCTCTGTGCTTGCAGTTGACGGGGACCAGCGCACGCCCTTGGGCCAGGCCCAGGCAGATCGGGATGCCCACTGGCAACTGCAAAGCTCGCGCCCCGCCACCAATCCCTTTTATGTGATGCTGGTGGCCCAAGATCCCACCGGTGCGGTGCTGGCCGAAAGCGATTCCATCGAGGTCGTGCTGCCTGGCCTCCTCACCGTGGACGTCACCGCCACAGCGGTGGCTTCTCTGCCCACAGCCATCCCCACGGAACAACCCACAATTCAGCCCCCTCCCTCGGCAATTGCTGAAGTCACTGCTCCCCCTATTGCAAAACCAACCACCAATCCAACCACCGAACCAATCTTGCCCTTCGTTTTGGGATTGGACACCCTGGGGCCGGGCAGCCAAGTGGCGGACAAAACCATTGGGCAGCTCACCGGCACGGGGCAGGCCAATCAGTCGGTTGAGGTGAGTGCCCGCTACTATCCCCCCGGCGAATCGGTCATCGATCCCCAGGCCGTGGCGGAGATGCCCCTGGGCACGACCGTGGCGGACAGCGCCGGGCGCTGGCAACTCCCCCTCGCCTCCCCCTTGGCCTGGGGACGTTATGAGTTATTTGTGCGCCAAGTTGACCAAACCGGTCAACCTGGGGCCCAGGTCGGCCCCATCTCTGTCCAAGTCCTGGCCCCCGGTGTGCGTCCTGCCCAGGATCTGCCGGTCATTTTGGCCCCCGGCATGAACAGCGCGGTGGCCCAAGCCCCTCTGAATTTTGCGGGCACCGCCTTGGCGGCCAGCCGTCTCCGCCTGGATTTCCTGGCTGGGCCGGAATCGCTTCCCGACCTGCCCTCGGCCCAAGTTTGGGTGGCCAACGATGGTCGCTGGGCCGTGGAGCTGGGCGAAATCTTGCCGCCGGGCCGTTATCAGGTGGTGGCCGTGGCCCTGGATCCGGCTGGGGAAGAGTCCGGGCGATCCGCGCCGGTGGACTTTGAGGTGATCGAGGCGGGCATGGCGGCCCAAGCAGTCGGCCCCACGCCCACCCGCCCGATAATACCGGAGGTAGTGTCTGAGATACCGGCTGAGACAGCGACCCAGACGCCAGGGAGCCCCGCCCCGATCACCGTGGGCACGCGCTTCCCCCGTTTCTCCGGCCAGGCCGAGCCGAACCGGCTGTTGTGGGTGCAGACCGTGGATGGCGCGGGCAATACGCAACAGGGCTATGTCAGCGCCGGGGCAGATGGACGCTGGACCTTCGTCCCCGTCTTCCCCTTGGCCCCTGGGGTGACAAAGGCCACAGTGCAGGTCGTGGGCGCCACCATCACAGCCAGGGACGATCTGACCGTGCTGATCCCCGAAGGGGCCGGTCTCTCTGGGGCCTTGGCCACGGGATTGCAGGTGATTGCCCCCGCACCGGGCCTGTTGGCCAACCGACTGCCCCCCATCTATGGCCTGGCCGCCCCCGGCGCACAGGTGAGCGTGCGCATCAACGACCAGGTGGTGGCCACAGCCCAGGCCGACACCCAAGGCAACTGGTACGCCCTGCCCCCCACCGCCTTGGCCGTGGGCGAGCACTGGCTGGTGGTGCAGGATGACCGAGGGGATGAAGTCGGCCCCCTGATCTTGACCGTCACCGACCAAACCCCCACCCTCCCCGCCCCGGCCCTGGACCCGATCCCGGCCCGGGTGGACACGGCCCGCTTTGCCCTGTCCGGCGTGGCCCAGCCCGGTCAGGACGTGGTGATCGTGGTCAACGGCGCGCCCGCCGCCACCGTCACCGCGGACGCCTCTGGGCGCTGGCGTTGGCAACCCTCCACTGCCCAGGCCGAAGGCCCAGCCTATGTCCAGGCCCGCATCTTGGGTGCGGATGGCAGGGTGATCAGCGAATCCGCCGTGCAGGTGGTGATCTATTACGTGCCGTTGGGGGGATAGTCCAAAAAATACGCACAACCGCGCATACCGCCGCTCCGTTTGATTGGATAAGATAGAGACCTGCTCTCGGTATCTTATCCAATCAAATGGAGTTGACCTATGCCCCTACCTCGATTTGTGACCGCTTCGCTGTCAATTCTGATCCTTCTTGCGCTCTCCCCATCCTTGACCGCCCAAGAACGCACCCCGCTCCAACTGGCCGGGGCCAGCCCGGTGATCAGCGAATTTCTGGCCAACCCGGCGGCGGTGGGT
This sequence comes from uncultured Chloroflexia bacterium, assembly GCA_963704975.1. Taxonomy (GTDB): domain Bacteria; phylum Chloroflexota; class Anaerolineae; order Caldilineales; family Caldilineaceae; genus JAGNDO01. The sequence continues at coordinate 30,376 of CAVPIK010000029.1, read as the reverse complement.
GACACCGCGGGAGAGTGGATCGAGATCCACAACCCCGGCCCGGACGCGGTCAACCTGCTGGGGTGGACCGTGGCCGATCTGGACTCGGACCGCCACATCATCGCAACGGACGTGACGATTGCGGCGGGCGGATACGTGGTGCTGGCCCGCAACGGTGATGCGACGGCCAACGGTGGGGTCACCCCGGCCTATGTCTATGGCGGGGCAATCCAACTGGCCAACACCACGGACGAACTGCTGCTCTTGGACCCGGACGGCACCGAGGTGGACCGGGTGCTGTGGGGCGATGGCACCACCCTGTCCGTGCCCAACGGGGCCAGTTTGGAGCGCACAGATTTGGGCACACGGGCCAGCAAAGTCAGCCAGGCAACGGGTGCCACTTGGGCCACGGCCACCACCCCCTGGCCCGGCTCCGCTGGGGATTTGGGCAGCCCCGGCCAGCCCTTTGCCGGGTCCACGCCAGCCACGAATACGCCGACCCCCTCACCCAGCCCAAGTCCGTCCCCAAGCACGACCCCATCGGCTACCCCTTCCCCGACCGCCCCCACGTCCCCCACCCCGACCCGGCCCGGTGACCCTACCGTCTCCCCGACCCTGACGCCCACTTCTTCTTCAACATCAACCCCCAGCCCAACCCCGACGCAGACCCCAACCTCAACCCCCACGCCAACCTTGCCCGGTGACCCGCCCTGGCTGGTGATCAGCGAATTTCTGGCCAATCCCAGTGCGGTGGCGGACAGCGATGGGGAGTGGATCGAGATCCACAACCCCGGCCCGGACCCGGCCAATTTGCAGGGGTGGATTCTGGCCGACGAGGGCACGGACCGCCATGTGATCGCCGCCGACCTGCCCGTGCCAACCGGCGGCTATGTGATTTTGGCCCGCAACGGCGACCCGGCGACCAACGGCGGGGTGACGGCGGACTATGTGATCGGCGGCGGGCTGCAACTGGCCAACACCGCGGACGAGTTGCTGCTCTTGGCCCCCAACGGCACACTGGTGAACCGGGTGGCCTGGGGCGACGGCGGTCTTTCGGTCACAAATGGGGCCAGTTTGGAGTGGGCAGACTTCACCGACCCGGCGGCATGGCGCACGGCCCAGACCATTTGGCCCGGTTCCGCCGGGGATCGGGGCAGCCCCGGCCAGCCCTATGTGCGCGCCGCCGGACGCCAGCCCCACGCCCACGCCGACCCGCACGCCTCCGTCCCGCTGGCAGCCGGTCAACGCGCCCAGCCTGCTAATCTTTGACGAAATCTTCTTCCGCAGCGCGGACAACGAGTTCATCATCCTGCACAATCGGGGCGACACCCCCCTGGATCTGAGCGGCTGGGTCGTGGGCGACGCCGAGTTCCCCGGCGACGGCGAGGGGATGCACGCCCTGCCCGACGGCGCAACCTTGGCCCCGGACGCCCGCTTCGTCATCGCCCGCAACGGCGCAGCCTTCCGCACCCGCTGGGGCCGCCCGCCGGACGCCCAGATCCAGGCCACGGACCCGGACATCCCCGTCCTGGCCCGGCGCACGGATCTGGCATCGGGCAGCCTGGCCCTCAACGACAGCGGCGACGAGGTGCTGCTCCTCACCCCCGCCGGGCTGCTGGCCGATGCCGTGGCCTATGCCAACGGCGACTACGCCGCCCTGGGTCTCTCCGGCGACCTGCGCCCGCCCAGCGATGCCGGTCTGCACCGAGTGACCAACGGCCCCGACTTCCCCGCCCAGCCCGATGGCCGCCACCGCTACCTCTTCGCCCCGCCCGACCCCTTCGCCCCCCTGCCCACCCCCGCCGCCTCGCCCCACACCTCCCCCATGCTGGACGACAATCTGCGCGCCGTGTGGGGCAGCCTCGCCGCCCGCAGCAATTTCTCGCCGGACGGCACCGCGCCGCCGGGCTATCTGCTGGCCGCGGCCTATGCCCAAGGCCTGGATTTCGTGGCGTTTGCAGATCCAATTTTAGAAAAAACGGGAACGGAACGCGCTGAATTTCTGTCATTCTCGCCCCGCAGCGAGGGTTCCGTGGTGGTGGAGGCGTGGGGCTGGGGGGAGAGTCCCGGGGCTGCCGCAGTCGTCTACGCCGCCCCCCAGCGCGCCAATTTGGACCCAGCCGGGCTGCTGGCCCACGTCCGAGATCGAGGGCGTGATCCAATGGCTCACCGCCGACCCGCCCGCAGATCCCGTGGTCGTCGCCATCCCCGGCGACGATGTGGCCGCGTCCGGGGGGTGGACGGCCTTGGCCCGGCTGTGGGCGGCGTCCGGCGTGGCGTGGCTGCCCGCGGGCAACAGCAACCCGGCCCTGCCCGGCGAGGTGGACCCGGCGCCCCGTTTCAGCGGGCTTGGCCGTCACCCAGGCGGACGAGGCCGGCATCCTCCACGCCCTGGCCGCCCGCCGGGGCTGGCTGACCAACCGGCCCGGTCTCTGGCTCACCCTGCGCACGGCGACAGCTGGATGGGCACAGTCCTGCCCCCGGTGGAGCGGTTGAGCGGGCCGCTGACCTTTCACATTGCCTACGGCGACCTGGCCGGCCAACCCGCGGGCATGACCCTGTGGCGCAACGACCGCCCCCTTGTCACCCAAGACCTCCCCACCCCGGACGGGCGCTGGTCGCCCACGGTCCCCCTGGCCGCCGGGGTCTACTACGTGGTCGCCACCCAGCCGGACGGAGACTTCGCCGTCACCGCGCCCCTCATCATCCCCAGCACCCCGCCCACGCCCGTGCCCACGCCGACCATCACCCCCACGCCCGGCCCCACCCGGCTGCCCGAAAATTACGGCCAAGTCTCCGGTCCCCCCGGCTCACTGGCCGCAGCCAAACTGGCCGGGCTGGATGCCACCGTGCGCTTTCGTGCCCAAGTCATCGCACCGCCAGGACTGTACAACGCCAGCATCTACGTGGCCGAGCCCGCATGCCGGGTCGACCGTGGGCGGGCTGGGCGTCCAAGTCTACCTGCGCCGGGGCGACTATCCGCCCCTGGCCGAAGGCGATTGGGTGGACATCGAGGGCCGCCTGGACTCCTTTCGGGGCGAGTTGGAGCTAATCCTGGACAGCCCAGAGCAGATCTGGCGCATGGGGCCGGGAGATCCCCTGGTCCCCTTGCCCGTCCAGCCCGCGGAGATCGGCGAAGCCTTGGAAAGCCGCCTGGTCACCCTGCGCGGCGTCATCACCGGCTATGGGTGGGACAGCCTCTATCTGGCCGCAGACGCCGACGCTGATCGGGAAACCGAGTCCGTGCGGGTGACCGTGCGCAGTAGCCTGCCCTGGCGGCGGCCCTATGTCAACCTGGGCGAAGTGTGGCAAGTCACGGGCATCGTCAGCCAATTCGCCTCCGCCGCGCCGTGGAACGACGGCTACCGCATCCTGGTGCGCTACGAGTCGGATCTGGTGCGGATTCAAAAATAGGCCACAGATTGAACGGATTCGAACGGATTCAAACGGATTTTTCTTGATAGATCCGTTTGAATCCGTTCGATCCGTCTAATCTGTGGCCTATTTGTTCACTTTGCACAACAAATACTAAGCAAATGTTAACGCAAAGTGGGTTGACAAAAGGGCCGTTTGGGCGGAAGATGGAGCTTGTACGAAACGCTATAGGATCCGGGCCACGATGGCCTGGACATTGAGATGTATGGAATTTTGGCCGATGCGCAGTGACGCTTGCTCGAACCGACCCGTCCACCCCCATCCCCAAGCACCCCCTGGATAGCCCCGCCTCTGTTGCGGTCTTTCCGGTGAGGTGGTGGGTGTGCTGTGCGCCATGTGCCAAACTGGAGAAATTGCAATGAATGATGGACACTACGCCCGAGAAAACTACGATCGTCAACACCGAGCCGCCCAGATCCGGGATCTGTTGGGCAGGCTGACCGGTGAAAAGACCGACTTGGCCAGCTTCGAAGAAGTGACCCAACGTTTCCACGTCTACCAGCGCATGGAGATGGGCACCCAAAATGTGCATTTGGATCAAATTGTGGGCAGCGTGGGGCGCTATCGAGACTTCACCACAGAGTTTTTGCCCCGAGAGGCCATAAGCAAAGAACGCTGGGCCGGCGTGCAGACCGCCATGACCGGTCAAGAAGGCTGGCCGCCGGTGGACCTCTACAAAATCGGCGAGGTCTACTTTGTGCAGGACGGCAACCACCGGGTCAGCGTGGCCCGGGCCAATGGTCTCACCCACATCGAGGCCTATGTCACCGAGATGACCGTGCCCGTGGACCTAACCACGGATGACTTTGTGCGGGATCGCTGGATCATCAAAGCCGAATATGCCGACTTTCTGGCCGAAACCGGTCTTGCCGACCTGCGCCCGGAGCTGGATCTGACCCTGACCGAGCCGGGCCGCTATGGCACCTTCCTCAACCAGATCCACGTGCATCAATATCTGCGCAACCAGGATCTGGACCGGGAAGGGGTCAGCGACCGGCTGGACTGGCCCAATGCCGTGGGCAGTTGGGTGGACACGGTCTACGTGCCCATGCGCCAGGCCATCCGAGAGGCGGATCTCCTGGCCGAGTTCCCCGGCCGCACGGAGGCGGATCTCTATTTGTGGCTGAGCGAACATCGGGAAGAGTTGGTCAACCGCTTTGGTCTGGTCATCCTGCCGCCGGACCAGACCGTGGCCACCTTTGCCTCGGTCTACAGCGACCGGCCCATCAACCGAGCGATCAAGGATCTGCGCTTCAATCTCCACCAGGTCTTTGGCGATGAGACCTTGCTGGGGTTGAGCAAAGAGGAGTTTCTGGCCCTGAAGGAGCGCCATGTGCGTTTCTTGGAAGAGACCGGCCTGAACTATCTGCGTCCCCACAGCGCCCTGGTTTTGACCGACCCGGCCCAGTACGACACCCTGCTGCAACACATCAGCGTGCATTGGTTCCTGGTCAACCAGGAGTTGGAACGCATGGGCAACCCGGACCGCCTGACCTGGGAGCGGGCGGTGATGAGCTGGCACGATACCATCTACTGCCCGGTTGTCACTCAGATTCGGCGATTGGAACTGACCAAACAGTTCCCCCGCCACACGGAGAGCGATCTCTATCTCTGGATCGCCCTGCACCGGGAGGAGTTAGCCGCTAAGTATGGGCTGGCTCCCTTGGGACCGGAGACAGCGGTGGTCACGTTTGTGCAGAGTCACAGCGAGGATCTGCTGGGCCGCACCCTCAAGGGGCTGCGCATGGGGCTGGGCCGCATGGCAGGGGAAGACAAGCCCGTGGGCATGAGCAGCCACGAATTCGAGGAGTCACGCCGCCTGCGGGCCGAGGGGCAACGTACGTTGAGCGAGGCGGAATCGGTGACATAGTCTCACAGAACCAAGGCGGTTGCGCATCCGCCCAGACAGCCCTATAATGACGACATATTTGGGAGGTGTGTGGCGTAGCGTGTGGCATATCCAGGATATGCCACACGCTACGCCACACACCTCCTCCCTATTTTTGCATTCGCACACAAGTTCTGGTTTTATATAGCTATGGATAAATACGTGACCGCCCAACAGACCATCATCGGCAAGATCGCCAAGTCCAACACCCATGTGGACTATGTGTGCCAGATCTTCAACCCCGGCGAATCCGACGTGACCCCCCGCCCGGATGAATACGGCTTTGGCACCTTTGTCTCCGTGGCCCTGGAAGATGCCCTGGGCGAAATCCAGGGCCAACTGGTCGGGGTGATCTACAACACCCTGCTCATGAACCCGGAATTCGGCTCCCTAGGCCCCCGCCTCAGCCCCCGCAACGAGTTGGAGGTCTTCGCCCCGGACTACTTGCAGGAGACCGCCACGTTAGTCGGCATCATCACCCTGGGCTGGGTGGACGCGTCCGGGAACGTGCGCCAGGGGGTGCCCGGCCTGGCCGCCACCGTGGGCGCCCCGGTCCGCCGCTTGGATGGGGAGGAGTTGCGCCGCTTCCACAACAACGGGGGCAAGGGGCTGCGCCTGGGCTATGTCTCGGTCCTGCTGGGGCAGAACAACCCGTTGGTCCCCCATTTGTTGATGGAGATCATCGACCGGCTGACCGAGCTTTTCCCGGCACAGGCCGGGCAGTTGGCGGTCATGCGCAACAATGTGGCGTGGAAGTCGATTGTGCAGCCGGCGGGGTAGACGGCGAAGTATTTTGATTAAAATGGCGTGACGATTATGACCACAGTCAAGCAACCAGCACTCACGATTTCCAAAAATGAACTGGCTCGTTATTGCCAGACAAACCGTATTCGCAACTTGGCCATGTTTGGCTCCCAAGTGACCGGCAAGAGCAGCCCGGAGAGCGATATTGATCTCTTGGTCGAGTTCGATCCGGATGCCCGCATTGGTTTTCTGGCCCTTGGACGGATGCAGCGAGAACTGACCGATCTTTTTCAAAAACCGGTCGATTTGGTGCCGCGCCAGGGGTTGAAAGAACGTATTCGGGATCGAGTTTTGGCCGAGGCTGTTGAGATCTATGCGACCGGACCTTGCTAACGATTCGAAAGAAATGGTAGCAATATCTTCGCTTTTCATCCGCAACGCCACGGTTTTAGCATCGTACTTTTCGAGAGAATGGAGGCAAATCCATGCCTAATCTGAACCGAATCACCTTCGATCCCACTGTCATGGGCGGCAAGCCGTGTATTCGAGGTCTGCGGGTTACAGTTGGCACCATTGCAGGGCTGATTGCATCCGGTCAAACTAACGAACGCATCCTGGCAGCATACCCCTATCTTGAACCCGAAGATCTCTCTCAAGTCCTTGCTTTTTCGACTTGGCAATCAGCCAAAAGCGACGAGCTACATCAACCCGTTAATTGAACAGATTCACAATGATAGAGGAAATTCTTCGCAAATTCGAACTGGATCAGATTGAATTTTCTCGGCACGCAGTTGACCAGACCCTGCGACGGCGTATTCGTGTTGCAGAAATACGTCAAGCCATCACAACTGGAGAGATCATCGAAGACTATCCAGAAGACAAGTATGGTCCAAGTTGTCTGATTCTTGGATTCACTGCGCAGGAACGCCCACTTCATATACAGTGTAGCTACCCAGCACGCCCCCTGGTTAAAATAATTACAGCGTATCAGCCAGATCCCCAGCGGTGGATTGACTTCCGAATCCGGAGATAATGCCATGAACACACAAACTCACGACGAGCAATTCATCGAAACCACCGTCACCTATTCCATTGACATGGATGGGAAATTCATCCTGATCGAAAACGTGCCAGCCCGCATTTCGGTAGAAACGGGGGAGCAGTATTTCTCCCCAGCCGTTGTGGAACGACTGCAAGAGGTCGTCTGGAGCAGAATGAGACCGGCACGAATCATCCAAACCCCAGTATTTGAGTACGCCACATGACCCAAGCAACCTGCATCGGCACGGTCAAAGGACCGGGCGAGACCCCGAATGAGTTTACCCTGATCGCGCCGGACCCGGAGCGGCGGGTGAAGCATGGGGAGTTTCTCTATTACACCGCCCATGTGGACGGCGCGGCCCGGCGCATCCTGGGCCGGGTGACCGGGCGGGTGTCGGTGCAAGCTCTTCCCGGACAGCTTTATGGCGGACCCGGCGGTCTCCCCCGGCCAGATTGCGGCGCTGTTGGGCTATGACAGCGATGCCAGCGAGCTGTTTGAGATTGCCGTGACCGTGCTGGGCTATTTCAGCACCATGCTGGGCGATTTCATCAACCCCCGGGTGCCGCCCCAGAACGGGGAGCCGGTCTACATCGCCGATGACGCCATGCTGGCCGAGGTGTTGAGCAAGCGCAAGCAAGGGCGAGATGGGCAGCGCCTGGCTGGGCAGTCTGCTCAGCCGGGAGCCGGACGCGGTGCCCGTGGCCCTGGATGTGAAGGGCTTCACCAGCACCCATTTGGCCATCATCGCCAGCACGGGCAGCGGCAAGAGCTATCTGGCCGGCGTGCTGCTGGAAGAGATGATGATGCCCCACAACCGGGCCGCGGTGCTGATCGTGGACCCCCACGGCGAGTACGCCACCCTGCAAGAGATGCAGAACAAGCCCGAATTCCGCGAGGGCAACTATGCGCCCACCGTGCGCATCTTCACCCCGGACATGGTCAAGGTCAGCTTCGACAGCCTGACCTTGGCCGATCTGCGCTATTTGCTGCCCAATCTCTCCGAGAAGATGCACTATCAGTTGGGTCGGGCCTATAGCTTTGCCGTGCGCAGCGCCAAGGCGCGGCCACTACACCCTGGATCAGCTGATGTACGCCGTGCGCCAGGTGGCCGACGGCAAGAAGGACGAGGAGGAGATCAGCGAGGACGACCCCACCACGGGCGGGTTGATCTGGCGGCTCAACGCGCTTGCGCAACAGCCGGATTTTCAACGATTTCGAGAACATGGGCCTGGGCGAACTCTTCCGGCCCGGCCAATGCACCGTGCTCCAACTCAACGAGGTGGACCAGCGGGAGCAGCAGGTGATCGCCGCCACCCTGTTGCGCCGGGCGTATCAGGCCCGCATCAACACGGAGAAGCACAAGAACAGCCGGGGCGACGACGACTATCTGCCCTTCCCGGTCTTCTGTCTGATCGAAGAGGCCCACAACTACGCCCCGGCCAGCGCCGACGCCGTCTCCACGGAGATCCTCAAGACCATCCTCAGCGAGGGGCGCAAGTTTGGCGTCAGCATCGGGTTGATCACCCAGCGGCCGGGCAAGCTGGACAGCGATGTGCTCAGCCAGTGCATGACCCAGTGCATCATGCGCATCACCAACCCCATCGACCAGAACCGCATCGCCGAATCCGTGGAGAGCGTGGGCCGGGACCTGATCCGGGAGTTGCCCAGCCTCTCCAAGGGCCAGGTGATCGTGAGCGGGGCCAGCGTCAACACGCCGGTGATGCTGCGGGTGCGTACCCGGATCACCAAGCACGGCGGCCAGGACATCGACGCCCCCCAACTGTGGAAAGCCTGGTTCGACCAGGGCCGAGATCAAGCCGACAGCCGGGAGAGTGCCATGCCGGTTGGGGGCGACAGCTTCACCGAAGACGACGATGGGATGCTTTGGGCATGACCGATTTTTCTCCCTCAACTCCCTCAACCCCTTCAATCCCCTTCCCCAAACTGCGGGCTTTGGATGTGCAGCCCTATGACCACGACGGCCAGCCCTATTATCTGCTCCAAGATCCCCTGGAATTGAACGGGGGATCCATGCTGGTTCCCCAGGGCATGGGGCCGATCCTGGCCCTGTGCGACGGTTCCCAGGCGGACGCGGGGGCGATCGATGCGGCACTGATCCGGCGCTATGGCTATGGCGTGGGCGCGGAGGCCATCGAGGGTTTGCTGGCCGCCCTGGATCACTCCTTTTTGCTGGAGAATCGCCGCTTCCGCCAGGCCGCGGCGGCGCAGGTGACGGCGTGGCAGCAAGCCCCTTTCCGCAAACCCACCCTGGCCGGTCTCTCCTACCCCGCGGACCCGGACGAGTTGAGTGCATTGCTGGATGACTACCTGGCTCAGGTTCCCGAAAATGCTAAATGGGCCACAGATTTGACGGATGCGACGGATCAAAACGGATCAAAACAAGAAAAAATCCGTCAAAATCCGTCCGATCCGTCCAATCCGTGGCCTATTTTGAATGTCGAAAGCGGACGGGGCCTTTTCAGCCCCCATATCGACTATCCCACGGGGCGGGGCGGTCTATGCCACGGCGTGGAAGGCGGCGGCGGATCTGGTGCAGGCGGCGGAGTTGGTGGTGATCTTCGCCACGGACCATTACGGCAGCGACCGCTTCACCTTGACCCGGCAGCACTACGCCACCCCCTTCGGCGTGCTGCCCACGGACGGGGAGACGGTTGACCGGCTGGCCCAGGCCATCGGCCCGGACGCGGCTTTTGCCGGGGAGATGCGCCACAGCCGGGAGCATTCGGTGGAGTTGGTGGCGGTCTGGCTGCACCACATGCGGGGCGGGCAGCCTGTGCCCATCGTGCCTATCCTGACCGGCGGGCTGCATGACTTCTTCCGCAATGGGCAAGCGCCGGACCAGGACCCGACCATCCACCGGGTGTTGGAGACTCTGGCCCAAATTGGCCGAGAACGTCGGGTGCTGGTGGTGGCCTCTGGCGACATGGCCCATGTGGGACCGGCTTTCGGCGGGCCACCCCTCACCCCAAACCGAGAAGATCTTCTTCGGGCAGCGGATGGGGAGTTGCTAGCGTTTCTCCGAGCTGGAAAGACGGCGGACTTTTTTCAAACCATTGCCCGGGTGGAGGACCGCAACAATGTTTGCGGCGTCACCCCCTTCTATTTGGGGCTGTCGTTGATGGAACGCATCCGCCAACGGCCGGTGCAAGGCCGGGTCACCGGCTATGACCGCTGCCCCGCGGACGATCAAAACAGCTCTGCCGTGACTGTGTGCGGCATTGTTTATTAGAATTTGAGGAATCTATGCCTGACTTGACTGGAACTGGTTATGTTGGGGCCGTGAACGATTTCCGTGATGCCCGCCATCGGGCCGCGCTGGAGACTATCATGGCCCGGCTGCGGGGACGCTCGGCGGACCTGCTCTCCTATGACGAAGTTCGGCGCAGCCTTGGGGCGGTGGAGGGGACCAGCCAAACCTTGCAGGACATCCCCTTGGACGCCATTGTGGGCAGCGTGGGCCGCTATACGGACTTCACCCGCAGTTTTTTGCCCAAAAAGAACAGCGACGAAGAACGCTGGGCCAGGGTGAAGATCGCCGTGGAGGACATGGTGGGTGTGCCGCCCATCGAGGTCTATGCCATTGACGGCAACTATTTTGTGCGGGACGGCAACCACCGTGTCTCCGTGGCTAGACAGGTAGGGGCCAAGAGCATCCAGGCTTATGTAACGCCGGTCTATGGCAAGATGACGTTGGGCGTGGATACCCAGGCGGACGAGCTGGGCCTGATGGCCGAATATACGGAGTTTGCCGCCAAGACCAAGATCAACATCCTGCGCCCGGACGCGGATCTGACCGTCACCGCATCGGGCCGGTACAACGATCTGTTGGAGCATATTGAGGTTCACCGCTATTTCATGGGCATCGAGCAGGAGCGAGAGATCGCCAACACCGAAGCTGTCGCTGACTGGTATGACAAGGTGTACCTGCCCGTAACCGCCATTATCCAGGAGCGGGGGCTGTTGCGAGACTTCCCCGACCGCACGGAGACCGACCTCTATCTGTGGATCGGCCGCCACCGGGCCGAGCTGATGGAGGAGTTGGGCTGGGAGATCGATCCGGCCACCGCGGTGCAGGATCTGGCCCAGCAGCACAGCACCAAGCCGATCAGCCGGATGGCCCGCATGACCGGGCGGCTATTGGAGGTGGTCCAGTTTGACGAGTTGGAGGCTGGGCCGCCGCCGGGCCAATGGCGGCGGGACCGGCATATCGGCAACACCCGGGACCGTATCTTTTTGGACGTGATGGTGGGCGTGACAGGCACAGAGCGGGGCTGGAACGCAGTGGAACAGGGGATCGTCCTGGCTCACAAGGAGTGGGTGCGCTTGCAAGGGCTGCATGTTGTGGCCTCGGAGGCTGACTTGGCCAGCCCGGCGGCCCAGGCGGTCCAAGCCCGCTTCAACCGGCGCTGCCAGGAGGACGCTATCGCCGGCCAGTTGGCCCTGGACTTCGGCCCCGTGGCCCGGGTGATCAGCGACCGGGCGCGGCTGACGGATCTGGTGATCATCAGCCTCAACTATCCGCCGGGGGCCCAGCCTTTGGAGCGGATCACATCGGGCTTCCGCACGTTGGTGCGCCGTTGCCCCCGGCCCATCCTGGCCGTGCCGGGGACGGTTTCGCCCCTCAACCGGCCGTTGCTGGCCTTTGACGGCAGCCCCAAATCCATGGAAGCCCTCTATTTGGCCGCCTATGCAGCCGGCAAATGGGAACTCCCATTGGTCGTCGTCACCTCCCAAGAAGTGGGGGAGACCGACCCGGCCGTGCTGGCCAAGGCCCAGGCCTATTTGGACGAGCAGAAGATAGTCGCCACCTTTGTCCAAAAGCAGGGGGCTGCGTCCACCGCCATCCTGGACACCGCCGAGGCCGAAGGCTGCGATTTCATCCTCATGGGCGGCTACGGCCTCAACCCCATGCTCGAAGTGATCCTGGGCAGCACCGTGGACCAGGTGTTGCAGGAGAGCAGCGTGCCGATTCTGATTTGTCGGTGATTTGATTTTGGATTTGTGATTGTGGATTTTGGATTGCGTGCGCTGGACAAGAGGTGACGGTGTTCGGTGCCGACCAATCCAAAATCCAAAATCACAAATCCAAAATCCCCCATTCCTCCCAAAATCCCCCCAAAATTACCACCTTTTCTCCAAAACTGGTATAGTTGAGGGATTAAAGATGGTATCCTCTCGCCTTACTCGTTACTCATCACTCGACACTCATTTTCCCAAGGGAGACCCCAATGGCTACACAAGATTATTTCGGCGCCAAGTCCACATTTGAGACCGGCAGCGGCCCGGCCACCATCTACCGGCTGGATGCCCTGCAAAAAAGCGGGGTGGCGGACATTTCCCGGCTGCCCTTCTCCATCAAAGTGCTGCTGGAGGCGGCCCTGCGCCAGGCCGACGGCTTCGAGATCACCAAGGAGAGCGGTGGAGACCATCGCCAACTGGGGACCGGAGAGCGCGGGCAAGGTGGAGATTCCCTTCAAGCCCGCCCGTGTGGTGCTGCAGGACTTCACCGGCGTGCCCAGCGTGGTGGATCTGGCCGCCCTGCGCAGCGCCATGGCCCGCATGGGCGGCGACCCCCAGAAGGTCAACCCCCAGGTGCCCGTGGATCTGGTCATCGACCACAGCGTCCAGGTGGACCGCTTCGGCAGCCGCTTCGCCCTCTTCTTCAACGCCGAGCTGGAGTTCGAGCGCAACATCGAGCGCTATGAGTTCCTGAAATGGGGCCAGGAGGCCTTCGACAACTTCCGGGTTGTGCCGCCCGGCCACGGGCATCGTGCATCAGGTCAACCTGGAATATCTGGCCAAGCGTCGTGCAGACCGGGCCGGACGGCGACAGCATCGTGGCCTATCCCGACTCCCTGGTGGGCACGGACAGCCACACCACCATGATCAACGGCCTGGGCGTGCGTGGGCTGGGGCGTGGGCGGCATCGAGGCCGAGGCGGTCATGCTGGGCCAGCCGATCTACATGCTCCTGCCCGAAGTGGTCGGCTTCAAGCTGACCGGGGCCATGCCCGAAGGGGCCACGGCCACGGATCTGGTGCTGCGGGTGACGGAGACTGCTGCGCAAGAAGGGCGTGGTGGGCAAGTTTGTGGAATTCTACGGCCCCGGCCTCTCCAAGCTGACCCTGGCCGATCGGGCCACCATCGCCAACATGGCCCCGGAATATGGGGCCACCATGGGCTTCTTCCCCGTGGACGAGGAGACCCTGCGCTATCTGGTGGGCACGGGCCGGGACGAGGAATTGGTGGAACTGGTCGAGCGCTACACCAAGGAGCAGGGCCTCTTCCGCACGGACGCCACGCCGGACCCGCTCTTCATCGACAGCATGGAACTGGACATGAGCACGGTCGAGCCCGCCCTGGCCGGCCCCAAGCGGCCCCAGGACCGCATCGATCTGGACAGCGCCAAGACCAAGTGGAACGCCATGCTCACCGCGCCGGTGGGGGCCACAGGGCTTTGGCCTGGAGAAGGCGCAACTTGGCAACGCCATCGAGGTCGAGAACAATGGCCGCCGCTTCACCCTCAAGCACGGCGACGTGGTGATCGCGGCCATCACCTCCTGCACCAACACCAGCAACCCGTCGGTCATGATCGGCGCCGGGCTGCTGGCCAAGAAGGCCGTGGAGGCGGGCTGGATGTCAAGCCCTGGGTCAAGACCAGTCTGGCCCCCGGCTCCAAGGTGGTGACCCGCTATCTGGACGCCAGCGGCCTGACCCCCTACCTGGAAGCGCTTGAACTTCCACACGGTCGGCTATGGCTGCACCACCTGCATCGGCAACAGCGGCCCCCTGCCCGAACACATCCGCAAGGCCATCCACGAGGCGGATCTGGTGGCGTGCAGCGTGCTCAGCGGCAACCGCAACTTTGAAGGGCGCATCGGCCCGGACGTGCGGGCCAACTTCCTGGCCTCGCCGCCCCTGGTGGTGGCCTACGCCATCGCCGGCACCATGAACATCGACCTCACCACGGAGCCCCTGGGCTTCGACCCCAACGGCCAGCCGGTCTATCTGGCCGACGTGTGGCCCACCCAGGAGGAGATCCAGAGCGAGATGCGGCGCAGCCTCACCCCGCAGATCTTCCGGGAGCAGTACGGCAACGTCTTCAGCGGCAACCCGGAGTGGAACGATGTCTCCGTGGCCGAGGGCGAACTCTTCGACTGGAAGGCGGACAGCACCTATATTCAGGAGCCGCCCTTCTTCGTCGGCCTGAAGCCCGAAGTGCCCGCCGTGCGGCAGATCGTGGGCGCCCGCGTCCTGGCCGTCATGGCCGACAGCACCACCACGGACCACATCAGCCCGGCCGGCTCCATCGCCAAGGACAGCCCGGCCGGGCGACTATCTGCGCAGCCACGACGTGGACCGCTCGGAGTGGAACAGCTACGGCAGCCGCCGGGGCAACCACGAGGTGATGATGCGGGGCACCTTCGCCAACATCCGCATCAAAAACCAGATGCTGGACGGCACCGAGGGCGGCCTGACCGTCCACATCCCCACCATGGAGCAACTGCCCATCTGGACCGCGGCGGAGCGCTACATGGCCGAGGGCACGCCCCTGGTGATCCTGGCGGGCAAGGAATACGGCACGGGCTCCAGCCGGGACTGGGCGGCCAAGGGCGTGCAGCTTCAGGGCGTGCGGGCGGTGATCGCCGAGAGCTTTGAGCGCATCCACCGCAGCAATCTGGTGGGCATGGGCGTCCTGCCCCTGCAATTCGCCGCCGGGCAGAATGTCAAGTCCCTGGGCCTCAGCGGCTTCGAGACCTTCGACATCATCGGCCTGAGCGAAGAGATGTTCCCCGGCGAAGCGTACACGGTCCGGGCCACGGACAACGGCGGGCGGGTGACCGAGTTCAAGGCCATCAGCCGCATCGACACGCCGGTGGAGATCAACTACTACAAGAACGGCGGGATTTTGCACACGGTCCTGCGCCGGATGGCGCAGGAATAACCACTCATGCCAACGCCGGTTGAGTAGGCCGAGTTAACCAGCCAATTTCGCCGACATTGGAATGACGGCTGTATCGAAACCAAGTGGGTTAACCCGCACCCTCTGGTTTCGATACGGTCGGAAACAGCCCCCGCTTTCTGAAGCGACGCCTACTCAACCGGCGGGCGCTAGCTCAGAAATTTGCGGAGTTTGCACTTCCTGGCGTCGACCCGTTCGCACCAGGGGGTGCGAACTCCTCGTTTCATACGCCCAAAATGAATCCGTAAAGGACGATCCAAAATGACAACAACTCAAAACCCCCCCGCCTACGACCTCTCCGGCTGGTCCCTGGCGGATCTGCTGCCGGATGCGGACGAAAGCACCATCTCCGCCCATCTGGCCCAGTTGGGCGAGAGCGTGGACGCCTTCGAGGCCCTGCGCCCCCGGCTGCACGAGGACGCCACCCCAGCCGATGTGCTGACCGCGGTGGAGCAGATCGAGTCCATCACCCGGCAGATGTATGTGCTGGGGGGCTATGCCAGCCTGTGGTTCTCGTCGGACACCCAGTCCGCGGCGGCGCTGGCCTATCAGAATCGGATCAACCAGGCCATGACCGGCTATCAGAACCGGGTGCTCTTCTTCGATATCTGGTGGAAGAGTCTGGACGAAGAGGAAGCCCAGGCCCTGATGCCCGACGCCGGAGACGCACCCCGACTATGCCTTTTTCCTGGAGAGCGTGCGCCGCTACAAGCCCTTCACCCTGGACGAGGGCACGGAGCAGTTGATCAACACCAAAGACGCCAACGGCATGGAGACGCTGCTCACCCTCTATTCCATGCTGACCAACCGGCTGGAGTTCACCCTGACCGTGGACGGGGAGACCAAGACCCTCAACCGCTCCGCAGATGTCCCAATACTACTATTCGCCGGACCCGGCCATGCGGGCGGCGGTTTTTCAGGAAATCTATCGGGTCTTTGCCAAGGAATCCCCGATTCTGGGCCAGATTTACGTCAGCCGAGTGCGGGACTGGCACGCGGAGCAGGTGGAGCTGCGCAAACAGGCCAGCCCTATCGCCGTGCGCAACCTGACCAACAACATCCCCGACCCGGCGGTGCAGACCCTGCTGGACGTGGCCCGGCGCAACGCCCCCCTCTTCCAGCGCTACTTCAAGCTGAAGGCGGGCTGGCTGGGCATGGAGAAGTTGCGCCGCTACGACATCTACGCCCCCCTGGCCGCATCGGACAAAGAGGTGGCCTATCGCCGACGCCGTCCAGATGGTGCTGGAGACCTTCGCCAGCTTTGACGCCGGGGTGGCCGCCCACGCCCAGCGGGTCTTCGACGACAACCACATCGACAGCGAGGTCCGCGACGGCAAGCGGAGCGGGGCCTTCTGCGCCACCCTGCTGCCCGAAGTGACCCCCTGGGTGCTGATGAACTACACGGGCAAGATGCGGGACGTGGCGACCCTGGCCCACGAACTGGGCCACGCCATCCACAGCATGGTGTCCGAGCACCACTCCATCCTGACCCAGCACCCGTCCCTGCCCCTGGCCGAGACGGCCTCGGTCTTCTCCGAGATCCTGCTCACCGAGCGGCTGCTGGCCGAGGAGACGGATCCCCTGGCCCGGCGGGAACTCCTGGCCGCGGCGGTGGACGACATGTACGCCACGGTCATGCGCCAGGCCTACTTTGTGATCTTCGAGCAGAGCGCCCACGAGGCCATCCGCCAGGACGCCTCCACGGAGCAGCTCAACGCCCTCTATCTGGAGCAGTTGCGGGAGCAGTTCGGCGACAGCGTGGAGGTCAGCGACGAGTTCCAGCACGAGTGGGTGAGCATCCCCCACATCTACAGCACGCCCTTCTATTGCTACGCCTACAGCTTTGGCCAACTTCTGGTCCTGGCCCTCTACCGCCGCTATCAGCAAGAGGGGGACGCCTTCAAGCCCGGCTATCTCAAGCTGCTGGCCTACGGCGGCTCCGCGGCCCCGGACGACATCCTGCAAGGAGATGGGCATCGACATGGCCGATCCGGCCTTCTGGCAAGGCGGCTTTGATGTGATCGGGGATATGATCGACGAAGTGGCGGCGATTCAGATTTAAGGATGGCGTAAAAAATAGGCCACGGATTGGACGGATTGAACGGATTAGGACGGATTTTTTCTGAGAGTCTGGTTCGCTCGCAACAAAAAACGCCGGTTCACACCCTGCATAAGGGTGTGAACCGGCGTTTTTTGTTGCAAGGCTATTTTGTCGCTGTTATGAGGCCAGTGCGGAGACTGATACGGCTGCACCAGCACCTCCGCGGGCAAGCCCAGCCCGGATTGGAGCTTGCGGATCATCTCCAAAGAGAGGGGTCGGCGGCGGTTGAGGATCTCGGAAACCCGGGCCCGGCTGCCCAAATAGGGTTCCAGATCCCGGCGGGAGAGGCCTCGGGCGTCCATGACGTGCAGGAGCAGATCGATGGGGTCCGGCGGGGGGATGGGGTGGTGTTCTTCCTCGTAGGCTTCGACCAGGGTCATCAGGACATCCAGCCGATCCGCGTCCGGGGTGTTGGGCGCGGCGTCCCAGAGGGATTCGATTTCCGCCAGGGCGGTTTCGTGGTCGGTGGGGGTGCGGATGGGTTTGATGGGTGTCATAGATTTATTCCAGAACCAACTTGTTTGGTACTCTCTTCAGAATGAGATTTCAACATAATCACCAAGCGCTAGAGCATCGACCATCTCGCAAACCATGCCAAGCTGTTGACGTATACGCGGCCATGACGTTGTTCGCAGCACAGCAATGGCTATGCGTCGCCGTCCAGGTTTTGCTGATAGCGCAGGTTCTGATCCGTGGTGACCAAAACTTGAAAGCCAGCTTGCTCCGCTACCCTGAGTAGGTCGCCGTTGGCAAGATTCGACCAACCGGCTTCATAGGCTGTTGTCACGTCGTGTCCCGATAGGTGACGGCGTAACGGAACCGGCGTCCCTTGGTCAAATAGGATTTTCATGCCTACCCAACCACCGCTAACAGTTGAAGTTCATGTTCGAGAACGGCATCAACCTGCGCCCGTTCGACACCGGGGAACCAGGTCAAGAATTCGTCAACCGTCGCCCCATCCCGTAGATTTTCAAACAGAGCCGCAATCGGAACCCGTGTGCCCCGAAAGACCCACGCCCCGCTGACCTTGCCCGGATTCCGTTCAACGGCATCCAGCTTTTCCCATTGGTTCATCCTGCCCACCTTTCGTCAATCAAATACGACTCGTTCACCTGTCATGAATTATAGCAGATAACGTGGCCGAGCGTTATCCCGGTTTTTGGGCGAGTCCTCTTGACTGGTCAACGCTGACGAGAAAGGCCAAAACCTCCGCAGTCGTCACCACCGTGCAGAACTCCCCGTGCAGGCTGGCCAAATGCACACGGTGGATCTCGTCCGCGCTCAACCGGTTGCCGTGAATATCCTCTCGGTCAAAGGTGGCCGTGGCGTCGGCCACCAACTGCACGTCGAAGCCGAGATTGCCCGCCATGCGGGTGGTGGTGGAGACGCAGTGGTCCGTGGTCAGCCCCACGATGACCAGGGCGTCGATCCCCGTCTTGGCGCAGGTAGGCCTCCAGCCCGGTGCCGATAAAGGCGCTGTTCACATGCTTTTGGAAAACGACTTCGCCGGCAATTGGCTCGGGTCTCGGGTCGAAACTCACAGCCTGGGCCAGAGGGGTGCAGGGGCGATGCGGGGTTGGTGGACAGATGCTGCACATGGATGACGGGCAGCGCGTGCTCGCGCCAACCCTGCAAGATGCGGGCCATGTTCGCCTCCGCGTCCGGGTTGTTGCGCTTGCCCCAATAGGGGTCATCAAATCCCTGCTGCACATCGATCGAGGAGGAGGGCGGTTTGGTTCATGGGTGTCGCTCTCATTCCGGCACAATCCGTTTCTTCATAAACAGAGCCATCTCTCCCAACTGCTCGCCCAATTGCCCGTCGGAAGCAGCAATGGAGATTCCCCACAGCAGCGGACTCGTCCACACCGCCTTCGGCGGAACGAGTTGAAATGACCGGCGTCACCAACGTGTCGGGCCCCTGTTCCTCAAATGTCCACGTCTCGACGAAATGGGCATGGCCAGTCGGCTCAAGCGGCGGGGTGCAGTCGTGCATGCGCATGACGATGCGCTGGCCCACGACCCACTCGGTGATCTCCTCCCACATGCCGGGAGCCATCCATGATTGCGCACTCCGCACCCGGGATCCAACCATGATCTTCCGTACGTAATTCAGCTACTCTGCCGCGTCGATGCCTGGCAGAATGCCGTAGCCGGTGAACTCCCGCCAGCGGGTCACGTCCGCCACCTCGGCGCAGATTGGCCGCGGCAGGTTTAGGGATGATTTGGGTCAATGCAAAGGTGATGGGATGGATTTTCTTCATATTGACGCCAACAGCGAATCCGCCGCCACCTCAAAATAGGCGGCGGCTTTTTCCAGATCCGCCAGGCTGCCCTCTCGCGTCCACGATACTGGGAGAACTGGGCAAGCAGCCCTTCCACCTCGTAGGCGTTGAGCAACTTGTAGCCGAAAGTTCCTGGGCCTTGGCCATGCCGATCAGATCGCCGATGGTGTCCGGCAACTGCTTGACCGTAGACCTGCATCTTGGCGCAATCGCCGTGGGGCATCTGCTTGCCGACGCAGAGCGACCACCACTTCTTTCAGCGTGGCGGCGATCTTGCCATAATAGTCGGCGACCTGCTCTTTGCGACCGGCTGGGCCGTGGCCACGGTGTCCCGCAGCCCGAAGATGGCCCGAGCCACCTCCAGGTTGACCCCCACCACGTCGGCGTTCGCTGTCCCACGGGTTGACCAAGCGCACGGTGGACGGGTCCACGCCGGGGCGGTGCAACAGCACGGGCGTCTTCTCCTCGGCGATGCCCTCCAACAGCAGGGCGACTTTGCCCTGGTCGAAGGCTTCCTGGACCGTGCGGGCAAAGCCGATGGCCCGATAGAACGAGGCGGCGAAGATCAACGCGGCCCGGTCGCCCAGATCCCCGCTCATGCCGATCACGCAGTCGATGACTCTCGGCGATGGCCTCGGCCTGGGGCTGGGTGGCGCAGGCGTTGAGCACGACCACTTGGATGTTGTCCTTGAGGGTGGCGAAGAGGGCCTTGAGCGCAGCCGTGCTGACCGGCTTGGGCTGCCGGTTGTCGTCCATCAGCACCAATTCGCCCGCGCCCGTGCCGTGGCCGCTGAAGTGGACCACGGCGGGCCGCTCCGTGTTCAACTCCTGGAGCAGATCGTCCGGGCGCACGGCCAAACAGGCCACCAGATCCAGCACATCCCGATAGTCCGACGCCCGGATCTTGGCCCGGATGGCCCGAATCTCCTCGTCCAGGGTGAGGGGCATCACCTGATCTGGGTTGCTGGCAAAGAAGAGGATTTTGGTTCGGTTGGTCATATTCACCTCGATTCGTTTCCACAGAAACCTGCTGATCTGCCCCCATTGTACCGCCCCCACGCCCACCCCGTCAACGCCCCCAACCCGCCCACCACCCCAGCAGTTCGCCCTGGCCCCCATCCCCAGGTATAATGGAGCCAAATAGGCCGCTGACGACACGGATCCAACGGATTTCCACAGATTTTCAAAAAAATCCGTGCAAATCCGCCTAATCAGCGTCATCCGCGTTCTATTTCCGTCCACCCAATCCAAAATCCAAAATCACCCAATCCAAAATCCTATGGCCCACGAACGCAACATCTACCTTCACGACGTATCCCTGGACCAGGCCCTGGACGCCTGGCACACGGCCCTGGACGCCCACGGTCTGCGCCGCCCCCTGCTCGTCCGAGACTGTCCCCCTGACCGAGGCCCTGGGCCGGGTGACCGCCCAGCCCGTGTGGGCGCGGATTTCGTCGCCCCACTATCACGCCTCGGCCATGGACGGCTATGCCGTGCGGGCCGAGGAGACCCGGGGCGCGTCCGAGACCAGCCCCAAGATCCTGCCCATCGACCGCCGGGCCATGCCCGTGGACACGGGCGACCCCATGCCGCCGGACACCAACGCGGTGATCATGATCGAGGACACCCAGACCCTGCCCGGCCCGGACGGCTCGCCCCACATCGAGATCATGGCCGCGGTGGCCCCGTGGCAGCATGTGCGGGCCATGGGCGAGGACATGGTGGCCACCGAACTGGTCCTGCCCGCCAACCACAAATTGCGCCCGCAAGATCTGGGGGCCATCGCCGGCTGCGGCCACCGCGAGGTCACCGTCTATCGCCGCCCACGGGTCGCCATCATCCCCACGGGCACGGAATTGGTCATGCCGGGCAGCGACCTCAAGCCCGGCGACATCATCGAGTACAACGCCCTCATGCTGGGGGCGCAGGCCGAGGAGGCGGGCTGCATCGTGCATCGCTGGCCCATCGTGGCGGACGACTACGCCACCATCCGCGACACCGTGGCCGCAGCCCTGGTCGACCACGATCTGGTCGTGGTCAACGCCGGGTCGTCGGCTGGCTCCGAGGATTACACCTCGGCCATCGTGCAGGAGTTGGGCGAACTGCTGGTCCACGGCATCGCCATGCGCCCCGGCCACCCGGTGATCTTGGGCGTGGGCCAAACGCGGCGACGACTTCCGCGCCTTGGTCGGCATCCCCGGCTATCCCGTCTCCGCGGCCATGACCTTTGACATCATCGTCACCCCGCTCCTCCACGCCTGGCAGGGCCAACTGCCCCCGGAGCGCCCCACCCTCACCGCCACCATGACCCGCAAAGTGCTCTCCCCCATGGGCGAGGACGAATTTATGCGGGTCACCCTGGGCCAGGTCGGCGACCGCATCGTCGCCACCCCCCTCTCCCGGGGCGCCGGGGTGATCATGTCCCTGGTCAAGGCCGACGGCATCGTCACCATCCCCCGCTTCTCCGAAGGCTTCCACCCCGGCGAGCCCGTGCAGGTGCAGCTTCTGCGCTCCCCCCGCTCCATCCGCCAGACCATCCTCGCCATCGGCAGCCACGACCTCACCCTGGACGTGCTGGCCGACGAGCTGCGCCGCCGCCATCCCCGGCTCACCCTGGCCTCGGCCCATGTGGGCAGCCTCAGCGGGCTGCTCACCTTGCAGCGGGGCGAGGCCCATCTGGCCGGTTCCCATCTGCTGGACGAAGAGAGCGGCGAGTACAATTTCGGCTCAGTGCAACGCTATTTGACCGCCCACGGGGTGAAGGTGAAAATTGTGGGCTTTGTAAATCGAGTTCAGGGCCTCATCATAGAGAAGGGCAATCCGAAATCCCTTGGGGGCCTAGGGGACCTGCTGCGGGACGATGTGCAATTCGTCAACCGGCAGCGGGGCGCGGGCACCCGGGTGCTGCTCGACTACAAACTGGGCCAACTCAGCCTCAACCCCCGGCAGATCCAGGGCTACGAGCGCACGGAGTACACCCACCTGGCCGTGGCCGCCGCGGTCAAGAGCGGCGCGGCCGACTGCGGCCTGGGCATCCTGGGCGCGGCCAAGGCCCTGGATCTGGACTTCGTCCCCCTCTTCAACGAGCGCTACGACCTGATCATCCCGACCGAGCACTACGACAGCGACCTCCTCGCCCCCCTCCTCGCCATCATCGGCGAGAAAGACGGCGCGTTCGTCCGAGCCGTCCAAGCCCTGGGCGGCTACGAAACCGACCAAATGGGGGTCGTGCTGGGAGAAATGTAGAGACGTGTTGCGTGTTTCGTGGTGCGTGTCGGGTACCATGTGAATCCACGCAACACGAAACACGCAACACTTCAAAGGAGCCATTCATGGAAGTTCGCCTCTTCGCCACCCTCCGCCCCATCGTCGGTGGCCCATCCGTGCAGTTGAACGCCGGTCCCGGCGACTCTGTGCGCGCCCTGTTGGACGAGCTGATCGCCACCTGGCCCGACCTGAAGCGGGAGTTGTTCGACGCCGGGGGGCAGCTTCACAACAACATCCACGTCTTCATCAACGGCCGGGATGTGCGCTATTTGGACGGGCTGGACATGGCCATCCCCGACGACGCCCAGATCCGCATCTTCCCCCCGGTGGGCGGCGGCGCGTTGGTCAAACCGCCGGAAGCCAGCAAGCCCGGTCCCCAGGTCCACGACTACTACGGCGTCCCCGACTGGCTGATGGTGGAATATCTGGAAGACCTGGGCGGCCGCCAGACCAGCCCCTTTGTGATCGAGGCCGACGACTGGCGAGCCGTGATCCGCCAGGCCAAAGTCAAGGGCATCGGCTCGCTGAAAGTGGGCGGGTCCACGGTCACCTTCACCGGTGCGCCCACGGCGTTGAACGAAATGTTCGAGAAATCTGCACTGGAAGACATTGCGGGGCGGCGGGTGAGGAACGATCCAAACAAAAAAGGGGCGGCGGATTCGCAATGAATCCGCCGCCCCTTTTTTGTTTGGCTGTGCGTGTTGCCTGGTGATAGTCCGGGCCTAGCCGGCCAGCGCCCGCATCTCTTCCTCGGTGACCGTCCGCATCCAGTCAACGAGCAGGGTGAACTCGCCTTCCTGTTTGTCGCTGAGCATGAAGCCGAAGGATCCGATGGTCGCCGGGTTCAGCGGGCCGACATCCGCCACACGGCCAAAATAGGTTGGCACCATGTCGGCGAAGGGAACGTAAACCAGTTTCCATTGATCTGGCGTGGTCTCGAACAGGGCGTTGTAGGAGATGTTGCGGCCGGTGTCCGCGGTGCGAATGCGCAGGCGGTAGGATTTGCCATCGCCCAGCACACGCAACAACATGCCATCCGCGCCGCTGAGATCCATGGGCCGCCAGTCCGAGCGCACGGAACTGAAGCCGCCGTTGTTCGCCAGGGACATGACGCCGGTGAAGCGCATCACGCTGGGCTCGGCAAAGCTCACCGTGCTGTTTGAGACGCCGCCCATCACATTATCGTCCACGGGGAACCAGCCCGGTTCCCCGGCGGCAAAGGTGATTAGCTCTGTGCCGGGCAGTTCTACGGTCTCGGCAGGGGGCGTAGGCGTTGGTTCGGGCATAGGTTCGGACATGGGTTCAGACATGGGTTCCTCCGTGGCTGTTGGGGTTGTTTCCGGCGCAGGCGACGGCGCTGCGGGCTGCATGGTTTCCGGTGCTGGGGTGGGGTCGGCGCTGGCGTGGGATCCGCTGGCGCAAGCACCACTGGCTCAACCGGCACAAAGACCGGGGGCATGCCAGCACCCGCGCAACCCGACAGCAAGACTCCGATTAGAATGAACAACACAAGGTTTCGCATATTCTCTCTCCCTCTCTCTGGTTTAGACTTTCCTACCTATTGTATGGTTGAACCGGGTTAAGTTCTATAATCTTCACCACAATTCTGTGCATAATCTTTGCAAAACAAGTGCATCTCCTTGATACATTTACACATGTGGTCGGAGATCGTGGAAGTAGTAGGGGTTTGAGTGCGTGTACCGTTTTTTCTTTTTCTCAAATTAGTATATACTTTTTATATATACTCAATCGTTCAATTCACATCTCATATCCCAAATCGACCCGCCCTATGCAAACCGCCAAACTTTTCCAAAATGGCAGCAGCCAGGCCGTGCGTCTGCCCAAAGAACTCCGCTTTGACGGGGATCAGGTCTACATCAAGCGGGTGGGCAACGGCGTGATGCTCCTGCCCTTCGCCGCGCCGTGGCAGACGTTGATCGACAGCCTCGATCACTTCACCGAGGATTTCGGCCAGACTGAGACAAAATAGACCCATGCGCCACCTACTCGACACCTCCTTCTGCCTCTATTTGATCACCGAAAAGCCGCCCAATTTGGCCGCGGCCCTGGCTCCCTTTGCGCCGGGGGATCTGGGGGTTTCATCCATCACCGTGGCCGCGCTGCAGGCCCAGGTCCAGACCAGCGCAGACCCCCAGCGCAATGGAGAGGCCCTGGCCCGATTTCTGCTGCCCCTGGAGGTGGCCGACTTCGACAGCGAATGCGCCCACATGCTGGGCACCATCTCTGCTCGCTGGGCCGAGACCGTGCCCACGGCCAACACCCACGCCCTGCTCCTCGCCGCCCACGCCCTGCGCTTGGACGCCGGGGTGATCACCCGCCGACCGGAACAGTACCCGGCCCTGCCCGGTCTGCGGGTCAACCCAGAGGCGGCCCAATCCTTGTTGCAGCCCATCCCCCCCACTCGGTCCATCACCCCGGCCCTGCTCTCCGCCGCCCTGGACGTGGGCACGGATCAAGGGCACACCATCGTGGTCATGGGTAGCCACGATCTCACCTTGGATCTATTGATCGACACCCTGCACACCACGCACCCCGAATTGACCATGGTTTCGGCCCAGGTGGGGAGTCTGGCCGGGCTGGCGGCCCTGCGCCGCAACCAGGCCCACGTGGCCGGCGCCCATCTTTTCGACCCGGAAAGCGGCGAGTTCAACACAGCCCACATCCGGCGTATGCTCACCCCCCACGGCTGCCGGGTGATGGTGGTGGGCTTTGTCACCCGCACCCAAGGGTTGCTGACCGCGCCGGGGAACCCCAAGCAGATCCACAGCCTGCCCGACCTGCTGCGGGAAGAGGTGCGCTTTGTCAACCGCCAGCCCGGCGCCGGCACCCGGCTGCTGCTGGACCACGAGCTGGATCGCCAGGGGCTGGATGCCCGACATATTCTCGGCTACAGCATGGCCAAATCTTCCCACTCCGCCGTGGCCCAGGCCGTGGCCGACGGGCAAGCCGACTGCGGGCTGGGCATTCAGGCCGCGGCCCAGGCCCAACACTTGGATTTTGTGCCTCTGTTCCAAGAGCGTTTTGATCTGGTCATTCCCGTGGTCCACTATCACAGCGCCCTCCTCGCCCCCCTCCTGGCCCTGCTCCAAACATCCCCCCGCCGCCTTTCTGGACCGGGTCCACGCCCTGGGCGGCTATGGCACGGAGGGAATGGGGCACGGTGTTGGCGGAGATTTAGAAATGCACAATGCACAATGGACAATGCACAATGAGCGTGCTTGGAACACCCCGTCATTGTGCATTGTGCATTGAAAATTGTGCATTGAAAGCCGAAAGGATCTTCCCATTAACGAACTATTCCGCGGCTTTCTAGAGGCCATGCGTTTGATATTGACCGGGGATGCGGCCTTGGGGGAAATTGTGGGGCTGTCCCTGCAAGTCTCCGGGGTGGCGTTGGTGATCAGCACGGTGATCGGCATCCCCTTGGGGACGGTGCTGGGGCTGCGCCGTTTTGCCGGGCGGCGGGTGATGATCGCGCTGATGTACACGGGGATGGGCTTTCCGCCCGTGGTGGTGGGGCTGTTTGTCTATTTGATGCTCTCCCGCAGCGGTCCCTTGGGCGGGCTGAACTCGGCCCTGATCCCGGCCCTCTTCACCCCGGCGGCCATGATCATCGCCCAGAGCATCATCGCCTTCCCCTTGGTGGCGGGCTTCACCATGGCCGCGGTGATGGGCGTGGACCCGAATCTGCGTCAACAGGTCACGGCCCTGGGGGCCACCCCGTGGCAAAGCACCTGGGCCGTCCTGGCCGAAGCCCGCACCGGGGTGATCGTGGCCGTGGTGGCGGGCTTTGGCGGCATCATCTCCGAAGTGGGCGCGGTGATGCTGGTGGGCGGCAACATCGAACACAGCACCCGTGTCCTCACCACGGCCATCGTCCTGGAGACCCGCAAGGGCAACTTCGATCTGGCCATCGCCCTGGGCATCATCCTGCTGGGCATGTCCTTTTGTGTCCAATTTGGCCGTGTTGCGGTTGCAGGGGGGGAGTATTGAGGAATGAGTAATGAGTTTCGAGTTCGTGGGGCCATCTATGGGCTGAAAAATGTGACCAAGCAGTACGGGGCGCGCACGGTGTTGGACATCCCCGACCTGACCGTGAACGCGGGCGAGATCCTGGCCCTGGTCGGCCCCAGCGGCGCGGGGAAGAGTACCCTGCTGCGATTGCTCAACTTTTTGGAGCCGCCGACCACCGGGACGGTGCATTTTGGGGGCGGTGACTTCGGTCCCGCCGGGGAGATGGCCACGGATCTGCGCCGCCGGGTGACCACGGTCTTTCAGCGCCCGGTGCTGCTCAAGCGCACGGTGCAGGCCAATGTGGCCTATGGGCTGCGCCTGCGGGGCAATCGCAACGGCTCCGGCCCCATCGCCGCCACCTTGGACCGGGTGGGCCTGGCCGAGTTGGCCGCCCAGCCCGCCCGCACCCTCTCCGGCGGGGAGGCCCAGCGGGTGGCCTTGGCCAGAGCGATGGTGCTGGAGCCGGATGTGCTGCTTTTGGACGAGCCGACCGCCAATCTCGACCCCTACAACGTGGGGCTGATCGAACGCATCGTCACCGACCTGAACCGGGAGCGGGGCACAACCCTGATTTTGGTCACCCACAACGTCTTCCAGGCCCGGCGGCTGGCCCACCGCACGGCCCTGCTGCTGGAAGGCCGCGTCGTCGAGATCGCCGACACGGACACCTTTTTCAACCATCCATCGGACCCGCGCACGGCCGCATTTGTGCGGGGCGAGATGGTTTATTAGCGGGGATTGGGATCTTCCCGATCCTCAATCCCCAATCTCCAACCTCAGAAAGGAAGTTCCATGCTCAAAACTCGTCTTTTCATCGTCGTCCTATTGATCGCCCTGTTGGCCGGTTGTTCGCCTGTGGCCCCAGGGGTTGGCCCCCTGCCCAAGATCACCCTGGCCACCACCACCAGCACCCAGGACTCCGGGCTGTTGGATGTCATCATTCCCATCTTTGAGGCCGAGACCGGCGTCAAGGTGGACGTGATCGCCGTGGGCACGGGGCAGGCCCTGGCCCTGGGGGTGGATGGCAATGCGGACGTGCTGCTGGTCCACGCCCGATCCCAGGAAGATGCCTTCATGGCCGCGGGGGATGGTGTGCGCCGGGAAGATGTCATGTACAACGATTTCGTCATCCTCGGCCCGGCGGATGATCCGGCCGGGGTACAGGGATCTGCGACCGCGGTGGAGGCGTTCACCAAGATCGCTGACGCCCAGGTCGCCTTTGTCTCCCGAGGCGACAATTCCGGGCACGAATACCAAGGAAAAGGCCGTGTGGGCCGCCGCCGGGATCGAGCCGACTGGGGATTGGTATGTCTCCGCCGGCCAGGGCATGGGCGCTGTGTTGACCATGGCCGACGAGCTCACGGCCTATACCCTGAGCGACCGGGCCACCTACTTGGCCCGCACCTTGGAGGGCACGGGACTGGTCATCGCTGCCGAAGGCGACCCCATCCTGTTCAACCCCTACGGCGTCATCGCCGTCAACCCGGCCAAAAACGACAGAATTCGCAATGATCTGGCCAACCAATTCATCGACTGGCTGATCTCCGTTCCCGCCCAGGAGCAGATCAGCCAGTTCGGCGTGGCCGAGTTCGGTGCGCCCCTCTTCGTGCCGGATTCTGCGGCGTGGCGGGCGCAGTAAGTCTCTGATGTTGACAACAAAATGCGGGCGGGGGAAATATCCCCCGCCCGCATTTTTTGTCCACACTCTATCTCTATCTCAAGCCTCTATCTCTACGCGATAGCCAATTCCGTCCAGCTTGGCCTTGCTGACCACACCGTTCTCCCAGCCCCGGGCCTCGTAGTACTCTTCCAACATCAGGTCCAGTTCGCACACATGGCCCAGGGAGCCGGGCATGGTGCTGGGTTCGTCGGTGAAGCGCTTGGGCAGATAGTCGCTGCCCTCGGCAAAGCCAGCCTGGTTGTTGTAGTGGCGTTCCAGGTTATAGATGCGCTCGCCGCATTGCAGCAACTTCTCCACCGAGTAGTCCAGACCGGTGACCGCGTTGTATTGCTGGGTGTACTCGTCCATGCCCATGGCAAAGGCGGAGAACTTGCACAGGTCCAAGGAGTCGGAGACCGCATGGACATCCTGGAAGACCTTGGTCAGCCCGCCCTTGCCCTTCCATTCCAGGGGGTCCATCTTGAGGCTGCCAAAGGGCATGACGCCCAATTCCACGGCGGGGGTGTAGGCCCGCAGATGGCAGGCGCCCCGGTTGCTGGTGGCGTAGGCAATGCCCATGCCCTTCAGACCCCGAGGATCGTAGGCCGGGATGGCCTGACCCTTGACGGTCATGGAAAGCTCAGGATGGCCAAAGGCCTGGGCGCCACGAGCCGTGCCCCCGGCCAACTTGTCGCCCACGCCTTGACGCATGGCGATCTTCTCGGTCAGGGCCACCATGCCGTGGGTGTCGCCCCAGGCCAAGCTGCCGTCGCCGTTGGTATAGCCCTTCTCGCCGGCCTCCATGTACATGGAGATCACGTTGCCCAGCTCAATCGGGTCCATGCCGAAGTCGTTGCAGCGGTCGATGATGAAGGCCACGGCGGCGATGTCGTTGTTGCCGCAGTTGGAGCCCAAAGACCAGGCCGGTTCGTACTCCACGCTCTCCATGCGCACCTTGAAGGGGCCTTCCTTGATCTCGACTTCCTTCTTGCAGGCCACCGGGCAGGCATGGCAGGTCGGCTCGCCCACCAGAATGTGTCTCCCGCACATATTCGCCGGAGATCATCTCGGCGTTTTCCGCACCAAAGGCGGTGACCTGGGAATTTCGGGAGCCCAGACCGCCGATGCTCTCGGTGATGTTCATGAGCACGTTGGTGCCATAGAGGCTGAGGCCACCCTTTCTGGGCGAGGTGATGTTCTCTTCGGCCATGATGGCGGCCAGGGCGCGCTTGCGGGCTTCCTTGTCCGCGTCCTTGTTGGCCGGGTTCGGGCGGTTCTTCTTGTCGCCCTTGATGATGATGGCCTTGAGCAGCTTGCTGCCGCCCACTGTGCCCGTGCCGTTGCGACCGGCGGCCCGGTCATCCACATTCACCCAGGCGCTGAAGCGTACCAGATTCTCGCCAGCCTGACCGATGGCCATGCCGTCGCACTCTTCGCCGTGGCGGGCCTTCAAAATATCCAGGGTCTCGTGGATGCCCTTGCCCCACACGTCCGAAGCGTCGTGGAGGGTGACTGTGTTGTCTTCCACATAGGCATAGGTGGGCTTGTCCGCCTTGCCCTTGAAGACCAGACCGTCAAAGCCCGCCCACTTGAGCTTGGCCGCGGTCCAGCCGCCCATGTGAGAATCGGCGATGGTGCCCGTGAGGGGCGACTTGGTGACCACGGCCAGACGTCCGCTCATGTTGACATTGGTGCCGGTGAGGGGACCGTTCATCACACAGAGCAGATTCTCCGGCGAGAGCGGATCCACATCCGGGCCGTTGTCATAGACATACTTGACGCCCAACCCTCTGGCTCCGATGTACTTCTTGGCATCGTCGTCGTCGATACCCTTGTATTCGATGGACCCGCTGGTCAGGTCCACCCATGCCACACGATTAACAAAACCACCGATCATAGGTTGTACTCCTTTCAAGAGCGAACGAACACGAAAGTAGGGGCAAAAGGTTCTGGAAGTAGA
>CAVPIK010000028.1:0-43592 GCA_963704975.1 uncultured Chloroflexia bacterium | reverse complement strand
GAAATATCAGAATTGAGGGGTGGTTTGGGGCTGGGCATACTAGGCTCCTTTGAGGTTGGGCGGATTGACAACGATTTCCCATTATTATACGCCAGGATCGGGTCGGGGCTAAAAGCAAGGGGTTGAGTCATGGTTTGGAAACGAGCTGGCAATTCCCCAACCGTATCGTACACAATTCCGCCGGTCTGTGCTAAACTTCTTCCACAAACGGTTGAGATCAACCATTGAACAACACGGAACAAACGACTTCACAGAGGAAATCATGGACAAGAAAAACGACGACAAAGAAGACAAAAGCGCAGCCTGGATCGCCATCGGCCTGGGGGTCGGGACCGCCGTAGGCGTGGCCTTGGGCAACATCGGCCTGGGCATTGCCCTGGGCGTGGCCGTTGGGGTGGCTATGTCCACCAAGCAAAAACGTCAAAACGACTCATAGATCGGGAGCCACAGCATGACCCAACATCTCTACTACACCGACAGCTACACCACCGAATTCGACGCCCAAATTCTCTCCATCACCACCGTGGACGGCCACCCCGCCGCCCTCCTGGACCACACCTATTTCTACCCCACCTCCGGCGGACAGCAGCACGACACGGGCACGCCTCAACGGCGTGGCCGTGGTGGATGTGCAGGTGGGCAAAACCGGCGAAATCCTGCACATCTTGGCCGCGCCCCTCTCCCCCGGCCCGGCCCACGGCCTCATCGACTGGCCCCGCCGATTCGACCACATGCAACAGCACACAGGCCAACACCTGCTCTCCGCCGCCTTCACCCTGCGCCTGAACATGGAGACCGTCTCCGTCCACTTCGGCGCGGACATCTGCATGTTGGAGCTGGACACGGACTCGGTCAGCGACGCCCAATTGGCTGAAATCGAAGACGGTAGCCAATTACCTGGTCTTGACCCAACTCCCCGTCACCGCCTACGAAGTGGACGAATCCCGCATCGCCGAAATCCCCCTGCGCCGCCCGCCCAAGGTCAGCGGGTCCATCCGCATCGTGGAGATCCAAGGCTTCGACTGGTCCGCCTGCGGCGGCACCCATGTGCGCAACACCGGCGAGATCGGCCCCATCAAACTCCTGCGCTCCGAGCGCATCCGCGGCCACAGCCGGGTGCATTTCCTCTGCGGCAACCGGGCCTTGGCCGACTACACCGCCAAGCACAACCTGCTCACCGCCACGGCCAACCTCCTCGACACCCGGCCCGAAGAAGTGCCGGATCTGGTGGCGAAGCAGATGGCTCGGTTCAAAGAAGTGGAACGGCTCGTACGCGACCTCCAAGCGGCCCAGGTGACTTTCGTGGCCCAGGACCTGTTGGTCGCTGCCCCGAGGGAAAATGGCGTGCGCATGGTCCTCCACCGCAGCCCAGATCTTGACCCGGCTGGCCTCAAATCCCTGGCCCAAGCCTTGACTCAACAGGCTGGCGTCATCGCCCTCCTGGCCTGCGAAAGCCAATGGCAAAGCCACCGTCCTCTTCGCCCGCTCCGCGGACGGAGACGCCCACATGGGCAATCTCCTGCGCGCCACCCTCACCCACTTCGGCGGCTCCGGCGGCGGCCGCCCCGACATGGCCCAAGGCGGCGGCGTGGACCCGGAGAAGTTGGACGAGGTGTTGGCGTTTGCGAAGGGGATGTTGACCAACCCGTAGGGGCACGAGGTGGGATGGCGGAAGAATGCCCGCAAAGAAAGACCGGTTCCATCGCCATCCCACCTCATGCCCGGCACACGTACCCATACCATCGGGGCCGCACAGCCGGGCACGAGGTGTGGCGGATGGAAAATTCGCCGTTGAATGACAATCGTGCCGCCACACCTCATGCCCCTACGCCACCATCCACCCAATCCAAACCACCCGCCCATGAACGCGCAAATCCAAACCGTCGAAGAAACAGCCTTCCATGCTGTACCTGCGGCCATCAACCTCCAGTTTGACGGCTGGCGGCTGCGCTTCAACCACAACGTCACCCGGCGGGCCAACTCCGTGTGGCCCAACGCCGACTTGGGCCGCCAAACCCTGGCCGAAAAGATGGACGCCGTCGAGACCTTTTACCGGGACCACGGTGCCCTCCCCCGCTTCCAGATTACCTCGGCGGCCTTGCCCACAGGCCTGGACGACATCCTCGCCAATCGTGGCTATGCGAAATCGCAGGTCAACGACGTGCAGACCGCCGAGATTCCCCACGTCCTGGCCGCCTCCGCCACCGCGCCGGCCCTCACCGTCACCCTCACCCCCTCGTGGACCCCCGCCTGGCTGGACACGTACTGCGCCATCGAGCATGTGGCCGCCCACCGTCGCCCCATCTACGACGCCATGTGGGGGCGGGTGCGGGCGGCCAAAGCGTTTGGGCTGGTCGTCCTTGACGGTCAACCCGCCGCCGTGGGCCTCTGCGTGGCGGATGGGGGTTGGGCCGGGCTCTTCAACATCGCCACCCACCCGGACTTTCGGCGGCGGGGCGCGGCGTTGGCGTTGCTCCACGGGCTTGGCCGGGTGGGCGTCGGCGCAGGGAGCGGGCAATCTCTATTTGCAGGTGCGATCGCAAAACGAACCGGCCCTGGCGCTGTATGGGCGGTTGGGGTTCTCGCACGCTGTATCAATACCACTATCGGGAGTTGAGACGTAGGGATTGGGAAATGCAAAGGCCAACGCAGGTTGAGTAGCCCGGCTTGACCCAACCAGCCACATGACCGCAGAAGGTAGGGCGTATCGAAACCGCAGTGGGTTCAACCCGCTTTGGTTTCGATACGCCGCCAGTTCCTGAATGCTCAGCGGAGATCTCGGCGGCGGCTACTCAACCGACGCTGGATTGCGCAAAGGCCAACGCAGGTTGAGTAGCCCGGCTTGACCCAACCCGCCACATGACCGCAGAAGGTAGGGCGTATCGAAACCGCAGTGGGTCAATACATACTGGGTCTACCCGCTTTGGTTTCGATACGCCGCCACTTCTTGAATGGTCAGCGGAGATCTCGGCGGCGGCTACTCAACCGACGCTGGATTGCGCAAAGGCCAACGCAGGTTGAGTAGCCCGGCTTGACCCAACCCGCCACATGACCGCAGAAGGTAGGGCGTATCGAAACCGAAGTGGGTTTCAATACACACTGGGTCTACCCGCTTTGGTTTCGATACGCCGCCAGTCCCTGAATGGTCAGCGGAGATCTCGGCGGCGGCTACTCAACCGACGCTGGATTGCGCAAAGGCCAACGCAGGTTGAGTAGCCCGGCTTGACCCAACCCGCCACATGACCGCAGAAGGTAGGGCGTATCGAAACCGCAGTGGGTCAGGTCACCCGCTTTGGTTTCGATACGCCGCCGTCCCTGAATGCGTCAGCGGAGATCTCGGCGGCGGCTACTCAACCGACGCTGATCTCGTAGAGTGGTGCGGTTTTCAACCGCACGTACGCTGGGTCGACCCTCGTGCGGTTAACCGCACCTACGCCGAGCCGTTCGCACCAGGGGGTGCGAACTCCGCCGGCTCACCACACTGTGCGCCCGGCTCTGTTTGAGCGATCCAGGGTGTCCATGCCGGTGTGGATCAGGCGGAAGAGATTGACCAGGGCGTGGCTGAGGTCGGCTTCGGGGACGGTGGCGTATTTGGTCATGGCGGCGACGATGTAGGGGCGGCGGGGGAGGTGGACGAGGCCGATGTCGCAGGCGGCGGCGTCTACGGAGCCGGGTTTGTGGGCCACGGGGAGGTCTTCGGGCAGGGCTTGGTTGAGGTAGCCGCTTTTGGGCTTGGCGAGGATGCGCAGGGTCTCCGCGCCCACCCAGGGCGTGGGCTGTCCGGCGTGGAGACGGGCCAGGGTTTGGGCCATCTCGTTGGGGGTGGAGACGTTTTCCAGATCCCGCACCGCGGCCAAGTTGTCCATCATCTTGCGGCGCAGGTGGGTGTGGGTGAGGCCGAAGTCCCGGATCAGGTCGTTGACCCGGTCGATGCCGACCAGATCGATGCACAGGTTGGTGGCCGTGTTGTCCGAGGCGATGATCATGAGGATGGCCACGTCTCGCACGGTGAGGGTGGGGGCGTCTTCCAGGTAGGCCAGGACGCCGCTGCCGAAGACGAACTGGGCCGGGTCCACGACCACGGGCGCGGAAAGGTCGATCTCCCCGGCCTCGGCTTGGGCCAGGAGGGCGGCCAGGATGTGGATCTTGATGCTGGAGGCGGTGGGGAAGGGCTCGTCCCCGTTGATGGCCAGGGTGTGGCCGCTGGTGATGTCGAACAAGGAGAGGCCAGCGACACCGGGCATGGCGTCAACCGCCCCCTGGATCTGGACCTCGAATTTCTGCCAATACAAGGCTTGGTCTTGTTTCATTCGGTCACTCCTTTCAAAAAAAATTCCGTCCCCAATTGGAACGCTATTGACTGATTCGCCGGGGCATGAAGCGTACACTGAGTTGGCGTGACGGACCAACCGTAATCATTTAATCATCGAACATAGGAGCAGATTATGCAAGGCAAGGTTTGTATCGTGACCGGGGCGACCGCCGGGATTGGGGAAGTGACGGCGTTGGAATTGGCCCGCATGGGGGCGACGGTGGTGGTGATCAGCCGCAGCGAGGCCAAGTGTCGGGCCACGGTGGACCGCATTCGGGCGGAGACGGGGAATGGGACCGGAAGATCCGGGAACGTGGACTATTTGGTGGCGGACATGGCGTCCCAGGCGTCGGTGCGGGCGGTGGCGGCGGCCTTTCGGGCCAAGTATGACCGGCTGGATGTGTTGGTGAACAACGCGGGGATGTTTTTTGCCGGGCGCACGGAGAGTGTGGACGGTATCGAGCAGACCTGGGCGTTGAATCACCTGGGCTATTTTCTGCTGACGGATCTGCTGCGGGACATGCTGATCGCCAGTGCGCCGTCCCGGATTGTCAGCGTCTCGTCCGGGGCGCACATGGGGGGGACGATCAATTTTGCGGATGTGGAGGGCAAGCAGAAATACAGCGGGTGGGCGGCCTATTCTCAGTCGAAGTTGGCCAATATTCTCTTCACGGCAGAGTTGGCCCGGCAGCTTGAGGGGACCGGGGTCACGGCCAACAGTCTGCATCCGGGCTTTGTGGCCA
The DNA here is from genome assembly GCA_963704975.1 of uncultured Chloroflexia bacterium. Taxonomy (GTDB): domain Bacteria; phylum Chloroflexota; class Anaerolineae; order Caldilineales; family Caldilineaceae; genus JAGNDO01. The sequence goes on along the minus strand of CAVPIK010000028.1, from coordinate 38,537 downwards.
GCAATTTTGCCATGAACAACATGACCGGGGTGCGCAGCCTGCTGATCCCGGTCTTCCGCCTGATGCAAAAGTTCGCCGCCATCTCGCCGGAGAAGGGGGCGGAGACCAGCATTTTCCTGGCCTCGTCCCCGGCGGTGGAGGGGGTGACGGGCACCTATTTTGCCAAATCCAAGGCGGTGACGCCGTCCAAGGCGGCCCAGGATATGGATGCGGCCCGCAAGTTGTGGGCGATGAGCGAGGAGATGGTGGGGTAGGGGGCGAGGGGCGTTGGATGCGCTTTGGCATTCCGGGAAAGGGCCGGACGATCTTGGGTTGAGTGAGTGGTTGTGGCCCTTTCCCGGAATGGTCGAGATCCTCTGAATTGCGAGGGGCGAGGGGTAGCGTGTACAATAGGTTTCCGCACGTCCACCCAATCCAAAATCACAAATCCAAAATCGGAAATTCCCATGACTGAGTACGCCAAGACCGACTTCAACCAGGTGCGCCGTCTGCCCAAGCGGGCGGACTATGACCGAGAGACCGTCCAGGCCATTGTGGACGCCAGCGCCATCTGCCATGTGGGCTTTGTGGTGGAGGGCCGCCCCTTCGTGATCCCCACCATCCACGCCCGCATTGGGGAGGTGGTCTACTTCCACGGCGCGCCGGCCAGCCGCATGCTCAAGACCATCCGGGACGGGGCGAGTCTCTGCATCACCGTCACCCACCTGGACGGGTTGGTCCTGGCCCGGTCGGCCTTTCACCACTCCATGAACTATCGCTCGGCCATGCTCTTTGGCACAGGCCGCCTGGTGGACGACGAGACCGAGAAGTGGGACGCCCTCCACGCCATCACCGAGGCGGTCATGCCCGGTCGGTGGGACGATGCCCGGCAGCCCAACCCCAAGGAGATGGCCGCCACCCTGGTGGTGGCCATGCCCATCGAGTACGCCTCGGCCAAGGTGCGCACGGGTCCCCCTGGCGACGACGAGGAGGACTACGCCCTGCCCGTGTGGGCCGGGCGTGCTGCCCTTGGCGCTGACCGCCGCAGGCCCCCATCGACGATCCGCTGCTGACCCCTGGGATCCCGGTGCCCGCGTACATCAAACAGTGATCCACGAATCTTCACGAATCCACACGAATCTTTTTTGTTTTGATTCGTGAAGATTCGTGAAGATTCGTGGATCAAAAGACCGATGAAAATGAAAAAGGCGAGAGATCCGTGTTGGTGGATCTCTCGCCTTTTTGTGGTTGCTTCTCGGGTTTAGTTCTGGGTGGCCACCAGATCCAGGCGGACCTGAAAGTCATCCTGCACGGTGAGGGTGTTGGCGAAGCTGGGGGGATCGATGCCGAAGTCGCTCATCTTCAATGCGGCGGTGGCCGTACCGCTCAGGGTGCCGCCGCTCAATGTGGCGGTGACATCAAAGGTGACGGGCTGGCTGATCTCCCGCACGGTGAGGTCGCCCACCAGTTGGAAGCTGACCGCCTCGCCCTCGGTATACGCATCGGGTGCGCCCACAATAGATGTGGCCACAAAGCTGGCCACGGGGAAGCTGCCAAAGCTGGGGCCGTTATCCTGGATCCAGTTGTCCCGGCGGGATTGGTCGGTTTGCAGCACGGTCATGTCCACGTTGAACTGGTTGGCCCCCAGGGCATTGGCCGGGTTTGTCACATCCAACTGGATGAAGCCGCTGACCGACTGGGAGACGCCGTAGACTTCGGTCTTGCCGGCGTTGATGCCCAGCTTGGCCAGCGCGTCGGCCAAAAACTCTTCCTGCACAATATAGGTGGCGGAGGACTCGGCCGTTACTACCTGGAAATTGACCATGCCCGCTTCCGCCGGTGCCGATGCGGGGGCGGCGGATTCTGCGGGCGCAGCGGATTCTGCGGGCGCAGCGGACTCTACCGGCGCAGCGGTGGGGACGGCGGCGGGCGTTTCGGTTCCGCCACAGGCGGCCAACAGCACGATCATCAACAGGGCGGCAAAGAGTGTGTTCAATCGCTTCGGAAAAAGGTTCATGGTGGTTCCTTCCTTGGTGTGTTCAGAATCAGGGCTTTACGGAGACGCGGTCTGCGGTCGTTCTGACACGGATTCTGACGCATAGGGCTGGGGAAGACTGTCAAGCTGCATCCCATTGGACAGAAATTCGGGCAGATTGGCGGCCAAGTTGGCCGGGGGCAGGCCATATTCGGCCAAAAGCGCCCGCACCAGCAAGGAGTAGAGCCCTTCGTGGTGCAGGATCGGTTCCTGGTCGAGCAGGGATTGGATGGCCTGGGCCGGGTCCCCGCTCAGGTCCGCCGGGGTTTCTTCCACCCGAAGACCTGGGACAAAACCGACCTGCTCGAACTGGGCCACAAACTCAGGGTTGCGGCTGATGATGTGGATGGGCGTCTCGAAGCCATCCTCCTTGCGGGAGACCCGGGGCGGTTGATGGTCCCCAATCAAAATATAAATTGTGTCGTCGTCCTGCTCGGTCAGGATCAGATCGGTCAACATGCGCAGCTCGTAGTCCACCGCGTTCATGTAGTTTTGGCGGCGGATGTTGTGGACGATCTCGTCCTGGTCGCCCACCTCTGGGTCGGGAGCCGGCATGTCAAGCGTTCGCCAATCATCGACCAGTTCGGGCAGGGGCACCCAAGGATAGTGAGAGTTTTGGGTGATAAAGAAGAGGAAATAGGGGTCCGGCTGGGCTTGCAGCCGCTCCCGCACGGCGTGGAGGGCGTATTGGTCTGGCGGCGCGGGGCCCCAGCCATAGCGGGGACCGTTGTAACCCAGGTCCCGATAGCGCAGCCACTCGTCCACGCCATAGAAGCGCTTGTAGCGGTTCCACTCGTCATCCTTCAGCTCTTTGGAAACCGTGGAGAGCCAGGTGAAGTCATAGCCCTGGGATTGCAGATAGACCCCCAGGCTTGGATAGATCTGCTCGTCAAACCGGTCCAAAAGGGCCAGGTATTGGGGATGTTCGTCGATACGCAGGCCGAAAAGGGCGCTGGTATAGGCCATCCACGAGCCGCCGCCCCAGGTGGGGGACTCGCTCAACGCCGACGCCGTGTGCCAGCCAGACCCGGCCAGGGACGATTGCAACTCATCCAAAAGCGCGGTGTACGCCAGGGCATAGTCGGGCCGTTTGTAAAGCACGCTGCCATAGCTTTCCACGAAGATCAACATGATGTTGGGCCGCTTGGCCAGGCGCAGTTCGGCATAATCATAGGCGCCCACCACGCTGGCGTCCCGCAACCTATTCACCTGGGCTTGGGTTGACCTAGACGCCGCCACGTTCTCCATCACCTTAGCCGTCAGGCTGCTGATGGGGGCATCCGGCGCGGCCAAGGCCCCTCGCCACACCCCCGCGCTGATCAGGACCAGGGCCGACAGGGCAATCAACGTCCACCGGCTCCACCCATTCAGCCCCAGGCGGACAGATGTCCCCAGCCCATAAAAAAGCAGCCCGATGCCGCCCACCCCGGCCAGGATACCCAGCCCGACGCCCAAATAGAGCATCCCGGAGACATTGACATGCTCGGCCAAGTAGCCGATGCCGTCCACGATGAAGCGGTATTGGTTATAAAAATCTGGCTCCATCTGATAGACCGAGCGCACCACGGCTTCGTAGACGTGGTAGGCCAGGGCCAGCAGGAAGACCGTGGGCGTCAAAACCGCCGCGGCCCGGCGCAGGAAACGCCGTGGTGCCAGCAGCACCCAAGCCCCGGTCAACAACACAAATTCAGCGCTGACATGAAAAAGACCGGCCCGGCGCATCCCATCCGCCAAAACGCCCAGCCAGCCGCCCCCCAAACTGGACGCGGACGCGCCGGCGCTCTCCATGCCGGCCACAAAGAAGGGGGCAAAGAGAAAGTCCGTTCAGGATCAAGAAGCAGAGCCAGAAGATCAGATCCCGGCGGCGGCGGAAAGCAGTTCGCCAGCCAGGATGGGCGGGGCGTAGAGTTGGGGAGGACAAAATTCGGCATACACATCTGTCCAGTGCGGGTGAGGTCGATACGATCAACGCCAATCCTAGCACGTCCGGGGCGCTTTCGCCAAGATGTTGTCGATCTGTCAACGATTTGGGAATAGAACGCGGATGACGCGGATTTAGCGAATTTTCACGGATTTAAGAATCCGTTTTGATCCGTCCAATCCGCGTCATCCGCGTTCTATTTCGGTCAGATTGACCATTTCTGGTGCCGAGTTTGCAGCAAATTGGCCACCAGCCCGGTCCACCCGGTCTGGTGGGACGCGCCCAGGCCCGCGCCCGTCTCCCCGTGGAAGTATTCGTGGAAGAGCAGATGATCCCGGAAATGAGGATCGGTCTGGTAGCGGGGATCGCCGCCGTGGGCCGGACGCCGCCCGCTTTCGTCCCGCAGGAAGAGGCGGGTGAGGCGGCGGGAGAGTTCATCGGCCACCACATCCAACGTCACCCAGTTCCCAGATCCCGTGGGCAGTTCCACGGTGAAGTCGTCGCCGTAGGTGCGGTGGAACCGTTGCAGGGCCTCGATGATCAGAAAGTTGAGGGGGAACCAGATCGGTCCCCGCCAGTTGGAGTTGCCGCCAAAGAGACCGCTGCGGGACTCTCCCGGCACGTAGCCCACCTCGAAGTGCTGGCCGTCCACCTCCAGCCGGAAGGGGTGGGCGGCGTGGAATTTGGAGAGGGAGCGGATGCCGTAGGGCGAGAGAAACTCGTCGGTGTCCAGCAGATAGCGCAACATCGAGGCCAACCGCTCCTTGGAGAGAATGGCGATCAGGAAGCGCTCCCCCTCCCCCGGCACCTCCGCGCAGACCACATCTTCGCTGAGCTGAGGCCGGTTGTCGATGAACCACTGGGTGCGCCGGGCGAAGTCCGGGAAAGCCGCCATCAGCTCCGGCTCCAAGGTTTCCACGGCGATCAGGGGCATCAACCCCACCAACGAGCGCACCTTCAGCCGGAAGATCGAGTCGTCGGGCAGGTGCAACGTGTCGTAAAAGAAGCCGTCCTCGTCGTCCCACAGGCTGTAGCCCTTGCCGCCCAGGTTGGTCATGGCGTGGGCGATGCGCAGAAAATGCTCGAAAAACTTGGTGGCCGTGTCCTGATAGACCGGGTTCTCCTTGGCCAATTCCAGGGCAATCCGCATCATTTCCAGGCTATAAAAGGCCATCCACGCCGTGCCGTCGGACTGGTCCATGTGGCCGCCCGTGGGCAGTTGGGCGCTGCGGTCGAAGATGCCGATGTTGTCCAGCCCCAGAAAGCCGCCCTGGAAGACGTTGTTGCCGTCCGCGTCCTCCCGGTTGACCCACCACGTAAAGTTGAGCAGCAGCTTGTGAAAGATGCCCTCCAAAAAGGCCCGATCCGGCGTGCCCGTGTGCGCGGCGTCCAACTGATAGACGCGCAGGGTCGCCCAGGCGTGCACCGGCGGGTTGACATCGCCAAAGTTCCACTCGTAGGCGGGCATCTGCCCCGTTGGGGTGCATGTACCACTCCCGGGTCAGCAACTCCAACTGGCGCTTGGCAAAATCCGCGTCCACCTGCTCCAGCGCCACGCAGTGGAAGGCCAGATCCCAGGCCGCGTACCAGGGATATTCCCACTTGTCGGGCATGGAAATGATGTCGAAGTTGGTCAGATGGCCCCAGCCGTGGTTGCGGCCCAGGCGCGCGCGCTGCCGGCGGCGGCGGCGAACCGGGGTCCCCGGCCAGCCATTGGGGCACGTCATAGTAGTAGAGCTGCTTGCTCCACAGCATCCCCGCCCAGGCCTGCCGCTGCACCCGGCGGGCGTCCTCGTCCAGATCCGGCCCGTGGATGGCGGCGAAAAACCCATCCGCCTCGGCCTGGCGACGGGCGAAGAGGGCATCAAAGTTGGCAAAGGGGGCGGCCCGCTGGTTCTGGCACAGACGCAGTTGCACCGTCACCTCTCCCCCAGCCGGGACCGTGCGCACCATCCAAAGCGCCGCCTTGGTCCCCTCCTGGGCCGGGTTCACCGCGCCCACGTCGCCGTGGACCACCCGGCGATGGAAGGCATCCTTGACGTAGGGCGAGGGGTTGGGGGCGTTGAAAAGACGGACCCGGTTGGTTTCGTTCTCGGTAAAAAGCAGGGAATCGGTTGCGTCATCCCCCTGCTGGGCATAGAGGAAATAGCTGCCCGCCTTGGGGTGGTCGGCGCGCACGGAGACCGCGCCTTTTGGACCGTCCACCGCGGCCAGCCTGGGCTTTTCCGGCGTATCGTGCATGGACCCATCGGCATAGCCCCAGCCCCAGGTGTTGCGGAACCACAGGGTCGGCAAGCAGGTGGCAGACCGCCTCCTCCGGCCCCCGGTTGGCCACGGTGATGCGGATCAGGATGTCGTTCTGGTCCGCCTTGGCATATTCCACAAAGATGTCGAAGTAGCGGTTTTGATCGAAGATGCCCGTGTCCACCAGCTCGAATTCCGGGTCATCGTAGCCCCGACGCTGGTTTTCCTCGACCAGTTGGCCGTAGGGGAAGGCGGCCTGGGGATATTTGTAGAGCATCTTCATATAGCTGTGGGTGGGGGTGCTGTCCAAATAGAAGTAGAGTTCCTTCACATCCTCGCCGTGGTTGCCCTCCGGCCCGGTCAGGCCAAAGAGCCGCTCCTTGAGGATGCGGTCCTGGCCGTTCCACAGGGCCAGGGCAAAGCAGAGACGCTGGTTGCGGTCACAGATCCCGGCCAGCCCGTCCTCGTTCCAGCGATAGGCCCGGCTGCGGGCATGGTCGTGGGGGAAGTAGGTCCAGGCGTCCCCGCTCGCGCTGTAATCCTCCCGCACCGTGCCCCAGGCCCGCTCGCTCAGATACGGTCCCCAGTGCTTCCAGTTCGATTCCCGGCGGCGATACTCGGCCAGGCGGGCCTGTTCGGCGGTGATGGACATGGGCAAAAGCTCCAAGATTGGACAGAATTGGCGTTAACAATGCCAGAGGATGAGTCAAATTCTATCCACTCTTGGCCCGTGTCACAGTGAGATTGCCAACAGATCGAAAACGAGATCCAGCCAAGCCTGTTGGGGCGAAACGATGGGCGGCAGGTCGCGCAGGGGTGCCCAAAAGGGCTGAAAATCGTGATAGTCCGTGTAGACCGAGGGCGGCTGATCCGGCAGTGAACCAGACCCGACCAAATGATAGAAGGTGCGGCGTTGGGCGGCACAGATAGTATCGACCGGCACCCACCCCATGATGCGATAGGTGATGACCTCCGGCTGATCCAACGAGAGCGGCTCCTCAAAGGTGATCTGGACCCAATCGCCCTGGCGCTGCTCTTCCCGCACTTGCAGCCCCCGGCGCAGATGGGCCCAATCGAAACTGGTGGGGTCGGGACGGCTGAAAACGGGGGTGTCGGCGAGCATGTAGCGGATGGCTCCGCCCGGTCGCTGGATTTGGTGACCCAGGGACCGGTGGACGCGCAGATCCGCCAGCCCGGTCTCCTCCCAGGCCTCCCGCAAGGCCGCGTCCGCCGGGGACTCGCCAGGGTCCACCGTGCCCGCGGGGAGTTGGATGCCGGCGTGGGGGTGGCGGATCAGAAGCAGTTCTGGGCCGGCGGGGGTGGGGCGGGTGATGAAAGCGGTGATTTTTTCGAGCATGGACCTATTTTACCACGAAGGTCTTCGGGATGAAGATGAGTGATTCTTTTGACAGCCCCACCCGAACATGGTACGGTAAGAAACCTCTCTCCTCAAGTTTGCTATATCCGCACAGGCCTCCTTCTCGCCGCCATCTCTCACCGCTGCCCAAAGATTCGAGCGTATCATCCTGATCAAGCGTGATTTGCTGAAATGCCCATCAGCAACCCCGCCACGCTGAGAATAGCACCTTCTCAATCCATGAATTTATCCGTACAAGGATATCCAGCTTGAAACGACCACAAATTCGATCCCGCGCCGTGCTTACCGCCAGCATCCTTTCCCTGCTTGGCCTACTTCTTGTTGCCGCGCTTTGGGTCTTCCCCACGCCAACCGCTGGACCTCTTTCCCAAACGTCCGCCCGCTTGGGCGAGTTGGCCGCCGCGCCCGCGGCCCAGCGGGAGGTCAGCCAGGCGTGGCAGCGGGCCGTGGAGTTGGGCAGCTATCGCTACACCACGGACGTGATCCAGACCACCATCCCCCTGGCCACCGTGCAAAACATGGGCCGCAGCAGCAAGCAGCAAGCCATCCACCTGGAGGGGGAGAGCAACCTGCGGGACCAGTCCATGCACCTGACCTTGTGGATGGATGGGGGCAGCGTGCTGAATCCGGCCAGCGGCATCGAAATGAAAGTGGAGGATGGCCGCACCTTTGGCCGCCGGGGCTATGACGAGTGGCAGGAAACCGGCAGTGTCACGGATTGGGTGGCCCCAGAAGGGGATTTCCTCGCCTTCCTGACCGCGGCGACCAATGTGCGCAACGAGGGCGCGGATCTGCGGGGAAACGGCGACGTCACCCGCTTCACATTTGAGGTGGACGGTCCCCGCTTTGGCGCCTATGTGCGGGACCAGATGACCGCCCGCATGACCGCCGACGGCGAACTGCCCCCGGGTGTCCAGCTTGGGCTGCCGGAGACCTATGCCGAGATGACGGGCACGGGCGAATTGTGGGTGGATGGCGACGGCTTGCCCTTGCGCCAAGTGCTGCGCCTTAACCTGCCCGGCGAAAATGACTATCGAGTTGAGGCAGAGGTGATCACCGATTTCTCCGGTTATGACCGGCAGCAATTGGCCTCGGCCCCCGCCCCCCTCTCTTTTTCCGCGTTGATCTCCTTCGGCCAAGATTTGGGTCGGGCCGCAGGTCGGCAGGCCAGCACCACAGCGGCCATGCTGGTGGTGCTGGCCTTCTGTTTTGTGCTGATCCGCCACACTGGCTCCAAACCGCTGCAAAAGAGCCTTTCCGGGTTGGTCATCTTCTCTATGGTGGCCCTGCCCGCGTTGCAGAGTACCCAGACCGCCGCCTTTTACGACAAACAACGTACGATTCAGACCACAAAACAAGATCAACAAGCTGCCGCGGTGCAGCAGCAGGAATTTGCCGAGAGCGTGGCGACCAATCCCTTTGGCACCCCCTTGACCGACACGAATCCCTTGCAGGCGATTCGCAACGACACGGGGACAGACACGGACGGCGATGGGCTACACGGATGTCCAGGAAAGGTTCCAGGGGCAACGATCCGCTCCTCTTCACCCCAGGGTATGCGCCCCTGGTGGACGATGGCACGGACACGGACGCCGACGGCCTCACCGACGCCGAAGAGGCTCTCCTGGGCACGAACGCCGAGAACCCGGACACGGACAGCGATCAGCTCACCGACTATGTGGAGGTTGTGGGCTTTGACGACCTCAATGGCGTCCATCGCAACTCAGATCCCCTCAAGGTCAGCTCCTTGGACGATGGGGTCTTTGACGGCCTGAAATGCCCAGAAATGCCCGTCTGCCCAGATTCCGACGGGGACGGCATCGAGGACATCTTCGATCGGGACGTGGACGGCGATGGGGTGCCCAACGACTCGGACCTCTCCCCGCTGGATCAGGGCGCCGTGGTCTTCAACGAAACCCAGCCCATGGATCTGGTGATCAAGGGGCTGGAGCAGGACAAACCCACCTTCGTTGAATTTCAAGTCCGTCCCAAAAACCCGGACCACCTCTGGTATGCGTTTAATGTCCTCGATTGGGCGGACGGCGACAAGCAGGGTCAGGTGCAGCGGGATGACAGCTATCTGGGCGTGGCCAATCGGCCCGACACCCGTCTCAAAACCTTTTTCGATGATTGTGTGCATCGTGGCCTTACCAATTGCAATAAATTCCCAGACGACAATGGGGACATCAAGCTCGTCCCCATGCTGGAGATTCAGTTAGGCGACCCCATTCGGCACGCGCGCCTCCCGTCGGACGCTGAACTGGCCCAAGCCGGCGGCATTATGGCCAGCAGCGACCGAACGGTTGCCTACGTTCCCGCTCCAATTGGTTGTGGATCCCAACACCAGCGACCGGCTGGCCTTCTATGCCAAGATGCTCTATCGCCCCAGTTGGGATTGGATCTATCCGGACAAGGTGCGCATGGTCTGGCTGGTGCAGATGCTGGTGGACCAGTGCCAGGAAAGCGTGAGCAGCCACTGCATCTCCTATGTGGACGCCAATGGCGTGGACAAGCACAACCAGATCCAAGTTGTGCAACAATATTATGACGAGTGGACGCTGACCGGCCTCAACATCCGCGAGGACCACGGGGTGGACTATGCGGTGGTCTACGAAGATCCGGCCCCGGGCGCGGACGACGATCTGACCAGCGACAACAGCCTCTTGGCCCTCTCCTTTGGGCTGGATGCCGTCTTTCTCACTGGGCGGGATTGCGACACCCTGGTCGCCGATGTGTGCCAGGGCGACGGCCTCCCGGATGTCACCGTGGCGGGCCGGGGCGTCAACGCGCCCACGGTGGCCGAACGATTTGATCGGGATCTGAACAGCGGCGTCTCGGAGGTGGAGCGTTGGAATATTCCAAACGTCCTCCAAGTTGTGAACAAGCGCTACGAATATCGTGATCAGGCCGTCGGCACCCTGATCACGACGGACGCCCAGGAAATTCTCAACACGGGCTTCGGGGCCTACACCACTACCCACCCAACCCTGATGCCAAGCCTGATGTTTGTGCGGGACGAAAGCTATCGCACCACCAACCTGGCCGCTGGATCGGCTGGGAACACCGTGCGGTGGAGTGGCGCGCGCCTCACTGTGAATCTCAACGCCAATGGGGGCACCCCGCTGCAAGTCATGTCCGGCGTCAAGGTGGCCCCTTATCGTTGGGACGCCGTGAAGAACCGCTGGGAATCGGTCCTTCTGGGCGACTATTGGGATGAACTGGATCGACGCTATGCGGGTGAATTGCCGGAAGATAGCCCGACCCTTGCCGCCGGAAAGGTGGCCTTGGTTCAGCTATACTACACGTCGCTCTACACAGGGTTGAATCAGGTGGTGGCTCTGGGCGGGCAAAACTTAGGAGCCCAGAATTCCTTGGGCTACATGGCCGACACCGATGTCTATAGAGCGAATTTGGCTTTGAAGGGAACGAAGACGGCCGTCATGGTGGGTGTGGGCAGATATTTCAAGCGGACCATCGCAGACCTGCGACCCCTCCAGAACTATCTTGGCGACATCATGTCAAAGAGCAAGCTGACGGTCGGTGATGTACGGGGCAAGGTGACCAAAACCTTGTTCAAGCAACCCCTGGGCGATCTGCTCAAGAAATACAAAGCTGGCGATATCAATAAGGTTGGGGTCCTTAAGGGTGTCGGCTCCGCCCTGACGGTTGTGGCCGTTTTGGTGATTGGCGGCGGCCTCTTTGCGGCCGGCTTGATCACCGGAAACAATGACCTTGCCTTGGTCGGCGGTATTCTGCTCAGCGCATCTCTGGTGATTTTACTGGTTGTGCCTCCACTCACCACCCTGGCAAATCTGGCTTCGGCCATGGCGACCGCAGGGGCGAGCAAACTTGGCATCGCTGGCACGCTGTTGACCAGTTCGTCCGAAGTGGCGGGCAACACAAAGTCAGCGGGCCTCGTGGGCCTGGCTATTTCGGTTGGGATCGTGTGGGGTATTTTCATCTATGAAGCGGCCAGCGGCGGCGTCAAGCCTGACAGCCTGGCCTTCGACGCCCTATTGGCCTCGACCATCGCTGCCACCATTTTGGCCATTCTGGTCTTTGCCGTCAGCCTGACCCTGGTTGGATTTATTGCCCTTTTGATCGCCGGGGTCATCGATCTCTTCCTGGCTATCTTCTGCGCTGCCGGGGTAGACGGGGCGTGCTTTAGCATTTTTGGCTCGGTCACCGAGGGCATCGCCTCGCTGATCAATGACAGCGGTATTACCGTCGACACGACACGGGACGACCTGGTCAACGTGGACGACTTCGGGATGCGCATGATGAATCAGGGCATGGGCTTGCGGGCAGGCAACGCAATCAACCACTTTGCCCAGATCACCAGCAAAATTTTCCACTCCTCCAGCAACGATTTGCCCTACGAATATCGAACAGAGGCCAACCTGCGCTCCACCACCATCGACTTCAAGCTGGCCACTTCCGCCACGGACAAGCCGCCCGTGGCAAAGCTGGGGGACATGAAAGATGAATGGACAAACGTGGCCACGTTTGACTGGCGCAGCCATTACAGTGGCGAGACCACAAGCACCGTCTCCACGCCCCTCACGGTACTAACCGCTGGCCTCAACCAGCCGGGGCAAGCACTCTGGCTCAACATGAGCTTTGCCTTCCCCGGCTACAGTTGCTGGAAATTCTTCGCCCTTCGCGTCAAGTGCAGCACCCGCACCGTCGACGACCGCGTCAGCAACAACATGGGCGATTCGTCGGTCCTGGACATCTTCCCGGCCACCCTCGACGAATTCTGGGGGATGAATTGGGATCCGGCACTGCCTGCCCAAAAGGATGTCGATGGCGACGGGATGTGGCCAGTTGCCCTGGGCGGGGCGGACGTCTATCCCAACACCCACGACGGCGATGGCGACGGTATCCCCGACGCTGCGGAGATCGACGGCCAGACCGAAGTCGATATGGCGGACAGCGATAGTGACGACCTCAACGATGGCCTGGAGCTGATTCTTGGCACCAGCCCCACCCAGGCGGATTCGGACTTTGATGGCCTGAGCGACAAAGTGGAAGTGGAAGGCTGGCTCTTCACCTATGGGACGGGCAAGACCACAATCATCACTTCAGATCCCCTGCAAGCTGACACGGATGGGGATGGCCTGGGCGATCTGGCGGAAAAGGAGATCTTCCGCACCAACCCCAACATCTTCAACACCAACACCCTTGGCATCACCACCTTTGTGGACGACGCCGACTCTTTCCTGGGTGCCGGACAGACCTACGTCTTCACCGCCACGGTGACGCAACAATTTCCAGCCCGGCTCCTATGCGCCCGGCGTTGTGGTGGCCGGTGGCGGCACCCTGGCCTCGGCCATCCCAGCCCGCCTGGGGGGATCCGATCTTAGCACCCCCTTCTTCGTGGCCGAGGGCCAGAGCCAGTCTCAGTCTGCCAGCCGCACGGCCACCGCCGGCGGATCCGGCAGCCATTCTATCGACACGAGCATCACCGCTGGGCTGAAGGCCCTCTCCCCCGCTGACCCGCCCGGCACAACCCCGGCAGATTTCACCCAGTTCAGCACGTCCGCCAACCTATTCCTCACGGTCGACACGGACCCGGCCACGGCCCAGTTCTTCAACCCCACCTATGTCGCCGCCGGGGTGACCCAGGTGGTGGGCGGCAGCGCCGAGGATCCCACCTCCTATCCGACCCAGGTCGAATTCCAGGTGGATGGCGGCGCGTGGCAGACCACGACGCTCACCAGCAGGCAAAGCAGCCACCTGGGCACATGGGTCTATGCCTGGACCACGCCCACCACGGAAGGCGCCCACACAGTTGCCCTGCGGGTGACCGATGCCGTGGGCAATGTGGCCACCATGCCCGGCGACACAGTCTATGTGGACGATTCACCCCCCGCCCCCGTCACAGCTATGCCGGGCAACCCCATCATTCCCCTGAGCGTGGGGGCGAACTATCGCTACTCCGTCTCCCTGAATGGTGTTGCGACCGATGCCGACGCCGGTCCGGCCACCAGCGGCGTGGCCGGGGTCGAGGTAAAGATCGATCCCTACGGAGCGGGCTGGCAGGCGGCCACCATCACCCCAGGCATTTCCACGCCGTGGACCATCGACTACGCCATGGCGACGATGGACAGCCAGAATGCCCTGCTGACCAACCCCACGGGCCAATTCACGGTCACCGTGCGGGCCGTGGACGCGGTCGGCAACCAGACCCGGCCGTCCGACTATGGCCAAGGCTTTGTGCGGGTGGACGATACGCCGCCGATCATGGATCTGAACATGGATCTGATCGCCGGCGGTGCCATCACCCAGAGCATGACCCTGACCGGGGTGATCACCGACGTGGGCACTGTGATCAGCGGCGTGAGTGGTGGGGAGATTTCCTTCACCTCGGACAAGGTGACCGATGTCTATTCCGAGACCGTGCTGCTGTTGGGCCTGAATGAGGCCCCGGAATCCGTCCAATTTACCGACCTATCCGGCCAGGGCAACGACGGCGTGTGTGCGGGCAACTGTCCCGCGGGCGGAGCGGACGGCCGCTTCGGCACAGCCGTGGCTTTCGATGGGGCCAACAACGAGGCCATCGAGGTTGCGGGCGTTGCCATTTCGACCACCAACTATGCCCTATCCGGCTGGTTCAACACCACCTGCCAGGACTGCGGCCTCTTCTCCGTGGAGGTGCCCGGTGGCACGGCACGAGCAGCGACGGCCACGGATCGTCAGGTCTACTTGAGCGGTGGCAACTTGTGCGTGGATGTGCTCAGCGGCGTGCGGGAGACCATCTGCTCCGTGGGCACCAACTATGCCGACGGCCAGTGGCACATGGTGGCCCAGGTGTTGGATCAAAGCCGAGGCCATCTGCTTTATGCCGACGGCGAGGAAGCGGCCAAGGGGCTAAAACAGAGTTCCCAATATGGCGGCTCGCTGCGACCTGTCCTGGGACGAGCACCCCAGGCGGCCACCCCGGCCTATACCGGGCGGCTGGACGAAGTGCAGATCTTCCAGATTGCCCTGACGCGCAGACGAGGTCCTGGGCATGTACCGGCTATGGCGCCCGGTGACCGTGACCGGCAACGCGCCCGAAGTGGCGACGGCGGCCTGGAGCGCGGCTGTCCCCGAAGATCTGGAAGGCTATTTCGAGATCGATCTGGCCGCCACAGACCCCATGGGCAACCGCAACGATTTCCGCAGCACCTGGAACAAATGGCGGGGCGAGATCGATCTGCTGGCCCCCCGTGTCGAACTGTTCGTCAGCTATGCGGGCGGCGGCTACTCGGCCCAGACCCTCTTCCGGGGTTCGGCCACGGATCTCAACTTGAGCGAGGAAAAGATCCGCTTCCCGTGTGCATCCCCCACCATCAGCCGAGAATATAACACGCTGACCCGGCCCAACGAACCCCAGCGGCTGAACCGTCTGACCTTCTCCTGCTCGGTTCAGGGCTACGTGGCCGGGAACACCCGCTTCCAGGCCTGCGATACCAACAACCATTGTGCGGCTACCTTGGCATCCACCTACAGGCTTTACGCCTCCACACCGGACAAGGGGATCATCCGCACCATCCCCAGTTGGAACGCCCAGATCGAGACCATTGTCCCGGCGTCGTTCACGTCGGCAACCGGCGGCATTGCCCTGGATCAACTCCGGGGGAAAGTCTATTGGGACGAAGGCAGTTCCATCAGCCGGGCGAATCTGGACGGCAGCAACCCGGAACGCATCATCACCGGATTCTCCGGACTCTCCAGAAGGCCGAAACGGCTAGCCATCAACAGCAGTGCAGGCAAGCTCTATTGGACTGAATTCGAGTCCATCCGTCGGGCCAATTTAGACGGCAGCGGCGTCGAGACCCTCCTTACCCTCTCCACACTACAGCAGATCACTGGCCTGGTATTGGACGAGAACCGGGGCAAGATCTACTTTTTGGCACGTGCCTACTCTTCGGCTTCTGGTTCAGCAGATACCATCTACCGAGCAGAACTGGATGGTCAAGGGGCTTCCGTCTATGCGCAAGCCGAGCCCCGACTTTTTTGCGGTGATACGTCATCATGGGTTCGCAGCACGTACATCGCTGGCCTGGCCATTGACCCTGACCCAAGAGTTAGGCTCAAGTACGTTGTGTATGCAGATTGCGGCTCGCACATGGAAGGTGGCCTCTTCTTCAATCTCAATCCTGACCACCCCAACTGGGGGAGTAGGGGAACATTATGGGAGGAAGGGGCCTCAAGTTACGCATATCACGTTCAAGAATTGGCTATCACTGGCGAAGGTGCGGTCTATTCGCTGCGAGGGTATATCTGCCGTGTTTACAGTACTTACCCTTGCCAAGGCATCTATCCTTCCCCGGAAAACTGGGGCTATAGCGATTTTTGGGAAGAATATGGCAGCACCAGAGGCCCAGCCTATACCTACGGCAAAATCAACGGCATTGTCTTTGCCACCGTGGTGCCGCCCAACATCTCCGGCCCGGATCTGACCGTGACCAAGGCGGCCTCGGCCCAAACCTGGATCGTGCCGGGGGAGATCACCTATACCATCTCCATCGAAAACACGGGGACGGAACTGGCCACAGGCGTGGTGCTGACGGACCAACTGCCCGCAGATATCCAGCTCTATGCCGTTACGACAAACCGGGGCGAAACATGCCCCACGGCGGATGGCAATGGGCTGCTCACCTGCCCGTTGCAGCCCATCGGCCCTGGCGAATTGGTGCGGGTGACCGTGCCGGTCTCCGGCAGTGTGGATGTCCAGGGGCTGGTGATCAACCAAGTCGGGGTGCAACTGAACGAAACCGACCTGATCACCGGGAACAACGAGACCTATAACAGCGTAAACAGTGTGACCCGCACCCCCACGCCCACGCCAACCAACACACCCACGCCCACCAACACCCGCATTCCGCCCACGGCCACGCCCGTGGGCCAAGTGCTCAACCTCTTCTGGTCCAACAATGGCTCCGGGATTCAAGCAGCCTATCCTGACGGCAGCTATCGCCGGACGGTCGTGACCTCGTCCTGGCGCGCAATTTCCAGCCTGGATGTGGATGGGCAGCGGAATGCCCTCTATTGGCTGGACAACACCAATAAAACCATCATGCGGGCCGCGCTGGATGGGTCGGGCGCTGTGGACATCTTTGCCGCACCCAACCCCGATGACATTACGGACTTGCAATATCTGGCCGACCTGAAGATTGACGATCAAGGGAGTCGTCTCTATTGGTCTAGCCGCTTTGGCATCAACGCCGTGGACGCGGACGGCACGAACCGCAACCAAATCGGCGACCTGCGATTCGGTCCCTACGCCATCGCTGTGGATCGGGAATACGACACTATTTTCTACGACAAGGGCTATGGCCAGATCAAAAAGTCGCATCTGGATGGCTCAGATCAGCAAGTGATACTCTCCGATCTGGGCGCTTGGGTGCAGGATTTGGCCATCGATCGGGTGAACAATCACCTCTACTGGGGCATGGCCGTCACTGGAACCCCCTGGACGATCCAGCGGTCAAACCTGAATGGAGAGAACGTCGAAACCATCCTCTCCCGTCCTGATCAGGGCGCGGGCCTGGCCGTGGACGTGGCCGGGGGCAAAATCTATTGGCTGGAACGGTCCGGCGTGTGGCGGGCGGATATGGTTCCCGGTGCC
Organism: uncultured Chloroflexia bacterium; assembly: GCA_963704975.1. GTDB lineage: Bacteria > Chloroflexota > Anaerolineae > Caldilineales > Caldilineaceae > JAGNDO01. The sequence continues at coordinate 21,361 of CAVPIK010000028.1, read as the reverse complement.
ACGCCGGAGCAAATGATCTCCGATCCCGTGTTCAACTACTACTATAACGGCGTGGACGTGGCCTTGGCCTACATGGACCCCTTCCCCACCTACACGCCCACGCCGACGCCGACCGACACGGCAACACCGACCAACACGCCCACGAACACGGCAACGCCGACTGATACACCCACGCCGACAGATACGCCCACGGCAACCAATACGCCGACCGATACACCCACGCCAACGGACACGGCCACGCCCACCGATACGCCTACGGCCACCGATACGCCCACGGCAACCAACACACCGACCATCACGCCGACGCCCACGCCCACCTTCACCCGCATCCCGGCCACGGCCACGCCGGATCTGCACACGGTCAATATCTTCTGGACCGACGGCGACAGCCGCATTCAAATCAACGATGTGGACACACCCAAACCTTGTCCCGTCTACAACGCAGAAACGCTCCTCACCCGCCGGAATATCTATGGCTACGGCGAGCAACTGCGGGGCATAGACGTGAATCCGGCCACAAACCAGATCTTCTGGGCAGAAGCACGCACCGGCAACATCATGCGGTCGGAGAGTGACGGCAGCGCCGTGGTCTCACTGCTGTACACGGGTTTGCGGGAGCTTAACGGCTTCGCCCTTGACCCCGTGGCCCAGCGCATGATCTGGCGGGGCGGCATCACCGGCTTCGGCTTCGCCACGGGCGTGATCCGTTCGGCGGATTTGGACGGCAGCAACGTGACCACCCTGGTCTCGAACCTGGGCGATACGGGTGCCCTGGCCGTGGACCCCGAGCGAAACACCCTCTTCTGGGGTGACTATGGTGTGATCAAGCGGGCGGATCTGGACGGGGCCAACCCATCGGACGTCATCACCGGCATCGACGACTATGTCTTCGGCCTGGCCTTGGACCCCAGCGCGGACAAGATCTATTGGTCCGAGCGCACCAACAAGGTGATCAAGCGGGCGGACTTGGACGGCCAAAATATCGAGACCATTGCCACCACCGGCGAAAGCCCGTCCGGGTTGACCCTGGACGTGGCCGGGGGCAAAGTCTATTGGACCGAGTTCCGCACTGGTCTCTTCCGGGCGAACCTCGTCCCCAATTCTACACCCGAGAGCTTTGGCTGTGGGTGGATGATCACCTTTGCCGACGCGGCCCTGGTCTATAAGGCCATGACCGCCACGCCCACCCCCACCAACACCCCCACCTGGACGCCGACGCCGACGTCGACGCCCACCCATACGAATACGCCGACCTTGACACCGACGGCGGCCAACACACCAACCCTGATCCCCACATCCACCGACACGCCGACCCCCACGCCAACGGTGACACCGACCCCCACGGCCACCTACACACCCTCGGCGACGCCGACGACGACCCATACGCCCACCAACACAGCGACGTCAACCCACACCCCGACGCCGACGCCCACCGCCACCTCGGTGATCGGCGGCATTCTGACCGTCACCACCCTGGACGATCACGATGACGGCGGCTGCACGACGCTTGATTGCACCCTGCGGGAAGCCATCAACGCGGCCAACGGGCTGGCCGGTGCCAACACCATCACCTTTGCCCCTGGCCTGAGCGGGGGGACCCTCACCCTGGCCAGCGACCTGCCCAGTATCGCCAGCGACCTCTTCATCGTGGGCCTGGGGGCAGACAATCTCACCGTGAGCGGCAACAACGCGGTTCGGGTGATACGGATCGACAGCGGCGTGGTCTCCATCACCGGGTTGACCCTGGTCGATGGATTACACGACGGCGACTACAGCGGCGGCGGTGGCCTCTATGTGGCCAGCGGCGTCCATCTAACTGGGGACGACCTGGCGATCACAGCCAATGACGCCCTGGGCAATGGGGGCGGCATCAACAACCAAGGCACCCTGACCCTGACCCACAGCCTGATCGACGGAAACCTGTCCAAGGGTGGCGGCGGTGGCATCTTCAACCAGGGTGTCATGACATTGACCCACAGCGAGGTCAATCAAAATAGCGTCGCCTTTGCCTTTGCGGACTTCACCCTCTATGGCGGCGGTATTGCCAACTATGGCACGTTGTTCCTGAGCCAGACGCAGCTTGTCAGCAATACGGTGACCCCAGGCTTTTCCGGCGCCGAGGGCGGCGGATTCTACAACGGCGGCGTTGCCGTGGCGGTGTTGGACACTGTGTCGATCTCGCTAAACAACGCAATCCAGGGCGGCGGCATCGGGCTTGGCACAACCGGCGTCCTTACCCTGACCCAAAGCGCGGTCGTCAGCAACACAGCCAGCGGCGGTGACGCTGGGGGATCCTCGCCCAGGGCCAGCTTGACCTGGTCAACAGCACGCTCTCCGGCAACCAGGCAACGGGCAACGGTGGCGGCCTCTTTGTCGATGGCGGCTCGGTGACGTTGAACAACGTCACCATCGCCGCCAACACGGCGGACAGCGACAACAACGGCGACGGCGGCGGCGGCGTCTACAAGACCAACGTCGGCAGCATGACCGTGCAGAACAGCCTGATCGCCGTCAATTTCGACCTCTCCGGCGGATCACCGGACTGCTTGGCCGAGACCAACGACATCGTCTCCGACGGCTACAATCTGATCGGCGCGGCGGACGGCTGCAATTGGACCTCGGCCACGGGTGACCAGATCGGCACGCGTGGCCTCGCCCATCGACCCGGTCCTGGGTGCCCTGCAAATGAGCGGCACAACTTGGGTGCATCCTCTGCTGACAGGCAGCCCGGCCATCAACGCGGGCAACCCGGCCACACCGGGCAGCGGCGGCGCGGCCTGTGAGGCCACAGATCAACGGGGATCGACCCGACCCGTGGACGGCAACGGCAGCGGCACACCCATCTGCGACACGGGCGCGTTCGAACATGCGGAGGTGGGCACACCCACGCCCATCCCAACCCACACGCCTACGGCCACCCATACGCCAATCCCGACCCAGACGCCAACCCACACGGTGACGCCGACCCACACAGCCACACCCACCCATACGCCCACGGCGACGGATACGCCCCCGGCCACCCACACGCCAACCCACACGCCCACGGCCAGCGACACGCCGACGGTGACACCGACGGCCACAGACACATCGACCTTCACGCCGACACCGACGGAGACGCAGACGCCCACGGTGACACCCACGCCCACACTCTATCTGACCGAGACGCCCCTGCCCACGCCGACCTTCACATCGACGCCCACGGGCACGCCCACCCTCACGCCCACGGTCACGCCAACCGCCAGCGTCACGCCGACGCCTCCCCACACATCGACGCCCACGGCCACGCCGACTGTGACGCCCCCGGCCACGCATACACCGACCGAGACGCCCACGGCCACCCCGTTGCCGACCCACACCCCGACGGCCACGGCCACACCGACCGTCACGCCTACGCCCACGGTCACGCCCACGGAAGCGCCGCCGCTGATCTCCCTGGACCCGCCCACCGCCACGCCGACCCCCACGGCCACACCGACGGCGACGAACACGCCTGCGGTGGCGCCGGACTCGGTCGCGTACATGCACACCCTGCCCGTGGTGGACTCGGCCATCTTCACGCCGACCAATGGCAGTCTCTTCACGACCCTGGCCCCCATCACGATTGCGGGTGGAGCCTTCACCACGGACACGCTGAAAGCGTTGACCGTGACGGTCAACGGCGGCACGGTCTATTCCCTGACCTGGCCCGCCGGGGTGACGGCCAACGAAAATTGGGCCACCGCCTGGACGCCGCCGGGCAACGGCAGCTATGTGCTGGATGCCTACGCCGCGGATTGGGCCGGGGCCGTGCAGACCACCACCTATCCCATCACCATCACCGTGGACACCTTCCGCCCTCCGTGCTCATCGCCTCGGACGTGCTGACCACGGCGCACCAAACCCTGGACGGGGTAGTGGTCCTGGTCGGCACAAACGACCCGGCTGGGGGGGATGTGGACGTGGACACGGGCAGCGGCTTTGGCCGGGCCCAGGTCAACGGCCTGGCCTGGACCACCACTTGGATCGTGCCAGGCAGCTTGGACGGCGGCAGCTATCCCATTGCCGCTCGCATCACCGACCAGCTCAATCGCACGGGTACGGATGTTAAAAATGTGATCGTGGATGTCGTGCCACCTAGCCTGGTCACCATGACCTTGTCGGTTCGAGGCAGTGGGGGCCTCACAGCCATCGCTCCCTATTCCACCGTGCGGGAGAGCGGCGTCGGTCTCGTGGTCAACTGGACCGCCAGCGCAGACGGCAGCGGCTTGGCCGACTATCTGGTCGGATGGAGCCAAAGCCCCCTCCCCGATCTGGCCGCCCTCACGCCGATCAACCCGGCGGCGACCCGCAGCCACGAGCAGACCGTGGGCGAGGCCGAAGTTTGGTACGCCCATGTGGTCAGCACGGACATCTACGGCAACCGCACCATTCAAACCCTGGGACCGGTCTTCGTGGATGCGCCCACCACACCGGATCTGGTCGATCTGCCCGGCTATGACGGCTGGATGCAGAGCGGTGCCTCCCTGGTGGGCGTGGACAACGAGATCCACCGGGCGGACACCACCCGCTCGGCCCAAAGCTTCCACACCAGTTGGAACGCCGACACCCTGGCCCTGGCCTGGTCCGGCGCGGACTGGACCAGTGACGGGGATCTCTTCGTCTATCTCGACACGGACGGCGGCGGGGCCAGCGAGTTGACCGATCCCTATCCTGTGGCCGGGGCATCCGTCACCTTTGGCACCCACACACCGCCCGCGGCCAGCCCGATCTACCTGCCCGCCGGCTTCGCCGCCCGCTACCTGATCTGGGTGCAGGACAGCCAGACCGCCACCCTCCTGCGCTGGGACGGCGCCGCATGGACCGGGGCGCAAACCCTCGGCGCACCCCAGTTCCGCACGGGCTATGCCAACGGCCAACCTGTCACCGGTCTGACCCTGCCCTTCAGCCTGCTGGGGTTGACCCCGGCTTCGTCCCTGCAAGTGCTGGCGCTGGCCGCCGAAGAGAATATCCTCAGTTTGTGGGCGGCCATCCCGGACAAGACGGCTGTAAACAGCGAGCGGGTGATCAACCCCGCCGCCCTGGGCCGGGATCTGAGCGGGTATCGCCTGACCCAGGCTCTGAATTTCTCAAACCTGGGCAGCGGCGTGCTGCCGAATCGGGGCATCCTCCCCGGCGCTGACCTCAACCTGAACATCTCGACCCCCTCCGGTGTGAGCGTGGGCTATCTGGCCGACGATCTGCTGGACTTGGTGACGCCCGGCGCACCCCTGGGCACGGTTTCCTTGCCCGGCAACCAGGCCCCTCAAGGCGTGGGCAATGGGCCGGTCACGGTCGAGATCGCCTACAGCAACGACGGTTCCCAGGTGGCGAAAAACGTCATCCTCAGCGCCACGGCCTCCGGTGCGCTGCAATTGAGCAGTCCCGCCACGGTCAACCTGGGGGATGTGGGCGTGGGCATCTCTGGCACAGTCCAGTTCGTCGGCACCATCAACAGCGGCAACGGCAGTACCGCACGAGTTGGACGTGACCGTCTCCGACGATCTGCACGGCGACTTCGACTGGCTGTGGATGCGGGCGGATGTGGATGCCACCGGACCGGTTGTGACCATCGCTGCCCCAACCGGCTACGCCCCCACCAGCCCCACCACAATCCTGGGCAATAGCACGGACGACGCCGGTACACCCACCATCGAGGTGGAGATCTCCGGCGGGCCCGGTGGCAACCGCATCATCACCTGCACCGACCTCACCCCCGGCGACGGGGCCTGGGTCTGCCCGTGGACGCCCGGTGACCTGACCGGCCTCAGCCAGATCACCCTGCGGGCACGGGGCACGGACAGCTTCGGCAATGTGGGCGGTTGGAGCCTGGCCCAGGTTCTGGCCGTGGACATCACCCCGCCCACGGTGCTCCTGAATCCGAACGTGGAAGATTTCTTGGCCGACGGTTTCATCAACGGGCTGGAACTGCTTTGGCGGGGCCAGGTCGTGGATGACAGTTCGGCTGTCGGACTCACCACTTGCCCCAGCCTTGCCCTGAGCAGCGACTGCCAGGATAAGGCCCTGTTCGGCGGCGCTGTGGCCCCCTGGCGCACGGACTTCGGCACCCAATGGGTCGACGAAGACGGCGTCCCCCACGATCTGGCGCTCATCGGCCAGGACGATGCGGGCAACCTCTCCACCACACCGCTCACCCGCACCTTCATCGTGGACACGGTGGCCCCGGTCATCACCGTGACCGTGCCCATCTCCACCGTCTTCACGGTCGCCGTCAACGGGGCGGATGCGCCCATCACCGGCACCATCACCGATGGCGGCGGTGTGGTCTCCATGACGGCCATGCTCCTGGCCCCGGACGGTCAATTCGTGGTGGAAGGGGTGACCGTGACCGGCGAGTCCTGGGCCTATCTGCCCAACCTGGCCCAGGCCGGGGAACACCTCATGATCCTGGTGGCCTGGGATCGGGCCGGGAACGCCACCTTCACCCGCAGCTATCTGGTTCAGGCCGGCTGTCGTGATGTGACGGGGCTGGAGAGCTCTGTGGCGGTGACGCCTGGGGACGATCTGCTGCAATCCGGGCTGCTCACGGCCACCATCACCCGCACGGCTGGGATCAATCTGCCCGCGGGTATCCCCGTGCGCTTCAGCGTGGACGGGACAGCGGTGGGCGTGGTGACCACCACCCTGCCCCTGACCGTGGGCCAATCCGTGACAGTGACCCTGCCCTGGGCCGCTGCCACCCCCGGCGACCATCGCTTCACGGCGGATCTGGACAACGACGGCTCTGGGACAGGCGTGCTGGGGCTATGCCAACCTGTGCAAAGCGGGGCCAGCGTCTCCATCCAAGACCTGGCTTTGGACAGCGGTTGGAATCTGGTTTCGTCTTATGTCACCCACTTCGACACGAACATCGACGTGGTGCAACGCACCATCACCGAGACATACGCCACCATCCAGAGCTTTGACGGGGAAACTTTGACCTACTATCCCAACCGGCCAGGGACCCCCAACTCCCTGTCCACGATCGATGCCCGACACGGCTACTGGATCAAAACCCTGACCGGCACACCCCTCACCCCAACCCTGCGCCTGTGGGGCGAAGCCTTGGCCCCGGAGACGCCCCTGGCCTTGCAGGCCGGGTGGAACCTGGTCTCCTATCTGCCCAGGGTGCCGCTGTCTGTGACCCAGGCCCTGGCCTCCATCGCAGGCCGCTATACTGCGGTGCTGGCTTTCGACCATGGGGCAGGCTCGTTCTATCCGGATCTGGATGGCAGCTTCAACACCGCGCACACCATGACCCCCGGCTTCGGCTACTGGATTCAAGCCACGGAAGCCGTGACGTTGACCTATCCAAGCTTGTCGGCGTCTGCTGAGGTTGCGGTCCCCGCTTTGGGCCAAGCCCAGGTGGCGGCAGCAAGTCAGATCACCGCCACCCACCAGTGGATGAACTTCTATGGCCCCGCCGCGGGGGCAGATGAGCAGTGGCTCCCCGCTGGCACGGTTGTCCAGGCGGTGGACCCCCAGGGGGTGATCTGCGGCGTCAGCGTGATGACCACGCCGGGGCAGTATGGACTGTTGGCCTGCTATGGGGATGATGCGGACACGGGCGTGGACGAAGGTGCCCAGCCCGGCGATACCATTCGGTTTGTGGTGGATGGGGTCACCCTGGCGGCGGGCGAGTGGACGGGGAACCGGCAGCGGGCGTATGTGCCCTTGGGTGCGGTGAAGATCAGTCAGATCTTCCTCCCCTTGGTGCAACACCATGACGTGAAAGCCCTCTATCTGCCCATGCTGGCCAAACCCCAACCTGCGACAGCCACGCCGACCCCTGCCCCGACCCCAAACCCCACAGCCGAGAGCGGTGGGGACAACTTGATGGGGGATGCGATCGCCGGTCTGTTGCAGCCCAGCGGGGTGGCCGTGCATCAAGGGCAGAATCGGCTCTTCCTCACCAGCCAGGGCAACAAGCAACTGCTCAAAGTGAACCCGGCGGGCAACGGGGTGGAGGCCACGGCGGCCACGGGGGATCAACCCTGGGGCGTGGCGGTCAACGAGATCACCAACCGGGTCTATGTCAGCAACTACGCCAGCGCCGATGTGTGGGTCTATGATGCCGACACCCTGGCCCGGGTCGCCGTGATCAAGCTGGGCAATCCCGGCGAAATCCAGCCCGGCTTGATGGTCGTGCTGCCAGATCTGGACACAGTCGCCGTCACCTTGCGGGGGGTGAATGGCGTCGCCTTCATCCAGGGCTTGACCCTGGGGCCGATCATCGGGTCCGGGGGAGTTGGGCCGTTTGGGCTTGCCGTGGATGCCGTGGGCAACCGCGTCTTCGTCTCCAACCGAGACGGCGGCAACATGCGGGTGCTCTATCACACAGAGTTTGGTGAATGGAAGAGCGACGGTCAAAACTTCACCTTCGGCGACCGCCGGGTGCCCTTCCAGGTCGAATACAACCCGGTCAACCAGAAGCTCTATCTGCTCTATGTGGTAGACATGGCCTGGTCTGTGGATGTGTGGGAGACGCGCACGGATGGTCAATTCTGGAAGGTGGCCACAGTCCCCGTGGGCCAGAGCGGCAGCAGCCGGGCCTCGACCGTGGGCGGGCTGGGGCTGGCCGCGGACACAGCCACGGGCAACGTCTTTGTGACCAACAGCCAGGACAGTACCGTCTCGGTGATCGACGGCCGCAGCAATCAGGTGACGCACACCCTCTCCACCGGCCCGGACCCGTTCCGGATCGCCGTTAATTCAGTCACCCGCATGGTCTACGTGGTCTTGCGGGCGGGGAGTCGGCTGGCTTGGTTCCGGGATGTGTATTGATCGGTGATAACGTCATCAACGTGAGTGGCGGCATCGCCGGGCGTGGCCCCACCCCTGTCACCCCGCCGGAACGGGTTTTCAAACAGATCTTTCTGCCTCTACAAAAAGGTATGTTCAAATTGAGTTAGACCGAGGAGTCTGCGCCCCCTGGCGCAGACCCGTTCGCACCAGGGGGTGCGAACTCCTCTAACTCATTTTGAACGCACCCTTTGCAAAAAGGTTAAATCAGCCACCAGGAGAACAAAGAAAAACAATGCCTTTCCTCTGCGGATCCTCCACGGATCTCTGCGCGCTCGGCGGTTAAATGCTTTGGGTATGTTCAAATTGAGTTAGACCGAGGAGTCTGCGCCCCCTGGCGCAGACTCGTTCGCACCAGGGGGTGCGAACTCCTCTAACTCATGCTGAATCTGCCTGAAAATCCGTTTTGATCTGCGTGCATCAGCGCAAATCTGCGTCCTGTTTTAGTGACTTCACTGCAAAAAGGTCTTTCGACGCAAAGACCGCAAAGAATCGCAAAGATCGGAAAGGTCTTTCCTCTGCGCTCTCTGCGTTTCTCAACGAGCTTTGCGTTAAAAAGTAGGGATCATTGGGATTGTCCGTGGCCGAGGGCTAGCGCAGGGTGAGTAGACCGGGGCAGTTTCCGGTCGTATCGAAGCCGAAGCGGGTCTGCCACGGACATTCCCAATGAGCCAAGCGGCATAGTCGCCTCTGGATTTTTATGCTATACTGGCATCATCAACCGGTTATCCAACTTCACCTGCGAGGGCGCGCCATGCCTGAGATATGCAGATTCTATGGCATCATCATTCGGATATATAAAGAGACGGGCGTTCAGCACCACATACCGCACATTCATGCCTATTATCAGGAGTACGTAGCGGTTTTCAGCATACCCGATATTGAACTTCTGACCGGGGAACTTCCACGTCGGCAACAGCGCTTCGTTGAGGCCTGGATGGAGATGTATCAAGAGGAATTGATGGAGAACTGGGCATTGATTGAGGCTGGAGAAGAAATCCACAAGTTACCCCCTCTCAGTTAAGACAAGATCTGGAGGAATACAATGAAGCATTTGTTGGTAAAAGTACAGTCTTTCGAACGGACAGGGGCATACACGTTGACTGTCATATTTGACGACGGTGCTGCGAGATCGATCAATTTCGAGCCGGTTCTCCACGGTCACTATCTTGGCCCTCTACGTGATCCGGCCCTCTTCGCTCAGGTGCGCATTGATCCCGAAGTCCACACCCTAGTTTGGCCCAACGGCGCTGACTTTGACCCGGCCACCCTCTACAACTGGCATCGGGGGGACGGGGCCGAACTGGCCCAGCGGGCCCAGCGCTGGCAGAAGGTTGGCGCATCCGTGGCCGCCACTTGAGGTTGACGGTGGCCCACTGTGTTGAGTCTTGGATGACCCCAAGGACTTGGTCAGGGTTCGAGGTTTCCATTGTCCTGGTTGAAGAGTTGATTCTGACAATAATACAAAATGAGAAGCCGGGCGGCAACCGCCCGGCTTTTCGTTATACTGCAAGCAGTGCGAATGAATTCGTCTGAACCGTGCGGTTGAAAACCGCACCTACTCAAAGATGCCGAGCACATCCCATCGCGCTTCCCACGCTTCGAGCCGACGCTCGTCGATGGCATGATGCGTTGAGTCTGGATTGCGGGCACGATTGCCGCCGTGACTGGCCAGATAGGCTTGATGCGCTTCGTAGATGTCGTTGCGCATCCACCAATCCGGCACAACCCAGTATCTTGGCGACACATCCAGATCGCCCAAATCCACAAAGACCCAGAAGTCGGTTTCATCCAACGGCGACTCGGGTGGGGACATGGGCTTACTATAGTTGACCCCAATGTCAAGACCACGAAAGGCCCGATTTAAGATAGAGCCTGGTCTGCCGCGGGTGGTGAATCCTTGCTCCCTTCGTCCACCGCCTGCGCCCGTAAGAAGAAAGAAACGGAATGGCCTCAAGGAAGGGACAAAGAAGGAGGCAAAGGCAGAATTTACGGCCTCTCCTCCAGAAGGTTGGAACCGGCTTCAGGGTTGCGGGACTGTTCGGCCTGCTCCCGGATCTCGGCGTCCTCGCTGCGCAGATTGCCCTCAGCCGATGAAGAGACAGGTTCTGGGACTTCATCAACTTGGGGTTTGGAGGGAGCAAGATGGGGCGATTCCTGGGCACCTTTGGGGTGGGCCGGCTCACCCTGCACCAAAGGCACGCCCTGGGGAAAGATGACCTCTCGGGCCTCGTCCGGCATGGAGATGCCCGCGTCTTCCAATGCCCGTTTGGTCAACCGCACCAGAGAAGACTTGATCTTGAGTGGCGCGTACTGACTAGCATCACACCAGAAATAGATGCGCAGGTTGACCGTGGCCGCGCCCAGGGCCTCCACCAGCACTAGGGGCTCCGGCGACTGGAGAACAGCTTCGTGCTCCCGCAGCAGCTTGGCGATGGTCTCCTGGGCCGCAAGGATGGGGCTGTCGTAGCCGATGCCAACGGCGAAGTCCGAACGGCGATTGGGGTTGGCGGTGTAGTTCATGATGGTGCTTTTGAAGATCATGGCGTTGGGGATCTGCACGTGATTGCCCTCAAGCGTCATCAGCACCGTGCTGCGGGTATTCATCTGCTGCACAATCCCCTGATAGCCCGCCACATCGATCAGGTCGCCGGTTTGGAAGGGCTGGTGCATGCTGAGCAGTACGCTGGCCAATAAGTTCTCGGCAATGTCTCGGAAGGCAAAACCAACCACAATACCAAAGAGACCTGTGCCGCCTAGAATAGTTAGGGCCAGTTGGGTCAGCCCGGCCACTTGCAGCACCAGGTAGAGGCCGATCAGAAAAATGGGGATGGAGATGGTGCGAGAGGCGATCCCGACCAGCAGGGGCGATCCCAGCTGGTGCTGAAGGATCGGACGCAGCAGCCGGGAAACAAATTCAGCCAGCCACCAGGTAAAGACGAGAATTGCGATGCCAAAGACAAGCAGAGGAATTGATTGAACCAGCCCCCGCCACAGAGACATAATCTCGTTGCGGGCCGGGGTGAGATCCCACAGGGGAGTTGGGGCTATCTCCATGCGATTGACCACGGCCACTACGTCCTGAGTGTTCCGGGCCAGATTTCCCGCCCACTCTCGGTGGGCAGCGGAGTCGGCTTGGCCGTCCAAAAAGACGACCCCGTCCCGGACCACCACTCGGGGCGCGTTAAACCATTCGGTCGCCTCCAGAATGCTGGTGATGCGATCGTCGATCTGGACGTCCTGGGCAGTCGGCTCAACGCTGACCTGCCCAGGGGCTTCGGTTGTCTCTTCTTGCGTAGCGGCAGGAACCGGCGTGGGGGAGGTCTCCTGGGCCAGGGCGGATCCGCTGTTCAACCAACCGAGAAGAAGACAACCAAGAAGCAGACCAGGGAAAAAGATCGTGATCCAGCGCCGTCCTAACGATCGGTCTTTGCGGGTGGATTGATGGTCAAGTTGACGGTCAAGTTGCTGCACAATCAATCTCCCAATCTCTCAATTTTTTGTACCTGCTCAGGCTGGCTCCTCTATACGTCGCAGGAGATAAGGATAAATGCGATGCTCTCCGTTGACGACGGTCGTGCTGAGCTTGGAATGGATGGCCTGTATCCCCATCCACTGCATCAGCCGTTGGAGGCATTTATGATTGACCGCATACCCAGCGTTGCGCACGGCAACCGTCACGCAGGGCCAGCCGTTATGTATGTTTGACTGTCAATGATCTACTTTAACACGTGGTCAAGTTTTCGGGGGCAATTATACTCTGGCCGAAACGATGACCAAGGCCCTCCAGAGTAAAGGTTACCCGATAGACCATCACCTCCACATTGGACAGGGGCATGATAGCATAGGAAAGTTTCTCATCCCAGGTGCGGCTGATGATCAGACCCTGCACCTTTTCGCCGGATACGGCCAGATTCTTCTGCACCCAGCCCATGTACCGCAGCACCTGCCCCACGGTGTCATCGCTACTCTGTCCTCGCTTCAGCTCAATCACCAGCCAGTCGCCCCGCTCGCGGTGACGGGCCAAGATGTCGATGCGGCCTATGCCACAAGCATACTCGTAGCCGGCCGCCTCCGCCCCAGGCTCGGTATACCGTTCCCACTCCTGCCCCAACTGCGTACGATCCCAATTGTGCCACAGAAAATCCTGCAAATGCCGCTCCAGGATGAAGCTGTGGGGAGTCTCCGCCATCGGGTCTGCTGCCTCAGCTTCGTCCGGAAACGTTTCCTCCTCGTCCAAGACCGGACCATAGTCACTGAGCGGAGAGCTACCTGGGGTGCGCTCAGCCTCATCTACCAGCAGGTAGTGCCAAATGGCGTCCAGGGTCCATAGGTCCACATCCAGCGATGCGCTCAGGGCCAACAGAATGTCGTTGATGCGTGCGTATCGACTGCCCTCGGATTCGCCACGTATACGGCTGGGCCACAAGTCAACAATCTTCATCCCCTCCTCGGACTTGCGGTTCCAAACTCCGTACTTCGTGGGGAAGAGAACCAACAGCACTGCGGTAGTGATGGCCCGACCCATGCCCTTGATGTGGTCCATCACGTAGTCATAGCGATCATCGATGGGGCGGCTCTCGTCCTGGAGGATGGCTAGTGCCTGGCGTAGCGTTGGCATGTCCCGGCAGATGCGTGACCCTTGGCGTTCCAGCCCGGTCCAATGACGGTTGTGGCGGAACATCAGGAACGTGCGGAAGTCCGTCTCTGTCAGCCGGTCCAAGTTGGCCCGGGCCAGAACGGGCTGGAAGCGGTTCAGCACGGCGGCCCGTTCGTCAATGGTTGGGTCCACATCGGTGACGTAGTCTCCGCTCTTCATGTGAATCAGAACAACGCGTAGTCGTTCGATGGCTTCTTGCATCGTATCATTCACAGTTTTATGCGTTCCCTTTCGGTTGGTCTGAAATTCGGATTGACCCCACCACCCGCCGCCCCGCCTCGCTGATCGCCCACGTCCCCCGCGGTGAATCCGCCCGCATCAGCCCCTCCTTGACCAAGGCATTGCGTGCCCACTGGGCCGTGTTCCGCCACCGCGGAGACCCCGGCGACGAGGGCAAATCCTCGTAGTCCACCTCCCGCAGTTGATCCTTGACCTGGGGATAGACCCGCTCCAGCACGTCGTTGAGGTTGGCGGAGCCGCCCAGGGCCACCAGTGCGGACAGGATCGGCTGGCGGAAGGCATCCTCCGCCGTGCGGGTGCCCCGTTTGAGGCGGCCCAGGTTGCGCCGTTCGGCCTGGGCGGTCTCGTCCGTGTCCGAGACCAGGCTCGCCGACAAGCCTTGCCATTCCACCCGCAGGGCCGCCGCCTTTTCTCGAAAGCCAATCAACTGAGCCGCTTGGGTGCGCACCAGATCCACCGTGGCGTAGTCGCCCGCGCCAAAGGCCTGGCTGCCCGCCTGGTTCACAAACTCGATCTCCGATTCCACCTCCTCCAACAACATCTCGAAGGCGGCCAACACGTTCGTTGTGTCCTGAGCTGTCATAGGGGATTCCTTTCCTGTGAGAAAAATATGGCTCATTGGGCTTGCCCGTGGCTCAGGCTAGCGTAGGTTGAGTAGACCGGGGCAGTTTCCGGTCGTATCGAAACCGCAGCGGGTTGACCACGGAGATTCCCAATGAGCCAAAAGTAGTTTTCGCAGTAGAGTCATTTTAGTCAGACTGAGAGCTGCTGGCCAACACAAACATCGGTTTTGTCCTACGTAAATAATGGGTGTATGATAGAGGCACTTCCAGAACCACAACCTGACACCATCCTCAAATTCGCCATGTATGACATGTTCGCAACGTACTCTTTAACGCCAAATCACTTCAGGGTTTAGCCATCTCCAGGACCGTTGTCCTGAGATTTGGCCGATTTTGTGTATCTGGAAAAATACTTTCCATCCTGCCTGTACGATTGATGTAGTGAGGGTTTCAACTACATCAATGGAGGCAGACATGGCTCGGCTACGAGATGGCGACAAGCAAGATCACACAAACCGCATTCATCGCATCGTCAGGGGGCACGCTTTGGGCCTGACCGAGGCAGAGTTGGCCCGGATGGTGGGCATGGAGCGGCGACGGTTGAACAACTACTTGCGCTCCCTGGCGGCCCAGGACAAGGTCTATCGAGAAGGTCGCCTTTGGTATGCTGGATGAAGGATGTCGGAAAAACCCGAGTAGATAATTTTCCAACTGGTGCGTATGCTGAATCATAGGCATAGCAGACCAAAGGAGCGCAAGATGGCACGCGTGAAGTGGATCGACCAAACAGCAGAATATGGAACGGGTGTGGATGTGGGTCAAGCGCCATCCCAACGGGATCACCGAGGGCGAGTTGGTTGACCTGAGCGGTGTCGAACGGCGCACCTTGAACAACTACCTGCGGGAGTTGGAGGTGGAGGCCAAGATCACCAAGGATGGCACCCTGTGGTATCCGCTCAATTTTGAAGGCACGCGCCTGCGGGCCATCGATCTCTCGCCGGAAGAAGCCTACACCCTCTATCTGGCCACCCGGCTGTTGGTGAAGCAGCACGACAAGCGCAATGAACCCGCCGAAACTGCCCTGACCAAACTGGCCCACGTGTTGACCTCGGACGCCGGCATCGGCAGCGAGATTGCCCAGGCGGCCCAGGAACTTTCCAGCCGACCGATGAACAGCACCTACCAACAGGTTTTTACGATTCTGGTGCGGGGAGAAATCGGTCACGCCGGTGATGCGGATGGCGTAGGGGGCGGCAAAGCAGCAATTCCAAATATGGGAGAAAAGCAATAGAATAGTATACTTGCCCCCAATTTCGGACATGGCGAGCAGCATCTGTCCGCTTTTCTCTTCATGCTATTGCTCTTTGCCTTCTTGATGCACACGGTCATGCATCTCACTTGCACACGCTATCGGGCTGTGCGCAGCGAGTTGGGTAGTCGTCGCACATTCTTCAACGACCTGCACGCCCTGACTCGTTACCACTATTTCGCCAGTTAGTAGCAACTACTCACCTTCATGTATCAACAACTGGAGTTGGCACCGGGCTAATACCCATATACGCTACTTCTCGACTGTTCAACTGTTTCATCACGTCTACACCGGCCCTCTCAGCGAACCGGGTTTTGTCCTACCTGATTTTCCTCCCTTTTTCTCTTAGTGGCCCCAATTTATCCCCATTGGCTGGTTGCTTCCTTAGTTTTTAATCGTTCTTGTATGCCTTTCATCTTCCTGATCGTCACATCCCATCCGCTGGCTTGCCTAACTGCTTCTTTTCTCATCCCTTTTCCTTTCTACCGCCCTATACTTGGAATCGCTGCGATCGTTTATTGCACATTGCATCAGCCGGATAGATATGATATTCTGTGCCGCAGAAAACACTTCTTCCTTGGGTACTGCTTGTCTTCGCCCACTGAGTCGTCACCTCTCTTAATGTTCGCCTCGAAACAAGAATTTAACCCGTCTGATTGGCTGGGAAGAACTGATCTGCCCCTCCAATTATCGATAGCCCCTCCTCATTATTGTGGTTCTTCTGCGCTGGACGCGCCACCGCGATAGAAACTGAATAGAGTCGTGACAGATATTGGATAGGTCAGCGATACGGATTTGTGCTTAAATTGTCGTGTGGCCGCACACCAGCCTTCATCATCGCTTGCATGGAAGGAAACATCTCCAATGGCCTCCGTAGACAACGGCTATGAGACTTTTGAACTGCTCATCGGCGCGCACAATGGGACAGCGTATCCGCTCACGGTGACCGACTCGCCGGGGGGGGAGGCCAATGGGTTGTGCGTGTTGGACCCCCAGGACTATGAGATCCGAGAAGCCCTTGCTTCCTTGGAAGAACGGGCTTTGGACGCCGAAGGGTTGCGGCAAGTCGCCCAGTATCTGTTTGAGTCCATTTTCCCTGGAGATGTGGAAGATCTCTTCCGCAGTAGCCTCAATTTGATGCGGGGCCAGGACAAGCGACTGCGCATCCGGCTGCGTATTGATGCGCCAGAACTGGCCACCCTGCCCTGGGAATACATGCTAGATTCCGTTGAGGATCGCTTTCTCGCCACCTCCGCAGAGACGGTCCTCTTTCGCGAGATCCCCTTGCGCCTGCCTGCCCGGCCCACCACCTTGACCCTGCCCATGCGTATTCTGGTGGTGGTCTCCAACCCCCAGGGGGTGCAGGCCCTGGATACGGTCAAGGAGCAGGAGGTGATACGATCTGCCCTGGCCGAGCAGATCCAGGGTGGTCGTATCGAGGTGCAGTTTGTGACCCCGGCCACCATCGCCAACATCAACCAGGCCATGCGCCAGTTCCGCCCCCACGTCTTTCATTTTATCGGCCACGGGTTGTTTGAAAACGACGAGGCCTGTCTGGTCCTGGAAGAGGAGGATGGCTCCGCTCGGCTGATCAACGAGCGGGATTTTCGGGAGTTCTTCGCCGGGGACAACGAGACCCGCATCGCCGTGCTCAATGCCTGCCAGACCGCCACGGTCTCGTCCAGCAAACCCCTGGTTGGGCTGGCCCCCCGGTTGTTGCAGCGCCAGTTGTCCGGCGTGGTGGCCATGCAGTTTCCACTGCAGGACAAAGCGGCCCTGATCTTCAGCCGGGAGTTCTATCGCAGCCTGGCCCTGGGCTATGGGGTGGACACGGCGGTGGCCGATGCCCGCCGGGGCATCCTGATGGAACTGGGCGGGCAGACCATCGACTGGGGTGTGCCCGTGCTCTTTTTGCGGGCCAAGGATGGCAACCTCTTTGCCATTGACACCCCGGCCCCGGTGACGGCTGCGGAAGCAGTCTCGCCGCCCCCCGAACCCCTGGCACCGCCAGCCTCGCCCCACTTTGTGGGCAGAGAGATGGAACTGGCCCACTATGGCGACCGTCTGGCCCAGACCGGATTGGCCCTGATTGGCGGCATGGCGGGCGTGGGGAAGAGCGCACTGGCCGCACAATTGGCCGTGCGTCAGCCGGATTCGGCCAAGGTCTTCTGGTATTCCTTCCACGAAGGCGAGGGAGTCGAGTCCATCATCTGGAATCTGGCCGGTTTCCTGGCCTGGCATGGCAAGGCGGACATCTGGCAGATGTTGCAGGGCAAGACCAAGCAAGCCGCCCCCCTGCCGCCGCCGGACGTGCTGCTCAACTATCTGTTTCAGGCCATGAAAGGGATGGATTTTCTGCTCTGCCTGGACGATTTTCAGTTTGTGGACGACGATCCCATGCTGGAAAAGTTGGCGGAAAAGCTGCGGCCCCTGGTCTTCTCCGGCCAGGTTCGACTCTTGATCACCTCCCGACGGGTTCCCCGCTTTTTTGAGGATCCCAATCATGTCCCGCTCCAGGGGATGACCCTGGCGGACACGACCCTGCTACTGGCCAGCCAGAAGCTGACCCTGGCCCTGGAACAGTTACAACAGTTGCATGAGCGCACGGAGGGAAACCCGGAACTTCTGATCTTGTCCGTCTCTGTATTGCGCAAGGCGGTGGACGTGGATCGCACTATTGCCCAATTGGCCACAGCCGCCAATGTGGAGACCTTCCTGTTGGATGAGGTGGACAAGGAACTGGCCGGGGACCAGCGGGGGGTGATGAGCGGAATTGCCGCCCTGCTAGGCTATCGGGGCACCCCGGATGCCATTGAATCCGTGCTGGACAGCGGCAACGTTCGGCGTACCCTGGCCTATCTGGTCAACCACTATCTCCTCTCGGTGCAGGACGGAGAGACGGACCGGGAATACGGCCAACATGCCACGGTGCAGACCTTCTACTATAAACTGCTCAGCCGCAGCCAGCGCACGGCCATGCACCAGCGGGCCGCCACCTACTATCGGGATGTGGAACACAACGAGCTCAAGGCCCTGCTGCATTTCCAACATGCCGGGGCATATACCGAGGCGGTGGCCCTGCTGGAAAAGGGCGTGTGGGCGTTGATCAACCAGGGCCGTCTGCGCCCGGTGCGCACAGCCCTGGCCGGTATCCCCTTGCGAGGACTATCTGCCCAAGAGCAGGCCAGGGTATGGGTCGCCATCGCCCAATTGGACAGCTATCTGGGCGACCCGGAAGCCAGCCGTTCCGGCTATACCCAGGCCGACGCTCTGCTGGGGCCGATGGGTGGGGATTTTCAAACCAACCGCCTGCGCGGCCAGGTGGCCCGGGGCATGGCCTTTTTGCTGCGGGAACGCACGCCTGCCGAGGCCCTGGACTGGGCGCAGAAGGGATTGGCGCAGATCGCCGGCAAAGACCCGATCATGGAAGCGGATCTGCTCACCATGGCCGGCACCATCTATCGCCGCCTGGGCCGGATGGACGAAGCCCGCACAGCCTTGATCCAGGCCCTGGACCTGCAATCCCCTCTTCCCACCCATCAGCGGCTGCTGACCCAACTGGCCCTGGGCAATCTCTACTTTTACCTGGGCGAAGTGGGCCGCAGCCGGGATTTTCTGCTCCAGGCCGAGCAGATCGGCCTCTATCTGCACGATCACATCAATCTGCTGGCCATCTGGGGATCCCTGGCCGCCTGCGACTATATTTTGGGCAACTGGGACAGCGCGGCCAAGACCTATGAAAAGGCCATCCGCCGGGCCGGAGAGATGGATTCGGCCATGGAGCAGACCATCCAACGCATGAACTATGGGGTATTGCTGACCCAGCGCCGGGACTTTGCCGCCGCTGGCGAACACCTGACCACCGCCCTGGCCGTGGCCCGACAGACCCAGTGGACCGAAGCCCTGGTCGCCTGCCAACTGCACCTGGCCGCCCTGCACCTGGACCAGGATCAGCCCGACCAGGCCGAACCCTGCCTGGCCGAGGCCCGACAGTTGGCCCAAGAGGAGCAGATCACCTACCAGATGACCACGGTTCACTTCCTGACTGCCCGACTGCTCTTGGCCCGAGCCAACCCAAGCGAGGCCGAAGGTGAAGCACGGCTGGCCCTGGAAAGCGCCCAAGCCCTGGGCATGCGCACCGAGGAAGGCCAGGCGTGGCGGGTGTTGGGGCAGGCGTTGGCCACCCAGGGCGAGAAAGCCCAGGCCGCCGCGGCGTATGAACAAAGCCTGGCCTGCTTGCAAGGGAATCCGTATGAAGAAGAATTGACTTTACGCCTAATCGAAACACCAACGGCGTAGATGATTTGCCATTGCCAACCTGAGTTGTCGATTTCATAGAGGACGAAAGAGGACCAACCATGCATACCTTCCACGCACAGACTGTCAACCAACATCGAGTGAGCCACAAGTCCAGAGCGATTGCCGTGCTCATCGTCAGCATTTTCTGTTTCCTCGTTTCCACCGGCTCCAGCCAAGCCCAAGATTCCTTTCCTCTGAGCCGATTCAATCCCTGGGTATCCGGCGATAGTGATTAACACCTACAGCGTGGCCTGGGGGGATGTGGATGGGGACGGCGACCTGGACCTGGCTGTTGGAATGATGGTAGCGCCAACAAAGTCTATCTCAATCAAAATGGAGTCTTGCAGACTACCGCTGCCTGGACCTCCGGCGATAGCGATTACACCACAAGCGTGGCCTGGGGGGATGTGGATGGGGACGGCGACCTGGACCTGGCTGTTGGTAATTCTGTGCAGGCGCCAACAAAGTCTATCTCAATCAAAATGGGGTCCTGCAGACCGCCGCAGACCTGGACCTCCGGCGATAGCGATGGCACCCACAGCGTGGCGTGGGGGGATGTGGATGGCGACGGCGACCTGGATCTGGCTGTGGGTAATAGCGGCAGCGCCAACAAAGTCTATCTCAATCAAAATGGGATCTTGCAGACGCCGCCGACAATCCCTGGACCTCCGGCGATAGCGATGACACCCGCAGCGTGGCCTGGGGGGATGTGGATGGGGACGGCGACTTGGACCTGGCTGTTGGTAATCTGGGGCGCCAACAAAGTCTATCGCAATCAAAATGGAGTCTTGCAGACTGAAGCTGACAATCCATGGCGCTCGAACGATGCTGATTCCAGCGAAAGCATAGCTTGGGGCGATGCCGATGGTGACGGTGACTTGGATTTAGCAGTTGGCAATAATTGGGAGGAAGTCAACAAAATTTACCTGAACATAAACGGAACCCTACAAGAAACATCAACCTGGATCTTTGGGACTAATGAAAACACCTGGAGTGTGCATGGGGCGATGTAGATAGTGATGGCGATCTTGACCTTGCTGTTGCCAATGGTTGCCAATATGTCTTGCAGAATTACTGTTCAATGGAAGTCTATGCAAACAAAGGTGGGGAATGGGCTTGAAATTGGCTTGGCATATTCCGACGATGTCGATGAGAACAAAAGCCTAGCTTGGGGTGATATAGATGGTGATGGAGACATAGACTTAGCGGTTGGAAATGAAGCGGGCCCAAATCGAGTCTACCTGAATCAGAATGGCATATTACAGAAAATGGCCGTTTCAACTTACTACCGACCAGGTGAGATCTTAGCTTGGGGAGATATGGATGGTGATGGCGATTCTGATATGGCTGCGGGAGTACATCATGGCCCCGTTACAGTCTATTTGAATCAGGATAGTATCTTGCAGTCTGCTGATGACAACCCTTGGACCTCTGGCATCGTTGAGTTTACAACGAGCGTAGCTTCAAGCTGTT
>CAVPIK010000027.1:0-18444 GCA_963704975.1 uncultured Chloroflexia bacterium | reverse complement strand
ATTTGGCGGAGATCGCATAACTTCGACTAAAAATCCAACGCAAAGGCCGCAAAGATGCAAAGGGCGCAGAGATTTTTAGAAATCTCTGCGCCCTTTGCATCTTTGCGGCCTTTGCGTTAGAGAGATCGATCCCTACTTCCCCGCCAACTCCGCGTTCGTCTCGCGTCAACGTCAACTGATAGCTCTCCTGATCCCCGAAGAACTCCCGACTGTATTTCTTGCCTTCGAACTCGCCGCTGAAGAGCCAGCGCTTGTCGTAGTGCATGGTCACGATCATGCCCGTGCGCATGTCGTGGCAGGTCTTGCCCATGTAGACGCTGGTCCAGCCGTTGCCCTCGTCGTTCTCCTGGGTGAAGGGACCGGCGCAGATCACGGCCACTTTCTGCCCATCGGCCAGGGTGATGTCTTCCGTGGCCGCACCGGGCAAGGCCCCGATCCAATAGCGGAAGAGGGGGAATCCGGGGCCAGGGTGTAGCGCTCCTGGCCGGAGAAGTTGTCCACCTGATGCAGCCAATAGCTATCGTCGCCGCAGCCCTCGGCCCATTCCACCCGGCGGTCGATCTCCAGATAGGTCGTGCGCACAAACTGGCGGCCAGCCGCGCTCATGGTGCCGGAACAGGCAGGGACCGCACAACGTCCGGAGTCACACGTATAGTCAACCTGCCACGTGGCGGTCAAATCAGCCGGGAAAAGTGCTTTGGCCACCGGGATGTCCGCCAGATCCCCGCTCACGGCCACAATCGATTCGGCGATCCAGGCCCGGCGTCCATCCTCCAAACAACAGACTTGCAGCCACGTCCCCGCCTCATTTTGGGCCACGATGGTAAAGCTATCCCCCTTGACCCCCACGGCTAAAATGGGATTATTCGTCCCCGGCCCACCGCGGATGTTGCCCCGGTTGGTCTCAATCGTGGCCGTGGGAGCAGCAGCGTCCACAGTCGCCGTCACCGCAACCGTGCCAGTCAGGATGCCCGTCTCGGTTAAGACGCCGGTCTGGGTCAAAACCGTGGTTCCGGTCAAGACGCCCGTTCCGGTCAGAACGCCGGTGCTTGTCACCACCTTGACCTCGGTCACCTTCACAATACCGGCCCCAATCCAGGTCTCGCGGCTGCCCTCCACACAACAGATCTTAAGCCAATTCCCCGATGCATCCTGATCGATGACCGTAAAGGTGTCCCCCTTGGCCCCAACGGCCACCACAGCGTTGTTCACCCCCGGCCCGCTGCGAATGTAGCCGCCGTTGGTCACGATGGTGGCCGTGCGGGAGACAGCCGGGGCGTCCGCCTTGACCCCAATGGTCCCGGTCAAGACCGTCGTGGTTGTCAAGGCAACTGTGCGGGTCAAGGCAGTCGTTTCAGTTAAAACGGAGGTAGCCGTCAGGCTAATCCCCGTGGTTGCCGTCACAGTCAGGGTTGGGGTTACGGTCACGGTGGCGCTGACAGCCGGGCTTGCGTTGACGGTCCCTTGGTTCGTCGGGGAAGGCAGGCCAAGGGCGGGGTGGATCGACCTGGCCGAAACGGGATTCGCCCAACCGGCCACGATGAAAAAGAAGATCAAAAGCAAGGTTGTGCGGGCCAGGCCAAGCAGCCGAGGGTGGACGGGCGCAGACAAATAGTGAGGTGACATAGCTGATTTCTGTCCAATCGAAGGGTCAAAAAAAGTTAAATGGATGTACCGAGAAATTCCCGGTTCGGGTGAGGGCGCGCCTCTCTCCCGATCTTAGCACAGGTGACCGGGGTTGACAACGCCGAGCGGTTCAACGCCGCAACAAAATGTTAGTCAACAACCCCATTGCATCCAGGGTTTCATACGCATACAGCCGCACCAGATGGTTGGAATCATTCAAATGTTGATAGAGCGCGCCAGCGGCCCGCATGGATTGCAGCTTGCGCAAGGCCGCCGCCGCCCGCACCCGCACCCCCTCGTGCTCGCTCTCCAAGGCCGCCACCAGCACGGGGACCGCGTCTTCGCCGCACAGGGCCAAGCCATCCGCCGCGGCCTGGCGCACCAGCCCAGCCGGGTCGGTCAGCCGTTCAGCCAGGGCGGGCAGGACGTCCGTCACCGCCTCCGCCGCCCGGGCGTGGAGATGGCCCAGGCCCAGCGCGGCCACGGCCCGCTCCCCCTCATCCGCCGCAGAGAGGGCCGCCGCCAAGATCGGCACGGCGTCCGCGCCGCCCACCGCGGCCAGCCCCCGCAGCCCCCACCAGCGCCGGTCCGGGTCGGCATCCGCGGCCAAGGCGAGCAGATCCGCCTCGTCATCCGGCCCCAAGGCGGAGATCACCGCCTCGGCAGCCGCGTCATCATCCAGCGCAATCGCCTGGCGCAATTGAAGAATGGGAGAAAGTTGGTGGGTCATGGGCATTGCCTCGCTGGTTGGAATAAATGGATCGACACGCCTCAATCATACGGACGGCCACGACCAACGTCAAATTACAATCCCCTTGCGTCTTTTGGCTCATTAAAGAAGATCGTGTCCAGCGAGACCACCCGCATGACACGATCCTTTTGCCTTTTGCCTTTGCCTTTTGCCTTTTGCCTTTTCTTTGACCCCACTCCGCCTTCATGCTAGAATGTCGGGTCTGTCCGGTCCCAAAAAAGTCAGTCATACCCGCCGGAACACGAGGAATCATGGACGAACCTATGTCAAATTCAAAAACAACCGCCCCCGTGGTCACCGTGGTGATCCCCACCTTCAACGAGGCGGACAATCTGGCCAAGATCACCGCCGCCCTCTTCGCCCTCAACCTGCCGGATCTGCGCATCCTGGTGGTGGACGACAACTCCCCGGACGGCACGGGCGCGGTGGCGGATGGGCTGGTGGCCGACTATGCGGCCCAAGATGCCCTGCGTCTGCAAGTCATCCACCGCACGGGCAAGGGCGGCCTGGGCACGGCCTATGTGCGGGGCATGACCCAGGCCCTGGCCGACGGTGCGGATTATGTCATCCAAATGGACGCGGATTTCAGCCACTCCCCCCGCTACATCCCCCAGATGCTCGGCGTCATGCGGGCCACGGGGGTGGATGTGGTGATCGGCTCCCGCTACGTCCCCGGCGGCAGTTTGGACGAGGGCTGGAGCTGGTGGCGGCGCTTTGTGAGCTGGTGGGCCAACCTCTACAGCCGGGTGATCCTGGACCTGCGGGTGCGGGACATGACCGCGGGCTTCAAGCTGTGGCGGCGCGCCGCCCTGGAGAATATCGGCCTGGAGCGGGTGGGCAGCAACGGCTACGCCTTCCAGGTGGAGATGGCCTATCTATGCGAAATGCTCGGCTATCGGCTGATCGAAATCCCCATCCACTTCGAAGACCGGCGCATCGGCCAGAGCAAAATGGACATCCCGGTCAAGCTGGAATCCGCCTGGCGCACCTGGCAGATCCGCTGGCGCTATCGGCAGATGAAGCGGCCGCCCATGCGGCGGCAAGCGCCGGAAATTCTGGATCCGCAGTTAGGCAGAGCGCGATGGGGGCAGAGATTTCGCAGAGGGAGATCTTTTCTTCTTATCCTCTGCGGTTCCTCTGCGCTCTCGCCGTTCTCGACCGTTAATATCTTGTAGATTGGGACTGATTCTGTGAATAGATTGAAACGATTTCGGGGCGACATCATTGCCCTGGCCGTGTTGATAGTGCTGCCCCTGCTCTGGTTTGGGCCGGTCCTCTTCCCCGGCTGGGGCGGGCATACCCTGCTGCCCTTCGACAACCTCTACAGCTTTGAGCCCTTCCGCTCCATGCTGCCGGGCATGGTCCCCCACAACAACCTGCTCTCGGATCTGGTGCTGCAAAACTTCGAGTGGAAGCTGCACATCCAGCGCGCCTTCGCCGCCGGGCAGATCCCGTTGTGGAACCCGGACATCTTCACGGGCATCCCCTTCTTTGCCGCTGGCCAGGCCAGTGTGGCCTATCCGCTGAGTCTCCTTTTCTACATTTTCCCGATTGAAGCCGCGTACGGCTGGTTCACGGCCCTGCAACTGGCCATTGCCGGGATCAACATGTACATCTTTGGCCGGGTGCTGCGTCTGCGCCCGGTGGCCGCCCTCTTTGCCGGGCTGGTCTTCATGTTCAGCGGCTTCATGATGGTCAGCGTGGTCTTCACCATGGTGATTGCGGCCGCGTCCTGGCTGCCCCTGGTCCTGGCGGTGATCGAGCTGATCATCCGCAAGCAGGAAGAGAAGGGCGTCGAGAGCTTCCGGCCCATCCCCTATGTGATCGTCGGCGCGGCGGCCATCGGCATCATGACCCTGGCCGGGCACCCGGAATTTTTCTATTACACATTGCTGGTGGCGGGGATGTACTCGGCGGTGCGGCTGGGTTTGGCGTGGGGAGAAATCAAGGCAAAAGGCAAAAGGCAAAGTGCAAAAGGCAAAAGGGGTGGACGAAGCGATTCGCCATTCGCCATTCGCATAGTTAAGCTGGCCGGTTGGCTCCTGGTCATGGCCGGGCTGGGGATCGCCTTGGGCGCGGTGCAGTTGATCCCGTTGTACGAATTGGTGACCCTCAACTTCCGGGCCGGGTCGGCGTCGTATCAGGATGTGATCGGGTGGGCGTGGCCGTCCCGGCATGTGTTGACCTTTGGGTTGCCGGACATTTTTGGCAACCCCAGCCATCATGGGTGGTTTGATATTTGGAGCCGGACGTGGACACCGGCCACGGTCAACGCCTTGGGCGAGCCGACAAACACGATCTTTTGGGGCATCAAAAACTACGTCGAGGGCGGCAACTATCTGGGGCTTGCTGACCTGGGTCTTGGCCATCCTGGCCGTCGTGCGACTCTTCGCCGCCCCCTTCCCCAAGAGCGAACACAGCCGGGCCACGTGGATTTTCGGCGGGCTGGCCCTGCTCTCCCTGGCCTTCGCCTTCGGCACCCCCCTTTACGCCTTACTCTTTTACGGCCTCCCCGGCTGGAACCAACTGCACAGCCCCTTCCGCTGGGTCTTCCCCTTCACGGTCAGCATGGCCGTGCTGGGCGGGTTGGGGCTGAATGCCTTGCTGGAATTGATGGTCACCCAGGCCGGGGATTGGCGCATCGGGCGGGGCTTGCGCCGAGTCCGCTTCCGCACGGTGGTGCGGGTGATGGCCGGGTTGATGGTCGCGGCCGGGATCGGCGCATTGGCCGCCGTGGCCGTGAGCCTTTTTGTGCCCGCCCCCTTCATCGGCCTGGGGGACAAAGTGTTGGCAGGCAGCGACCTGGCCCGCATGGCCTTTGCGGATGGGCGCATGTTCTGGTCGTATCAGGCCATGAATCTGGTCAAGTTCGGCGGCTTCGCCCTGGGGTCCGGCCTGCTCCTGGCGTGGATGACCGTGCCCGGCGGCATGCCCCATCTGCGCACCCAACTGCCCCCCAAACTGGCCCGCCGCTTCACCCTCACCGGCGCCCTGGCCATCGCCCTGATCGTCCTCGATCTCTTCGCCGCCCACGGCACCTTCAACCCATCCACCGACCCGGCCCTTTCGCCGCTCAAAAACGTCCCGCCCGTCGTTCAATTCATCAACGACCGAGAAGGCATCGACTCTCAATCCACGCAACACGCAACACGCAACACGCCCCTTCCGCTTCACCACCTTCAACCTGCCCGGCGAAAAGACCGTCAACGCCAACATCGGCATGGCCTACGGCTGGCAGGACATCCGGGGCTATGATTCCATCATCCCCAAGCAGTATGTGGACCTGATGGACCGCATCGCCCCCCAGGCCGGGGAGTTGCTCTACAACCGCATCGCCCCGATCTACAGCGACGTGGCCGGTTTCGCCACTTTGGAAAACCCGTTGCTGGATCTGCTCAACGTCAAATATGTGCTGACCACCCAATCCATCACCGCGGACGGCTGGACCGAGATCTATCGGGACGAGGGCATTGCCGTCTACGAAAACAGCCAAGTGCTGCCCCGTGCCCTGATCGTGCCGGAAGCCCAGGTCGCTCCCGGCGGATCAACAGCCCCTGCTCTCCGCGGACCTGAGCCGCACCCTTTTCATCGAAGACGCCCCGGCGGACGCCAACGCCCTGGTGCCGTCCAGCCCGCAGATCGCCGAAGCGACCATCAGCCGCTACACGCCCAACGATGTCTTCGTGGATGTCAACCTCAGCGACCGGGCCTGGCTGCTGCTCTCGGACGCCTATTTCCCCGGCTGGAAGGCGTATGTGCGGCCCTTTGGCGGCACGGAGAACGACGAGACCGAGCTGACCATCCAGCGGGCGGACGGCGGGCTGCGGGCGGTCTATCTGCCCGAGGCGGGCCAGTGGACCGTGCGCTTCACCTATTCGCCCATGAGTTTCAAGGTGGGACTTTATGTCAGCTTCCTGGCCTTTATGGCCGGGCTGCTGCTGCTGCTGTGGTGGGGATGGGGCAAGTTCTACCGGCCATCGGGCGACGGAGAACGAGGCCCAGACCGTGGCCAAAAACTCCATCGTGCCCATGATCCTCAACCTGGCCAACAAGGCGGTGGACTTCGCCTTTGCCATGCTCTATGTGCGTCTGCTGGGGCCGGAGGGGACGGGGAAGTACGCCTTTGTGGTGGCCATGTACGGCTTCTTCGAGATCGTCAGCCGCTATGGGCTGGGCACCCTGCTGACGAGGGACGTGGCCGCGGACAAGAGACCAATCCAGCCGCTATCTTGACCAACGTCCTGGCCCTGCGCACCCTGCTCTGGCTGGTGGCCATGCCGGTGATGGGCGCGGTGGTCTATGGCTATCGCATCTTTGGCAACATCACCACCGAGGAGATCATGGCCCTGGCCATCTTCGGGGCGGCCATGCTCTTCGCCAACTATGCCGATGGCCTGAGCAGCATGTTCAACGCCTTTGAAAAGATGGAATATCCGGCGGGGCTGGCCACGGCGTCGGGGCTGTTGAAAGTCACCCTGGGCGCGGCGGTCTTGCTGGCCGGATGGGGCTTTGTGGGTCTGGCCGCGGTCAGCCTGACCGTGAACATTCTGCAAGTCTTCTGGCTCTACGGCCTGGTGCGCCGCACCCTCTTCCAGCCCCAATGGCAGTGGGACTGGTCCTTGCAAAAGTGGATGTTCGCCACCAGCGGCCCGCTGATGATCAACCACCTGTTGGCCACCATCTTCTGGCGCATCGATCTGTGGATTCTGCGACCCCTGGCTGGGGCCGCCAGCATCGGCCTCTACAGCGTCTCGCTCAAATACTTGGACGGGCTGAACATCATCCCCAGCGTCTTCACCTTTGCCATCTTCCCGCTGATGAGCCGCTACGCCCGGCGGGAAGGGGAGGGGCTGCTGCGCTCGTACCTGATCGCCGTGCGCCTGCTGATCATCGCCAGCCTGCCCATCGCCATGATGACCACCTTTATCGCCGCGCCCCTGGTCTTCATCGTGGGCGGCGGCGAATTTCTGAACGTGCCGGAGGTCTTCCACGTCTTTGGCCGGGAGATCCCCTACATGGGCGGCTCCCAACTGGCCTTGCAGGTGATCATCTGGAGCATCCCCATCGGCTTTGTCAACAGCGTCACCCAGTTTGTGCTGATCGCCGTGGACCAACAGCGCTATCTGACCCGGGCCTTCCTCTTCGGCGTCCTCTTCAACGTGGTGGGCAACATCCTGCTCATCCCCAGCTTTGGCTACATCGGCGCCGCCGTGGTCACCATTTTGAGCGAGTTCAGCCTGCTCGTCCCCTTCTATTGGAGCGTGCGCAAACACGTGGGCAGCGTGCCCTGGGCCGCCATCATCTGGCGTCCGCTGGTGGCTGTTGGGGTGATGGGGCTGTCGATTTTTGGGTTGATGGGGGTGGGGATCAACGTGTGGGCTGGTGTGATCTTGGGGTGGGGGGTCTACGGAGTGGTCCTGGTGGCTGTGGGTGGCTTCGCCGGGTGAAGACATGGCCATTGTGGGGCGGGCGCTGCCCTTGGGAAAGTTGCGGGGGTTGAGGGCGGCGCGGGAAGCAGGGGCCTAACGCTCCGATATTCGGGCAAGAAATTGGGCCGGAGTGACAATGGTCATCCGGCCAATCTGCCCCAGCACTAGCAGATCCTTGTCACCCGTAACCAAGTAATCAACCCGCTCCACCAGAGCGTAGGCCAAGAGGTAGTCATCTTTCGGGTCTCGACTGAAGGATGTGGGTAAGGTTGGCAACGGTGAGGGAATGATACCGTACTTCACGCTTTCCTTGACGAAAGCGTCCAACTCCTTGGGTGGAATGTGATCACGCAGATAGGGTTTTGTCGTGCAACTGTGCAAAAGCTCATCAATCAATTCCTGCGGCACGATCCACTGGCAGTTGGATGACAACACCCGACTTATGACGTGTGTAACCGTCTTCTGCGCATCGGGGTTCAGCAAATAGCTTACCAGCACATTGACGTCCAACAGCACCCTAATCACGATGTCTCGCCTCGCTGGAGGGCAGCGTCAGCCTCCAATGTTTCACGAATCACCCACTCCGCCATGCCAGCTTGCCGATAAGCCTCTGCCACATCTGTCGTGGGCGCGGCCTCTTGTACTGCGGCGACGGATGGCCTCAAATTGCTCAAACGCATCCTCCCGCCGAGCCCGTTCTCGCCAAACCAGGATCTGCTCATACGCGGCAAAAGGCACCATAACGATCGTCGGATCGCCGTATTGGCGCACAATCACATCCTCTTGATTCTCCACGGCCCACTTGACCATCGCTCCAAACCGAGACTTGGCCTCACTGGAACTGACTGTTTTCGGCATAATTCCCCTCCTCAGATAGAACAGACGAAGTGTTGTCCAACATGTTGTCTATTTTATCAACCAATTCTCATTCAGTCAACTCGCTTTTTTCCTCGTCAGAGATCCGCTGCATGTGCCACCCACCGGGCACGGGATGCGGCGGATGGCAGATTCGCCGCATCAAGATCGTGTTTGCCGCTGCAACCCGTGCCCCTACTCGGCGGCTTTTGAACACGCTTTATTGAATTGGGCATTTTTTCACAAAATCTGTTAAAATCTATGGGAATCTATTGAATTATACGCAAACCATCACCGAAATGTGGCTCCATGAACCCCATAGATCACCCCACCACCACCCAAGATGCTTCTGCCCCCTTGGGTGTCCTGCTCACCAATGTGGGCACCCCCGCCTCGCCCACCGCCAAGGATGTGCGCCCGTATCTGGCCCAATTCCTGGGCGACCGCCGGATCATCGATCTGCCCAAGTGGCTCTGGTATCCGATTTTGTACGGCATCATCCTCGTCACCCGGCCCAAACGCTCGGCCAAACTCTATCAAAAAGTGTGGACGGACGAAGGTTCGCCCCTGCTGGTGATCCTGCGCCGCCAGGCTGCCGGGATTCAGGCCCTGCTCGACCAGCGGCTCGACGTCCCCGTGCGGGTGGAGATCGGCATGGGCTACGGCTCGCCTTCCGTGGCCGACGGGCTGCGGGCCTTGCAGGCGGCTGGGGCGCGGCGCATCCTCGTGCTTCCCCTCTATCCCCAATACTCGACCACCACCACGGCCGCCACCTTTGACGCTGTCTTTGCCGAGGTGAAGCGATGGCGGTGGATGCCGGAACTGCGCACGGTCCACGGCTATCATGACGACGAGGCCTATCTGGCCGCCCTGGAGACGACCATTCGTGAGCAGTGGCAGACCCATGGCCGGGCCGAGCGGCTGCTCTTCTCCTATCATGGCATCCCCAAATCCTATTCGGACCGGGGCGAACCCTATTTTCAGCAGTGCCACCGCACATCGCAATTGCTTGCCCAGCGCATGGGGCTGGCGGATGACGAGTGGTTTGTCACCTTCCAATCCCGCTTTGGCCCCATCGAGTGGCTGAAGCCCTATACGGACCACTCGCTTGAGGAGTGGGGCAAGGCCGGCGTGGCCAGCGTGGACGCGGTCTGCCCCGGCTTCTCCGCCGACTGCTTGGAGACCATCGACGAGATTGGCCGGGAAGCCGCCGACTCCTTCTTGGAGGCGGGCGGTCAGAATTTCAACTATATTCCGGCCCTCAATGATCGGCCCGACCATTTGGCCCTGTTGGCGGACATTGTGGAGCAGAATCTCCAGGGCTGGGTTTAATGGAAGAGAATGGGACGCTGATATTGAACAATCTTCACAGCTATTTTTCGTGAAACATTTCACACAAGGCAGATGAGACCATGGAAACGACGAAACAGAACGGACCCCAACCCCAGCCCCATATCGTGATCATCGGCGGGGGGATTGCCGGGCTGAGCGCGGCGTGGCAGATCCGGCAGATGCAGGGGCAACACGCTGTGCATTGCACGGTTTTGGAAGCCGATGAGCGCTGGGGCGGCAAGATCGTCACCGAGCGCTTTGAGGTGCTGGACAATGGCCAGACGGTCGGCCCCTTTGTGGTGGATGCCGGGCCGGAGTCCTTTATCACCCGCAAGCCGGGGGCCTGGGATCTGGCCTGCGAATTGGGCATGCGGGAGCAGGTGATCAACCCAGGCAGCGAGACCCGCAATATCTATGTGGTGGATGAGGGTCGCCCGGTGCGGTTGCCCATGTCCCCGGTGGCCTTTGTGCGCTCCCGGCTGATCTCCACCCGGGGCAAGCTGCGCATGTTTCAGGAGCCGTTCATCCCTGCCCGCCGGGATGATGGGGATGAATCCTTGGCCGATTTCGTCAGCCGCCGGCTGGGGCGAGAGGCTCTGGACAAGTTTATCGGCCCGGTGCTGGGGGGCATTTACAACACGGACCCGGAGCATCAGAGCATCCTGACCACGTCGCCGGTGATGCGGGAGATGGAGCGGAACGGGGGGAGTTTGGTGGCCGGGTCGGTTGGGCGGATGCGGGCCAAGGCCAAGCTGCGCAAGGCGGCCGAGGCCAAGGGCGAAACCCTGCCCCCCAGCTTCATCACCTTTCGGGATGGCGCGGATCTGTTGGTGAATGAGCTGGTGCGCCAGTTGGACGAGACCCCAGCCTTTGACCTGCGCTTGAAGAGTGAAGTGGTAGCCATTGAGCGTGTGGCCGGGACCGGAGGCTATCGGGTCCACCTGGCCGGGGCCGAGCCGCTTGTGGCGGATGCCATCATCTTCGCCACCCCGGCCAATGTGGCGGCCCGGCTGTTGCAGCCCATCGCCCCAGAGAGCGCGGCGGCCTTGGCCCAGATCCGCCACGTCCACATCGGCACCATCTCCCTGGCCTTCCGGGAGGCGGATCTGAACTTTGCGAACCCGGTCAGCGGCCTCATGATCCCCCGGCGGGAGCGGCGGCTGATCGACGCCATGACCTTCACCTCGGCCAAATTCCCGGACCGCACCCCGGCCGGGTATGCGCTCATGCGGGTCTTCTTTGGCGGCGGCGCGCCTCAGACCATGGATCTGGACGACGAGGCCCTGTGCCATACGGTCATGGCCGAATTGAAAAGCCTGTTGGACGTTGAGGCCAAGCCCCTGGGCTATGCCATCCAGCGCTGGCCCGCCAGCTATCCCCAGGCGGATGTGGGGCATCTTGGACCGGGTGGACGCAGATGGAGCGCGGGCTGCCGTCCGGTCTGGCGGTCACGGGCAGCTCCTATCGGGGGCTGGGCGTGCCGGATTGTATTGAGCAGGGGCGGGAGACGGCTGCGGCTGTGGTGCGGGCTTTGGCGGGCTGATCGGATTCAAAAAAAGGAGGGTGTATCCATTGGCGGGAATGGCGTTTTGCCCCCAGTGCGTCAACAAATAAATGTGGCAAGTCAATCTGACCTTTGTACGTCTACATCAAACTTAATCAAAAAAAGAGAATAGACCATGAAAACGCTGCTTCGTTATCTTAATTATGTTCGTCTGGCTGGCTTTCCCTTGGGCTATGGATTGACTGGCGCGCTGGTTGGGGGGACCATCAACCGGGTGATGATTGCCGATATGGGCTTGTCGGCTACCCTGGTTGGGTTCCTTTTTGCTGTGCCTCTGCTGGTTTCGCCCTTGCGGGTTTGGCTGGGCTATCGCTCGGATGGCTACCCGATACTGGGGCGGCGACGGGAGCCGTACATTGTGTTGGGGGCCTTGATTGCCGGGATCGGCATCGTGTTGGCCGTGTTGTTGGTGGTGGATGTGGTCAACGCCAGCATTTGGCTGATCCTCGGCCTGACCGTGGCCTTTGCCATCCACGGCTTTGGGCGCAACCTCTCCCACAACACCTTTCAGGCTTTGCTGTCGGACAAGTTTGCGGGGGATCAGCGGCCCCGGGCCATCACCCTGTATGAAGTGGCCACCCTGCTGGGGTTGGTCATGGGGGCTGGGATCCTGGGTCAGGCGTTGGAAAGCTACGATCCGGGGCGGTTGGTGGCGGTGACCATCGGGGCCATGACCGTGGTCTTTGTGCTGAGTCTGCTGGCGGCAGGTGGGCAGGAACCCCGCACGGCCCTGGAACGGGAAGCCACGGAGAAGGCCCGGCAGCTCTCCTTCGGCACGGCCCTGCGGGAGGTCGCGGTGGCGGATCCCCAGGTGCGGTTGTTCTTCACCCTTGTGGTCTTTACCTTTATCGGCACCCTGGCCCAGGATGTGCTGCTGGAACCCTATGGCGCGCTGGTGCTGGGCATGGCCGTGGGTGACACCACCCGGTTGACGGCCTTTTGGGGCGTGGGCGTGCTGATCTCCATGTTGGTGTCGGGCACGATCTTGATCAAATTTCTGGGCTACAAATTGGTCCTGCGGATTGGGCTGGTCAGCAGCATTTTGGTCTTCATGGGCATCATCGCCGTTGGGGCAAGCGGCAACGCAGGCCTCTTCCGAGGTCTTGTCTTTGTCATGGGGCTGGGCACGGGATTGGCCGGTGCGGGCATGTTGGCCGGCATCATCACCTTCACCACGGTGATCCGGGCTGGATTGCTCATGGGGATCTGGGGCTTTGCCAACCTGCTGGGCCGGGCCGTGGGCAGCATCATGGGCGGGGCCGTGGTGGATATTGTGATGAGCTTGACCAGCGGCAACGCGTTGGTGGCCTATTCCACGGTCTTTGGGATTGAGATTGTGATGCTGATCGTTGCGTTGTTCCTGTCGACGCGGCTGGAAGTGGGCAAGTCGTTGGCCCAGAGCGAGGAGCAGGAAACGTTGCGGGTTGCGCTGGCCGCAGCTGATTAATGACTTCGCTGCAAAAAGATATCAAACCGCCGAGATCGCAGAGGATTCGCAGAGAAAACGTGTTGATTTCTCTCTGCGAATCCTCTGCGATCTCAGCGTTCTTGGCGGTTGAAATAGTTGTCATAGTGAAGCCATTTCGAGAAGTGATGACCGAAAGAAATTCGCTTTGCCGAGTCTTCGGCCTGGGGTATACTTTGGAGGCAATTTGGCGCGACGCCAGGTCATTCTCACTCTCAAAGGAAACTCCATGCCCACCCTGATCAAACTCGAATCCCTGGCCCTGTTCGTTCTGGGCATCTTTCTCTTTTCCACCCTGGGCTATGCCTGGTGGTGGTTCCCCGTGCTGCTCTTGACGCCGGATCTGAGCATGGTCGGCTATGTGGCCGGGCCGCAGATCGGCGCGGGGATCTACAACCTCATCCACCACAAGGCCGTGGGGATCGGGATCTACATTCTGGGCGCGCTGATGTCCAGCCAACTGGCCATGCTGATCGGCGTGATCCTCTTCGCCCACTCGGCCTTTGACCGCATTTTTGGCTATGGACTCAAATACCCGGACGCCTTTCAGCACACCCACCTGGGCTGGATCGGCAAGAACGCAAAAGGAGAACAGCCATGACCGCAGAGACCGCTCAACCCACCCGTGAGTCCGTTGTGAGCCTCCGCCCGGTGACCTTGGCCAACCTACGGGATACCTTCCGCCTGGATGTGGGCGCGGCCCAGAAAAACTTCGTCGCCCCCAACCCCATCTCCATCGCCCAGGCCCACTTCTACCCGGAAAAAGCCTGGTTCCGGGCCATCTATGCGGACGAAACCCCCGTGGGCTTTGTCATGCTCAGCGACGACGCCCTGAAGCCCGAATACTTTCTGTGGCGGCTGATGATCGACGAAAAATATCAGGGGATGGGCTTTGGCCGCCATGCGGTGGACCGGGGTGATCGACTATGTGCGCACCCGGCCTGGGGCCACCCATCTGCTGGTGAGCTGCGTCCCCGGCGAGGGCAGTCCATGCCCCTTCTACGAGAAGCTTGGGCTTCGTGGCCACCGGGGAGATCGACGACGGCGAGCATGTCTATCGACTGGACCTGGTGGCGGACGGGGAAGATCCCGTCGCCCCACCCCTGGCCGATCTGCCCCCGGAGGCGGCCCAGTTTGACTTCTGGATCGGCGATTGGGACTGCGCCTGGGAGGGCGGCCAGGGGCGAAATGTGGTGCGCAAAAGCCTGGATGGCCGGGTGGTGCTGGAAAGCTTTGACGGCTCGCCGGGGATGAATCTGCGGGGCACCAGTGTCTCGGTCTTCGATGTGGGGCTGGGCAAGTGGCGGCAGACCTGGGTGGACAACCAGGGCAGCTATCTGGACCTGTCCGGCGGCTGGGAAGCCGACGCCCCGGACGGTCCGCGCATGGTCCTGGGCACAACCCGCACAGTGGATGGCAAAGCCGTTCACCTGCGCATGGTCTTCGCCCACA
Source organism: uncultured Chloroflexia bacterium (assembly GCA_963704975.1). Taxonomy (GTDB): domain Bacteria; phylum Chloroflexota; class Anaerolineae; order Caldilineales; family Caldilineaceae; genus JAGNDO01. The sequence goes on along the minus strand of CAVPIK010000027.1, from coordinate 3,970 downwards.
TCACCCCGGACGCTTTTGACTGGCGCTGGCAATCCCGTGCGGACGACCATGCCGCCTGGCAGGATTCGCTGGGCCATACGCTACACTCGGCAAAAGACCCCCGGCACGTAATTCCCCGAAAACTGCAAGGGATCTCCCCAGATCTATGCTGAATCCACCGGTCGCGCACCCTCTCCGTCGCCTCATCTCTCCTCTGACCGGAAAATCAGCATTCAGCATCAGCGGGGCAATGATGCCCCAAGGAGCCTTCCATGCGATCAAAATCCTCTGCGTTTCCCGCCTTTCTTCTCCTGATTTTTCGCCCTTTTGCTTGCCTGCCAACCTGTCCCCACCCACGCTGCCCAGCTTGACCCCGGCGGAGGATGGTCCGCCCCCACCGTGATCTGGCCGGAAGGCTGGGACAATCCCATGTATTTCGACATGGACGACAACGGCACCCGCATGGTGGCGTTGATCCCCTATGCCGGGGCGGACAAAGACCATCGCCCCATTCAGGTCAGCGAGTTTGTCGACGGCGCGTGGCAGACCCCGGTCACCATCGCCACCAACGGCAGTTTTTCTACCGAAAATTTCCAGGTGCTGCCCCAAAAGACCACCCCGGTGATCAGCGGGAACGGCGAGACCATCGCCTACACGGGCTGGGATGGCAGCAGCTATGCAGTCTTTGTTGTGGACCGGGCCGGTCCCGGCTGGGGCAGTCCTGTCCTCCTGGACACGGGCCTGGCCAACCATCACTATTGGGTCAGCCTCAGCGATGACGGAGAGACGGTGGCCTACAGCAACTACCCCTTCTGGGATACGCGGCATGTCTATGTGTCCACCCGTAGCGGCCCAGGCCAGCCCTGGAGCGGGCCGGTCCAGATCTCGGTCGATTCTGGGGCAAACCGGGGCGGCGGCATGGCGGCCCTGAGCGGGGACGGCACAAAGATCGTCTTTGTGTCCAACGCCCGGCTCATGTTCAGCGAGAAAATTGGCACGGCGTGGATCTCCCCGGTCGCCCTGACCAACAACATGTGGGATGCGGCCCAAGTCGAATTTCCCCAACTCAGCGGCGATGGTCAGTCCATCTTCTATTGGGTGGTGACCATCGTGCCCCAAGGCACTTACTATTTGAGTCAGGACCAGAGCCTCTACATCATGCGCCGATCCGGCACGGGGTGGGGCGCGCCCCAGAAGGTCAACGCCAGCCCCATCATGCCCACCAGCTTCTACGATGGCCCCGCGGCCGCGGACGAACACGCCACCCGCCTGATCTACACCCGCCCGGTGCCCAGGACCGATCCCGACGGCGCAGATCCATGTGGAGACGCTCCCAACTGGAGATCAGCGAATGGCGAGATGGCGCGTGGCAGTCCGAGCTGTTGGTGGACGCCACCAACTTCGGCAATTTCAACTGGTGGCCCAAGCTCAGCCCGGACGGGTTGCGGCTGGCTTTTGACGGCAATCAACGGGATCAACGCTACGGCACCCTGTGGCAGATGACCACACCGAACGCGCCGCCGCCCAGCACCGGCCGCCCCGGTGATGGTCAGCGCCCTGATCGCCCCCACCGGCGGTGGGCTGACTTCCCCCACGGACCATACGAGCTACCTCTTTGGGGCGGGAACCTTCACCGACACCGTGCGGGTTGACCATGTGGTCGAGCCGACGCTTGACCCATCCGGCCCCGGCGGGCATGGCCGGGATCGGCCACTGCTTCTGGGTGGCGGCCATCCTCAACGCCACGGGGGAGATGGCCCAGCCCGGCGTGCCGGTGACGGTGACCATCGATTACGGCGACACGGGTCGTGGCCCCACCCTGCCCGGCACCCTGGACCTGTGGCGCTGGGACGAGGAGGCCGACGCTCTGGACCCTGGATGCCATCACCTGCCAAGACGACCCGATCAACCGGCGCCTGACCTGCCAGGTCAGCCACTTCTCCACCTTTGCCCTGCTGGGCGAGACACGCTCAGTTTTCTTGCCGTCAGTCCGGCGATAGGGCATAATTTTGGGATAAATAATGGGCGAACAGCCTCCAAAAGGCCAATCTGAGTGCGAGGGTTCATGGTTAGAAAATTTGTCGTTCTATTGCTTGTGGGGCTGGTTGGCCTGACGGGGTGGATGTCCTGGCCCCTGTTTGCCCAGGGAGCAGGGCCGGACGGGCCGACTGCGCCAGAGATTGTGGGCGGTCAACCGGCGGACCCCGGCGAATATCCCTGGCAAGCGATGGTCAAAGGATATGTTTCCGCAACCAGTTACTACCAATGCGGCGGCAGCCTGATCCACCAGGGTGGGTGGTGACCGCGGCCCACTGTATGTTCGACGAGAACGGTAATCCCTTCCCACCCAGCCAGATCAAAGTAAGCTTGGGCGAATATCGCACAAACGTCAACGATGGCACAGAACAGGTGCACGACGTTGTCCAGATCATTGTCCATCCCAGCTATAATCCCGAACATCAACGACAACGACATTGCCCTGCTACGGCTGACATCCCCAGCCGTGCTGAATAGCGCAGTGGCCATCATTCCCCCCGCCACCAGCCCCCTGGTCGATTCTTTGGTCCAGGCCGGAGACACATCCACCGTCACTGGTTGGGGGAACACGACCGAGGGGGGTAACCTTTCCAGCGTGCTCATGGAGGTCACCCTGCCCATTGTCTCAAACACATCGTGTAATCAGGCCTATGGCTTTATCACCAACAATATGCTGTGCGCGGGCTTGGCCCAAGGCGGCAAGGACTCGTGCCAGGGAGACAGCGGCGGCCCGTTGATCGTGCCCGCTGGGGATGGATCTTGGCTGCTGGCGGGCATTGTCAGCTCCGGCAATGGCTGCGCCCGGCCCGGCTTCCCAGGCATCTATACCCGGGTCTCCCAGTATCAGAGTTGGATCGGTCAATATGTGCCCGCCATCGGTCCGCCCACGGCCACCCCAACCGCGTCCCCGCCGCCCCCATCGCCCACGGCCACCCCGACCCCCAGCCCGACACCACCCAAACGCCCACGCCCACCATCACCCCTACGCCGCAGCTGCGCAATGGAGATTTTGAGCAGGGGCCAGGCGTGGCGTGGAACGAGCAATCGAGCAACGATTTCGCCCTGGTCGTGCCCGATAACGAGTTGACCCGCATCACCCCCCACGGGGGCACCTATGCGGCCTGGCTGGGCGGTGGAACCAGCGAAACCAGCATCCTCAGCCAGACACTCGCCATCCGAGATGCCCATGTCTTCACCACCCTGCGCTTCTTCTATTGGATCGGCTCCGAGGAGACCACCTGCGGCAACGATACGACCACCGTGGTCTTCGGCGAGAATGAACTGATGGCCACGGACCTGTGCACGGCCACCGACACGGGAAACTGGCAAGAAAAAATCGTGGATATGACCCTCTACAACGGCCAAACCCACGATCTCGTCTTCACCACAGCCACGGACGAGGCCAACAAGAGCGACTTCTATTTGGATGACATCTCCATCACCCAAGTGCCCAACCTGTCGGAGAGGATCTTTCTGCCCCTGCTCCGGCGGGCACAGTAGATCAGCCGTGGTCCTGGGATATTCTCTATTTCGACTTGGCAGCGGCTATTCTACTTTTCTACTTTTTGCCCTTGCGAACGTCAATGTCATCGGGATAGCTCAGGGCATCCCGGCCCCGCTCGTTGGTGCGGATGCGGATCACGTCTTCCACGGGATAGACGAAGATCAGCACCCGATCCTCGCTCGCCAACTTGCGCAAAGCCGCCGGACGGACTATAGTTCACCATGCCCGCCAGCCCTCACGGGTCCCCATGCCACCCAAAACCCAAAACCCGGATTTCTTGACCCATGCGTAGACTTTCGATCTCCACCCTCATCCTACTTCTGGCCTATTGGGGCCAAAATCTGATCCGCAGCGGCCCCACCCAAGGCTTCATTCCCATCCGCGACGGGCTGATCATCCTTGCGGTGGCTGGGCTGCTCTTTGCCCTCAACGCCCGGCCTCGGTCAAAGG
>CAVPIK010000026.1:0-10935 GCA_963704975.1 uncultured Chloroflexia bacterium | reverse complement strand
AGGCAAAGGGGGTGCCGTCGGCCCGCAGCCCGCCCATGGTGACGTTGTTCATGGTGCCCTGGCTGGCGGCGGCGGCGCTGTCGGGGAGGGCCTTGCCCAACGCCCCCAGCACCAGGTCCACGATGCGCTGGGAGGTCTCCACATTGCCCCCAGCCACAGCCGCCGGCGAGACGGCATTGACCATGCAGCCGACAGGCGGGCGTCACTGTGATCGGCGCAAAGGCTCCGGCGTTCATGGGCGCGGCCCCGGCCCCGCTCTCTTCCATCATGCAGCGCACGCCGTAATAACAGGCGGACTCGGTCACGCCCATGACGGTGTTGAGCGAGCCGTGGATCAGGGGCGGTGCCGGTGAAATCGAAGGTGATGCCATCCCCGGCGATGATGGCGGCCAGACGCAAGGGCACCAAACTCACCTCGTCCCCGGCTTTGGATTCGATGACGAGTTCGATCACGATCCTCAATCATAGCGCCCGTCGGGCCAGGCGGCGATGGCGGCGCGGGTGAGCTGCTCGGTGTAGCTTTGCAGATGACCGGCGTCGGCCAAACCTCGTCCGCGCCGTGACGATCGACCAACTCCAACAGCCGCCGCTCGCCGATGGCATGGGCGGCGCGCTGGGCGGCGATGTCCCCCCGGCGTTCGTCCGGCGTGCGCACGTTGCGCAGGATCAGCAGGAATCCTCGTTCATCACCCCACCCCGCATGAGCCGACGGGGGATCGATGATCCCTCCTGATAAATCTCTGTGGACAGCGGCAGGGACCCCGGCGTCATCCCCCCCATCCGCGTGGTGGGCGCGGGAGGCGACGAAGAAGGAGGGGGTGAGGGGGTGAAGGGGGGAGGGGGTGAGGAAAACGGGGAGATCATGGTGATGTCGGGCAGATGGTTGCCGCCTTGGAAGGGGTCGTTGACGATCACCACGTCGCCGGGCTGCCAGTCGGGGAAGAGGGGGAGGACCGTGGCGACGCTGGCCGGCATGGCCCCCAGGTGGGCGGGGATGTGGGCGGCCTGGGCCACCATTTTGCCCGCGGCGTCAAAGAGGGCGCAGGAGAAGTCCAGCCGCTCTTTGATGTTGGGCGAATAGGCCGTGCGCCGCAAGGTGATGCCCATCTCCTCGGAGACGGAGGCGAAGCGGTGACGATAGAGTTCCAGGGTGATGGGGTCCATGTGGGGCTCCGGGTTTTTGTGAGCGGGGGAAGGGGTGAAAGGGTGAAGGGGGTGTGGAGAGGGTACTCTGATTTGGGGGAATTTTCAAGTTCAATGGGATGCGGATGGTGCTGATTGGGCAAATTTGCCCAATCAGCGCGGTCCTCTTATTCCTTTATGTCCACTCATCCACCCACTCCTCCTTTTCGCCCACGACTTTGAAGCGACGACCGGAGGCGGGGGGCATTTGGGCGTCCGGGTTGGGGAGGGCGGGATAGCTGCCGGCCATGTAGCCGCCCTGGGGATAGCCGGGGGGCTGTTGTTGTCCCATCCCCGGCCCGGCCAGGATGATCACGGCGGCTGGGGCTGGCCGTAGCCGCCGTAGGGATTGCCCCGCACGGCGTACTCCGGGGGATAGTCCGGCTCCTCGTCCCGGCGTCCGCCCCGGCCCACGCAGCCAGGACGAGGAGAGCCACGGGCAGCCCGCCATCACCCCCAGCAGGATGCCCACGCTCATGCCCAGGGCATCCGAACTCGAGGCGGCTGCCAATGCTCCATCCCCCGGCGGCGACGAAGATAATCAGAATAGAATTGCGAGTTTTCTTCATACGTACTCCCGTTCGAAATTGGGCATTTCGATCGCTGGATCGCTTCGGTTGCGATTCGCACGCCAGTCATGAATCCTTGCATTCGCAACGGTCTCAACCTACGCTAGACATCGCCCAACTCAACGTCCACATCCTCCGGCCCCACCCAGGCGGCTTGGAAGCGGACGGTTTCGCCCTTCACCACCAGGAGGAAGTCGCCTTTGCCTTCCAGCTTCTCGGCCCCGCTGCCGGCGATGCCCGTGGCGTAGCGGGCTTCGTCGCTGCTGGCCACCATGCCCACCAGACGGACGGGGAAGTTGGCCTTCATGGCCCCGCCGATCAGGGCGGCGGAGGGCTTTTGGGTGCAGGCGATCAGGTGGATGCCCGCCTCCCGGCCCCGCTGGGCCAGGCGGGTGAGCAGGGCCTCCATGCGCGCCCCGCCCACTTGGAGCAGATCCGCCAGTTCATCCACGGCCACAATCAGCCGGGGCTCGCTGATCTTGGCCTGATCCCGGCGCTCCATCTCCTCGACCAGCCAGGAGAGGCGGCCCAGGGCGGCGTCCATGTCCCCGGCCACGTCGCCCAGGACGTGGGGCAGTTTGGCCAATGGGCCGAAGCCCCGGCCCCGCTTGGGGTCGATCAGCACGATCTGCACCTGGCGTTGGCTGTTGAACATGGCCAGGGAGGTGAGCATGGTGCGGGCCAGGGCGGTCTTGCCGCTGCCGGTCGTGCCAGCGATCAAAACGTGGGCCACGTCCGGCGAGGGCAGGCGCAGGAGCAGGGGCGTGCCGTTCTGGTCCAGCCCCAGGAGCGCGGTGGCCGCGGGCGGGGCGGCGATCTGCTCGGCCAGGGCCAGCAAGCCGGACAGGTTCGGATTCGTCCCGGGGCACCTCGACATTGATGTCACCTCCGCTGCGATAGACGCGGGCTTCCCGCACGCCCAGGGCCAGGGCGATCTCTTCGGCCAGGGCGGCGACTTTGCTGACCCGGGTGCCAAGCTGGGGGGCAAGCTTGAACTGGACGAAGCGGGGCGTCACCGTGCCGCCGCGCACCCGGCCGCCCATCTTGTGTTGCAGCAGGACGCCTTCGATGGCATCCGCCTGATAGTCGAGCATTTTTTTGCCGGGTGACATGGGTTCCCCCTTGTTGACAATAGATCAAAAAAGAACAAGTGTTCTAATTTCGATTATAACAGAACAACTCCGGCTCTGTCCAATCACTATTTTATCTGGCAGAAATTCTCAATTTGGTGGAAATGGACGCTGATTTTCAAGATGCACGCAGATTTTCGCTGATTCTCGGCAAGATCAGAAGAGATCTGCGTTGATCTGCGTACATCAGGAGAATCTGCGTTCTATTTGGCGGTCAGGCTGAGAATTGCTGACAAGACCGAGCGGTTGTCATTTTGACCAGTCTCGTTATAATAGGAGGGGGTGGGTTGCCGTCATTGTGCGGTTGAAAACCGCACCTACGGAATTTACCTATGTCCATTCTTGCCGACAGAGGCTATTTGATGACACCCAACGAGACCGGTTTTGACTTTGCCCAACTGTTCACCACCCTGCTGTGGATCATGGGGGTTGCCCTGGCCCTGGCCCTGCCCCTCCTGGCCTGGGTGATCTGGCGGGTGCGGCGGATCGCCCTGCCTGTGGACGCGGACTTCTTCACCGCCCTGCGCCATACGCCCTTTGTGGTGGTTCTGCTGCTGGATCTGCTGGATCTGGGGCTGGACTTTCTCTCGGCGCCCATTGCTTGGGTGCTGCTGACCCGGTTGGGGCTGGCTCCCGTTGCGGGGGGTGACGATTATCGAAGAGCTGATCCCCGGCACCCAGATCATCCCCACCATGACGTTGGCATGGGTGGCGGTACGATTTTTTGGCCCCAAGGCCCTGAACAAGACAATTCGCTGATTGCGCTGAAAGGATCTGAACATGGCATTTACCACACTTCTCGACACCCAAACCCTGGCCGCCCACCTGGACGACCCCAATTGGGCGGTCATCGACTGCCGCTTTTCGTTGCGGACACGGAACTTGGCCGCCGGGCCTATCGGACCGCCACATCCCCGGCGCGCTCTATGCCCATTTGGATGTGGACCTATCCAGCCCCATCATTGCCGGGCAGACTGGGCGGCATCCTCTGCCCACGGTGGAGCAGGTGGCGGCGACCCTTTCGGCCTGGGGGATCGATGAGGGGGTGCAAGTGGTGGTCTATGATGATTGGGGCGGGTGCCATCGCCGCCCGGTTGTGGTGGATGTTGGGGTGGTTGGGGCACGAGGCCGTGGCGGTGTTGGATGGGGGGTGGCAGGCGTGGCAGCAGGCGGGCAGCCCGTGCGTGGCGGGGACGAGACGCCGTCCGGCCCGCACTTTTGTGCCCGCGCCCCGGCCGGAGTTGATCGTGGCCATTGATGAGGTGGATCTGCTGCGCCGAGACCCGGCCTGGCGGGTGTTGGATGCCCGCAGCGCCGACCGCTATCGGGGCGAGAACGAGACCTTGGACCCCAAGGCCGGCCACATCCCCGGCGCGTTGAGCGCGCCGTATGCCATGAATTTGGGCAGCGATGGCCGCTTCCTGGCCCCGGATGCCCTGGCCGCCCACTATGCGAAGCTGCTGGGGGATGTGCCCGCGGCGCAAGCAGTCGCCCACTGCGGTTCCGGCGTCACCGGCGCACACGACATCCTGGCCATTCGCCACGCCGGGCTGGGGGAGGCCAAGCTCTTCGTCGGTTCGTGGAGTTTGTGGAGTTCTCAGCCGGATCGGCCCGTGGCGGTCGGGTCTGAGCCGGGATAGAACAAAAAGAGCGATTGTGGGATAGAATGTGGGATTACGTGGGATAAGATGTGGGATAAATGTGGGATAGTGTGGGATAACGAGGGATAGTCAAAAGTTGTCCATGCCCAATCGGAGGAGTAAAATACCACCAATCAACAAATCAACCAGTCAACTATTTTGGAAAGCGAGTCTTCCGTGGAAAACCTTTTCTTTGCCCTGGGCAGTCTGTCCGGTGGGATTGCCGTGGCGTTGGGGGCCTTTGGGGCCCATGCCCTGGCCGACCGTCTCTCTGCCAAGGATTTGCAGACCTTTGAGACCGGCGTGCGCTATCAGTTTTACCACGCCTTCGCCCTGCTGGCCGTGGCCTATGCCATCAACCGCTGGCCCAACTCCAATCTGCCCGTGATCGCCGGGTGGCTCTTTGTGGTCGGGACGGTGATCTTCTCCGGCAGCCTGTACACGTTGGTGGCGACCGGTCTGCGCTGGCTGGGGGCCATCACCCCCATCGGCGGCGTGGCCTTCATTGCCGGGTGGATTTTGCTGGCCGTGGTGGCGTGGCGGAGTTAACAAAAATCTCCCAATCGCTCAAGTTTCTTGAGATTGGGCGATTGGGAAATTTAGAATTCTTAGCGTGTACACGATCCCCAGAGGCCGACCCCGGCGGTGCGGGCTTCCCGCTCCAGGGTGGTGAAGTAGGTGCTGAAGAGCACGTCCGGGGGGAAGGTGGCGGCGGTGGCGTAGCCTTCTTGGACCAGGGCGGCGTTGACGAAGGTGCCGTCCAGCAGATAGACGTAGCGCAGCAGCCGCTTGTAGCGGTCCCGCTCGCTGACATCCATGCGCAGGGCCACGGCTTGGCCCCCCACCAGCTCAACATTCTTGGCCTTGGCCTGCTCGGCAAAGCACTCTCGTGGGTCCGTGCCCATCTCCGGGGTGTCCATGCCGATGTAGCGCACCCGCTCCCCGCCGGCCACCACGATGGTATCCCCGTCCACCACCCGCTCCACTTGCACAATTTCAACAGGAAAGTCGAAGATCGCCTTGCCGTCCGCGTCCACAGGCAGAGGGGCCGGTTCGCCGCGCAGGAGGGTGATGGCCTGATCCCACCCGTCTGCCCAGGTCTGTTCCCAATCTTGGGGAACGGTGACGGTACACCCGGCCAGCAGCAGGGCGAGGAGCAGGGCGAGAAGCAACAAACGGAACGAATTGCTTGGACATGGGGATCAAGCGGCGCTGCGCTTTTTGTTGTCAATCATGAGAAATACGCTCATGCCCCAATAGTAGACCCCACAGGCCAGGGAGACGCCGATAATCTGCAAATTGACCACAGGATATTGGATCAGCAAGGCCAAATTGGCCCCGCCCCAAATACCGACGACCAGCAAGGTGAGCCGTTGAAAGCGCACGGTGCGGGTAGGGTAGATGTATTTGAAGGGGATGAAGACCAACACGCACAGGGCCAAAATAATGGCCAGGCTGATCCACGGGTTGATCTGGACCAAAAGCAGATAAAAGGCCACGACGTTCCAATACGAGGGAAAGCCCACGAAAAAGTGATCGTCGGTTTTGGCGTTGGCCTGGCAAAATTGATAGGCCGAGGCCAACAGGATGGCCGCCGGGCCAAGCAAGGCGAGGTTGGCGGGCAGCACATTGCTTTGGTAAAGAAACAGGGCAGGCACGAAGACATAGTTGAGATAATCGACCGTGTTGTCCAAGAGCGCGCCATCGAAGTTAGGCAACACGGTCTTGACATGGGCCTTGCGGGCCATGAAGCCGTCCAAGGAATCCACGACCAGGGCCGCGCCCATCCACACAAAGGCCAATGACCAATTGCCTTCAAAGATAGCCAGGATGCGACAACATGCCCCACACGGCCCCACTGGCCGTGAAGAGATGGACGCCCCAGGCCATCACCCTGGCCCGATCTGTGATTTCAATCTGGTTGGCACTGGCTACGTCCATGTGCGTCTCCCTTTCTTAGAACATCGTTTCAGCCAAGGTTGACCGGGCCGCCTTGATTTCGCCCAGCAGTTCCTCGTGGATCAGCCCATTGCTGGCCAGGATGGTACGATCCTCCGGGCGCCAGGGGGCTCCGGCATAGTTGGTGACCGTGCCGCCCGCTTCTTGGATCATCAACATGCCGGGCGCGGCGTCCCATGCGTGGCCACCTGCCTCCCAGTGGGCCTCCAAATGGCCGGCGGCCACGTGGGCCATGTCCAGGACAAAGGATCCCATGCGGCGCACGCCCTGACATTTGGGCATGATGCGGGCGAATTCGGTCCCATTGTTGTCCAGGTGCGTGCCCCGGTGATAAGGAAAGCCGGTGCTGACCAGGCTGTTGCCCAGGGTTTGGGCTGTGCTGACCTGCATCCGCTGGGCAACCCCGCCCACCTCTTGGCTGAACGCGCCTTTGCCCTGCTCGGCCCAATAGAGCGTGCCGCTGGGCAGGGCCAACGTCACCCCAATCAGGGTCTCGTCGCCCCGGTTGAGGGCGATGTTGACCCCATACCAAGGCACGTTGTGGGCATAGTTGACCGTGCCGTCGATGGGATCGACCAGCCAGAAATAGTCCGTGTCGGGCCGTCCGGCGTCGCTCTCTTCGCCCCAGAAACCTACTTCCGGGGCCAGGGTGTGCAGCCGCTCGAACAGCAGGGCCTGGCAGGCCACGTCCGCCTCGGTGACCAGATCGATGTCCGAGGATTTGGTCTGCACGCCAAGCTGGCCCCGGCGCATCTCCGTGACCAGCCGTCCGCCTTCTTGAGCAAAGGCGATGATAGCCGCAAGATCGTGTGCGCTCATGATTACATCTCTTCCCGATAGGCCAAGTTGCGCCGTTCTTTTTCCAGCAGGGTGGCTTTGCGGATAATCTCACGCACTTCGACCGGGTCTTTGATGTTGCGCAGCACGATCTGGGGCTGCTGGGGGTCGTTGGAGACCACGGTCACATCGCCGATATCCAAGGCCCGTTCGCCCAGATGTTGGCTGACCGAGGTGTCCCGCACCCGCACCAGTTCGGTCTCTTCAAAATCTCGACCAAAGATGCCGCGGATGATGCGCAGGCGCTGGCTGGTCAACTCATAGCGGGTGCCGATGGAGAGATAGGGGCGGCCCGACCAGAGCAAGCTCTCTGCGTCATCATCGTCCGCGGACAGGGCGGCGGCTGTCACGCCAACCGGGTCCACCGGCGACCATGCCCCTGCTGCGGACGGCGTCTTGATCGTCCAAGGCAGCCAGCCCGGCGATCAGGCCATCGGCCAGGGCGTTGACCATGGCCTGCATTTGGGCCTGGGGGATGGCGGTGACTTCCACCCCACTCTCGGCCAAAGACTGGTAAAACTGAGCCGTTACGGCGCTGCGTACTTCCTTCTGTTGCATGGGAGGTCTCCTTGGGAATGGCGAATGGCGAGATGGCGAATGGCAGATTGCGAATGGCGAGTGGCGAATGGCGAGGGATAAGCGATGAGATATGGGAGATACCCCCTCGCCATTCGCCATTTGCCATTCGCCCCTTTCCGGTCAGTGTATCATCGCCATTGGTTTCAACGCAACCGGGGCAGTGCGGTGGAAAGCCACACTATTTCCCCACCTTGCACCCTCCCCGGTCCGGTGCTAGAATGGCGGTTATGGCAAGCATTCATGATCCAAAACTTTCTCCAGAGCTAACCCACCGCATCCAGGCCGATCCCACGGCCCCGGTTCACCTGATCTTGCGGGTGACGGCTATCTCCGACCCAGCCGAGGCGGCCATTGTGGCCGCCGGCTTCCAGATCCACCGCAAGCTGACCCTTGTGCCCATCTTCGCCGTCACCGGTCCCGCTGGCGGTGTGCTGGACCTGGTGGACCAGCCGTGGCTCCTCAACGCCGACCTGGATCGCCCGGTTCACACGCATGACGTAACACGCAAGCACCTTTCGCATCCCGGCAAGACCGTTCTCACCCAAAGGAGAAGACCATGCCTGAATTTCCCGATAAATTAAACAGTCGTGCGCAGACCGTGATCGAGTCTGCCCGAATTGGCGGTGAGGCCGTCCCGGTCATCGTGCGCTTTACCGAGACCCGGTCGGTGGCCAATTTTTCCCGGCAGGCCGAGTCCATCAGCGCCCACAGCGTCAATTGGACCTATTCCAGCGTGCCCGCCATCGCCCTCTCCACGGACGCCAAGGGGATTGACGCCCTGTTGGCCAGGGAAGATGTGGCCGAAGTCTGGTATGACGAGCCGGTTCACACCATGCTGGACAGCTCTGTCCCGGTGATCGGCGCCCAAAGGTGTGGGCGCAATTTGGCAACCGGGGCGAAGGGGTCACCGTGGCCATTGTGGACACGGGGATCGACAGCAACCACCCGGACTTTGCCGGACGCATCACCTTCACCCAAGATTTCACCGGATTCGGGCACGGTCCAGGATGGCAACGGCCACGGCACCCATGTGGCGTCTACGGTGGCCGGGTCTGGGGCGGCCAGCGGGGGCAAATATGTGGGCGTTGCGCCGGGGGCCAGCATCATGGCGGCCCGGGTGTTGGGCAGCGATGGCGGCGGACGCATGAGCGATGTGATGGCCGGGGTGGAGTGGGCGGCCCAAAACGGGGCCGATGTGATCAACCTCTCCCTGGGCTCCGACGGCAACAGCGACGGCAAGGATGCCCTCAGCACCATCTGCAACGCGGCGGTGGACTTGGGCAAAGTCGTGGTGGTGGCGGCGGGCAATGCCGGTCCCGGCGCGGGGACCGTGGGCAGCCCTGGCGCGGCCACCAAGGTGATCACCGTGGGCGGCGTCCGACGACAGCGACCGCATGGCCTCCTTCAGCAGCCGGGGTCCCACGGCGGATGGCCGGACGAAGCCCGATATCACCGCCCCAGGGGTGAAGATTTCCGCGGCCCGGGCCACGGGCACCAGCATGGGCCAGGCCGTGGACGAAAACTACACCACGGCCCAGGGCACCAGCATGGCCACGCCTCATGTGGCCGGTCTGTGCGCCCTTATGCTTCACCAAGAGCCGGGGCTACTGCCCGACGATGTCAAAAAACGGCTCAAGGCTACGGCCAAGAATTTGGGTGTGGGGGCCAACGATCAGGGCAGTGGGCGCGTGGATGCCCTGGCCGCGATCCTGGCGGGCAACCCTGGCACCCCCCCGCCGCCCCCACCCCCCACACCGGATCCGACCCCTGAGCCCACGCCAGATCCGATCCCCGATCCGACCCCAAATCCAACACCGACACCCCCGCCGACCACGCCTCCGGTTGGCTGCCTGGGCTCGGTGTTGCAGTTGTTTGGGTTGCTTCGATAGATATTTTTGGATCCACGAATCTGCACGAATCTCACGAATTTTTTTGATTCGTGCAGATTCGTGGATCAACATGACGACAGGCGGAACGATGGCGGTGAGGGATGAGGGATCGAATCGAGGCGAGGAGATTGTGGCCCAGCGGCTCAAGGCCCAGAAGCGGGCGGCGTTGGGGCTGGAGCCGGAGCGGGCCACGGCGGGCCGGGTGATTTCTCGCCCAGCCCAGAGCGCACCGGTGCCGCTGTTGCGGTGGGCGGCGGTGATCTTGGCGGTCCTGTTGCTGGCGGCTGCGGTCTGGTTTATCCTCTATACCCAGCCATCTTGGCAGGCGGGGATGGGCCAAAACAGTGTCGCCACCCCAGTTTTGGGCGGTGCGGTGGCCGGGGAGACCCAGCTTTTGCGCTATGATTTTGACCAGCCCGTCCCCACGATGGCCCAGCACAACGAGCCGGGGGCTTGGGCCATGGGCTTTGTGGAGGGGAAGTATCGCATCCGCTCGGTGACCAGCGGGGCCCTGGTCTACACCACTTTGGGGCTGTACACCCCGGACCCCCATCGGCTGGAGACCGAAGTCACCATCTCCGCCGAGACGCCGTCGGGCTTTGCGGGCATCATGGCCAGGGTGCAGAATGGGCACACGTTCTATCTGTTCCAAATCGACGGCCTGGGCCAGGCCAAGGTCACGCTGCTGGTGGATGGTACATCCACAAAGCTACCGGAGGACTTGGTCCCCGCCCCGGCGCAGGGGGCCGGTCTGCCCAATCTGTTGGGGGTGATCGACGATGGGCAGACCCTCACCTTCACCGTCAACGGCGTCACCGTGGCCCACGTCACCGACGTAGCCCTGCCCGCGGGCGATCTGGCCCTGGTCGGCGGTTCTAGGGAGGAGCCGGGCAGCGAGGCGGATTTTGATTGGGTGGCGGTGTATCAGATCCCTTAATCCGAAGAGAGTTCACCTATAACAGATCACTAAAACGCTCACAATTCTGAAAGTTGCATTTATGTCTCATCTTTATGACAAACCAAGTCATGGTAAGCAAAATGATAATGCGCCGTCCACGCTGAATGAACCACCCGCGCTTCAAATCTCTCTGCTTTCTGATGAACCACTAATAAATCCCAAGGCCACATACCGAGAGAAACCTCTTCCACC
>CAVPIK010000025.1:0-88451 GCA_963704975.1 uncultured Chloroflexia bacterium | reverse complement strand
GCCAGGGCCTGCCCCGTTCTTCGTCCACCCGCAGCAGAAAATAATCATTCAATTCAATGCCGGTAGCGGTTTTGCCCGGAACAAACACAATGGAAAATGTATCGCTCATTTCGTCATAGTGAAAAAATGGTTGTTGCATGACTCACCCGATTTCCTTCAAATGGGCCGTGACCATCACGACTTGATTTTATCACAAGTCAAGTGACTGATCTATCTGGATTTGACCTGCCCCGTGATTTCGAACAAGGCCAGCCCCAACAACCCCAGCCAGATCAACACCCCAACCCCGCTGATCCACAGCCCCCGCTGCCAGCCTTGGGGACGGTACTCGAAGATCACCGTGTGCGTCCCCGCCGCCACGGAGACCCCCCGCACCAGCCCGTTGACCGCCAAAATGGGCGCGGCCGCCCCGTCCACCGTGGCCTGCCAGCCGGGATAGAAGCTGTCGCTGAGCACGAGCAGGGCATCCTGGGCGCTGCGGACTTGAATCTCCACCCGCTCCGGCGCATAGGCCAGGATTTGGGCGGTGTCGTCCGGGCTGGGTGAACCGGTGAAGGCCAGATCCCCTTCCACCACGGCGCTGTCCGGCCCCAGATCGCCCACCTTCAGCCGGGCCAGGGCGGCGTCCACATCCGCCGCGGGCACGGTGTTGTGGACCAAATAGGCCCTGGGCAGCAGGTCCAGATTTTCATAGATCTTCACATCCCCGCTGTGGACCAGGCGGAAGCGGCCCCGGTCGCTGGGCAGCAGGGGCATGAAGGTGCCCGTGCGCTCATCCACCAAGGTGACGGCCTGCACGGTCACGCTGATCCCCGGCGCGGTGGCGTGGACGGTGAGGCGGTCCGGCGTGGCGGGGGTGCCCAGGGGCAGGCGGACCAGATATTCCTGCTTGCCGCCATCCACATCCCGATAGGCCACAACCGATCCGGCGGATTGGGCCAGGGGGCTGTCCAGGGCTGGGTCGGCGAGTTGCGGCACCGGGCGCGCCGCCGCGGTCAACGGCCAGGATTCCGCCGGTTTTCCGTCTTGGGTCAACTCGACCTGGGCCACGGGCAGGGCGGTGTCGGCCAAGCCGGAGAGATCTCCGCTCACCGTGGCGATGAGGGCGATTTGGGTGGCTTGGAAGGGCAGATCCGGGATTAGCTCGATCTGCGCCAGCCCATCGGTGGAGAGCCGCGCCCCGATCTGGCGGTCAAAGTAGACGCCCTCGAACCAGAGATCCCGCACTTTGTCCGTGATCACATATTGCACATTGAAGCGGCTGAGCAGGGCGGCGGGCGGGCATCTCCGTCACCTGTTCCCGCAAGCGGCCATCGGGCACAAGCTGATCCGCGGGGACAAAGAGGCTCAGACCCCTGGATGTAGCGTTGCAGGGGCAGCACGCCGCCGTCAAAGCCGTCCACGGCCGGGATGCGCCAGAGCAGGGGCAGGTTGGGGGCCAGAATCTCCTGGGATTTCTGGGCGATCACCAATTCCCGGAAGGCGGCCTCGTCCAGTTGGGGCGGCGTCGCTCTCCCGGAAGATGCGCCGGAAGTCGGCCATGTCGCCGGGGTCAAAGGTGATGGTGCTCATGCTCAGAAAGCGCCCGCACCGGCGGCGGAGAGGGTCGTGCGGGCCGGGTCGCTGAGCAGATAGGCCGGGGCCGTGCGCACATCATAGACCGCCTGGGGCGCGGTGGGGTGGGTGTGGGGCAGGGCCAGGGCGGCGAGGAGGAGGTCGGCGGCGAGGAGGACGATGAGGAGGAGATTGAGAGATTGGGAGATTGGAGATTGGCGGACGGCGGGACGTCCGCAATCTCCCAATCTCCCAATCTCCAATCTCGCATCAATCCCCATCCCCGCCAACACCGCCACGCCCAGTCGTATACAGCATCATCCAGCGGGCGGGGGTGCGGAAGAGATCGAAGCCGGGGACGACTTTGTAGAGCAGGTAGTAGACCGGGTTCCAGCGGCCCAGGGCCAGGAAGAGGCCTAGCCCCACAAAGATCACACCCAAAGATCCGGCCCGATCCCCTGACCCTTCCAGCCCCCAAGCACGGCCAAAATCAGACCCAAGCAGCCCACGTAGGCCACAAATTCGGTGTAGCCCAGGGTGTCGAAGACCACGCTCAGATCCCGCAGACCGTAGCTGGGCAGCAGGGTCCACAGCAGGTGCAGGGGCTTGAGGCTGAAGCTGCTGGCCTCGGCATAGCTCAGCCCGCCGCTGCGCAGACCCAGCCCGCTCAGTTCCAGGGTGGGCAGCAGTTGGGCGGCGGAGAGGAGGAGGCCGAGGAGCGGTGCCGAGGAAGTAGATGAGAATTGAGAATTGAGAATTGAGAATTGAGAATGGGGATTGGGTGACCCAGAAGTCCGACTTTTGCCAAAAGTCGGACTTCTTCGTATCGGCCCACTCGGTCATGGCCACCCAAACGCCCACGCCGAACAGGTTGATGTACGCGGTCTGGGTGTGGCCCGGCCAGCAGTGATCAGCGCGACGAACAGCGCAAAAGCGCAGATGGCGGAATGCGAGTTGGGGATTGCGAGATTGGGCGTCACGCGTCCGCCATTCGTCCGTTGTCGTCGATTTCTCACGCCATCTGTCCATCTGCATCAAAACTTAGCACCATCCACGGCAGCCAGGCCACGCCGTTCATCTGGTTGAGGTGGCCGAGCAGCCCGCCGTAGAAGCCGCTGCCGGCCAGGATCAGCCCGGTGATCAGCCCGGCCCAGGCGCTGTAGCCCCAGCGGCGCATGAGCCAATAGCCGCCCAGTAGCCCAAAATCCAGGCGTGGAGGGCCGCGCTCCAATAGATCTGCTTGGTCACGGCCAGCCAACTCAGGGGCCAGTGCAGGGGATAGAGCACCGCGGCCTGGGGATTGGCGAGAAAGGGCACGCCCACAAAGATGATAGGGATTCCACAGGGGGATGCGGCCTGCGCGGAAGGCCGCGGCCGCGTAGTCCCGATAGGGGTAGAAATAGTGCAGAATGTCCCCGCTGGCCAGCACCCGGTCGGTGAAGAGCAGGCGGGCAAAGAGGGCGAGGACAAAGCCGGCCAGGGCCAGGGCGACGGCCACATGGGGCAGCCAGGATCGACGAGATTTCATGGCGCGCCTCCAGGTTGCAAACGGCTCAGCCGGGTCGTGAGGCGGGTTGACCAGAGATCCTCGGGATAGCAGCCGTCCGGTCTGGCACAGCACCAGTCGCAGGATTGTGCGGCGCGGGTTGGCCATGATTTCGTAGACGGTGAATTTGCCGGCGTGGAAGCGGGGCAGCCAGCCATGCCCCGCATGGGCAGATAGCGGGCCTGGATCCCGGGTGGCGGCCCAGTCGGGTTGGATCATGAATTTGCGCAGGGTGGGTGTTTTGGCCGCGTTGTCGGCCAGATAGACGGCGCTGGGGGTCCAGCGCAGGTCATAGCCGCCGCCGGTCTCTTGGGTCTGGCCGAAGAGATAGAAGCGGTACTGCGGAGCCCAATTCCTGGTGATAGAGTACGGCATCCGCCGGGGCGTTGGCCTGAAACCAGGCCAGGGCCGTGTCAAACCCGGCGTAGTCGCCGTGGTCTCCGCCCAGGGGGACGCCGCCCTGGGCCGCGGTCAACCCGGTTGGCAGGAGCAGCAGGATCCACGCCAGCCCCAGGATCGCCCCAACCCGGCGACCGTTCAGCCGGGTCAGACTGTGCGCCCATCCACCCGGCCAACAGGGCCAACATGGGGGCCAGGGGCAGCAAATAACGGTCCCAGGGCTGGACGGTGGTGAAGAGGTGAAGGGCGACGAAGCCCAAGGTCCAGAGGAGGAGCAGGGATTGGGTGATCATGACCCACATCCTTTTGCCTTTTGCACTTTGCCTTTTGCCTTTTGCCTTGATCAAAACAAACCCCAGCCGCCAACCCAACCCACACAGCCCAACTCCCGCCCAACTGCCAAAGCAGCCCGCCCCACGTCTGCCAGCGGGACAGCCATTGATCCGGCGACAACAGCGCCAAGCCGCCATAATTCCCCACGGCCAGATCCCACGGCGACGGGGCCACGGCCCACCGTCGGCTGTCCCAAAGGATGATGGGGACGACGATCACGGCCAAGCCGATTAGGGCGGCGATCAGGGATTGGGTGTCAGACTCGCGCCCACTTTTGCCTTTTGCACTTTGCCTTTTGCCTTTTGCCTTTCGCCGTTGTGCCATTGCAGTCAGTCAGCCATCCCAGATCAACGGCACAAACAGCACCCCCTGCTGCTTGGTCATGATGGCCGCGCCCAGAAAGATGCCCGGCCCAAAAGGGGCGGCGGGAGAGGGCGGCGTAGAGGGCGACCATGCCCCACAGCACCAGCATGGGGTCCGTGTAGACCGTGGGGGCGAAGCTGAGGACGAAGGGGTTGAGGGCAAAGGTGAGCCGCGGCCCACAGCCCGGCGGCGCGTCCCCACAGGCGGCGGGCGATGAGCGGCCACCACGGGCACAGTCAGGGCGGTGACGGTCATGTTCAAAAGACGGGCAGAGGCTGGGGACGGGCCAAAGAGCTCGAAGACCCCGGCCAGGCTCCAGAGAAAGAGGGGCGGCTTGTCGGGCCACACGGTCAAAAACCAGGGATCGATCCTGGCGAAGTGCAAGGCCCAGTAGGCATAGATGGCCTCGTCTTCTCGAAAAGGAAAGCGGTCCCAAAGCAGGAAGCCCAGGCCAAAGGTGAGGAGGGTGCAAGCCATCACGCCCAGGCGGAAGAGGGTGGCATTGGAGAGCCGGGCGCGGGCCAACACAAAAGAGACGCCCCAGCGGAGCGTCTCGATGGGTGATAGATTCGTGGAGATTCGTGGAGATTTGTGGATCATGCCCGGTTTTTAGTCCACAAAGCGATATTTGACCAGGGTGGACAGGGCGCTGAAGCCGTCCCGCCAGGTCAGCTTTTTGCCTTCGTGGAACTGGCGGCCATTGTAGCTGATGGGGACTTCGTAGATGGCGTAGCCCCGTTTCAGGATCTTGGCGGTCATTTCCGGCTCGATCTCGAAGCGGCGGCTGTGCAGGGGGATGCCGGTGATCACGTCTCGGCGGAAACATTTGTAGCAGGTTTCCATGTCGCTGAGAATGGTGCCGTAGAGCAGGTTGGTGACCACCGTGACCAGGCGGTTGCCCAGGGTGTGGGTCAGGCTCATGGCCGAGCGGGGACCGCCCATGAAGCGGCTGCCGTAGACCACGGGGGAGCGCCCCTCCAGCAGCGGCTCCAGCAGGAGCAGATAGTCCCGGGGATCGTATTCCAGATCCGCGTCCTGGATCACGAAGATGTCGCCCGTGGCGTGTTGGAAGCCCGTGCGCAGGGCCGCGCCCTTGCCGCCGTTCTGCTCGTGATAGATGATCTGCATATCGTCGGGCAGGGCGGCCTTCCAGTCGTCCAGAATGGAGCGGGTGCCGTCGGTGGAGCCGTCGTCCACGATCACGATCTCCCGCTCGAAGACGACGGGGCCGTCCAGCATGGTGTTGGTGCCGTCCCGGTTGATGGTCAGATCAACCGCCCGCACCCGTTCGACGATCTCTTCTAAGGTTGCCCGCTCGTTGAACACGGGCATGATGATGGAAAGTTTCAAAACATATGCCTCCGAGTTGCGAGGGGGAGGAAAGGCGAAAGGCAAAGTGCGAATGGCAAAAATCGCCGTGATCCCCAATCCCCAATCCCCGATCTAGTGCTCCCCAACCTGGTGGGCCAGGATGATGGCCTCGGCCACGGCTTTCATGGGTTTGCGGTTGTTCATGCTCATCTTCTGGATGCGGCGGAAGGCCTCGGCTTCGTTGAGGCCCTGGGTGTCCATGAGGATGCCCTTGGCCTGCTCCACCAGTTTGCGGGTTTCCAGGGTCTCTTGCAGATCCCCGACTTCCCGCTCCAAGGCGCGGAATTCGCTGAACCGGGCCAGGGCCACCTCGATGGCCGGGGTCAGGTCCGTCTCCCGGAAGGGCTTGACCAGATAGCCGGCCACCCCAGCTTCCCGGGCCCGTTTGACCAGATCCTGCTGGCTGTAGGCGCTGAGCAACAGCACCGGGGCCACCCGCTCTTCGGTCAAGATCTTGGCCGCCTCAATGCCGTCCATGTCTGGCATTTTGATGTCCATGATCACGATGTCGGGGCGCAATTCTTTGGCCAGGTTGACGGCGCTGCGGCCATCCCCCACATCCCCCACCACCAAATAGCCCAGATTGGTCAGCATCTCCCGCAGATCCATGCGGATCAGAGATTCATCGTCTGCAATAATAATTCGCGTTCTCTCCACGGCCATCTCTCCTTATGTGGCTGGCAGCATGTGATCTGCAAGTTGTCGGTACTTCGGGCGGATTTGTTTTGCCCCCCGACACTGCTTTGATAGGTTGTTCGTTATTTTAGAGGTCCGGGGCCAATGTGTCTAATCTGGCGGACGATCTGCTAACTCAATTGGCTTCAATCCATTTGATCTGCGGCCAAAGATCGTTTGGGAAATTTGATGACGGCTCGGGTTCCGCTGATTGGGGTGGCGGTGATCTCCTCCCCTGGGTCGGCCTTGGCCGCTTCGATCACCAACTGGCCTTTGAGGTCATCGGTCACCAAGGTGCGGATAATCTGAAGGCCCAGGCTGGGGCTGTCGGCCAAGGTGAAATTGGCCGGTAAGCCGTTGCCATTGTCCTGAATCACCAACTGGGCATGATCCCCCAGATCCGTCAGCGTAATGGTGACCCGGCCATCCTGCCGGTCTCTGATGCCGTGTTCCAGGGCGTTGAGCAGCAGTTCGTTGACCACCAAGGCCGTGGCCGTGGCCTGGCTGGCCGGCAGGCGGATGCTGGGGCCGCTGATCTGGATGTCG
Organism: uncultured Chloroflexia bacterium; assembly: GCA_963704975.1. Lineage (GTDB taxonomy): Bacteria > Chloroflexota > Anaerolineae > Caldilineales > Caldilineaceae > JAGNDO01. The sequence goes on along the minus strand of CAVPIK010000025.1, from coordinate 81,664 downwards.
ATGACCTGATCCGGATTGCTGGTCATCTCCTGGACCTGGGCGGCGATGCGCTTGCACACATCCTTGATGTTGATGGGATGGTGGCCATCCTGGCTCAAAAACTCGTGGATCACCGAGACGCTCAACACCCGGTTGACCGCATCGGTCAGATTTTGGCGGGCTTCGTCGTTTTGGCTGCGCCGGGCCTGCATGCGCAGGAGCGCGGCGATGGTCTGCAAGTTGTTCTTGACCCGATGGTGCAACTCCTGGATCATGGCAGACTTGACGTTGAGTTCCCGCTGCTTCTGCACCGCCTCTGTGGCGTTGTGCACCAGGACCAGGGCCGCGTCCATCTCCAGGCTGTTCTCTTTGAACCAGGGCCACAGAAAGCTGCGCCGGATGCGCTGCCAACTGCGGGGTGGCGCTCGCAAGGGAATCACCTTGCGCACCCACAGCCGCCCATCCTCGTCTTCTTTGGGCTTTTCCAGACAACGCTGGGCCCGCAAAGACTGTTCCACCAATTCCTCGTCGATGGATTCCAGGGCGGAAACCGGGTGGCGGCGCACATCGGTGACCAGTCCGATGGAGCGGAACAAGTTGGCCGCAATCCCGCTTAGATAGACCACTTGGCGGTCGGTATTGACCATGTAAACGCCGTCAAAGGGACCAAAGCGGCTCAGGTTTTGGCCGATCTCGATCTCCCCTCGGGCCACCATCAGGTGCAGCCAGCGCAAGGCCCTGCGAAAATGATTGTTGCGCCGTTTATGCCGCTCATGCTCGATCATGTTGGTTTCGATCACCAACGCGGCGATCACCCGGCGGGCGGCGTTGAAAACCGGGATCACCTCTTGGATCACCGGCGCGCCGTCCGTGAGCACATGCTTGCGATACCGTCCTCCCTTCCCCTCCTGCAAGGCCCGATAGACCAAGGTCTGATCGTCCTTGGTATAGGTGCGCCCGTTGGCCGATTGGCGATAGAGGGAGGCGATGGACGCCGGGGCTGCGTGGCTAAAAACCTGGATACGTTGCTGGTTTGTCTGCCAATAGAGCAACACATCGGATCGGCTGATGTCCGCGGTGAGGGGCAGGCTGGCCTCGATCTGTTGCAACAAGGCGATGTCCCGCTCGGTCAGACTTGGATAAGTCTGGTTAAGGCGTAGACCGATCCCTGCCGTGGTTTCTGTTTTTGTGCCATCTGTGTTGTTCATTTTACCCGATATAGACAAAAACCGACGGCAAACGCCCTCGGTCCTGGTGAGTTGGCCCCGATGCCATGCCTCGATATCAAATAAAACGCACCTGACCTTCAGCATAACGCGGCGCGTTGTGGTCAATTAGACACAAGCAAACCTTTGCCAGTGTAGCAGAAGGGGGGGCTTTGTGCAAGCAGATGACCAGCTCTTTTGGGTGTGTACAATGTTTGTCAAACCCAGTCGGATTCGACAACTCGTGTTTGATTGATTATACTTTCAACGTTTTGGGCTGGTCATGGGCACCCCATGACCAGTTCTTGTTGTTTTGGTCGTTTGGTTTGGTTGGTTTTGATCCAGGAGTATAAAAATGCCTATTTACGAATATGTCTGCCAAAGCTGTGGCAATGACTTTGAGAAACTGACCTCGTTTTCTAACACGTCGGTTCCCGCCTGTCCGAGTTGTCACAGCACCTCGGTGGAGCGGCAATTGAGTACACCGGCCATTCATTTCAAAGGCAGCGGTTGGTATATCAACGACAGCAAGCCCAGCACCAAAGAGTCGGCCAACGGAGCGACTAACGGCAACGGGGCTGGCAAGGGGACCGAAAATGGGACCGGCAACGGCAAAGAGGGCGACCCCTCCGCCAAATCCAGCGACGGCGACCCCAAGGCCAAGGCTGACTCGTCCAACAGTGGCACTGCCAAAACAGACACGGCCAAGAGCGATTCGGCGAAGGGCAGCACCGATACGGCCGGATCGACCAAGGATGCAAAAAAGACCCCCGCGGCCTGACCTGCCCCCGGTTGAACCGTCCGCAACTCACCTTCTTTCCACACCCTTGCAAAAGATGCAGGGGTGTTTTATTGTTGCAAGTTGCGAATAGATCGGGAAATGACACTCGGACAGAGATACTCGGAAACAAGAGGAGTGAAACCATGAACAACGTACAAATGATGGTGCCCAAGCGGTTTGGCATGTTGCGGGTGATCGGGGTCATGTTGAAGGTGTTGGCCTGGCTCTCTTTGGTGATGGGGGTGGTGGGGGCCGTGGCCGGACTGCTGGCCGGCGGCGCATTGACCGATCTGCTCTCCACCAGCGGGCTCGCCTCCCCCCTTGGCGGCGGAGAAGCCATCATCCTGGCCCTGGGCGGTCTGTTGACCGGGCTGATCAGCTTCCTGGCCCTCTACGCCGCTGGGGAAGGCATTTTCCTACAACTGGCCGTGGAGGAGAACACCCGGATCACCGCGGCGTTGTTGATGAAGATGGATCAGGAGGCGGGGCCGGAGCCTACTACTTACGCCGCGTAAGCCCCGCCACCATCAGATCAATCGTCGTGTCCTGATCCGCGCCGGTCTTCATGGCGAAGTCGGCTTCCAGCATCTGTTCGAGGATGTCTTCTAATTGCTCGAAGCTGTAGGATCGGCTTTGACCCAGCGCTTTCTTGACCGGAAACGGGTGGATGCCCAGCTTTTGGCCGATGGCGGTTTCGTTGCTGCCCAGGCTGCGCTCCGCCTCCTTCACCTGCAAGATCACCCGATATTGCCGGGCGATCATGGTGAGGAGATAGAAGGCGTTGGCGTCCCCCTTGCGCAGTTCGTAGAGCGCCTGCATGGCCTTGCGCCCGTCCCGGCGGCTGAGGGCGTCGGTCATGTCCCAGATCAGGGCCTCGCTGGCGTCGCTGACCAGCAGGCGCACATCCCCGGCGCTGACGGCGCGACCGCTGGCATAGGTCGCCAACTTCTCCAACTCGTTGTCCAACTGGCGCAGATTTGGCCCCACAAAGGTGCTGAGCATCTTGATGGCCTGGCCGTCGATGGCGATCTTCTTCTGTTTGGCCCGGCGCATCAGCCAGCCCTCCACCGCCCCGGCGTCCGGCGTGTTCAACTCCTCCAGCGCCACGGTCTTGGCCTTGACCAGATCCGCCAGCCCCGCCACCTTCGCCCCGCCGCCGTCGGGCTTGAACCCCTTCCACAGGTGACGGCGTTTGTCCACCCCGTTTTCCAGGAAAATCACATGGCAGGTGTCCGGCAAAGCGGTCAATCCGGCCAAGGCGGACGTGGCTTCTGCGTAGGCCGCGTTGTCCGTGCCCTTGCTCTGGCCCATGCGCTTGTCCAAGTGGGAGAAGTAGCCGCTCACGATCAGCAAACGCATGGGGGCCAAAAAGGGCATCATGCTGGCTTGGCCCAAAATGTCGGACGCGCTGGTGCGGGGACCGTCGATCTCGGCGGTGTTCAGGTCCGCCATCTCCGGGTCCCCTAGCGCGGCCTTAAACTCGGCCATGCGCTCGGCGGCCATATATTCGTCTGGGTTGAGCAGGAGTGTGATCATGGGGCTTATCGGCTGAAATTGACTCGAAACGCAGATTTGCCCGCCAGTCGGAAGGGGCGGATTTCCTCCACCCAGCGGTCGGAGACGGCGCCGGTGGTGGTGTAGTTTTGAAAAAACATACCCAGTCTCGGCGCAGCGAGCAGGGCGGCGGTGACCAAAATCAGGGTGGATGAGAGCTTGTCCAAACTGTCCCGCTTGCCCGCGGTGCCCAACATGGCCGCAAAGGTGACCAGAAAGGCGGTCGTCGCCAGATTGGTGCCGCAGTTGGGGTGGATGGCCAAGATGACTCTTCCCCGGCCTGCAACCGCAGCAACGCATCCCCCACGGCCCGGCGCAGATCCGGCTCGCCGACGTCCCCCAAAATGGTGAAGCCCAAGGGATCGCTCAGGCCGCTAAACCGCTTGCCCGGATGCCGCGCCGTCAAAATATGGATGGTGGCATGTTCAATCCCGTGGTGCTGCCGGGTGCGCTGGACCAGGTCGGTGAGTTGATCGATCATGGTGGAGAGCCTGTTTGGTGTTGAGAGCTTGAAATGGGCCACAGAGTGAACGGATTCAACGGATGTAATGAACGTGGTTGAGAAAGATCCGGTTTAATCCGATCTGATCCGTCTCAACCACGTTCATTATTCTTACTCGTTACTCCGATCAATTTCTTCGCCGCGGCCACCACCGCTTCCGGGGTCAACCCGAACTCGCGGTAGACCCGGTCGAAGGGGGCGCTGGCGCCGAAGTGGTCGATGGCGATGATGGTGCCCTTGGCCGGGTCGTTGCCCACCCAGCGCTCCCAGCCGAAGGGGGAGGCGGCTTCGATGGCCACCTTGGGCACGTCCACGGGCAGGACTTCGGCTCGATAGGCCGCGTCCTGCTTGGCGAAGAGTTCCCAACTGGCCAGGCTGACCACCCGCACCCGCACGCCCTCCGCGGCCAACGTAGCGGCCCCGTCCATGGCGATGGCGACCTCGCTGCCGGTGCCGATGATCACCACCTGGGGCGTCTGGCCCGGCGCGCTGTCGAAGAGGACGTAGCCCCCCTTCAACACGCCGTCCGCACTGCCCATGCCGGTGCGGATCGATCAAAGGTGGGCAGATCCTGCCGGGTCAGGGCCAGGACCGTGGGGCCGGTGGTGTTTTCGATGGCGGCCTGCCAGGACATGGCCACCTCGTTGGCATCCGCCGGACGCAGGACGGTCATGTTGTGGATCACCCGCAGGGCGGCCACATGTTCCACGGGCTGATGGGTGGGGCCATCCTCGCCCACGCCGATGCTGTCGTGGGTGAGGACGTAGATCACCCGGATGCCCATGATGGCCGACAATCGCATGGCCCCCCGCATGTAGTCGCTGAAAACCAGGAAGGTGCCGCCAAAGGGCAGCACGCCGCCGTGCAGGGCCATGCCGTTGAGGGCGGCGGCCATAGCATGTTCCCGCACGCCAAAGTGCAGGATGCGCCCGGCGAAGCTCTCCGGTGGTGACGCTGCCGGAGCCGGTGATGTCGGTCTTGTTGCTGCCGGAGAGGTCGGCGCTGCCCCCCAGCATGTTGGGGATCACCTTGGCCAGGGCGTTGAGCACGGTGCCGCCGCTGTTGCGGGTGCCCATGCCCTTGGCCGACGGCTCGAAGACCGGCAGGGCGTCCCGCCAATTTTCGGGCAGTTTCCCGGACAGGGAGCGGCTCAACTCCGCCGCGGTGTCGGTGTGGGCGGCGCTGTAGTCCTCGAACAGTCGGTTGTAGTCGGCCTCTTGGTCGGCGCCTCGGTCCAGGGCTGTGCGGAAGAAGGCCCGCACGTCGTCCGGGATCAAGAAAGCGGGGTTCCTGGGGCCAGCCCAGATTTTCCTTGGTCAGGGCCAATTCCTTGTCGCCCAAAGGCTCGCCGTGGATCTTGGAGGTGCCTTGGCGGTTGGGGCTGCCATAGCCGATGGTGGTGCGGCAGCCGATCAGGCTGGGCCGGGGGTCGGCCTGGGCGGCGACGATGGCCGCGGCGACCGCCGCGCCGTCCATGCCGTCGATGCTCTGCACATGCCAGCCATAGGCCTCAAAGCGCTTGGCCCAATCTTCCGTGTAGGCCAGATCCGTGCTGCCTTCGATGGAGATGTGGTTGTCGTCGTAGAGATAGATGAGCTTGCCCAGCTTGAGGTGGCCGGCCAGACTGGCGGCCTCGCTGGAGATGCCCTCCATCAGATCCCCGTCCCCGCAGATGGCGTAGACGTGATGGTCCACCACGTCGAAGCCGGGGCGGTTGTAGCGCTCGGCCAGCCAGCGCTCGGCCATGGCCATGCCCACGCCCGTGGCGAAGCCCTGGCCCAGAGGACCCGTGGTGGTCTCGACGCCGGCGGTGTGGCCATATTCGGGATGGCCCGGGGTCTTGCTCCCCCACTGGCGGAAGTTTTTCAACTCCTCCAATAGGCAGGTCATAGCCGGTGAGGTGGAGCAGGCTGTAGAGCAGCATGGAGCCATGCCCGGCGCTGAGGACGAAGCGGTCCCGGTTGTCCCACTGGGGGTTGGCCGGGTTGTGGCGCAGGAAGCTGGTCCACAGGGTGAAGGCGGCCTGGGCCATGCCCATGGGCATCCCCGGATGGCCGGAATTGGCGGCCTGCACCCCGTCCGCGGACAACATGCGGATGGTGTTGACGGCCTTGCGCTCGAAGTCCGGGTCCAGGTCCGGCGTGGTTGATGTTTGTTGACTCATGAGTTTGTTCCTTTTTTGTCTCTTGCGGTTTGATGGATAAACGAGCTGCCGGCATGGCCGACATTGCCCGATAGATTGCACCCCCACATTGTTCCCTTTTCGGGGTGAATTGTCAACCTTGGGCGATCTGTAACCATTCACGCTGGGGCGGATTTGGCGGGGGGAGCGGTGTGCGGGTAGGATCGGGGGATGGAAAAGATAAGGCAAAAGGCAAAAGGCAAAGTGCAAAAGGCAAAAGGGTGTGGGGGGGACAGCATCTCCCACGCAACACGCAACACGCAATACGCCGCCGGGCTGATGGCCGGGGTCGGGGCGGCGATGGCGGGGTACGCGCTGTTTTGGGAACCGTCGGACGTGCGGTTGGAGCATGTGACCTTGCGGGTTCCTCGGTCCGCCGGGGTGCTGCCGGAGGCGGGGCTGCGTATTCTGCACCTGTCCGACTTTCATTTTCAGGGGCGGGATTGGCGGGAGCAGCCCAAGATCCGCAAGGTCAAGCGGCTGACCCAGGGGTTGGAATACGATCTGCTGATCCACACCGGGGATTTTCTGCACACGGATGGGGGCATGGCCAACGTCTTCGCGTTGCTGGACGCCCTGCCCAAGCCCCGCCTGGGCGCGTATGCGGTGATGGGCAATCACGACTATGTTTGTTATGATATGCGGGATGTGATCGTCTATAGTTGGCGCAACTTCCTGCGCTGGGAAGCCGATCATCGCCAGCGCTCGTTCATTTTGACTCCCCGAAACCGCTGGGAAAAGGCCAAACAAATGGCCTATTTCAGCCACTTTTTGATGAACTATCCCGTGGAGGCCAAACGCACGGGCTGGAACGATGTGGCGACCCTGACCGATGAATTGGCCAAGCGGGGCATCCAGGTGCTGCACAACCGAGCCGTCCGGCTGACCACCCACCACCCCGCCATCGGGGACGTGGATCTGCACATCGCCGGTATCGACGATCTGCACGAGGGCGCGCCGGATCTGGACACGGTGCTGGCGGGCATCCCGCCGGCAGGAGCTGACCCTGCTCCTCAGCCACAACCCGGACATCCTGGACCATCCCGACGTCCACCAGGCCGACGTGGTCCTGGCCGGCCACACCCACGGCGGCCAGATCGTGCTGCCCATTTCTGGGCGCGGCCCACACCCATTCCGAACACCTGGGCCGCCGGGAAGCCTCCGGCCCCATGCAGCGGGCCAACACCCAAGTCTACGTCAACCGGGGCCTGGGCGAAGGCATCCCCGTCCGCTTCGGCGCTCCGCCCGTGGTGGCGGTGGTGACGTTTGGTGAACGGGTGAAGGGGCGAGCGGCGCGTCAGGGGTGAACCAATCAACCAATAAACCAACCAACCAAACCAACAAATCAACCAACTATGCTCAACTTTCTCTCTCCATCCGCCACGTGGCGGCCCAACTTAGTCAGTAACCTCACCGGTGACGTGCTGGAGATCGGCGCGGGGACCGGCGAAAACTTTGCCCATTATGGGGCCGGGGCCAAAGTTTGGGCCATCGAGCCGGACCCCGTGCGGGCGCACATGGCCCAGGTGGAGGCCCAACGGATCGGCGCGCCCGTCCAGGTGGACGTGGCCCCGGCGGAGCTCTGCCCTATGCCGCCGCCAGCTTTGACCATGTGGTGAGCAGCCTGGTCTTCTGCTCCGTGGCGGATCAGCGGGTGGCCTTCGCCGAAGTGGCCAGGGTGCTGCGGCCCGACGGCGTCCTGCACATGATCGAGCATGTGCGCCCGGCCAATCCGATCCTGGGCTGGGCGACGGCTGTGGTGACACCCCCGTGGAGCCGCATTGCCCACAACTGCCATCTGGATCGCCCCACCCTGGATGTCCTGGCCGAGTTGGGCTGGACGGTTGAGGTGCTGAAACGGCGCAGCGTCTTCGTCAAACTGCGGGCTACTCGATAAGAGGTGAGGGCCGATTTGTGCTGGGTGCGTGTGCTTTCTCTACGCCGGGTAAGCGGAAAAGGAAGTGGCCGGCCAAGGATTCCCTGACCGGCCACTTCCTTTTCCGCCTGTCTTGCCCCTATGGCGGGATTTGGTTCACCTCATCCGAGGTGGAACGACCCCTGGCTTAGGGTCGGGGATAGCTTTCCGTGCTGCGGCTACCGTCCGCATCCACAAATTCAAAGGTGTAGGTGGTGTCTGTAAAGCCATAGTTTACGTAGTATTTCTGACCATTCAGCGTATATTCCAAGGAGTATGTGCTATCGCCGGTGGCCTCAAACCCGGTGATCACCGCCCCGCGCAGGGGTTCCCCCGCTGGGCGGAATGGGGTCAGTCTTGGCTGAGGTTCGATCTGATCGTTGACCACCTGCACCACGCCCCGCATGCCGCCGTTGATGTACGGATATGTCTCGCTGGCGTGATAATGATAGCTCCCCGCCTCATGGAGATGGCCGTTGAACTCGTCCAGCTCGATTGCCGGGGAGCCATCCGCCTCGCTCGTGCCGTAGATGGGGAAGCCGTCCAGGGCATAGGCGATGGGGTTGCCCGCCCCGGCGATTTCCTGTAAATGCAGGGGCGCCATGTGGTAATGATAGTCGTCGGCCCGTCCGCAGTGACCGCCCCATTCGTCCAATTCTCCGGCCAAATAGGCGTCATCCCCCCGGTTGTTGAGGGCATTGAAGATGGGAATCCCGTTCACGGCCAAGGCAATCGCCCCTCGATAGAGGGCGGTCTTGGCGGAGATGGGGCTGTCTGATAGGGCTGGCTTCAAGGGGAGGGTCCAGGCGTTTGCGCCACTGTAGTTTTGGGGCGTGGGTACCTGCTGCTGCCAACTGACGATCCCCGTCATCATGCCGTGAGCGGGGAGGCCGCTGGACTCGACCCGCAGGGCGTCGCCCTCGACGATCAGGTTGATCTGATCCCGAAAGGCGTCAAAGCCGGGCAGGACAGAGGACACTGTGGGCTCAACCGTGACGGTGGGCTCAACGTGACAGTGGGCTCAACCGTGGCTGTGGGATCAACCGTGACGGGCAACAAGGCCGCCTCATCTTCGACAGTCTCCGACCCTGGGACTTGGGCGCAACCAGTCAACAGGGCACCGGCCAGCCCCATGGCCGTCAGGCGCAGAAAGTCACGCCGAGACGCCCCGTGGGCCTGGGTATGCGGATGGGTATGCGGGTGGGTATGTGGGTGAATGTGGTCGTGGCTGTTCATTTTTTGCAGCTCCTTGTTAGCGGGTATAGGTGATGAAGATGACTCACCAAGATTTCCGTAGTATACGGCAGTGTTATTCAGAAGAGGTAAAGAAGAGGAACAGAAACGATGCAGGTCTGTCCGAAGCAGGCTAGAGCATGCGTCGGCAAGCCCATCACCGGTCAGGTCACCCCCTATCTGGGTGAATGACCTGGGCGCAGGAGAAACCGCGCAAGATACAGAGCGTTTCAACGCAACACGGAGATCCTATGTTCGGCAACAAATCCACCTTCCCCGACAAGGGCGAGGCCATTGACCATAGCCAACTGAAACGGTTGGAGCGCTTGAGCCGCAAGGCTATGCTTTCCTCTGCCAAGAAGATGGACCCCATTGCCTTTGAACACATGGTGGGGGCGCTGTTCGAGCGCATGGGCTATGATGTGCGCACGACCGTGGCGTCCGGGGACGATGGGGTGGATCTCTATGTGCGCCAGGGGCGGCGGACGGCGGTGGTGCAGTGCAAGCGCTATCGGGGGGATGTGGGGTCGCCCTTGGTGCGGGATCTCTACGGCACCATGCTCCACAACAGCGCGGATGAAGCCTACATGGTGACCACGGGCAACATCTCCAACCAGGCCCGGCGCTGGGCCGAGGGCAAGCCGATCCAGATGATCGATGGCTTTGCTTTGGTGGAGTGGATCAGCACCTTGGATCAGCATCGCAAATCTCGCCGCCGGGGATGGGTGCTGGCGGCCGTGGCGGTGATGGTGCTGGCCGCCGGCTTTGTCTATAGTCGGGGCGGGCTGCCCGCAACGTTGGATGCCCTGGGATCTTTGACAACGTCTGTGACCCTGCCCGTGGGGCAACCATCGGCTGACCCCACCATCGATCCCCACGCCCGCCCCAACCCAGATTGCCCCCTCGGAGACGGCTTTGGCTCTGGCCCCCACCCCCTTGCCCACACCGGAGATCCTTTTGAGTACCGCCTTTGTGGACGACGAGATGGGCTTCTCTTTCATCTATGACAATCGGTGGCAGCCGGAAAAGCAAGAGGTGGCGGGACGAGGCCAGGGCGTGGTGGTCAATTTGACCCAGCAGGGGTATACGTTCCGGGTGCAGGCCCAGGCGCTGCCCTTTGCCGTGCCCCTTTGCCCCACGCCCACGGACCGGCGTTGGCGGACGAGTACCGATCTCTTGAGGTCAATGGCGTCACCTTCTGGCGTCCGGCCATTGAGGATGGGGTGGTGGCCGTGGCAGCGGATGGCGCGCCGCTACCCATTTCCGTCTTCACCTTGGCGGGTGCAGGCCGAGAGGAGTCCGTCTGTGCCTTCCCCGCGGGTGCGGGCTTTTTGGCGATCAGCTACCTTCTCCCCGACCACGCGGTGGGCGGCGACGGGGTGGATCTGGCAATTCTGGCCCAGATGGACACCATGCTGCAATCCCTGCGCTGGGAGGATTCTCTCCGTTAGAGTTTGTAACTGACTGACTTGATCCTGTGCAGGTTGCACAATTGTCCCGCAAACATTTCGTGCGCATTGGTAGATGAATCCCCGCCCAATCCGGCGTAAACTGTTTGTGAAAAGAAGAACAGATGGGGGCAGTTTGAAACAGCAACCGATTCTGACGAAGGCCCAATGACGGGGAAACATGAGTTGATTGGACCTTTGTCAGAGCGGTGAAGTTCTGGGAGCGCTCTTCACCGCTTGTAGTCTGTTTTCCTCCTTTGCATTATCCTCAGTTGTACCCGGCCCGCCATCACACCTCCTGTGATGGCGGGCCAACCCCTTTCTGGCCCCCCAAACTGGCCAAAACAAAACGGACGCCGCTGAATTTCAGCGGCGTCCGTCTTGTTTTGTAGAGACTGAAAAGCGAACGGCCTATTTGGTGTCATCCACCGAGGGCGCCAGTTCCAGCCAGAGCTGGTTTTCCAACACCTTGCCGTCCATGTCCACAAAGATGACCTCTGGGACCATCTCAGGGATCTGCTGGCCCAGTTCGCTCGTGTTGAAGATCACGACGTCGTTGGGATAGACCGTGCGCAGGAACTTGGAGCGGATGCTGAGGCTGGTGAAAGCCACTTGAACATAGACCCGGCCCGCCTGCTCCGGTCTGGCGTCTTCCCAATAGACCTGCTCGATGCGGATGCCGCTGCCCGCGGGCATGGCCCCTGGCGAGACAAAGATCAGGGCTTGGCTGTCGAAGTCCACCCCTTCGCCCAGTTGTTCCACCACGTCCGGGTCGATGTCCAGGGGCAGCAGGGGTGAGATCGGGGTGGCGGCCTTGGCATCATCCGCGGACTTCACCGGCGGGGCCACTCGGCCCACCGCGGCATCCGCACGGGTGCGCAGATTGTCCAACACGAAGCGCGCCCATGCCTCGGCGTCGGTGAAGAGGCGATACGTCGCCTGCTCCGGGCGCAGATCCAGCCCGATCCGGTGGGGGACAAAGGCGATGGCGGTCAGCTCAGTCAGATCCACGGGGGCCTCTGTCGTGCTTTCAACCAGCGCGGTGGCGGTCGCCGTCGGCATCTCTGTGGGCGTGGAAGTCGCCGTGGACGTGGGGGTGGAAGTCGCTGTCGCCGTGGCCGTGTTGGTCGGCGTCAGCGTCGGTGTCTGGGTCGGCTCTTCCTGGGGCGCGCTCGTGGCCGGGGCTTCCGGCGTGAAGGTCCAGGTGGGTGTATGGGTCACCGTGGCCGTGTTGGTGGGCAACGGCGTGTTGGTGGCCGTGGGCGCTGGACGTCGGGAAAGGCGTCCAGGTCGGCGTGCTGCTCGGCAGACGGTGTCTGGGTCCAGGTCGCGGTCCATGTCGGCGTGGGGCGGGGGATGGACTGCCACCAGAATTCGGCTCTGGCCCCCAGGGTATTCTCGTAATATTCCACCCGCAGCACATGCACCCCGGCCCCCAAATCCACATCCGCCGCATAGGTGGTCACCGAGGAATCGTGCCATTCTTCCAGCACGGGCACCCCGTCAATCCACAGCCGGATGCCATCGTCCGCCCGCAGGAAGAAGCGATAGCTGCCGGTCTCGAAGGTCACGTTCCGGCTCCAGCGCACGGAGAAGCCGTCCACGGGCAGGATGGGGGCCGGGGCGTCAATGCCCCATTGGAAGTCGATGGCCGCGTCGTCCCGCACCAGGACGGGGACGCCCAGCAGATCCGGGTTGGGGTAGTATTCGCCCTTCCAGCCGGTGATGATCTCCTGACGTTCCCAGGCAAAGCGGATGGTGGCCTTGCCCGTGCGCTCGTAATAGTCCACCCGCAGATTGTGGACGCCCTGGCTCAGGGATCGTTCCACGGTTTGGGTGCGCAAAGAGCCATCCCGCCATTCGTCCAACACCAACTGGTCGTCGATATAGAAGCGCACCCCATCATCCACCTGGAAGATGAAGCGATAGGTCCCGGCGTCAAAATTCAGGCTGCGGCTCCAGCGGGCGCTGAAGTTGTCCGCCGGCAGACCGGCTCCGGGACTGGTCAAGTCCCAATCGAAGCTGACCGCCACATCGTTTCGGGTCAGGGCTGGCGGACCGCTGAGGTCGGGATTGGCCCAGAAATCCGCACGCCAATCGGTGAAGAGGATGGCGGTGGGCTGGGGCGTGTTGGTGGCCGTGTTGATCGGTGTATCTGCGGGAACCGGTGTGTTTGTGTTGGTTTGGGTCGGCGTGGGGGTGTTGACCGGGGCCGATGTGTTGGTGGCCGTGGGCGTGGAGATCACAGCCCCGCCGGATTCAACGGTGGCCGTGGGCGATGGCGTGGTGGTCAAGGTTGTGGTGATGGGCGTCGTGCCCGGCTTCACCACCTGGAAGGTGGTGGTGGCTTGGAGATTGCCGTCCGCCGTATAGGCGATCACCGTGTTGGGACCGGGCACAAGCCAGCGGTCGCTGATGGGATAGAGAAAGCCCGTGCTGACCGTGCCATCATTGGCCGACGTGCTGGCGGCCAGAATGCCGCTGCGTCCGGCCCCGTCCTGCAAGGCCAAGATCACCATGGTGTTGGCCGGCCACCCCTGGCCGCTCACCCGCACATAGACCCCCGCATAGCCGCTGGCCGGGTCCAAAACAAGGGAGGGTCCGGCATTGGCGACTTGGGTGGCTGTGGGCGCAACCGTCGGCCCCATGCCGGGAAAGAGGCTGAAACAGGCACTGAGGATGGTGGCGGCAAACAGCGTCACCACGGCCAATACTACCCATCGGGTGGCTCTGGGGCGGACGGCGTTGGGTTGATCCGCTGAAATGGACGAGGGGTGGACGGCATGTTGGGCGATGAAATGATGGCGAATCTTGTTCATGGATAAATTATTCCTCCTGAAATGCATAGCGCTTTGGCCCAAATAAGGTGGGCGTGCAAATAGGACGCCTCTCCTTGGCCGATTGTTCCCAGTATGCCACGGTTATGTCTGGTTTTATAACCGCGAAGGCTGACGAAATCCTTGCGGTGCGCTCGGTTGCGTCTCTTCGTGCTATACTGCGCATTATGACTACCCATCAAAACGCCCCCCAACCTGATTCGGCACCCTCCCTGTCCATGATCCTGCCTTTGCTCCACGAGGCCCTGGCCAAGGAAGGTCGTTTTGTGCTGCCCCTGACCGGCACCAGCATGCTCCCCACCCTGCCCATCGCCTGCCGGGTGGAGATCGTCCCCCTGCCCGCCCAGCCTGACGCCCTGGCCCTGGGCAGCCTGATCGTCTTTGCCGTGGGCGATGCCCTGATCACCCACCGGCTGGTGGCCCGCCGCCCCATCCGGGGAACCCTGCACTGGATCGCCCAAGGGGATGGCCGCCGGGTTGCCGATGCCCCCCTGCTCCCCGGCCAGGTTTTGGGACAAGTGGTGCGGGCCGTGGATGACCAGGGTCAGCTGCTGTGGCCCGGTCCCGGCGAAAAGATCTGGGGGGCCTGGTGGATCTTGCGCCATCATGGGCTGACGCGTTTGCGTCCCCTGTGGCGGTGGGTGCGACGGCGGAAGTAGCCGTTTCATAGGCGTCTAAGCGATCTTGCTGAGTTCGTTTCTCTTTGGTCGAGATGGTTATGTATGGTAAAATGACACATAATTACGTACTGGCCCATTCATCCACCGAGCGATGCAAACAACTCCCGCTGTCTCACACTCACGAGGTAAATGTGGCAGATATCAACCGTTCCCCATCTGATGTTGACCTTCACGAGCGCATCCAGGAAGCCCTGCACACCTTCGACACATCCAGCGTGGACAGCCCTTTGGCCGATCTCTTTCTCTTTCGGCGATTGCGAGGCACACGTACCCTCTCCTCCCACCAGATCACCAACCGCATCATGCTGGGCCTGATTGAAAAGCTGGAAACTGAGAATGTGTACTACGGCCAGATTCTGCGTAAGCGTTTTATAGAAGGCAAGGCTATGGCCGCCGTATCCAAAGAGATGATGGCGGCTGATTCTACTGCCTTTCGCTGGCAACGGGAGGCCATCGTGCGCATGGTTGAGCTTTTGGTGGAGGCGGAAGCGGATGCCCGCACAGAACTGCAAGCTCGTTTTGTCAACCGGTTGAGCCCGCCCACCAATAGCAAACTCTTCGGTATCCAACCCCATTTGGATCGCCTTATGCAGTGGGTGTCGGCCACGGACGTGCCGTGGCTGGTTCTGGTGGAGGGTATGGGCGGCATCGGCAAGACGACCGTGACCGATGCGTTTGTGCGCCAGGCCATCGAGCAATATCTTTTTGACGACTTCGCGTGGGTCAGTGCCAAAGCGGATCACCTCAGCCTGGTCGGGGAGATCCAGCCGGTGCGAGGGGCCGCACTTAGCCCGACGGCGCTTTTGGAGCAATTGGCCCGCCAACTCTTGCCCCCTGGGGATATTCCCACCCCCTTTATCTACGATTTAGGATTGCCCTTGGTCAAGTCTCACCTGGCCCATGTCCCCAGCTTGGTGGTGGTGGACAATCTGGAGACTTTGGCGGATCTGGAGGCGTTGCTCCCCACCCTCATCGCCCTCTCCAACCCGTCCAAATTACTGCTCACCAGCCGCAGATCCCTGGATCACCTGCCCCAGATCTTCCCCTATCGCCTGCCTGCCCTGGAGGAAGCGGACGCCCTGGCCTTGGTCCGCCATGAGGCCGCCGCCCGCAATCTGTCCGACTTGGTCGCTGCCTCGGATGAGACCCTGCACCCCATCTTCGAGACCGTGGGCGGCAATCCCCTGGCCCTGCGCCTGGTGGTGGGCCAGACCACGGTCCACGCCCTGCCCGATGTGTTGGATGCCCTGCGCTCTGCCCGGGGCCGCACGGTGGAGCAGCTCTACACCTTCATCTATCGCCAAGCCTGGGAAAATCTGGACGAGCCCGCCCGGCAGGCCCTGCTCGCCATGCCCCTTGTCCCGGCAGAGGGCGGAGATCTAACCTTTGTCCACGCCATCAGCGGCTTGGCCCAGGACCAGTTGATGGATGCCCTGGCCCGGTTGGTGCGCCTCAACCTGGTCGATCATCGTCGAGACAGCCTGCAACGCAGCCGCTACACCATCCACAGCCTCACCCGCACCTTTCTCCACGAACAGGTGGCCAAGTGGTAGATCGCCCCCGATCCCTATCCAGCCATCTTCCGCCAGCAGATTTTGCGCAGCATTCGCTTTGTCCTGGCCCAACTTCACGCCTCCGCCTCTGCCATTCCCACACAAGAGATCAAAGAACTGGCCCTGCACGTGCTGGACTACGGCCTCGCCCTGTCCGCGGATCAGCCCGAGGCCTGGGATCTTTCGGCCCCGGCCCTGACCACCCTGGCCCCAGGCATGGAGCAGGCCGGTCACCGGGCGGATTGGGCCGACTATCTGCGCCGAGGATTGGCCGTGGCCCAGGCCCAGGATGACCGGATGCGCGCCGCCCCGTTGCATTTCTATCTGGGCACCCTGCATCAGCTTCAAGGGGATCTGGCCGAGGCCAGGGTCCACTTTGTGGCCGCCGGCGCAGACTACGCGGTGCTGGCTCAGGACCGAGATCGGGCGCGAGCTATCAACCGGGAAGCCTATGTGGCCCGGCTGTTGCAGCAGAATCAAGAGTCGGATCGATTGGTGGATCGGGCGCTGGCTTTGTTGGATGAGGATGACGCTGAGCGGGGATACAGCTATTTTGTGCGGGGATGCAATGCCTTTGATGCGCTGGATTGGGCGCTGGCCGAGCAGTGGTATCGCCGATCTCTGGAAACTTGGTATCGGGAGGAAGATCCGCGCATGGTGGCCTGGAACCTCAGCAATCTGGGCACGGCGCTGCGTAGGCTAAAGCGGATGGACGAGGCGGCCGACTGCTTCACGCAGGCCATCAAGATCTTCGATGAGATTCAGGACCCGGCCCATCGGGCCATTGCCGAGATGAATCTGGGCACGGTCTATTTGGTGACAGGGGATCTCGACGCGGCTTTGGCGGCCTATCTATCGGCGGAGGAGGTCTTCCGGCGTATGGGGGATGATCTGCACCTGGCCACGGTCTACAACAACTTGGGGTGGGTCTATGCCGGTCAACAGCGCATCGGGGAGGCCGAAACCGCCTACCTGGCCGCCATCGCCCGATCGGAGAAGCTGGGCAACGTGGCCAACATGGTCAATGACATGGACTCCCTGGGCGAACTCTACCGGGACACAGACCGCCCGGATCTGGCCCGCTCCACCTGGCAGCAGGCCCTGGACCGCCTCACCGCCATCGCCGACATGCCTGCGCTATGGGTACTATTTCGACATGGTGTCCGGGCATCTGGCAGAACTGGAATAGAACAAAAAATAGGCCACGGATTTAACGGATCGAACGGATAAAAACGGATCTTTTTTGAAATCAAGAAAGATCCGTTTTTATCCGTCAAATCCGTGCCATCCGTGGCCTATTTGTTTCCTCCCTTACCATCCAAAGCGCTCTTCGTCCCACGGATCGCCTTGCATGTGATAGCCGTGGCGTTCCCAGAAGCCGGGGCGGTCGGCGGTCATGAACTCCAGCCCCCGCAGCCATTTGGCGCTCTTCCAAAAATATTTCTTGGGCACCAGCAAGCGCAGAGGGAAGCCATGCTCCGGCGAGAGGGGCTGGCCGTCGTAATAGAAGGCCAGCATGGTGTCGTCATCGTCCAGCACGTCCAGGCTGATGTTGGTGGTGTAGTTGCCGTCACAGTGGGCCATGACGTGGGTGGCGGCGGGATCGACATCGATCAGCTTCATGAAGGTGCGCCAGGGGACGCCGGTCCAGTTGGTGTCCAGCTTGCTCCAGCGGGTGACGCAGTGGATGTCCACGGTCTGGGTGTTGGTGGGCATGGCCCGCAGCGCCTCCCAAGAGAAGCGCTTCTCTTCGCCCACCAGGCCAAAGACGCGCAGATCCCAATTGGTCAAAACCGAATAGCGCACGGTCTCGCCATAGGTGAGGACCGGGAAGCGTTCCGTGAGAAACTGGCCCGGCGGCACCCGGCTGTCCTGGTCCGCGCCCGGCACATTCTTCACCCGTTTCAGCCGTTCGACCTTTTGGAATGGATTTTCAAACTTCATGGCTCCCCCTGCTCTTTCATTCGATCAAATCGCTTTAGCACCAAAGAGGCGTTCTGGCCGCCCAGGCCGAAACCGTTGCACATGCCGGCGTCCACCCGGTGCGCCCGGCTGACGTTGGGCACATAGTCCAGATCGCAGTCCGGGTCCGGCTCGGTGTAGTTGATGGTGGGCAGGATGCGGTCCTCTTGCATGGCCTTGACGATCACCGCCGCGCTCTGCGCCCCGGCCGCGCCCATGGAGTGGCCGATGGCGCTCTTGATGCTGGTGACGGGGATGGCATAGGCCGCCTCGCCGTAGACCCGCTTGATGGCGGCGGTCTCCATTTTGTCGTTGAGGATGGTGGCCGTGCCGTGGGCCACAATCCAGCTCATCTCAGTTGGGGCCAGCCCGCTTTCGGTCAGGGCCAAGTCCATGCACGCCGCCGCGCCGATGCCCGCCGGGTCCGGCGCGGTCATGTCATAGGCGTCTTCGGTCAACCCATAGCCGCCAAACTCGGCCAGGATGGTGGCGCCCCGGGCCTGGGCGTGTTCCAAAGTCTCCAAGATGAAGACCGCCGCGCCCTCGCCCACCACCATGCCGTCCCGGTCCCCGCTGAAGGGGCGGCAGGCGTGTTCGGGGTCATCGTTCCGGGTGCTGCCTGCGCCCAGGCGGCTGAAGGTGGTGATGATCAGGGGCGAGAGATAGCCCTCGATGCCCCCGGCGATCATCACATCCACATCTCCCCGCTGCACCCGGCGGGCCGCCTCGCCCAGGGCGGTGATGCCCGTGGCGCAGGCCGTCACCTGGCTGTTGGCCGGACCGGTCACGCCCAGTTGGATGGCGATGAAGGTGGGTGTGGCGCTGATCAGGGCGGCCGGGGCCAGGGCTGGATTGAAGCGGCGGGGGCCGCCCTCGGCCATGCGCAGGGTCTGCTCCTCCACAATGTCCCAGCCGCCAAAGGCCAGCCCCATCTCCACGCCGATGCGGGCCTTGTTTTCCTGGTCCAGATCCAGCCCGGACATGGCCAGGGCTTCCCGTGTGGCCTTCCAGGCAAATTGGGTGGCCCGACCCGTGCGCCGGGCCTCTCGCCGGTCCATATAGGCCTGGGGTTCCCAGTCGTTGACCCGGGCGCAGATCTGGGTGGGGAAGTCCGTGGCGTCCCAATGGGTGATGGGGCCGGTGCCCGACTTGCCCGCGGCCAGCCCGGCCCACGAACTTTCCAGATCATGGCCCAGGGGCGAGATCATGCCCACGCCGGTGATGACGACTCGATTTTGGATTAGGGATTTTGGATTTTGGATTGGTGGGGTGGCGCTCATATGAGACCATGCTCCTCGTGTTGTGATGGCATATGCTTATGAATCTATTTCCACGCAACAGTTTTACCGCAAAGACGCGGAGAACGCAAAGAACTCGGAAGAGCTCCGCTTTTCTTTGCGTTCTCTTTGCGCATTCTCATATGCGGTGAATCATGTGACTGGGTCAGCGCTTCTCCAATCCCAACAATCCAATCCAATCACCAATCCAAAATTAGTTCATGGTCAACGCCATGACCGCCTTCTGCACGTGCAGGCGGTTCTCGGCTTCGTCGTAGACCACCGAGTTGGGGCCGTCGATCACGCCGTCGGTGACTTCGATGTTGCGGTCGGCGGGCAGACAGTGCATGTAGATGGCGTTGGGCTTGGCCAGGGCCATGCGCCGCTCGTCGGTGATCCAGTCGGTGTACTTCTTGCCGATGGCCGCGCTCTCGGCGTTGTCCGAGGTGGTGAGCAGCGCGCCCCAGCTCTTGGGATAGACGATGTCCGCGTCCTTGAAGCCGGCGTCGAAGTCGTCCAGGATCTCGAAGCTGCCGCCGTGCTTGCGGGCGTTGTCCTTGGCCTGCTGCACGATGTCGGGCATCAGCTTGTACTCTGGCGGGATGGGTCAGGCGCACGTTCATGCCGAAGCGGGTCATCTGCAAGATCAGGCTCTGGGGCACGGAGATGGGCTTCTGGTAGCTGCTGGCATAGGCCCAACTGACGTTGATGGTCTTGCCCCGGGGGTCGCCCACCTTCTCGATGATGGTCATCAGATCGGCCAGAATCTGGAAGGGGTGGTAGACATCGCACTGCATGTTGAGGACGGGCACGCGGCTGGCCGCGGCCACCTCGTTGATGTACTTGTTGCCAAAGTCCCAGTCGCACTGGCGGATGGCGATGCCGTCGTAGTAGCGACCGTAGATCTCGCCGATCTCCTTGGCCGTGTCGCCGTGGCTGATCTGGGTGGTGGTGCTGTCGATGAAGGCGGCGTGGCCGCCCAACTGGGCCATGCCCGCCTCGAAGCTGGAGCGGGTGCGGGTGCTGGTGAAGAAGAAGAGCATGGCCAGCACCTTGTCGCGCAGGATGGCGTGGGGCACGCCCAAGCGCCCGGTCCCGCTTGAGCTTGAGGGCCACATCGATGACGGTTTCGATCTCTTCCTTGCTGAAATCCATGTCGCTGATAAAATCGCGACCGCGTAAGCCTGTCTGCATGGTCTGTCTCCTGTTGATTTTGGATTTTGGATTGACGATTTTGGATTACTCGTCACTCGATACTCATGACTCGATACTCGATACTCGTTCTGTCGGGTCTTTCAAAAACATCCACAACGCCACCACGGAAAAGCCCAGGGAGCCTCAAGCGTACAATCACCGTCCCCGTCTCCCCCTTCAACGCCCGCTCCAGATTCTCCGGGTTGGTGATGAGGGCACGGGCGTCGGGGTTGGCGGCGTTTTCCAGGAAGCTGAGGCAGGCTTCGATCTTGGGCTTCATGCTGCCGGGGGCGAAGTGGCCCTCGGCCATGTATTGGCGGGCCTCGGCCACGGTCATCTGGGCCAGGTTGCGCTGTTCGGGCTTGCCAAAGTGGATGGCCACCTGCTCCACGCCCGTGCTGATCAGGAAGAGATCCGCGCCCAGTTGCTCGGCCAGAAGGCTGGTGGCCAGATCTTTGTCGATCACTGCGGAGACGCCCCGCAATTCGCCCACGGCATTGCGCACCACGGGGATGCCGCCCCCGCCGCACGCCACCACGATCCAGCCCAACTCCACCGCTTGGCGGATGGCCTCGATCTCGACGATCTCCACGGGCTTGGGCGAAGCCACCACCCGCCGCCAGCCCCGGCCGGCGTCTTCCACGATCTGCCAGCCCGAATTCTCAAAAATGCGGGCTGTGTCCTCGTCCAAAAAGCCGCCGATGGGCTTGGTGGGGTTGGCGAAGGCCGGGTCATCCGCCTCCACCCGCACCTGGGTGACCACGGTGATGGTCTGGCGGGGGATGGCCTGCTGGTAGAACTCGTTGTCCAGCCCCTGTTGCAGCATATAGCCGATGGCCCCTTGGGTGTCGGCCACGATCAGGCTGAGGGGCGTGGTGTGGACCTCCCCGGCAGCCAGCTCGTTCCGGCGCAGGATGAAGCCCACCTGCGGCCCATTGCCGTGGGTGACCACGACCCGCCAGCCCATCTCCACCATGCGGGCGATGTGGCCGACGGTCTCCCGCACCGCGTCCCACTGGTGGGCTACTTCTTGGTGATGCTTACTTTTGATCAACGAATTGCCGCCGATGGCAATTACGGCGAGGGGTGTACGTTCTGTCATAGAACCTCTTTTTGAATAGTGTGGCGCGGTGCGGTGAATGTCTTTATTCAGTAATTCTGGATGGTGCTCTGGTAGTCATTGTGCCAGAAAGTCGAAACCTCGACGACGTGATTTCGAGCGTATCCGATCTCGCCAATGTGGCCAATCATGTACAATCGTTGGGAAACCCAGTCGGCCACGATTTCAGGATAGGGCGCGTATTCAAGCAGCCGCACCGCGGCCCAATCCCGGCCCAGCCGCCCGCGGGTGACCTTGCCATCCAGCATGGCCTGGAAGGTCTCCTCGTCGATGTCGTAGTCCCAGACGTACCAGAGGCGGTTATGGGGTTGGCTTGTTTCTTCTGCGCTCATGGCCTTTGCCTGTGCAAACGAAAGTGTTCAAAACCCGTCAGCGGAGTTCGCATTTTCTGACGCAAAGCCGTTCGCACCAGGGGGTGCGAACTCCGCGAGGGTGGGTGGGTACGTGCTATTCGATCAACCCGGGCAGGACGGCGTAGAACTCGGTGGCCTTGACCACGTCGGCCAGGATCACGCTGTCGTTGACTGTGTGGGCGGTCTCTTCCTCGCCGGGGCCGAAGCCGATGGAGGGGATGCCGGCCTTGCCCGCCCAGTAGATGCCGTTGGTGCTGAAATTCCACTTGCCCGCCGGGCCATCGCCCAGACCGATCAGGCTTTTGGCCTTCAGACCCGGCCTGCACAAAGGGATGGCTCTCGTCATACGCCCAGGCCGGGAAGTATTTGTCCACGGGGAAGACGAAGCCGGTGTAGCTGGGTTCATCGTAGAAGAGCATCTCCACGGTGACGTCGCCCTTGGCCTGGTTGGCCGCGGGGATCAGATCCCGCACCTGCTGGATCACATCTTCCAGCCCTTCGCCAAAGGTGACCCGGCGGTCCACGTAGAGCACGGCCTCGTTGGGCACGGCGTTGATGCTGGGCGTCTGCACATGCAGATCCGTGGCCGTGATCTTGCCGTGGCCCAGGAATTCGTGGTCGCCCAGTTGGGGTTCCAGGTTGGCGATGCCCTCGATCACGGGCAGCAGTTTGTAGATGGCGTTGTCGCCCACATGGTTGCTGGCGGCGTGGGCGCTGCGCCCCTTGGCCACCACCTTCATCTCCACCCGGCCCTTGTGGCCCCGATAGACCTGCATCTTGGTCGGCTCGCCGATCACGACGAAATCCGGGCGGATGCCCTCGTGCTCCACAAAGGCGTGGGGGGCGATGCCGTCGCACCACTCCTCCATGTTGCCGAAATAGTAGGCGGTCCAGCCGTCCAGCAGGCCGAACTTGCGGGCGATGGCCAGGCCGTAGATCATGCCGGGGGTGCTGCCCTTTTCGTCGCAGGTGCCCCGAGCATAGAAGCGGCCATTCTCGGTCTTGCCGATGAAGGGGTCCCACTCCCACTCCTCCGGCGCGCCGATGCCCACCGTGTCGATGTGGCTGTCATAGACCATGATGCGGGGGCCGTCGCCGATGCGCCCGACGATGTTGCCCATGCTGTCGAACCAGGTCTCGTCAAAGCCCAGCTTGTCCATCTCTTGCTTGGCCCGCTCGCCCACTGGCCCGATCTGGGAATCCATGGACGGGATCGCCACCAATTCCCGCAGGAATTGGATGATATCATCTTCGTGCTTCGCCACCTCGGCCTGAATGGCGGCGATGTCAATTTGGGACATGGGTTGGGTGCCTTTCGTGTGTGAAAAATATCGAGTATCGAGTGTTGCGTGTTACGTGTTGCGTATTGTTCTTCGCCATTTGCCATTCGCCATTCGCCTCATTCGCTCCGCCGGACGAGGTGAAAGTCGAAAAAATCTGGCACATAATAGGTGCGGGCATAGCAGATGGGACGGGTTTCGGTGTTGAAGACGGTCTGCTCTAAGAACATGATGGGGTCGGTGGGCAGGATGTTCAGGGCGGCGCAGATCTCCGGCGTGCCCAGGACTGGGGTGAGGTGGGCCTGGGCCAAGGTTGCCGGTGCCTGGGCAATCTGGGCCAATTGATAGGCCAGGAGTGAACCCCCGGCCTGGGTCAACGCCTCCACATCCACCAAAGCCGCCGGGGCCGCCTCCATCAAATAGGCCACAGGCTGACCGTCGGCCAAATAGGTGCGGGTGATCACGGTCAGCGGTGCGCCGTCGGGCAGGCCAAGCCGTTTGGCCGATTTGGGCAACGCGGCCTCCTGGCGGATCCATGTGTTGGCTGTGGTCACCGCCACCTCTCGCCCGGCCAGCAGATCCTCCATGGAGATCAGCACCTCCAGCCCGCTCTCCACATAAAGCCGCCGAGGATTGACAAAGGTGCCCACCCCTTGGCGTCGGCTGATGCTGCCCTGTTGTTCAAAGCTGCGCAACGCCTCCCGCAGGGTGGCCCGGCTGACCCCCAACTGGCGGGCCAATGTCGGCTCCGGCGGCAGTTGATCCCCAGGCCGATAGCCGCCCGTCTCCAATAGATGGGAGAGGGCTGCTTCGGCTTGGATATAGCGTAGGTGGCTTTTGCCGTTGGCAGACATTGGGGTAGGCTCGCACAAAACAACTTGGGGCGCACAGGCTTGGGGCGGTGCGGTGCGTCCAAAAAAGAGCACAGAGGCCAGTTGTCAGACAACTGGCCTCTGAATTATACGAGGGGGCGAATCGTTTGTCAATGAGGATGGGTGATGTGCTATTCCTCCCGGCGGATCTTAGCGCCCAGGCCGCGTAACTTCTCGTCAATGCGTAGATAGCCTCGGTCGATCTGCTGTACATTTCCGATGGTGGTGGTGCCCTCTGCGGCCAAAGCGGCCAGGACCAGGGCCATGCCGGCCCGGATGTCCGGGCTGCTGACGTGCTGGCCCACCAACTGGCTTGGCCCCACAATCACCGCCCGATGGGGATCGCACAGGATGATCTGCGCGCCCATGGCGATCAGCTTGTCCACAAAGAAGAGGCGGGACTCGTAGAGTTTTTCGTGGATGATCACCGTGCCCTGGGCCTGGGTGGCGGTGACCAGGGCGATGCTCATCAGATCCGGCGGGAAGGCGGGCCAGGGGGCGTCGTCGATCTTGGGCACGGCTCCGCCAAAGTCGGGCTTGATGCGCAGACGTTGACCGTCCGGCACGACCAGGGTGTGGATCTTCTGCCCGGTGGGTTCTGTGCGGCTTTCCAAGTTCATCCGCACCCCCAGGCGGTCCACAAAGACCATTTCGATCATGCGCAAGTTGTTGGGCATCACCCCCTCGATGCGGATTTCACCGGGGGTGATGGCCCCCAGGCCGATGAAGCTGCCCACCTCGATGAAGTCCGGCCCCACGGTGAACTCGCCGCCGTGGAGATGGTCCTGGCCGTGGATGGTGAGGGTGTTGCTGCCGATGCCTTCGATGGGGCAGCCCATGATCACCAATAGATTGCACAGGTCCTGGACATGGGGCTCGCTGGCCGCGTTGCGCAGAATGGTCGTGCCCTTGGCCAGGGAGGCGGCCAGGATGCCGTTCTCCGTGGCCGTCACCGAGGCTTCGTCCAGCAAAATGTCCGCGCCGACCAGGCCGCCGGGGTCCGTCCGCAGTTCGAAGCTGCCGTTGTGTTGCAGATGCGCGCCCAGGGCGTCGAAGAGCTGAAGGTGGGTGTCGATGCGGCGGCGGCCAATGTCATCCCCCCCGGCGGTGCTGCCCACCCGAAAATAGCCATGTCGGGCCAACAGCGGTCCCATCATGGTCAGGGATCCCCGGATCTGGGAAAAGAGGGCGGCGTCCGGTTCGCCGCTGTTACCTTGCGGGCGCACAGGGTGACGGTATCGTTGTCCCGCTGGATCTCCACGCCCATGTCGGCCAGGATTTGGAAGAGGGTCTCCACATCGCCGATGGCGGGCACGTTGTGCAGGATCAGGGGATCATCCGTGAGCAGGCAGGCTGCGGCCAGGGGCAAGGCGGCGTTCTTGTTGCCGATGGGGGTGACGGTTCCGTTAAGGGGGTGTCCCCCTTCGATCACAAAAGAAGGCATAGTCGCTCCTGGGTTGGTGGATGGTGGATGGCAAGGGGCCAGACGTTCAGCTTTTGCCAAAAGTCGAACGTCTTTGTGTCTTGAGGCATAACGTCCCGCCTGTGGGGCTGGTTCCAAGGGTGGCAGATGCCAAGGAACACATGTTCCACTGTGTTCGCCTCAAAACTTCCGAGAACCCGCTCCTCTATGATATAATTGGACAAACCAAACGCCAAATAGTCCCTGTTTGGTCACGGTTAAATTCGCCGTATCCTGCCTATGCTCCGGGAAAGATCCAAGGGGTGATTTTGGGTGGTATGCGGCGAACGTTGGGTAATGGTGGATGACGGCAGGTAGGCCGTTGATGATGGGGCTGTCGAAGGGGTCAAGCTGTGAGTGTGATCGATAGTATATCGGCAGGGTTTCGTTTTTTGGGGCGACGGGTTGAGCTTTTGCTGATCCCGATTATACTGGATCTCTTTTTGTGGATCGCGCCCCAATTGAGCATTGCCCCCCTTTTGCAGCGGATTGAGCAACAGGCCATCCAGTCCGCTTCCGCGCCGGACATGCCCCCGGACGCCCTGGCCATGATCACGCAATTGACCAACTTGTTGGACCCCATATCCAATGGGATCAATCTCTTCTCTGCCCTGGTCAATCAAAGTTTGCTTCATGTGCCCAGCCTCATGTCTTCCCTGGGGCTGGGGGGACCCTCCCGTGGGGTGAGATCGATCTCCAACATGGGGATCTTTATCTTTAGCATGATCCTGTTGACCGTGGTGGGTATGTGGATCGGCACGCTCTATTTGAATGTGCTGGCTCGGCAATTGCCTCTTGGTGAAGGCAACAAGACGACGACGTCCAAAGAATTTATGGGCAATGTCTTTCACCACTGGCTCTGGCTTTTGCTCTTTGTGGTGGGGCTTGGGGTAGCGTTACTCCTGCTCTCCATTCCCACCCTGGCCTTGGCGTTGATTCTGACCGCCATCAGCCCCAGCCTGGCACCTGGGGCCACGGCCATCGCTTCGGGTGTGATCTTGTCCTTGCTTTTTTATATGTATTTTGTGGTGGCCGGGCTGATTTTGGATGATTTGGATTTGCAGTCTGCCGTGTGGCGCAGCGTGTTGCTGGTGCGCTATAACTTCTGGGCCACCCTGGGCTTTATCGCCATCAGCTTCTTTATCACCTTTGGATTTATCCAGATCTGGTTGATCCTGGTTGAATCCATGGCCAGTCCGATTGTTATCTGGTTGGCCGTCCTGGGCAATGCCTACATCGGCACCGGATTGGCCATGTCATTGCTGGTCTTTTATCGCACCCGGCTTTTGAGTACAGCCGATCAGTTGAAGTCTGCAACCTAGAGGGCATTTTCGCTGTAGACCCTGCGGCGCAGCCCATTGAGCATATCGAACGTTATTGGAGGATCGAGTGGCAAATCAGAGAACCAAGAATATTGAAGCGGCTGTCTACACAGCCGATCAGATTCAGTTGCTGGAAGGGTTGGAGGCTGTACGTCGTCGCCCTGGCATGTACATCGGTGGCACGGACGGCAAAGCCCTGCACCACATGGTCTATGAGGTGGTGGACAACGCCATCGATGAAGCCATGCAGGGACGTTGTGACAAGATCAAGGTCATCATTCACCCGGACGACAGTGTGACCGTGGAGGACAATGGGGCCGGTATTCCCGTGGACATCCACCAGCAGACCGGTCTGCCGGCCCTGACTTTGGTGATGACCAAGCTTCATGCCGGCGGCAAGTTTGGCGGCGGCGGCTACAAGGTCTCCGGCGGTCTGCACGGCGTGGGTATCAGTGCGGTCAACGCCCTGAGCACGTGGCTGGAATCCAAGGTCAAGCGGGGCGGCAAGATCTACCGTCAGCGCTTCGAGCGAGGGGTCCCGGTCACGGAGGTGGAGGTGATCGGCACCTGTGACCCGTCGGACACGGGCACCATCCAGACCTTCTATCGGGACGACACCATCTTTGAAGTGCTGGAATATCACTGGCCGACCCTGGTTGCCCGCTTCCGGGAGATGGCTTTTCTGACCCGTGGCATCGACCTCACCTTTATCGACGAGCGGCCCAAAGAGCACAAGGAGATCAACTTCTACTTTGAGGGTGGGGTGCAGTCCTTTGTGCGCTATATGAACCAGAATCGTACGGGCTTGCACGCTCCGATTTATGTCAATACGGAAGTTGAGAGCACCCAGGTCGAGGCGGCCATCCAATACACGGACGGCTATACCGAGTCGATCTTTGCCTTTGCCAACACCATCAACACCCCGGACGGCGGCACCCATCTCACCGGCCTGCGCGGCGCGCTGACCCGGCAGATCAACGACTACGCCCGCAAGAACAGCATCCTCAAGGACAACGACCCCAACTTCACCGGCGAGGACACCCGCCAGGGCATGACGGCCATTGTCAGCGTCAAGGTGCTGGAGCCCCAGTTTGAAGGCCAGAACAAGCTCAAGCTGCTCAACAACGAAGTGCGCTACCACGTGGAGTCGGCCATCGCCGATGCCCTGAACGTGTGGATGGAGGCCAACCCCCGGGAGGCCCGCAAGATCATCGACAAGTGCCAGACCGCCTATCGGGCCAGAGAAGCCGCCCGCAAGGCCCGGGATCTGGTGATCCGCAAGAGCGCGTTGGAGAGCATGACCCTGCCCGGCAAGTTGGCCGACTGCTCCAGCCAGGACCCCAAGGAGAGCGAACTCTACATCGTTGAGGGCGACAGCGCCGGTGGCTCGGCCAAGCAGGGCCGAGACCGCCGCTTCCAGGCCATCCTGCCCTTGCGGGGCAAGATTCTGAATGTGGAGAAGACCAGCCTGGACAAGGCCCTGGCCAACAAAGAGATTCAGGCCCTGATCACCGCCCTGGGCACCGGGGTGGGGGAGAGTTTCGACATCACCGGGCTGCGCTACAGCCGCATCATCGTCATGACCGATGCCGACGTGGATGGGGCGCATATCCGCACCCTGCTGCTCACTATGTTCTTCCGCTACATGGAACCCCTGGTGGAGGGCGGCCATCTCTACATTGCCCAACCTCCCCTGTACAAGGTTCAGACCAACTCCAAGGAGAATGGCAAGAACAAGCGGGAGAGCGTCTACGTCTACGACGAAAAGGCCCTTGGCAAACTGAAGGTCGACCTGGGCGAAGAGAATGTGAAGCTGGAGCAGCGCTATAAAGGTCTGGGTGAAATGAACCCGGAGCAGCTCTGGTCCACCACCATGAACCCGGAGAACCGCACCCTGCTCCAGGTCAACGTGGCCGACACCGCCGAGGCCGACCGCACCTTCGACATGCTCATGGGCAGCAGCGTCCCCCCCCGCCGCCGCTTCATCCAAACCCACGCCAGCGAAGTGCGCAATTTGGATGTGTAGCAGACGGGGCGAATTGCCAGCGGGCGAGTTGATCTGCGCAGATCAGATTAAGATCATGAAAATCTGCGTCCTCTCTTTTGTTGTTATACGGAAGATGAGCTGTCGATGGAGATGACCCGCTTCACTCGATCGACTGGAGCGGCGGATGACGTGGTGTCTCGCGCGCGACGTCTACTGGTTGTTTCGCACACCGAACGGGGCGAACGAATTCGCATTATCAGTGCCCGACTTGCCACCAAGCCGGAAAGGAAACTATATGAAGAAGGTTGATACCATCTCTAACGAGTTGCGGACCGAATATCATCGTGAAGATTTTGGGCCGATGGTACGCGGAAAATATGCGGCGCGCCTGACAGATGCCTCCAACATCATCGTTCTCGATCCCGATATCGCCGAGGCGTTTCCTAATGCGCAGGCCGTTAACGATGCTTTGCGTGGCCTGATTGAGTTGGCCAGGGCGAGTACCTATCTTGCCCCGTCGCCTGTCCCGCCTTCTGCACAGGCAACACATCCGTAATGAGCGGGGTGTGTTCCTGCTCGGCCAGTGCTGTGACCCAAAAACGTCATGCCCCTGGTACTCTGGGCGAGCGCGATTAACCACGTTGGCTTGTATGGCCGAATTGTGCAGATTCTGGCTTGACCCCGATGGCAAAAGAAAAACAAAAGAGCGTCGGGGAGAATAATTCCCCGACGCTCTTTTTCGTTTGCAACGCCCAAGCTAACTGCTCTTGGCTAACGGCTTACAGATAATCCCGCAACTTCCGGCTGCGGCTGGGATGGCGCAGGCGGCTGAGGGCCTGGGCCTCGATCTGGCGGATGCGCTCGCGGGTGACGCCGAACTTCTTGCCCACCTCTTCCAGGGTGTAGCAATAGCCATCCACCAGGCCGAAGCGCAGTTGCAGGATACGCACCTCCCTGGGGGTGAGGCTCTGGAAGATCTCGTCGATCACCTCCCGCAGGAGCTGCTGACCGGCGGCTTCCTGGGGGCTGTCCGCGTCTTCGTCCTCGATGAAGTCGCCCAGGTAGCTGTCCTCTTCCTCGCCCACGGGCATTTCCAGGCTCAACGGACGCTGGCTGACCCGCATGATGTGCTCCACCTTGCGGGGGGAGACGCCCAACTCCTCGGCGATCTCTTCCGTGGTGGGATCCCGGCCCAACTCCTGCACAAGCTGACGGCTGGTGCGGGTGAGGCGGTTGATCTGCTCGTACATGTGCACAGGCACGCGGATGGTGCGGCCCTGGTCAGCGATGGCCCGGGTCACGGCCTGGCGGATCCACCAGGTGGCATAGGTGCTGAACTTGTAGCCCCGGCGATAGTCGAACTTCTTCACCGCCCGGATCAGGCCGATGTTGCCCTCTTGGATCAAATCCAGGAAGGGCACGCCCCGGCCCACATACTTCTTGGCCACGCTCACCACCAACCGGCTGTTGGCCTTGATCAGATGCTCCTGGGCATTCTGGCCGTCCCGCACAAACCAGAGCAACCGCTCCCGCTCTTCCCAGTCTTCCACGCCGTCGGTCAAGTTCGGTGCGGGAATCCCGCCCCTTCTCCATGCGCTTGGCCAGGGAGACCTCTTCTTCTGCGGTCAACAGGGCAACCCGCCCAATCTCTTTCAAATAGAGACTGATGGAGTCATCAATCTCGATCTGGCTGAGGTCGAACTGTTCTTCTTCCTGCTCCTCGGCGCCCTTTTCTGCGCTGGGGATAGCATCTTCCTTGTTCTGGCCGACCTCTATTCCCTGCTCAAAGAGGGTGGAAAAGAGATCTTCCAGTTGATCCATATTGTTTTCGGCTTCGGGCATGACCCGCAAAACATCGTCATAGGTGACAAAGCCCTGGCCCTTGCCCAGCTTGAGCAGATGCGCCTGGGCTGCTGCCGGATCCATAGGCGGCAGGGCGGGTGCCTGCATAAGGGGGTCCAAATCCTCGTCCGACTCCTGGCCCGGCTCCACGTCGAGCTCTTCCTCAAGAACAGTCTGGGCTCGGCCATTTGCCTTATTGGTCAAGGCTGTCTTCTCTGCTTCAAGTTTTTTTGCCATCATCTCTTCCGTTTCCGTCTGCTCGGACATGCGTGTTAACTTTTTAGCCATGCGCACGCTCCTTCCCGCTTTTCCAAATAATCGGCTGTCTCGTCGATTCGAGCACAGTCCATGATGCAATTCTTCGTCTAGCTTCTTCCATTATACAGCAAATATACCGTCGTTGATCTGCGACATTCTGCTGATTTCTATCGTCTCTTGTCCCCAGCAAGCCGGGGACCCATTGCAGAAATTGATCTGGTTGAATAACTCAGTGTAGATAGAATCCATAGCCATTGCGGTAGGTGACTTCACAATTGGATCTATTCGGCTGTCTTGAAGTCCCAAATTTGATTGTGCCGATGATAGCGGGCGTTACATTCAGGACAGCCAACCTCTGTTTCCCCATGTTGAATCAGCGGCTCGTGGGCACAGGCGACACAGCGGAACAGCCCCGCCACCGGCGTTGACGCTTTATCATGCCCCGCCCCAACTGGCGCTCGCTGGGACAGAGGTCCGCGCTCTGTTGTGGCCCGCACAAAGACGCTGGGCGAAATCGGGAAACGCGCAGCCGGGGCGAAGAGCTTGCTGTCCCAACGGGCCAAGGTCTGGGCGTTCACCCGGTTCTTGATCGCCCCCAGCCGGAAATGGGAGACAGCCAACTGCTCTTGCACGGTCAGCCCCACAGCGGCAAACTGCTCATCCATCCACGCCGGGTGAAAGTCGAAGTTGAGGGCCACGAACTCCAAGGGATCCCGATCAAAAGGCGACCAGCTTTGCTGTCGGGCCATCCAGCGCAAGATGGCTTTCAAATTGCGCTTGTTGGCATATTCTAAAACGGCCACGCTCTTTTGGTGCAGGGTGCGGTGCAATTCTGACAGCGCCGCCTGCACATGGGCCAGGTGGTGCATCACCCGCACCATCACCAAGGTGTCCAGAACCCCGCTGGCCAGGGGAAGCTCATACAGGTTGCCCGCCACAAAGACAAAGCGGGGGTCGCCGCCCCTTTGGGCCACGGCATCGGCCAACAGGGTGCGGCTATAATCAAAAAGCACGATCTGATCGTAGCCCAGATAGAGATCCGCCAACCGGCCAAACCCAGCTCCGATCTCAGCAATCCGCCCGCCCTTGGGGGGAATCAACCGGGCCAGGGCCAAACGCTCTGTGGCATCTTCGTAATCTCGGCCCTGGTCTTGCCAGAAATCCGCCCGGTAGCCGCTGCCCTCATAGTCGATGACCGGGATGGGCGTGTTGGCTTCCTGGGTTGAAGGTGAAAGACCTAAGGTCATGGTGTCTCTTTCTAAAAGGCGGCTGAAGGGCGGTAAATGATAAAATCTGCCTGATTTGTGCCGCTGGCCTCTGTAATCGGACGAGAAAAATGTTTCACGTGAAACATTTGAGGGGTGTTTAGCCTCGAAATAGCCCTGAAGCACGCCCACTTTTCTGTCCGATGACAAAAAAAGAGCGGGAGAAGACGCCTCCTCCCACTGCTATCTGTTCTCTACTTGTTTGCTGTCCCAGTCCAAATCAATCCCATTCAGGTTATTGATGCAACGAGGGAAAGAGTGCATTAAAAGCGCCGTTTCGATTGATGTGGAAAATAAAGGTCATTATAGCACTGTTATGAAGTGATTTCAATACCCAATTTCGTGAAATCATCGTTGAATATTGAACATCTTTTTTTCGAGAGCCAATTACCCCGTAATGAATTGCACTCTTTTTCGTCGCCAAGGGCAACGTGTTGGAACGATTGATCGTTCCGCAGGTTTCGTACGCTTTACGAGATCGGGGTATACTCATGGCACCACTCTTTAGTTATCCAGGCCAGCAGTTCGAGAATAGGAGATCCTGCCATGCGAGAAGCTGTGATTGTCGAAGCCGTGCGCACCCCCGTGGGGCGGCGCAACGGAACCCTCAGCCGGGTGGAGCCCATTCGCCTGGCCTCGTCGATCTTGCGGGCGCTGATCCAGCGCACGGGGATCGACCCGGCCCTGGTGGATGATGTGATCATGGGCTGCGTCACCCAGTTCGGTGAGCAGGGGGCCAACATCGGGCGCCTGGCCGTGCTGGACGCCGGTTTCCCGGTCACGGTGCCCGCGGTCAGCCTCAACCGCATGTGCGGATCCAGCCAGCAGGCCGTCCACTTTGCCGCCCAAGCCATCGCCGCCGGGGACGCGGACATCGTCATCGCCGCCGGGATCGAGAACATGAGCCGGGTCACCATGGCCTCGGACTACCCGGACCACTTCCCCGCCGACTTCCCCCACGATCTGGTCCACCAAGGCATCTCCGCCGAGTTGATCGCCCAAAAGTGGGGCTTGAGCCGGGAAGCCCTGGACGACTACGCCTTTGCCAGCCACCTCAAAGCCGCCGCGGCCACGGAGGCGGGCTTCTTCGCCAAGGAGATCGCCCCCATCCACCTGCCCGGCGAGAACGGCACGACCATTTCCCTGGACCGAGACGAGGGCATTCGCTACAACCCGGACCGGGCCAAGATGGGCGCGCTGGCCCCGGCCTTCAACCCGGACGGCGTGATCACCGCCGGGAACGCCAGCCAGATCAGCGACGGAGCGGCCGCGGTGATGGTGATGAGCCGGGAGAAGGCGGACGAACTGGGGCTGCGTCCCCGGGCCCGTTTCCTCAGCCGGGTGGTTGTGGGCAGCGACCCCCTGCTCATGCTCACCGGGGTGATCCCTGCGACCCGCCAGGCGTTGACGCGGGCCGGTCTTTCTTTGGAAAAAATCGACACGGTTGAGATCAACGAAGCCTTTGCGTCGGTGGTGCTTTCGTGGGCCGCGGAGCTGGGGGCGGACATGGACCGGGTCAACCCGGATGGGGGCGCGATTGCCTTGGGCCATCCCCTGGGGGCCACCGGGGCCAAATTGATGACCACCCTGCTTCACCGCTTGGAGCGCACGGGCGGGCGCTATGGCTTGCAGACCATGTGCATTGGCCACGGCATGGCCACGGCCACGGTCATCGAGCGGTTGGACTGAGCCATTACCCCCGTGGATGCCGTCTGGGCCACCCTCTTGCTGGGGATCACCTTGGGCTTTGGGGCCGGGATCAGTCCCGGTCCCTTTGTTGACCCTGGTCATCACCACCACCTTGGAGCGGGGCTTTGGGGCCGGGCTGCGGGTGGCCGTGGCCCCCATCGTCACGGACGCCCCCATCGTGGTGCTGGTGCTCTTGACCCTCAACAGCCTGCCCCCGTGGGCGGTGATGGGGCTCTCCGTGGCCGGGGGCCTCTTCGTCATCTATTTGGGCGTGGAGACCTGGCGCAGCGCACCCGCCGCCAGCCTCTCCGCCCAAGCCGATGCGCCGGGACGCCAAGATCTGTGGCGTGGGGCCTTGGTCAACCTGCTCAGTCCCCATCCCTGGCTCTTTTGGATTGGGGTGGGCGGGCCGCTGCTTTTGACGGCATGGGGCAACGGCATCTGGCACGCAATCGCTTTTTTGCTCGGTTTCTATGGTCTGCTGATTGGCAGCAAGATCGCCCTGGCCTGGGCCGTGGGCCGAGGCCGTACCCGTCTCGGCACCCAATGGTATCGCCGTCTGCTCTACGGCGGCGGCGCGCTCTTGATCGGGATGGGGCTGTTGATTTTGAGTCAGACCGGGCGCTAAAGCGCCTACTACAAACTTGAAAGGGGATTTCACTATGCCATCACTGCCCAAAGACCCACTGCCCGCCCATGTTTCCGTCCACATTGTCGGCATCTGTGGCAGCATGCGGGGAGATCGCAGCTTTACCCGCAAATCCCTGCAAATTGCCCTCGATGCCGCAAAGGCCGCCGGGGCCACGGTGGATCTGATCGATCTGGGCCAATTGATCCTGCCCTTCTGCGGCAGCCCGGAAGATCAGGACGATCACCCAGCCATCATCGATCTGCGGGCCAGGGTCAGCGCGGGCCAGGGCATTCTGTTGGCCTCGCCCGAATATCACAACAGCTATAGCGGCGTGCTGAAAAATGCCCTGGATCTGTTGAGCAGCGACGAGTGCCGAGGCCGGATTTTTGGCTTGCTGGGCGTGGCCGGTGGCTCGGCTGGCTCCATCAACACCCTGGGCCATCTGCGGGTGGTCGTGCGGGGCGTGGGCGGCTGGAGTCTGCCGGTCCAGATCAGCATCCCCCAGGTCAGCAAGGCCTATGAAGGTGAGCAATTGGTGGACAAGGATATCGAAACCCGGCTGCTCACCTTTGGCCGGGAGATCGTGCGCTTTGCCCGGCTGCACAGCCTGGTGCCCCACCTAGAGCATCTGCTGTTGGCCGATGTGATTGATGACGATGTGGCGTGAAACGTGTCTTGTCTTCCGCCTCCCACCTCCCGCTTCTGAGGAAGTAGCCCCATGATCTTGTCGCCTACTGGATCTGTCATCGTGCGCCCCTTGCACACGGACAACAGCCCGCAGCTGATCTCCTTGCTGAACCGCTGGGTCGAGCATGTGCCCTACACCGCCCGCTTCACCCCCCACAGCGTGGAACAGGATATTTTTGGTCCTGATCCGGCCACGGTGAGCGGGCTGAAATGGCTGCTCACCGGTCAATTTGGCGCCTGGGTGGGGGATGATCTGGTGGGCTTTGTGGATGTGGCCACCAGCTTTGGGACAGAATTATCCCATCTGGCCGTGGGGCGGCCGGTGGGCTATTTGCGCTTTTTGGCGTTGCCCTTGGCCTATCTGGCGGAGCACACCCCAAACCTGGGCACGGCAGAATCCTCTCTGTCCGCCTTCATCGACACCGTGGCCCACCATCTGCTGGTGGAGGCGGAGCGCTTTTGGCGCAGTCAAAGTGTGCGCCGGGTGATCGCGTTTGGCATGGCCGGGGGCTATCCGACTTTTCAGGCCGGGGCCGGGGCCATGCCTGGGGAGTGGAGTCACCACTTCCGGGTGTTGACCCAGACTGGCTTTCGGTTGCAAGATCGGTATTACTGTCTGCACCGGCGGCCCAGCGACCTGCTGGAAGAGCACACGCCGGGCATCAAGCTGAGCCTGGTGCAGCGGGGGGCGGACCGGGATCGCCACTATCTCGTCTATCAGCGAGCAGAATCGGTGGCCCAAGCCCGGCTACTATATCGAGAGGTTGACTATCCTGGCGGGATCAACCCGGTGGGGGTGTTGGCAGCGTTCCATGTGGAACCGGCGTGGCGGGGCAAGGGGGTGGGCAAATGGTTATTGCGCCGCATGGTCAACGATGCCATGCTCCAGGGCTACCGTCGCCTGGTTTTTCACCTTCACCCGGACGATCAAGCTGCCATGAACCTCTTCGCCCAGACCGGTTTTCAGGAACTGGATTTTCGGGGCTATGTGTTTGAGAAGGAATTTGGGGAGTAGGGGTTGGGGATTAGAGTAGCGTAGGTTGAGTAGACCGGGGCAGTTTCCGGTCGTATCGAAACCGCAGCGGGGATTGGGAAGATGAGCCAAACACCACATATTTTGTTTGTGACCGGTGAATATCCGCCTATGGCTGGGGGGGTGGGGGCGTATACCCAGGCTCTGGCCCAGGCGCTGGTCGGCTTGGGTGCCCGGGCCAGTGTGCTGACATCCACGGCGGCGGGGACGCAGCGGGTGGAGGATGGCGTGACGGTCTATCCGCGCCATCGACGTTGGGGGCGACGAGCCATGCGGCAGACGGTGACCCTGGCCAGAGAGATCGGCGCGGACTGGGTCCATGTCCAATACCAGACCGCCGCCTTTCGCATGAATCCCAGCATCAACATGGCCCCGGAGTTTTGGCACAGGAATGGATTGTCCACGGCTTGGACCTATCACGATCTGCGCTATCCCTACCTCTTGCCCAAGATTGGCGATACGCGTGCGCATCATGATCAACCTGATGCCGGTTAAGAGTCTGCGATCTGCTCATCTTCACCAACGGACCGGACCGGGATATTGTGAAGTGGGATCGGCCCGATGCCGTGGCCATCCCCATCGGCAGCAACATTACCGCTCGCCCATTCACCCCAGCCCAGCGCTCTGCCCATCGCCAAACCAGGGGCTATGAGCCGGACGATCTGGTCATCGGCTACTTTGGCTTCCTCAACCGCAGCAAGGGCGGCCTCACCCTGATCCGCACCCTGCATGCCTTGGTCCAATCCGGCTTCCCCGCCCGACTGCTCATGATTGGGGACCGGGTGGGGGCCAGCGATCCCACCAACCACGCCTATTTGCAGGAAGTGGAAACCCTGGCCCAAACCCTGGGCGTGGCGGACCACATCCAGTGGACCGGCTTCCTGCCCGACGCGGAGGTGAGCCTGGCCTTGACCGCCTGCGACGTGATGCTCCTGCCCTTCACCGACGGGGCCAGCCTGCGCCGGGGATCGTTGATGGCGGCCTTGGCCCAAGGCTGCCCCATTGTCACCACCACGCCTGCGGAGGGTCATGACCGAACTGGTGGATGGCCGGGATCTGCTCTGCGTCCCCGTGGATGATGCCGAGGCCGCCGCCCAGGCCGTGGCCCGGATCGCCCAAGATCCGGCTTTGGCCCAAGCCTCTGGGTGCCCATGCCCGACAGGCCAGTCGCCAATTCACCTGGGAGAGCATTGCCGAGCAACATCTCGATTTGTATTTACATAAAGTTGAATCTGCCGACGGATAGTGCGACGTGTTTATATCACTTTTGCGCGCCGATGAGGGGTCGGGCATAATAGACCCCATGGTTCCTCGACACTCGTCCGACCCAACCCACGTAGATCCCGTCTCGACGTCTGTCGTTTCTTCTTTGCCTGCCCCCTCTTCTTGGCTACGCTGGCTGCTCCTTTTCCTGATTCTGATAGCCTTTGGCCGACTGGTCTGGCAACTGGATCTCAAAACCCTGTGGTGGGATGAGAGCCTGAGTTTGCAGCGGGCCGAGTCCGGCTGGGCGGATCTGCTTCTGGGCCGCATCACCATTGTGGATGGGGTGCTTGCCCACGGCGCCGGCCAGATCGTCACCCGGGATCAGCACCCCTTCACCTTTTTTCTGCTTCTCCGCCTCTTTGTGCGCCTGGCCGGGATCAGCGAGTTTGTGCTGCGCTTCCCCTCGGTCCTGGCCGCCACCCTGCTGGTGCCCACGGTCTGGGTCTTTGCCCGGCGTCTGGCCAAGCAGGCCATTGCCCCGTCAAGCACCCCCCTGTGGGCCGCCTTGTTGACCGCGGTCAGCCCCTTCTTTCTTTGGTATGGGCAGGAAGCCCGCCCCTATGCCCTGTGGGCCTGGCTGGGGCTGCTGACCACCTATCTGCTCATGCGCTGGGCCGAGCAGGGGCAGGCCCGCTGGGGATGGGCCTATGTGGGGCTGATGCCCTTTTTCCTCTTCACCCACTATTTTGGGGTGCTGTTGCTGGCCGTCCACGCCTTGTTGATTTTTAGCTATTGGGTGCCGCGCAAGCCCTGGCTGGCCTGGGGTCTGCTTGGGCGGGATATTGGTTGCGGCGGCGGGGCTGGGTGGATTGGGCGGCTGGTGGCTGCTCGGGTCAACCTGGGGCCGGGAGCAATTTGAGCACGGTCTCCCTGGGCATCATGGTTCGGGATATGCTCAACGCCTACAGCCTGGGGTTGAGCGTGGATATCACCCAGGTTTGGTGGGTTGATCTGATCTACGCCGGGCTGGCCGGGGTGGGGGTGTTGTGGGGCGTCCGCCGACTGGGTGTGGCTGCGCCGGGGCGGCTGGTTGCTGCCCGCCTATGTGCTGATCCCCGTGCTGGCGTTGTATGTGGTCAACCAGGTGCAGCCGGCCTACATGAACGCCCGCCATTTGGGGCTGATTGCCCCGAGCTTTTCTGCTTGCTGGTCGGCAGCGGTCTTGGGGTGATCTGGGGCGAGATCAGCCGGTCGTTTGCGGTGGATGCGGCCAGAAAAGTAGCCGCCCTGTCCGTTGCGGCCATCATGCTGGTGGGCGTGGGCGGGAGCACGGTCAACTACTTCACGGATCCGGCGTACAGCAAGGGCGGGCGGCTGGATCTCATCGGCCAGACCCTACGCCACCAGATCCAGCCCGGGGATCTGATTCTGGTCGATCCCCCTTTCAGTTGGCGCATCTTTGATTACTATCTGCCCTTGGACGCCGCCGCCGCCCGCATTGGGGAGGCCAATACTGGCTGGCGGGCCGTCCCCTTGGTGGGGGAAGAGAATTGGCCCCGTACCTTCACTGTCTTGAATGAGGCGATCCAAACCCATCGCCGCCTTTGGCTTGTGACCGATGGCACCTTCTTTTACAACGATCCGGACAAACTGGTGGAGGCCCATCTTCAACAAGCGGCCTTTCGGGTGTGGGAAGATACCTATTTCAGCCCAAACAGCTATTTGGAACTGGATCTCTTCCTGCCTGCGCCGCCGATTATCGACGAATTGCCCCCGGCTCTGCCCGGTCATCCCCGCACGGCCGCTGTTTTTGGCGAGCAGATTCTGTTCCATGGCTTCGACGTGGGCCAGCGCTTTTCCGACGAGAGCGTGCTCCCCGTGACCCTCTATTGGGATCCCGTGGTGGCGATTGAGCAGCGATACAAATATGTCCTAGAATTGACCGTCGCCGACGGTCCCCAAGCTGGCCAACTTCTGGCCCGCACAGAGCGGGAACCCTATAGTGGCTTCTTGCCCACCCTCTGGTGGCGACCTGGGCCGATCATCCAAGAATACAGCGATCTCCTGCCCACCGGCCCCTTGGAGGCTCGACCGCCGCTACGAACTGCGCATCACCCTGTACGATGCGGATAGTTTGGAAAAACTCTCTGTTTCCACGCAGGTCCCGACTGAATTGGGTCGGGTGGAGGATCAAACCTTGGTCACTCCCTTTGTTCTTCGGTAAATGTTAACGATGACGGATGTACCTCGAACTATCTCGAATAGCAGGTTGAAAAAATCAGCACCTGGACTTGGCGCGCCCCTTTTGGTTCTCGTTGGCTTTCGCCCTGCTTGGCCTCTGGTACAGCCTGGTCATCCCCGCCTTTGAGACCCCGGACGAGATCTACCATTACGCCTTCGCCCGCCATCTGGCCCAGGGCAACGGCTTGCCCATCCAAACCATCGAGGCCGACGGGCCGTGGGAGCACGAGGGCACCCAGGCCCCCCTCTACTATCTGATCTTGGGCAGACTGCTGGCCAATGTGGATCAGAGCGACTTTGACCAAGTGGGCCATATCAACCCCCGGGCCAACTTGGGCACGCCGACCTATCCCGGCAACAAGAACTTCATGCTCTACAGCGCCGTCCCCCGGCCCTTGACCGGCACCAATCTGGCCGTCCACATTGGCCGTTGGTTTTCCCTGTTGCTCTCCTTGGGCACCCTGTGGTTCACCTTTGGCATCGCCCGCCTGGCTTTTCCCCGTTCGCCCACCCTGGCCCTGCTGGTCATGATCACCGTGGCCGCCATTCCCCAATTTGCCTTTATCGGTGCCAGCGTCAGCAACGACCCCCTGATCATTCTTGTCGCCACCGCCACCCTCTATTGGATGCTTGTGCTGCTCCGGCGAGATATCACCGCCCCCATCTCCTTTGGGGATTGGTCTATTTTGGGGCTGCTGCTCTCCTTGGCGGCCATTAGCAAACTTCAGGGGTCTGAGCCTCTATGTGCTGGCCGCGGTTGTGGTGCCGCTGCTCTGCTGGCAACGGCGAGATTGGCGACTTTTTGTCCGGGCCGGGTTGATTCTGGGCATCAGCTTTGTGATGATTGCCGGGTGGTGGTATTGGCGCAACTATCGGCTCTATCAGGACATCTTTGCCATTGGCCAACTGTTGGAGATCGAGGGGTTGCGCACCGAATCCCAGACGTGGGCTGCCTTTTGGGGTGAACTGCGGGGCTTGCGCTATTCATTCTGGGGATTGTTCGGCTGGTTCAGCATTCTGCTGCCGGTCTGGATCTACCAGATTTTGGATGCCGTCACCGTGCTGGCCGTGGTGGGGCTGGGGCTGGGGGCCGTGCAGACTCTGGGTCGGGAGAAGAT
The DNA here is from genome assembly GCA_963704975.1 of uncultured Chloroflexia bacterium. Taxonomy (GTDB): domain Bacteria; phylum Chloroflexota; class Anaerolineae; order Caldilineales; family Caldilineaceae; genus JAGNDO01. Next base: position 40,996 of record CAVPIK010000025.1, on the reverse strand, counting down.
AGGGAAATGGCTGGGTGATGCCCCAAGTTCGGGTCTGGCTGGGCCTGCTCACCTTCGCCGCCATTCTGATCGGGCTGATGCTCTATTGGCTGACCTTTGCCATCAGCAGCCAGGGCCGACTGCTCTTTCCCGGCATCAGCGCCTACGGGGTGATGCTTGTGGGCGGGATCTATTATCTGTTGAAACTGGTGAAACTGCCCCGGCCTACCTTCGTGCTGGCCGGGCTGCCCCTTCTGCTGATCGCCAGCTCCGTCTATGCCTTGACCATCCTGCTGCCCGCCAGCTATGCAGCGTCGGTCCCGGTGGCCGCCGTGCCGTCCACGGCCCAACCTGTGGGCAAAATTTATGGCGATTCTCTGGAATTGGTGGCCGTGGATCTGCCCACCCAACGCTTCCGGGCCGGGGATGATGTGCCCATCACCCTCTATCTGCGTGCCCTGGCCCCCCAAACCCAAAATCATGAACTCTTCGTCCAGTTGCTCAACCAGGAAAATCTCGTGGTCGGCAACATCACCACCCAGCCCGGTTGGGGACGCAACCCCACCAGCCTGTGGCAGCCGGACGCCATCTATGCCGACACCTATGCGGTCACCGCATGGGACAATATCAGCAACCGGTCGCCCCTGCTGGCCAAGGTCTACGTGGGCTTTGTCGATGCAGAAACGGAGGATCTCCTGCCCGTACAAGGGGACGAGTCGCATCCGAACAATCGCACGGTGGGCACGGTGCAGTTGAATCCGTCTGTGCCACTGGACCCAAAACTGCTTCTTCTGAACGAGATCAACACCCGTTTCGGCCAAATGGATGCGGGAAGTGATCCATCTGACCGGCTATGGCGTGCCCGACACAACCGATCAGCGCTAGCCGACAGCGGCTCTGATCGTCACCCTCTTTTGGCAGGCGACCGGCGACGCCAGACGCTGATTATACCGCCTTTGTCCACCTGATCGACGGCGACGGCAACTATGTCGCAGGCTTTGACCAACCCCCAGCAGAGGGCCGCTTCCCCACCCGCCTGTGGCGTCCGGGAGATACCAGCCTGAGCGATTTCACCCTCATCCTGCCCCCGGACCTTGCCCCCGGCAGCTATGAATTGTGGGCCGGTCTCTACGATCCCGCCAGCCCGACGTTGGATCGTCTGCCCATCACCGCCAGCGACCGCCCAATAAAAGACAACCGTGTCCTGCTGGACACGGTTGTTTTGCCATAAAACGCTAATTTTCCGCCAATCAACTAATCAACCAATCACCATCTGTCACTGCCCACATTGCCACGGGGTGTAATTGTCCCGATACGGGATAGATGCGGAACTCCGCCTCGCCCTCGATCCGTGTTGCCCGTGGACTTGACCATCACGTTGTTGACCCATTGCTCGATCCAATAGGGTTGGCCCTTCTCGCCGTAGCGATAGGGGTCCACGGCTAGACCGTCGATCTTGAGATAGCCGGACGGCACGACAGAACCCACGCCTTTGGCAATGGCCCGGATCCATGTGCCGTCGCCGTTCCGGGTATAGACCCGAATCCAGGCGTAGTTGGCAGGTTGGGGCGGCACACAGGTGATCAGGTTACCCACCATAGGCCGATCATCCAGAAATTCCCAGGCCAGTTTGGCCGAAGCCGTGTAGCCGTTCTCGAAGTATTCCATGCGCATGGTATGCACCCCAGCGTTCAGGGGGATCTCTCGGCTAAAGCTGGTGCGGGGCAGATCTTTCCACTGATCGATGATCAGATTTCCGTCTATAAAAAGCCGCACCCCGTCATCGGTAGTGGTGGTGAAGCGATAGCGGCCCGTGGCGGCAAAGGTGACATTGCGGGTCCAGCGCACGGAGAAGCCGTTGGCGTTCACCCCTGGGGCCGGGGAGCCTTCGCCCCAATCAAAGTCGATGGCGGCGTCATCCCGCACCAGCACCGGCGCACCGGTCAGGGTCATGTTGTTGAAGTATTCACCCCGCCACGTCACCGAGGGAGCCGGGCCTGGGGCAGGTGAGCCTAGTGGTGGCGCAGGGGGAGCAGGGGCTGGGGGCGGTGCAGCAGGGGTAGGCGCAGGGCCGGATACCTTCTGCCAGCTCAACTTGGCAACGGCAAAGGCCGTGTTTTCGTAATACTCCACCTTCAAATAGTGGGGACCGGCGTTCAGGGCCACATCCGCCGTGAAGGTGGTGGCCGGTTGATCCCGCCACTGATCGATGATCAGCCGATCGTCCACCCACACCCGCATCCCATCATCCGTCACCGCGGTGAAGCGATAGGTGGCCGCTTCAAAATCCACAAAGCGGGTCCAGCGGGCAGAGAACCCATCCGCCGGGATGGCCGGGTCCGGGGATCCCATGCCCCAATCGTTGTTGAGCGTGGTCTCAAAACGGTTGAGCACCGGCCCGCCGGAAAGCGTCTTGTTGTTCCAATAGGCCGCCTGCCAAGAGGGGTCCGTCGTCTTGGTTTTGGCCGTCTCCAGGGCAAGGGCCGGAATCGTCAACCCTTGCAAGATCAAGGTCAGCACCAGCACGAAGTAGAGCGTTCTTGATGTTCGGTTCATTGTGCACCTCCTATGCGCACGATCAACGGTTGGTACCAGCCCAGCATGTCAGTAGCAAGAATCCCGGACAGGGTACCGAGGGCAATTGATTTTAGCCCTTGCGGTACAATGATCCGGGATGTAAATGATGCTAATTTTCAGACGTAGTATAACATGGAAATGTTCCAAAAGTGTTGACCTATTTTAACCATCGTACCCAACCGAAAGGCCATCCCATGTCCCACCCGCCCCAACCCGACATGCCCGACTTCCCGCCGGAACTGGCCGTCTTCGCCAACCATCGCTCCATCCGCTTCTTCAAGCCGGATGCCCCTGGCCCCCGGCCACACGCAGTTGATCATCGAAGCCGGCCGCCGCGCCCCCACGGACGCCCAGGGCCACATGTACAGCTTCATCCGCATCACCGACCCCGGCCTGCGGGACGAGATCGCCACCCTGTGCGCGGATCAGCAGCACATCCGCGACTGCGCCGAGTTCTTCGTCTGCTGTCTGGATGTCCACCGCCTGCGCCAACTCATCGAGCACCGGGGCGGCGAATTCGGCATGGAAGCCCGCATCTCCCTGCTCTACGGCACCAGCGACACCACCATGGTGGCCCAAAACATGCAGATCGCCGCCGAGCTTCTGGGCTATGGCACCTGCTACATCGGCGCGGTCCAGAACAACACAGACACCATCGCCCGCCTGCTCCACCTGCCCGCCGGCGTCCTCCCCCTCTACGGCCTCTGCATCGGCGTCATCGACCAAGAAAAGCTGCCCCGGCTCAAAGAGCGCGTCCCCGGCGACCTCTGCTTCTTCGACAACGCCTACCCCGCCGCCTTCGCCCCCGCCGACCTGGACCGAACCTACACCGCCATGAGTCCCCTGCGGGACTGGTACGACAGCATCAGCCGCTACTTCACCACCAACGGCACCATGCACAAGCGCGAAACCATCATGCGCCGGGCCTTAGACCAACAAGATCTCGCCCCCAAATAAAAGGTCGTCCACCCACACCCTTTTGCCTTTTGCCTTTTGCACTTTGCCTTTTGCCTTGAGGATTTCTATGCACTTTGACGCCCTAACCCTAGCCGCCGTGACCGCCGAACTCAACACCGCCATCGTCGGCGGACGTGTCCAAAACGTCCTCCTGCCCGACGACCGCACCGTGGGCTTCGAGATCTACGCCCAGCGCGAACGCCGCTATCTGCTCATCACCACCGCGCCCGAAGCCGCCCGCGTCCACCTGGTCGATCACAAACTGCGCCGGGGCACGGACGCCACGCCCCCCATGCTCCTCCTCCTGCGCAAATACGCTCGGGGCGGACTCCTGGCCGCCGCCCGCCAGCCCGACCCCACCGAGCGCGTCCTGATCATCGACTTCGACCACCCGGAGCACGGCGTCACCCACCTGATCATCGAACCCCAAGGCCGCCACGCCAACCTGATCTTCACCAACCCCGGCAACCGCATCCTCGACTGCCTCGTCCGCGTCCCCCCCGGCCAATTCACCCAGCGGGTCGTCCTCCCCGCCCGCCAATACGCCCCGCCCCCGGCCCAAACCGGCCTCTCCCCCCTCACCCAGGCCGCCGAACTGGCCCACGCCGCCGTCCACAGCGAAGGCCGCCTCTGGAAAGCCCTCATCGCCCACGCCAACGGCATCAGCCCCACCCAGGCCCGGGAGATCGCCCATCGCACCACCGGCGACGCCAACGCCCCCGCCGCCGGTGTCGATCCAAACTCTTTGAAAAACGAGTTGGACCCTGCTCTGGTCAACCATCGGATCAGCCCGGTGGGAGGCAGGTCTGGTTTTGGACCAGGGGGCGGTCGTGGGCTTCTCGCCCTATCCGGTTCATTTCCGCGGAGAGTGGGCAGGCACCCCCACCATCAGCGCCGCCTTGGAGCAGTTTTATTCACCCAAAACCGAGGCCGCCCAACCCAAAGTCATCAAAGAATCCGACCCCTACGCCGGGCTGCGCGGCTCCGTCAACGGCCTGATCCGCCAATCCGAAAAGCGCGTCCAACGCCAACTCACCGCCCTGGCCGGGGACGCCCCCGCGCCCGGCGAACCCGAATCCCTGCGCCTCCAAGCCGAATGGCTCCTGGCCCTCAGCGGCCAGATCACCCCGCACCAGCCCTTCCTCGACGTGCCCGTGGGCGACGGCGACCCCCTGCGCATCGACCTCGACCCCCGCTACACCCCCGTCGAACAGGCCCAGCGCATGTTCAAACGAGCCGGAAAACTGGACCGAGCCGCCCGCTTCATCCCCGGTCGCCAAGCCATCTTGGAAGGCGACCTGGCCTTCCTCGACCAACTGCGCACGGACCTGGCCCTGGCCCAAAGCCAGCCAGAGATCGCCGCCGTCCAAGAAGAGCTGCGGGACGCCGGTTTCATCCGCCGCCGCCGCAAACACGACGCCCCCCGGTCCGGCAAAGCCACCTCCCTCTTCCTGCGCTACCTCAGCGACGACGGCTTCCCCATCCTCGTGGGCCGCAACGCCCGCCAAAACGAGATCGTCACCTTCGGCGAAGCCAAGGCCGACGACCTCTGGCTCCACGTCCGGGACATGCCCGGTGCCCACGTGGTCATCCGCAGCGGCGGTCGCCCGGTCAGCGCCGAGACCCTGCAAGCCGCCGCCCAACTCGCCGCCTTCCACTCCCGGGCCCGGGACGAGCGGGCCGTCGCCGTCATGGTCACCGAGCGCCGCCACGTCAACCGCGCCCCCGGCGGCCGCCCCGGCCTCGTCCACGTCCGCACCAGCGAAACCATCACCGTGCCGGGGGAAGATCCGCAGCTTTAATCCGCGACCGCACCTTCCCGGAAGGGGCCAGCACGTCTCGCTCTACCCAAGATCGTGTGGCCCTTTCCGGGAAGGTAATCCACATCCTTGAATTCACTGTGATACCTGTGCTATACTGTCCATACTTAGCAGAATGTACAGAATGTTCGTTTGGACCGGAGCCGTAGATCATGAACCAACTAAGCCTTGGCGTCACCGAAGCCCGCAGCAAATTTAGCGAAATCGTTGACCGCGCCCGCTATTTGGGCGAAACGACCGTGCTCATGAAAAGCGGCAAACCCGCCGCCGCCATCGTCCCATACATGCTTTTGGAACAATGGCAACGAGACCGCGCTCAGTTTTTCGCCTTGGTGGACCAAATTCAAGCGCGCAATCTGGAATGGATATGGACGAAGACGAATTGATGGACTTCGTGAATGACATCGTCCACGAAGTACGCGCCGCAGCGGATTGACCCAGAAAGCCAACAATCACAAGGATCCCCATCCATGCGTATTGTGCTTGATACCAACGTGCTGATCAGCGCTCTCTTCAAAAGAGACAGTACATCGGCCCAAATTTTGGATCTGTGGCGGCAACAGGCTGTTGAATTGCTTGTCTCCTCCGAAGGGCTGGCTGAAATTGAACGGGTTCTCACCTATCCAAAAGTCCAAAAGCGACTGGTTTACAGCGATGACGAAGTGCAGGAATTTCTCGATCTCTTGCGGCGCGCCAGCGTAGTCATCCACCCAGATCCCATGACGCCTGTGGTCAAAGCAGACCCGGATGATGACAAATTTGTCGCCTTGGCTCTGTCTGGTCATGCTCAATACCTGATTTCCGGCGATGGCCATTTGTTGGACATCGGACACGTCGGTGAACTGTTGATCGTCACACCACGCATTTTCCTCGAATGGTGGCAAGCACGCGAGGCCAAATAGTTGTTCAAAACAAAAAGGTGGGCGAATCTCGATTCGAGATTCGCCCACCTTTTTGTTCTTTTCAAAAAATTCGCTCTGATCCGTCAAATCAGCGGGCTCCGCGTTCTATTCCACCCTACGACCCAAAATCTATATCCACCCCGCCCCGTCGAGCCTGCTTCTCTTCTTTTTTTGCGGCCTTGGCCAACTCATCATCGCTGCGCTGGATGGCGTGATCGATCAACGCCCGGGCGGCCAGCAGCCCCTCTTTGCGGGCGGCGTAGGCGTGGACCCAGAAATCTTCGGGCAGTCCCAAATCGTTGTGCTGGATCTCGTCCAGAAAGCCGCCCACCCCTTCGATCAGCCAGAGGGTGGGGTTGAAGGCGTCGGGCCGTTCGCTCTTGGGCTGCCGGGGCGGACTCTTCGTAGACCGGCTCGTAGGCGGCCGCGGCGCTCTTGCGTGAACGGCGCGGTTCGCTCTCCGCCGGTTTGGGTTTGGCCGTTCCAGCGTTGGGTTTTGCGCCGCCAACGCCAAAATCAAAGCCATCCGCCGAGCCGTTTGTGGGAGACGTCGATTTGCCGTTTGATGAACGTTCGTCCTCAGCCACTACGTTTCTCCTCAGTCCTCAGTCCTATTTTCGCTCCACAATCACCCGCATGACCGGATGGGTGCGGGCGCCAAAGCGGTACTTGTACTCTTCGTCCCCCTGCATAAAATCGAACTGATCGTTGCCAAGGGCGATGGAATATTGGATCGCATAGGACAGTAGTACCCAGCCTGGGCTAAGTTGGGCATATTGTTCGGGATCGTAGCCCGAATTATACAACAGAAGTCGCCGATTGTACTCGAAGGCGAAGAGGGTGGCAGCTTTGTAGCCGTCCAAGGTCAGAAAAAAGAGCCTCAGTTGGCCATTTTCCAACATGCGGTGGGCGACGGCGCGGAAAAAGCGCTTCATCTCCAAGGTCATAAAGGTCGCTTTGTTGGGATCGCTGAGCATCTGGAGCCGGATAAAATCGTCCACCTCGGCGTTGAGATCGTGTTTGGGCCCCACCATGTAGAAGCCCACCTCGGCCTCCCGTTCGGCCCGGCGCTGTTTGCGCCGGATCTCGTGGCGCTGCTTTTTCTCCACCTGATCCGTCAAATAGCCATCGTACGTGGCCGGGAGATGGATGCTGGGGGCCACATCTTCTTGGAAAACCTGGGCCGTGTACCCGGCGGCGTTGAAGATGTCGGGCAGCAGCCGATAGGTCAAGGAGACATCGGGCAGATTGCACAGATCCAGCACATCCCAGGCCGGGGCGGTGGGGCTCTCCAGCCATTGGGCCAGGGCGGCGTAGACCTCGCTCTCCCATCCAGCGGCAGCGATCAGGTCCAGATAGTCGCTGACCTCCACACAGCCCACAATGTTGAGTTTCTTCTCGCCATCTTTGGTCTCGACGAGATAGAGGGGCGCAATGCCGACCAGGGTGGCCGTCTCCGGGCAGCGGAAGGCGACGATCCAGAGATCCCCTTCGCCCAGCTCTTCCCACCACAAGGTTTGCCACTCGTAGGTGAGGAAGAAGGTGTCGGAGCGACTGCGAGAGACCAGGCCATTCCACTCGGCGGCCAGGGCTGTGAAGCCGTTGGGCGCGGCGTCGGGTGCATAGACTGTGGCGATCAGGGGGTGGATCGCCGATGGCACGGCGCTTTCGGTGGATGGGGGCGTGGCCCGCAGAAGTTCTGGGGCAGGCGGTTGACAAGTCATGAATGGGTCCGATCTTGGGCAAAGTGACAAGAAACGCGCCGTTTGGGCACGTGATGCGTTCCCCAAACGGCGCTGATGGTTCTAATTGATTATAAAGCCCGTCAAGACTTCTTCCAAGTAGGCTTGCTTCCTGGGTTAGTGAGATTCGCCTTCCCGGTTGCCCAAGCGACGGACCATGGCCAAGAAGATTAGAATCAGCACCAACACAATCATGACGATTCCCAAGATCACCAACCCTTGGCTGTTGCCGAGACGCAACCGACTCGGCGCTGTTACCGGTGTCAACGCCGCCGGGACCTGGCCATCCGGGGTAATAGGGCGATTGCTTCCAACTTCTAGCTGGCCCGCATCCTGCACGTTGGGATCAAAGACCGGGGTGCCTGCGGCCTGGGTGGCCAGGGCGTAAGCCTGGGCCAAAAGGGTAGCATCCGGGACGATTGTGCCCAGTGCGGCTACCACAACCACCGGTTCTGTGGCTGTCGGTGTCGACGTCGCTGCCTCCGGAATGGCTGTCGACGTGGCTGCCGGCACGGGGGTGATCGTAGGCGTGGGCATGGCCGCAGAGGTGGTGATGCACACGCTCACATCGTCCAAATAGGCCCAAGTCCGCGCCCCGTTGCCGTCGTTGTAGACATTGAAATAGATGTAGAATTCCCCCCTGTGGCCTAGCAGGGATTGTTCCACAGGGGATTCCCAACTATTGGTGTTGTATCGATGACGAGACAAAATAGCCAAGGTCGAGAGATCTGGGTTAAGCAGAATCAGTTCCTGTCGATCACTGATATTGCTGGGGTTTTCGTCCGGAATTTCGTCCGTGCGGAATTTCATGCGATAGCGCAGTGTGGCATTTGTAGCCGTCCACGGAACTTTAATCAATTGGCGTACAGACGAATAAGTCGGCACATTCGGTGTATTCGCATCCGCTGGCACACCCAGGCGCATGGATCGGGCACCGCTAAATCGTTCCCCGGTGTCATAACTAGCCGGATAGGGATCTTGGCCGAAGAACCAATCGCTATTGCTCTCAAAGCCGCCATTGGGGATCGGTTGACACCCTTCCGCCGTCGGCCCTGGTGTGGGCGTTTGGGTGGCGGTCAGCACCGGAGACGGCGTTGGGGTGATGCTGGGCGTTGATGTCGCCACCGTCGCCGTCGCCGTTGCTGTACCGCTGGCCGTCGGCGAGGGGGATGTCGTTACCGTGGCGGACGGCGAGGGGGTCGTCGTTGGAGCGACTGTGGCCGGGGGCTGGGTGTCGCAGGCCCGCAGTTGTACATCGTCCAAATAGAGGGCCGTGGTGCCGCCTCCCCCATCGTTGGTCACCGCGAAAAAGACACGGATTTTATCCGTCACACCCTTGATGTCGTTCAGATCTCGGGTCACGATCAGCCAGTCCTGGGCCGCGGCGTCTACCTCGTCCTTATCCCCGTCCCCATCCATATCCATGATGGTGATAGAGGCCATGTCGGACCAAATACGCTTGATGAACTGGTTGTTGTAGCCGTTATAAATGTCGATATATTGCAGGTCATTGCCTGCGCCGCTGCCGCTGATGGGCCAATAGCGCATGGACAAGGTGAGGGAGGAGGCAAAGGTGGGGATCTGGACCGTCTGTTGCGCAGCGCTGATGCTGGCTACATTGGTCGGGCTGACAATGCCCAGGCGCATAGACCAATTGCCACGATACGCTCGATCCGTGGTGTATTGGGGCGGGCTTTCCGCGCCCACCAACTCCCAGCCAGTTCGAGTTTCAAAGCCGGGGTTGACCAGCAATTCTTCGCAATAGGCCTGGGATTGTGCCGCGATGGGCGGGGCGGCAACCGGTAGCGCCAAACTACCCGAAGCACCGCCCAAGAGCACAGTCAGAATCAAGATGCACCCCAGCAGCAGGCGCTGAGGAATCAGCCGCGTAGGGGACAACGCCAGTGCCAAAACATTGAACGGTCGCAAGGTCGTACCTCCTGAGTGGGGAGTGGTAGTCCGGTACGCAGATTGTACCACACAGGTGATCGTGCCGCAATCAAACTGGAAACAAAATGGACTATGTCAACAACGCGAGCCGAGTGAGGGCCGCTAAAAGAGACCCTATTTCGCCTCAATCGCTTTGGCTTTGCCCCTTCCTGTGATACACTCTTCTGTGGTTTCGCCCCAACTCGCCCCCCTTGTGCGATACCCTCGATTCTTCCATCCCATGACCTGCACGTGAACCCAAAAACGAGGATCCCAATGGCCAAATCCAGCAAGAAAAATGCCGCCAAGCAGAACAACTCCACCAAGGATTCGTCCAAACCCCAATACGCCGCAGCCATCGATCTGGGCGGCACCAAGGTGTTGGCTGCCATCGTCGATCAAAACAACACCATTCTGGCCACGGCCAAGATCAAGACGGATGTGGGGGGCGGTGCCGAAAGTGTGATTGCCCAGATGGCCGCCGGGGTGATCAAGGCGGCCAAAAAGGCCAAGATCAACGCCGAGGATCTGGTGGCCGTGGGGGCCTGTGCGCCCGGCCCCGTCAACCCGGCCACTGGGATGGTCAGCCGAGCGGTCAACCTGGGCTGGACCGAACCGGTGGCCCTGGGCGAACTGCTCAGCAAGGCCCTGGGCGGCACGCCGGTCTTTGTGGAAAACGATGTCAACGCCGGGGTCTACGGCTCGGTGGTGGCCGGGGTGGCCAAGGGCAAGAAGGATGTGGTGGGCATTTTTGTGGGCACAGGTATCGGCGGCGGACTGGTGTTGGGTGGCGAACTGCGCCGAGGCGCCCGCTGGGGCGCGGGTGAACTGGGCCACGCCATCATCATGGCCGATGGCCCGGTATGTGGCTGCGGCAACCGAGGCTGCATCGAATCCCTGGCCAGCCGCACGGCCTTGGAACGGGATCTGCGCCTGGCCTTGGACGCTGGCCGGGAGAGCATCATCACCGAGCTGATGGCTGGCAAGGATGGCCGCATGACCAGCGGGGTGATCGCCGCCGCGTTGGAAGCCGGAGATCCGCTGATGACGGAACTGATGGGCCGCAGCAATCGTTATTTAGGGCTGTTCACTGCTTCCATCGTCAATATCTTGGACCCGGAGATGGTGGTCTTTGGCGGCGGGGTGGTGGAAAAATTGGGCGATGCCATGCTCGATCCCATCCGCACCGTGGCCGAGGCCAACTATTTGCAAAAAGAGGGCAAGGTGGAGATCGTGGCCGCCTATCTCAGCGACAATGCCGCCATCATCGGCGTCGCCGCCCTGGCCCGAGAGGCCTACAGCTAGGCAACCCGGCCCGGCCAATTCTGGGGGAGATGGTGGACAGTTTCCCCCAAAGTTGGGGGCTAGGGGAGAGGAACGGCAACCCATAGACCGTCGCCAATCCTACAGTCTACCCGGCGGGTATCGTGCTAGACTATGAGGGATAGAACGAGGATGAAGCGTCATCCGCGGCCCATTTTGCCCTTGTCAGCACCATACCGAACAGGACATCCATGACCATCTTGCTTTTGATCCGCCACGGCGAAAATGATTGGGTGGGCACACACCGCCTGGCGGGACGCACCCCTGGCGTTCACCTGAACGAAAAGGGCCGTCAACAGGCCCAAGAGGTGGCCGACCGTCTGCGGGAACAGCCCATCACCGCCGTCTATTCCAGCCCCATGGAGCGCTGCATGGAGACCGCCCAGCCCCTGGCCGACGCCCTGGGGCTGACGGTGATCCCCCACGACGGGGTGATCGAGGCGGACTTTGGCGAGTGGCAAGGGGCCAACTTGAAGGATCTGGCCAAGCTGCCCGAATGGCAGTTGGTCCAACACTATCCCAGCGGCTTTCGCTTCCCCGGCGGAGAGACTTTGCGAGAGGTGCAGAGCCGCATGGTGGGGGCCTTGGCCCAGATCGTCGAGGATCACCCCAAGCAGGTGGTGGCGGTCTTTTGCCACAGCGATGTGATCAAAACCGCGGTGGCCCATTTCCTGGGCACGCCGCTGGATCTCTTTCAGCGCATCATGATCGACACGGCGTCCATCAGCGTGATCGGCTTTCACCGCACCGGTCCCCATATTATCCGCATCAACGATGCCGGGGCCTTGCCCATTTTCAAGCAGCCGGAAGAATCCGCACCCGCGACAGATGATGAAAAATCAGACGAAGACGCAATTGCCACAGCGATACCCAGTACACAGGAAGGCGGCGGCCAATCATGACCGATTTCACCTATGATCTAAAGCCCGTCCAGCGCATCGTCGCCGATGCCGTGGGCCAACCGGGCAACCGCACCTTTTTTCTGCAGGCTCGCCAAGGTACTCGCTTGGTCAGCTTGATCATGGAAAAGCAGCAGGTGGCCGCCCTGGCCGCCAGCACCCTTCAGCTTCTGGAAGAGTTGGAAGAACAGAATCCGAAGCTGACCCGCGCCCAAAGCCAGGTCAAGCGCATCTCGTTGGATATGCCCCTGAACCCGGCCTTTCGGGTCGGTCAATTGGGGCTGGGGTATGACGAGGAGGAAGATCTGGTGGTGATTGTGGCCCAATCTCTGGCGCTTTCCGAGACAGAGGGTGAGAGGGGGAGCGAGACGGGGCGCGATGTGGAACCGGATGAAGACGACTTTCCTCTGGCCTTTGCCGGGGGCGGGTACGCCGATGACGACGACGAGTACGGTGAGTACGACGATGATGGGGATGACGAAGTGGCTGCAGAAGGAACCAAGGTTGTCCTGGCCCGGTTCTACGCTACCCGCAGCCAAATGCGCGCCCTGGGCGAACATGCCCTCCAGGTGGTCCAAGCCGGACGCCCGGATTGTCCCCTCTGTGGTCGGCCCATTGATGCCGACGGCCACTTCTGCCCCCGTACGGATGGCCACGCCTTCCCCATATTGATCTGACAGTGGGGTCCGATATGACGGTTCTTAACTCCTCATGACCACCTCGTCTCCCAAGCAGGCTGCCTCCAATGCTGGAAGCAGCCCTGTGATCCGCGTGACACCGGCCCAATTGCTGGCTGCCTTGGCCCAGGGCGAGGTGGACACCCACGGGCTGCTGCCCTATAGCTCAAATTACAACTTTTTGGTCACCGTGGCGGATGGCGACATGCAGGTGCCGGCGGTCTACAAGCCCCGGCGCGGCGAGTCGCCCCTGTGGGACTTTGCCCAGGGCACCCTCTGCCTGCGCGAGCGGGCGGCCTTTGTGGTCAGCGATCTGCTGGGCTGGGATCTGGTTCCCCCCACCGTGCTGCGGGACGGTCCCCAGGGTTTGGGCAGCGTCCAGTTTTATGTGGATGTCTTGCCGGATGATCACTATTTCACCGTGCGGGAGGATGCTCGCCACGCCGAGACCCTGCGCCAGATGGCCCTTTTTGATGTGGTGATCAACAACGCAGACCGCAAGAGCGGCCACTGTCTGATCGATCACCAGGCCCGACTGTGGGCCATCGATCATGGCATCTGTTTTCACGAAGAGCACAAACTGCGCACGGTGATCTGGGAGTTTGCCGGGGAGCCCATCGGCCCAGACCTCTTGGCGGATCTGTCCGATTTTCAGGCAATGTTGGCCGATGCTGATCACGCCGAGGCCCAGGAATTGCATCATCTGCTCGGCGTCAGTGAATATCATGCCCTGGCCGACCGCCTCAACATTTTGGTGGATGAAGGGCACTTCCCCTCTCCCCTGCCCCACCGGCGCAACTTCCCCTGGCCGCCAATTTAAGCAACGAGTGCTGAGTGATGCGTAACGAGTGGAGCGTTGTGAAGATAAGGGATTGTCTTATGCACCACGCATCGTCTCCACCACGCATCACTCATTACTCAGCACTCAGCACTCATTACTCGTTACGCACAAGGAGTCCTCTATGAAAGCTGTCGTCATGGCTGGCGGCGAAGGGTCGAGACTGCGCCCGTTGACGATTGGGCGGCCCAAGCCTATGGTGCCCATTGTCAACAAAAACGCCTTGGCCCATATTTTTGATCTCTTGAAACATCACGGCATCACCGAGGTGATCGTGACCTTGCGCTATCGCGCCTCGGCCATTCAGGACTTTTTTGGCGATGGCGCCAACTTGGGCATGAATATCGAATACTCTGTGGAAGAGGTGCCCCTGGGCACCGCGGGCAGTGTCAAACATGCCGCCGCCCTGCTGGACGACACCTTTCTGGTGATCAGCGGCGACGCCGTGACCGACTTTGATCTCAAAGCCATCATCGACGCCCACAAAGCGCACCAGGCCCAAGCCACCCTCACCCTCTATCGGGTGGCGGACCCCCTGGAATTTGGGGTGATTGTGATCGACGACGAAAACCGGGTCACCAATTTTCTGGAAAAACCCAGTTGGAGCGAGGTCTTTTCGGACACGGTCAACACGGGCATCTATGTTTTGGAGCCGGATGTGCTGGCCATGATCCCCGATGACCGTCCGTATGATTTTTCCACAGAACTCTTTCCCCGCATGTTGGCCGATAAAATGGCCATGTTTGGCCATGTGGCCGAGGGCTATTGGTGCGACGTGGGCACCTTTAGCGAATATATGCGGGCCAACGCCGATATGCTGATGGGCAAAGTGAAGCTCTCCCAGCCCATGGGTACCCATATCGGCGGCAACATCTGGGTGGGCACGGATGTGGAGATCGCCCCCAGCGCCCAGCTTTTTGGCCCCATCTATCTGGGCAACGAGGTCAAGATCAAGGGGGATGTGGTGATCCACGGCCCCACGGTGATCCGGGATTACACCATTGTGGACAACTTCACCCATATCGAGCGGGTGGTCATGTGGCGCAACACCTATGTGGGCGAATCCTGCGAGCTGCGAGGGGCCATCTTCTGCCGCCAGTGCAGCATCAAGTCCAAAGTGTCGGTCTATGAAGGGGTGGTCGTCGGGGATCAGTGCGTCTTGGACGAGGGCTGTGTGATCCATCCCAATGTGAAGCTGTGGCCGGGCAAGATGGTGGAGCCGGGGGCCACGGTGCGCGAGAGCATCATCTGGGGCAGCCAGGGCCGCCGGGCCCTGTTTAGCCAATTCGGCGTCACCGGTCTGGTCAATGTGGATTTGACGCCCGAATATGCGGCCAAATTGGGGGCCGCCCTGGGGGCCAAACTGCCCCGGGGCAGCTATGTGGCCATCAACCGGGACGCCCACCGCAGCTCCCGCATGTTGAAACGGGCCATGATCAGCGGCCTGCCCGGTGCGGGCATCAACGTCTGGGACCTGGGGGTGGTGCCCGTGCCCGTGGCCCGCTATTTCGTGCGCCGGGATCCCCGCACCATGGCCGGGGTGCATGTGCGCCTCAGCCCCTTTGACCAGCGCGTGGTGGACATCCGCTTTATGGATAGCGAGGGCATGAACCAGAGCACGGCCGCGGAACGAGCCATCGAAAGTGTCTTCTTCCGAGAGGATTTCCGCCGGGCCTATCTCAACGATCTGGGGGTGATCGAATATGCCCGTCAGCCCAAAGAGATCTACACCGCGGACTTTGTCACCAAAGTGGATGCCCCCCTGATCCGCCAGCGCGGCTTCAAGGTGGTGGTGGACTATTCCCACGGCTCCACGGCGGATGTGTTGGCGGATCTGCTCAACAATCTCAATGTCGAGGTCGTCCCCCTCAACGCCCGCACGGACGAGTCCAGACTGGCCGTGCTTTTGGATGATTTTCAGGCCCATCTGCGCCAATTGGGCGCCATCGTCACCGCCGTGGACGCGGATCTGGGCATCATGTTGGATGTGGCCGGGGAGAAGCTCTTTCTGGTGGACGAGCGAGGGGTGATCCTGGATGATCTACAGACCGCCGCGCTGATCATGGAATTGGCCCTGTATCGTCATCCGGGCCGCAGCGTCGTCGTGCCCACGCGGTTGCCCTCGGGCTTCAAGACCATCGCCGATTGGCACAAAAGCCCCCTGATCCGCACCAAGAGCAATCTGCACAACCTGATGCAGGCCGCCAACAACGACAGCGTCCTCTTGGCCCTGGACGGCACGGGCAACTTCATCTTCCCCGATTTTCAGCCCGCGGTGGATGGCATGATGGCCGCCGTGCGCCTGTTGGAATATATGGCCCACCGGGAAATGACCCTCAGCCATGTGGCCGACTATCTGCCCCATTCTCATGTGGCCCACGATCGTGTGGCGTGCGGATGGGAAGACAAGGGCCGGGTCATGCGGCTTGCTGAACCACCGCTATGCGGACGCCAACATCGACGTCACCGATGGCATCAAAATCATCCTCAGCGAGAACGAGTGGCTGCACATCTCCCCCAACCCCGAACGCCCCTTCTTCGAAGTGATCGCCGAGGCCGAGGACGACGCCAAAGCCAAAGAAGTCTTGCAAGAATACGTCGCCGTGGTCCGCGCTCTGGTCAGCCAGGAGCCGGACGGTGACAAAACAGCCACCCTCAGCAGGTTGCGAAGAAGCATAGCCGGATGCGGTGCGGGAGGCAGTCGTTTTACGTAACATGTAGCCACACATTCATCGAGGAGAACATCATGAAGAAAATATTGATAGGGTTGATCGGAATCGGCCTGCTGATCGCCGGCTGTGGCCAGGTCGTACCCACGGGCGCACAGGTCGCCCCCCCGGCAGGCCAGGAACAGGCTCCCGCCGCCCCTGCGCCGACCCCCACCCCCGCCACCCACGCCGATGTACTGACCGCCATCTGGGCGGCCGTGGCGGACAACTATGTTTTGGTGGATGAGACCGGCGAGATCCCCGGTGTGGATTGGGCCGCCCTCTACGATCAGACCGCCGCCCAGATCGATCCGGCCATGCCCCAGGATGAATTTGTGGCCGTGGTGCGCCAAGGCTTGGCCGCCCTGCCCCCCGGCGCGGTGATCTGGCAGACCAAGGCCGACGCCGTGGAAGAGGTCAAGGCCACGGTCGGCGGCTACGAGGGCATCGGCGTCTATGTGGGCGCCCGGGGCGAACCCAACCCATCCGCCGTGATCCTGGAAGTGGTGCCCGGCTCCCCGGCGGACACCGCTGGCCTGGCCATGCACGACCGCATCCTGGCCATCGACGGCGTGGCCGTGGCCGGAGACGAAGGCATGGCCGTGGTGGATCGCATCCGCGGCCCCCGGGACAGCCAGGCCGTGCTTCTGGTCCAATCCCCCGGCGCCGAGGCCCGAGAGGTGACGGTGACCCGCAGCCAGATGTCCTTCACCCAGCAAAAAGCCGTCTTCGCCCAGCGCTTGGCCGACGACACCGTGGGCTATATCCGTTTCCCCGCCGGTGCCCACGGCACCCTGGGCCAGGACTTCTCCGCCCGGCTGCAAGAGATGGGCGGCGAGGGCGCGGTGAGCGGGTTGATCCTGGATCTGCGCATCTCCAACAACAGCACGGGCTGGCCGTTGATGACCATGCTCCCCCTCTTTGGCCAGGGCGACATGGGCACGGTGATCAGCCGCAAGGGCAGCGCCCCCCTCACCATCGCCGCCAGTGACGGCAACAACCTGGCCGCCCTGCCCCTGGTCCTGCTCATCGGCCCGGACACCCAAGGCACCGCCGAGATCTTCGCCGCCGCCCTGCAAGCCGCCGGCCACGCCATCCTCATCGGCCTGCCCACCCAGGGCCAGGTCGAAGGCATGACCATCGAACGCCTGCCCGACGGCTCCGAACTCTTCATCGCCAACTCCACCTTCCGCACCCCGGACGGTCGAGACATCGGCATCGTCGGCGTCCAGCCCGACATCACCGTCGCCGCGGACTGGAGCGACGTCTCCGCCGACGAACGACCCCGTGATCGCCGCCGCCCTCGAAGCGCTGGCAAAGTAACCGAATGGTTGATGGTTAATGGTTGATGGTTAACTGTTAATTGGGTGGATACACCGATCATTAAAAATTAACCATCAACCATCAACCATTAACCATTCCCATGACCCTACCCGCCCTCCTCTCCGACCTGCAGCGTGACCCCGGCTTCATGGCCAACGTCGTGGCCTGGGAGACGATCCCGGCGCGGGCGGCGGATTTTTCTTCTTTTTCAAAAGAATTGCACCCCACGTTGACAAGTGCCTTGGGGGCGCGGGGGATCGATCGCCTCTACAGTCACCAAGCCTTGGCCGTGGAGCACACGCTCAGGGGCGAAAACGTCACCGTCGTCACCCCCACGGCCAGCGGCAAAACCCTCTGCTACAACCTGCCCGTCCTCCACACCCTGCTCACCGACCCCTCCGCCAAGGCCCTCTACCTCTTCCCCACCAAAGCCCTGGCCCAGGATCAATTGGCCGAGTTGCACGAATTCAGATCAACCATCGACGAGCAAAATAAAAATTCCCAATTCTCAATCTCTCAATCTTCAATCTTCTCCACCTACGACGGCGACACCCCCACCGCCCACCGCGCCGCCATCCGCAAAACCAGCCGCCTGATCATCACCAACCCGGACATGCTCCACACCGCCATCCTGCCCTATCACACCCAGTGGCAGGACTTTTTGGGCGGCCTGCGCTACATCGTGATCGACGAAATGCACGTCTATCGGGGCGTCTTTGGCAGCCATGTGGCCAACGTCCTGCGCCGCCTGCGCCGCCTGTGCGACTTCTATGGCGCCCATCCCCAAGTGATCTGCGCCAGCGCCACCATCGCCAACCCCGGCGAACTGGCCGAGCGCCTCACCGAACAGCCCACGGTCCTGATCACCGAAAACGGCGCGCCCAGGGGCGAGAAGCACATCGTCCTCTACAACCCGCCCATCTATGACCAGGAGTCGGGCCTGCGCCGCTCCGGCGTCCTGGAAACCCAGGACATCGCCGCCCGCTGCGTCCTGGCCGGGGTGCAGACCATCACCTTCGCCCGCTCCCGCCTCACCACCGAAGTCCTCCTCACCTACATGCGCGAGCGCATCCGGCCGCATCGATCCCCTCGCCATTCGCCATTCGCCATCCGCCATTCGCGGCTACCGCGGCGGCTACCTCCCCTCCGAGCGCCGGGCCATCGAAGCCGGGCTGCGGGATGGCACTGTGCGGGGCGTGGTGACCACCAACGCCCTGGAATTGGGCATCGACATCGGCCAGCTTCAGGCCGCGGTGCTGTGCGGCTATCCCGGCACCATCGCCAGCACCTGGCAGCAGATGGGCCGGGCCGGGCGCACCCAAGAGAGCGCCCTGGCCATCCTGGTCGCCACGGGCCTGCCCCTGGACCAGTTCATCATCCAGCACCCGGACTTCATCTTTGGCCGCTCGCCGGAACATGCCCTGATCAACCCGGACAACCTGATGCTGCTGGTGGACCATCTGCGCTGCGCCGCCTATGAGATGCCCTTTGAGGTCGGCGAGCGCCTGGGCAATTGCGAATTCACCGGCGCGGCCCTGGATCTGCTTGGCCGAGCAGGGGGATGTGCAGCGCCACGGCGACCGCTATTTTTGGACCCACGACAGCTATCCCGCCCGCTCGGTCAGCCTGCGCAGCGCCGGGGGCGAGACCGTGCTGATCCAGGCCCGCTATCCCGACGGCGGCGTGGCCGTCATCGGCGAAGTGGATGTGGAGAGCGCCCCCCTTCTGCTCCACACGGGCGCGGTCTACATCCACGAAGGCCAGAGCCATGTGGTGGAATCCCTGGATCTGGACCAACATCTGGCCGTGGTGGTGGCGGTGAATGTGGACTATTACACCGTGGTGGACACGGACATGGCCGTGGAGGTGCTGGCCGTCCACGACCGCAAGCGGGTGGCCGGGGCCGAGGTCTGCCACGGCGAGGTGTTGGTGCGATCGCAAGTGGTCAGCTTCCGCAAGATCAAGCACATGACCCACGAAATGCTGGGCGTGACGCCCCTGGACTATCCGCCCAACGAGCTGGAAACCACGGCCTATTGGCTCTCCGTCCTGCCCGAAACCCAGGCCGCCCTGGAAGAGGCCGGGCTGTGGCACGATTCGGAGAACGACTACGGCCCCAATTGGCAGGAACAGCGGGCGACAGGTGCGCAGCCGGGATGGCTTCTGCTGCACCCAGTGCGGCGTCCCCGAGGCCCAGGGGCGGCAGCATGATGTGCATCATGTGCGCCCTTTCCGCACCTTTGGCTATGTGCCGGGGGTCAACGAGCATTATCGCCTGGCCAACCAGACCAGCAATTTGATTCTGGTCTGCCGCCGCTGCCATCAGCGGCTGGAGGCTGGCGTGCGCACCCGCAGCGGACTCAACGGGCTGGAATACGCCTTGGGCAACATTGCGCCCTTCCATTTGATGTGCGACCGGGGGGATTTGGGGGTGTACGCGCAAAGGGCGAATGCACAAAAAGCCAATGCACAATTGACAATGCACAATGCACAATTGGCGGCGGATGATCCCGGCCCCGCAACTCGCAACCCGCAACCCGCAACCCTCTTCATTTTTGAGCATGTGGCGGCGGGGCTGGGCTTTAGTTTGCGGCTGTTCGAGATGCACGGGGATCTGCTGGCCCAGGGCGAGGATCTGGTGCGCCGCTGTCCGTGCGCGGATGGCTGTCCGGCCTGCGTGGGGCCGGTGTTGGAGAATGAACTGGCCAGCCTGGAGACCAAGCGGTTGACCCTGGCCCTCTTGGCCGCCCTGCGTAACACGCACCACGTAACACGCACCACGTAACACGCACCACGCACCACGGTTTACCAGTTTTCCCAAATAGCTGTAAATAGATGCAAATGAACTAGACGTCTAGTTCATTTGCATCTTTCTTTTATGGCGAGATTGCCCCATAGTGTGGTTGTGGAAACGATCAAAACGCCCAAATCACCCAAGGCGCTGATCGTTCCGTCATCTACAATCCAACTTCCGCTGCCTGCCCCATTCGACTCAACTGACAATTGCCCCACTGTCCACTCACAGCCGTAGCCTGTGGGCGAACCTCCGATCCATTGTTCTATTAGCCAGGAGGCGCCATGCCCCGTCGAGATCTGAACACCTCAAACGCAGATAAGCCCGTCTCGGAACCCCACGTCTATCTGTCCAGGGGCGATGTGGCGGAGATCTTCAATGTCTCTCCCAACACCATCACCCGCTGGGCGGACGCGGGCAAACTGCACTATGTCCGCACCCTGGGCGGTCACCGCCGATATGAAAAAGAGACCATTATTGACCTTGCAAATTCTCAGATCAACGAACAGCAGCCTATTCAAAAAGAGGAGGCACCACGCGTGAACCGTGTCATTTTGAACATTCCCAGACTCTATGGCGACCATCATGTCGCCCCCATTCAGCAGGTCCTGGCCAACCGACCGGGTATCGACAACTTGCTGATCTCTCCGGCCCACCGCCAAGTGCGGGTGGACTTCGCGCCGGACGCGGTCAGCGAGGTGCAGATCCGGGCCTGGTTGAGCGAGGCCGGCTACCCGCCCCAAGTTCCCCTGCCCCCGCTCCCGGCAGTCGAACATCCAATGGTCGCCAAAGATCTCGCCTGGGATCACACGGCGGTGCGCATGACTCAAACCCTCGGCGTCTAAACCAGCGCCGGGCTAGATACGAGGAGGTATCATGTCCAAGAAAATTGCATTAACGCCTGAACAGTTCAGTGCTGATCCCGCGGCCGTCATCATGCTCCACCGGGCCGAAGAGTTGGGGATCGGCACTGCTTTTTCCCGAGCCGAAGCCATGCCCGCCTGCCCCATCGGCAGCAAGGGCATGTGCTGCTCCATGTGTTTGATGGGGCCGTGTCGGCTTGTCAAAGATGGCCAGGTGGGGGTGTGCGGAGCCACCATGGAGACCATCACCGCCCGCATCTTTGCCCGGCATGTGGCCGCCGGCAGCGCCGCCCACTCGGACCACGGGCGGGATCTGGCCTTCACCCTGAAAGCGGCCGCCGAAGGCACGGCCCCGGGCTTCAAGATCCGGGACCCGTACAAGCTGCGGGCCGTGGCCGGCTATATGGACGTGCCCACCGCCGGACGAGACGACAATGCCATCGCCCTGGAGATCGCCGACAAGGCCATCGCCGAGTTCGGCCAGCAGAAGGGCGAACTCATGTATCTGAAGCGAGCGCCCAAGAAGCGCTACGAACTGTGGAAAGAACTGGGCATCGCCCCCCGGGGCATCGACCGGGAAGTGGTGGAGGTCATGCACCGCACCCACATGGGCGACGACCAGGACGCCGAGCACATTCTGGACCAGGCCCTGCGCTGCTCCCTCTCGGACGGCTGGGGCGGCTCCATGATGGCCACGGACTTCTCGGACATTCTCTTTGGCACGCCCAGCCCGCTTGGTCTCCCAGGTCAATCTGGGCGTGCTCAAGGACGACGAGGTCAACATGATCATCCACGGCCACGAGCCGACCCTGGCCGAGATGTTGGTGACGGCCATGAACGATCCCGAACTGATCGCCTATGCCAAGACCAAGGGGGCCAAGGGCCTCAACATGGCCGGCATCTGCTGCACCTCCAACGAGACCTTGGTGCGCCAGGGCGTGCCCTCGGCGGGCAACTTCCTGCACCAGGAATTGGCGATTATGACCGGGGCGGTGGAGGCCATGGTGGTGGATGTGCAGTGCATCATGCAGGCCCTGCCCAACCTGGCCGACAACTTCCACACGGAGATCATCACCACCTCCCCCAAGGTCAAGATCACCGGGCGCCACCCACATCCCCTTTGACGAACACAACGCCCTGGCCATCGCCAAGCAGATCGTGCGCCGGGCCATCGACAACTTCGAAAATCGGGGCGAAGTCCGCATCCCCAACGAGGTTTCGGACGTGGTGCCGGGCTTCTCCCACGAATATATCAACTACATGCTGGGCGGCAGCTTCCGGGCCTCCCTGCGCCCGCTGAACGATGCCATCATGTCCGGGCGGATTCGGGGCGTGGCGGCCAACGTGGGCTGCAACAACCCCCGGGTGCAAGCAGGATTCCCTGCACAACCAGGTGGTGG
Source organism: uncultured Chloroflexia bacterium (assembly GCA_963704975.1). Taxonomy (GTDB): domain Bacteria; phylum Chloroflexota; class Anaerolineae; order Caldilineales; family Caldilineaceae; genus JAGNDO01. The sequence goes on along the minus strand of CAVPIK010000025.1, from coordinate 18,265 downwards.
CGGAACTGCTCAAGAACGACGTGCTGGTGGTGGAGACGGGCTGCGGCGCGTTGGCCAGCGCCAAGTGCGGCTTCCTCCTGGGCGAGGCTATGGATCTGGCCGGTCCCGGTCTGCGGGAAGTGTGCGAGGCCGTGGGCATTCCGCCGGTGCTGCACATGGGCTCCTGCGTGGACAACACCCGCATCCTGACCGTGCTGAGCCAGATGGCCACGGAAGGCGGCCTGGGCGACGACATCAGCGATGTCCCCGCGGTGGGCCTGGCCCCGGAATGGATGAGCGAGAAGGCTATGGCCATCGCCTCCTATGCCGCGGCCTCGGGCGCGTATGTGATCATGGGCGTCCACAACCCGGTGGAGGGCAGCGAAGAGGTCACCCGCATTCTGAGCGAGGTGTGGGAGAAGAAGGTGGGCGGCAAGATCGAATTTGTGATCGAAGCCGAGGAGATCGTCGCCCGCACCCTGGAACACATCGACAAGAAGCGGGCCGCCCTCAAGCTGCCGGTCTATGACCCCAACAAGTTCGGTCAGAGCGGTGACGACCGCATGATCGAGTGGATGGAGATGCCCGCCGAGCTTCAGGCCGAAGCTCTCTATGGCGAACCCGGTGCCCGCGTAAACGCGAAAGGAGAAATGTTCCATGAGTCGATATATCGCAACACGAGCCATTCGGGGTGCCCATAGCGTCGTGGATGAAGCGGATGAACTGCTGCGCCAAGCCCTGGCGGACAAGGGGCCGGACACGCCCGCCGTCTTCCCCAACACGGCCTATCACCTGCCCCTGATCCTGGGCATGACCGGCCAGGAAGTCAAGACCCTGGGGGATCTGCCCCCGGTCCTGGCCCGGGCCAGAGAACTGCTCCATCCCGTGCCCACGGAGCGGCGCTGGACCCCCTATCTGGGCGAAACCCTGGACGCCGGCATGGCCACCCTGCTGGCCGAAGAGGCCATCGAGGCCATGCGCTTTGTCTATGGCCAGGAACCCCAACCCTTCCCCGGCATGGGGCTGGCCGGGACCAGCTTCACCTCGCCGGATGTGGCGGCCAATGGCGGCTCCAACGGCGGCGGCTATCTCAACGGCCCCATCGATGACATCCAACTGCGTTCCTGGGGCATCGCCCTGGTGGACGGACGCATGCCCGGCTTCGCCGCCATCGTGGGCGCGGCCAAGAGCAACGAAGTGGCCGTCAAGATCGTGCGGGAGCTGCAACGGCGCAACATCCTCACCTTCCTGTGCGGCAACACCAACGGGCGCAGCATCATCCACCAACTCCAAGAGGAGGGGGTGGAGATGGGCTACGACACCTACATCGTCCCCTTTGGCACGGACACCATCAGCGCCATCTATGCCCTGGGCTTTGCCGTGCGCAGCGCCCTCACCTTTGGCGGCATGAAGGGCGGCCAGACCCGGGACATCCTCATGTACAACAAAAACCGGGTCTACGCCTTTGTCCTGGCCCTGGGCGAGGTGGACGATCTGAAGTACGCCACGGCCGCCGGGGCCATCAACTTTGGCTTCCCGGTGATCGCCGACACGGTGATCCCGGAGATCCTGCCCACGGGCATCACCACCTATGAGCATGTGGTCTCCATGCCCTTCAACGAGATCGAGGGCAAGGACGATCTGGAGCGGGCCGAGCGGCTGGTGCAGAAGGCCATCGAAGTGCGGGGCGTCAAGGTGCGCATCTCCGAAGTGCCGGTCCCCGTCCCCTACGGCTCGGCCTTTGAAGGCGAACGGGTGCGCAAGGCCGACATGCGCATCGAGTTCGGCGGCAAGTACAGCCGGGCCTTCGAATACCTGCGCATGATGGATCTGGATCAGGTGGACGACGGCAAGATCGAAGTCATCGGCCCGGACTGGGACGAGGTGGCCATGGGCGGCCACATGGACATGGGCATCGTGATCGAGGTGGCCGGGCGCAAGATGCAGAAGGACTTCGAGCCGGTGTTGGAGCGGCAGGTTCACTACTTCATCAACGCCGCCAGCGGCCTGCAACACATCGGCCAGCGGGACATCGCCTGGATCCGCATCAGCAAGGCCGCGGTGGACAAGGGCTTCCGGCCCGAGCATCTGGGCAAGATTGTGCATGCCCGGCTGCAAGGCGACTTCGGGGCCATCGTCGACAAGGTGCAGGTCAAGATCTACACGGACAAGACCAAGGTCGAGAAGTGGCTGGATATCGCCCGCAACGCCTACGACGAGCGCAACCGGCGGCTGGCCGACCTCACCGACAACGCGGTGGACGAGTTCTACTCCTGCACCCTCTGCCAGTCCTTCGCCCCCAACCATGTCTGCGTGGTCAGCCCGGAACGGCTGGGGCTGTGCGGCGCGTACAACTGGCTGGACTGCAAGGCCTCCTTCCAGATCAACCCCACGGGGCCCAACCAACCCATCGGCAAGGGCCGCATGTTGGACGACTTCAAGGGCTACTGGACCGGCACCAACGACTTCGTGCAGAGTTCCTCCCACCAGCAGGTGCAGGAAGTGGCCCTCTACTCCATCATGGAAAACCCCATGACGGCCTGCGGCTGCTTCGAGTGCATCGCCATGGTCATCCCCGAGGCCAACGGCGTCATGGTGGTCAGCCGGGAAGACCCCAGCATGACCCCGGCGGGCATGACCTTCTCCACCCTGGCCGGTCTGGCCGGCGGCGGCTTGCAGACCCCCGGCATCATGGGCATCGGCAAATACTATCTGCTCAGCCCCAAATTCATCTCCGCGGACGGCGGCTTCCCTCGCATCGTGTGGATGTCCAGCTATCTCAAAGAAAGCATGGCGGCTGAGCTGGCCGAGGTGGCCGTGCGAGAAGGCGACCCCGACCTGATCGACAAGATCGCCGACGAGCGGGTGGCCACGGACGTGGAAACCCTCACCGCCTTCTTGCTGGAAAAGGAACATCCGGCGTTGATGATGGACCCGATCTTCTGATGAGCGGAGTTGATTGGGTGAAAGGGTGAAGGGGTGAGATCAGATCGCCTCACCTCATCACCCATTCACCCGCTCACCCCTTCATCACAAACAGGAGCAAAGTAAAGATGACACTACAAATTCCCAAAGAAAAATGGACCGGAAAGGTGCGGGAGGTCGTGCTGGGTGCCACGGCGGCCCAGGGCGGCAGCCGATCCCACACGCTGACCGTGGGCGGGGAGACGACCCTGCCCTTCTTGCATTTTGACGGCCAGATTCCCCACAAGCCCCTGCTGGCCGTGGAGATCAAGAGCCGCAAACCCGAAGATTGGTCGCCCCTGCTGGCCGAGGCCTGGGGCGATGCCATGAACGATCCGGCCGCCTGGGCCACGGCCGCCGAAGCCGCCGGCGCGGACCTGATCGTCCTCACCCTCACCCTGGCCGACACGCCGGCAGAGCGCGGTGAAGGCCGTGCGCGCCGTGTTGGGGGCCACGGGCCTGCCCCTTGCCGTCTTCGGCCCCGGCCAGGCGGACAAGGACAACGAGTTGATGGTCCCCGTGGCCGAGGCGTCCAAGGGCGAACGGCTGATTTTGGGCGTGTGCGAGGACAAAAACTATCGCACCATCGTGGCCGCGGCCCTGGCCCACGGCCATCTGGTCAACAGCCGCACGCCCATGGATGTCAACCTCTCCAAGCAGCTGATCATCCTGATCCACGACATGGGCATGCCCCTGGACCGCATCCTCATGGACCCGTCCACCGGCGCCCTGGGCTACGGCATCGAGTACGGCTATTCGGTCATGGAGCGGCTGCGCATGGCCGCCCTGCAAGGGGACAGCATGACCCAGCAGCCCATGCTGGTCACCGTGGGCGAAGAGGCGTGGAAGACCAAGGAGGCCAAGGTCGGCCAGGGCATCCCCGACGCCTGGGGCGACTGGCTGGAGCGGGCGCTGAACTGGGAAGTCATCACCGCCACCACCCTGATTGAATCCGGCGCAGACATCGTCGCCGTCCGCCACCCGGAGAGCCTGACCCGCCTGCACCGCACAATCGGCGCGCTGATGACGGAGCCGGAGCGGGAGATGGTTTTGGCGTAGGGATACGAGTTGCGTGTTGCGTGTTACGCGTTGACTGACAATCGGGATACCATCCCGCATCACGCAACCCGCAACTCGCAACGCATAACAGGAGCAACCAAAATGGCACTTTCCGGTCTTCAAATCTACAAACTGCTCCCGCAGACCAACTGCAAGGAGTGCAATTATCCCACCTGTCTGGCCTTTGCCATGAAACTGGCGGCCAAGCAGGCGGAACTGGTCGGCCTGTCCCTATGTGAGCGACGAGGCCAAGGTTCAGCTGGAAGCCGCGGCCGCGCCGCCCATCCGCCTGATCAACATGCGCAGCAACGGCAGCAAGATGGCCGTGGGCAACGAGACCGTCCTCTTCCGCCACGAGAAGAAATTCTTCAACCAGACCGGCCTCTTCGTGCGGGTGAAGGACACCCAGCCCCTGGACGCAGTCAAGGCGATGGCCAAGCAGGTGGCCGACTACACCGTGGACTACGTGGGCATGGACCTGGCCTTTGACGGCATGGCGGTCCAATGCGACAGCGGCGACCCGGCCACCTTCGCCGCCTGCGTGGCCGCGGTGCGGGAGGTCAACAACGGCAACCTGATCCTGATGGCGAACTCGTCCGAACAGTTCGACGCCGGGCTGGAAGCCGCGCCCAACGTGTGGCCCCTGCTCTACGGCGCGGATCGGGACAACTGGCAGGCGTTGGCCGCCACGGCCAAGCGCTACAAACTGCCCCTGGGCATCCGCAGCCAGGACGGGCTGGACGAACTGGCCGACATCTCCGCCAAGGTGCAGGCCGCGGGCATCGCCGATCTGGTGCTGGACCCAGGCCGCCGGGACTTCTGCGGCTCCCTGGCCGCCCATGACCCAGGTGCGACGGCTGGCCCTCAAGCACGCGGCCAAGGACGTGGGCTTCCCCACCATCGCCTTCCCCGGCGAAGGGGTGGAGAATCCGGCGGACGAGGCAGCGTTGGCCGCCCAACTGATCGCCAAATATGCCGGCTTCGTGGTGCTGGACCAGTTCAGCCCGGCCCTGGCCTATCCGCTGCTTGGTGCTGCGGGCCAACATCTTCACCGACCCGCAGAAGCCCATCCAGGTCCAGCCCGGCCTGTACGAGATCCACGATCCCAAGCCCGGCGACCCGGTCATGGTCACCACCAACTTCTCCATCACCTACTTCAGCGTGGCCAACGAGATCGAAAGCTCCGGTCTGCCCGGCTGGCTCCTGGTGGCCGACGCCGAGGGCATGAGCGTGCTGACGGCCTGGGCCGCGGGCAAGTTCGACGCCTCCACCATCGCCAAGGCGGTCAAGAGCACGGGCATCGAAGACAAGATCAGCCACCGCCGCATCGTCATCCCCGGCCAGGTGGCCGTCCTCTCCGGCGAGATCGAAGAGGAAATGCCCGGCTGGGAGATCAAGGTGGGGCCGCGGGAAGCGGTGGATCTGCCGGGGTTCTTGAAGGTTATGGGATAAGAACGGCAATGAGTAAGGAGTAATGCGAGTACGACGTGGCTGCTGCGATAACCGGCCACGCTTACTCATTACATCTGTACTCATTCGGAATCCAACATGACAACTTGTACCGTCAACTTCCAACCCAAAAACACCACCGTCACCGTCCCCAGCGGGACGTTGATCCACGAGGCCGCGCACGAGGCGGGGATCCATCTCAACATGCCCTGCGGCGGCCAGGGGCGGTGCGGACGGTGTGCGGTGCTGGTGGACGACGCCGGCACAAACGGCAACAGCCCCGTGCGGCGACGCTCCACCCTGCGCCTCTCCGCCGCGGATGTGGCCGCGGGCTATGCCTTGGCCTGCCAGACGGTGATCGAGGGCGACGCCCAGATCACCATCCCGCCCCAAGAGAAGATCGAGCGGCGGCTGACCACGGACCGCACGGTGGCGGATCTGGTCCTGCCCTTCGACTACGACCCCCGCCGCCAACAGCCCATGCAGGCCCGCTTCGTCCGTCTCGATCCCCCCAGCATGGACGACCAGACCGACGATTGGTCTCGCCTGGCCAGCGCCCTGCGCCGGGAACATGGGATCGACGGCCATCGCCCCGGCCCTGTCCACCCTGCGCAAGTTGGGCAAGGTGCTGCGGGAGGCCGATTGGCAGGTCACGGCCATTTTGGAACAGGACGAAGAAACCGGTCCCGGCCCGACTGGTTGACCTCCTGCCCGGTGACCGCACGGAGCGGCTGCTGGGTGCGGCCATCGACATCGGCACGACGAGCAATGTGGTCTATATGGTGGATCTGCTCACGGGCAAGATTTTGTCCCAGGCCGTGGATTACAACGGCCAGGTGGTGCGGGGCGAGGATGTGATCTCCCGCATCATCTATGCCGGGAAAAATGGCAATGGGCGGGACGGGCTGGGCGAGCTGCAATCCCTGGTCTTGGGCACGCTCAACCGGCTGCTGACCCGGGCCGCCCACCGCATCAAAGCCGACATCGACGACATCTATCGGGCCACGGTGGCGGGCAACAGCACCATGATCCACCTCTTCCTGGGCATGCAACCGGAGAGCATCCGACTTTCCCCCTTCATCACCGGGGTGAACCAGCCGCCGCCCTTGCGGGCCGGGGACGTGGGGCTGTCCATCCACCCCAACGCCACGGTGGACTGCCTGCCCGGCATCGCCAGCTACGTGGGCGCGGACATCAGCGCCGGGGTGGTCAGCGCCGGGCTGATGGAGACGGACAAGCTCACCCTCTTCATGGACGTGGGCACCAACGGCGAGATGGTGCTGGGCAACCGGGAATGGCTGATCACCTGCGCCTGTTCCGCCGGCCCGGCCTTTGAGGGCGCGGGCGTGGGGGACGGTATGCGGGCCACCACCGGGGCCATCGAGGAAGTCTGGATCAACGGCGAGACCTTCGAGCCGACCGTGCGGGTGATCGGCGGCGGCGCGCCCTTGGGGCTGTGCGGCTCCGGGCTGATCTCCTTGCTGGCCGAACTCTTCATCACCGGCGTCGTGGACCGCAGCGGCAACATCCACCTGGACCTGCCCACCCCCCGCACCCGCGCCGGGGATCACGGGGCCGAATATGTGGTGGCCTGGGCGGGCGAGAGCGAGCATGGTCGGGACATCGTGATCACCAAAGTGGACATCGACAACCTGATCCGGGCCAAGGCTGCCATCTACGCCGGGTACACGGTCCTCTGCCAGAGCGTGGGCGTGGATCTGGCCGACGTGGAGCAGATGTTGATCGGCGGGGCCTTTGGCCAATACATCAACATCGAAAAAGCCGTCCAGATCGGACTCCTCCCCGACCTACCCTGGGACCGGTTCCAGTTTCTCGGCAACACCTCGGCCCGGGGCGCCACCTTGGCCCTGCTCAACCGGGAGTACCGGCAGCGGGTCACCGCGGCAGCGGGCATGATGACCTATCTGGAACTCTCGGCGGACAACACGTTTTACGACAATTTCATGTCGGCACTGTTCCTACCCCACACGGAGATTGAGCGATTTCCGAATGTGGCGGCGGTCATAGGTTGATTGGTGATATAACCCCAATCCACTCGGCATGAGAGGAGATAAGACCATGAGACAAACTAGATTTTTCGGTGGCCTGCTGGCGCTTCTGACACTATTGGGACTGGTCATTATTTTTGTAATCACGTTTCGGGAGCTAAGACTTGAGCCTAAGAGCGTGTCACAGATGTTTCAATCTCCTATTCAGACGCCGACACAGGCACCCCCAGCCCCTCGTCCATCGGCTATGCCAAATCCGAATTTCAAGGCAGAGGCCATACGAATTACTGGAAAAACATCGCTCACAGCCGATGGAAGGTTTGGTGGTAGCACTTTGGGGGTCGCTTGGTCGCCTGATGGCGAGAAGTTAGCGTTTACCAAGCTGACCGGAGAATTTATCCCATTTACTACGCCCAAAGGATTTGCGCCCGTCACGGATCTTTGGTTAGCCAATATCACCGACCGCACGACAGAAAAGATAGCAGATCGCGGCAAATTTCCAACTTGGTCACCTGACGGTCAGCGTCTGGCTTTCATATCCCCCATTGACGAACGACTCAACGAAGTTCGCTTGTTCGACCTTGCTACCCAGAAATCAAGACAGGCTGCAGATAACGGTCTTAGCGCCATGTGGGTGAATTCCAGGTTATTGGCTGTCACAATGAAAGGAGGGGACATTCGTCAGTATGACCGGGATTTGGAAACTTTATCTCCAGTAACCGATTTGACGGCGACCACGGATGGCCCGAATAGTCTTGTCGCGTCATCGAATGGCCGATGGCTCGGCATCGTGAATGGCCAGAAGCTCTGGGTGGTTGACCGCCAGAATACCAAGCAGAGAATTCAGCTTACGGAAAGCTTTGAGAACGTGTTTGGCGGGTTGGTCTGGTCTCCATCGAGTGGGAAAGTGGCTTATGTGGCCGACAAGTCCATTTGGATAGCGACTATAGACCCTGAAGTTCGTTCACAGGTGATTTACCAGCAAAATGGTCGGGGATATCCGTGGGCCTTGACCTGGTCTCCTGACGGCAACGTATTGGCATTTCATGGACCCGATGGTATCGCCGTAATCAATGCGGATGGATCGGGTTTTCGGACACTACTCCCATATGGCGTGACACCAGAAGATAGCTATTTGTTTCCTTCGTGGTCGCCATCGGGTTATACGATAGCAGTAGAAAGAAATCATAACGTTTGGCTTTTGCAGCTCGCTATCGACAGGAGTTAATCACCCATGAAAAAGGCAAATGTTATACGTCCCTTGATTACCCTGAGTATCGGATTGACACTGGTTTTGATGACTGCCAAAGTTGTTTGGAGTCAATTGTCTCCGAATTGTACTCAACCGCCAGTCACCCTTTGGGTGAATCGAGTGGCTCGTCCACCCCTGCAAGGCTCGCCGTATGTGGAGCTCAATGTGGAGGATTATGTAACTGGGGCATTGGAAGGCGAAATGGGTCCCATTCCTTCGATTCCTCAATGGAATGATGAGGCGCTTCGAGCTGGCTCGGTAGCCATTCGGACCTGGAGCGCCTACTGGTGCCACAAACATACATTCGAGAATACACCCTATGGTACTCTCCAAGGCCTTTTTGACACATCAAACGCTCCTTATTATGACCAGGAGTACGATCCAGGCCACAGCGGTAATACAATACGCTATCGTCAAGAAGTAACAGCTACTCAGGGCATTTATCTGACCTACAACGATGTACTCATTGATGCTCAACATCGGGCTCGTAACGGCGATCCGACCAATCCCCTAGAAAATCCTTTCACGCAAACAGGGTACCCCTATTTACAGAGTGTATTGGATCCAGTTGCTGCGGCGGAAACTCGTTCCCAATCAGATGCGCAATCCGTTGGTCTAGCTCAAAACGGTTCCCACTACTGGGCTAGCGGTCAAGATCCAACCACGGCGGATCGCTATTATCCCAAATGGGACAGTTACGCCCAGATTCTCACGCACTATTACACCGATGTCCATCTCAAGGATGCCCGCGGCAGTCGGTTGACTCCGATCTACCGGTGGGTACCCTTATCTGTAAATTGGCAAACGGCAGATAATCATGTTCCGATCATGGATTCAAACCGGAGCTATGCGGTGACGTTCTGGATTCAAAATACCGGCTTGACGACATGGCCTTCTGGCCGGACTCAGTTGAGTTTTCATGGCTGGGAGCCGGGTGGCCTTCAAGCCCAAGGGACACACAGCTTGTCGCAATCAGTTGCACCTGGTGATACGATCACGGAGACCCTCACGCTCTATCCACCCGCCTCTGCCCAGCCTGGAACACCCTATCGATTACGTTTTGAAATGTTTCTCTGGGATGACTACGATGAGTGGCAAGGGTTCAGCGTCCTGGAAGTGGGCCGCCCATGGCCGACGTATGATGTGACAGCGTGCGTAAACGGATTTTGCAAAGTTTTCATTTCATCGATTCTGAAAAACTAAAATGACCCAAACCGTCTTTGACCGCAATCCAACCCTATCCAAACCCGTAGGCCGAAGCGCCTGGGCGGAGAGCTTTGCGCCCAAACTCGAAGAACTACGCGACCGCCTGCGCACCCGGCGTCCGCAGAGGGTGGCGGAGCGGGCCGGGGTCAACTGGCAGCCGGAGAGCCGGACGTTGATCCTGCGCCATCTGGATCGGGCCTATTGGCTGGGGTGGCCGGAGTTGGCAGCCTACAGGAGACATATTACGAGACGTTTACAAAAGTTGTACGGAAAATCCCTGACCATTGTGACTTTGAGCATCCTGGCCATCATGGTGGCGATAAGCATCGGCGGCGTAAGCGGGAGCGCCACCGAACTAACGGTGCAAGCATTCCAGTCACCCATTCAAACGCCTACGCCATTCCCTTATCCGCCGCCGAGGCCAGAACCTTCTTCTACACGACCTGCCGCCTGTCCGCCACAAACACGATGGGGTAAAATCGATGTCAATGTGGAAGTAGAGGGGTTGTCCGGAGCGGAACGAGCAATGGTGCGGTTGCAACCACTCAATGAAAACATTTCGTTGTGTTTGGCAGCACGCGGAATAACCTTGCCGGAAATGGCCTTTGGCAACGGCAGCCACCATATTCAAATGCAAGAGATACCGGATGGAGCTTATTACAGACTGGAAATCCATGCGCCGCCGCGACATTTTCTCGATCCAGGCGGCTATCTCTTTCAGGTGAAAAATGGTCAGATTGTCCGTCGTCCCGATTTCGTGTTTCGATTTCTCCTGGTTCCACCATCCCAGCAGACCTTACCCCCGTGCCGAGTATTTGAAAAGACATTTAGATTTCCATCAGCGACACCCGAAGCCATAACGGAGGCCATCCCAGTGGGCACGCAACGGGATATCTGCCTTGCAGAACGTACCGTTGACATATCGACCCCACCGAAACAACCGGAAAGACCGCAAGAGGCAAGCGCATCAGGTGTAGGTTACCACTACGCTGGCCCTGTGACGTTTCAGGACAATCGAGGAGTGTGGGGAAGCAATACGGTAGTGGATCCGAATGTGCCCCATATTGTCCAGCCACCCGACGAACGGTTTGTTGTGGAGCGGGTGTATGCCAATGACGCTAGTTGGGATCACTGGATGGAGGCGGGTTGGGCTGAGGTCTCCTGGCGGGATGACCGACGGTACATTTATCAGTACGATAGCGCCAATGCTACGTGGGTCTTCTTTGACGAGTATGTTTTGCCTCTTGGGGCAATGGTGGAAACCGATGTGCAGTATGATCCAAACAGCGAGATGTGGAAGGCTCGTTATCACCTGGGGGGCGGAAACTGGGCAGTACTGGCAACGGCGGATCTAGGATTCATCACTGCAGACCGGGGTTACAATCGGGGTGAGGTCTATACTGCGGATGGGATCCATCCAATTCTACCTCTGTCGAGTTTTGATAAAGGCTATCTGCTCATTGATGGCATATGGCGACCTTGGACCACATCATACAATACAGACGTCACAGAGGATGAGCCATATCAAGTCGACATGTTGAGTCAGTATAACCGCTTCAATATCCACTCCCCAATTGTTTTTATCCCACTTGTGCTGAACAATGCGCAATGATGAAGTACAGGAGGTCCTGATGCGCAACTTATTACTGTACGTGGTGATCCTATCTCTGATTCTTGGGAGTTGCGCCGGTATACCCCGCGCTGCCCCCACCTTAACCCCTGAGGTTCCTTCAAAGCAACCGGAGCCATCGCTCCCCCGCATCGCTGGGCAATTTTCGGGACTGCCCGCTGATACACTGGTTACGATTAGTGTCCGTACACCTCAAGGCTGGACATCAGTGCAGGGGACGCGACGAGGGAGTACTTCCTGGGAGTCCGTTGTGACTGATGCCAGTGGGGTGGACTATATCGTGTCCGCCGAAGCAGATGGATATATTAGCCAGCCAACCAGCTATACCATTCATCTCAGCGGCGATACCGCTTACATGGTGCATGACGGCCAGGAGACCGACCAAGAAGCCATCCATCTGGACTTTCATTTCGTGCCGAAAGACTCGCCCTAACCATGACCCAAACCGTCTTCGACCGCAACCCAACCTTAGCCAAACCCACAGGCCGCTCTGCCTGGGCGGAGAGCCTCGAGCCAAAACTCGAAGAGCTACGCGACAGCCTGCGCACCCGGCGTCCGCAGATAGTGGCGGAGCGGGCCGGGGTCAACTGGCAGCCGGAGAGCCGGACACTGGTCCTGCGCCATCTGGACCGGGCCTATCGGCTGGGGTGGCCGGAGTTGGTGGCCCATGATGTGGAGACGGGTCAGCCGTGCGGCGCGGAGTTGCAGGGGCTCTTCCTCTACTATTTGGAGCGGGCCGACGGCGCGCCGCCTACGGGCAACTTCGTGGCCTTCCGAGAACTGCCCGACGGCGGCTTTTATCACTCGGCCTTTCAGGGCTACACGGGGGCGATCCTGACCCAGCGGGTGGGCAATGACATTGAGCGTCTGCGTCAAGCCGCCCTGGCCGCGGGAGGCCGCCCGAATGGTGTGAGCGACGGCGGCTTCACCTTCAACGGTCTGCCCCGCATCCCCCTGGCCCTGGTCTACTGGCTGGGGGACGACGAATTCCCGCCCACGGCCCAAGTTCTCTTCGACGCCGTGGCCGGCCACTATCTCCCCATCGACGGCAGCGCGGCGTTGGGGAGGCGGTTGGTGACGCGGATACTTATGTTGATTGGTTGATTTGTTGATTGGTTGACTTTCCATCGGCGAGAGCCGACCAATCAACAAATCAACCAATCAACTTATCAACCATTTTCGCAAAGGAGCAACACCCATGACCACCACCATCGCCCTGGCGGGCAAAGGCGGGACGGGCAAGACGACCTTCGCCGCCATGTTGATCAAGCACCTGGTGGAGACCAACGCCGGGACCGTCCTGGCCATCGACGCCGACCCCAGCGCCAACCTCAACCTGGCCCTGGGCATGAAGCTGGACCAGACCATCGGCGACATCCGGGAGGGGATGCTGGCGGATGTCAACAAGGTGGACGGCAGCCTCAACGGTCGCCCCGGCATGAGCAAGCACGACTATTTGGACATGGAGATCGAGTATGCCCTGGTGGAGGGCGACCGGGTGGATCTGCTGGCCATGGGCCGCCCGGAGGGGCCGGGCTGCTACTGCGCGGTCAACCACATCCTGCGGGACATCATCGACCGCCTGGGTGCGGCCTATGACTATGTGGTCATCGACAACGAGGCCGGTCTGGAGCATATTAGCCGCCGCACCACACGAGATGTGGACGTGCTGTACGTGGTCACGGATCCCACGGTGCGGGGGACGATTGCCGCGGGCCGGGTGGCGGATCTGCGGGAAGAATTGGATGTGAATATCAAAAATGCCTATTTGGTGGTCAACCGGCTGGTGGGCGAGCTTTCCCCCACCCTGGTCGAGACCATCGCCGGGCTGGGCATCCCCCTGGCCGGCACCATTCCCGCGGATGCCCAGGTCAGCCGGGCGGACGCGGATGGCCGCCCCCTTGTCGAACTTGGCCCCGACTCCGCCATCTATGGCGCGGTGCAGGGGATTGTGGAGAAGACGTTATTGGAGAAAATGTTGATAAGTTGATTGGTTGATTTGTTGATTGGTACCGGTTCCCCTCGGCGAATCAACCAATCAACTTATCAACAAATCAACCAACCAACTACCCTCAAAGGAGAGTGCGCATGTACATCATTGGTGAAAACATTCACATTATTTCGCCCAAGGTGAAGGAAGCTCTGTTGGCACGGGACGGGGCATTCTTCACGGAGTCGGCCCGGCGGCAGGTGGCGGCGGGGGCAGATGCGTTGGACCTGAACATGGGCCCGCGCAAGAAGGATGGCACGGAGGTGATGCCGTGGCTGGTGGAGCAGGTGTGCGCCGGCGCGCCCGATGCGGTCTATTCTCTGGACACCACCAATCTGGCCGCCATCGAGGCCGGGTTGCAGAAGATCCCCAGGGGCCGGGCCATCATCAACTCCACCTCGGCGGAGGCGGAGCGGTTGGAGAAGGTGCCCCTGGTGGCGGCCAAATATGGGGCCAAATTGGTGGCCCTGACCATGGGCAGCGGCATGATCCCGGTCAAGGCCGACGAACGGGTGGGGATTGCCCTGGAGCAGTTGATCCCCAGAGCCTTGGAAGTGGGCATGCCCATCACCGACCTGATCATCGACCCCCTGGTGCTGACCGTCTCCGGCTGCCAGGAGTATTGCCCGGAGTGCATCGAGGCCGTGCGCACCCTCAAGTTCGCCTGGGACCCGCCGCCCCTGGTCAGCGTGGGGCTGTCCAACGTCTCCAACGCCGTGCCTGCGCCCATGCGCCCGCTGATCAACCGGGTCTACATGGTCATGCTCATGGCCGCCGGGCTGGACATGGTGATCGCCGATCCCTTTGACAAGGATCTGATGGAGACCATCCGCATCGTGGAAGAGCGGGACGCCTCCACCGCCGTGGGCAGCCTCTACCTCACCCTCTTCGACCGGGTGGCGGAGATGGGCGAACTGGAGCAGGACGACGTGGACATGGCCGACCCCGAACAGGCCGAGATCTTCAAGACCGTGCAGGTGTTGTTGAACAAGGTAATCTATACGGATTCGTATTTGAGACTGTAGAGTAACGAGAAGCGAGTAACGAGTAACGAGCGATGCACAACGCATTACACATTACGCATTACTCGTATCCCGCCCCATCCTCCCTCATAAAAGGAGATCTGTCTCATGCCCATCTTTTCGCCTCGCCGCTATCAAGCGCCCTTCTATCCCGTGTGCCGGGATGCGGCCCCCATGCGCGCCTTCACGGCCTTTGAACGGTCGGTGAAGGGCGCGCTCTTTGGCTGTCGCATGTGCGGCAACTGCATTTTGCAGGAGACCGCCTTCGTCTGTCCCATGACCTGCGCCATGGGCCTGCGCAACGGGCTGTGCGGCGGCGCCTCCCCGGACCACTGCTGCGTGGACGCGACCCGGCCCTGCACCTGGTTCATGATCTACGAGCGGGCCGAGCGGCTGGGCATGACCGACAAGCTGTTGGAGATCAACGCGCCCCTGGACGGCAACCGGGTGGGCCACGAAACCTGGATCGACATGCTGCAAAAGTGGCGGAACTGGGACAACGGCCCCCGGCCCATCGAGCTGATTCACAGACCGGGAGAAGTTCAACGAGGATTTGGACAGCTTCTTCTACGATCTGCGCCAGCCGGATTGGTGGCAAGGCGACGCCGAATATCATCCCCCGGCCTACACGGAGCCCATCTCGGCCTGGAAGCGGCCCTGCGCACGGGCGAGTTCACCGTCACCGGGGAGATTGCGCCGCCGTTGGGCGCATCCACCAAGATTCTGGACACGCAAGGTGGCCTGCTCTCAAGGGCTACGTGGCCGCGGCCAACTTCACCGACAACGCCTCGGCCTCGGCCCGCATGAACAGCATGGCCTCCAGCAAGATCTGCCTGGATCTGGGGCTGGAGCCGGTGATGCAGCTTCAGGCCCGGGACCGCAGCCGGGTGGCGATCGAGGCCGACGCCATGGGCGCGGCCGGTCTGGGCATCCGCAACATCCTCTGCCTGAGCGGCGACCACCACCGCTTTGGCCCCTCGCCCATGACCAAGCCCGACCAGTCGGACCTGGACGCGGTGCAGATGCTGTGGATGCTGCGGCGCATGCGGGACGAGGGCCTCTATCTGGACGGGCGGGAGATCAAGCAGCGGCCCGAGTGGTTCCTGGGCGCGGCGGCCTCGCCCTTTGGCGCGCCGCCCAAATACGAGGCCATCCGGGCCGAGAAGAAGGTCAACGCCGGGGCCCAGTTCATCCAGACCCAGCCCATCTTCGACTACGACCGCTTCACCGAGTGGCTGGAGGCCCTGGACAAGCGCAACCTGCTGGACAAGGTCTACATCCTGCCCGGCCTCATCCCGCTGAAGAGCGCCGGGCCGCCCACTTCATGGCCGACGACGTGCCGGGCGTGGTCGTGCCGCCCGCAGTCATCGCCCGCATGGACGCGGCCGGGGACGATCCCACCGCCCAGCAAGAGACCGGCGTCGCCATCGCCCTGGAGATGATCGAACGCTTCAAGAGCCACCCCGGGCATCGCCGGCATGCACGTCATGGCCGTGCACTGGGAAGAGATCGTGCCCCGGCTGATGGAAGAGGCGGGGTTGGCAAAAGGGCGAGATGCGAGTTTTGAGATGCGAGATATGAGGCAGTCTGTGCCACTTGTCTGAATTCGTCCCGCATCCCGCAACTCGCATCCCGCATCTCAAAACTCGCATCTCGGAGAAAACTATGCCCAAAATCGCAATCACCGGCAAAGGCGGCGTGGGGAAAACCACCCTGGCCGCCCTCCTCGCCCATGTCTACGCCCAGGAGGGCCGCACGGTCCTGGCCATTGACGCCGACCCGGCGGCCAGTTTGGCCTATGCCCTGGGCTTTCCGCCCGAACTGACCGCCCAGATCGTGCCCATCGCCCAGATGGAAGACCTGATCCTGGAGCGCACCGGGGCCAAGCCGGGGACCGTGGGGGCCTATTTCCGCCTCAACCCCAAGGTGGATGACATCCCGGATCGCCTCAGCGCCGAGTATCGGGGCATCAAGCTGCTGCAACTGGGCACCATCAAAATGGGGGGCAGCGGCTGCATCTGCCCGGAGAGCGCGCTGTTGCGCAATCTGGTCACCCATCTGCTGGTGGCCCGCAACGAGGTGGTGATCATGGACATGGAGGCGGGCATCGAGCACCTGGGCCGGGGCACCGCCGGGGCGGTGGACGCCTTCCTGATCGTGGTCGAGCCCAACCGGCGCAGCATGAACACGGCCCTCAACATCCACAAACTGGCCCTGGACATCGGCGTGCCCCGCTACTTCATGGTGGGCAACAAGATCCAGGACGAGACGGACCTGGCCTTCATCCAAGAGAGCGCGCCGCAGATCCCCCTGATCGGCTACCTGCCCGTGGACGACCGGGTCACCATCGCCGACCGGGACGGCATCCCCGTCTACGACGCCGCGCCGGAATTGGTGGACCGGGTGCGGGAGATTGCGAACGCGGTGGGAGAAAATGAGTAAGGAGTAATGAGTAAGTGGCGTCCGACGCTGATCTGGGTTGGGCAACGCCAATTACTTCATTACTCATTACTCATCCCGTCCCCCTCTTGACAACCCCTGTTATAATGGAGGTAATTTCATGCGCATCCTCACCGTGGTCCAAGGCGAATATGGCAACCGCATTACGTTGAACATCCGCCGCCACGCGCCGGCGGATTGGACGGTGGAGAGTTGGGTAGCCCCCAAGGTGCTGCCGCCGGTGATCGACTACCCGGAGGAGTTCTTGCCCATGACCCTGCCCGGGGCGGATCTGATCCTCTCCTTGGGCGAACATGCAGGGGTGGCCGAGTTTTTGCCGGAGATTGTGCAGATGACCGGGGCGCAGGCTGTGTTGGCCCCCATCGACAATGTGCAGTATCTGCCGCCGGGGTTGCAGCGCCAGTTGGCTGGTTGGCTGGCCGAGTTGGGGGTGCCCCTGGTCTGCCCCAAACCTTTCTGCACCCTGACCGAGCAGACCATCAACGCCCATCGCCAGATGATGGAGTATGACGTGCCCTTGGTGGCCAAATTCGCCCGGCATTTCGGCAAGCCCGTGTTGGACGTGATCGTGGATGATCTTTCCAAGTGTGTGGCTGGGGTGAACGTGGTGCGGGACGCGGCCTGCGGTTGTGGGCTGCACGTCGCCACCGGACTGGTCGGCGTCTCTGTGGAAGAGGCGGAGTACGAAGCGGGCATGCTTCACCACCATTATCCCTGCTTGGCCTCTATGGCCATTGACCCGGATTACAATGATACCCTGTTGCATGTCTCCGGCAATGTGTTGAAAGACGAAGTCGCCTGGCAGGTGAAGCCCTACAAGGACCCGGTTCGCTATCTGCGCCCCGGCGGCAAAGTGGACGAACCATGATTGTGTGATGGGATGAGTGCGGCATGAACGAGAATACGCTGTTGCATGATCTGTTGGATCGAACCGCAGATGGGGCCTATGTGGTGGACGAGCAGCAGCGTATTGTGGCGTGGAACCAGGCTGCCGAAACCTTATTGGGCTTCACGGCCAAAGAGGTGATGGGCCAGCCCTGTCACCAAATCATCGGCGGGCGGGCGGATGGGGGCTGTGTCATCTGCCGCCGGGGCTGCCAGCCCTTTGTGGCCAGCCAGCGGGGCGAACTGGTGCCCAGTTTCGATGTCCAGGTGCGCACGGCCCACGGACGATCCCGCTGGGTCAACGCCGGGGTGATCCACCATAGCCGTGGCGAACAGCGACGGCACACCCGGCTCCACGCT
>CAVPIK010000024.1:0-25235 GCA_963704975.1 uncultured Chloroflexia bacterium | reverse complement strand
TTGAACCCCGTGGGGACTAGCCCCTTCTTGTAGTCAGTGCGGGCGCAAGGCACCCGCACTGACGGTCGAACAGTCGCTTCACCTATCCATAACAGGTCCACTGCGCTCTTCCCTGAAGAACCGTTTTGGGTACCTGGAGCAGAAAAAGGGTACGATTTTTTGGAGACCCTTCATCTGCCGCAGTTGATTAGCTATTCGTTGTTGATATCTGGGTAGTGTTAGGGGGAACATCCATCAACCCAGACGGCTTGCACAAAACACCTGGTGCCGCGCGGGACTAATTTCCACGCAGTGCAGGTCTGAAGCATCTACACAATGCAGGTCCGACGCATCTACGCAATGCAGGTCCGACGCATCTACGCAATGCAAATCCGAAGCGTCTACACAATGCAGGTCTGAAGCATCTACGCAATGCAGATCCGAAGCGTCTACAGATCTTACCAGTCTGCTCAAAACTCCTGACGCTGTGCTTTCCATGAGCTACCCTCCTTTCTTTGCTCGCTAAGAACTAGGTCACGATTCTTCAGGGAAGAGCGCAGTGGGCCTGGCCACACCCATCGCCAGGTATCCCACATTCTCGGGTTTTCTTGTTTTCATGTGCTGTTGGCGCTGCATCAAAAAGTGTGATAGGGAACTGTCACTTCCCCTTTTGATCCAGACAATGCAGCACATCCTTCAGGGTCTGGGCCATGTACACCCGCCCGGAAAGCACTGTGACCGCCCCGTCGGAGGCGTTGACCCCCACCATCTTGAGGTCGGGGCGAGCGCGCAGCATGGTCAGCACATCGGCGGGCGGGGCGTCGCCAAAATCCACGATCACGGCGTCCAGATCGCCCAGATCGAGCAATCCGTCACATGGGGCCTGCTGGCGTACATCCAGGCTGGGATCGGCTTGGAGTGTGGCGGCCAAGCCGGCAAGAAAAATGGAACTGCCGTAGAGCAAAATGTGTTTCATCCCCTGCGAGTCCTTTTCTCTCTTCTGCCGACCGGGAACAACAGAATGGTTCCTACCATAGCAGAAAAGCGGGCCAAAATCACTGGACTTTGGACTAAAAAAGGTCTAGTCATGGCGACTAGACCTTTTGGATATAGGGATAAGTTGGGGATGGTGGACGGCACCTACGTCTGTTGATGATAAAAGGCAATGGCCTCGGCGCGGTTGTCCACCTGGAGCAGGGCCTGAATGCGCCCCATGTGGTACTTGATGGTCTTTTCGCTGAGGAAGAGGGCGGCGGCGATCTCTTTGTAGGTCAAGCCCTCGGCCACCATGCCCAGGATTTCCTGCTGGCGCTCGGTCAAGGGAACGGATGGTTTGTCGCTGTTCGTGTCACCGCCGGGCCCAGGGCTTTGGGCGAATTCGCTGAGGATGCGCTCGGCCAGGCCGGGGGCCAGGGGAGCGTCTCCGCGTACCAGGCCAGTCAGCAACGTGCAGAACTTGTGGGCATCCAAGTTTTTGAGCAAGTAGCCGGAGGCGCCGCTCTTGATGGCCTGGAACAGATGATCGTCGTCCTCGGCCACGGTGAGGATGACGACCTGGATCTCGGGCAGCTCGGCTTTGATGGCCCGGGTGGCGGTCAGCCCATCGCATCGGGGCATGTTCAGGTCCATGACCACCACATCGGGATGCAGCAGACGGGCCTTTTCCTGGGCCTCCAGACCATCATGGGCCATGCCCACCACGGTGAAGCCCCGGGCTCGCAGCAGGTTGTGCAAGCCATCCAAAAACAGGGGGTGGTCATCCACCAGAAGCAAGCGCAATCCCTTGACATACGCGTCCTCCGCTTCGTCCGCTACGGGCAGGAAGCGGGGCAAGATTGCCAGCACCTGGGTGCCTTGGCCTGGGGCCGAACGCACCTCGACCTGCCCGCCCACCTGGGCCGCCCGCTCCTGCATGATCTCCAGGCCAAAGTGGGGGGAGCTGGGGGCGTGGGCGACCTTTGCCGAGTGTGCATTGCTGTTCCTAGTGCCGGGGGTTGTGCCGGGGGCCGCCACCCTAAATCCACAGCCGTCATCGCTGATCATGATTTGGACCTGTTCGGCGGCCATGCTGAACGCCACCTCGATCCGGCTGGCGTTGGCATGTTTGCGCACATTGATCAACGCCTCTTGGATGATGTGCAACGCTTGCTCCTCGACCGCGGGGGCAAACAGGGCATCGGGCAGGCTCTGCGGCGCGGCGGGCAGGCGAAGGGAAACGGACAGACCCGATTGCTCGCCAAATTGGCGCACATAGTCGTCCATCAGCAGGGCAAAGTTGCGGGGAGGCGACTGGTCCGAGCGCAGCCCCAGGATGTGGTTGCGGATGTCCGCATGGCCATCTTGGGCGGCTTGGGCCAGGTCGGCCAGGTTGCTCTGGGCGGCCTGGGTGTGTCCATCCGCCAGCAGGGTCTGGACGGCCTGGGCCTGGACGTTGAGGTAGCCCATCACCTGGCCCAGGCCATCGTGGAGATCCCGGCCCAGGCGCACCCGTTCCTCAAAGGCGGCCAGGGTGCGCTGCTGATCGATGACTGTGGCCTCAACCCGTTCGCGCTCGGCGATTTCGGCCCGCAGGTGGGTATTGGCGGTGTCAAGCTCGGCCGTGCGGGCGATGACCCGGGCTTCCAGGTTGCGGATGGCGTCGCCCAATTGGGCGACCAGCCCATTGAAGGCCCCGGTCAGATAGCCGATCTCATCCTGGTTTTGCACGGGCAGGCTGATGGCCAAGTCGCCGTCTTCCATGCGCCGCATCCCATCGGTCAAGGATTCCAGGGGGCGGATGATGGAAAAGCGGAAGAGGAGGGGCAGCGCCCCCATCAGCAGCAGACTGCCGCCGATCACCACCCACGCCAGGGGCAGCATGAAGTTGTGCAGGTAGCGGCGGAAGGCCAGTTGGTAGTTTTCGATCAGGGGAAATCCGCCGGCCTCAGCCGTGACCAACAGATCCGCGGCATTGGTGTGCAGGGGCTCTCCCAGCCCCGAGACGATCCCCCGCAGCCAGGGGCCGGCAGCCGGGCTGGCATCCGGGTCGAAGAGGAAGGGCTGGGGCAGGCCGTTGGTGGTGAATTCAAAGCTGCCGTCGCTGTTGAGCACCGCCTGGACGGTGTACTCGGCCTGTGGCTGGTAGAGCGCGGGCACATTGAGCCAGGTGACGATCAGGCGGTCGGGGCTTTCATGCACATAGACCCCGCCCGGCCCCCCTCGTTGACGGGTGTCCAACTCGATCAACAGGGGGAAGAGGGTCGGCACGCTTGCCGTGGCGGCCTGCATGTTGGGTGCCCAATAGGGGTCGCCAAGGGAGATGGTCCCCGCGTTGGAGACGTAGAGATCCGTGTGGGTTTTTCCGTAGAAGGGGAAAGGAAACTCGACCTGGTGATTGCGGTCCGTGTCCCAAAAGGTGACCTGCACCATGTCGCCCAGCTCCGTCTCAAAGTGGAACGGGGTCTCGGTCACATCATAGCCCCCCCCTGCGTTGGGCGTGAAACGCAAGGTCTGCTGGTCGGTCAAATCTGGGGCAAAGGTGGCGATGTAGGCCGGCGCGATCAGCCAGCCGACGGATCCCAGCAAGGCCAGAAAGAGGGTGAGGGTGAGGACCGACAACTTGGCCTGCACACCGACCCCGCCGGGGATGAAGTTGATGTAGTTGGTGGCAAAGAGCCACAGGGCGGTCAACACGCCGATGGACATGGCCGCGTTGTAGACCGTATGGGGCAGGCGAAAGGTCAGCAGCACATTGAAAAGGCCCAGCACGAAGGGAATGCCAAAGACCAGGACGAAGGCCCGGGCCCCCTGGGCTGACTTTCCTGCGGGCTTCCACAGTTTGCGCAGCCAGCTCACGGAGCGGGTATCCGCGGCCATGCTTTGGCGCAGAAAGGCAATGGGGGCGATCAGCAAGACCGCGGCCATGCTGTAGGAGGCGAAATTGGGCCGAAAAATGACTGTCCCCGACCCCAGCAGCAGACCATAGCGATAGAGCATGTACCCCGCTTCCCAGAGAAAATACCCCATGCTGGCGACCAGGGCGGCGTATTGTTCCAATTTGTGCTGGGGATAGGTTTGAGGAAAGCAGTAGGCGAACTGGATCAGAAAAACCAGGGACAGGGCCAACACCGTGTTTTGCGCATAGACGACCAGCAGCCGATAATCCGGGGCGAAGGCGGCGTCCAACAACAACAGGCCCATGAAGAGGGTGGCCAAGGCGAAGAATCCGGTCAGCATGCCCAGTTGGTATGAAGGTCGCCGCCACAAGCGCAGGATCAGAAAGAGGCTGATGGCCTGGGCCAGGATGAACTGCGTGAGGAAACTGATGGAGGCAGGAGTCAGGAACAGAGCGGGCATCGACGAAGCTCCATATTCATTTCAGGTTGGGCTCAGAGGGCTAGCCTGGGGTACCATCCCGATGGGCAACGGATTAGCGTTGCCCTGCTTGCTATTGTCACCCAAAAGGGCTATCTTGGCAATTTGGGCATGTTCCTTGCCTCCCTCTGCATCCAGAAGGATCACCGTCCCGCCGCTGCCGTCCGCTAAGTTCGTAGTAGGCGCTTTAGCGCCCTGCGGGTGCATGACCCGCGGGGCGCTAAAGCGCCTACTACGAACTATTCCCCGCACCCCAATCCCACATCGAAGACATCCACATTCGGCAGGATCACCATCCCGGCGCTGCCGTCTGCGGCCATGATTTTCAGCTCGTGGTCCCCCTGTCCGCCGGGGCGGTTGAGCCACAAGGAGACGATCCGCCCATCGGCCAGGACGCACGGGGAGTTGTCGTTGGTGTACGCGGCGTTCACCCGCTCCGGCACGGAGCCGCCCGCGGGCAGCCGCCAGATCATCTCCCCGTCCCAATCGCCCTCGAAGACGATGCTGCCATCCGGTGCGTAGTCGGGATGATGCAGCGCGCCCACGTCCGGCAGACCGGGCGGGCTGTCGGTCTGGTCCAGGACCGTGCGGAAGCCGCTCCCGTCCGTCCCCACTTCGCAGATGGCCCGGCTGGGGTAGGAGGTGGGGCTGCAATCCATGAGCACGGTGCTGCCGTCCGCAGAGAGGGCGGGCATGCTGTGGAAGGCGTAGGTCGAGGCCCCGGTGAGCAGCACGGGCGCGGACCACGTCCCCCCGCGTGCGGCGCACGGCGAAGAGGTCTTGATCGTGGGGGCCGTCCCCGCCGGGATAGACGATCAGCGTGCCGTCGTTGTTGATCGCCCCCCCGCCCTCGGCGTGGATCACCCCATTTGGGGTCAGGACTGCCTCCCCGGCGGACAGATCTCCCTTCACCAAAGCCAGACAATCCCAGCCCACGCAATCCGCATGGAAGCGCTCCGTGCGCAGAAGCAGCCATTGGCCGTTGGGCGAGACGTTGAGTCTGGCCGTCATTGCCGCCAGCGGAGAGGGCATTGAGGGCCGTCGAGATGTTCTGCGGCGTGGCCCCGGCCGCGGCCTGGATGCGATAGACCATGCCGTCGTTCAGAGAATAGACGATGTGGCCCTGGGGATTGGTGCGTGGGGGTGGTCGGCGTGGGCGTGGGCGTGTCGGGGTTGGACGTGGGCGTGGCCGTCGGCGTGGCGTCGGGGTGCGGGTTGGCGTCGGTGTGGATGTGGCCGATGATGCCGGTGGGTGTGGCGGTTGGGGTGCGGGTAGCCGTCGGCGTGCGGGTGGGCGTCACGGCAGCGGGCAGATAGCCCCGCATAGCTGTGGGCAGATAGGTAAAGATGGATCGGGATGGAATGTGCTTCCGGCGTAAAAGCGCAGCACGCCCTGGCTGTTGGCCGACATAGAAGCCGCATTGTCGGGCTGCACGGTGACCTGGCGCACACCATCTCGCACGGGAGAGGTCGACCGCGTAGTGCTGGTACGGCGGCATGTCGAAGAGCAGGTTGAGGCTGCGGGTCCGTGGTGGGCGTATAGCTGTAGGTCACCGCCCCGTCGGGGGCAGCGCCGTCCTGGGCCGTGGAGAAAAGCACCACCCGATTCTGTCCCGCGTCGGCGATGTGGACGCCCGGCCATGCCGCCCGTGGCCTGGATGGCCGTGGCCGCGGGCATGGGCGCCGCGCTGACATGGGCGGGCTGCATGACCGTGAGGAAGTTGTGATAGAGGGCCGTGTCCCCCGGCTCGATCTCCAGCCGCCACTCGCCGTAGGGGATCTCTTCGAAGTCGTTGATGGGCCGGGGCTGGTCCTCGTCTGTCTCCCAATGCCAGTCGTAGTTTTCGCCGAAGACCCAGAACGACTTCTGCGCCCGGCCGCCCGACCACCCGCAGATTGGCGTCGGTCGGGCAGCAGCACATCCACGGTCAACCGCCCTTCGCCCGACGTGGCCGTGGCCCGATCCGCGCCGGTGAAGAGGGTTTCGCCGGGGGAGATCGTCGTGCCGGTGCCGCTGACCGTGGGCTGGTTGAGGGTGTGGATCAGCAGTTTGGTGTTGGCCCCGCTGAAGCTGGGCTGGGTCACCCCCACCCGGTCGAAGAGGACGACATATTCGCCGATGTTCTGATGTGACGGGGCGCAGATAGACCAGTTCCCGCTGGAAGCGGCTGACCTTGGGCAGGTTGGCGCTGAAGGCCGTGTCCATGGCCTGATAATAGTCCGGGTTGTTGTAGGCTTTGGTGGCGTCGCCCAGGACGTAGGTGTAGTCGCTGCTGTCGAGAGTGCGCAGGATGTCGCCCGTGTCGTATTGGGTGGCGTGGAGATCCCAGCCGTCCGCGGCCTGGGGGCGCGGCTGCCCGGGGACATGGTGCGCTGGCCGCCGTCGTTGCTGACGGCGTCGGGCCGGGCGGTGGAGAAGTCCTCCGCCGGGTTGTGGACGACCAGCGTGTTGTGGGCGATGGTGCGCACGTAGTAGTTCTGGTCGTGATAGGAGAGACCGTCCCCGCTGTAGACGCCGCTGTCCACGGCCAGGTCGCCATATTTGAAGAGGGTGAAGCTGTTCTGGTCGAAGTGCTGATGATAGGAAAAGTGGTCGCCGCTCTGGAAGGTGAGATAGGTGGCCGAGGGGTCCGTGTCCGCCGGGCCGCTGGGCCAGCCGGAGCGCATGAAGACGGTCCCGGTGCCCAGGGCGACGTGGGTGTTTTGGCCGCTGGGGTCAAGGGCGGCGGATTGGGGATCGAACCACAGAAATTCCTCGTGATAAAGGAAGCTCATGGAATTATCCGTGGGCGGCGCGGCCAGATAGCTTTGCAGCCGTTGCGCCCGCAGATCCGTCGGGGAAGTGCTCGATCAGCATCAGCCCCATGATGCGCTCGTAGTTGGCCATGCTGCCCCGGTTGCGCTCCGTGTCCCCGGTGGAGACGTAGGGGTGATAGTCATAGCCCCACTGGTCCGCGGTCCCCGGCCAGCGGTGGAGCAGGAAATAGCCCAGCCGCTCTTGGAACCAGTCGGGTGCTGAGGAAGAGATTTTCGCCCGTGGCCGAGGTCCACGCCTCCACGGCCTTGATGCGGGGATAGTTGGCGATCCAGTCGTAGATCATGCCCTCCGGCCAGCCGCCGCCGGGGGCAATGCGGTCCAGCATGGCCTGGTCCGAGTCCCGGAAGCGATTGTAGCGGTATTCGTTCAGCCACTGAATGGCCCGGTCGTTATTCGCCATAGGTGGCCAGGCCGATCATGGCGTAGCTGTAGCCGAAGCGGGGCCAATAGTTGCCCCACCCCGGCACATCCTCGCCCTTGGGGATGTCGTCTCCCCAGGCGTTGAAATAGGTGATGAAGGTCGTGCGCTGGGCCGGGCTGAGTTGGGCATAGCACCAATCGTAGACGATGGCCAGATCCCCGGCCTTGGTGGACCACTCCCCCGGACCGGCGATCTGGGCCAGGGCGGTGGTGATGGCCCGGTCGCAATACGCGCCGTTTCCGCTGACTTGGGAGACCAGGGCTTGGGCCATCATTTCGCCGTCGCCGCTGTCCGCCTCGGCCACCAGTTGGGTCC
Organism: uncultured Chloroflexia bacterium; assembly: GCA_963704975.1. Lineage (GTDB taxonomy): Bacteria > Chloroflexota > Anaerolineae > Caldilineales > Caldilineaceae > JAGNDO01. The sequence continues at coordinate 17,349 of CAVPIK010000024.1, read as the reverse complement.
AGCGGGGGTTGGTGGAGACGGCCCGTGCTCGCAGTTCGGTCAGTTTGTCCGGGGTGAGGTGGATGCGGGGGTGGCCCGTCGGGATCTGGAGCAGACGCACATTCATCGTGTCCGTGGCGCTCTCGCCCAACTCGTTTGTGACCGTTAGGCGTATCATCCATTCCCCTGGCACATCTGCCGTAAAGTTCAGGGTCGGGCTGGGCGAAGCCGGGGCGAGGTCGCCGCTCAGGCTCGATCCGAAGCCGGCCTGTTCGATGCTCCACGTATACGTCAGATCAGCATCGTTGCCCCCTGGCCGATTGTGGCTGGCCGAGGCATCCAGGGTGATTTGCCCGCCTTCCCAGTTCAGATCCCACTGATCGGACCGGCTCGGGCAAATGGCACATCCGGGTTGAAGGTGACGGTTAGCTTGGGACGCAGGGCTTGGTTTGCGCCCTGTCCGGAGACAAAGACCCGTTGATCGTTGTGATCATCCTCGTAGCCCGTGGCGTCCCGCAGGACCAGGCCGAAGTTGGAAGTTGTTCGCCGCGCACCCAGGCCTGCATGAAATCGGTCACATCCCAATCGTACCAGCCGGGATTACCCACATTCGCGCTGGCGATGGGCGTGGCGACGTAATCCATGCCTGCCGCCATGCCTCGCCCTCGCCCAGGGGACGTCCGGGCCTTCTCCGGGAAGTAGTCATAGGCAAAATCCCCGGTGGCCCCATGCTTGCCCGGTGCGTCAATCGGCGATTCGATCTGGTTGCCCTCACCCCACGGACCGATGGTGGCAAAGGCTTGGACCCGGCGCATAAACGTCTTGGTTCCGTTGAGGCTGGATTGGCTGGTGTTGTAAAGCGAGAGGGTGGCGGTGAGGATGGCGCTGTTGCCGGGAATGTCGGTCAAGTCGTAGCGCAGAAGCGGGTTGTCGTCCCCGTCCCGGCTGAGGGTGAGGGCCGGGTTGAGGCCGTAGTTGACCGTGTGCTGGGGCGGATCGGCCCAGTCGTTGGCGCTGATCCAGGTGTCCGCCAGGCCGGTGTAGCCGTCCGCGCCTTGCTGGAAGATGCGGGTTTGCACGCCCATGGGCTGGGCCGGGGCGGGCTGGGATGTCATCAGGCTGGGGTGGGGCGGCGTGGCGGCGAGGAGCAGCAGAGAGACGGAAAAGAGAAGCAAGAGACGAGGAATTCGGGGTGGCATGATCGGCTCCTTTATTCAACCTCTTTGGATAGAATCGCCTCCGTCAATAACCTACAAATCCTCACGGCGGAGACCGGTTCGCTTGGCGACACGGGACAACATGCGCGGCCCAATCTCTTCCTGATCATGGAACGCAAACACGAAATCAGGCCAACCCGGCCGCGACAGAATGCGGTGAGATCCGCTCTGTCGCTTCACGGTCCACCCGATGCGGAGCAAGGCAGAGAGAAGTGCTTTTGCCTTGATCGAAGGCCAGTTACTCATGCGTAGGCGAAATTGACACTATCGAGCATGTTCGGCTGTTCTCCGTTTTCCACCCAGTCCGCCAACACTCGAAAGGCCAGCGCCTTGGCCTTGGCAATAGCATGGGCTTTGTCCTCGCCATAGACCATCACGCCGGGCATGTCCATCACCTCGGCAATCCAGCGCCCGTCGGTCTCTTGCTCAACCTCAATCTGAAATTCCATCGTTCACTCCTTCTTCGAGCACTTATCCGAGCACACTGTACGCCATTCCAAGCGGACATCGATGACGTGCACTGCCTCATTATACCCGCCCAATCCCAGCCGGTCAACCAAATCCAGACCCAAACGGCCATCTTGCCCCAACCCCCGCTCCGTGCTATAGTTTCAGCATCCCGCCCGCCTCATTTGCCCCGCCCATCCAAGGAGAAGCGTACTTATGCCTCGACAGCCCATGTCCAGTGTGGATGCCGCTTGGCTGCACATGGAGAAACCGACCAATTTGATGATGATCAACGGCTTTTTCCTTTTTGACGGGCCGGTGGATTTTGAGCGCTTCAAAGAGGGGATCGAGAATCGATTGGTCTCGCGCTTCAAGCGCTTTCGCCAGCGGGTGGTGGAGAGCGGGCTGATCATGAAGTCGCCCAATTGGGAGATCGACGAGCGCTTTGACATCAACGCCCATGTGCATCGGGTGGCGTTGCCCAGCCCTGGGGACGAGGCGGCGCTCTATGACATGATCAGCGATCTATCCGGCACGCCCTTGGATTTCTCCAAGCCGCCGTGGCAATACCATTTGATCGAGGGCTATGGGCCGGGAACGGTGGCCTTTTATCGGCTGCACCACTGCATTGCCGACGGCATCGCGCTGATGCAGGTGATGCTCTCCATGTGCGACACAGAGCCGGATGCGGTCCAGCCGGCGCCTCGAGCCCCTCGTCGCCCGTCCGGGCCGCTGGACGGGGTGTTCAACTTGATCAACTTTGCCAGCCATGCCCTGGAAACCACCCGCAAGGTCACGGGCATGGTGATTCAGGAGGGGTTGGAAAGCCTGAGCAACCCCGCCCACATCTGGGATCTGACCAAGACGACGGCCAGCTATGGCCAGGCCCTGGCCCGGCTGACCTTGCTGCCCACGGACACCAAGACCCTCTATAAGGGCAAGTTGGGGGTGAGCAAGCGGGTGGCTTGGTCTGCGCCCTTTGCGTTGGAGGAAGTGAAGGCACTGGGCAAGGCGTCCGGGGCGTCGCTGAACGATGTGATGCTCTCGGTGGTGACCGGGGGGCTGCGGGGCTATATGCTGGATCGACAGGTGGACCCGGCGGGCAAGACCATCAAGGCCATGATGCCGGTCAATCTGCGCGCCCCGGCCAAGGCGATGAAGGAGTTGGGCAACTATTTTGGCTTGGTGGTGCCCACCCTGCCCCTGGGCGAGGAAGATCCCATCGCCCGGCTGGACTTCATCAACCAGGACATGACAGCCATCAAAGAGACACCGGAGGCCGTGGTGGCCCTGGCGATTCTGCAGGCCATGGGCAGCGCGCCCACAGAGGTGGAAAACCTGGGCATTTCGTTCTTCACCTCCAAGACCTCGGCGGTGATCACCAATGTGCCGGGACCGACCCAACAGCTCTACTTTGCCGGTCGGGCCATCCGCACGGTGATGGGTTGGGTTCCCCAAGGCGGGGACATCGGCATGGGGATCAGCATCTTCAGCTATGCCGGCCAGGTGGTGGTGGGCATCATCACCGACGAGGGGTTGGTGCCGAATCCCCAAGGCATTGTGCGCCATCTGAACGCGGAGTATGGGCGGCTGCGAGAGGCGCTGTTGAATCCTGCACCCGTTGAGGTTGATGCCGAAGAGGCCCTGGTGAGATCGACATCGACCTATTGCCAGGCCACGACGAAGAGCGGGAATCCGTGCAAGCTGCGGGCCCAGGCGGGGAGTGAGTTCTGCCATATTCACGGGAAATAGCTGGGTGGGGTGAAAACAAAACGGGGCGCACATCGTTGAGATGTGCGCCCCGTTTTTGTTTGAATGTAACTGCCAACCCCACCCTAGCCCTCCCCAGGTTTCGATACGGCCATTCGGCCTACTCAACCCAAGGATTGGGGAGGGGACAGTCCTAGTTTACCGGACTTTCGCCGTCGGCGATCCGCTGCTTTGCGGCGATCTGGCTCCTCCCCCAATCTGGGGGAGGCTGGGAGGGGGTAGTTTTTGTTTTTACCCCACCCAATTATTTGGCTTGATTCGCCCACCGATCCAGCAGGATGACCAGGACAAAGCCAGCCAGGGCCAAGACCCAGGGCGATCAGGATCTGGCTGTTGAAGCTGCCGTTGGCCGTCAGCGCGGGCAGGATGTTGCGCTCCACCGTGGGGATCAGCTCGCCGTGGCGGTCGGTGATGGTGGCCATGACTTCCTTCCACGGCCAGATCTTGCGCAAACTGCCCAGCATGAAGCCGATGAGCACGGCCACGGTCAGGTCGTGGTAGCGCTTGAAGAGCCAGCCCAACACCTGGGCAAAGCTGACCAGCCCGACCACGGCCCCCACCCCCACAATGGCGATGGTGACAAAATCCCGGTCATTGACTGCGCCCAGCACATACTGATATTTGCCCAACAACACCAAAATGAAGGCCCCGGAGATGCCGGGCAAGATCATGGCACAGATGGCCAGGGCACCGCTGAGAAAGAGATACCACCAAGTTTCCGGCGTCTGCAAGGGGACCAGGCCCACCAAAATATAGGCCCCCACTGCCCCTACCAGCATGGCACCGACCGTGGCCGCCCCCCAGCGGGAGACCCGTCCGCTGACCGTGAAGACCGAGGCCAGCACCAGGCCGAAGAAGAAGCTCCACAGATAGACGGCTTGGTTGGTCAAGGCCCATTCCAGCCCCCTGGCCAGGGTGAGGATGGCCAGAAAGATGCCGGAGACCACGGCCAGCAAAAAGGGCCAGTTGAGGATCTGAAAGACCTCTTTGACCTTGAAGCCGACCACGGCCTTGATAAATCTGGGCTGCCCCACCTCGCGGATGGAGTCGATCAGCTCTTCGTAGATGCCCAAAATAAAGGCCATTGTGCCGCCGGAGACGCCGGGGACCACGTCTGCGCTGCCCATTGCGAAGCCGCGGAAGACGAGGCCGGCGTAGTCTTTTAGGGTGCGCTCTTTGCGGGTCGGCACGGTTGTTTTTGATTTGGTTGACATGGAGGTTCCTTGGAAATTTAGAATTGAGAATCGAAAGTTGAAAATTGGGAAGTTTTATTGGTGGGTTGACGCGCTTCCGTGATAGACAGGAACTCACCCGTTCACCCGCTCAGCCCTTCACCCGTTCAGCCCTTCCTTCACCCGCTCGCCAACATCTGCCAGTCCAGCTACTGACAGGCTGTCCTTATCCACATTTTGGTGAACCGACCATCGCCGGGGGCTGAAGCGCCCCGGCTGGACACAACAAGCCCGATAAATCGGGCTGGGTTGCCCCTGGGTTTCGTCAAAAACAACCCGATTTATCGGGTTTCCCCGACCAGCCGGGGCGCTTCAGCCCCCGGCGATGCCTTTCACCCGCTCACCAACACCGGCCCGTCCAAACACAGAACCGTGCCGTCGTGTTCGCACGCCCCGCAGATGCCCATGCCGCAGCGCATGTACGCCTCCCAGCTCAGTTGGGCGGGGACGTTGTACTGCTTGCCCAGCTTTTCCAGCGCGCCCAACATGCCGTGGGGACCGCAGGCGAAGATGGCGTCGATCTGCCCGGCCCGCAGGAGGGGTTCCAGCACGCCGGTGACCATGCCCGACTCGCCGGCGCTGCCGTCTTCGGTGGTTGAAAAAATGGCGAATGGCGAATGGCGAATGGTTGTGGAATGGGTTTGGAAGCGGTCCACGTAGAGCAGATCCTGGGCGGTGCGGGCGCCGACGATGGCGGTGATGGCGTCCGCCGTCTCCGCCTGGGTGCGGGCCAGCCAGAGGAGGGGGGCGACCCCATAGCCGCCGCCGACCAAGGCCAGCCGCTTCTGGCTCGTCGCCACCTTGAAGCCGTTGCCGAAGGGGCCCCGAATCCAGATCTTGTCCCCCGGCTGCTTTTCGTGCATCATCCGGGAAAAGGGGCCGACCGCGGTGATCATCAGCGTCACCGGGTCGGCGTTGACCAGGGAGAAGGGTTTCTCGTCAAACCGAGGCTGCCACGCCATGACGAACTGGCCGGGGTAGGCGTCCAGCCGGGCGTCCAGCACAAAGGTCTTGGTGCGATAGTTGTCCGTCTGCACATGGGTGATGGTCACCGCCGTGGGCAGGGTGAATGGGGTGGGCATGGGTTTCACTTCTTTTCCGCTACAAAAATGATCACCTGCGGCACCTTCATGGCGACTTCGATATCGTAGTCGGTGGCCCAGGGGTCGTCGGCCAGATTGGCGGGCGGGGCCGGTTCCAGCAGGCGGACCAGGCGAAAGCCGGCCGCGTGCAATAGGTCGATCCAGTCGGCAGTGGTGCGGTGATACGAGCGCATGAACGCGCCCGTGTGCCCGCCAAAGCGCCAATCCATGGGTCGGTCATCAAAATAGCTGCGTGCCGGAAAGGGCACATGTTCGTCGTCCTCTTCGTCCCAAAAGCAGTCCCGGAAGGGGTGGTCCAGGCTGAAGACCAGCCGCCCGCCGGGGATCAGCACCCGGTGGCACTCGGCCAGACAGCGGGCCATGTCCGCCACATAGTGGAAGGCATAGGCGCTGAAAACCACGTCCCAGGCCCCATCCCCAAAGGCCGCGAGGTTCTCGGCGCTGCCTTGGGTGAAATCAACCGACACCTGCTCGGTACTGGCCAACTGGCGGGCGAAAGCCAACTGCACGTCGCTCAGATCCTGCCCGGCGACCGTGGCCCCCTGTTTGGCGAAGGCGATGGCGCATTGACCGCCCCCACAGCCAACTTCCAAAATGCGCTTGCCCCGCACATCCCCCAGCAGACGCAGGGTCGTTCTCGTCTGGCGCAAAGGGGCCGTAGTGGGCGCTGTGGGTGGGGATGCGGTGGCGATCTTGATAGTCGGCGCTGGTCTCATCCCAGGCCGCCCGTATATCCGGGCCGGGTGAGTGTATCGGGTCGATCATGGTTGAGTCAACTTTCGCCACACTAACGCCAAGGACGCAAAGACGCAAAGGGCGCCAAGAAAAACGATTTCCTCTCTGCCCACCCTCGGCGTTTTCTGCGCGCTCGGCGGTTAGCCTCTTTTATTTGCGCCGATAGCGCACGTAGAGTTCCCGTTCGTTGTCCTGGCTGCCCAGGATGAAGATGGCCGGGCGGCCCAGGGGCGCGCGGTTGGCATCCACGGCCTGGACCGTCCACACGCCCTCGGTGGGGCCATCCACCGTCAGGGTGAGGTTGGTGAAGCGGCTGTATGGCCCGATCTCCGTGCGGGTTTGGCCGGGCAGTCCGGCGGCGGATCGGGCGTTGGCCTCCACCGGCTCAACCGGCTGATCGTTGCGGGTGATGATCAGGCCGTAGTTGCCCAGGGCGAACTCATCCACATCGTAGATATAGGCGAAGATGCGCACCCCGGTCAACTTGTCGTCCTTGACCAGGGGGAAGCGGCTGCTCTCCTCCAGTTCGAAGAGATAGTCGGGCGTCGGCGTCGCCGTGGGGGTGGCTGTCGGCACAGGGGTGGGGGTTTGGGTCGGCTCCGGGGTGGCGGTCGGGGCCACGGTCGGTGCCGCCGTGGGGATCTCTGTGGGGACTTCCACGGGTGCGGCGACTTCTTGGGGGATGGGGGTGGCCGCAGGCTCCGCGGCGACGGGGGCGACGGGCGCAGCCTCTTGCACCACCGCATTGGGGGGCACAAAGCCCTGGGGCGTCGGGGTATAGGTCGCCAAGGGCGGACGGGTGGGGGTCGGTTCCGGTCCCCGGCGCAGGCTGCCGCAGCCGGTCACGCTCACCGCGCCGGCCAGCAAAAGCAGCACCAGCAGGCTCGATCTGGATTTTTTGGCCCTGGACAGGGATCGCATCAATTCAAACATGGCATTGCCCCTCATGTCAATCAAACTTCATATCCCAGTTGCCGTTATCCGGGTTCTGCTCCCAACGCACAAAGAGGACCCGGCTTTGGTCTGCCAGCATGGTGAAATCGGCATTGCCGCTCAACCCACGCCAGGCACTGCTGACGCTGAAGGCGATCTGGCCGGGGAAGGTGTCGATGATCACCTGTCCGCCGATCGGCATGTCGTGTTCTTGATCCTGATAGGTGAAGCGGATCTCCTGGCCAAACGCATTGTTCACCACCAGGCGCACCTGCCCCGGCGGCGGGCCGGAGGGTTGAGGCGCCGCCGCCGGTTCCGGCTCTGGCTGGGGTTGCGCTGCGGGTTGAGGTTGAGGTTGGGGCTGGCTAGCCTGGGGGATGGGGGTGGGGGCCAGGGTGCCAACCACCACCTCGGCCACGGGCAGATCCCCAATCGTCCCGGCACAGGTGACATAGGTGGTGCTGGCGGAAATCCAGCCGCCCTTGGCCACGGCGTTGCCCACGGCCAACCAACTGCTCTCCCCGTTGCGCCCGATGATGGGGACCAGATCCGCGCCCAAATCTTCTTGGCGCAGCTTTGCCAAGACCGCAAAGTCTACGCCCGGCCCGGCCCGCACATTCAGGGTGGGGACGGCCAAGGCTGCACCCCACCGTGGGCGGGGCCGATACTGGGCCGTTTGATGCAACCAACAAGGTGGCATCCTGGGCCAACACCGGGGCGAGGTCCGTGGAGATCTGACGGCTCTGGGCCGCCTCCCCTGCCTCGACCACACGGTTGATGCCATAATAGACCCCGCCGACCACGTCAACGGGCAACCACTCACACACGGACGCCCCGGCCAGTTCCAGGCAGTGCTGCACATAGACGGCGGTGTCACCGGTCACCAAGGCAACCTCCACCGTGCTGCCGGGGGAGAGGCGATAGGTGGCCCCGGCATAGTGGATGGCCGTCTCCCGACCCGTGCGGTTGTGCAGCCAGATCTGGTCCCCCGGCGGCGCGGTCGCGTCCCGCAGCAGCAGGCTGACCGGTGCACCCGTGGCGGCCTGGTCGATCACTTCGTAGAAGCCATCCTGGCGCACCAAATAGGGATCCCAGAAACAGGCCGTGTTGTCCGCACCGGTCTTGGCCTCGCAATTGTAGAGATTCAGCACCGTGTTGTCCCGGCGCACGGGGATGGAGAGGGAGCGCAAGGGCGCGGTCTCGTAGGTGCGGCCATCCACAAAAAAGGTGACGCTGACCTGGGTGCGGTTGGCGATGATGGTGCCGGTCAGAGGGGCTTCGGGTGTGGCCGTGGGGAGGAGGGTCGGCGTGACCGTGGTTGTGGCTCTGACGGTTGATCGAGGGGTGGGGGTCGGTCCGTTTGGGCCTGGGCAGGCATGGGCACAAAGAGCGCGGCGACCAGCAAGCCCAAAATCACCGCCCCGATCGACACACGCCGATCTGGCCAACAAAGCCGAACGGCCCCATGCGGTCATGGGGCCAGGATTATCGGATGAAAGAACGCTGGATCGGGACATGGGCAAACACTCCTCTAAAGGTTCATGGGGGGCATCCATTGGCAGACCCGCTACGGTTTCGATACGACCGGAAACTGCCCCGGTCTACTCAACCTGCGCTGGCCTATCAAGCACGGACATCCCCAATGAACTCCTCTTAAAAAAAGGGCAGAGGCAACAATCGCCCCTGCCCTTTCATTTCTACCAGTCTCACATCTGAACCGTCTACTTGGTTTCCCGATACATAACATGTCGGCGCAGGGTGGGGTCGTATTTCTTCAACTCCAGCCGGGCCGTGTCATTGCGGCGGTTCTTCTGCGAAATGTACATGTGGGAGCTTTCAGTGCTCCGCAACTTCACCAATACGCGAGGTCCTTTTTTAGCCATGCCACACCTTCCTTTACAAATACACTTATAACTATCTGGCGAAATGAATCTCTCAATTTCGCCCACAGGGGACAGTGAGAGATCGAAATAGGGTGAGATTCAGCAATGAGTCCATTGATAAACCGATTGCGAATCATAGCACATGCGGTCGGTTTTGCCAAATTCTGGAAAGAAATAGAACACGGATTAAACGGATTGGACGGATCAAAACGGATCAAAACAGATCGAAAAAAAATCCGTTTTTATCCGTTTAATCCGTCCAATCCGTGTTCTATTTTTTCTTCCATTTCTGCCTCTTTGCGCAGAGCCAGGTTGTGGCGGAGTTGGCCGTGGGCGACCCGGTTGAGGGGGTAGCGCCACATGATCAGGGCCGCCACGCCCAGGATGATGGGTGGGATAGTCCCGATCAGGATACGCAAAGTTTGGATGGCGGTTTCGGGCTGCACGACGGTGAAGTTGCCGGCGCTGCCGTTGACAAAGCCGTTGGCGGCCAGGAATTGGCCCACCAAAAAGAGCGCCCCGGCACTGGCCAGCTTGCGCAGAAAGACCATAAAGCCCGCATAGGTGCCCTCCCGCCGCCGCCCGGTCTCCCACTCGTCCTGCTCCACCACATCGGCCAGGATGGCCCAGGGCACGGCTTGGGCTGCACCAAAGGCCGGGCCAGCCACCAAGGCCAGGACCAGAATCCACCAATAGCCTCCGGCGGGCACCCGGCCAATCATAAAGTCTGCCGCAGCCCAGAAGAAGATACACAGGACATAGGTCTTGCGCTTGCCGATCCGGCGCATCAGGCGCACGATCATGGGCATGGAGAGCAGGGCCAGGGCCAGCAGCAGGGCCATGGCAAAGCTGTCAAAGCCCGCTGGCACCTGGACGGCGTAGATCAAAAACCAGACAAAGACGGCCACCACCATCTCCATGGTGGTGAAGGTGAGCAGATAGGTGACGGCCAGCACCCGGAAGGGCCGGTTGCGGAAGGCATCCCCAAAGGTGGCCCAAAAGCGCATGGGCGAGGGGTCCGGCACCCGCTCCGGCTCTTGGACGGTGAGAAAGAGCAGCATGGGCGGCACGATAAAGGTGATGCCCCACAGCAGGGCCGCCAAGCTATAGCCCTGGGCGATCCCGGCGTTGCCGCCGCCAAACCAGTCGGCAAAGACCCCTTCGGAAAGCACTTTGAAGAAGCCCGCCGAGGCCAGCGCCCCCACAATCGCCACCCCCGTGCGCCACCCGGCCAGGGTGCTGCGCTCGTCATAGTCGTCGGTCAGCTCTGCGGCCAGGGCGGTGTAGGGGACGTTGAGCACCGTAAACATGGTGTCGAAGATCATAAAGATGCCGCCATAATAGATGGCAAGCCAGGTTTGGTTGGCGATGGGGGGCACGCTGAAGAGCAGGAAAAAGCCCAGGCCAAAGGGAATAGCCCCGAAGAGGAAGAGGGGGCGTCGACGACCCCAGCGGGTATTCAAGCGGTCGCTGATCATGCCGATCAGGGGATCGTTGATGCCGTCCCACAGCTTGCTGACCAGGGCCACAGTCCCGGCCAGGGCCGGGTTGATGCCGACGACGCTGATCAGAAAGTAGAACCAATAGAGGTTGCGGGCCGTGCTGGCCGCGGAAGTCCCCCAATCCCCCAGCCCATAGATAAACGCCATGCGCCGGGTGAGGCGCTTGGGCGCAGGGCCTTCTTCGGTTGGCGGTGCGGGACCAAGTTGCATGAAGCGTGTGGGTGCCGATCGGTCAATAAGCGATCAAAAAAAGTCGAACAGGATGGCCTCGATATTGACCACGGAAAACACGGAATACACGGAAAAATCTCAAAGAGCTTCCGTGTATTCCGTGTTTTCCGTGGTCAAAAAGCAGAACAGGATGCGAAGTTTGCCCTACAGGTTGTCTCGGAGGAACTGCAAGAATTGGGCCCAGGCCTCCCCGGCGGGGCCGCCGGCTTGGATGGTGGCGATGTCGGCGACGAAGGCGTGGCCGACGCCGGGGTAGATGGTGATTTCGTGGGGAATGCCAGCCTCGGTGAGACCGGCGTCAAAGGCGGCCACCTCGTCCAAGGGGATAGACGTATCGACCTCGCCGAAGATACCCAGCAGAGGACCGGGCAGCCGGGCCAGTTGCACCGGGTCGGTGATGGGGCCGCCGCCGTAGAAGACGGCCGTTCCGGCCAGGCGGTCGTTGTGCAGGCTGTAGGTGAGGGACTTGGTGCCCCCATAGCAGAAGCCCATGACCAGGATGCGATCCGGGTTCACGTCGGGCTGGGTGAGGAGCCAGGCGTAGACCGCGTCCAGATCCGTGTTGACGTCGTCAACCGGGGTGGTGATGGTTTGGAAGATGGCCCGGGGCAGCCAGCTTGTGGAGTTGCCCCGCATGGTGTCCGGGGCGACGACCACGTAGCCCTCGGCGGCCAGGGCGTCGGCCTTGCCCTGGATGGAGGATTGGAGCCCCCAAAACTCGTGGATCATGATCACCGTGGGATGGGGACCGGGGCTGTCCGGGCGGGCGAGGTAGACCCCCACGTCCGGCCCAGCACCCAAGGTGGGCACGGTGACGTTGGTCAGCGCGGCGACGCGGCCCGCGGCCCGCCAGGGCATCCACACCAATGGAGGCGCCCACAAGCAACACCACGAGCACGACGCCCCCCACGATCCATAACACGATCTTGCCTAAAATTTTCAAAAAACGATTCAAGCTCCGTCCTCCTGATCTCCGAATGTGGCTGATGAAATGTCGTCCGATTCAATCGGGCGGTCAGCATCCTCGTTGAGGCTGTCGCCTTGGCTGGGTAGTTGGATTAGGGCGGTCTGCACGGCCATGCCGTCCACGGACTGCACGGTTAGTTCCACGCCGTCTTGGGTCACCACGTCCCCCACTTCGGGCACCCGGCCCAGGAGGGTCATGATCAGCCCGCCGACGGTGTCGACCTCTTCTCGGTCCAGTTCCAGGTCGTAGTGCTGGTCCAGTTCATCCAGAATCAGATCGCCCCGCACCAGGAGTTGGCCGTTTTCCATCACTTGGATGGGGGGCAATTCCTGGTCGAACTCGTCCAGGATTTCGCCCACGACCTCTTCGACCAGATCTTCCACGGTGACGAGGCCGGCGGTGCCGCCGTATTCGTCCATGACGATGGCCAGGGAGACCTGCTTGGTGCGGAAGGTCTGGCGCATCTCGTTGAGGGTGACGGATTCGGGCACGTAGAGGGCCGGGCGCATGAGCTTGGCCAGCTCAAATTGGTCGGGCCGGTTGACCTGTTGGCGGGCCAGGGTTTTGACGTGGAGCAGCCCCACGATGTGGTCCATGTCCCGATCATAGACCGGGTAGCGGGTCTTGCGGGCGGCGCAGATGGCCTGCAAGACCTCGGTCTCTGTGGCGGTGATGGGGATGCCGATCAGGCGGGTGCGGGGGGTCATCACCTGGTCCACCGTGCGCGCTTGGAAGTCGAAGATGTTCTCCAGGTAGAGCTGTTCGGACTCGTCCAGCTTGCCGCCCTCGAAGCTTTCCTCCACGACGAAGGCCAATTCTGCAGAAGAGAAGAGGCGCTCGTGGCCGTGAGACGGGGGCACGCCCAACATCCGGGTGATAGAATCGCCCAAAAAGTTGAGGAAGATGACCGCAGGGGCCAATACTTTGCCGATCAGGGCCATGGGTGCGGCCAAGCGCAGGACACTGGCCTCGGAATATTGGATGGCCAGGGATTTTGGCACCATTTCCCCGATCACCACATGCAGATAGGTGAGGATGCTGATGGCCAGGACCAATGCCACGCTGTGGGCGGCGGCCTCGGAGAGGTGGAAATAGTGCTCCATGGGTCCCAGCAGCCAGTCGGCGATGGTGTGCTCGCCGTACATGCCCAGGCCCAGGCTGGCCACGGTGATGCCGATCTGGGCGGTGGCGATGTAGAAATTGCTCTTGACCGGGCTGCGCAGGATGGTGAGGGTCTGCCGGGCGGCCCGGTTGCCCTCCTCGGCCAGGGCGGCGATGCGGGTATAGGGCGCGGAGACGATGGCAAACTCGGCAGCCACAAAGAGGGCATTGACCAAGATCAGAACGGTGATGATGCCAATGGGAATTAGAAACTCGCTCATCGTAGCGCCTCCTGCAAACGGGCTTGCTGATCGTCCGTGGCCGGGAAGCTGACCAGCACCACGCTGTTGCGGTCCATTTCATCGACACGCATGACGATGCCTGCCACGGCCACCTCTTCGCCGATGGCCAGCAGACGGCCCATCTCGGCCACCACCAGCCCGCCGACGGTATCGACCTCCTCTGTGGGCAGAACCAGGTCCAGCAGATCGTTGAGCTGCTCTACCCCCATGTCCCCCCGCACCTGGATACGCCCGTCGTCCGTGGGCTGGATCAGAGGGGTTTCGGTGTCGAATTCATCCTGAATCTCGCCGAAGATCTCTTCGACCAGATCTTCCAGGGCCACCAGCCCGGCGGTGCCGCCGTATTCGTCCAGGACGATGGCCATGTGGTGGCGCTCTTTTTGCAGGCGGGCGAAGACCTCGTCCACGGGCACATGCTCCGGCACAAAGGTGACGGGGTGCATGAAATCGGCCAGGGATTGGGGACCGTCCCCGGCGGTCTGCAAGTCGCCCTGGGCGTCCAGACGCAGACAGAGCAGGTCCAGCAGATGCACCACGCCCACAATGTTGTCCACGGAGCCGGTGTAGAGAGGCACCCGGGAATGGGGCGAATTGGCCAGGAGGGCCAGCAACTCCGCCGGGGGGGTGTCCACCGAAGCGGAGAACATGCGGGTGCGGGGGATCATCACCTGGCGCACGGTCAGGCGGCCCAAGTTGAGGGTGTTCTCCAACAATTGGCGCTCTTCTCGGCCCAGCAGGCCCCCGGCCTCGCTCTCTTGCACCAAGAGCCGGATATCATCCGTGTCGTGGATGTGGGTGTGTTCGGCGATGGGATTGACCCCAATTGTCCGCAGGATCAGCCGCCCGCTGCCGTTGAAGAACCAGATCAACGGGCGGAAGATGGCCATGGACCAGCGCATGGGGAGGACCGTATAGACCGCCATCTGCTCTGGATAGCGGATGCCCACATTTTTGGGCACCAACTCGCCCAGCAACACCTGCACCACGGTCAGCACCAGCAGGATGGCCGTGGTCGAGATGGAGTTGGCCGCCTCGGCGGAGATCCCGGTCAGTTGCACCAGCACCGGGGTCAACCGACCGCCCAAGCTGGCCTGTCCATAGAAGCCCAGGAGCAGGGTGGATGCGGTGATGCCCAACTGACAGGCAGCAATGTAGGTGTCCAGCCTGACCGGACTCTCTACAATGGGCAGCATCATCTGGGCAGGTCGGCTGCCCTCTCCGGCCATCTGTTGCAGCCGGGAGCGCCGGGCGCTGGCCGTGGCGAATTCTGCCGCCACGTAGAGGGCATTGAACATGATTAAGAGCGTTACGATGGTAAAAATAACCAGGTACGGCATGGGGTTCTTTCGTTGAGATACGAGGGGCGAGGGGCGAATTGCGGGGTGCTGTGGCACACAACCCGCAATTCGCCCCTCGCCCCTCGCCTATTGGATCGTCACTCTAACAGTTGTCAGGTCAGATTTGGCGGTGCGGCCAGCGTTGCCGCTTTCAGATTGGAAGCGATATTCGGCGACCTGGCCGACGGCGGTGCTGGGGACGGTGATGCGCAATTGTACGGCCAAAGAGCCGCCGGGCGCAACTCCCAGGGAGATTGTGCTGCCGTTGCAGGTGTTGTCCTGGCGGCAGATCTGGATGGGCCAGGTGGCATTTTGCACCATGACCACAAAGATCTCGTCGGCCAGATTGCCCGTATTGGCCACACCCAAGTTGATCACGCAGACCGCCCCGGCCGCGCAGGTGCGCTGGGAGCCGCCCTCCACGGTCAAGGTGGTGCCATAGCGGGCGGGCACCGGGGTGACCGTGGAGGTGCCTTCCGGGGTCCAGGTGGCCGTGGGGGTCAGCACCGGGGTGAAGGTGGGCGTGGCCGTGGGGGTGCTGGTGGGCAGAATCATCTCCACGGTCAGGGGATAGGAGCGGGCCACGCCATCCAGCATGAGCACGCTGAGGACCAGGGTCATGGACGAATTTACCATGCACACCCGGCGCTCGCCCCGGCCATCCACGCCCACATCGTTGAAGAAGACGGCCCGCACATTCTGCACATTCCAGGCAGCGATGGTGCAGCCGCCGGGGTAGAGGGTCTTGTTGCCCACGGTGAACTCCACCACCGGGCGTGGGCTGGGGTCGGGATGGCGTCGGCGTCTCGTTGGGGAGCGGCGTGCTGGTCGGCACCTCAAAAGTGGGCGTCAGGCGTCGAGTGGGGGTGGAGAGGACCACACCCCCGGCGCTGGACGAGGGGGTGCCCACGACCACGGGGACCAAGTCACCGGGCTGGGGCGTAGCCGTCACCGCCTGGGGGAAGGCGAAGGTGGGCGTGGGGGTGGGGCCGATTTGGATCAGACCATTGGGGCCGCCGGGCGTGTTGGTGGCGGTGACGATCAGCACCAAGGGGCCTTCGTTGCCCGTGCCGTTGGTCGTATCGGTCTGCGGGCGGAGGGCCACAGGGCCAGACCCGGCCATATCCACCACGCCCCGGTTGACCAATTGCCAGCCCACAAAGGCCGCACCCAGTCCGCCGACCACCAGCAAAAAGATCAGCGCCATGCTGGCCAGCACCCACCGACCTACCCCGCCGCTGGCGCGGTCGTCGTCAGCCTGCACGGGGAACGAAGACCAAGGAGTCGCCCCTTGCCCCCCCTGCCCTGCCCCCGCCACGCCCCTGTTGTGCAGGGATTGATGCAACGGACAGAGGTTGTGGTTTCCCCCAACGCAAAAAGTGGCTTGATGGGTCAACAAAAGCGCCTCTTGCCGGGTGGTGGCAAAACAGCGATTTTCAAAGCTAGGATAGTCCACCGGCGGCGCTTGCGTCCCCCGGCTGTCCACGCTGCCCAGGTAGGGGCAGGTGGGGGGTTGGGTGGTGGTGTCCAAATTGGGTCCTTACTTTTCTCAAATGACTAGCGCCGGTTGAGTAGGTGACGGGCACGAATTGGCAGATGGCGAGAGTTGCTTCCGTCACCGTATCGAAACCAGAGCGGGTTTCCCACCTCGGTTTCGATACGCCCTTTTTTCAGGGTTGCCATATCGGTAGGGATCGGTCGGGCTACTCAACCTGCGTTGGCTTCTGTGGTGTTTTCGACCATCCACGTTGCGGCCCACGCCAACGCCTCTTCGGCGGTGCTAATTTCGCCGACGGCTTGGGCCTCGGCCAGGGCATTCATGACTTGGCCGACGACGCGGCTGGGCGGCAGGTTGAGGTGATCCATGACTTGGCGACCGTCGACCAAGGGCTGGGCGGTGGCCGGGCGTTCTTCCAGGACATAGGCCAGGATCTGCTCGGTCATGATCAGATAGGCGGGCCAGGAACCGGCGGCGGCCCCTTCGCCCGTGGCCTGACGGTCGGCCAGGGCCAGGAGGGCCACGTCCACGGCGGCGTCGGGATCGGCGCCCGTGCCCACGTCCCGCACAAAGCGGAAGAGGGAGCGGCGGCTGATGCGCCCAGCCGGGAAGGCGCTGAGCAGCGAATGGGGCCGCATGTGGGCCTGGACCACGGCCGCCGGCCAGGTTGATCTCCCGGCGGCTGAGGCGCAGGGTGTCCATGCGGTGCCGGGCCATCTCGGTGCTGAAATCCTCGTGGTTGAAGAAACGATAACGCAGGTTGCCGTCTGGGTCAATCTCTTCGGACGCGTGGCGGGGCTTGCCCACATCGTGGAAGAGGGCGGACCAGACCAGCAGCTCGCCCCGGCTGTGCTCCACGCTCAATTCCTGGTCGAAATAGTCGTGGAGCCGCTGCCGCCAGGGGGCGAGCATGGCGGCCAGCGTCGGCTCGATCTCCTGATCCCCCGTCGGGTCGGCCAGCCAGCGGCGCAGGGCCGCGGCGTAGGTGATCACTTCCAGGGAGTGAAAATAGACATCCAAATGATGGGGCGCGGACTGGGTCACCCCCATGCAGGACGCCAGTTCGGGCAGGGTGAGGCGCAACAGCCCCAGATCGTCCAGCATCCGTCAAC
>CAVPIK010000023.1:0-113929 GCA_963704975.1 uncultured Chloroflexia bacterium | reverse complement strand
ACCCCCGACTGCCCGGATTGGAATACGGGCGACGGCGGGGACGGCGGCTGTTTGAGCTGTTGCCGCCACTGCTGGTAGCCGGTCCGCCCTGGGTGCCGTTTAGCCGACTGTTGCGGGCTTTGTTGGATCGAGACTGATTCTGGCTGCTGCGGTTGGATCCGCCGCCGTTCCCCGGGCCACGGCCCACACTTCCGGGTCCTGAGCTGCTGATCGAGAAACCGCTATAGTTGAAACCATCCAAGGCCCGGCGTTCCAACGGTTCGCCCAGGGTCTTTTCTATGTCCCGCACCATGGCCTCGTCGTCGTGGACCGAGAAGGTGAAGGCCTTGCCCGTCTGCTCGGCCCGGCCTGTGCGGCCAATGCGGTGGGTATAGGCGTCCACGGTGTCGGGCATGTCGAAGTTGATCACGTGGCTGATCTCGGTCACGTCGATGCCCCGAGCCGCGATGTCCGTGGCCACCAAAATGTCATATTTGCCATCCCGGAAGCCGTTGATCGACTCCTGGCGGCGATTCTGGGCCATGTTGCCCTGCAACGCCGTGGCATTGTAGCCCTGGTTGATCAGATCCCCGGCCAGGTTGCGGGCCCGCCGCTTGGTGCGGGTGAAGATCAACACCCGGCCCGTGGCCGTCTTCTGCAACATCTCCAGCAGCAAGGGCTTCTTCAGCCCGTCCGTCACCGGATAAATGGCGTGGGAAACCGTCTCCGCCGGGGCGATGATGCCGATCTGCACGGCCACCGGGATCCTTCAAAAACTCCGCAGACAGGCTGCGGATGTCATCCGGCATGGTGGCGGAGAAAAAGAGGGTCTGGCGGCGGGTGGGCAGGGCCTTGAGGATGCGCCGAATGTCGGGCAAAAAGCCCATGTCGCACATGCGGTCCGCCTCGTCCAACACCAAAATCTCGATGCCGGAGAGGTCAATCGCCTTGTCGCCCATAATATCCAACAACCGACCCGGACAGGCCACCACAATATCGGCCCCCCGGCGCAACTGCTGCACCTGGCGCACCTTGCTCACCCCGCCATAGACCGTGATGCTGCGGGCCCGGGTCATGGTGCCAAACTGCACCGCGGTCTCGTGGATCTGCTCGGCCAGCTCACGGGTCGGCGCCACAATCAGCGCCCGGATCTTGCGGGATTGGCTCTTGGTCAGATGTTGCAAGATGGGCAGCATGAACGCGGCCGTCTTGCCCGTGCCCGTCTGGGCCAGGCCCATGACATCTTTTCCGGCCAAAACATGGGGAATCGCTTGCTCTTGGATGGGGGTGGGGGCGCTAAAACCGGCGGCCGTGATGGCCGCGTTTATGCGCGGATCGAGGTTAAACTCACTAAATTTCATAAAATGCTCCTTGGCTTGGTGACTCACGGAGCCAAGTCGCACTCTCAGCCCTGCAAATTCTAAAAACTAAAACGTCTCTCGTGCCCTCAGTCTTCGGACACAACGCCCAATTATAGTCGCAATGGCTGGTTCTGGCAAAGATGCGTCGGGGTAAGGTATAGTACAATCGTAGAAAATCCGCTTTTATCCGCCAAATCCGCATCCTCCGCGGCCTATTTATAAGATCCCGCCATGCCCAACGTACTCTCTCATTTTCAAGCCCGACTCGCGCTGGTCGCCAAAGAAGCCTTGCAGCAGGAAGTTCCGTTTACGTGGGACCTGGGGGCGTCGACCACCACGGCCCGTTTGACAGAAACCGGCCTGGTTGACCCATCCGGCGCCGAACTGCGCTGGGGCCTGGTGGAAGAGATCGCCGACGACACCCAATCCTGCTATCTCATGGACCAGGACGACGAAGGGGTCTGGGTCGAGAAGATCCAGCGCTTCTCCGAAGCCCTGAACCGGGTCTACACCCTCTACCCCACCCCCGGCCCGCCCACCATGCTGATCTCCGGCATCCCCATGCACCGCATCAAAGAGACCGACCCCGGCCGGGACACCGCGGCCAAGAGTCAAGGCCGCCGGTCCCTTCCACGGCCCGGTCCTGGACACGGCCACGGGCCTGGGCTACACCGCCACCGCCGCCGCGGCCAAGGGCGTCCCCGTCACCACCATCGAGCTGGACCCCACCGTCCTGGAGATCTGCCGCCTCAACCCCTGGTCCGCCGCCCTCTTCGACAACCCGAACATCACCCAGCGCATCGGCGACGCCGGGGACGTGGTGGCCGCCCTGCCCGACGCCGCCTTCGCCCACATCGTCCACGACCCGCCCATGTTCAGCCTGGCCGGCCACCTCTACGGCGGGGAGTTCTACGCCCATCTCTTCCGCATCCTGCGGCCCAAGGGCAAACTGTTCCACTACATCGGCAACCCGGACAGCCCCAGCGGCAAAATCACCACCGCCGGGGCCATCCGCCGCCTCCACGACACCGGCTTCACCCGCATCGCCCGCGCCCCGGCGCCTTCGGGGTGGTAGCTTTCAAACCTTAAAAATAGAACACGGATTGGACGGATCGAACGGATCAAAACGGATCTATACAAATCTTTTAAAAATCCGTTTTTAATCCGTCAAATCCGTCCAATCCGTGGCCTATTTTTTCCTTTCCTGAACCCGATCCATGCGCCTATCCCGCACCATTCCGCCCATCCTCTATGCCCTGCCCCTGCTCTTTCTGGGCATCTTTTTCTTTTACCCCCTGGCCCGCATCCTGGGGGTCAGCTTTGGCGCGGACGGATCGCTGACCCTGGCCGCCATCGGCGAGACCCTGTCACAGCCCTTTTTCTGGCGGGTACTCTGGTTCACCACCTGGCAGGCCGCCGCCTCCACCGGGCTGACCTTGATCCTGGGCCTGCCCCTGGCCTACGTCTTCGCCCGCTACGCCTTCCCCGGCAAGGCCCTGCTGCGGGCGTTGACCACCATCCCCTTTGTCATGCCCACGGTCGTGGTGGCCGTGGCCTTCACCGCCCTGCTGGGGGAGAACGGGCTGCTCAACGACTGGCTTCAGGCCGGCCTGGGGCTGGACGGCCCGCCCATCCGCCTCATGAACACGGTCTGGATCATCCTGATCGCCCACGCCTTTTACAACGTCAGCGTGGTCTTGCGCACGGTCGGCAGCTTCTGGGCCAACCTCAACCCCCGGCTGGAGGAGGCCGCCGCGGTCCTGGGCGCGGGGCCGGGCCGCCTCTTTTGGGAGATCACCCTGCCCCTGCTCATGCCCAGCATCATCGCCGCCGGGCTGTTGGTCTTTCTCTTCTGCTTTACCAGTTTTGGCGTGGTGTTGATTTTGGGCGGCCTGGGCTTTGCCACCCTGGAAGTGGAGATCTATCGCCAAGCGGTCAGCTATTTCAACCTGCCCGTGGCCGGATTCCTGGCCCTGGTGCAGATGGCCCTCACCTTCGCCGTCATGGCGGTCTACACCCGCATGCAAAGCCGGGCCAGCCTGCCCGTGGAGATGCGTCCCCAGTCCATCACCGCCCGCCGTGCGTCCACGGCGCGGGAGCGGCTCTTTGTCGGGCTGAGTTTGGCGGCCATGCTGGTCATCCTGCTCTCGCCCCTCCTGGCCCTGGCCTGGCGCAGCGTCACCCTGGGCGGCGACGGCCTGACCTTTGCCTATTTCCGGGCCTTGGCCGACAACCCCCGCAACAGCGCCTTCTTCGTGCCGCCGCTGGAAGCCGTGAGAAATTCCCTGCTGTATGCCGGGGCCACGGTGGTGTTGAGCCTCTTCCTCGGCGTGATCTCGGCCTATCTTTTGGCCCGCCGCCGCAGCCGGATCTCGGCCATTTTGGACCCGATCTTTCTTGCTGCCCCTGGGCACCTCCGCCGTGACCTTGGGCTTTGGCTACATCATCGCAATGGGCAGTCTGCGCACATCGTTGATCCTGGTCCCCATCGCCCACACGCTCATCGCCACCCCCTTTGTCGTGCGCACCCTCCTCCCCGCCCTGCGCGGGCTGGACCCACATCTGCGGGAGGCGGGGCAGGTGCTTGGGGGCCAATCCCCTGCGGGTGTGGTGGGAGGTGGATGTGCCCCTGCTGTGGCGGGCCATGCTCGTGGGCGCGGTCTTCGCCTTCACCATCAGCCTGGGGGAGTTTGGGGCCTCCCTGCTCATCACCCGGCCCGACATGCCCACCATGCCCGTGGTGATCTACCGGGCGCTGAGTCGTCCCGGCCTGGTCAACTACGGCCAGGCCCTGGCCATGAGCACCATTCTGATGGTCGTCTCCGCCGCTGGATCCTGATCATCGAACGCTTCCGGGTGGACGAGCGGAGTTTTAGCGAAATGCACAATCGGATCCACTCGCAACCGAGGAGCTGCGCTACCCCCTGGTGCGAACGGTTCTGCGCCAGGGGCGTGCAGACGCCGCAACCCGATCAATTTTGAACGCATTCCAATCAACCAATCAACCAATCAACCGATAACCAACTATGCTAACCATCACCAACCTCTCAAAATCCTTCGGCCCCACGCCGGTCCTGTCCGACATCAACCTGGACGTGACCGCCGGGGAGATCGTCTGTTTGCTGGGGCCGAGCGGCTGCGGCAAGACGACTTTGCTGCGGATCATGGCCGGGCTGGAATCCGCGGACGCAGGGACGCGTGCAGCTTGACGGCCAGGACTTGGCCGGGGTGCCGGTCTTCCAGCGCAACTTCGGCCTGATGTTCCAGGAGTTTGCCCTCTTTCCCCATAAGAGCGTGGCCGAAAACGTGGCCTTTGGCCTGAAAATGGCGGGACTGTCCTCTGGCCCAACAGACCCAGCGGGTGACCGAGATGTTGGCGTTGGTAGGTCTGGCGGGCTACGGAGATCGCTCCATTTTTGAACTGAGCGGCGGCGAACGGCAACGGGTGGCCCTGGCCCGCAGCCTGGCCCCCAGCCCCCGGCTGTTGATGCTGGACGAGCCCCTGGGCAGCCTGGACCGCACCTTGCGGGAGGAGTTGATGAACCAACTGCGGGCCATTTTGAAGGATGTGGGGGTGACGGCCATCTACGTCACCCACGACCAGCAGGAGGCCTTCGCCGTGGCCGACCGGGTGGTGGTGATGAACCGGGGCCGCATCGAGCAGATCGGCCCGCCGGAGCAGGTCTATGCCCGGCCCGCGTCGCCCTTTGTGGCCCGCTTTTTGGGGCTGGACAATCTGCTGCCCGCCCGCGTGGACCCGGGCCGGCCCAAGGTGGTGCAGACGCCCCTTGGCCCCTTGCCTTGGTGGCGAGATGCGCCGGCCGGGGACTATATTGTGCTGATCCGGCCCCAATCGGCCTTTTTGCTCTTGGACGCGTTCACGCCGCCCGATGCGGCTGGGTGCTGTCGGGGACGGTGGTGTCTCGTTCGTTTCGGGGCAATGTCGTATCGGCTGGGGGTGGAGTGTGCGGGGGGCGATGGGGGCGCACCGCTTCCATTTCGACGTTCCCGCCACAATGGGCCAGGGGCAGGGCGCGCCCATGGAATTGGTGGAGCATCTGCGCCGGGGGCGGGCGGTGCGGCTGGTGATCGATCTGGCGCAGGTGGTGTTGTTGAAAAACGACTGATGAGGGTCAGATTTGCTGCAACCCCAACCGTTCGAAAGGCAGAAAATCCCGGTCGTTGTGAAGCAGGGGCACCCGATTTTCGATGCACCAGGTGGCGATCAGGCAATCGATGGTCTTGCGGATGGTGATGCCCTGGGTGCGCAACAGCCGATAGTTGTAAGCGCTGCGTCGGGCCAGAGCTTCACCGACCAGGGGTTCCACTCGATAGGCGGCAAAGGCCGTTTCGACCTTGCGCAGTTCGGATTCGTGGCGCACCCCTTGCAGGAGTTCGGTCAGGATCAGATCCCCGATCACCAGTTCCACGCCGTCTGCCAGCAGGGTGCGCAGGCGCAAAACAGGGTCGCTTTCTTGGCCTCGAAAGAGATCAATCCAGACGGATGTGTCGACAAGTACGGCCATGTCAGCCTCCCTCGGTGGTTTCGTCGTTGCCGACTGAATAGAGTTCGCCCTCCTCGTGGAGGAATCGGCCCGTCCGCATGGCATTCAAATCGCCCACCCATTCGACTGCGCCAGCCAAAGCCAGGACATCTGCTTGGCGGTTGATGCGGATCAGGGTGCGTAGGGCGGTTTCCACCAGTTCCCGTTTGGTGCCAAGACCGGTCACGGCCATTGCTTCGGCCATCAAGTTGTCGTCGATGACGATGTTTGTGCGCATGGGTGGTTCTCCTTTTGGCAAAATTCCGATCTGGCAATGTGTATAATCCTGTTAAATTATACACATTGAGTGTGTTTGATACAAGTAGGGGTTTGGGTGGAGGATTGACGAAAAAGGCACGCACCGTACGGTGCGTGCCTTTTTCGTCAATCTCTCCACCCAAACCCCTACAGTTTCGTCTATGGAACCGGTTCCAATAGCGTCAACTCACTGGTGTTGGCGGAGGCCCAGGCTTCTTGGCCGGTGTCCAGGCGCACGTACCACCAGACGATGGTGTCGGAGAGGCCGGGCATCCACACCGGGCCGCCGATCAGGGTGGCGGGCTGGCCGTCCTGCATGAAGCCGACCCCTTCACCGGCCTCCGCGCCGGGCTGGCTGCGCAGGGTGAGGGTGAGGCCGGGGCGGATGCGTACCCGCTGGCCCAGGCGCAGATCCAGGGCGTTGCGGCTGGAGGCCAGGCCGTTGGTCTGGGGCGGGAAGGGGTTGTCGGTGCTGGGCTGGGCGGCGGATTGGCTGCCGGTGGTGTCTGCCGGGGCGGGCTGACCGGCGGCATCCTGGACCTGGACCACGGGTGTTTGGGTGGGGAGGGTGGCGGGCAGGGATGGTTCTTTGGCCCCAAAAAGGGTGCTGCCCAGCCAGAGCAGGGCCATCACCAAGAGCAAAATGCCCACGGCCACCACGCCCCACAATGCGTAGGGCTTGCGCTCGCCATCTCCCCCAGCCGGGGCGGGCCGCAGCCCCACCTGCACCGTGTCCCGCTCTTGATAGGAACGCATGACCCGCAGATCCAGCAGCGCATCACGGGTGCCGGGGGGCGCGGCGGTGTGATAGCGGTCCTCCATCAGGTTCATGGCCTGGCGCACGGCCATCTCTTCCAACTGGCCGGCCGTGTCCGAATAGAGATGCAATTCTGCCCGCACGGCGCGTTGCTTGCGGTCCAGCAGCACCAGCAGCCCGGCGATGGGCCAGCCCTGGGCATCGGTCAGGTTATAATAGTCGGCGTTGATGGCCTGGAAGTCTGTGTGGACGCCGCTGCGCTGTTGGCGGACATCGGCAGAAGGGCCAGCGGAAGGGCCTGGGCTGGTAGGTGTGGGCATGGGCGAGTTCTCCTGAAATGCGAAAATGAAAGCTAGGGCAGAGCCAGGGCGACGATGCCGCCCACCTGCAAAGTATTCTCGGTATAAAAGAGCACCCGCACCACATAGCGGGCAGCGATATCGTTGCGCAGGGTGCCTTGCCAGACAATGCTGTCCCCGGTTTTGAAGTAGGGGTAATCGTTCTCGGGCAGACCGCCGATCTGTGCCCCGCGTTCATCCGTGCCCACATAGCGGAAGGTGGTGCCGGGGATGATCTCCCCCTTGGCCACGGTGGAGGTGGAGGGGAACTGGGCCGAGCGGCTCAATTCTGGGTTGCCCTGGGTGGGGTTGACATTCTCGACCACCAGCCGGTGTACCCCGGCCACCCGCACGCTGTTGTCGCCCACCGTGTAGATGCGCAGGCGTGCGTTGTAGATCACCCCGCCGATGTTGGGCCAGGGACCGTCGAAGTCCAGGGAATCCCCGGCCCGGCGCACGCTGCGCAGCCCGGCGATGGTGAACTCCGCGCCGTCGCTGCCCACGGAGATCAGCTGGATGTCCGTGCCGGGGATGGTCTGGCCCACGTCCACTTTGCGCTCGGTGGGGCCGGCAAAGATCACCCCATTCTCCGGCGCTTGCAGACCGGGCAGGTCATTCAGGCTGGGCAGATTCTGGATCTGGCTCAGATCCGGCAGTTGCAGATCTTTGAGATAGTCGGGCAGATTGTCCAAGTTGGGCAGCGTCAGTTGGGTGGGGATGGCAATCGGCAGGTCGGGCATTTTTGGCAATTCCTGGCCAAAGCAGCCGGTGAGTAACCCAGCGGTGATAAGCAGAAAAGCCAAAGATCGCAACGGTCGCAAGTGATTTCGCATAGGATTTTTCCTTTAGTAAGCGCCCAATTCATGCAGCCGTTCGTCGCTGATGCCAAAGTGGTGGGCGATTTCGTGTAGCACCGTACGCCGGATCTGGCTGCGGATGGCTGCATCGTTGGGCGGGGCCACCATCAAAATAGGGCGGCGGAAGATGGTGATCTTGTCCGGCAACACCAGGCCATAGTTGCTCGTACGCCCGGTGAGGGGGATGCCTTCGTATAGTCCCAAGAGCAGATTGCCCGGCCCGATGCCCACGGAATGGCGCTGGGCCTGGGTCGGCCACTCTTCCACCAGGATCTCAACATTCTCCATGTAGCGAAAAAGAGACTCCGGAATGCTCTCGATGGCTTCGTCGACTAAGTTTTCGAAGTGTTCAAGGTTCATGGGTTGAGGCCTGATAGGCGGATGGCGGTGGATTCTCCCCAGTTCAAACGATGGGCGAACCGGGCGGGAATCGTCAAATGTAGCCTGAAATGTACCCCTGAACGACGAAATTGTCCAATATCCGCAAGAAAACTGACAGGGGCGACGACGTTAGGGTGTGATAGAATTCTTCGAGCATCGATCCTGCCCCGTTGCCGCCCTTGTCGCCGCCGCCATCGCCACCCTCATCGTCATCCTGTTGCCGCACCGAATACCTGGCTCACACTGTTTCTTGTCTGAGGAAGTTGACCTATCCATGCGAAGAATTGTACTTCTGGCCTTCTGTTTCATGCTATTTGCCCCCCTCATCCCGCCGGGTCGATTGACCGCGGCCCCAGTCATCGAACAGCCGACCGGTCTCTTGGTGCAGGTTAGCGCTGCATCCGGCAGTGAAGCGGATCTGCGCGCCACCTTGGACCGTCTGGCCCAGGCCCAGGGGATGCAAGTGGTGCGAGTCTGGCCCCACCTCAGTGCGGGGCTGCTTCGTCCCAACGCGAATCTGCCCAGCGGGGCGATCAGCGACACCCAGATCACAACGGCTCGTCAACAAGCGCTGAAGGCCGATCCGGCCGTTGTGTTGGTGGAGGTCGATGCCCCGGTCTACGCGGCGGATGCTTTGCCGGTCAGCGCTGTTTTCACGCCGGCCGGTGTTTTTGACCAGCCCAATGATCCAAGCCTTCCGGAGCAATACGCCTTGAGCCGGATCAACGCCTTTGGCGGCTGGGGCATCAGCCAGGGCAGCCCGGCTGTGACCGTGGCCGTGATCGACAGCGGCTATGATCTCGACCATGAGGACATTGACCAGAGTTCGGTGTGGATCAATCAGGCCGAGGCGGCCGGTCTGCCCGATGTGGATGACGACGACAACGGCTATGTGGATGACATCAACGGCTGGGATTTTATCGGCAATGATGGGATTGCCGACGACCCCTATGGTCACGGTACCCATGTGGGCGGGGTGATCGGCGCGGCCACGGACAACGGCGTGGGCGTCGCCAGCGTGGGGCGGAACTTGCGGGTGCTGCCCCTGCGCATCCTGGATCAATATGGCCGGGGCAGCATCTCCGGTCTGTTGGACGCCCTGGATTACGCCGTTGCCCAAGAGATTCGCATCATCAACCTCAGCTTGATCACGACCACAGACTCGGCCACTCTGCACGCCGCCATCCAAGCCGTCGTCGATCAGGGCATCCTGATTGTGGCCGCGTCGGGCAATGCGGGCGCGTCGGTCTCCAGCTACTTCCCCGCCGCCTGGCCCGAAGTCTTCACCGTGGCCGCCACGGACAGCGCCGACAAGGTGACCCTGTTTAGCAACTATGGCGAGGCGGTTGATGTGGGCGCGCCCGGTTCGGCCATTCTTAGCACCTATAAAAATAATAGCTACTATATGAGCAGCGGGACCAGCATGGCTACCCCCCACGTCTCCGCCCTGGCCGGGCTGCTGCTCAGCCTGCGCCCGGATCTTTCCTTGGCTCAGTTGACCGACCTGATCCGCGCCACGGCAGATGATGTCAACGGGATCAACTATCCGGGCCGGGATAACTATGTGGGCGATGGCCGGATTGATGTGCTGGCGGCTCTCTCCGCGGCCTCATCGGGAGTGCAGTTGACCGCTGGGGGTGAGAATCTGCTGCCCGCCGGGGAGACGGGGATCGTCCAGGTGGCCGTCAATGCTGGCCTAGACGCCCAGCCTGTCCAAGGCGCTGTGATGGCCTATGCGCTTCACGCCGAGGGAGAGAGCCAGATCCTGTTGAGCGGCGCGCTCTTGACTGGCCCGGCGGTCGCAAACACGATTAACCTCACTGTGCCGAACACCGTGGGCATGTACACCTTGGATAGCGCCATTGGCCAGGCATCGGCCCGACTGCCCGTCTATGTCTATGCTGCCCCCTTGCGCCTAAGCCTCTCCACTGCCCAGGAGTTGAGCGCGGAAGATCAGTCGTTGTCTTTTGTCTTGAACGTGGTGGATGGCAATGGAGGCAACTTGCCCGTCCCCATCCGGGTGCGCCTGCACACGAGTGTGGGCTTGTTTGACAACGAAGCCTCAGAGATCGAAGTGCAGGTGATCAACGGGTACTATACGGGCATGGTGCATAACTGGTCCATCGTTGATCTATTGAACGAGAATATGGTGATCGATGCGTATATTCTTGCCACCGAGCAGACGGTCAGCATTCAAGTTCCGGTCAAGATGGTTCGGTTGTATTTTCCCTGGATCCCCATCATGAAACTGGACTAGGACCTCTCGTTCCCACGCTCCGCGTGGGAATGCGGTTGGGCGCTCCTGCGCCCCTCGGCGCAGAGCGCCGAACAGACGCTCCCACGCGGAGCGTGGGAGCGAGGCCCCGCGTGGCCCCTAACCAATGGCAAATCGGTCCGCCACGAAAAGACGAAAGATCACGCAAACGAAAAAGTCCCCAACCCGATTATCGGGTTGGGGACTTTTTCGTTTGCAGACAGTATCCGTCAACTCAGGGACGATCGCCGATCGACCTCTAGGACGCGCCCCATGGCCAGACGTTGCAGGAAATCCTGGATAAAGCTCAACGCCAACAGCACCACAATGGGCGAAATATCGATCATGCCGATGGGCGGGATGATCTGGCGGGCGGGCTCCAGCACAGGATCGGTGATCCGGGCCAGCATCTGCACGGCCGGGTGATAGGGATCCAGGCCAGGGATCCAGGTAAGAATAATGCGGCCAAAGATGGCAAAGGTGTAAATTTGCAACAGAAAAGCAAGCAGTCCAAAAATATTTGTCATGATCCGTTTTTCTCGCTGAGTGCGCCCAGCTCTTGGCTGCGGCGGTAGGCGGCGAAGATGGCCCGGCTGAGCACTGTGCGCAGCCCGCCTTTCTCCAATTCGTAGAGACCGGCGGCTGTGGTGCCCCCCGGACTTGTGACCTGATTCTTCAGCTCGGCGGGGTGCTCGGCTGTGGCCTTGAAGAGGGCCACACTCCCCTCCAAGGTCTGGATCACCAACTTGCCGGCGTCCCGGCGGCTAAAGCCCATGTGGACCCCGGCGTCGATCAGGGCTTCGATAAAGAGAAAGATAAAGCCAGGGCCAGAGCCGCTCAAGGCCGTGGCCATGTCCAGATAGCCCTCCTCTTCCATAAAGAGCTGTTCGCCCAAAGCCCCCAGGATGACTTCGGCATAGGCTTTCTGTTTGTCCGTCACCGCCGGGGTGCTGGTCCACACGGTGATGCCCTTGCCCAGTTGGCCCGGCGTGTTGGGCATGGCCCGCACAATCCGGTCATGGCCCATGGCCCGGCGCAACACAGAGATGGGCGACCCGGCCAAGATGCTCAAGATCAACGTGCTGGGCCGAATGTTGCCATGAAGCTGCTGGCCCACTTTGGTCAACACCTGGGGCTTGACGCTCAACACGATGATATTGGCGTCCTGGATGGCCTCCAGATTGTCCCCCGTGGCATGGACGCCATAGGTCTCCCGCAGGAACTCGACCCGGGGCGGCCAGGGATCGCTCACCCGGATCTGGCCCGGTTCGGTCAAGCCCTGGGCCAAGAATGCCCTTGATCATGGCCGTCCCCATGGTGCCCCCGCCGATAAAGGCGATGGTGGTATCTTTCAACATGCGTCTAGTCTCTCACTCTCTTGGTATTTTTTAAAAATTTAGACAATTTTCGTGCGAATATAAAGTGGGGGCGGCCAGATCTTATCTGCCTTCGGAGGCACCCCTCGTTCCTCAGATCGCGCTTTGTCATTGACCACGGAATACACGGACCACACAGAAGAATCAACATTTTTCCGTGTATTTCGTGTATTCCGTGGTCAAAAATCGCACCCTATCACCTGCCCACTTCCCGTGGGCTAAAAATAGCCGTGCCGATGCGAACCAGGGTAGCCCCTTCTTCAATCGCCACCTCAAAATCGTTGGTCATGCCCATGGACAGATGGGGCAGAGCCAGGTCGGGGAAGCGGGTGCGCAGCTCGTCCCGCAGCAGACGCAGCCCCCGAAAGACCGGGCGGGTTTCCTCCGGGTCAGCCACAAAGGGGGCCATAGTCATCAGCCCCTGGATCTCGATGCCCTCGAACTTGCGCATGGCCGCCACCCCATCGGCCAGGGTCTCCGGGGTGAAGCCGTGCTTGCTCTCCTCGCCGCTGACGTTGACCTCCACCAGCACGGGCATCACCGTCCCGGCGGCCAGGGCCGTGTCGCTGAGGATGCGGGCGATCTTGACCCGATCCACGCTGTGGACCAGGACCGCGGGGCCGATCACCTGCTCGGCCTTGCGGCTCTGGATGCTGCCGATGAAGTGCCAGCGGATGGGGGGGGTGCCCTTGTCCCAGCCCAGGTTTTGGGAGAGGATGATCTTCATCCACAGCTCGTTGAGCCGATTTTCGCCAAAATCCGCCTGGCCGACGTCCAGGGCCGCACGGATCATGGCCGAGGGGTGGGTCTTGCTCACCGCCACCAAGGTGATTTCGGCGGGATCTCGGCCAACTCGCTGAGCCGCCGCGGCCATACGATTCCGTACTTCAGCCAAATTGGCCTGAATGTCGGCGGCACTGGCTTGTTGAAGGTCGGGCTGCTTTTCGGCTTCTTGCGAGATCACGGATCAATCCAAACGGTTGAAGTTGTTTTTGCGGGCGCAACACGGCCCCAAACCCTTGGGATTGTACCAGGGGTTTGGGGCCGTGTAAAGAATGCTGGGTTCCTTTGGCCCTCGAATTCGATTCAGAATCAGGCTATCTGTTGGGGCGGGCTGGGCGGGGCCTCACGGGTGCCGCCGCTGCGGGGGGCGGTGACGAATTGCACGTTGCCCCAGTCACCCACCCGCACAAAGTAGACCCGCACCTCGCCGCTGGCCAGGTTCTCGGCCCGCTGGCCGATGTGGGCCTGGCCGTCCAGGTCGATGTCAAACTCGCCGGAGTTGGGCACAAAGCCGTGGGCGAAGATCACCTTTTGCAAGGCCGCGTCCGGGTTGAACTGGATCACCTGTTTTTCGGCCGCCACCTGAACCAGCTTTTGCTCTCTGGATAGGGCGGGCGGGCCACGAAATGGGCGTTGGTGCCGGTGGTGCGGGCGCTGGCGGTGGCGTGGGCGGGGACAGGGGCAGGCACGGGCGGGTGGGCATGAAGATGGGGGCCGATCGGTTGAAGACCACGGGCGCGGGCTGGCTCCACAGGCTGGCAAAGCGATGGTTGGGCGAGGAGCCGATGGGCGGGGCGGGCGGCTGCTCCGAGCGCATGCGTCCCCGCACAAAATAGGTTGTCTCGGTGCTGGCGCTGATGCTCAACGCCGCCTGGCCGGCAGGCACCCCTGTTTGCCAATTCTGCCACGCCCCCTCGGCCCCCTGGCGGAATTGCACATCGAAGAGCGGGCGGAAGGTCCCGGCGGGGATGCTGTCGATCATGGCCCCCTGCGCGCCGCCCCAGGCCACGGTGGCCGACTGGCCATCCACCCGCTGGGGGACGGTCAGGGTCAGGGCGGGGGCCTCCACCAGTTTGAAGCCGTCGATAAAGCCATGATTTCCATGCCAGCGGAAGGGGCTGTTGATGCGGCCAAAGACGGTCATGGTGCCGCCCTGGGCCTGGGCCGTCACGGTCATCTGCGCCCAGCCGATGCGCTGGCCGTCCCGGCTGACGAAGTTGCGCCGGTCTTCGCTCCACACCACGCTGGCGGCCCGGGGATCCGTGCCCCCGGTGGGGTCCAGGCCGATCATCTTGGCCATGTAGAAGCCCTCTGGGCAGTCGTTGGGCATGGTGCTGCCGCCGCACAGGGTCAACAGCCAGGCGCTGAGGCAGTACTGCTTGCCCGGCGTCACCTGCACCTGCTGATGCACCGACACGTCAAAGGGCTTGCCCGGCTGGTCGGTCCACTCCAGATCGTGGGCGAAGACCACAATGCTGTCGTTGCCCTCGATCTTCTCCACATGGGCACCGCCGCCGCAGTTGCCATTGTTAAAGTGCATACTGGCGCTATAGACCCACGGGGTGCCGTTGATGAACGTCACCGTCCACCCCACGGGGATCTTCATGGTGCCGCCTTGGGGGGCAGCAACATCGGCGATGCCGGCACTACATTCAAAACTAGGGTTGGTGAGCATGGGAATGAGGACTCCTTTTGGGGAACGTGAATGTGATGGTGCGGGACAATAAAGGCAGAGGGGCATTATACCGGGGATTGGCACTTCGTTCAAGGAGGCAAAAAGTGGGGGGTGACGATTAGGCGGATGACGGGTTTGACGGATCAAACGGATCTTCAGAATCCGTTTGAATCCGTCAAACCGTCTACGGCCTATGTCCAACCAAGCCATCAGGCTAAACAGCCCACACTGCCCTTTCTCCGCCCGATGGCTGAAGAAATCTGCCGTGTTTTGAGCCGTGTCGATGCCGCTGATCTCGATATGCTCCGGCTTCACCCCGGCCTCGATCAACTGGGCGGCGTTGGCCTGCCACAGATCCAGGTGCAGCCGTCCGTTGGCGTTGGGACCGCTGAGAAAGCGGTCGGGCCGGGTCAGCTTGGCCCGCACCATGTTGACCACATCCTCCCCCACCTCGTAGCTCTCCGGGCCGATGCTGGGGCCGATGCCCACGCATCACATCCGCCGGGTCTGTGCCATAGGCCGCCTGCATGGCCCACAGGGTCGCCAACGCCGTCCCGTTCACCGTCCCCTGCCAGCCTGCGTGGCAGGCCCCCAGGGCATGGCGGCCCGCATCGTAGAGCAAGACCGGCACACAGTCCGCAAAGACCAAACTCAAGGGCAGCCCCACCTCGTCGGTGATCAGCCCGTCCGTGGCCGACTGCCATTGCCCAGCGTCGTCCCCCGTCACCTTGGCCACCCCCGTGCCGTGGACCTGGCGACAGCGCACAGGCCGGGCTGGGTCAACACCCACGGCCTCGCAAAAAAGCGCAAAGTTGGCCGCCGTGCGCTCCGGCGTGTCCCCCCGGCTGACGCTAAAATTCAAACTCGTCCACGGCGCGGGGGAGACTCCGCCGTGCCGGGTGCTGACATGGGCGTGGACGGGGAGGGTTGAGAGGCTGTCGAAGGTGTAGGTGACGACGCCGTTGGGGTGGGTGATACGGTGCATGAGCGTCAAGCCGCCTGACGATAGCTGGCGACAGGAACCATTTCCAGCCGAATGGGAGAGGCCTTTTGGGCAGAAATCTCTTCCACTCGTCGCAGTAATGAGGCATGGTAATACCGATGACCGCAGCCCGTACAAACACCAACAGGCACATTTTCTAAAATGATGAAACCTGTGGGGTGGCGAAAGATTTCTCGATCTACCATGACTTCTTCGACAACACCGTCGCAGAATTCACAATCATATCCGTACATTTGTTTAATCATGGCGTTCTGTGACCTCGTAGGCTGTAATAATCAGGTAGCTGTGAAGTCGGGCAAATCGTCCGACCACGCCTACCTCTATCTGAACTCTGCTATCCGGGCCGACAATTGTGTAGCGTGATCCACGGCGATCCCCGGACTCGATTTTGGTGATGACTCCATTCAAAACAGCATGTTCAATGTCATCGATGGTCAGGTAATCTTTAGCCATTTCGTCGATTGCGTGTTGGGTGAAGCCATAATCACCCAGCGAGATCAAGTTTTGGATTTGGGCCAATAATCGAGACGACACGTTTCCTTCTCCTGCAAATGATGACTATTTACACCAACTCCACCGGTGCCACCGTCACGCTCCCAAACTCCCCCGCATTCTTCCCCAACTTCAGCTTGGACCAGGGCTGCCAGTCCTGCGCCCGCCAGGGGCCGCCCTTGGCGTTGGGCACGGGACGGTCGGCGTTGTTGCCGTAGCGGAAGGCCCAATCCGGGTCGCAGGCCTGGCAACTGAGACAGCCGGCGCTGTCCGGCGGACAACTGAGGCCGGTCTCGTCCCGGGCCGCCAGCTTCAGCTCGTAGTGGAAATAGCTCTCGCTCACCCCGCTCTGCACAATGTCCCAGGGCAGGGGGGAGCCGATCTCGTGCTTGCCCGTGTAGTGCTCCCGGTCCAGCCCCAGCCGCTCCATGGCCTCGAAGAAGGTGCGCACGTTCAACTCCCCCGGCGGCACGGCCAGGAGCACCTGGGCCAGGGAACGATCTCCCCGGCTGAGGACGGCCTGCACCTCGGCCCAGTCCGGCGAATCGGCCCGCACGGCGACGCCGTGGCGAGCCAGGGCCCGGTTGATGGTGCGCTGGCGATTCTTGATGGTGCGGGAATCGGTCATGGCCTCCCACTGGAAGGGGGTGTGGGCCTTGGGCACAAAGGGCGTGGCGTTGATGGCGATGCGCCGGTTGAAGCGGCTCTTGGCGGCCAGGGTGAAGTCGATCAGCGCCTGGATGTCGTCGTCGGTCTCCGTGGGGTGGCCGACCATGAAGTAGAGCTTGAGCTGGGGCATGTTCAGCTCGCTGGCCAAGGAGACCGCCCGCATCATCTGCTCTTCGGTCTGGGTTTTGTTGATCACGTTGCGCAGCCGCTGGCTGCCCGCCTCCGGGGCCACGGTCAACGTCTGGGTGCCCCCCTCGGCCATGGCCTTGATCAGGGGGATGCTGATGGGGTCCATGCGCATGGAACTGGCGCTGATGGACGCGCCCATGGCGTGGAGCCGGGTGGCCAACTCGTCGATCTGGGTGTGGTCGCTCACCGCGGCGCTGACCAGGCCGATGCGCTTGCGCCCGGCGGCGATGGCCTCCTCCGCCCAGACCATCAGGGTGTCCAAGGGCTGTTCCCGGGCCGGACGGTAGACATAACCGGCCAGGCAGAAACGGCAGCCCCGGCCACAGCCCCGGGCGATCTCCATCAAGTGCATGGCCCCAAATTCCGTGTCCGGCGTGTAGAGGCTGCTGGCCGTGCGGAAGCCGGGCAGGTTGCGCACCCACAGCCGCTCCACCGGGCGGAAGTCCACATGATCCCGGTTGGACGGGCGCAGGGATGGGCACATAGAAGCCCGGCGTGCGGTCCAAAGTCGCCAAGAGGGCCGCCCGGTCCTCGTCCAGCCCTTCCCGGCACAGATCCATGAAGTGGGGCACGGCCTCCTCGCCCTCGCCGATCAGGATCACGTCGAAGAAGGGGGCCAGGGGTTCCGGGTTCATGGTGATGCCGGGACCGCCGGCGATCAGCAGGGGCCAGGGGTCGCCGTTCCACTGCTTGGAGGCCTGGCGATCCGCGGCCAAGGGCGGCACCTTGGCCTGGCGCAGCATCTCCACCACATTGAAGTAGTCCATCTCCCAGGAGACGGTGAAGGCCCAAATGTCGAACTCGTCGGCGGGTCGCCCGTTCTCCAGAGAGAGCAGGGGCTTGCCGGCGTCCGCATCGCCCTTGGTCCAGAAGATGCGCTCGCAGACCACGTCCGCGTCCTGGTTGAAGCGGGTGTAGAGAATCTGCAAAGCCAGGCTGCTCATCCCCACATAATAGCTGTTGGGAAAGGAGAGGGCCACGGAGAACTTGCCGCCCCAATCCTTGAGGACCGCGCCCTCTTCCCGCAGGGGACCACTGCCCGCGCTGCTCTGGCTGGCCTGCTGTCGGTCGGAACGGGTCTGTTTTTGTTGTTTTCGTCCTGTGTGTTTTGCCATGGGCTGATTATAGCACGGGTGGAACAGGCGGCTAAACCGTACGGGCGTGAAACGTGTTGCGTGTTGCGGTGTAATACGTCACGCAACACGCAACACGTTTCACGCCTTCCATCTTTACCACTCCTAAACATCTTCTCCATCCCCCGCTTACGCCCGCCCCGCATACTGGTGACACAGCACCGCACACAGTGACAGAGACAGAAACAGTGGCAACGCAGGTGCTGAACCAGGGCCTCACAGCCCAGGACAAGCGTGTCCAACATCGGGTTGGATACCCAAGCCAGTAGGTCTATCAACAAGGAGTAAGATTATGAAAAAGTGGATGAAGAATCTCGGGATCGTGTCGGCCATCGCAGCGGTGAGTGTTATGAGTTTTGCCGCCGTCAGCTTCGCCCAGGCAGAGACCCAAACCCCCAGCGCCGTCCCCGGCATTGTGGAACGCGTTCAAAACGGCGTTCGGGGAGAGTTCGGCGGCCCTGGCGGTGAACGGGGCGGCCGGGGCGGTGAGGTGGATGGCGCCAAGGACGCCACTCTGGCCGAAGCCCTGGGGCTGACCGTTGAGGAGCTGCAAGACGGCCAAGGATGCCGGTCAGACGCCTGGAAGAGATCGCCGCCGCCCAGGGTGTGGACTTGGATGCCGTGAAGGCGGATCCTGAGCGCCGAACGCCTAGCCGACCATGCAGACCGAAGTGGCCGCACGGGTCGCCTCCGGTGAGATCACCCAGGCCCAGGCGGACGAAATCCTGGCTCGGGCCGAGACTGGCGGCAAACGGGGCGGTGAGCGGGGCGGACATCCCAGCTTTGCCGACGCAACGCCTGACGCCCAGGCCGCTCTGGCCGGTGTCCTGAACCTGAGTGTGGCCGACCTCCAGACCGCTATCGACGCCGGTCAGACCATCGACCAGATCGCCGACGCCCAGGGCGTAGACATGGCCGATGTCAAGGCCGTGATGGACGAGGTCCGCCTGGCCGAACTGACCAGCAACCTGGCCGAAAAGGTGGCCGCTGGCGAGATCACCCAGGAACAGGCCGACGCCATCCTGGCCCAGGCCCAGAGCGGTGACCTCTCCGGCCACGGCGGACGGGGTGGGGAGCAGGGTGGACGCCACAGTCGGGGGAATGGTCCCCAGGGCGCAGCGCCCGAAGGCACCCTCCCCGGCGGCACCAACTTCCAGGCCCCGACGTTCGATGACAGCAACCTGTAGCCCGACCTGAAAGTCAAGACAATCTAACCTAAACGACGAAGGGTGGCGAATCTATCGCCACCCTTCGTCGTTTAGGTGGGGACTACGCTGATCGTTTGGCTTTGATCTGTTTTGATCCGTTCGATCCGTTCGCATCCGTGTTCTGTGCTGAGCTGCACGCCAAAAAGGGCGCTCAACGCAAAGAACGCAAAGAATCGCAAAGATCGGAAAGGTCTTTTCTCTGCGTTCTCTGCGTTTCTCAGCGTTCTTTGCGTTGAAGAGTGGTTTTCGCCGTGTAGTCATTCTGATTTTTTTCTGCGCATTATGGCCTATTGACGGAAGGGACATAAGCTGTTTAACTTAAACCGTTGTTCTTGGGCAGATCGTCTGCCCGCTATCTGTTTGCTCAGCTAGGATTATCAGTGAGAGGATTGACCCATGCCAGACATCGCAGAATCGTTGAAGAGTTTTTGGCAAAGCATTTTTCCCAGCACCCGCAATGGCGCCGCAAATGGTGAATCGGCCATGTCACGAGGTGTGGCTGCCCCCACCCCGGACGTACGCATCCAGGCCAGCCTCTATCACTATGCCGCGGATGTGATCAGCGTCTATGACGGCGACACCATCACCGTGGACATCGATCTGGGCATGAACCTGTGGAAAAAGGGCGAACATCTGCGTTTGTGGCGCATCAACACCCCAGAGGTGAGGGGCGAGAGCCGCACCGAAGGGCTGAAGGTGCGGGACTATGTGCGCTCTTTGGTGGAGGGACGACAGGTGCTCTTGCGCACCATCCTGGACAAGCGGGGAGATGACACCACCGAGAAATATGGCCGACTTTTGGCCGAAGTCCTGGTCCCAGAGGTGGTGAACGGGGTGATCGTCTCGTACATCAACCTCAACGAAGATCTGCTGCAACGAGGCTTTGCCCTGCCCATGAACGCCGACGGCTCCATGACCCGGGGCATGGGCGAAGCCGCCCCCATCCCCGACCACATCGCCTGCCCCTACTGCGGCGAAACCCGCCAAGTCAATCAAGCCCAAGGCATGGTGGACACCTGCCCCAACTGCCTCGACGGCCCCTATCGGCTCTAGCAAATGGCGAATGGCGAATGGCGAATGGCATTGTGCATTGTCCATTCGCCATTCGCCATTCGCTACCCATACACAATCCGCTCCAACACCCGCCCCAGCCCGGCCATGCGTTCCCAGCCGTCCACCGACGCCCACAGGATGCCGGCGGCTTCCCGGGCGTCCAAGGTCAGCCGCTGGCGGGTGGAGAGATAGGTGATGCCCCCTGCCGCATAGGTGGCTGACCGAATCTCGCTTTTGGATGCAGCCACGGCCCGTTCAAAATGCCATTTGCTTCGAAAAAGATGGAGGGGGTGGCTGACCAAAATAGCTTGGTTCCAGCCAGATTTTTGCATCAAGTCAACGGTGGCAGCCATATCTTCTGCGGTGGTTTGGCCGCCCTCGGGTCTGGAAAATGCGCGCCGACCGGCACGCCTCGGCTCTCCGCCATGCGCCGGGCCACGGTCGAGGCCGCATTCGGGTGGATCGGCGACCCGCCGGTGAGGATCAGCACGGGATCCTGCCCTTGGGCGATCAGATCGTGGTAGAGGCTCACCGCCCACCAGGTGCGGCTGCGCAGATCCGGGCCGGGGCTGCCGTCTGGGCGCACGACGGCCCCCAGCACCACAATCGCCTCCACGGGGCCGATCAGCGTGTCAGCCGTCCCCGTCTGCGCCCGATCCACCTGCCACATCAGCCA
The DNA here is from genome assembly GCA_963704975.1 of uncultured Chloroflexia bacterium. Lineage (GTDB taxonomy): Bacteria > Chloroflexota > Anaerolineae > Caldilineales > Caldilineaceae > JAGNDO01. Next base: position 92,943 of record CAVPIK010000023.1, on the reverse strand, counting down.
GCCAAAGAGGGCGGCCATCCCCACCCCGGCCAGCCCTACGCCCCAAATCACCATCCGAAAAACAGGTCTGCGTCGTTGTTTTGCCATGCCCCCTCAACGCCCGGCGGCAGAGTCCGGTTCCCGCGCCAGCAGGTCCAAGGCGTGCGCCCACTCGTCCGGCGTGTTGGCGTTGAAAAAGGAGTGCAGGTCAGGATCTACGCCCCGCAGCTCGTCTTCGGCCACCCGGCGCACCCGCACCTGATCGTAAAAATAGTTGACCCGCAACCGTCCCTCGGCCAACTGGGCGTGGATGGCGGGCAGGCAGCGGCGATGATAGAGGGCGTGCAATGTCTGCGCCCGGCCATCCACCACAGGCACCACCACATCCCAGGGCTGACCGTCAGGCCCCGGTTCCTGGGCCAAAGCCAGCAGATGGCGGAAGATCTCCGGGCGCACCAAGGGCAGATCGCAGGCCACCACCGCGGCCCAGCCCTCCACCTGGGCCAGCCCCGTGGCAATGCCGCCCACCGCCCCGGCATCCGGCCACGCATCCGCCAGCCCCACCGTGGGCCGCGGAATCTGCACCGCCGCCTGCACCGCCGGGTCGTTGCCGATCACCAACATGCGCTCGTCCACCAAGGGCAGAAGCCGCAAAGCCACATGCTGGATCAGAGGCACCCCGCCCACGGGCAACAGGGCCTTGTTGCTGCCCATGCGGCGGCTCTGTCCCCCGGCATTCAAAATCACAGAAAGCCGACTATCCACCTGCCATTGTGCATTGTCCATTGTGCATTGTCCATTGAATCAGATAAATCAGAGATAGACGCGCAAAGGCGGGCTGTGCGTTTCGACACAGCCCGCCTTTGGTTTGTCCGATAGTCGGAAAGGTCAACTTAGGCGGCTGACCTGTTCGTCCAAGTACTTCGACCACGTCGCCCACGCTTTCCAGCCCCTGAGCAACCTCGTCGCTGATGTCGCCGCCAAACTCTTCTTCGAAGGCCATGATCAGCTCAACCAAGTCCAGGCTGTCTGCCTTCAGATCATCCCGGAACGTGGCTTCCATGGTGACCTCATCAGGTTCCACGCCCAATTGCTCTACGATAATGCCTCGGATTGTCTCTAGTGTTGAAGCCATCTTGTCTTCTCCCTTTTCATGATATGATAGTGTGGATAATTGCACTTACTGTGTGCACTGTCTAAAAACTGGTTGTGACCAGGTGGATATCTGTTGCTGCTCTGGATTGGAGTGTGCAACGCTGAACTGAACTTGCGGCCCCGATACAATGGGCAACGGACGCCCACTATTGTAGCCAGTGGTACAAAACCTGTCAAACGGACTGTTCGACGGTTGTGAAGGGCGGCCCTCTGACATTGACATGGGTTTCGCCTAGGGGTAAGATCCGCTTGCCTTATAGTGATAACCCCAAAACAAGACTAAAGTTGCGCCAATTGTTCCGGGCTTGCCCTGGGCCGCACTTTAACCCTCAAGGAGCCGAACATGTCCCACAGCGCTCGCAAGGCCGAGCATATTCGCATCAACCTGGAAGAGGATGTCAACTTCCCCAACCTGACCACCGGGTTTGAGCGCTATCGCCTGACCCATCAGGCCCTGCCGGAGGTTGACTTGGCCGCCATTGACACAGGGCTGACCCTCTTTGGCAAGCGGATCAACGCCCCGATCCTGGTCAGCTCCATGACCGGGGGCACAACCCAGGCCGGGCAGATCAACCGGATTCTGGCCGAAGCCGCCCAAGATCGGGGGTTGGTCCTGGGCTTGGGCAGTCAGCGGGCCGCCATCGAGGACGCAGCCTTGGCCGAAACCTTTCGCGTGCGGGATGTGGCCCCGGATATTCTGCTTCTCGCCAACCTGGGCGCGGTGCAGCTCAACTATGGCTATGGCGTGGACCAATGCCGCCGGGCCGTGGAGATGGCCGACGCCGACGCCCTGATCCTGCACCTCAACCCCCTGCAAGAGGCCGTGCAGTCCGGCGGCGATGTGAACTGGGCCGGGCTGTTGGGCAAGATCGAGCAGGTCTGCCGGGCTTTGAGCGCCGACGGCGTGCCGGTGATCGCCAAGGAAGTGGGGTGGGGCATCAGCGAACAGGCCGCCCGCCACCTGATCAACGCCGGCATCAGCGCCATCGACGTGGCCGGGGCCGGCGGCACCTCGTGGAGCGAAGTGGAGATGCACCGGGCCCCCACGGAGCGCCTGCGCCGACTGGCCGCCGCCTTCTGCGATTGGGGCATCCCCACCGCGGACAGCCTCGTGGCCGTGGACCGGGTGCGCCGGGCGATGGGCTTTCCGGCCCTGCCCATCTTCGCCAGCGGCGGCATCCGCACGGGCCAGGATATTGCCAAAGCCGTCGCCCTGGGCGCGGATCTGGTGGGGCTGGCCGGTCCCTTCCTGAAAAAGGCCGTCGCCCCCCAAGATCCCGTGGTCGCTGTGCTGGAAGAAATGGAAATTCTGGAGGCCGAACTGCGCATCGCCATGTTCGTCGCCGGAGCTGAAAACATCACCGCCCTACGCGCCCCCGGCGTGATCGAGGCGGTGTAAGGAATCGATATACCACATCAACAAAGGACGATTTTGCCATGACACGCAGCACAACGGACGCAACCGAGCGGCTAAAAGCCTTCTACGCCCAGTGGACCCCCCAGGTGGAGGCGGAGATGCAATCCGTCCTGGCCAACGGTGAGGGCGCGGTCCATGCCCACTATGCCATGATGCACTATCACATGGGCTGGGTCAACGCCGACTTTGCGCCCGAAAAGCAGCCCAGCGGCAAACTGGTGCGGCCCATGGTCGCCATCATGGCCGCGGAGGCCGTGGGCGGCGATCCCCTGCAAGCCCTGCCCGCGGCCGCCGGGATCGAAATCCTGCACAACTTCTCTTTGGTCCACGATGACCTGGAGGATGGGGACGAGACCCGCCGTCACCGGGCCACGGTGTGGAAGTTGTGGGGCATGCCCCAGGCCGTCAACGTGGGGGACGCCATGCACGCCCTGGCCTTCTCCGCCTTCCACCGACTGCCCCAGCGCGGCGTCTCCGCGGAGCGCACCCTGGCCGCCCTGGGCCGCTTCACCCAGACCTGCATCGCCCTCACCGAGGGGCAACATCTGGACATGAGCTTTGAAGAGCGGGACGTGGTCAGCGTGGACGAATATCTGCGTATGATCCGGGGCAAGACCGCCGCCCTGTTGGCCGCCAGCGCGGGCATCGGCTCCATGATCGGCAGCGGCGACCCGGACCAGGAGTGCGATCTCTATGGCTTCGGCCTGGGCATCGGCCTGGCCTTCCAGATCCAGGACGACATCCTGGGCATCTGGGGCGACCCGGCGGTGACGGGCAAGGCCGCGGGCAACGACATCTTGCGCCGCAAAAAGAGCTTCCCCCTGCTCTACGCCCTCAACCACCCCCGCTGGGGCGAGGCGGTGCAGCAACTCTGGTCCCAGGGCATCCGGCCCGAGGATCTGCCCGCCATGCTCGATCTTCTGGCCAAAACCGAGGCCCGAGAGGTGGCCCAGGCCCAGGTCCACGTGCATCATCAGGCCGGGCTGGATTGGCTGACCAAGGTGCTTGGGGATCGGGCCGAGGCGTCGCTGTTGTGGGCGATGGGGGATGCGCTGTTGGTGCGATCGCGATAAGGGGAAAAGCAAGGCAAAAGGCAAAGTGCAAAAGGCAAAAGGCAAAAGGATCGTGTCTGGGCGAGTGGTTTCGCTGGACACGATCCTTTTGGGTTGGGGGCACCGCCGGGGGATGAATCCCCCGGCTGGTCAGGCGAAACCCGATGAATCGGGTTGGCTTTGCGCGGCAATTGTCGACCCAGACCGTAGGTGCGGTTTTCAACCGCACGGCTTGCAAGATCACGAATGCAGCATGGACCCCGTGCGGTTAAAAACCGCACCTACGCAACAAAAAAGGGTCGTGTCCAGCGAATACCCTTCGCTGAACACGACCCTTTTGCCTTTTGCCTTTTGCACTTTGCCTTTTGCCTTGCTTTTATCCCCAGCCTTCCAAACTCCCCTTCACCGCCGCGCAGAACGCGTCCGCGGTGGCCCCATCCAACACCCGATGGTCATAGCTGAAGCCCAAGGTCGTCATGGGCCGGAAAGCCATGTAATCGCCCCGGTTGGGGTCGAGGGGGTGGCCCTGGCTGATCACCACGGCCCGCTTTTCGATGTTCCCCACGCCCAGGATGCCCACCTGGGGCTGGACGATCACCGGGGTCTGGAAGCGGCTGCCGGAGACGCCGTAGTTGCTCAGGGTGAAGGTGCCGCCCTGCAACTCGTCGACTTTGAGCTTGTTGTCCCGGGCCCGCTCGGCCAGGTCGTTGACGGCCCGGGCCAGCCCCATCAGGTTGAGATCCCCGGCGTTCTTGATCACCGGCACGATCAGCCCGCCCATGCCGTATTTGTCCATGGGCAGGGCCACGGCCATGCCGATATTGTACGTGCGCTTGATGATCACCCCCTCGTCGGTCCAACTGGCGTTGGCGGCAGGCACGGCCCGCAGCCCGGCCAGGATGGCCATGAAGAGATAGGGCGTCACGGTCAGTTTGACCCCGGCGGCGGCAAATTCTTTCTTGCTGGCCGCCCGGTGGGTGAGGAGGGCGGTCATGTCCACATCCCACATGGTGGTGACGTGGGGGGCGGTGAAGGCGCTCTCTGCGGTGTTCTTGGCCACCAGTTGGCGCATGCGGCTGAGTTTGATCAGTTCGTCCCCGGCGGCGGGTTGGGCGGGGGCCGCGGCGGGTTTGGGGGCTGGCGCGCTGGGTGTGGACGGGGTGGACGGTGTGGATGGCGCTGCCTTGACAGGAGCCGCGGCGACTGCATCGTAGGCTGGGGCCACCACGACGGTCTTTCCGGCGTCCCGGCTGGCGGCGGCGCTGAGGATGTCGTATTTGGTCAGGCTGCTGAAGGGGCGACCCGCGGCCACCTCGGCCAGGTTGACCCCGGTCTGGGCCACGGTGCGGGCCACGACCATGGAGGGCACATCGGCCAAGTCGCCGGGCAGGCCCTTACCGGCGGGGGCAGCCCCTGCTTCCTTGGAGGCCAGCACATCGTCTTTGGTGATGCGCCCGCCGGGGCCGGTGCCGCCGACTTGGCCCAGATCCACGCCTTGGTCTTGGGCCACCCGCTGGGCGACCGGGGTGGCCTTTTTGTCGCCAGATGCGGCGGGGGCCGCCTCTGCCACGGGGGCCGGGGCTTCCGCCGCAGCCGGAGCCGCCGCCTTGGGCGCGGGGGCGCCTGCGGCTACCTCTTCACCGGCAGCGCCGATCATGGCCAGCACTTCGCTGACGCCGACCAGGGAGCCTTCGCCGTGGAACTGTTTGAGCAGCACGCCGCTCACCGGCGCGGTTACTTCCGTGTCCACTTTGTCCGTGGCCACTTCCAAAATCACATCGCCCTCGTTGACCGTGTCGCCCTCGGCGGCCAGCCAACGATTGATGGTCACATCGTCTATACCTTCACCCAGATCTGGGAGTTTTACTTCGGTTGCCATAGGTTTATTCTCCCTATCATGATTGATGGATCGTGTTACGCCGTTACTCGCAAGGTCTCCAACACTGCCGCTTTGATCTTCTGCTTCCAGGGCAGCAGTTCCGCCTCCAAGGGGCCGGAGACGGGGATGGAGACCGGGGCCATGCCCAGGCGGCGGGCCGGGGCGCGCAGCAGGCCGGGGGCCTCTTCGTAGGTGCGGGCCACGATCTCGGCGCCGATGCCGCTGTTGGCGTAGGATTCGTGGACGGCCAGCAGATGGCCGGTCTTGGCCACGGAGGTGAGGACGGTCTCCATGTCCAGAGGCTCCACGCTGCGCAGATCCACCACTTCCACGCTGATGCCGTGCTCCTCGGCCAACTCTTCCGCGGCCTCCAGGGCTTGCAGCACGCAATAGCTGAAGGTGGCGATGGTGATGTCCGTGCCTGCTCGCTTCACATCCGCCACGCCGATGGGGATGGTGTATTCGTCGTCCAAGTCGGGCATTTCGCCCCGGGTGAAATAGAGCAACTTGTGCTCCAAAAAGAGCACCGGGTTGTCGTCCCGGATGGCGGATTTGAGCAGCCCCTTGGCGTCGTAGGGGGTGGAGGGGGCCACGACCTTGATGCCGGGGAAGTGGGCGAACATGGCGTCCACGGACTGGCTGTGCTGGGAGCCGTACTTTTTGCCCCCGCCCTGTTGACCGCGGATCACCAAAGGCACGTTGAGCAGTCCGCCGCTCATGTAGTGCAACTTGGCGGCCTGATTAAAGATCTGGTCGGCGCAGACCAGGAAAAAGTCCATGTACATCAGCTCGATCACTGGACGCATGCCGACCATGGCCGCCCCCGTGGCCATACCCATGAAAGCCTGTTCGCTGATTGGGGTATCAATCACCCGATCTGGCCCAAATTCCTCAAAAAGATTACGAGTGACCCGAAAAAGCCCGCCGTAGCGACCGATGTCTTCCCCAATCAGAAAGACATTCTCGTCCCGGCGCAACTCCTCCTTCATCGCCTCGTTGATTGCCTGAATATACGTTGTCTTGCGCATGGTATCGTGACTCCTGGAAATTAGGAAGTGATTATGTGTTCCGTGTTTCGTGTTGCGTGGAGAATTCGCCCCTCGCAATTCGCCCGTCGCTGAGCTCACGTCGAAGCCTCGCCTATTTGTAAACGTGGGTATACGCTTCGCTCACATCCGGCCAGGGGCTGGTTTCGGCGAACTCGACGGCCTCGACGATCTCGGCTTCGACGGACTCGCTGATCTGGCCCAGTTCTTCCTCGGAGACGCCCCGATCCACCAGCTTTTGGCGCAGGATGATCAGCGGCTCGTAGGCCCGCTGCAAGTCGATCTCTTCGGTCGTGCGATAGGTTTCCAGATCCCCGGCCATGTGACCGGACAGGCGATAGGTCAGCCCCTCGATAAAGGTGGGGCCTTCGCCAGCCCGTGCCCGATCCGCCGCCTGTTTGACCGCGGTGTAGACCACCTCCACATCGTTGCCGTCGATCTGCATGGATTCCATGCCATAGGTGTGGGCAAAGGTGTAGATCTCGTCGATGGACGACGTGCGGTTGGTGGGGGTCATCTCGGAATAGCGGTTGTTTTCGCAGTAGAAAATGATGGGCAATTTCCACTTCGAGGCGATATTGAAGGTCTCGTGCATCACCCCCTGGAAGATAGCGCCCTCGCCAAAGAAGGTGATGGCGATCTTGCCCTCCTTGCGCAGCTTGCTGGCCAAGGCCAACCCCGCGGCCTGGGGAACCTGCGCCCCCACAATGCCGTTGGCCCCCATCATGCCCAACTCCGGCGCATAAAAGTGCATGGAGCCGCCCTTGCCCCCGGCGAAGCCATCCGCCCGGCCCAAGACCTCGGCCATGGCCCGCTTCACATCCATCCCCCGGGCAATGCCGTGATGATGGCCCCGATAGGTGCAGGTGACATAATCACCCATCGTGGCGTAGGCCGCGCCCACGCCGCCCCCCTCGTGGCCAATGGCCGTGTGCATGGCCCCGCCGATCTTGCCGCTCTCCGCCATCTGCAACAGAGATTCCTCCACCCGGCGGATCAGGAGCATCACCCGGTACATCTCCTTCAACTGCTCGACCGGCAACTTCTCGGCCTGGACCGCTGTCGCCGCTTCCGACGGCAGCAGATCCGTGGTCAGTGATTTGGTAGGCATAGACGCCTCTCCTCCCTATGATTGTGCGTTCAATAAGATCTAAGAATTCCACAACGAACCATACCACTTTTTCGGCCCGTCGTTTGATACGCGTCTTCCTTTTTTGGCAAAAACAGACCGAACGCGCCATCTCTTTGTGGCATTCGTCCGGCCCAGCACAACACGCGCTGAATTTTACCACAACATACTCTTGATACAAAGCAAGCCGCCAAAACCGGAAGTAGGGGCACGGAGAAGCCCGACCGTGTCGTGTACAATCGTTGAGGTTTGGGCGGGGGCGGACGAGGCAGAGTGTTATGCAATCTTTGCCTCTCCGCCTACCCAAACCCCAATCGTTCCCATCAACCCACGGACACAACGACCATGACCCGACCCATTCGCCTACTTGCCGCCATGATTTTCCTGTTGACCCTCCTCACCGCCTGCGCGCCCGACGCCGCCCCCCCTGTCGCCAGCGCCAGCGTGGTGGACGCCATGAGCGCCGCCAGCACAGAAGGCTACGCTCGCGCCACCGCGCCCCAACCCTTCACCTTCCCCGCGGACCACGGCCCCCATCCCGAATACGCCACGGAATGGTGGTACTACACGGGCAACCTCACCGGCGCGGACGGCACCCAATACGGCTATCAACTCACCTTTTTTCGCAGCGCCGTCTCTCCTTTTTTAGAAGAACGACCTTCTGATCTAGCCACCAACCAGGTCTACATGGCCCATTTCGCCATCACCGACGGGGGGGCCAAAGTCCATCGCAGCTTCGATCGGTTCAGCCGGGGGGCCGGAGAACTGGCCGGGGCCACCGGGGATCCCCTCTACGAAGTCTGGCTGGAAGACTGGCAGGCCACGGAGATCGAGCCGGGCATCCAACAGCTGCGCGCCCGCACGGACAGCGCGGACGGCCCCATCGCCCTCGACCTCACCCTGACCGAGACCCGCGCCCCCATCCTGCACGGAGACGCCGGTCTCAGCCAAAAGGGACCGGAAGCGGGCAACGCCAGCTACTACTACAGCCTGGTCGGCCTGACCACCACCGGCACCCTCACCCTGGGCGACCGCACCGTCGGACGTCACCGGCCTCAGCTGGTTCGACCACGAATTCGGCACCAGCGCCCTCTCCGGCGACGCCGTGGGCTGGGACTGGTTCAGCCTGCAACTGGACAACGGCGCCCTCCTCATGTTCGCCCAAATCCGCAGCCAAACCGGGGTCAGCGCCACCCCGTTCGAGGGCACCCTCGTCGCCCCGGACGGCACCCAGCGCACCTCTCCCCCGCGGACTTCACCCTCACCCCCACCGGCCAGTGGACCAGTCCCCGATCCGGCGCGACCTATCCCTCCGGCTGGACCGTCACCTTCCCAGACTTGGCCATCGATCTGACGATCACCCCCCTGATCCAAGACCAGGAAATGGACGTGGCCTTCACCTATTGGGAAGGTGACGGTCAGCGCCATTGGGGACGTACGATGGCGCGCCGGTCGCTGGGCGGGGCTACGTGGAATTGACCGGGTACGCTGGCGACGGCGGGTATCAACGGTGAGGTCCGCCCGACGTCCAGCGCAGGTTGAGTAGCCCGGCTTTACCCAACCACTCCGTCCGCGCTTGGAGGAAGGGCGTATCGAAACCGCAGTGGGTCAACCTGCGCTCTATACCCGCTCTGGTTTCGATACGGGGACGGAAGGACCTCTCGCCATCTGCGGAGATGTGTGCCCGTCCCCTACTCAACCGGCGCTGGTCCGCATGAAGACGAACGCAGGTTGAGTAGCCCGGCTTAACCCAACCACTCCGTCCACGCTTGGAGGAAGGGCGTATCGAAACCGTAGTGGGTCAACCTGCGCTCTATACCCGCTCTGGTTTCGATACGGGGACGGAAGCGACCTCTCGCCGTCTGCGGAGATGTGCGCCCGTCCCCTACTCAACCGGCGCTGGCTTTTTGCGCGCAGACGCCGGGCTTTTGAAAAAAGCCCGGCGTCTTGGATCACCCACTCCCCGCTTCCCGGAAGCTTGACCACGCATCTCCGCTACCCAACCACCTTCCGGGAAGCTCGTCCCCGCAGGATGTGCATGATCCTGCCGTTTTCGCAGTTGTGCGGCAGGTTGCCGCACCTACGGTTCACCCGCTCATTCCTCCCACGCCACCACATACCGCCGCCACACGGACTCCGCCCAGGTCAGGCCCAACGCCTCCAACGCCGGACGGCTGGCCTCTAAATGGCCCCGGCTGAAGGTGCGCAGACGCAAACGACCGGGCTTGTGCAAATAGGGGGCCAACGCTGTGCGCAGGATGCCCACTTCCGTTTCCGTGCCCCACAGGCGGGGGGCCAGGGCGTAGAGGACCCGCTGCTCGTCTTTGTAGCGGTTGAACTGCAAGAAGCCCACGGATTCCCGCTTGCCCCCCATGCCCTCGCCGCCCACGTCCTCCACATCCAACTCGATTTCCATGATTTTGGGGTTGCCCAGGATGGAGAGGTGCATGGCCGCGGCGGTGTCCGCGGCGTCGGCGTCGCCGGGGTAGTCCAGGCGCAGAAGCCGTTCCATTTCGGCCTTATAGGCCCGGGCTAGTTTGGGGACGAAGTGGACCCCGGCGCTGGAGCCGGCGTCGGACGGCAAGGTCAGGGGCAGGGGTGCGGTCATCTGCACCAATTGGTAGTCGGCCTCGTAGAAGTCTTCGCTTTCCAAGACCTGGATGCCCCCGGTTTCGTCCGCCATCAGCCCCAAGTAGAAATGGTCGTAGTCGCCGATATCCTCCACTTTGGCCACGGCCGCGTCCAGCAGGGCACGCAGGATGGCTTGGCCGTCCGCCTGGGCCAGGGGACGGGTGACGCCCCACTCGAAGGCGCTGGCCGCGCTGCCGCGCAACTGCACGGAGAGATAGCCCAGGATGCCCTCCGGGCCGTCCGGGTTGGGGACGACGAAGGTGTCCATCTGCTGGCCCATGGCCCGGGGCCCGGCGGAGTGCTTGAACATCATCCGCTTCCACCAACTGGCGGTGAACTCGGCCACGCCGGAGGGGTCGCTGCTCACCCCGGAGAGGAGGAGGGCGATGGCTTCTTTGATTTCGGCTTTGGTGGCCTTGTGGGCCGTATAGTTTTGGGTCTGCTCGGTCATGTCCAATGCTCCATTGCTTGACGTAATACTGCCTGCTCCCCCTCAAAAGTGAGGGTGTCCAGGGCCTCGTCCGGGGAGAACCAGCCCACGCCGTCCACCTCGTGGCTGGCGTCGTTGAGCTCGCCGCCCACGATGCGCAGGAGGAAGAAGTCCACCTGTTTGTGGACCTGGATGGGGGGATCTTTGCGGTAGGTGTCGTAATAGGTGTAGGTGATGGCCTGCAAAAAGGCTTCGTGCTCGGTGTGCACGCCGGTCTCCTCCGCCACCTCGCGGATGGCGGCGACCAAGGGGGTTTCCCCAATCTCGATGGTTCCCTTGGGCAATTGCCAGCGTCGACGCCCCTTGGTGGCAATCAACGCGATCTGCACTTGGGGGGGATCCTGGTCGGTCACCCGATAGGCCACCCCCCCTGCAGAATAATCATGTCGGGTCGGCTGTTCCATTAAAAATTCTCCATTTTCAAATTTCACCTCTCAATTCTACAACCACCCTCGCCGCCGGAACATGTACAACATGCCGCCGCCGATGGCCAAAAAGATCATCCACAGGGCGGGATAGGTCCAGGGCTGGTTGAGTTCGGGCATAAAGGCGAAGTTCATGCCATAGACCCCGGCCAGAAAGCTGAGGGGGATGAAGATGGTGGAGATGATGGTCAGCACCTTCATGACTTCGTTCATGCGGTTGTTGACCAGGGTCAGGTGGGTCTCCATGGTGCTGCTGGCCAGATCCCGCATGGAGTCGGCCAGGTCCGCCACCCGCAGCAGGTGATCGTAGATGTCCCGGAAGTAGATGCGGGTGCGGGCCGGGATCACGGCATAGTCGTCCCGGGCCAGGCGGTTCAGCAGATCTCGCTGGGGGCCGAGGATGCGGCGCAGACGCAAGGCCGTGCTCTTGGCGGTCAGGATCGCCTCGATCAGCTCCTGTTCGGGTCCCCGGGTCGAGTTGCTGTGAAAGATCTGGTCGCCCAGGGTTTCCAACCGCTCCTCAAATTGGTCGATCAGGGGCGTGTACGTGTCCACCTGACGGTCGAGCAATTCATAGAGCAGCATGGCCGAGCCCCGGGCCAGCCCCCGCTCGTCGTGATAGGTGGGATCCCACAGGCGGTCGATGTTGCTCATGGTCACATCGTGCATGGTGATCAGGTAGTTCTGGCCCAGGAACATATCCAGCTCGTGGGTGTCCAGATCCATGCGCTCGTCCCCCAGGTGGATGGTGTGGGCCACCACGAAGAGATAGCTGTTGTAGTCGTCCACCTTGGGCACATGGGAATCCCGAATGGCATCCTCCACGGCCAGGGGGTGGAAGTGGAAGAGCTGGGTCAACACCAACTCGTACTCTTCCTGGGTAGGGTTGAGCATGTCGATCCACAGGGTGGCTCGATTGTCTTTGATGCCCTCGGCCAATTGGTCAGCGGCCAGGTCCATCACGGTGCCGGATGGGTGTCGGTAGAGTGTGCGGATCATGTTAATTGAGAATTGAGAATTGAAAATGGAAAATGCGTGCGATTAACTTCTGATCCCCGATCCTCGGTCCCTATCTTCGCAACAGCCAGAGGGCGGCGGCGAGGAAGGCCAACGCTGCCCCCAGGCTGAGGGCGCTGACGCCGTAGAGCAGCCAGCGCAGGGGACGCACCACCTCGGCGGTCTGATCCGCCTGGGTGAATTCGGACGGGATGGCCAGCCCGGCGTCGGATTGGGGCGCCACTTCGGCGCTGAAGGCGGCGGGGGCTGCGGCCACGGACAGGGGCGAAGGGTCGCTGATCTCGATTATGGGCGTGGGGGTGTCGGTGGGCGGCACCGCCGTGGGGGTTTCGGTCGGAATCTCCGTAGGCGTCTCAGCCGGGACTTCGGTTGGGGTTTCGGTTGGCGTCTCCGGCGGCGTCTCGGTCGGGCGTTTCGGTCGGTGTTTCTGCCGGGTCCGTGGTTGGCGTCTCCGTCGGTGTCTCTTGGACAGCCACGCCTGGCGTGGGCGTGGTCAGCGCCGGGGTGGAGGTGGGGGTGATGGTCGGCGTGTCCGCGTCCGTGGGCACGGGGGAGGGGGTATCCGTGGGCGGCGGCGTCAGGCTGGGCGTAAAGGTGGGCGATGGGTAGGGCGTGCGGGTGGGCTGGGTCGGCGTCACCGTGGGCGTATTGGTCGGCGTCGGGGTGATGGTGGGGGTGGGCGTCACCGTGGGCGTATTCGTGGGCGTCCACGTGGGCGTGGGCGTCCAAAAAGTGGGGGCCACCGTGGGCGATTGGGTGGGCGTCACCGTGGCCGTGGCCGCCGGGGTCCCCGCGCCGGGGCAGATGCGGGCCACATCATTGGCTCCGCTGGCCGCATAGCGTTTGGTGGCCGGCGTGGCGCTGGAAAAGCCGCTGGCCTCGCTGTTGTTCGTCATCAGCAGCCGGATATGATAGCCGTATAGCTCTCCATCCGTCACCCCGTTGACAACCCCATTGGGCGTCCCCGGCGGCGAATTCTCTGGGATGGTGGCCACATAGCGCACCTGCCCGGCCACAATCTGCACCGTGCCAAAGTTGTCCACCACCAGCACGGACGCCGGATTGCCGTCCACATCCACCGGCTTGACAAAGAGCCGGGGCACGGAAAAGACTTGGCTCTCCGCCACATAGCGGCTCTGCCAGATCTGGAAGCCCCGCACCCGGCCGATCAGCGTTGGGTCCACCCGCCACACCACGGACAGCCCCTGGCCGGGCCGGTTGGCCACATCCAAACAGGTCAACACAGGCACCGGGGTCGGCGTGGCCGTGGGCGTGGCGGTCAGCACCGGGGTCGGCGTGGCCGTGGCCTGCTGGGCCAACCCCGCCCCCTCCGCCGCCTTGGGGGCCAGGGCCGCCATCCCCAAAATCAAGGCCGCCACCATCCCCACCAACGCCAACAACAGGGGCGAATGGCTTTTTGATGATAGCTTCAGCTTTGTACGTGCGTGATTGGACATGGACATGTTCAGTGGTTGATTGGGCGATTCGACGATTGTCACGGCCCGGCAAAGTTGATGGTGGCGTTGTTGCACGCGCCGCCAGGTCCGTCTGTGGTAAAGGGAACCAGGGCCGAAATGCGCGCCCCGTTCACATTGACAAGCCAAGTATACCAGCTTCCGGCCAGAGGCACAGCAAAGCCGATGATGTGTTCGTAGCGTCCATCCGGGCGGAACGAGGCGGGACCGGTCAGCGCGGGCGGAGTGATCCATGGGCCGTCCGGCGTATCGCTGAAGACCACCCGCTGGTTGTTGCTGGGCGCACCGTTCCACGTCACCAACCCGCCAAAGGAGGTGCCGCTCTCCTGGGGCGCACAGGAAACCAGCCCCGCCGTGGGAAAGATGATCGCCACCGTGGGGGTCGCTGTGGGGGTCGCTGTGGGGGTGTGGGTATGGGTGGGTGTCGGCGTCAGCGTCGGTGTTTGGGTCGGTGTTTGCGTCGGTGTCGCCGTGGCTGTGGCTGTTTTTGTTGGAGAAGGTGTGGCCGTCGGCGTACTCGTCGGTGTCGCCGTCGCAGTGGCCGTCAGGGTGGGGGTGGCCGTGGGCGTCGGGGAGGTGGTGACGCTGATTGTGCTCGTCGCCGTCGGGGAAACCGTGGGGGACGGGGTTGGCGACGGGGTGGGCGACGGCACGGCCCCGTGGGCCACGGTCCACTGCCAGGTCAGCCCATAGCTGGTGTGGATGCTGAAATCGGGCGCTTCGATGCTGCCCATCCCCATGTTGGTCACCCCGTCCGCGGGGATGCCGGGGGCGGCTGGCACGGCCAAATAGAAAGGGGCCTCCTCGAACATGGCGAAGTTGGCGGCGTAGAGTTCGCCCGACTTGGCCTCCGTGGTGATGGTGGTAATGTAGACAGCGTCGTCAAAGGTGGCGATGCGCACGGGAATTCCGGGTTGGCGCACCCCGTCGGCGTCCAGGGTGTCCACAAAGATGTGGTGCTGGTTCGCCACCGGCGGTTCATTCTCCGCATACCAGACCGCCTTCACCAGCCGCCAAAAGGGCTCGCCCGGCGTGGCTTTGGCTGGGATCAGCGCCGCGCCCCGCTGGTCCAGGCGGGGATCCCACTGCACGGGCACCAAGGTGGGGGTAGGGGTGGGGGTGGGGGTCGGCGTCGGTGTCGCCACGAGTTGCATCACCTGGGGCAGGAAGCTCTTGCGGGCCGGGTCCGTGGTCAGTCGATAGATCGTGCCACTGGTGATGTCCGCCACATAGATGCGCCCGGCCAGGTCTTGGCCAAAGCTGCTGATGCGTAGCCCGCTTTCCATCACCAAAGCGGACTGCCATCCATCCCGATCGGTCGTCAGGCCCCAAATTCGTCCGCTGCAATAGTCGCCAAAAATGTACCGCCCCCACAACCCAGGTTGATCCAAATTTCTCCCAACAAAGCCCCCGGTCACCGAACAATTGCCTTGGGTGTGGGCATATTCGTGGACCGGCAAAGTCAACCCAGCGGGGTCGCAGGTGGCGGTGTTGTAGCAGCCGGACCCCTCCATCGTATTCCAGCCATAGTTCTCGCCGCCCAGGCTGGCCGCGGGCTGGCGGTTGATCTCCTCGGCCTGGCTTTGGCCCACATCGGCGATGAAGAGATCCCCGGTCTGGGGGTCAAAGCTGAAGCGCCAGGGGTTGCGCAGCCCCGTGGCCCAGATCTCCGGTCGGGTGCCCAGGGTCTGGGTGAAGGGGTTGGTGGGGGGGATGGCGTAGGCCAGGTCGGGGTCCGAGGGGCCTTCGCTGTCGATGCGCAGGAGCTTGCCCAGGAGGACGCCGGGATTTTGGCCGTTGCCCAGGGGATCGCCGCCGCTGCCGCCGTCGCCCAGGCCGATGTAGAGATAGCCGTCCGGGCCAAAGGCGAGCTGGCCGCCGTTGTGGTTTTGGAAGGGCTGGTCGATGACCAGGAGTTGCTGCTCGCTGGTCGGGTCGGCTCGGTTGGGGTCAAAATTGACCCCGCCGGGCGCGCCGGGGGTGGCGAGAAGGCTAAACCGGGCCACCACCGTGCGGCTGAGGGCGTCGGTGTAGTTGACGTAAAAATGGCCCGCCGTGACATAGTCCGCCGGGAAGGCCATGCCCAACAGCCCCTGCTCCCCGCAACAGCGCACCCGATCCGTGATGTCCAAAAAGGGCGGGTTGAGTGTGCCGGTGATGGGCACGGTCGAGGTCATGGGCACAATGTGGATGCGCCCGGCCTGCTCCGCCACAAAGAGCCGATCCTCCCCGCTTGGCTGGTCGATGGCGATGGGGCGGGCAAAGCCCGTGGCCACGGCCTCCAGCCCCACCTGGCCTGGGCCGGACCGCACCCCGCCCGCGGCCAGAATGACAAGACCCAAGGCCAGGGCGAGGGGAGCGATGAGATAAAATGGGCGGGTGGGGCGGTCGATACGCATGGCCCAAGTATAGCAGAAATCCGCCGGGCGGGGTAAGATTCGGAGATGGATGTGATCTTTGACACATCATTTCCTTTTGGCTATCATAAACCGGCCTTGCCCCGCCCCTGCGTCTGCGCAAAGGGTCTGTGAAAAGGCCCCAACAATCGTCTGCATTGATTCAACTTCTGGAAAGATGGCCCCGAATGCGCAATAACCGACCTGTCGACAACCTGCCAGCCCCGGTGCTGGTCAATACGCCTGCGTCCTATGAAAAAATGATGGCGCACCTGGCCCAAAGCAGTCTGATTTCCGTGGATACGGAGAGCGACAGCCTGTACAGCTATGCCACCAAAGTCTGCCTGTTGCAGATTTCTGTGTTGACCGATCCGCCCACACCGGGGATTGACCCGGACTGGCTGGCCGTCACCGACTATTTGGTGGATCCCCTGCGGGTGGAGATCGACAGTCTGGGCCGGCTCATGGCCTCGCCCGATGTGGAAGTGGTCATGCACGCGGCGGAGAACGACATCCTCACGTTGCACCGGGAGGCGGGCTTCACTTTTGGGCGCATCTTTGACACCCAATTGGCCGCCCGCATCCTGGGGTGGAGCGGGGTGGGGCTGGCCCCGATCTTGGAGCGAGAATATGGGGTGATCTCCAACAAGAAGATGCAGCGCACCAACTGGGGGCAGCGTCCCCTGACCGCGGAACAGATCGCCTACGCCCAGGTGGATTCTCGCTATTTGCTCGATCTGCGGGCACGCCTGATCAAAGAGTTGGAGAGCGCCGGACGCTGGGAAGAGGCCCAAGAGGCCTTCGACCTCCTGGCCAAGAGCAGCCACGAAGATCGTCCGCCCACGCCCCGCACGGTGTGGAGCATGAAGACGACACGGGGTCTGGCCTATGATCGCATGGGGCTGCTAGAGGAGTTGTGGCTGTGGCGAGAGCAGGAGGCCGAACGGCGGGATCGCCCCCCCTTCAAGATTGTGGGGGACAAGGTGCTGATGAAGATTTTGGAGATCGAGCCGACCCGGCGAGATCAGTTGGCCAATATCCCTGGCCTCAGCGATCATCTGCTGCGCCGCTATGGGGAAACCCTGGTGCAGACCGTGCGCCGAGGTCAGAGCCGCCCGCTGCCCCCCTTCCCCAACGGCAACCACGACGAACCCCGGCTGGAAGGCGCGGTCCTGGCCCGATTCGATGCCCTGCGCCGCTGGCGTACCGCCACGGCCCAAGCCCGGGGCGTGGACCCGGACATCGTCTTCAGCAACGACATCCTCACCCAGATCGCCTGGCAAGCCCCCACCCGCATCGAAGAACTCGTCACCCTCCCCGCCATCGGCCCGTGGAAGGCAGAGACCTACGGCCCAGAGATTTTGCAGATTGTGGCACGGAAGGGGTGAGGTTTGTTGATTGTGTTGATTTGGACACGTGGTTGCCAGACACCCGAAGCAATCAACCAATCAACGTATCAACCAATCCGTTCTTCCATAAACGGCCACCACATCCCGCAAGGTCGCTTCGTCAAAGGCGAAGGCGGCACCGGCGGCTTGGTAGAGATCGGGGAGGGTGGCGGTGCCGCCCAGGGCCAGGGCACGGCGATAGGCGGCGACGGCTTCGGCCTGGTTGGTCTGGGCCTTGCGCCAGACCTGCACTGCGCCCAACTGGGCCATGCCGTACTCGACATAATAGAATGGCGACGTGTGGATGTGGGTCTTGCGTTGCCAGCCGGTCACCTTCTCCGTCTCCAACCCCGTGAAGTCGATCCCCACCATAAAGCGATCCCAAAGTTCGCCCCAGGCCGCGTCACAGTTGGCCGGGTCATTGGCCGCGTCCGGGTTTTCGTAGACCCAGTGCTGGAAGCCGTCCACCACGGCCATGTAGGGCCAGAAGGTCAACATGCCTTCCAAATGCTCGGTCACGGCCCGGCTGGCGTCCGCCTGAGCATAGAAGCCCCCGGCTTCCTGGGCCAGATAGGGGGAGGCCAGCAATTCCATGGCCATCGACGCCACCTCGGCAAACTCCATGGGATAGTCGATCTGCTGCAAGATAGGGCAGATGCGCGGTCTCGAAGACATGGAAGGCGTGGCCGCCCTCGTGGAGCAGGGTCTGCACATCGTCGTGCATGCCCACCGCGTTCATGAAGATGAAGGGGCGGTGGGCGTTGTGGAACTCGATGCAATAGCCGCCGGAGCCTTTGTTCTTGCGGTTCTCCAGATCCAGCAGATCCTCGTTGCGCATGGTGTCGAAATGGCCGCCCAGGACCGGGTCCACCCGGTGGAAGATCTGGCTGATGGCCTCGGTGAGATCCCCAATGGCGCATGTTGGGGCGCAAGGGGGGACGGCCCGTGGGCGTCCACGTCCAGATCCCACGGGCGCAGACGCTCCACGCCCAGGGCGGCCCGCCGCCGTTCGTAGATGCGTTGGGCCGCTGGCACCATGACGGCTTCGATGGCATCGCCAAAGGTCTTGCAGTCCGCCGGGGTGTAGTCGAAGCGCAGAAGCTGTTGCCAGCGGAAGTCCCGATAGTTGTCGAACCCGGCGTTGGCCGCCAGCTTGGCTCGCAAGGCCAGGTTTTTTCCCCAGACCTGGTTGATGCGTGCCCGATCTGCCAGTTGACGCGCTGCCCCGGCCCGCCACGCCGCCTCCCGCAGGCTGCGATCCTGCTCCTGAGAGACCGGGCGTAGTTGAGACACGGTGACCTCCTCACCCTGCCAGATCACCGTCTGGCCGCCGGCGATGGCCTCGAACTCGCTTTCCAACTTGAGTTCTTCGGCCAGCAGGGGCAGATTCTCGTCCCGGAAAAGCGCCGCCTCGGCCCGCATGTTGCGCAGGGGGATGGCGAAGTCCGCCGGTTCCACGCCGCTGTCCAGTAGCTTGTGCTTCAGCGCCTGGTCCGCCTGGCGGGCGGCGGGGTAGATGGTGTCCAAATAAGTTTCGTACGCTGCCTGGGCGTCCGCATCCGCCGTGTTGACGGTGATGGCCACATAGTGGCGTGTCCCCGCCTCGGCCATCAACCGGCCCAGGGCAGACCAATCGCGCAGAAAATCATCCACCGTGGCCGGGGTCAGATCCCGATCCAGCAGGTCGGCGTAATAAGGCTGGATACGATCCCAGGGCCAGGTCATCAACGTCAGCGCGTCGGCGGGCAGGGTGGTAAACATGGGTGAGTGCCTTTCAAATAGGTGAAACAGGGTGCATAGGGTCGAAATAGAACACGGATTGGACGGATCAGACGGATCAAAAAAACGATCCGTTTTGATCCGTCTGATCCGTCCAATCCGTGTTCTATTTTTTGATCACATCCAAGATCTCTTCGTTCTTCGGAATATCCTGCATGGACGCGCCATAGTGGGTGTAGATGATCTGCCCAGCTTTGTCGATGACCATGAGCGCGGGCATGCGGCCAAGTTTGAGTAACTTGACCTGCTGACCATAGACGATTGGCGATGGCCTGCTCCGGGTCGGGGATGCCCACGAAGGGGAACTCTTGCTTCTCCCACTCCTTCACAAACGCGGCCTGATCTTCCGGGCCGACGACGATGATCTCGGCCTCACGTTCCACAAATTGGGGGTAGTCTTGACGCAACTGCGCCATGTGCCGGCGGCAGTAGGGTCAGAGAAAGCCCCGGTTGAAGACCAAAACCACCGTGCGATAGTCCCGATAGTCCGATAACCGCACCGTGCGCCCGTTGAGATCCTGGGCGGTGAAGTCGGGTGCGAGGGTAGAGATGTCATCATGTGTTGCTCCTTCGATTTAGTGAAATGGTCACGCCGAAACCTGCCCGTCGCCTATGCCAAAGGATTGCGACCGTATGCCCGATCTGTCGCGTCGGCGGTTATGTCCCCAGCAGGCGAAGAGGATAAGCCCAGGAGAAAGGTCGCCACCAGCAGCCGACAAGCAGCACCACGCGTCACAACTTCTCGCCGCCCCTTGGCCCGCTCGGCCTTGGCCGCGTCCATCTTTTCTTGTTCTCCTCGGCCTGTTGGCCGGTTTGCCATCGCCCCCGCCCTTTTCCACTTGTCGCGGCTGGTCATGGCAGCCCGATGATCAGCCGCCAAAAAATAAGCCGAGACAAGGGAATGAACGCGGCATAGGATTTGGGGGTGGGAACGATTCAGTCCAACGTGCGCAAGATGGCCCGCACCGGCGAGCCGTCCCGTTCCAGCTTGAGGGGCAGGGCGATCAGCTCGTACTCCCCCGGTTCGATGTCGTGGAGCATCAGCCCCTCCAGGATCAGCACGTTGCCGTGGCCCAGGGCGTGATGGGCGGGCAGATCTTTGCTGTCCGCTTGGTCCACCGAAGGGGCGTCCGTGCCATACAGCCGGATGCCCTTTTCGCCAAAGAGCGTGGCAAGCTCTTCGGACAAATAGACAAAATCCGGATCCCAGACTGTGTCCGGGCGCAGGCTGTCCTGGGTCTTGAAGAGGATGCGCTCGATGCGGTCCAAGTCCACATGGGCCAGGTGTTCGGGCCGCGCCGGGCCGGAGACGTGGCGCATGTCCACCACCGTGGCCCGGCCCACGTAGACGTCCAGGGGCACCTGGTTCATGCGCACGCCGTCGTCAAAGTAGTGATAGGGCGCGTCCACATGGGTGCCCGTGTGGCAGCTCAAGGTGATGGACGAGACGTTGACCGAACTGCCCTCGGCAATCCGCCCGTTGACCTGGGCGGAGAAGGGCATATCCCCCGGCCACACCGCAATGGCCGGGCTGAGTTGGCGGGTGATGTCGTAAATGGGCATAGGATTGCCTCGATTTTGGATTGGTGATTTTGGATTTTGGATTGACCCGCAATAGCAGCAATAGCCAGCGCAGGCTGACCCGCATTGGTTTCGATACGCCGCCGGATCTTGACATGGTTGAGTCAGTATGCGTGGGCGGCTACTCAACCGACGCTGGCTCTCGTCCCCCAACTAGCGCAGGTTGAGTAGCCGCCAACGCTATTATGCGAACCAGCCGTTTGCTGGCGGCGTATCGAAACCGCAGCGGGTTGACCCGCGCAGGTTGACCCGCTTTGGTTTCGATACGCCGCCGGATCTTGAATGGTTGAGTCAGATTCGTGGGCGGCTACTCAACCGACGCTGGCGGTCGTTTGCGGCTACTCCGCCCCAAACGCGTCGGCCCGATTTAGCAGCACATCGGATATCATGCTGCCAGACAGAACATCCTGCAGATCGACCTGGAAATTGTCCAGCACGGTTTGGAAGCCGGGCGGGAAACTGCCAGATCGTCGGCCCGATCCAGCCCGGCCAGGAAGGGGGCCATGGCGGGGTGGCGGCCCAGCCAATCGCTCTGCAACGCCGTGCGAGCAGGCAGGGTGAGGCGCAGATCCGTCCACGCGTTCATGGCCGCCGGGCTGGTCAGGTAAGCGATCAGGGCTGCGGCTTCGTCCGGGTGGGCACTGTCCGCGGGGATGGCGTAGCAGTTGGCGAAGGCCACGGTGCCCTCCGTGCCGCCGGGCGGCAGACCGCCGGGCAGATCCGCCACGCCAAACTCCATCTCCGGCGCGGCGTTGCGCAGATAGGGGATCAGCCAATTGCCCTCGATGGTCATGGCGATCCGGCCCTCGGCGAAGGCTTCTCCGCTCCACGCCGCCCCAAACTCGACGGGGGTATAGGCGACCCCATTTTGAAAGAGAGCCACAAAAAAGTCCAGCGCAGCAATGCCCGGCTCGGTTTCCAAAGCTCACCCCGCCGTCCGGCCCAAAGACGCTGCCCCCGGCCTGGCGCAGAAAGGGCAGCCAGCGGGAGAAGTCCGGGCTGAGGACCAGGCCATAGTAGCTCTGGTCCACCACGGTCAGGGCCTTGGCCGCCGCGGCCAGGTCGTCCCACGTCCAATCGGCCTGGGGATTGGGCTGGCCCAGGGCGTCAAAGACCGCCTTGTTGTAGACCAGGGCCAGGGTGCTGGCCTCCACGGGCGCGCAATAAAGTTGGCCGTCCACCTCGAAGGCGGCCCGCAGCTTGGGGTGCAGATCCTGCGCGGCCATGGCCGACGGGGGGATGGGGGCCAGCTTGCCCGCGGCCATCAACCGGGGGAAGCTGAAGCTGTCCACCGCCACCACATCCGGCGGCGGCGTGTCCAACAGCCGGTTTTCCAGGGCCTGGGCATAGCGAGGGGCCAACTCCACGGTCGGCGGTCAGCCCCTGATCCGTGTTCGATGGAACCTCTGGATTTGGGATCAAGGAACGATTATAGCCGTTGACCAGATCCAGAAGCAGATACATTTTCTGCGGTTGTGGCCTTGGGGGCCAAGAGATGTACGCTGGGCAATTGGGCCGCCGCCGCGTCGACGGAGACCGCGGCCACCTCTTCTCGCCCCAACAGCCGATCCAGAGCCGGGGGCAGATCGATCTGGGGCAGGCTGCACCCGGCCAGGAGCAGGATCAGCGCCGCCCAGGGCCAGCAGACGCCAGCTCCAGGCGCGACCTTCCAGGAAGCTGAAAGCTTCCTGGAAGGTGTTACCACGCATCATCAAGCCGCGGCCAGCTCTGCGTTGGCCGTGAGGACGGGCTGTCGGGCCGCCCGCACTTCGTCCATGCGGCGCATGGGCGCGTGCTGGGGCGCGGCGTGGAGCAGGGCTTCGTCCGCCACGGCTTCCTCGGCGATCTGGAGCATGTCGGCGATGAACTGGTCCAAGGTCTCGATGCTCTCGGTCTCGGTCGGCTCGATCATCAGGGCTTCGGGCACGATCAGCGGGAAGTAGATCGTGGGCGGATGGGAATTGTCCAGGTCGATCAAGCGCTTGGCGATGTCCAGGGCGTGGACGCCCGGGGCTTCGGGCAGCTTGCCCTGGGCCACAAACTCGTGCATGCAGGAGCGGTGGCCAAAGGGGACCGGGTAGGTCTGCTTGATGAAGTGCTGGATATAGTTGGCGCTGAGCACCGCGTTCTCGGAGATCTGGCGCAGCCCCTCGGCCCCGTGCATGCGGATGTAGGTGTACGCCCGCACGTGCATGCCGAAGTTGCCCCAATAGCCCCGCACCCGGCCGATGGACTTTTCCGGCATCTCCCACACATAGTCGCCGCTCTCGTTGCGCACGGGCCGGGGGCCGGGCAGATAGGCGGCCAGTTTGTCGATACAGCCCACCGGGCCGCTGCCCGGTCCGCCGCCGCCGTGGGGGGTGCTGAAGGTCTTGTGCAGGTTGTAGTGCATGATGTCGATGCCCACATCCCCAGGCCGCACAATGCCCAGGATGGCGTTGAAGTTGGCCCCGTCGCCGTAGACCAAGCCGCCGGCCTCGTGGATCATCCCGCACACCTGTTGGATGTGCTCCTCGAAGAGGCCGAGGGTGTTGGGGTTGGTGATCATCAGCCCGGCGATGCGGTCGGCGTGCTTGGCGATGACTTCGGCGAGGTGGGCCAGATCCACGTTGCCGTCGGCGTCGGACTTGATCTCCAGGGTCTTCATGCCGGCCATGTTGGCTGTGGCCGGGTTGGTGCCGTGGGCGCTGTCGGGCACCAGGATCAGGTCACGTTGGGCCTGGCCTTGGTCGATCAGGTATTGGCGGATCACCAGCACGCCGGTCATTTCGCCCTGGGCACCGGCCGCGGGCTGCATGGTGACGTTGGGCAGGCCGCTGATCTCGCCCAGCATGTCGGCCAGTTCGACCATCAGCTCCATGGCGCCCTGCACGGTCTCGGCGGGCTGGAGGGGGTGGATGTTGGCGAAGCCGGACATGCGGGCGGCCCGCTCGTTGACCTTGGGGTTGTACTTCATGGTGCAACTGCCCAGGGGATAGAAGCCCAGGTCGATGGCATAGTTCTT
The DNA here is from genome assembly GCA_963704975.1 of uncultured Chloroflexia bacterium. Classification (GTDB taxonomy): domain Bacteria; phylum Chloroflexota; class Anaerolineae; order Caldilineales; family Caldilineaceae; genus JAGNDO01. Next base: position 69,100 of record CAVPIK010000023.1, on the reverse strand, counting down.
GCGGCTGAGCCGGGCATAGTGGCTGACCAGATCCCGCTCGGCGATCTCGGGCAGGGGCAGCTCGGCCCGCAGGAAGGCGGCGGGCAGGTCGGCGGATGGCACGTCCGAGGTGGGCAGGGTGGTGCCCATGCGGCCGGGTCGGCTCTTCTCGAAGAGGGTCGGTTCTTTGCGGTTGATGTCTAAGGTCATGATTGATTCTCCCCTCTCCAAACGAAGCCAATACGGCCACCAGATCGTCCATAGACTGGCGATCCACCATTTCCGTCGCGCACAACAGCATCACATGCTCGCCCAACTCTGGGAAGTCCTGGCCCAGGTCGTAGCCGCCCACGATGCCGGCGCTTTCGATCAGGTAGCGGTTGATCTCCGCCACGGGGGCCGGGCATTTGACCGCGAACTCGTGGAAGAAGGAGCCGCTGTTGAGGACTTGGTAGCCCTCTAGGCCCCCGATTTCTGTCGCCAAATAATGGGCATTGTCATAGCACATGCGGGCCACCTGAGGCAACCCATTTTTTCCCAAAGCCGCCAGATACGCGGCGCAGGCCAGGGCATTGAGGCTCTGGTTGGTGCAGATGTTGCTGGTGGCCTTCTCCCGGCGGATGAACTGCTCGCGGGCGACCAGGGTCAGCACGTAGCCGGGGTTCTCGTCCAGGTCGATGGTCTGGCCGATGATGCGCCCGGCGCTCTTGCGCACATGCTCCATCTTGCAGGCGAAGAGGCCCAGGTAGGGGCCGCCAAAGCTGAGGCTGTTGCCCGTGGCCTGGCCCTCGCCCACAAAGATGTCCGCGCCATACTCGCCCGGCGGGGTGAGGATGCCCAGGCTGATGGGGTTGGCCGCCACGATCAGGTACGCGCCTTGGGCGTGGACGGCGTCGGCCAGTTCTTGCAGCCGGGCCGGGGTCTGGATGGTGCCCAGGAAGTCCGGGTTTTGGACGATGACGCAGGCGGTGTTTTTGTCGATCAGGGCGGTCAGGTCGTCCAGATAGTCGAAGCCGGGCAGGTCGTGGCCCACGAAGTCCAGGGGGAAGCCCTGGGTGTAGGTGCGCACGACCTTGCGATATTCGGGGTGGACCGTGGGGGCCATGATCACCCGGCTGCGCTTGTAGCGGCTGAGGTTGAGGGCCATGACCACGGCCTCGGCGGTGCTGGTGGCCCCGTCATAGTGGCTGGCGTTGCTCACTTCCATGCCGCTGAGGTTGGCGATCATGGTCTGATATTCGTAGATGGCCTGCAACGTGCCCTGGGCCACTTCGGGCTGATAGGGGGTGTAGGCCGTGTAGAATTCGCCCCGGCTGAGGACATAGTCCACGGTGCTGGGGATGTAGTGGAAATAGGCCCCGGCGCCGAGGAAACAGGCGTTGTGGTCCAGGTCCTCGTTGCGCTCGGCCAACTGTTGCAGACGGCCCAGCACCTCCACCTCGCTGAGGCGGGGGGGCAGATCCAGGGTCCGGGAAGCGGTGGGCCTCCGGCACGTCGTGGAAGAGATCTTCCAACTTCTCCAGGCCCAGCACGCCCAACATCTTGGCGCGGTCCTGGTCGGTGTTGACAATGAATGCCATTGTGATTTGTCTCCGGTGAAGACTAAAAGGCAAAAGGCAAAGTGCAAAAGGCAAGGCAAAGTGCGTGGGGTGTTGACCGTTTGGGTCTGCTGAACCCCTTTGCCTTTGCACTTGCCTTTCGCCTTTGTTCGTTTAGTGAGCGCTCTCGTCTACAAACGTATCATACGCGTCCGCGTCCATGAGGGCGGCCAGTTCGGCGGCCAGGTGCGTCCGTGGGCTGGATCTTGAAGAACCAGGACTTGTACGGCGTCTCGTTGACCTGCTCCGGGGTGGCTTCCAGATCCGTGTTGATGGCCACGATGGTGCCGCTGACCGGGGTCACCACCTCTTCGGCGGCCTTCACGGATTCCACCACGGCGATGGCGGTGCCGGCTTCCACTTCGTCGCCCTCGCCGGGCAACTCCACAAAGACGACATCACTCAGCATGTCCTGGGCGGCGTCGCTGATGCCGACCACGGCCAGGCCGTCCTCGTCCATGCGCACCCACTCGTGGCTCTCGGCGTATTTGGCGGTCTTGTCTAGTTTGAAGTCTGACATGGTGTGCTCTCCTTTTTGAGTTGTGGATTGTGGATTTTGGATTTTGGATTGGATGTGGGGAGTCACCCTCAATCCAAAATCAAAAATCCAAAATCAAAAATGTCTACTTATACTGCGCCTTATAGAACGGACGGCGCACGACCACGGCCTTTTTGGGCTTGTCGCGCACGATGATGTCGATCTCGCTGCCGATCTTGCTGTGGGATTTGGGGACGTAGGCCATGCCCAGGAATTTGTCCAGGGTGGGGCTTTTCATGCCCGTGGTGACATGGCCGACGATCTGGCCGTCGATGGCCACGTCGTAGTGATCACGGGGGACGGCCCGGTCCACCATCTCGAAGCCGACGAGGACCTGCTCGGTGCCTTCCAACTTGGCCTTGAGCAGGACTTCCCGGCCAATAAAATCGCCCTTGTTGAAGTCCACCACCCAGTTGAGCCGGGCTTCGATGGGGTTGACATGGGCGTTGATCTCGTGGCCGTAGAGGGGCATGCACGCCTCGAAGCGCAGGCTGTCACGAGCGGCCAGGCCGCAGGCCAACATGCCGTCGTCCTTGCCCGTCTCCAGCAGGGTCTGCCACATTTTCACCGCCTGGTCCGCGGGGAAGTAGAGCTCGAAGCCATCTTCGCCCGTGTAGCCCGTGCGCCCGATCAGGGTTTGGATGCCGGCGATGGGGCCGATGGTGCAGGTGCGGGCGGCCATTGCGTTCAGATCGACCGAGGTCAACCGCTGCAAAATGCTCTCGGCCTTGGGGCCTTGGAAGGCCAGCATGTAGGTCTCGTCGGAGATGTCGGTCAGCTCCACGTCAAAGCCGTGGGCCTGGGCGTTCATCCAGGTCCAATCCTTGGCCCGGTTGTCCGCGTTGACCGCAATCATCCAATAGTCGGGCAGATGGTAGAGGAAAATGTCGTCCACAATCGTGCCGTCGGCATAGGTGAGCAGGCCATAGTGGGCCTCCCCGACCGCCATCTTGGGAGACGTCACAGGTCTGGATGTATTGCAGAAAGAGGTCGGCTTCCGGCCCCACGGCCCGGAACTGGCCCATGTGGTCGATGTCAAAGAGACCGGCGGCGGTGCGCACGGCCTCATGCTCGGCCAGGGGACCCGTGGGATATTGGACGGGCAGTTCGTACCCGGCAAAGGGCACCATGCGTCCGCCCATGGCCACATGGGTGTCGTAGAGATGTGTGCGCAGTGTTGGCATAGGCTTGGTCCTTTCGGAATAGAAGATGCGAGATGCGGGTTGCGAGTTGCGAGACGTGAGAGGCGGCTTTGATCGCAATACTCGCAACTCGCATCTCGCAACTCCCAATAAAAAAAGTGGAACGCGGGCGCAAAACGCCCGGTTCCACTCTGTCCTTTTGCCTGAGAGCTTTATCTCCCCATCGGCGGCCCGCGCACAGGCTTGGCGGGATCTCTCCAGAGTCCTGTCGGGGCAAGATACCTGTGCCTGAGAGTTTCGCGCCACGTCCCGGTTAAGTCCGTGGGGCTTACACCTTCGGCGACCGGCTCAGAACCCAGAAACTGGGTCTGCCGATGCTCTCTCTTGCCCTTCATTCAGGATGGATATGCAGTTGTGTGTGGGGCCATGGCCGATGAGCGGTTGATTTTCGTCGGTCAATGTCCACAGTATAACAACGGTCGGGCATCCTGGCAACTCCATTTTGAGCTATTTGCAAATAGGCCACGGATGACATTCGCAAATAGGCCACGGATTGAGACGGATTGGAACGGATTTTCACGGATCGTTTTTCTGAGAAAATCCGTGAAGATCCGTTGAATCCGTCCAATCCGTGTTCTATTTTTCTTGGCGATTTGTCTATGCATCGGGCCGGTGATACGATGCACCCATGTCCACAAACTCTTCTGCCCGGCGCGGTCTGCTGCGCAACGCCCATGTTCAAGCTTTGCTGCTCTTCACCGTCCTGGCCCTGGTGTTGACCTGGCCCCTGGCCGCCCACTTCACCACCCACGTCCCCGGTGACGGCATCGACGATCCCGCCCTGGCCTGGAATCTGTGGTGGATCAAGGCCCGCCTGGTGGACCAGCTCAACTTCGACATCTTCCACGCCGACTGGATGTTCTACCCCATCCAGATCAATTTGGGCTTCTATACCCTCACCCCGCTCAACGGTCTGCTCAGTGTTCCCCTGCAAACCAGCCTTTCCCTGATCATCGCCAATAATCTGATCCTGCTTTCGTCCTTTGTGCTGGGTGGATTTGGGGCGTATCTTGTTGGCATGTGCAGAGTGATGGGCAAGGCGAGGTCTCGGCATCGGACAGTCTCACTATGCCGCCCTCTTCGCCGGGATCGTCTACGCCTTCGCCTCGTCCAAGCTGTTTTACGCGGCCTTGGGCCAAGCCAATATTGCCAGCAGCCAGTGGGTGCCGTTTACGGTGCTTTTTGTCCTGCGCACGGGGGAGAGCCGCAGTCGCCGTGCCGCCTTGCGCAACGCTGGATTCGCCGCCCTCTTCCTCGCCCTGCAAGCCTGGGCGGAGTTGACGTATGCGTCGTTTTTGTTGATTTTTATTGGGGTGTATTTTGTTTATTTGTTGATTGGTTACTTTGTTGATTGGTGGACAGAGACCCGACGTCAACCCGCTTTGGTTTCGATACGACCGGAAACTGCCCCGGTCTACTCAACCGACGCTGGCCCGCTGGCTGCGGAAGATCCCGTCGACGCGAAAAATCAACCAATCAACCAATCAACCAATCCCCCCTCACCCCTTCACCCCTTCCCCCGTTCATTTTCATGGGCCTCCTCTTCGTCGCCGGCATCGCGCCCTTCCTGTGGGCGATGGTGCCGGATATGTTGAGCGAGGGGGACTTCTTTGCCAGCGGCGGCGGTTTTGCGGATGTGTTCAGCGCGGATCTGTTCGGCTATCTTGTGCCGACCCGGCTGCATCCGCTTTTTGGGGCAATGGGTGGCCGGGCTGGGCTTCCCCAACGACAAGGCCCAGCATATTTTTATCGGCTATTCGGCCATGATTTTGGCGGGGATGGGGGCGTGGGCTTTGGTGCGCAGCCGCCTGCCCAAAGCGCGATCCCAGGGCTGGTTTTGGCTGGTCAGCACGGGCCTCTTCTGGCTGCTCACCCTGGGGCCGACGGTGCGGGTGATGGGCCAGGACACGGGCATCCCCGGCCCTTTCGCATTGGTCAGCTTGCTGCCCTTTTTCAGCGGCAACCGCTACCCCAGCCGCTACGCCATCATGCTCATGCTGGGCGTGGCCGTCCTGGCCGCGGTGGGGATGGCCGCCCTCCTGCGCCGCCGCCCCTTCACCCGTTCCCCCTTCTCCCGCTCATCCTTGATCTGCTCGCTCCTCTTCCTGGCCGAGCACCTCTCCGTGCCCATTGCCCATCAACGACTCGCGGGTGCCGCCCATCTATCAGCAGATCGCCGCGGAGCCGGGCGATTTCGCCGTCTTGGAACTGCCCACGGGCTGGCGAAATGGGGCCAGGGTGCTGGGCAAGTCGGATCTGGTGATCATGATGCAGCAGTGGGCCCAGGCCGAGCATGGCAAGCGGCGCTTGGGGGGCAACACCAGCCGCAACCCCGGCTACAAGTTCGACTATTTCACCAACGCCCCGCTTGATTGGGCGATCTGATCGCCCTCATGAACGCGGATCAGCCCCACCTGGCCGCGGTGATCGACCCGACCCTGGACGACCTGATCGCCCAAAACCGGGCCATCGCCCCGACGGTGCTGGACTTTCTGGATGTGCGCTTCGTCACCCTGGACATGGCCCGCTCCCCGGCCCAACTGGTGCGTTTTGTGGAAGAGGCCCTGCCCGTCACCCTGATCGACACGTGGACCGGCCCGGATTGGACCGGCGCGCCCGACACCATCCGCCTCTATCGGGTGGACGATGTCCCTGTGACGACTTGGACTGTCGATTTGGCCGCGGATGCCGGTCGACTTTATTTGGCCGAGGGCTGGTCCAGCCTGAGCGATGGGGCTGTGCGCTATGCCACCCGCTCCCAGCCCGCCTTGCTTTTGGATCTGCCGGATGGGGGCGGGGTGTTGACCCTGCAAACCGTCGGCCCGGCTCCCTTGGTCGGCGTGAGATTGGCCGGGCGGGAATTGGCGTTTGCCAAGGGTGATGGCGCGGACCGTGGAGATTCAAGTGCCGCCGGGTTTGGCCACCCAGCCCGTGGACAGAATGGTGCTGGATTTTGGCACGAATCTTGTCCCCGCCCCCCTGATCGATAGCGGCGATCTGCCACTTGGTTGGTAAAACAAAGATAGATCTGGGCATCCATTCGATTGTGGTGCTGAGCGCGGGGGAAGAGGTGGGAGATTATGGGCGCATCTTTGTGGATGGGGTGGATGTGGCCCAAGGCCAGCGGGGATACAATTTGGTCGCTCTGGATAGGGAGGGCGGGCTCTTGGACAGCGTCGTCTTTGACACGCTGATCAGCCCGGACGAGTCCGCACGGATGGCGGATTGGCTGGGTCGCTGGCCCAGACGGCACGGTGATCGCCGGCGCGGTGAACGACGAGGCCAGCCTCAACCTGGGGCAGGATGCGGTGGATGCTTTGGGGCGGATTGGGGTGACGGGGGATCTGCGGGGCAAGTTCCGCTGGAGCCATGCTTTTGTGGGGGTGGCGGGGGCCGCGCCCGGCACCGCCGCCGAAGCGATGGATCTGCTGCACCCGGCCACTGTTTTTGTGGGCGTCCCGGTTGATGCTCTGTTCATTAGTGCGGGCGTCGGCACAATCCACTTTGCGCCGAATTGAGTCGAGGGTCACAACGATAAAAGGTTGAGCGGTCAACGCGCAGTGGGCAATGGATTTTGAGTTCCATTGCCCACTGTGCGTTTTTGTAGATTGTGAGGTTGCTCGGTTCATCCGCCGCGCCCCAAGAGGCGGTCCAGCCAACTGCCGCTCGGCGTGGCGGTTGGGGCAGGGACGGGGGTCGGGTTGGGCGGACGAGGCGTCGCCGTGGGCCAACGGGTAGGCGTCGCCGTCGCTGGTGCCCGGGTGGGTGTAGGATCGGTCCCCTGCCCAGTGCTGGTCGGCGTGGGGGTGGCGGGTGAGCTGCCTCCCCCAATGGGGACAATCAGAAGCTGTCCCACCATCAGACTCTGTGAGCGCAAACAGTTGCGCGACATAATCGCCGTGACTGTGGTGTTGTACTTTGTCGCCAGGCCGCTGAGGGTGTCACCCCCATGCACAGTGTAGCGCATTTCCCCGGGCTGCGCATAGCCAGCGCAACTCTGGGGAGGCGGCACCGGCGTGGCCGCTGGGGGCGGCGTGGCCGTGGCCGCAGGCTGATTGGTCGGGGTCGGGCCGTCGCTTTCACGGGCCGGTGCCGGGTCAGAACCAGCAGGACTCGCCGTCGGAGGGGGGGCTGCGGGTTGCGGGGTTGCTGTGGGGGCCGCTGCCGGGGCCGCCGATTCGGTCCGGGTGATGCTCAGAACTTGGCCGACCCGCAAGGTGGCCTGGGCGGAGATGTGGTTCTCCGCGGTGATGCGGCTGACCGTGGTGCCGTACTGTCTGGCAATGCTGGTGAGATTGTCTCCACTCTGGACCACATGGCTTACGACAACAGTATCGGCATAGACACTACCTGCGCCTAGCGCGCAAAAAACTAGCCACAGACTTAAAAGAGCAAGAAAGCGAACGGATCTGCTGACAATTATTGATTTGGAGAGAACCGCTATCATGGAGACACCTTACCTTTTTATAATCGTGACGTTCGCTGCCGGAAGCCGACTGTCCACCCCTATTTACCTGCCTGCCATTTGTTTCCGTAATTGTCTCTTCGGTGGTGGTGGAACCTGACCGGACGAGGCGAACATCTGTTCATCCTGGTTTTTGATTTGTGAAAGAGTGAGGATGGGTAAGTAGCTGCTCTTTACATGTAGCAGATTTCTCAGGGGCTGTCATCAGTAGATCCCCCCTGTTTTATGGTCAATTTCGGGGTGAAGATCAAATCACACACCGATTTGGGTTGAGATTGTAAGCACAAGCCAATGGGTGAATGCCTCAGTTTTACATAGTACTATTATCCTGCTTGACAATAACGACGATTGTCTGTAGACTTCTGGTGCAGAAGGCAGATCACAAAGCCTCTGTATGCCCGTATATCATTGTCCAATAGTATTGCCCATATTGCCCATGCGCATCACATTGAATCCCTGGCCAGATCGATCCCCCTCCCCTGGCCGACCATTGACTGGACTGTGCGTCTGTCTTATGAACGACAACCTGAACTTCCTCGCCCGTTTTATCTCGTCTCCCCATCGCTGCCCATCGACAGGACCATTTTATCAGGGGAGCCGCCCTGTGGCTGGCCTTCTTGTTGGTCTTTGTGCCTGTGTTGCCTCTGGCCGCGGCTTCGAATGACCAGACCCTGCCTCCGCCCACAAGAGAATTGGAGGGTGTGGAGTCCAATAACTCCAGCGTTTCCAATCTGTGGACAGCCTTCAGCCAGAGTAACGGCTTGATCTCCAATAATGTCACCGCCATCTTGGCCCAGAAGGATGTGATCTGGTTTGGTACGGATGCGGGCATCAGCCGCTTTGACGGAACATGGACCAACTTCCAGAACGGGGTCGAGTTGCCCGCAGGCCGGATCACGTTTTTGACCCAGATCGGTGATGACCAAGAGATCTGGATTGGCACGGACACGGGTTTTCTGAGCCGATGGGACGGCGCAACATGGCAGCTTCGTGGTGATCTGGGTGCAGCGCTGACCAGTTTGGCCCAGGTGGATGATCAAATATGGGTGGGTACCAGGTCTGGTATCCTGGTGTGGACCCCGGCTACGGCTGCCGAACTCGCCGCGGATCCTGCTGCGCTGGGATCTGCCGTGGCACTGGGTGATTTGCAGTCCCTGCCTGAAGAGATGCAAAATTCCCCCATTACTGCCCTGGCCCAAGGTGATGGGCGGGTGTACGTCGGCACCGAAGAGGGTCTTTGGATCTGGGAGCAGGACGCGTGGACCAAAAACACGGCCCAGAATGGATTGCCCAGTTCGGACATCACCGCCATCTGGATCAGCCCGACGGGGGCTGTTTGGGTGGGTACCCAGGCCGGGGCCGCCCGTCGCCTCTCCGATGGGTCAGGATGGGATGTCTACGCCACGGTGAATATCGACGGTCAGCCCACCCCGGTGCTCTCGTTGCAAGGCGACAGCCAAGGGGCTGTGTGGGCAGGCTCTGAGAGCGGCGCGTACCAATTTGCCGAGGGCAGTCGCACCCTGCAACTGCCCGGCGATGTTGGGCTGACCACGGCCTACGTGCAGGCCGTTGCCCCGGATCAGGATGGCCAAGTCTGGCTGGGGACCGTGGCAGGTGTCTTCCGCTTTAGCAAAGACACATGGATCTTTGAGCATCGCACGGATGTCCAGCCCGAAGCCGATGGATCGACCACCTATTATTTGGGCATCAACTACATCAACGCCCTGCTGGTGGACAGCCGCAGTGCCTTGTGGGCGGCGACCAACGGATCCGGTGTGCGCTTCAAAGTGGCCGATATCAGTTTCAGCGATGAGATCTACTATACCGAAGCCAATAGCAACCTGCCCTCAAACCTGGTCAAGGCCCTGGCCGAAGATGCAGAAGGGAATATCTGGGCGGGCACCCAAGAGGGGGTGGCCCGTATTCACGACAATCAATGGATCATCGATATCCCCCCCACTGCACTGCCCAGCCCCAAAGTTCTCTCTTTGGCTGCGACGCCGACCGGCATGTGGGTGGGGACAGAGGGCGGGCTGGCCCTTTATGCGACGGCAACCGGCGCCCTTACCCAGATCGATGCATTTGCCGGCCGGCCAATTACGGCCCTGGCTGAAGACAGACTCGAACGGCTCTGGGTTGGCACTCGGGATCAAGGTCTCTTTGTGGAGCAGCCCGACGGCTCCTTCGCACCGGCTCCCCAGTCCGAAGATCTGATGGGGCTGAATATCGTCTCTTTGGCCCAAGACCGAAGCAATTTGGACGGTATGTGGGCCGGTATCTTTCAGCAAGGCATCAACCATTGGGATGGTCAAAAGTGGAGTAGTCTGACCAGCGCCCAAGGATTGCCTAGCAGCGTGGTGCATGTGGTCTATACCTCGCCCAACGAACTGGGGGTTTGGATCGGCAGCGAGGCGGGCGTAACCCGTTTTGACGGCCGCAGTTGGGGCACATTTGAGGTGAAGGAAGGCGAATTGAGTCCCAGTATCCTATCCGTGGCCCGCAGCCAATCCGGCGGCTTTTGGTTTGGGGGACGGGACGGCCTCACTTTCTACCATCCCGACAAAACCGCCCCCTGGGTGAAGGTGCAAGCACTGACCGGGCTGAACGTCTTGGCGAGTACGCCGGACTTTGCCAGCGCTACCCTGGAGCTTGGCACCGATCCCTTGCAGGTCACCGTGGTCGCCGGGGATCTGCATACCAGCCAGGATGATCTGGTCATCATCTATCGCTGGAACGGCCCCCAGGTCGATCCGGCCTGGATCGAGATGACCGGGCGGCAGATCGAGTTGCCCATCGATGCGCCGGGATCCTATCTGTTGGAGCTGGGGGCCAGGGACAAAGCCTTCAACTACGCCCCCTTTCTGCAATCTGCCTTCGAGATTCAACGAGCTGCCAGCCTCATCACCCTGCCCGTGATCGGTGTGATGCGTGTCCAGACCTTCCAGATCTTGTTGACGTTGGGCCTGATTGCCACCATGGCCTTTGCCTATGTCGGTTCGGGGATCATCCAAGGCCAGCGGCGGCGGCGGGAGGCCATGGTGCGGGGCTACAATCCCTACATCAGCGGCGAACCCGTGCGCCGGGAAGATATGTTCTTTGGTCGAGAAGATCTGCTGCAACGCATCATCGACTCTTTGCACAACAATAGCATTATGATTCATGGCGAGCGGCGGATCGGCAAGACGACCCTGCTCTATCAATTGGGCAACCGTCTGCGAGAGGTGAATGATCCCGAATTCTGGTTTATCCCGGTCTTCGCCGACCTGGAAGGAACACCCCAGGAGACCTTTTTCCACTTTTTGATGGAGGAGATCGTGGTTGTGGTGCGTCGCCTGCCCGAAGCCACGGTCGCGCTGATCACGGCGCTCGATGCGCTGGATGTTGCCAGCCATGCGCCGACGGACTATACGGACCGGGACTTTAGCCGGGATCTGCGGGATCTGTTGCAGGCACTGACGGCCTATGGCAAAAGTCAATATCCCGGTCGTAAATCCCGTCTGATCTTGCTGTTGGACGAGATGGATGTGATGAGCCACTATGATCACCTGGTGCAGCAGCAGTTGCGGCGCATCTTCATGCGTGATTTTGCCACCACCCTGGGTGCAGTGGTGGCCGGCATCCAGATCAGCAAGGCCTGGGATCGAGTGGAAAGTCCCTGGTTTAACTTGTTCAACGAGATCGAGCTGGAACCCTTTGACCGGGAACAAGCCGCCGAACTGTTGATCAATGCGGTGCAAGACTACTATACCTACGACCAAGCCGCCGTGGAAGCCATCATCGATTATAGCGATGGACGCCCCTTCCGGCTGCAACAATATGGCTTGGTGGCGGTCAACCAGATGCTTTCCGAAGATCGCCGCCGCATCACCCTGGCCGATGTCGAGGTTGCCCATGTGACCATTCAAGAACAGATCGGCAGAAACGGCCCCGATCAACCGGCAACCCAAGGCAACGCGGATGCCCCCCGGTCTGATGATGGGGCGGACAAAGGCACGGACAAAGGGACTATTGAGTCCCCCGCCGCAGAGCTTCATAATAAGAACCTGACAACTGCAAGCGTCGATGCACCGTCGGGGCCTGCATCCCACAACCAAGAAGCTGAAGCCGGCCAATCGGACAGCGCCCAGCCCGCCTCGTCTCTTTCTGAAACTGAGGCTGGGGCTGAGACGCATCCCGGCCAGGAGGTGAGTACGTGAGTACTCGAATCGCCATGCGAAATCCCTATATTGTAGGCCGATGGGTGACAGGAGTAAACCATTATGGCCGCGAGCGTCTGACCCAATTTCTGTTGGAGATCGACAACCCGGCCACGTGGGTAGTGGGCACGCGGCGCATGGGCAAGACCTCCCTGTTGCGCCAGTTGGAGTGGTTGACCGAGCTGGAAGATAGCGAACTGGTGCCCCTGTTCTGGGATCTCCAAGGCTGCGAAAACGCTGGGGATCTGGCCTATGAATTGGTCTTTACCTTGGAGAGTTTGGCCGAGCGCTTCGCCCCCTTTGGCATCGACCCCGGTGCGTTGGAAGACAAGCCGGTTGCCATCATCCTGCGCACCCTCAGCCGTGCCCTCTCTCGCCACGGCAAACGGCTCTTCCTGCTGATCGACGAGGCCGAAGTGTTGATCGAGATCGGCCAGAAAGACCCGGCGGTCTTGGGCCAACTGCGCAAGGCCATGCAAGAACCGTGGCAGCGCACCATCATCACCTCCACCAAACTGCTCTCCCGCCTCAACGAGGTGGAAGGCGCTGGCATCACCAGCCCCTTTCTCTTTGGCTTTCATCCGGTCAACCTGTGGAGCTTGGACCCGACGGCCGCCCAGGCATTGGTGGTCCAGTCCCAAAGCCCTGTCGTCCTCACCGTCCCTTCGTCCCAGGTGGATGACGTTTTGGTCCACACCAACCGCCATCCCTATCTGGTGCAATATCTGTGCCAACATCTCTTCGAGTCCAACGACGATGGCACCGGCTATCTGCGCCCGATTACCCCAGAGGATACCGAGCCGGACCACCTGCTATCCGGCTTCTTTGCCGTTGACTTTCAACATCTGACCGCCATCGAGCGGCGGATCTTGCTGGCCGTGGCCAGAGAGACGGTGATCGCCGACAAGGATCTCTATGCCAATTTGGGGGATCTGGGTCCGGGTCGGATCAATACCTTCCTCTATGGCATGAACAAACTTGGCTATGTGCGCAGGATCTATGGCCAATGGACCGTGGGCAATGAGTTCCTGCGCCGCTGGGTGCAGCAGAATCTAGACCAGTTGGAGACCCAGGTGGAGTCCTCGTTGAGCGATGTCAACATGGAAATCATGCTGACCCGGGGCCGCACCCTGGAAATTGCCTATTTGCGGGCCGAGTCGAATCGGTTGCAGAATGGCTTGCTTGCCTTGCAGGACGAGGCCGCCTCCGGTGTCAGTTCGCTTTCGTCCCAAGATCTGGCCCGGGCCATCGAGTCCCAGCGCCAGGAGTTGAGCGCGGTTTCCCGTGAAATGAAGGACGTGGTGAACAGCGACCTGATCGCCAAACTTTCCCCGTAATGTGAAGCCCCCCTGGCCCCCCAACTTTGGGGGGAACTGTCCACGACCTCCCCCAGAATTGGGGGCCGGGGGGCAGAAGGTGCAGCGACGAATCCCAAAACGCATCCCAAGCCAAGGCTTTGGGGTGCGTTTTTTGCGTCCCCTGTGGACGCGGTGTAACATGCTTGGATGCGAACAGGCCAGCGGTTCGCTATTTTTGATAGAGATTGAGCGATTGGGCGATTGGGAGCGTTTGACCATGTCTGAGAATGTATCCACCCCTGCGGTCTACAAAGCCCACCCCACCGCCTGCGTGGACGAGGGCTGCACCATCGGGGCGGGGACCAGCATTTGGCACTTCTGCCACATCATGCCCACGGCCCGCATCGGTGAACGGTGCAATTTGGGCCAGAATGTCTTTGTGGCCGCCGGGGTCACCATCGGCAACAATGTGAAAATTCAGAACAACGTCTCCCTCTACACCGGCGTGGTGGTGGAGGACGATGTCTTCTTGGGGCCGTCCATGGTCTTCACCAACGTGATGAATCCCCGCAGCCATGTCTCGCGGCAAGGATGAATATCGCACCACCGCTGATCCAGCAGGGCGCGTCCGTGGGGGCCAACGCCACCGTGGTCTGTGGGACGACCTTGGGCCGCTACTGCTTTGTGGGGGCCGGGGCCGTGGTGACCCGGGATCTGCCGGCCTATGCCCTGGCCTATGGCGCGCCCGCCCGCATCCACGGGTGGATCTGTCAATGCGGCGAGAAGCTCCCCCTGGCCCCGGATTTGGCCACCGCAGATGCCGCCAATGGCGTCACCTGCCCCGCCTGCGCTGACGTTTACACCCTTTCTCAAAACGACCAAGGCCATCTTCAACTCATGCCCCAGGAGGGTTCATGACCATTCAGTTGCTCGATCTCGTTGCCCAATATCAGACCATCAAACCCGAAATTGACGCCGCTATCCAGGGCGTTTTGGAGAGCGGCGGCTTTATCCTCGGCCCCAACGTGTCGGGCTTGGAGCAGGAAGTGGCCGCCTATTTGGGCGTCGGCCCACGGCGTCGGCGTGGCGTCGGGGACCGATGCCCTGGTGCTGGCCCTGCGTGCGCTGAAAATCGGCCCCGGCGACGAGGTGATCGTCCCGGCCTATACCTTCTTTGCCACCTCCGAGGCGGTCTATCATGTGGGGGCCACCCCGGTGATCGTGGATGTGAACGCCGACACCTACGCCATCGACGTGGCCCAGATCGCCGCCCACATCACCCCCCGCACCAAGGCCATCATCCCGGTCCATCTCTACGGCCACCCGGCGGACATGGACCCCATCATGGCCCTGGCGGAGGCGAACGGCATTTTTGTGGTGGAAGATTGCGCCCAGGCCATGGGGGCCCGCTATCGCCACGCCGACGGCACGTTGGTCCCACATCGGGGCCATCGGCCACATCGGCTGCCTGAGTTTCTTCCCCAGCAAGAATTTGGGGGCGTTTGGCGACGGCGGCATGGTGGTCACCAACGACGCCGAGATTGCCGAGCGGGTGCGCATGTTGCGCATGCACGGCTGGCGCAAGAAATATCAGCCCGAAATGGTGGGCTATAACAGCCGCTTGGATGCCCTGCAAGCCGCCATTCTGCGGGTCAAGCTGCCCCATTTGGACGGCTGGAATCTGGCCCGGCGCACCCTGGCCGCCGAATACACCGCCCGCCTGGCGGATCTGCCCGTGGGACTGCCCAGCATCGCCGACAATGTGGAGCACATTTTCCATCTCTACATCCTGCGGGTGCCGGATCGGGTCGCCTTCCAAGCCGCGCTCAAGGCCGCGGGCGTGGCCTCCGCCGTCTACTATCCCATCCCCCTGCACCTGACCCAGCCGGGCCGGGAGCAGGGCTACAACCCCGGCGATCTGCCCGTCTCCGAGCAGGCCGCCGACCACACGGTCGCCATCCCCCTCTATCCCGAAATGACCCCCGCCCAGGTGGACGAGGTGATCGCCGCCGTGCGCCAGGCTGTGCAGTCGGTCGGATAATCGGTTTTTTGAAAAAGTCAGGACCGTTCATGCAGTTTACCCAGGTTGACTATAGACGAATGATCGCCGCCCTGGAAGCAGGGGGCTACGCGTTCGTCCGCTTCCCCCAGGCCCCGGATCGGTTGGCCGCCGGCGCGCCCTTTGTGCTCCTGCGCCACGATATAGATTTAGATTTATCCGCCGCGGTCGTCATGGCCCAGGCCGAGGCGGAGATGGGGATTGTCAGCACCTATTTCGTCATGGTGCGGACCGAGTTTTACAACGTCTTTTCCCAGGCGGGCAGCGAGTATGTGCGCAGGTTGCTTGCGTTGGGCCACGACATCGGCCTGCATTTTGACTGCGCCGCCTATCCCGCGGACGCGGACACGACAGCCTTGGCCGCGGCCTGCGGCCAAGAGTGTCACCTGCTGGAAAGCTGGTTTGGCTGCAAAATCGAGACCGTCAGTATCCACCGCCCCCAGCCCAATGTGCTGACCGGTGACCCGGCCTTGACCGCACCCCGCCCCCACACGTACATGGATTTGTACACCAAATCCATGCAATACGTGGCCGACTCCAGAGGCCTTTGGCGCTTTGGCCATCCCCTGGACCAAGCCGCCTTCGCCCAGCGCCGCCCCATGCAGATCCTCGTCCACCCCATCTGGTGGCGGGATGAGGTCGTCGCCCCCCTGCGCACGTTGCACGACTTCGAGGATCGCCGGGCCGGTGAACTTGAAAAAAACATGGCCGAAAATTCAACCGTTTATCAACCCCGGCCAGCCTCGGCCATGCCCAGGAGCCATTCATGAGTGAGCAGACGATGACCCACACGCCCGACCAAATCTACGTCACCGTGGTGGTGCCGGCCAAGGACGAAGAGGCCACCATCGCCCAGGTGGTGGAGCGCAGTTTTGCGGCCTATGCCGAGCTGAACTGCCGGGGCGAGGTGCTGGTGGTGGACGACGGCAGCCGAGACGCCACGCCGACCATCCTGGCCGAGTTGCAGGAAAAATACGCGGACCTGGTCGTCTTCACCCACCGGCGCAGCCAGGGCATGACCGCCGGGCTGGAGCGCATGTTCAGCGCCAGCCGGGGGGAGATCGTGATCCTGATCCCGGCGGACATGGAGTCGGACCCGCTGGTCGATGTGCCGATCTTGGTGCGCCACATGGAGGCCGAAGACCTGGACGTGGTGGCCGGGTGGCGCCAGGGCAAGCGTGAGGGCAAGGTGATCGCCAGCGCCATCTACAATTCGGTCATGCGGGGCATGGCCGGGGTGGAGGCCCACGATGGCAACTGGATCAAGGCCATGCGCCGGGAGGTTGTGCAGAGCTTCCCGCCCTTGCGCAGCGACTGGCACCGCTTCCTGCTCATGATCGCCGCCCACAACGGCTTCAAGCTGGGGGAGGTCAAGACCCCCTACAAGCCGCGCCTGGCCGGGAGCAGCAAGTTCGGCTTCAGCCGCATCCCCATCAGCTTTTTGGATGTGCTGGTGGTCAAGTTCCTGCTCACCTGGAGCCGGGCACCCATGCGCTTTTTTGGCGGCCTGGGGCTGATGGGCATCGTGATCAGCCTGGCCACCTTTGTCTACCTCACCGGCCTATACATCGCCTTCGAGCGTCAACAGCGTCCCATCTTCCTGGCCGCGGGCATCCTGGCCATCATCAGCGTCCTTCTGATCTTGGTCGGCTTCTTGGCCGAGTTGATCGTCAACCAAGGCGAGCGCATCGCCGATCTGGAAGGCCAGATCGACACCCTGCACCGGGAGCGGTGAGTCCTCCACCGGGAACGGGGGGACGCATCCTCGCTAGAGGAGTTCGCACCCCCTGGTGCGAACGGGTCTACGCCAGAGGGTGCTGACTCCGCGGTCCACAAACACACACACAAGAAGGCCGACCCGCAGAGGTCGGCCTTCTTGCGTATTATGGTCAAAAAAGGGTCAAATGACCCTTGAAAACATCTGTTGACCCAAGTATTATTACGTACAACGGTGGCTAGCCCTCGGATCGACACCGGCTTCGACTTGTCACTCCTTTCGATCCCATATAGTCAAAACATGATAGACATTCGATAGATCCATGAGAGACTTTTTGCGCGATAATAAAACCCTGTGACCGCCGCCGGTGCCAGCATGCCCCATCAATCTTCCAGAAGATCGTCCATCCAGCGGGACAGGCGGCCCAGAGACGATGTGGGCTTGGTTGTCGGTGTCTCAACCGTCGGGGAGGCCGACGCAGGCTCCCGCTCCTTCTCGGACCACGGCGTAGGCATCCACCCAGGGCCGTGGCGTCCCACATAGCCGGGGTTGCGGCGATCAAAGGTGGGGTTGTCGAGTTCGACACCCGCGTTGAGGAGAATGTATTCGGCCCACCGGGCTTGGCGTTTCTTGACAGAGAAGTAGAAGTTTTTGGAGTCATGATGCCAACTGAAGGTGCGAATACCATAGCGACGTAGGAGCTTAATTACTTCTGCTTTTGCCAAGAGTGCTGGACGAACCATGCCGAAACGATGCGTTGAGGCATTAAAAGCCGCTGGGACGGCGACGAGTTCCGTGATGGAAACCGGTTGTAGCCAGATAGAATGCACCATAAAGCCGATCCCCAAGGCTAATTGGACCGAGAATATCATCCAATATATCAAGAACTGTCATCTTTTTCTCCGATCGGGAGCATCGAGGCTGTATCAACAAGGAGAAAACTTGTGCCCTCATTGCCCTTTGATGTCATAGATCCTACCCGGTTCTTCGTTGGTATTGTGTTTCTGATAATCGCAGGTGTTTTCTTTCAGAATGCTACAGATGGTAGAGATCGTTGGCGCAGAGCTACGAACGCGACACCCAAATCTTTCGATAACACGGATCCGGCTCTGACTACCGCATCGCGAGGACTTTGGGGCCTGATTCGCGCATTGGTCAATTATCCGATTGGTTACGTGTTTTTCGGCCTCGCGGCCGACCAGTGGATTAATGCAGCGCGTGTTTCAATTTGGTTGTTAGACACGATCGAAGCCCTTCTGTAACCTCTTGATCCCTCACCACTCATCCACCCACTCCTCCTGCTCCCCCACCACCTTGAAGCGGCGGCTGTTTTGGGGCATGCCCATCTCCTGCGGCGCGGACAGCGCATACCGCGGATCATACCCCTGCTGTTGCTGCGGGGCCATGCCCTGGGGCGCATAGCCGGGATTGGCCAACACGATCACCGGGGCCTGGGGCTGGAAGCGTCCGTAGGGGTCTTCCCGGTGCATGGGGAAGTCGGGCTCGTCCCGCTCCCGCCCGCCCCGTTGACCGGCGGCGATCACCAGCAGGGCGGTGGGTAGCCCGGCCATCACCCCCAGCAGAGATCCCCACCCCCATCCCCAGGGCGTCCGAACTCAACCGGCTGCCGATGCTCCATCCCCCGGCGGCCACAAAGGCCACCACCAACAAAAGTGCTATCTTCTTCATAAGTGCCTCTTTCCGTTTTTCTCAAATGGTTCCAAAAAGGTCGATTGTGATCCACGAATCTTCACAAATCTACACGAATCTCTGTCTTTGCTGACAAAGATTCGTGTCAGATTCGTGAAGATTCGTGGATCTCTGTTTTTAATCTACGCCCAGGTTGACGGGGCCTGCCGGGTGCCGCCGGAGAAGAGACGGGCGAAGAAGCCGGGCGGGGTGGCTGCGGACTCTTGGCGGGGTGGACTGTGGGCGGCGCTGCCCGCCTCCCATCGGCTTGCCTGGATAGTTTTCTCTTTGGCCTGTTCTTCCCCAGGGAAGGGAGAAAGATTGGCAGTCAGACGTTGGGCCACCTCGGTCAAATCTTTGGGACCGAGCCAGGCGGCCTGGAAGCGCACGGTCTCGCCCTTGACCACCAGCAGGAAGTCGCCCTTGCCCTCCAACTTCTCCGCGCCGCTGCCGGAGATGCCCGTGGCATAGCGGGCCTCGTCGCTGCTGGCCACCATCCCCACCAGGCGCACGGGGAAGTTGGCTTTCATCGATCCCCCGATCAGCGCGGCGGAGGGCTTCTGGGTGCAGGCGATCAGGTGGATGCCCGCCTCCCGGCCACGCTGGGCCAGCCGGGTGATCAGCACCTCGGCGGCCTTGCCCCCCACGGCCAGAAGGTCCGCCAGCTCGTCGATGGCCACGATCAGCCGGGGTTCGGCCACCTTGGCCTTGTCCCGCCGCTCCATCTCCTCCACCAGCCAGGCCAGGCGGTTCATGATGTCGCTCATCTCCCCGGCCACGCCGCCCAAGACGTGGGGGAGTTGGGCCAGGGGACCAAAGCCCCGGTGCTTGGGATCGATCAGGATCAACTGCACATGGCGCTGACGGTTGAACAGGGTCAACGAGGTCAACATGGTGCGGGCCAGGGCGCTCTTCCCCGATCCGGTTGTGCCTGCGATCAACACATGGGCCACATCCGGCGAGGGCAGACGCAGGAGCAGGGGGGTGCCGGTCTCGTCCAGCCCCAGCAGGGCGGAGGCCGTGGGCGGCGTCCCCATGCGCTGGGCCAGGGGCAAGCAGCCGCACCGGGTCCGATGCCTTGCCGGGGCACCTCCACGTTGATCCGGCTGCCGTCCCGATAGATCCTGGCCTCCCGACTGCCCAGGGCCAGGGCGATCTCCTCGGCCAGGGCCGCCACCTTGCTGACCCGTGTGCCGACTTGGGGCGCCACCTTGAACTGAATGAAGCGCGGCGTCACCAGTCCACCCTGGACCCGGCCCTTGACCTTGTGTTCGGCCAGGACCATCTCAATTGCATCTGCCTGGAGTTCCAGGGTCCTGCGGGCGGGTGGCATGGGTGGGCTCCTGAGTGGCGTGAAACGTGGGACGTGATGTTTAGTGCATCGAGTATCAAGTCTCGGAGTACGTCCGAGTACGTCGAGGGCCCGACAGTGTAGCAGAACATTTGTTCTTAGATCAATAGAGTCATAGGTCAATTTGGGATAAGTTCGAGGGTTAGTTGGGATAAATCAAGGGATATCAGGCCCCAGGGGGCCACAATTCGCATGGCGGGGCTGATTGGGATAGAATGTGTAGAGTTTTGGCTCATCAAACAACGTTCAACTTTGCGGGAGATCTTATGAAGCAGTTTTTCTTGATACTTATTACGGTGGGGCTAAATGTGTCGGGGCAGCTCTTGATGAAGCAGGGCATGAGCACTGTGGGGGCGATCCACGGCAACATGGTGGAGATTGCGAGTGGGGTGAGCAAGGCCTTTCTCAGCCCCTATGTGCTGGGCGGTGTGGCGGCCTATGGGTTTAGCAGCATCTTTTGGCTGATCCTGCTCAGTCGGGTGGAGTTGAGCTACGCCTATCCCGCCTTGGCCCTGGGCTATGTGGCCATCACCCTGATCAGCGCCTTCTTGCTGGGCGAGCAGGTGACGGCCATGCGCTGGGCCGCTGTGTTGGTGATCTGCCTGGGTGTGGTATTGCTCAGCCGCAGTTGATTCCGTGGCGGGGCAATGAGTCCCGTGCAGACAAGAAAAAAAGGGTCTGTTCAAATTGAGTTGAGGCCGGAAACCGCCGGGGCTGAAGCGCCCCGGCTGGGCAATAAGCCCGTCACCGGGCTGGGTTGGCGAGCAGGTCGTCGATAGCCAACCCAATTCATTTTGAATACGCCCAATAAAAAAGGGGAGGTGCGGATTCATCCGCACCTCCCCTTTTTAGTTTCACTTTGCTTTGCCGCCTACGCCGGTTGAGGCAACCCCATGCTCGTTTGGGACCGATCCTCGCCGACGGACTTGAAGACTTCTTCAAACTCCGCTGCGTCCAAGGTCTCTTTTTCCAAGAGGGCTTGGGCCACGGCTTCCAGCTTGTCTCGATTTTCCGCCATGGTCTTGCGCACCCAGGCCAGGGCATCGTCCACGATCTTGCGCACTTCGGCATCGATCTGCTCGGCCACGTCTTCGCTGTAATCCCGCTGTTCGCCCAGGTCTCGGCCCAGGAAGACCATCTCCTGTTGGTTGCCAAACTGAAGCTGGCCCATGCCGTCCACCATGGCATACTTGGTGACCATCGCCCGTGCCGTTGCGGTCAGGCTTTGAATATCGCCACGGGCACCGGCCCCAAAGGTGCCGAAAACTTGCTCTTCGGCCACCCGTCCGCCCAACGAGACGGCGATGTTGTCCACAAACCACGAGCGGCTGCGCAGGTAGCTGTCCTTCTCCGGCATCTGCCACACATAGCCCAGATAGTTGCTGCGGGGCACGATGGTGGCCTTTTGCACCGGGTCGGCGTTGGGGCACAACCGAGCCATCACGGCGTGACCGGCCTCGTGATAGGCCGTCATGGTCTTCTGTTTTTCAGAGATCAGGCGGCTGCGCCGTTCCGGTCCACCCAGGGCGATGCGCTCGATGGCCTCCTGAAGTTCGCTCATGCTGATGGCCCGCTTGTTGCGCCGGGCGGCCAGGATGGCGGCTTCGTTGACCAAGTTTTCCAGATCCGCGCCCACAAAGCCGGGGGTCTGCTTGGCCACCGTGTCCAGGTTGACATCCGGGGCCAAGGGCTTGCCCTTGACATGCACGGCCAAGATCGCTCGGCGACCCGAGAGGTCCGGGCGATCCATGGTCACCTGGCGGTCAAAGCGGCCAGGGCGCAGCAGGGCCGGGTCCAGGATGTCGGGCCGGTTGGTGGCCGCCACCAGGATCACGTTGGTGTCCGTGCCAAAGCCGTCCATCTCCACCAGGATCTGGTTCAGGGTCTGCTCGCGCTCGTCGTGGGAGCCGCCCATGCCTGTGCCCCGATAGCGCCCCACGGCGTCGATCTCGTCGATGAAGATGATGCACGGGCTGTTGCGCTTGGCCTGTTCAAAGAGATCCCGCACCCGGCTGGCGCCCACACCCACAAACATCTCCACAAATTCCGAGCCGGAGATGCTGAAGAAGGGCACGCCCGCCTCGCCGGAGACCGCCTTGGCGATCAGGGTCTTGCCGGTGCCGGGGGGACCCACCAACAGCACGCCCTTGGGGATGCGCGCCCCCAAGGCCGCAAACTTCTGCGGCTCCTTGAGGAACTCCACCACCTCTTCCAACTCTTCCTTGGCTTCGTCCGCCCCGGCCACATCGTCAAAGGTGACCGTGGGCTTGTCCCCGGTGAAGAGGCGGGCCTTGCTCTTGCCAAAGGACATGGCCTGATTGTTGGACCCTTGGCTCTGGCGCAGAAGCAGGAAGAAAAGCCCGCCCACAAAGACCAGGGGCAACAGGTTGATCAGCAAGGCCATCCAACTGCTGCTGCTGCTGGACGCCTGGTTGACAAAGTCGATGCCGCTGAGTTGTGCCTCGGTCACGCCCAGACCGAGCAAGCTCTCGGTCAGGGGGACATCGACCTCTTTGAGAACCGAGAAAACCTGGCTGTCCCCGGCCAGCTCGATCTTGACCCGCTCGTCCTGCACAGCAATGGTCACCACCTTGCCAGCCCGGATTTCATCCGCCACCTGGCTCAAGCTCATGGGGACCGCACTGTTGCTGCTACCATAGATGTTAAAAAACAGCGCCGCGCCCGCCACCATAATCAACAGGTAGACAAACGCATTGCGGCTCCAATTTGAATTCACAGACGCCTCCTTTTCGCAAATGGCCTGGGTACATGCCCAGTACACAGCAGTATACCAGAGGCCCCGCCCTTGTGCCAGTGATTTTGGATACGATTGAGGTTCGGGGATTGGGTTCCAATATTTGTCCAGCTTTTGACTTTGCCCTTTCCCCATGCTACACTGATCCAGGCAACAGCGATGTGTCCAACATCCAAAAGTTGCCCGAACTTTCTCAACTCAATAGCCACAAAGGTTCCCGATGCTAAAATGTCAGGGATCAAAGGGGAAAGCTGGTGCCACACGGGTCAACCGCCCGGTGAAGTCCAGCGCTGTTCCGCAACTGTAGGGCAGACGGAGAAATCATCCGCCGCCAAGCCAGGATTCCCGCCTTTGTCAAAGAGTTTCATTGCACTTGCGAGAACGAGGGCATGAAAACGTTGCGTTCCCGCCCCCGTCGTCCCCCCGGTCATCGCAACGAATTCATTCTGCCCCTGCCTTTTGGCCAGGGGATTTTTTTTGCCCCTCTTCGCCTGTGTCGGCCCTGCCCACAGCGGACAGGGGTTTTTCTTTTGAAAATGGTCACCTATTCATGTCAACACCTATCGCCCAATCTTGGTACCCAGCCCGTCAACCAGCCGGCGGGGCCTCACAACCCGCTGGCTCTTCCTGCTCCTCCTGGGCATGATCGCCGGATGCGCCGCCCCGTCTGCGCCGGTGGCCCCGGCCTTCTCCGCCGACGCTGTCCGCGCCCACGCCCTGGCGTGGATGCACACCCAAGAGTTGGCCACCGGCGGCTTCCCCGACAGCCAAGGCCAGTTCAGCGCCAACAACACCAGCACCGTCCTGGCAGTTTTGGCCGGGCTGCTCTGCCGATGAAATCAGCGACTTTCGCCTTCCAGGACGCCCTCACCGCCTTGGAACCAACCGTGTCCGGCTGGTTGGTGGCCAAAGACAGCGGCCCCCTCGCCAAGGCCATCCTCGGCGTGACGGCTGCCGGCGGCGACCCCCGCACGGTCGCCGGCCAGGATCTGGTCGCCGACCTCTGGGCCCACTACGACGCCCAGACCGGCCTCTTCCACCCCGAAAGCTTCTTCCGCCACCTGCTCTCCGTCCAAGCCCTGACCGCAGCGGGCGAAACCATCCCCGAAGCGGCCCTTGCCGCCATCGGCCACCTCCAACAACCCGACGGCAGTTGGTCCTGGCGCATCATCGCGTCCACCCCGTCCACAGAAACCACCGGAGACGTGGACACCACCGCCCAAACCCTGCTCACCCTGGCCGCCGCCGGCGTCAGCGCCAGACGACAGCCGAATCCAGTCCGCCCTGACCTTCCTGGCCCAAACCCAATCCGCCGAGGGAGGCTGGGCAATGGACGCCGACTCGCCGCCCAACGCCAACTCCACCGGACTGGTCCTCACCGCCTTGGGCGAACTGGGCCTGGCCGACCAGCCGGACCTGGCCATCCGCGCCGCCCAGGCCCAAAGCTGGCTGGCCACCCTGCAACAGCCGGACGGCTCTTTCCACTATTCCGCCGACCTGCCCGGCGCGGTGTTCTTGGCCACGCTGGACGCATTACCCGCATTTCAATGGCAATTTAAGCCATAGAATGAAAATCAAATGTTTGACCAAACAAATCAAAAACCCAACCAAGAAAGAGACCCTAAATGCGAAAACTAACACTTATCCTGATTCTGATCGTTGCCCTGGCTGTGACCGCCTGTTCCCCCATCGCCCCCGGCTTGACCCCCATGCCCGCCGCCTCCGGCCCCCAGGTCGGCCTCGTCATCACCCCCGCCGAGGGCGAAGTGACCACCGTCCTGGTCAGCGTGACCGGTGACGCCCCCACCGCCCTGGACGCCCTGACCGCCAGCGGCGTGGAACTGGCCGTGGCCGAGACCGACTTCGGCCCGGCGGTGTGCGGCATCCTGGGCGTGGGTCAGCCTGTGGATGACTGCTTTGGCGACACCGAAGGCCGCTACTGGGCCTTCTTCACCCAGAACGCCGCCGGTGAATGGGAAGCGGCCCAAGTCGGGGCCGGCGGCTACCCCATCACCGACGGCGAGGTCCTGGGCTTCGCCTGGACCGCTAGCGATGCCAACTACAATCCCCTGGTCTTCCCCCCGGTGATGACCCTCGCCGAGATCGCCAAGTAGAAATTTGGGTGCCGGGGCGTAGGGGAGGGTTTCATACCCTCCCCTACGCCCCGGCACCCAAACCAGGATCATACAACCATGAACCTCTCCCAACTTTTGCGCCTGGGCCTACTCCTGTTGATGGGTCTCTTGCTCCCGGCAGCGTCAACCCTGGCCCAATCCGCGCCCCCCAACCGGGCCGGGCTGATCATCGTGCAGCCGGACCAGGAGCCGCAAACCTATTGCGTGGCCCTGGACGAAGGCGGAACCAGCGGGCTGCAAATGCTGGACAAAGTCGGCGTGGATTATATCGCCGACTATGGCAACACAATGGGGGCGGCCATCTGCCGCATCGACGGCGTGGGCTGCAACTTCCCCAGCCAGGACTGTTGGTGCCAGTGCCAGGGCGCAAGCTGCGTCTATTGGTCCTATCACCGCCTGGCCCCGGACGCCACCGCCTGGACCTATGCCCAATTCGGCGCCAGCCAGGCAGACGTCCTCCCCGGCAGCGTGGAAGCCTGGATCTGGAGTCCCGGCGATTCCGCCTCCACCCAGATCCAGCCGCCGGCCCTCAGCTTCGCCGACATCTGCGCCGGGGAGATCACGTCAACGGTGGCCGCCACCGATGGCCCCCAAAATTGGCTCGCCTATCTGGGCTTCGCCATCCTGCTGCTGATTTTGGCGGTCGCCTTTGTCCTGCGCCGCCGTTCTGCATCCTAATTTCGCCATTTGCCATTTGCCATTTGCCATTCGCCATTCGGAGCCAACCCTATGCCTAAATTGACCAAAATCTACACCCGCACCGGCGACGCCGGCACCACCGGCCTGGGCGGCGGACAACGGGTACCCAAAGATCATCTGCGGGTCCAAGTCTACGGCACGGTGGACGAGGCCAACTCCCATTTGGGCTTGGCCGTGGCCGCCGGGGTCTGTGACCGGTTGGCCCAAGTCTTGCCCGACATCCAAAATCAGCTTTTTGACCTGGGGTCGGACCTCTGCTTTTTGGAGGAAGACAAGGGCAAGTGGACGCTCCCCCAGATCGAGGAGCGCCACGTCACCGCCCTGGAAGAGCTGATGGACGAGCTGACCGCCGCGGTCGGCCCCCTGGAAAACTTCATCCTGCCCGGCGGAACCGTGGCCGCCGGCCATCTGCACGTCGCCCGCACGGTCTGCCGCCGGGCCGAGCGAGAGGCCACCACCCTGGCCCGCCAGGAAGCGGTCAACCCGATTGCCTTGCGCTATCTCAACCGCCTGTCCGACGCCCTCTTCGTCATGGCCCGCTATGATAATTTTGCCAATGGGGTGGCGGAACCTCTGTGGCAACCGGGGAAGTAAAAATGGAAAATGGAAAATTGAGAATTGAAAATGGCGATGGGGCGGGGGGATTTCACCCGACGGCGTGGCTGTTGTGGATCGGCGCGGCGGCTTTGCCCGCCTTGATGACCCGCAACCCCCTCTATTTGATCCTGATCGGCGTGGCCGTGGGCATGGTCTATGCCGGGCTGCCGGGCCGCCGCTCGCCCTTGGCCGCAAGCTGGCTGGGGCTGGTCAAGCTGGGCGCATTTCTCACCCTCTTCGCCGTGCCCATGAACGCCCTCACCGTCCACAGCGGACGGCTGGTGCTCTTCACCCTGCCCGCCGCCTGGCCGGTGATCGGCGGCCCCATCACCGGGGAAGCCGTGCTCTTCGGCCTCAGCACCAGCATCAGCCTGACCGTGATTTTGCTGATCTTCGCCACCCTCAACGTGGCCATCGACCAAAGCACGCTCCTCCGCCTGGCCCCCCCCTTCCTGGTGGAGGCCGGCGTGATCGTCGCCATCGCCGTGGGCTTCATCCCCCAAATGGTGCGCAGCTTCCACGACATCCGCGAGGCCCAAACCCTGCGCGGCCACCGCTTCGACGGCGGTCGTCTCGGCGGATTGCGTCAACTCGGCCCCCTCTTCGTTGCCCTCCTCACCACCGGGCCTGGAGCGCAGCATCACCTTGGCCGAAAGCATGGAGAGCCGAGGTTTTGGGGGAAATCGAGCGCAGCTCCCGACGCGAAACAAAATTGGGGGCCAAGTGGCCGTCCTGACGAGCATGGGCGGCCTAGCCGTTGGACTCTTTCTGGCCCAATATCGTCCCGCCTGGGCACCCGGCGCGTGGACGTTGGTCGCCCTCTCCGTGGTCGGGCTGGCGGCCATCCTGTGGCGGCAAGGTCGCCAAGCCCAACGCTCCACCTACAATCGCCAAATCTGGCGGCAGCGGGACAGTTGGCTGGCCGCCAGCGCCCTCCTCGTCCTGGGGCTGACCGTGCTGGGCCGGTTGGTCCAGCCGGATCTCTTTGTCTACTACCCCTATCCCCCCGACTTCCCCGTGGCCCGACTTTAACCTGGCCGTGGGCGCGGGGCTGCTGCTCATCTCTGCACCGGTTTGGCTGCTACCGCAGCCGCAAAAGCAGACCGTGCCAGACGCGCAGCACCGCCTCCGTCACCGCGCCCTCTCTTGGAATGGATTAGGAGTACAAAGGAAATGGTAATATTTATGGCACTTTTCGACAGCATCAAAAAACTATTCGGCGGCACACCCCCCGCCCCCACACCCGTCCGCCGCCCCACCCCGCCGCCCATGATGGACGACGAGCCGGAGCCGGTCGTCCCCGAAGTCAGCGTGCCGGATCTGCTGGCCGAAATTCAGGCCGGCGGCACGCCCACCATTTTGGACATCCGCGAGATCGTCGAGTGGAACCAAGTGCGGGTGCCGGGGGTCAAGCACATCCCCATGAACACGATCCCCCAGCACCTGGACGAGCTGGACCGCACCGCCGATCTGGTGATCATGTGCGCCCACGGCAACCGCTCCTACAGCGTCACCGCCTGGCTCAACGACCAAGGCTTCACCGCCCGCAACCTCAAAGGCGGCATCACCATGTGGAACATCCGCGGCGGCACCGTCGAAACCGGCAAGCCCAAATAGAGCACCGCAAAGAAAAAATAGAACACAGATTGAACGGATTTGACGGATTAAAACGGATCTTTTTAATCATCGAAAAGATCCGTCTTAATCCGTCAAATCCGCGTCATCCGTGTTCTATTTTTTCTTTGCGGTGAATTCAGCATCGAGTTCACCATGATTCGTTTTGACCACTTTACCTATTCCTATCCCGACACAACCGACCCCATTTTGGACGATCTCTCCCTCTCCATCCACGAAGGGGAGTTTGTGCTGGTGGTCGGCCCATCCGGCGCGGGGAAGAGTACCTTCTTGCGCGCCTTGAACGGACTGGTCCCCCACTTCCACGGCGGACAGGTGGCGGGCCGGGTGAGCGTGGCCGGGCTGGACCCGATCCAGCTTGGCCCCCGGGGCATGGCGGAGCGGGTGGGCTTTGTCTTCCAAGACCCGGAGAGCCAGTTTGTGGTGGACACGGTGGAGGACGAGCTGGTCTTCGCCATGGAAAACTTCGCCGTCCCCCTGGTCACCATGCGCAAGCGGGTGGAGGAGGTGCTGGACCAGCTCAACATCGCCCACCTGCGGGACCGGCGCATCAGCACCCTCTCCGGCGGCGAGAAGCAGCGGGTGGCCATCGCCGCCGTCCTCACCTTGCAGCCCAAGGTCCTGGTGCTGGACGAGCCGACCAGCCAGCTCGATCCCCAGGCCGCCGAGGAAGTCCTGATCGCCCTGCGCCAGCTCAACGAAGACCTGGGCCTCACGGTGATCTGCGCCGAGCATCGCCTGGAGCGGGTGGTGCAATACGCCGACCGCATCCTCTATTTCCCCTGCGTCGGCACGCCCCCCCTTCTGGACGACCCCGCCACGGTCCTGGCCCAAATCCCCCTCACCCCGCCCCTGATCACCCTGGCCAAAGCCCTGGGCTGGCAGCCCTTGCCCCTGACCATCAAAGAGGGGCGGCGCTTCGTTCGGGGAACGGGGAACGGGGATTTGGGATTGGGGATTTGGGAACAGGAAGCGCCCCTCGCAACTCGCAACTCGCAACTCGCAACACTCCACAACGTCTGGCACGCCTATGGCAGCCACGAGACCGTGCGCAATGTGACTTTGCAGATCAACGCCGGGGAGATTTTGACCATCATGGGGCGCAACGGCAGCGGCAAGACGACCCTGCTCAAGCTGCTCAGCGGGCTGCTCAAGCCCACCCAGGGCACGGTGACCGTGGCCGATCTGGACACCCGCACGGCCAAGATCCAAGAGGTGATCCGCCACATCGGCTATGTGCCCCAACAGCCCTCGTCCCTGCTTTTCAGCGAGACCGTGGCCGACGAGGTGGCCTTCACCCGGCGCAGCCGGGACCTGCCCGCCGACCCCGCCGGGGATTTGGCCCTCTTGAAAACCCTGGACATCGCCCACCTGGCCCACCGCCATCCCCGGGATCTGAGCGCCGGGGAGCAGCAGCGGGTGGCCCTGGCCGCCATCCTCGTGGCCGAACCGGCCATCTTGCTCTTGGACGAGCCGACCCGGGGGCTGGACTATCCCAACAAAGCGCGGCTGCGGGGCTTCTTGGCCGCCCAGCGGGACGCCGGCCGGGCCGTGGTCATGGTCACCCACGATGTGGAGTTGGTGGCCGAGATCGCCGACCGGGTCGTCCTCCTGGCCGAGGGCGAGGTGATCCTGGACGGTCCCATGCGGGACGTGCTGGCCGACTCCTTGGTCTTCGCCCCCCAGATCCACAAGCTCTATCGGGACAAGGCGATGATGACCGTGGGGGATGTGTGAATCGAGTATCGAGTATCGAACAATGAGCGTACAAGCCCCAATCCCCAATCCCGAATCCCCAATCCCCAATCCCTGCTCCGCATGGCCACCCTGCTCGTCGCCTCCGCCGTGGGGGTGCTGGCTTTTCTCTACCCCTTTTTCAGCCAAGCCACTGCCCAAGCGGACAGACGCCCAAATGGTCGGCCACAGCCAGGATGCCCCCCTGATCTTCGCCCTGCTCACGATTCTTTTGCTCGTGACCGTGATCAGCAGCCTGAGCAGCGGCCAGCTCAACAGCAAACTGATCGCCGTCCTGGGCATCCTGGCCGCGGTGAGCGCGGTGCTGCGCCTGGTGCCGGGGCCGGGGGGCTTCAGCGCCATCTTCTTTCTGCCCATCCTGGCCGGCTATGTCTATGGGCCGACCTTTGGCTTCCTCTTGGGCAGCCTGGGCCTGGCCGCCAGCGCGCTGATCGGGGCCGGGATCGGGCCGTGGCTGCCGTTTCAGATGTTTGCGGCGGGCTGGGTGGGGTTGCTTTCCGGCGGATTGGGGATGGTCATGCCTGCCCGGTGGGTGGGGACAAAGGGAGAGGTGGCGCTGTTGGCCGTGTGGGGGATGGTGCTGGGGCTGGGCTTTGGCGGCGGTGATGAATCTGTGGTTTTGGCCCTTTATCACCGGGGGGCAGCAGAGCGCCCTCAACTGGCAGCCGGGCCTGTCCGTGGTCGAGACCGTGCGCCGCTATGCCCTCTTCTACGCCGTCACCTCCGCCTGGTGGGATGTGGGCCGGGCCGTGGGCAACGCGGTGCTCATCGTCCTGCTGGGCTGGCCCGTCCTGCGGGTCCTGCGCCGCTTCCGGGCCAAGTTCCGCTTTGAAGTAAGCGGGTGAAAAGGCTGAACGGGGGAGGGGGTGAAGGGGTGAATCGCTTTCAAGCGACGATCACCCCTTCACCCCTCCCCCGCTCACCCCTCAGCTTTTACTTGTTCGCCAAGGTCTTCGTCAGCCCATCGATCAAGGCGGTCTGCTGATCCACGGTCAGCTTGGCTTCCGGGTGCATGAGCAGGAAATCCCACGGGGGCATTTCGCCGTTTTCGATCACTTCCCGGATCTCACCGGCCTCCAGCCGCCGGGTGGTGGCATTCCAGTCGGAGAAGTTCAGCTTGGTGCGGCCTTCACGGGTGTGGTTGCCCACCAAAAAGGAGACCGGGGGCACGTAGCTATACCAGGGCCAGACGGTCAGGTTGCTGTGACAGTCGCCGCAGGCGGTCATGGCCAACTGCTCGGTCTGGGGGCTGTCCCAGTTGGGGGTGGAGACCACGGGCGGGTTGTTGCCGACCATGGGGATGGAAGCCAGGCCCGTGAGAGCAAGAACAGCTGCAACCAGGATGATCAGGTTGCGTTTCCAGTGTTTGAGGATCTTCTTTAACATCTTTGGTTCCTGTTCCGTATGCGTTGAGTTGGGTTGACAGCGAATCGATTAAGCTGTATGGCCCTTATTATACCCAAAAATGGGCAACCTGCGGTTAACCACGAGAGATAAATTGGTTAAGCCAAGGTTAAGAACTGATGGCTGATAAGTCACGAAACTCTTGTGGATCATGCAGATAGTGGGAAAAATTTGTTCACCCTACCCGGACTGTGCTATACTTGCTCAAGTTGGGAGCCTCAAGATGAGAAACAGGGTAACCTGTGCCACATCTAAGGTTCCGCCTCAGCCGAGCGTTACCTTGGAAAGTGGGCAACCCCCACTTTTCTTGTTGTCAGGGACTTTTTTCGGCCCAGTTTGATGGCTGAGGCCTGGGCACAACGGTCGGTTTGTAACTGCTCTAATTGGAACTGTTCTATAAAGGGGTCTGGGTCAGCACATGTCCAAAGCACTAATTGCCGGAATCAATCAAGTTGCCACCGATAAGGGGCTGGATCGGGAGATAATCTTCGAGGCCATCGAGGCCGCGTTGATCTCTGCCTACAAACGCAACTATGGCTCTGTGGCCAATGTCAGCGCCGCGGTGGATCGCATGTCCGGCGACATGCGCGTCTATGCCGAAAAGGAAGTGGTCGATGGCGTGATGAATCCGCGCACAGAGATCGACCTTGTCGAGGCCAAGAAGTTGGATGCCAAAGTGGCCGTCCACGATCTGATCAAGATCCCCAGCACGCCGGGGAACTTTGGCCGCATCGCCGCCCAGACCGCCAAACAGGTGATCCTGCAACGCATTCGCGAGGCCGAGCGAGACACGGTCTACGAGAACTACGTGCATCGGGTGGGCGAGTTGATCAACGCCCAGGTGCGCAGCATCGACACCCTGTCCGGCACGGTCACGGTGTTGCTGGATGACAAACACGAGAGCCTGCTGCCTCGGGACGAACAGATCCCCAACGAGCGCTTGCGCCGCAGCGACTACATTAAACTCTTTGTCGTGGATGTGCAGAAGGGCAGCCGCGGCCCCATGATCAAACTGAGCCGCACCCATCGCAACCTGCTGCGCCGGTTGATGGAGCAGGAGATCCCCGAAGTGCGAGAAGGCACGGTGGAGATCAAGAACATTGCCCGTGAACCTGGCGCCCGCAGCAAGGTGGCCGTGCTCGCCACTGCGCCCGGCGTGGATGCTGTGGGGAGTTGTGTCGGTCTGCGGGGGATGCGGATTCAGGGCATCGTCAACGAACTGGCCGGCGAAAAGATCGACGTGGTGGAATGGAACAGCGAGATCCGTGCCTACATCGCCAACGCCCTCAGCCCCGCCCAAGTGGATGTGGTGATTTTGGAGGGTGATAACTCGGTCAAGACCGCCACCGTGGTGGTGCCGGACCGTCAGTTGAGCCTGGCCATTGGCAAGGCGGGGCAGAATGCCCGACTGGCCGCCAAGCTCACCGGCTGGCGCATCGACATCAAGAGCGAGTCCGAAGCCCTGGCCGAGGGGTATGATCTGCTGGCCGCCAAGTCGGTTCAGGATTCGGCTGGCAAGGGCGATATCTTCACCATGGCCCAAACCATCTTGGATGCCAAGGATGCGGCTCCCCAGACCGGTGCAGACAAGCTGCGCAAAATGGCCCGCATGGTCGAGGACGAAGGGCGACGAGCTGCCTCCGGTGGATATGTCCATGTTTGGCGACATGCTGCCCCCCACCCCGGATCAACCCAAGGTGGACCTGTGGTCCTTGGCCAAGAAAGAGACTGCCGACGGCGCACCCAAGGCCGCGGATCCCTTTGGCGAATTGGCCAGCCAACTTGCCGAGGAAGAAGCCCGGCTGCGCAAGATCACCGAATCCTTGGACGTGGCCAAGCCTGCGCCCAAGGCCCCGGTCGAAATCAAGCCGGAGCCCATGGACGAGCCCGAAGACCTGCCCGAAGTCATCACCGCAGACATGTTGCGGGCACGACGGGGCAAGAAGGTCGACATGGACGACATGGACTTCGAGATTCCCGCAGAGCTGTTGGTCGGCCTGTTGGACGAGGACGACGACATTGAAGAGGTGGAGTTGGACGACATCTTCGAGGAAGAGTCGGACCGCAGCAAGGGCAAGGGCAAGCGAGGCAAGACTGTCAAGCCCGCCAAGAAATCGACCAAGAAGAAGCGCCGACCGGCCTACGGCGACGACGACTACGACGATTATATTTAGATTCCTTAGCCTTTCGACGGAGTCTGTCCCCAATGGACAAGAAGCAAAAGTCGCAGTCGCAGCCGAAATCGCAGCCGCAGCGGGTCAAGCATCTGCCCCAGCGAACGTGTGTGGCCTGTCGAGAAGTGGCGGGCAAGCGCGGATTGGTGCGCATTGTGCGCACGGCTGACGGGGTGATGGTTGACCCCAGCGGCAAGATGGCGGGACGGGGGGCCTATGTGCATCCGTCTCGGAGTTGCTGGGTGCAGGTGACGGAAGGGCGACGGCTGGACCAAGCCCTGCGCACCCGACTCAGCCCGGAAGATCGTCAGCGGATCGCCGACTTCATGGCCACTCTGCCAGAAACAGAAACTGGGACAGAAACCGGGGCAACAGCCTCGGCGGATGGCCAGCAATGAAGCCGCGAAACGCAGCAGTTCGCATCACGAATGCGACACGAACGCAGATAGTTAGTAGAAACAACAACCGACGGTACGGTTGGAGACAAGGGAAACTGCCTACATCAGGCCACAAGTACAGGAGTACGCTCATGACTAAGTGAGAAGGCGCTGCCCTCCGACAGCCCATCCTACTCAACACGATTCCGACCCTCTTTGGGCGCAACCGTGTGCATGAAGACCACTCCTATACCCACGCCTGCTGGCCGCTCCCTCCTCTCCTGGCCTATCTCCGGTGACAGTGCTTCCAAGCATGTCACCGATGGATCTCCACCCACACCGTCCGCAAAGATAATCCAGTACCCCCTTCCTGATCGACTGATCAAGCAAGGGACTGGCGTGACCGTTATTTTATTTGGGAAGGGGAAACAAAGATATGGCTACTACCAAAGTCGAAACCAAAAACACACAACAGCGTCCCAAGGGGCCGCGTCCGCCCGTCAAGTCCAACACGGGGGCCAAGCCTGCCAAGCCGGCCAAGCCCGTCGCCGTGGCACCGACGACTGTCGAGGTGGACGATTCCATCACCGTGCGGGATCTGGCTACGCTCATGGAGCGCAGCCCCATCGATCTGATCAAAGTCCTGATGCAATTTGGCATCATGGCCCCCATCACCCAGAGCATCGACCACGACACCGCGGTGATCGTGGGCGAAGAGCTGGGTGTCGAGGTGCGTCGGCCCAAGCGTGAAGAGGTGGACGCCATCCTCGATGAGGCTGCCGAGGCCGAGGCCGCGTTGCCCGCCACCCATCGGGACCAGATCGAACAGCTCATGGCCGAAGAGGACGAGGATCGCATGGAATCTCGTCCCCCGGTGGTGGCCATCCTGGGCCATGTGGACCACGGCAAGACCACCTTGCTGGATCATATCCGCCACACCCATGTGGTAGATTCTGAGGCCGGCGGTATTACCCAGCACACAGGGGCCTATCAGGTCACCATCAACGATAAGCGCATCACCTTTTTGGACACCCCCGGCCACGCGGCGTTTACCGCCATGCGTGCCCGGGGCGCCCAAGTCACGGACATCGTGATTTTGGTTGTGGCCGCGGACGATGGCCTGATGCCCCAAACTCGGGAAGCCATCAGCCACGCCCGGGCCGCGGGCGTGCCCATCATTGTGGCCCTCAACAAGATCGACAAGACCAACGCCAACGTCGACCGGGTGATGGAAGGGTTGGCCAAGGAAGGCTTACAGCCCGAATCTTGGGGCGGCGACACCATCGTCGTGCCCATCAGCGCCCTGAAAGGCGAAGGCGTCGATCTGCTCCTGGAGAACATCCTGCTGTTGGCCGAGGTCGAAGACTTCAAGGCCAATCCCCGAGGCCACCGCATCGGCACGGTGATCGAGGCCGAGTTGGACAAGTATCGGGGCGTGACCGCTACGCTGCTGATTCAAAACGGCACGGTGGCTCAAGGCGACGCCATGGTCGTGGGCGAGACCTGGGGCCGTATCAAGGCCATGTTCGACTACGAGGGCAATGTCATCAAAAAGGCCGGCCCCAGCACCCCGGTGATCGTCCTGGGCCTGCAAGAAGTGCCCCGGGCCGGAGATGTCTTCGAGATCGTGCGCAGCGACAAAGATGCCCGGGCCATCGCCGACGAGCGGCGGCTGAAGTTCGAAGCAGAATCCGCCCGGCCCGGCCATCAGCAGATGTCTTTGCAAGATCTCTTCGCCCGCATGGAAGAGGGCGAGACCGAAACCCTCAACTTGATCGTGCGGGCCGATGTGCAGGGATCCTTGGAGCCCGTGGTGCGCAGCGTTGAAGTGCTGGGCAACAAAGATGTCAAGGTCAAGATCTTGCAATCCGCCATCGGCGACATCAACGAGAGCGATGTCATGTTGGCCGAGGCCAGCGACGGCATCATCATCGGCTTCAACGTGGGCACGGACAAATCCGCCGCCCAGCGGGCCGAGCTTTCCGGCGTGGAAATTCGCAACTATAACATCATCTACAAGATGATCGAGGATCTGGAACTGGCCCTGCACGGCATGTTGGAGCCGGTCTTCGAGACCATTGTCCTGGGCCACGCCGAGGTGCGCCAACTCTTCAAGGTGAAGCGCGGCGGCACCGTGGCCGGATGTATGATCCTGGATGGCGTCGTCAAGCGCAATGCCAAGGCCCGCCTGCTTCGCAACGGCGAGACCGTCTTGGAAGGTCGGGTAGAGAACATCAAGCGCTTTGCCGAGGATGTGGCCGAAGTGCGCACGGGCTACGAATGCGGCATCAGCTTGGAAGGTGTCAACAAGGGCATCGAAGAAGGCGACGTGATCGAAGCCTTTGAAATACGGCAGGTTAAATAGGCGAGAGTCGAACTCAATGCACAATGCACAATTAACAATGCACAATGGTTGAAAGGGCGGTAGCGTCCACTAGATTGTGCATTGTGCATTGTCAATTGTGCATTTGTTTTCTCTTCGCCCCTATCATAAGAGGACAACAACTGTGACCACAATTCGACAGGAGCGGGTTTCCGGGCTTCTGTTTCAGGAGTTGAGTGTGATGCTCAGCTCTGAACTGGAAGATCCCCGGTTGACGATGATCTCGGTGACGGAAGTGGCGGTGAGCCGTGATCTGCGCAGTGTGCGAGTCTTCGTACACCAGGCGGACATGGACATTCCCAAGCACGAACTGGTGGCCGGTCTCCAATCGGCGACCCCGTACATGCGCCGCCAATTGGCCCAGCGCTGTGGGCTGCGGGTTGTGCCCGAACTCAACTTTGTCTACGACGACACACCGGCCCGGGCAGCCAGGGTTGACGAACTGCTACAACAAATCGCCGCAGAACGTCAGCAACACGAGCCCAGTCCAGCATCCGACGCTGAACCGGCCCCGGATGCCTCGTCCACACCCGACGAGGGTGAAGACGACGTCAGCGAATGAGACACTGATCGGCTTCCCACTGGGAAGTCATAATCCAGGAACGGCGGAGAGATCCACTGTTCCTGGATTTTTGATCAACAGCTTTGCAGAAAGGCCAGAACCATGATCCCATCACAACTACATCACGAACTGGATCAAGCTGAGACGATTCTCTGTATCAGCCATGTCAGCCCCGACGGGGACGCCCTGGGCAGTCTGCTGGGCATGGGCCATCTGCTCACTGCCCTGGGCAAACGGCCCACGCTGGCCTTGCACGACAAGGCCCCGGCAGATTTTTCCTATATGCCCGGCTTCGAGACCATCATCGGCCCTGGGCAGGTGGGGGATGTGTACGACCTGATCGTCGTCTTGGACGCCTCCAGCAGCGACCGCATGGGCAGTGTGTATCGGGCCGACGTCCATGGCGCCATCCCCATGCTGGTGATCGACCATCACATCACCAACACCAACTTTGGCCAGGTCAACTGGGTCGATCCCTCCTGCGCCGCGGCCAGCCAGATGTTGGTGCTTTTGGCCGACGCCCTGGCCGTGCCCCTCTCCAAGGAGCTGGCCATCTGCCTGCTCACCGGACTGGTGACGGACACCCTTTGCTTCCGCACGCCCAACACGGATGCCCGGGTGCTGGAAGCCGCCATGCGTCTGGTGGATGCCGGGGCAAACTTGGCCGACATCGCCGCCCGCACGGTCAACAGCCTGCCCTTCCGGGTCTTCAACCTGTGGGGCCAGGTCTTCCCCCACATCGGCTTCGAAGATGGGGTGATCTGGGCCCCGGTCAGCATGGCCAACATGCAAGTTGCCGGTGTCGGCCCCGGCGAAGATGGCAGCCTGAGCAGCAAATTGATCATCGCCAACGAGGCGGATATCAGCGCCACCTTTGTCGAGAAGATCAACGAAAAGGGCGTGGCCGTGGTGGAGTGCAGCTTCCGGGCCAAGCCCGGTTTTGATGTGGCCCAACTGGCCCTCTCGTATGGGGGCGGCGGCCATCCACCGGCGGCTGGCTGCACCATCGAGGGCGAACTCTACGCAGTCACCGAGCGGGTGGTGGCGGATCTGCGTGTTTTGCGCCGCAACATCGTGGCCGCCCATGCCGTGGGCAAGGCATAAAGTAACGACCAAATCACCCCCTCCCAGCCTCCCCCAGATTGGGGGAGGAGCAGGATCGCCGTAGACGCAAGTCCGGTCACCCTGATCTGTCCCCTCCCCAATCCTTGGGTTGAGTAGGCCCAAAGGCCGTATCGAAACCAGGGGAGGGCTAGGGTGGGGTTTGTGGTTATGGCACAGAGAGGCAAAACAATGGCAAAATCTACACCATCGGGACAGGACTTTGTGGGCATCTTGGTGATCGACAAGCCAGGGCTTGCCCCAATGGGAAGCGGAACCGGCGGGCTTTCGCGGGCCGCCCACCAGCCACGACATTGTGCAATGGGTACGGCGGCGCACGGGCCAGCAACGCATCGGCCACACGGGCACCTTGGACCCCTTTGCCAGCGGCGTGCTGGTGCTCTGTCTGGGCCAGGCCACCCGGCTGGTGGAATACTACCAGGGCCACAACAAAACGTATTGGGCCAGGGTTGTCCTGGGCACGGCCACCAACACCTATGACGGCCAGGGCGAAGTCACGGACAGCGCCCCCCTGCCCGACCTGGATCGGGCCGGGATCGAAGCGGTGTTGGCCCAATTTCGTGGGCCGATCCAGCAGATCCCGCCCATCTATTCGGCCATCAAACAGGGGGGCGAAAGCGTCCACTACAAGGCGCGCCGGGGCGAAGATGTGGTCATGGTCCCCCGCCCGGTGACCATTCATCAGTTGGATCTGCTGGATATCCACACCCAGGATGGCCGACCGGCTATGTTGGATCTGCGCATCACCGGCTCGGCTGGCACGTATATCCGCAGCCTGGCCTATGATTTGGGTCGGGCCTTGGGCAGCGCCGGCCATCTCAGCGTCCTGCGCCGAGAGCAGGCCGGTTTCTTCAACCTGGACCACGCCTATCCCCTGGCCGATCTGGCCCACCTCACCCGGACGGACGATTGGAATCCCTTTCTGAAGCCCCCTGGTTTTGGCCTGGATATGCCCGCTTTTTCCTTGACGGAAGAAGAGATCCAGCGCTTTGGCTTTGGCCAAAAGGTGATCATGACCGGGGAAGAGGCCCAACTGGCTGACGCCGAACTGGCCCAGGGCATCGGCCCCGACGGCAGCTTTCTGGGCATCCTGGCCAGCCTGGGACCGTCGCAAGAAGAGGGCGGCACGGTCTGGAAGCCCGCCAAGTGGTTTGCGGCCTGAGATTGTTTCAAATTTCACAGCCTCCGTGGTAGGATTGGGCAGTGCCCGGTGGGCAATGATCAATGCACAATGGACAATGCACAATGAGTGCGTGTGGGCATGGGATCGTCATAGACACACGGTCCATGTGTCACACGTCATTTTCAATTTTCAATTTTCAATTCTCGATTTTTCATGCAACTTCTGCGAGACGTTCGCCAATCTAGCCTGGCCGGGGCCACGGTGCTGACCATCGGCAATTATGATGGGGTGCATCGGGGCCATCAGGCGTTGTTGGATCGGGTGGTGGCCGAGGCGGCGGCGTATGGCGAGGCCAATCCCCTGGTCGTGGCCCAAACCGGGCCGGTGAACGCGGGGCTGCTGACCTTTGATCCCCATCCCCTGTCCGTTTTGCGCCCGGATGTGCCCCTGCAACTGCTCACCACGCCCCAAGAACGGCTGGACCTGGCCGCCCGCCAGGGGATCAACCTGGGCATTCTGCACCCCTTTGACCGGGAAACCGCCAGCCTGCCCCCTGCCGCGTTTATGCGGATGCTGGTGGAAAACCTGGGGCTGGTTTGCCTCGTCACCGGGCCGGACTTTGCTCTGGGCCGGGACCGCACGGGGGATTTGGCCGCTCTGGCCGCCCTGGGCAAAGAGTTGGGCTACAGCGTGGTCACCCTGTCCACGCTGGATTGGCGGGGCGAGGCCGTGCGCAGCCGGGTGATCCGGGAACTGCTGGGCCAGGGGGATGTGGAGCGGGCCGGTCGTCGCTTGGGCCGCACCTACACCGTCACCGGGCCGGTGGTGGCCGGGGATGGCCGGGGCCGCCAGATCGGCATCCCCACGGCCAATGTGGCCTATCCGTCCCACAAACTGCTGCCGGCGGACGGGGTCTATGTCACCCGCACCTGGCTGGACGAGGACGGGCCGGGGCTTGGCAGCGTCACCAACATCGGCGTGCGGCCCACGGTGGACGGGCTGCATCACAAGGTGGAGACCCATCTGCTGGACTTTCCGGCTGGGGATGTGGACGGCAATCTGTATGGCCAGACCGTCACCGTCGAATTTCTGCACCGGCTGCGGGGCGAGCAGCGCTTCGCCAGCCTGGACGATTTGATCTCCCAGATCCGGGCGGATATTGTGGCGGCCAAGCGAATCTTGGCGGCGGAATCTACATAGTCTCGCTCCCACGCTCTGCGTGGGAGCGGTTAATCGGCGCTCTGCGCCGAGGGGCGCAGAGCGCCCGTTTTCGTTCCCACGCGGAGCGTGGGAACGAGTCGTGAAATGTCAAACAACCCATCGACCCACCCACCCACAAAAACTTACTATGATTGACAAACAACCTCACTTTCAAACCCGTTCCCGCTCGAATTTTGCTAAATGGATGTTGATCTTGGCCATTGGGGCCACTATTTTGGCCTTGGCTGGGTGTGCGGGCGCGCCGTCCGCGGCTGCGGTGAAGCAGGCCCTGCCTGCGCTCAACCTGGGGGTGCCGGTGTTGCCCGGTTCCTTGGTGGACATGGCGGCGGCGGAAGTGCCCGTGGTCTCGTTGCAAGATGCGGCGGCCTGTCTCTCTACGGGGCAGTCGGCCTATGGGGTGGTGGTGAAGGCGGGGCGGGTGGACGCGGCCCTGGCGGCGGAGGCTTGCCAGGTGGGCACGGTGAGCGCCGGGGATGTGGTGCGCATCGACGCCATTTTGGGGCGCAGCGATCTGGCCGATGAGGTGCAGCTTTTGGCCTCTTTGGGCGAGGGCGACGGCATGGCTGGGGCGGCGAATTGGCCCTTGGGCTATGAGGAGGATGTGCAGCCTATTTTTGAGGCTGTCTGCACCAACTGTCACGGGGCGGCCTTGCAGAGCGCGGAGCTGAAGGTGATCGACTACGCTTCCCTGATGGCGGGTGGGGTGAATGGGCCGGTGGTGATCCCTGGCGCGCCGGAAGCGTCGAAGCTGTGGAGCCAGATCCACCGCAAGATCATGCCCCTGGTGGGGGAGTTGACGCCCATGCAGAAGGCCACGGTCAACGGCTGGATTGCCGGGGGGGCGCTGGAAACCCGGGCCGTGGCGGACAAGGATCGTCAGCTTTGGCTGGCAGTGGATGTCGGGGACTATACGGCCCAGGCCAACACATGCGCCGAAACCGATGGCCCTGGCAACCTGATCAGCAGCGAATTGGTCGCCTTTGCCACCTGTGGCGCGGTCCCGACATCGGACCAAATCGCGGAACTGCTCCCCAAGCCCCCCGCGCCGGTTGCGGCCAAGCCCCCTAGCAGCGCGGCGGTGGCTGGTCCGGCGACAAGTGCTTCTTCTCCCAAACCCCAAGCCGCCGCCCTGCCTGCCGGGCAGTTGGGGATCAGCACAAGTCCCCTGGGCATCTCTGCC
This sequence comes from uncultured Chloroflexia bacterium, assembly GCA_963704975.1. Lineage (GTDB taxonomy): Bacteria > Chloroflexota > Anaerolineae > Caldilineales > Caldilineaceae > JAGNDO01. The sequence goes on along the minus strand of CAVPIK010000023.1, from coordinate 27,886 downwards.
CCCAGCGAGGCGGATGGGTGGATGCAGGCCCAGGGCGGCTTCTGCGTGGAGCAGCGCATGCCCCAGCTTCAGGACCAGCGGGGCATCACCTCGCTTGGCCTTTGCGCCGGACGGGCGGCTCTTTGTGGGGCTGGATTCGCCCACCACGGGCGCGCCGGACCCCCTTGTGCTCTTCGACGCCTATCACCCCAGCCGCTCGATTGAGGTCTATGATGCGGTGGGGAACAGCGGCAGCAACCAGATTTTGGCCGAATCCAGCCGGGTGACGGGGATGGCCTATAGCAACGGCGCGCTCTATTTGAACCGGGCCGGCGAGGTGGGGCGGATTGTGGATGGCGGCGGCTATGAGAAGCTGGCCGGGGGCTTTGCCGTGCAGGGGCGACTCTTCCACGCCAACAACGGGCTGGTGATTCTCAACGGCTGGCTCTATGTCTCGGCTGGTGGGGTGAGGGACGGCTATTCCGACGGCATTGTCAACCCTGGGGACGAGACGATCGCCCTGGATATGGTGACTGGGGGCAATAAACTGGCCGCCAGGGTGGTGCGGGCCCCGGTGGATCAACTGGTGGCGCGGCGCACGACCGCGGTCTTCCAGACTGCGGCACGGGGCTTCCGCAACCCCTATGGGCTGGCCAAGGATCCCTATGGCCGCCTGTGGGTGACGGACAACGGGGCCACCAACATGCCCGGCGACTATTCCGCCGGGGACGAGGTCAATCTGTTTGAACCGGCCAAACTATCCGGTGCGGCCGCGGCGGGGGACGAGACCGCCACGCCCTTTTATGGCTTCCCCATCGCCTTGGCCGGGAATCCGCCGGGCTGGTACACGCCGCCGGTGTTGCCGCTTTACAACGCGTCGGCCCCCACGGGCATCACCTGGGCGTACAACACGATCTTCTACGCCCAATATGGCCGGGATCCGGGGGTCTATCGGATGTCGGTCAGCGGCGGGCGGGCGATTGCGGAGCGTATCCTCTTTGTGTGGCCGGTGCAGGCCATGGCCACGGCCCCGGACGGCGCACTGTGGATCGGCACGGGCAGCGGCGGGCTGTATCGGATTACGCCTGGGTGCAACTAGAGATAGAGTGTAGAGATAGAGATAGAGGTCTGCGCTACACTCTATCTCTATCTCTATCTCTACCCTCCCAACCATGCACATTCTCCAACTTTTCCCAGAAGGCTCTTAACTATGCGTTTCCTCTTCACGTCGGCGCAGATTCCCGGCCATTTGGATTGGGGTGGCTATCTGGCCACGGCGTCCGCGCTGGTGAGCCAGGGCCACGACGTGTTGTGGGCCACGGGCGCGGCCATGCTGCCCACCTTGGCCCGGTTCAACGTCCCCGGCCACGCCCTGGCGGAGACCGGCTGGCTCTGGCCGCCGCCCCCGCCCTTGCAGCCCGCGCCGGACATTGACAACGCCGCCCTGCAACGGATGCGCATGGCCCGAGCCTTGGACCAATGGCTGGAAGAGGATCGGGTGGCCGCGGCGGTGGACGAACTCCTGCCCGTGGCCACAGCCTTCCGCCCGGACCTGATTGTGGGCGAGATGTTCATGAGCGTCGCCCCCATTTTGGCCGAGATATTGGATGTGCCCTTTGTGGTGGCCGGTTGGCCCGCCACCCGCAACACAGTCCACCCCAGCGCCCAGACCGTGGCCGCAGATGGCCCAAGAGCGGCTGGCCCGGCTCTTCGCCCGCTTTGGCGTCCACGGCACCAACTGGGCGGCGGACGGTCCCCCGGCCATCAACTCCCCGCTTCTGCACCTCACCTTTTGGAGCGAACGCTGGTATCAGGGCATGCCCCTGCTGGCGCAAAACCGCTATGTGGGCGGTGCGGCCCCGGCCACCCGGCCCTGGCGCACCCCTTGGCTGACCCAACTGCCCATGGACCGGCCCTGGGTCTTCATCACCCTGGGCACCAGCTTCACCAACGACCCCAACTTCTTCATCAACAGCGCCCACGCCGTGGTCAAGGTGGGCGGTCTGCCCATCCTGGCCGTGGGTCAGGGCTTCCCCAAAGAGACCTTGGACCAACTGCAAACCAAACTGCCCAGCCCGCGAGTCGTCACCACGGAGATCGACTTCAGCGAAGTGCTGCCCTACGCCGCGGTCGCCATCCACCACGGCGGCGCGGGGACCACCCACGCCCTGGTCACCCACGCCGTGCCCCAGATCGTCGTCCCCCACGCCGCGGACCAGGGCCGCCAAGCCGAGGGCGTGGCCCGCACCGGCGTGGGCGTGCGTCTGCATCCCCGCCAGGTGGTGCCGGACAATCTGGCCAAGATCCTGCAGGCCATGCTGCCCAGCGATGCGCCGTTCCGGGTCGAATGCCCGGCGGCTTCAGCAGGAATTTGCCGAGTTGGGGGGCGTGGCGAAGGCGGCGGCGTTGTTGGTGGAGGCGGCGGGTGGGGTGGCGGCGTCCGCCGGGGGATGAATCCCCCGGCTGGTCGGGGAAACCCGATGAATCGGGTTGGGGGGTGGGGGAGTCTGTGCGATGCTGGAAGGAGGGGGTAAGATGGCGAAGTTTTTCGATGTGACAGCAGTTGTTGCCGAAGACCGATCACCTCGTTTTGACCGTTGACGGTGCACGCTATCGCATTCCCTGGCAATCATGTTCGCCTCGATTGGCGGTTGCCCAGCCCCATGAACGCTCGGTGATCGAGGTTTCGCCGTCGGGCTATGGGTTGCATTGGCCTTTGGTGGATGAAGATCTGGCGTTGCGTCCGCTGTTGGCGGTTGCGGAACATTTGATCGTCGAAGGATTAGAATTGGCCTGACATGAATTGGTGTTCAGAGCCGGGTATAAGGGCTTGGCCGAAAACCGCTTTTTTCGATAATACCCATTGCCATCGAGCCCCGACTCCTGGTCATCCCAGATTCATGTCCCGATTTGAGTAGCCATTCGGACTTGATTCTGAATAATCCCCTCAAAGTAGGCCATGAGTTGGCGGACAAGATGGGCTTTCGCTATCCAGAAAGATTGGAAGAAGTGGTGAGATCGTCGTGGGAAACCGGGTGGCAATAGCCGCCCCACCAACGCATCGTGATCGAAGGTGCACCATAATCAAAAACGAGGGGGGCATCCACATGGTTGCCCCCCTCGTTTTTGATTATGCTTGTCTGCTAGCCTACCCGATCACCGTGCCCGATGTCTTCAACTCCCCTCGATTCCGGGAGAGAAAGCCCGTGTCCACGGTGACGCCGATGTGGGGCAGGGCGAATTGCAGCGGGCTGGCGTCCGTGTCCTGGCCAGACTCGTTGGCCCGCACGATCTCCGCCACCAAGCGGCCCAACACCGGCGCGGTCTTGAACGAGGATCCGCTGGTGCCGATGCACACATAGTAGCCGGGCAGTTGGGTGCGGTCCACAATCGGATACCAATCCTGCACGGTGACGTCGTAGAGGTCCGCCACGCCCTTGGCCGGTCCTTGGGTGATGCTGGGGAAGCGCTTCATCAGCCGCAAGGTCTGGCGCTGGCGATAGGCCTGGGTCACGTCCCGGTTGAAATCGTCCGGGTCCGCCACAAAGTCAAACACATCGCACTTGGGGTCCGTGGAGCCCACAATCACATCCCGCCCGCCAGATTCGGGCCGGAAATAGATGCCCCCGTCCAGGTCGCCCACGATGGGCGTCTTGCCGCCGTCGCCCTCGTCCCCCTGGGCCAGGGGATTCGCCACCGCATGCACCTCTCGGCGCAGGGCACGGGTCTCCAAGGGCAAAGTCACCCCGGCCATCTTGTTCGTCACCGACGAATGGGGACCGGAGACGTTGACCACCACGTTCGCGTCCAAGGTTTCGCCCCCTTCCAACGTCAGACGGAAGCGGCTGGCCGGGCCCGGCTCGATGGCCGTCACCCGGCTGCGGAAGCGGAAGGTCACCCCGTCCCGCTGGGCGGCCAAGCGCAGGTTTTGCGCGGCCAAGGCCGGGAAGACCACATAGCCTGCATCGGCTTCAAAGATCGCCCCTTGTATGGATCGGGCAGCTCTCGTCGAAAAAGCCAGGATCGTCCACAGGCGTGGGGGGGAAGAAGGAGTCCGTGGCCAAAAACGGAAAGCGCTCTTTCAACTCGTCCGGGCTGAAGATGGTGGTATCCACGCCCAGCTTCTGCATCTCCGCCACCGTGGCCCGCACAGCATCGTCGATCTCGGGCGGAATAAAGAGCATCCCCGGCCGCACAAACTCGGCCAGGGCATCGTCGATGGGGCCGATGTGGTTGGCCCAGTCCGCATAGATCTGCGCCCCCTCGTGGGCCAGGGCGATCATCCCCGGCTGGGCATAAAAGCGGCGCACGATCCCACACGACGCCGATGTGGAGCCGTGGCCGGCGTCCCCGTTCTTCTCCAACACGGTCACGGCATAGCCCACCTTCTGCAATTCCCAGGCCGTGGCGCAGCCGATCACCCCGGCTCCGATTACGATTGCGTTCATGGTTTTGGTCCTTTGGTGTTCATGTAAACTTGGTGGCTATGCTGCAAGAGGCTGTGCGATCTTCTGCCGTGAGGCAAGCCATCGTTGGATCGAAGCCTCAGTCTCGGCACTTTTTCCCCCGACAAAAAGTCCCGAAAGCTCGATATCCTCGTCCAAATCTGGCCAATGAATAGTGGAGTCCTCTCGGCCCAACACATAGTGAGTGCGCTCGGCCGGGGTGCCGTGCAGCAGGCGAGGAAACCAGGAAACCGGACACGAGATCATGCGCCCATCGGTCAAGTAGACCTGCAACGCGCGCGCCGTCACATGCACATGGTCGATCTGGGGCGGATGGCGCAGGATCAACACCTCCGCCTCATCGGGCAGGCGATCCACATGGCGAAGTTGTCCCACCACCGCCAGGGGAAGCGCCAGCGTTGAACCATCCGCCAGGATGACGGCCAGATCAGCCCCATCGACACTGACACTCACGGGTTCGCTGCCGAGATAGAGATCAGCCAAAATATTGTCGCCATTCATTCAAGAACTCCTCTTGATTTTCCTCAACCAGGTGGGTGATCATACTCAATTCATGGGGTCGAAAACGCCCGCTTCGTGCCAGCCCCACTGTGGGCGTCAGCCAGAACTTGGCCTCCAACTTATCCCGGCGCACATGAATATGGGGCGGTTCGTTGGCTTCGCCTCGGCTATAGAATCGAAAACGATATGGGCCAATTACCTTGACCAGGGGCATGGGGAATGGTCCTTTTCATCAGATCAAATCATCAATGTCCAGATTCAGTGCCGCCGCCAACCGTCCCAGCACCGCCGCCGTGCCCGTGCGCTTGCCGGACTCGATCAGAGACAGATAGGGCGTGCTGATCTCGGCCTGATCTGCCAGAACCTGTTGGGTAAATCCTCGATACTCGCGCCAGACCCGGACTGGGTTTGCACCATCAAGAATGGCATACGTAACCTCGCTGGGGATCATTTCTTCGCCATCGGCGATGCGCTGCTTCGCCAAATCGTATTCTTGGATGTCTTGAAGCATTTCGGCGGAAGCGATCAGGTACTCATACTGCTCAAAGGGAATTACCGCCCACTCTGGTTTGCCGTCTTTGGAAATCACTTGGACGCTCATCGATCTGACTCGGCCTCCAGACTTGATCGAACTCAATACGGAACATAGACTCGCCGTAGCGGAATCAAACTTCGGGTCTCTTCGTCAAGACGTTCGTAGTAGTCGATATAGAGCTTCCGAAGATCGACAAGACCTAGTAACTGTAGTGGTACATTGGCCCGATCAGCCTCGTATCGCGCCTCTTTCGTGAAGCCTCCTGTGCTGACATACAGGCATTTGTCCCCCACATTCCGGCCACCGATGAATGAGCGAATATCCTGGGAGCCGATACTTGTGGACGGACGATGTTTGACTTCGACGAATATGCGTGGCTCTTCGAGTCCAAGACCATCTGGTGATGCAAAAATATCGATTCCCCGATCTGCCCCCCTCGGAGAAACATTCGTTCGGTACCCCATTGCCCGCAGAATACCGGCGACCAGATCTTGTACTTGTTCCCAATTCAAGCGAGTGATTTTCTCCTCGATCGATTCTTCGGCTTTTTCGACCAGTTGTAGCTTTACGTCTGTCTCTTCTTCGTCAAGTACCGTTGGCGGGGTGACGGAAACAACATCACTTTTTTGATCTGGCGCATCTATGGGGAGCGCTTTTTCGTAGATCTCGGTTGCTGTTTTGGATTTCAACAGAAAGATCGTTTGAATTGCGCCGAGCGTGTTTTTTGTTGCGGTGCTGAGGCTATTTCGGGAGACACGATGTAGCCAATTGACCTTTCGAATTCGTGGCAATTCGGAAAACGACTCAGGTGACCACGATGGCGGTGACATAATTTCACCGACGAAATACAAACGTCGATCTCTATCGTAGGTGATAACGCCATCACCAACTTGGACTTCATCCAGAAAACGTTTTACCTGGCTTGACCCATTTTGAGCGTTTCCATCCGACGCGTCTGGAATCGTGAGTCGGTAAAGCTCAAGGATCTTGTCTTTGGGCGTACCCGGTTCAATCGGCCCAAGCTCAGACCAACCGATTGCAACAACGCCTTCACCGATGAAGTCATCGGCAAATCTGCTCTCTCGGCCTGCACGGATTACCCAAGTTTTCTGCATCGCGTCATCACCTTTTTTTGTCGGAGGTTGTCTGAAATATGCACTGCTTCTGCGCCGTCATTCTATCGCATCAACCAGCCCTACGCAACCAATTTACCACCCCGCCACCTTGACCCCATCCCCACCATTCTCCGCCACAAACGCATCGATCAACTGCCGGGCAATGCTGATCTTGGGCGGAACCTGGGGCAGCGCATCCACCCCAAACCAGCGCGCCTCGGCGATCTCGCTCTCTTCCAGGCGGATCTCCCCGCCGGCCCAGCGGGCGGTGAAGCCCAGCATGAGCGAGTTGGGGAAGGGCCAGGGCTGGCTGCCAAAGTAGCGGATGTCGGTCCACGTCCACCCCCACCTCCTCGCACACCTCCCGGCGCACGCACTCTTCCAAACTTTCCCCCGGCTCCACAAACCCGGCCAGGACGCTGTAGCGCCCGGCCGGGAAGCGATGGTTGCGGGCCAGCAAGATCTCCTCCCCGTCCGCGCCCGTGCGGGTGACGGCCACGATGATGGCCGGGGAGAGCCGGGGATAGCTGGTCAGCCCGCAGGCCGGGCACTGCTTGGCCCGCTCGGTGGGCAGGGTCTGCATGGCCGCGGCGCAGCGTCCGCAGAACTGGTGATCCCGATCCCAGGCCACAATCTGCTTGGCCCGGCTGATCAGGCCGAAGATCTGCGGGTCGAAGCGGGTGAAAAGCTGGCGCAGCCCCAAGGTGATCAGGCCGTCGGGCAGGGCGGCGTTGGCGTCCACCTCGCCGGAGAAGCAGGGGATGGGCGAATCGCATCCGCGCCTTGGTCAAGCAGCCCCAGGAATTGGGTGCGCACGGTCTCGATCCCCAGATCCGCCGGGGAGCCGATCAACGGCAGGGGGAAGGATGTGGCTGACTCAGCCAGCACCAGATCCTCCCCCCGAAAAAGCAGCCAACACGCTGCTTGCGGGAGAGGGTCCGGCGGCGTGTTGGCTGGGGTAAATCCGTAGGTTTTCAAAATATCAGACATGAGTTTCGTCCATTGTCACGCGTTGACCAAGACATGGCCTTTTGCTTTGCGGGTCAATCGCTCCTCATAGTCCGGCCAATCATGCAAGATCGTCGGATTAAAGTCCGCGCCGTTGGGCCATTCGATGGTCCCCGTATCGCTGTTGAGTCGGACTTGCCGGAACAGATTCGGATCGGTCAGCGGTCCAAAAATCGGGCCATTTAGCACGGGCAGGAAATTGATTGTACGCTCCGAACCATCGCTGAATCGTAACCAAAGGACAAAATCCTTCAAGATTCGCAGAGCAGTTACGTCAAAGTATGTGCCAAACTCGGAAATCATATCAGGATCTGTTTGGGTTTCACCCGAACCGGGGCGGATCGACTCAGAAGTTCGACTTTTCTGAAAAGTCGAACGTCTTGGACCACGCTATTGCGGATCGCCACCCTATTCTACCACACTCTTTCCATCAATTTTCCCCACCCGAATCAAATTCTCCGTCGCCTGCTCAAACGTATCGTCGTGGCTGATCACGAAGAGCTGCTTGAAGCCCTTGACGTCCAAAATCTGCTGGGCCAAGGACTCCCGGCGGGCTTCGTCCAGGTTGGTGGTGGGCTCGTCGAAGAAGGCGATGTCGATGCTGCTCATCTCCCGCAGCAGGGCCAGGCGCACCGAGAGGGCGGCGGCCATCTGCTCGCCGCCGGAGAGCTGGGCGAAGGCCCGCTCGTGGCCGTTCACCTCCAGGGTGATGCCGTAGTCCTGGCCCCACAGCAGCCGCCGGGTGTAGTCCTGCATGATGTCGCCGAAAAGCCGGGCGGCGTTGTGGCTGATCTGCTGCACCAAGGCCGCGGTGATGAACGGCCCGGCCCGGCGCAGCACCCCGCGCACGGCCTCCAGCAGACTCAGTTGACCGTCCAAATGGCTTTGCTGGGTCTGGGCCGCGGTCAACTCGGTCTGGCGCTTTTGCAGGGCGCTGATCTCCGCCTGGGTGCGGGTCAGTTCGACCTGTTGCAGCTTGATCTGGGCGGCCAGCCCGGCCTGACGGGCGCTGAGATTGCGCTCATTGGCCACGGCCTCGGCATAGGCGTCGGCGTCGAAGCGGGCGGACGCCGCGGCCAGGGCCTCCTCGGCCTCGGCCTGGGCGGTGAGGGCGGCGGCGTGGGCGGCGGTGAGCCGGTCCACCTCGGCGGATTGGTCGGCCAGGGTGGCGGCCAGTTGACGGTTGGCCAGCACGGCTTGATAGGCGGGCTGATGGGTCTGCAAAAGCTGGGCCACGTCGGCCAGATCCCCGTCCAAGGTGGCGAAGGCGGCGACCTGGGCGGCGACCTCGGCCAAGGCTCGCTCCTGCTCGGCGGCCTGGGCTTGAAGTTGGGTCTGGTTGTGCTTCCGCCTTTGCCCGCCCCTGGGCCGTGCGGGCGGCGATGGCCTGTTCTTGCCGAGGGTTGCCCAAGGTGGAGAGCTGTTTGATCAGCCCCACAATCTGGGCCTCGACGTCATCCCGTTGGCCCACCTGGGCGGAGAGGCTGTCGATCTCCGTGGCCACTGCCCCAATTTGGGCGGACAGGCCCTCGATCTCCTGGGGCCGGGGCAACTGGTTCAGGGCGGCCTCGACGGACTTGCGCCGGGCGGTCAACGCCTTGACCTCCTTTTGGGCCGCGGCCAAGTCGGTCTGGGCGGCCCGATCCGCTTGGAGCAACTCGGCCAGCCGGGCGGCGTTGCGGGCCAGCATCTCGGTGCGGTGTTCCGGCGTCAAGGGCGCTTCGCAGACCGGGCAAGCGGCGCCCTCGGCCTCTTCCAAGGCTTGTTGCTGCTGCTCTACCGCCTGCTGTTCCGCCCCCCGGTGAATGCGGGCCGACCGCTGGGCATCCACGATCGCTTCTGCGGCGGCGAGATCTGCATTGGTTTTTTCCAAATCCGCCCGCAACGACTCCCCCTGATCCAACTCGGCTTGGAGGGCGGCCACCCGCTGGGTGAGCCGGGCGTGCTGGGCCAACTGTGCGTCGAGGCTGGTCTGGATTTGGGCAAAAAGGGCGACCTGCTGCCGGGCTTGATCGATCGCCGCGTCCAGGCTATCTTGGGTCTGGACCTGGGGGGCGAGGGCGACCATTTTGGCCTCGGCGGCGCCGATCTCGGTCAGGGAGCGGGCCACATTGGCCAGGTCGGCGCGAGTTTGAGAGAGGGTTTTGTCCAGCTTGGCCTGTTGCTGTTGCAATCGCTGACGCTGACCGATCTGGGCGTCAAGCTGGCTTTTGCGGGCCTGGGCATCGACATAAGAATCGTGTCCCGGCTGTTGGGCCTGGACAATGGCCTGGGCGGACGCGGCCCGATCTCGGCGCTGGGTGGCCGCGCTCGTGGACTCGGCCAGGTTGACCACGCTTTGGGCGGCTCGGTTGCGCCCATCCCGCAGCTTTTCCACCTGGGCGCGCAGGGCTTCCAGATCCCGCAGTTGGGCTTGGGCGCTTTCAAGCTGGGCGGCCACGGTTTTGGCCTCGGCACCGGCCTGCTCCACAGCCTCGGCCAAGGTGGCCGCCTGGCTTTCCAGCCCCGGCAACCGCTCCAACCGTGCGCCCAAGTCGGCGATGGTGACGGCCAGGGCCTGCTGCTGCTCCTTGATCAGCCGGGCCGGTTCCCGCAGACGGTTGTAGGCGTCGGCGTATTCGGCCACCTGGAGCAGGGGGTCGAAGGTGCTTTTGCGGGGGCCGGGGGTCTGCAAAAAGGCCGCGGTCAAGGTGCCCTGGGGCACGCCCACGGCATCGCTGAACAGCTTGGCCAGATCCGCGCCGGGGTCCACGCCCATGTGCTTTTTGAGGAAGTCGGTGACATCCGCCTTGCCCTCGCACACCCGCCCGGCCAACTCCGGGTCATAGACATAATAGGTGCTGGACGATCCGCAGCGCCGGGTGACGTCATACGCCCGGTCGTCGACGCTGCTGACAAAGGTCACCGTCACCGTGCCGGATTTGGCCCCTTCGTTGACAAAATCGTTCTGGTTATAGGGCAAGTGACCAAAGAGCGCAAAGCCGATGGCCTCCAAGATCGTACTCTTGCCCGCGCCGTTACGCCCCACAATGGCGTTGGTGCCCTCGGTGAAGTCGATGGTGGTTTCGGTGTAGGATTTGATGTTGTCGAGTTTGAGAGAAAGAATTTGCATAATGGTTTATGGTTAATGGTTGATGGTTAATTTTTAATTGGTGTGGGTTGAGGAGAGGTGTAGATCCTATGAAAATGGCTGGCCGATGACAACGAATCATTAACAATTAACAATTAACCATTCAACCATTAACCATTGATCTCCTTCGCCCCCGCCTCCAACTCCGCCAAAATCGCCTCCGCCGGCGTATTCGCCACGGCCAGCCCCTTGAGCATGACGGCCAGATCCGCCCAGGCGTCTCGGTGGGCGGCGAAGCGGTCGTCCTGCATGAAGAGGTCGGAGAGGATTTGGCGCTCAAGCTGGGGACGGGTCATGCCCTCTTCCACCCGGATCTCGAACTCTGTGGGCTGGGTCTGGTTTTTGACCAGGGTGACCAGGGGATGGAAATGCTCGTCCACCAGGGCTTTGAGTGCGGCCAGATCCAGCGCGCCCCGGTCGAAGGGCAGGTTGCCGAAGAGGGAAAGCTCCACCACGGGCTGGGTCAGTCCCCCGGCCTTGGATGCGCCCAAGTCCCTGGCCTTGCGGGTGAGGAATGTGTCGGTCCACGCCATCAGCGCTTCCGGGGATTGGTGCAGATCGGTCTTGACGCTGAAGCGATGGAAGGGGCGGCGGGCGTTGGCTCGGAGGGTGGCCGTGTGTTTCGGCTCGTCCTTCGGCCCGCTCCCGGTCCGTGTCCACCTCGACCAAATAGTAGCCCCGCTCCGGCCACTGGGCCTCGGTGAGGGAGCAGGTCTCCGGGCTGCCGGGGTTGTAGATCCAGTTGTCGAACTCGAAGGGTTTGTGGATGTGGCCCAGGGCCAAATAGTCCACATGGGGGCGCAACGGGGCCAGTTGGCGATGGCTCAGTCCGCCGCTCTGCCCGGCCAGGACGCCTTCGATGCCCGTGTGGGCCATGAAGATGGTGTACTCGATGCCCGCCTTTGGCTTCCGGCGGCATGGCGGCCATGGCCTCCGCCGTGCGCTCGATGGCCGCGGCGGTGCTGGATCCCATGTATTTCAGCCCCACCACCCGCACACCGGGGACCGGGTCGATGTACGCGCCCTTGTGTCTGGCATAGGGGGTGAGGGCAAAAGGTTGGGCGTCAAAATCCGGGCTGAGCAGGGTGAACAGATCCTGGTTGGCCAAAAATTCCATCCAGCCCAAGCGCTCTTTGTAGTACGCCTTCTCGTGGTTGCCTTCCACGGCGATGCACGGGATGCCGGCCTGCTTTCAGCCTTTCCAGCACGCCGCATGGCCTGGCCCAGGGTGAGGGCGTCGATGGCCCGCTTCTGGAAGAGATCCCCGGCCAAGATCACAAACGCCACCTTCTCGGTGATGGCGGCGTTGATCACGGACTGGAAAGCCCGGGTAAAATCGTTGAACCGCTCCTTGTGGCCATATTGATCATAGCCCAAGTGCAGGTCGGCGATGTGGAGGAATTTGGTTTTCAAAGGCAATCTCCTGTTACGTGAAAAATCGGTACTGCTAACCCCACCCTAACCCTCCCCAGGTTTCGATACGGCCATTCGGCCTACTCAACCCAAGGATTGGGGAGGGGACAGATCAGATTTACCGGACTTGCGTGTGCGGCGATCCGGCTGCTCCGCGGCGATCCTGCTCCTCCCCCAATCTGGGGGAGGCTGGGAGGGGGTTGATTTTTAGTCCCGCCGCCGCTTCTTGCCATCGTCATCCGAGACGAAGACGCTGAGCAGGGTGCTGACGATGCTGATGATGATGCCGCCCCACAGGGCTGGCCAGAAGCCGTCCACGCTGAAATTGTTGTTGAGGTTGCTGGCGATCCAGCCGGTCAACAGCAACATGCCGGCGTTGACCACAAAGGTGAAGAGGCCCAAGGTGACGATATAGGCCGGGCAGGTGGCGAGTTTGACCACGGGTTTGATCAAGGCGTTGATGAGGCCGAAGATCAGCGCCACGACGAGCAAGGCCCCAAGATCGACCCCGCCCTCGTTGGTGGGCAAGTTGATGTTGGGGACGATGACCGCGGCCGCCCACAAGGCCGCCGCATTGATGACCAAGCGCATTAGAAGTCGCATCATGCTCTGTTTCTCCTTGTGAATGAATTGAAAATGGAAAATTGAAAATGGAAAATGCGTCGCGCATGGAGGATCTTTGTCGGCGAGACCCGTCATCCACTCAAAATTACTCCCCTCGGCCCCCCAGCCCCCAATTCTGGGGGAGGTTGTGGAAAGTTCCCCCCAAGGTTGGGGGGCTAGGGGGGCAAGGGCAGGATCCTCCATCCACGCAAAATTACTCGATACGCATACCTCGTTAGAGTCGCCGTCAACTTATACCGCATGGTCAACAGCGTATGCTCGTTGGTGAAGCCGTACCCGGCCAGCACGTCCGCGGCGGCGGTGTGGCTGGTGCTGAGTTCCACGTGGATGGGGAAGCGGGGGAAGGCTTGCAGCTCGGCCAAGGCCCATTGGAGCATGGCCGCTTCCACCTGGCCTTGGCAGCGGGGACGCACCCAAAGTCGAATCTCGTGGACGCCTTGCCAGCGCTGGCCGGTGACGATCATGGCGGCCTCGAAGCGGCGCAGGTTGTCCGCCACGGCCCGGCGCAGGACGATCTGCCGCCCGATGATCCGGGAGAACCATTCGCCCAGCCCCTGCTCCGGCGTGGGGCGGAAGTCGGCCTGGCGCATGGGGCGCCACCATTGGGCTTGGGTGCTGTGCTGGCTGCTGGCAATTTCGTAGAGCGAGCGCCATTCCGCTGTGGAGAAGGGGGCCAGATCCGGCATGGGCGAGGCGGGGGCAACGACAGTCGGCACGAAGGGAATTTCCCAGCGGGTGAGGCCGCTGATCTCTTCAAAGCCCAAGCGCTCGTAGAGTCCTTGGGCCACGGGGTTGCTGCCCCGCACCTGCAAGACCATCCACCGCCCGCCCATCTCTCGGGCATAGTCCAGGGCGGTCTTGACCAGCTTGCGGGCGATGCCCCGCCCCCGGAAGGCCCGGTCCACGGCCACGTTGGCGATCTGCCAGCGGTTGCCATAGCTGTCCGCCTTCTGCACGGTGACGTTGCCGATCACCCGGCCCTCTTCCACCCACACAAAACCGCCAAAGACCTTGTGGAAATCCATCTCGTTGTGGTTGAAGAAGCCAAACATGCCCCCCATGTAGCTCATCACCCGCATCTCGCGCAGGGCGGCCTTGCCCCCGGTGTCCAGTTCATCTGCAAAGGCATCGGCAATCACCTCGGCCACCGGTCGCAGATCTCGACCGATTTCAAAGGGGCGAATGCCGGTATAGGTTTTGGATCGGGCCACGTCTCTGGCCGGATGCAGGATGGTTGCCACTGCGGGTCACTACTTTCTGGATTAGAAATTTAACCGCCGAGGACGCCGAGAACCGCAGAGAGGACGAGTTAATCTCCTCTGCGAATCCTCCGCGATCTCAGCGTTCTCGGCGGTTTGCTGTTTGTCTTTACGCCGCCACCCGCACCAGGGCCGGGCGCAGGATGCGGCTTTTGTGTTCGTAGCCCGCCCGCAGGGTTTGGATGATGTGCTCGCTCTCCACCTCGTCGTTGGGCTCGCTGGAGATGGCCTCGTGGCGGTTGGGGTCAAAGGGGGCGCCGGTGTCGTCGATGATGGCAAGGCCCTCTTCGGCCAGGGCATCGGTCAGCTTCTTTTTGATTTGGCGGAAACCGGCGATCCAGGCCGTGTCGGTTTCGCTTAAATCCGCCGGTACGTTACCCAGGGCCAGGTCGAAGTCATCGATGGCCGGCAACAGGCGCAGGATCAGGCTTTGGTTGGCCCGCTCGATGCTGTCCATCAGCCGCTTTTCTTGGCGGCGGGTGGTGTTTTGGAATTCGGCCATGCTGCGCAGCAGACGGTCTTGGTGCTCGGCGGCTTGGGCCTGGGCGGCAGCGACCTCCGCTTCCAGCCCGGCGATGATCTCTTCCGGGGTAGGATCGTGGGCTTCCTCGGTTTCGGTCGTTTCAGCCGGGTCGGTTGCAGGGGGCTGACCGTTGCTTTCGGCCTGCACGGTCTCCGCCACAATTTCCCCTTCGATCACCGCGTCGATTATTTCTTCAGCTGCTTCTTCGGCGTTGGTTGTTTGATTGTCCATTTTTTCCCTCTGTTGTGTTTTGTTTGTTTTTGTCATGTGTAGAGACGCATAATCTTGCGTCTCTACGGGTTCATGGGTTCGATGAGCCCAATCCCCGATCCCCGATGCCGTAGATCTCCCGCACCATCTCGCTCATCAGCGCGGAGACGTAGCGCACCGCGCCCATGTTGCGGCCATAGGCCATGCGCAGGGGGCCGATCACCCCGAGGACGCCCGTGGCGTGGTCTTGCACGCCATAGGGGCTGACCACCAGGCTGATGTCGGCCAGTTCGGCAAAGCGTCCCTCGCCGGCGATGTAGACCTGCACATCGCTGATGGAGCGGCACTCGTTTAGCACTTCTTCCAAAATGGCCCGCTGTTCAAAGACCTGGACGATGCGGCGCACGTTCTCGCCTTCGGCAAATTCCGGGGCGGCCAAGACCTGGGCCAGCCCGTCTCGATAGACCGGGTTGCTGCCCTGGCCATCCACCCGACCCATCTGCTCGGCCACAAGCAGGGCCACTTCCTGGGCCAGGATGGTCAGCCGGGGCGCGCCGTCGTCGGTCAATTCGTGGGCGATCTGGGCGATCAGCGTGGCCGTGGTCCCGATCAGGTGTTCGTTGAGTTCGTTGGAGAGTCGGCTCAACTCGTGCTGGGCGGGGGCGGTGTCCAGGTTGAGCAATTGCTGCTTCACCGTGCCATCTTGCAAGACCAAGACCATCAACACCGTGGCGTCGCGGATGGCGATCAGTTCCATGTGTTTGAAATGGCTGTGGACCGGCCGCGGCCCGGTTGCCACGGCCGCGCCGTGGGAAGCCCGGGCCAGCACCGCGGTGCTCAGGCGCAGCCACTGTTCCAGCTCTTGGGGGGCTTGGTGAAACTGGTGGCGAATGGTCAGCTTTTCCGACGTGGGCAGGTGGGGCTCGGTGACCAAATGGCGCACGAAGTAGCGATAGCCCATCTCCGTGGGCACCCGTCCGGCGCTGGTGTGGGGATGGGTGAGCAGCCCGGCCTTTTCCAGCGCGGCCAAGTCGTTGCGGATGGTGGCGGAACTGACCCCAAGCTGATGGCTCTCGGCCAGATTCTTGCTCCCCACAGGCTGGGCCGACGCCACATGCTCCCGCACGACCATGCCCAAAATCTGCTGCCGTCGCTCGCTGAGGGCAGGGGGATCAGGTTGTAGGTTGTGGGTCGGTCGTTGGTCGGTCATAAGTGTTATCCCGCTTTGGTTTCGATACGCCGCCGAGTCTTGAATGGTCAGCGGAGATTTGTGCGCGGCTACTCAACCGACGCTGGCTGTCCGCGCCATTTGCCATTCGCTCGACCCGCTTTGGTTTCGATACGCCGCCGAGTGCTTGAATGGTCAGCGGAGATTTGTGCGGCGGCTACTCAACCGACGCTGGCTTGTCTTCGCGCACAACCCATTGTGCATTGTGCATTGAAAATTGTGCATTGATCAGTACGCGTTATCGTTGGCGCTAAACACCGTCTGCACCACCGTGCGGATGATGATTTTGAAGTCCAGAGAAAGGGACCAGTTTTCGATATACCACAGATCATACTTGGTGCGCTCGGCGATGGAGGTGTCGCCCCGCATGCCGTTGACCTGGGCCCAGCCGGTCATGCCCGCTTTTTCCCGGTGGCGGTCCATGTAGCGGGGGATGCGCTGGCGGAACTGTTCTACGTAGACCGGGCGCTCCGGTCGCGGCCCCACCAGGCTCATGTCGCCGATCAGCACGTTGATCAACTGGGGCAACTCGTCCACCTCGAAGCGGCGCAACAGGGAGCCCAGCTTGGTGCGCCGGGGATCGTCCTCGGTCGTCCAGCCGGGGCCGCTGGCCTCGGCGTCCTGCCCGCATGGAGCGGAACTTGATGATCTTGAAAGGCCGGGCATCCAGCCCCATGCGCTCCTGGGTATAGAAGACCGGGCCGGGACTTTCCAGCTTGATCAGCAGGGCGGTCATCAACATGAAGGGGCTGACCAGCACCATGCCGATGCCGCTGCCCACCACATCCACCGCCCGCTTCAGGGTCAGCTTCCAGCCCTGCAAGGCCACATCCCGCACGGTCAGCAGGGGCAGGCCGCCCAGGTCGCCGATGGAGACTTCGCTGGCCATGATCTGGAAGACATCCGGGAAGACCCGAATGCCCACCTTCTCCCGCTCGCACAGGCTGATGATGCCCACGATCTCTTGGTGGCTGCTTTCGGGCAGACCGATGATCACCTCGTCCACGCCGTAATGCTCGATGATCTGGGGGATGTCCGCATAGCCGCCGAGGACGGGCACGTCCATCAAGCGGCGCAGGTTGCTGTTGTCCACAATCCCCACCACCTGGAAGCCCAGCTTGGGGGTGTTGAGGATCTTCTGCAAGATCATCTGCCCCACTTCCCCCGCGCCGATCAGCAGCACCCGATCATCGCCGATGCCCCGGGCCTGGGCCTGCCATTGGGCTTGGGCGTGGATGGCCCGGGCCAAGACCAGAATAACGATGCTGATGGCCCAGGCATAGACCACCAGATTGCGCCGATAGAAAAAGTCGGGCAGGAAGAGGGTCACCAGGGCCAGGGTCAACATCACGGCCAGGGTGACCAAGCGCCCGATCTTGTATGATTCGTCCAAATGGCTGACCGGGCGGCGGCGCTGATACATGCGCTGCACAAAGAAGATGGCGAGCAGCATGACCGCTTCGATCAGGGGCAAGGGGAGCAGATCGTCCCACAGGCCCGATGCTCACCGCACTCTCGCGGGTCAGCCATAGATAGGCCAGCCCATAGCCAAGCCAAATACTGCCCACATCGATCAGCATGAGCAACAGCATAAAGAGCCATTGGGGCCGCTTCAAAATACCGGTCGGTTGAGCCGGCGGCTGCCCACGCGATTCGCAATGGGCGAACCGCTGGGTGAATTGCCCGGCGGGGTGGTGATGCTCTGCTGCATCAGGCCATATCCTTGTGAAAATTTAAGCAAAAAATTCCAACCGTTGAGAACGGTTAAACAGCCTTCTCTCCCTGGGGCTGACGTCGGATGCGCCACAAATGCCGGGCCACGTCCGCCCCGCCTTTGGCCCCGATCCCGGCCCAGATCACCTTGTCCAGCAGCCAATTTGTGCTGGACTGGTAGTGCTTGCGATAGAAAATCCACATGGCTTCGTAAAAGGCAATCCGCGCCTTGCCGCTGTGACGGCTGGCCGCCTCTTTGACATGGGTGATTTGCACCGCCCCATTATACCAAACTTCCCAGCCTGCGTCTTTTATGCGTTTGGCCCAGTCAAGATCTTCGCCGTACATATAAAAAGCTTCGTCCAGCAGCCCCACTTTGACCACGGCTTCCCGGCGCACCTGCATGTACGCGCCCACCACGGAATCGACCGCATAGGCCCCGTCCTCGGGCAAAAAGTCCAGATTGTAGGCGTTGAAGCGGCGGCTGTGGGGGAAAAGCTTGCTCAACCCGGCCATGCGATAGAAGCTGACCTGGGGCGTGGGGAAGCTGCGCCGACACGCCTTGTCCAACGAGCCATCGGGCCGCCGCACCCGTGGACCGGCCACGCCCACCGTTGGGTTGGCGTCCATAAAGCCGATCATCTCCACAAAGGCCGTGGGCGGCACCAAGGTGTCCGGATTGAGGAGCAGGGCATAGCGGGGCAAACGTTCGACGGCCCGACCCGCCTCCCCAAAACCAATCGCACGCAGGGCCAGATTGTTTCCCGCGCTGAAGCCGTTGTTCTCCGGGTTGCGGATCAAATGCACCTGGGGAAAGTCCGCCGCCACCATGTCCGCGCTGCCGTCCGGGCTGGCATTGTCCACCACCCACACCCCCAACACAAAATCACCCTGGGCCGCCAAGCACCGTCGACAGACAGTCCCGCAACAGGGCGCAGGTGTTGAAGTTGAGGATGATCACCGCCAGATCCAGCGGGCGGGCGGTTGGGTTGGTGGGTGTGTCGAAAATGGGCATGGGTGCGAATGGCGAATGGCGAATGGCGAATGGCAAATCCTCGAACGCCAATCTTAGCATGAGATGCGATACGCTCAAAGCTGATCCGGGGGTGAATAGCCGCCCATTTGGTATTTTCCCCCGTCCACTGCTATGATCCCCCCATGTCAACTACAACCCAATCAACAAATCAACAAATCAACACCCCTTCACCCCTTCACCCCTTCACCCCTTCCGCTATTGCCTGGGACGCCTTCGTGGACCGCCACCCCGCCGGCCACCTGCTCCAGACCAGCGCCTGGGGCGAGCTGAAGTCACGCTTCGGCTGGCGGGCGGAACCCGTGGCCGTGGCCGACGGGACCGGCGATCTGGTGGCCGGATCCCTCCTCCTCTACCGCAAAGTGGCCGGGTTGACCCTGGCCTACGCGCCCAAAGGCCCCCTCACCGACTGGCGGAATCGTCCCCAAACCGAGGCATTGTTGGCCGCCATCCGCGCCCAGGCCAAGCGCAACGGGGCCGCCTTCCTCAAGATCGAGCCGGACCTGCCCGACACCGCCGAAAACCAGAACTTGCTGGCCAGCTACGGCTTCCGCCCCAGCCCCCAAACCGTGCAGCCCCGCAGCACCATCGTTTTGGACATCTCCGGCGACGAGGACGAAATCCTGGCCCGCATGAAGTCCAAATGGCGCTACAACATCCGCCTGGCCGGGCGCAAGGGCGTGCGTGGTCCACGCAAGGCAGCCGGGCGGACCTGGCCCACTTCGCCGACCTGATGCAAACCACGGGCGAGCGGGACAATTTCGACGTCCACAGCGCCGACTATTACGCCGCGGCCTACGATCTGCTGGTCAGCCAGGATCGGGCCGTCTTCCTCTACGCCACGTTCGAGGGCCAGCCCTCTGGCGTCCATCGTCGTCACCGTCACCGGGCCCACGGCCTGCTATCTGTGGGGGGCCAGCAGCAACCGAGAGCGCAACCGCATGCCCAACCACGCCCTGCAATGGGCGGGCATCCAATGGGCCAAGGCCCACGGCGCGCAAATTTACGATCTCTGGGGCATCCCCGACCCCATCGGCCAACTGGCCACGCCCCTGCCCCGATGCCCGCATGGCCGCGGACGCCGTCCCGGTCAACCTGGACGAGCTGCCCGAAGGCGACCTGTGGGGCGTCTTCCGCTTCAAACAGGGCTTCGGCGGCGATGTCACCCGCACGGTCGGGGCGTGGGATTTGGCGTTGTCGCCCGTGCTCTATGCGGCGTACAAAAAGGGATTGGGGATTAGGGATTGGGGATTAGGGATCCGGGCGATGGCGGATCGACTCGGTCAACACAACCCAATCCCCAATCCCCAATCCCCAATCCCCAATCCTGGCAGTCCACCCTGTCCACCCTGCCCACCCCCCACGTCCTCCAATCCTGGGAATGGGGCGAAGTGAAGGCCCAGACCGGTTGGGTGGCCGAACGGATCGCCATGCCGGGGGCGGCGTTCCAATTTCTGTGGCGACAACCCGTGCCGGGGATTCCCCTGCGGGTGGGCTATGTCCCCAAAGGGCCGGTGGTGGATTGGGACAACCCCGCCCTGGTCGAGTCCGTGCTGGATGCCATCCAAGCCCACGCCCGCCGTCGCCTTTGCCTCTTCGTGAAGATCGACCCGGATCTGGTCGAAGACAGCCCGGCGGGCCGACGACTTTTGGAAAGTCTGCGCCGCCGGGGTTGGCGTTTCAGCGCCGACCAGATCCAGTTCAAAAACACGGGCTTCTCGGATCTGCGCCCGGACGAGGAAGCGATCTTGGCGGGGATGAAGTCCAAGTGGCGCTACAACATCCGCCTGGCCGAGAAGCGGGGCATCACCGTCCGCGCCGGGGACGCCGCCGACTTCGCCGCCTTCCACGCCCTCTACGCCGAGACCGGGCAGCGGGACGGCTTTCTGATCCGCCCCTTCGACTATTACGCCACGACTTGGCGCACCTTTCTCGACGCCCAAAACCAGGCCGACAACCCCGCCGGGGGCGTCCTCCTCTTGGCCGAACACCCGGACGAAAGCCAGCCCTTGGCCGGACTTTTTCTCATGCGCTATGGCGAGCGGGCCTGGTATTTCTATGGGGCCAGCAGCGATCTGCGCCGCCGGGACATGCCCAACCATCTGCTGCAATGGGAGGCCATGCGCTGGGCCAAGGCGGAGGGCTGCACGGTCTACGACTGGTGGGGCGCGCCCACCCATCCCGACGACGAGGACGACGCCATGCAAGGGGTGTGGCGCTTCAAAGAGGGCTTTGGCGCGGAACTGCGGGTGCATGTGGGGGCGTGGGATTGGCCGGTGTCCGGGCTGCTCTACGACCTCTACACCGAGGCCATGCCCAGGGTGATGGCCCGGTTGCGGGCAAGGGGATAGCGGGTATCGAGATGGGAACAAAAGCAGAGGGGCGGTCGAGAATTCTCGACCGCCCCTCTGCTTTAGGTGCATCTATTCAGTTGTCTTGGGGTAGATCCGGTGAGCGCTGTCTAGCGATTGCGACCCCGACCCTGGCTGGCCTGACCAAACTGGCTGCCCGTGCCGTCCTGGGGAGCGATGTCGCTGATGCCGTCGCCATCGGCGTCGACAAAGTTGTCACAGGTGCCGTCGTCGTTGGCATCCACGAAGTCCGTGCCCAGGCCCTGGCCGCCGAGGGCGGATTGGCTGTGGCTTTGGAGATTCTGTCGGCTCATGGTGCCGACCTGGCTGCCCACACCGCCGAGCCCAGCGTTGTCACAGACACCGTCTTCGTCTGCATCAACGTAATTGACGCAGGTGCCCAATTCGCCGGTGGAGTTCAGGGTGGGGTCCTGGATGCGCTGCATCTGTTGGGTGCCGATGCCGGCTGCTGCGCCTTTCTGACTATTGGCCGGGTTGGGGCCTTGGGCGAATACGCCAATGCTGAAAACCAGAACCAAAACCAACGAGAGGGCCAAAGTGATGATCATTTTGCGAGACATTGTATTACTCCTTTGTGAAAGATAGGTTGGATGTGTTTGTCACAGTCCTCGATGGACTGAAAGTCTAGCCGAACTGCGAAGCGTTCTTTTTCGTGCTGTTCCCCAAAGTGACTTGCTGACTCGTTTGGGGTGTTGCTCGCTTCTTGTCTCAATCTTACCTGAGGGTTGCGGAGAGGGCGTGGAGTGGGTGTGGGGATGTTGTGGAGATGCAAAAGCCAATCAAAAACGGGGGGACAGCCCGCATGTGGGCCGTCCCCCCGTTCGATTTTCAGGTCATGTTTTGCGTGAAACCGTCAGCCCCTCTACTCGCTGCGCACCACTGTGTCCTTGAGCACGCGGCCGTCCGAAATGTGCAAGGGTTCGTCCCTCTCGTTGATGATCTCCACATCCCCCCGCACAATCACATCCTGGCCAAAGCGCACGTCGCCGACGATGCGCAGATGTTCGCAGTGGACCAAGGAGGGCGGGCCGAAGGGGAAGCGGGCGGCCATGTCGTCGAAGTTCTTGTAAAAGCGGTCGTCCAACTCCACGATGGGCGGACGCCGGGGCGGGCCGGAGATGCGCTTGGGGTTCATGACCAGCCGATAGTTTTGGGTCAGGGTGTAGACATCGGACCACAGTACCAGCAGATCGTTGTTCTTCTTCACCGGCAAAAAGCGGATGCGGGGCACGCGGATGGCCTGGGCGCCGGGGATCACCGACAGGGCGGACCCCATGGCCGTCTCCAACTGGTAGACCTGGGGCGAGTCGCCGTCCTGGGGATCCACCGGCTTCTGGTTGCGGATCAGGGGCAAGCCCATCACCCCGTCGCCCTCGTCCAGGATGCGCTTGAGGCTGGGCAGGTGGATCCACAGGTTGTTGGTGTTGAAGAATTTATAGGTGTTGATATCCTGAAATTCGGCCAACTCCTCCGGCGGACATTGGGCGATCTCCCGCAGCATGAACTGGCCGTCGGGGCGCTGGGCCAGGTGGCCGCCCTTGCGGTCGGCCTGGGTGCGGAAGGCCACTTCCATCAAAAAGGGGATGTCCAACTCGGCCATGTAGCCCAAGATGCGCAGATCCAGCATGGCCCCCAGGTTGTCCGAGTTGCTGACAAAGGCATACTCATACCCGGCGGCCAGCACCTTGTCCAGCACGCCGCTGGTGACCATAGCCGTGTAGATGTCCCCGTGGCCCGGCGGACACCACTCCTTCTCCGGGTCTGCGGGCCACTCGACCGCGGTCAGGTCGTCCACCCGCAGCTTGGGCACCTTGTTTTGCAGAAAATCCACCGGGATCTCCCCGGTCAGCTCCGGGTAGCGGCGCAGGGCTTTGAGGGTATCTTTCTGGGTGGTGAAGCTGTTCATCACCAGCAGGGGCACCTGGTGATTGGTGCGCAAATTTGAGGCCATCACCTGCCGGGCCAGGATGTCCAAGAAGCTCAGCCCATCCTTGACCTCGATCAACGACTTGGCCCCAGCCATGCCCATGCTGGTCCCCAGGCCCCCGTTGAGTTTGACCACGACTGTGCGTTCGAGCACGCCTTGCCCAACCAACTCATAGCCGTACAATTCTTCATAATCATGGATCTGCTCTACGGGCCGGGCCACGCTGCCGGGAATGTAGCCGGTTTCCCCCTTCACCAACTGGTCGTAATAGTGATGAAAGGTGCGGATCGCCACCTCGGGCAGATTGTCCTGGCGCATTTTCTCGGCAATGGGCGCAAAGGCGGCATCGCTGTCCAGCCCGGCGGCGGGGGAAATGGAGAGAGGATCTGTGTTGTCCATAGAGTTAACCTTCTGGTTTGGTGATGGGTAGAGACGCAAAACTCTCTACGATTAGATCAACAAGAACGCTGCCACCAGCCCGGTCAACAGCATCAGCAAAAAGCCGGGCAAAAAGGGTTTGCGCATGGCCGCGGAGGCTGTGGTCAGCACGATGCTGCCCTTGACCACGGTGTTGGAGCTGATGGCCAGCACAATGGCCCGGGCCGCGGTCTCCATAGAGAGTCCGTTGCCCGGCTTGCTCAATTCTGCCATAGACAGGGTGATGGCGTCCACGTCGGTCAGCCCGGAGAGGATGGCCGAGGCGTAGGTGCCCGCATCCCCCAAATACATCTGGGCGGCCCGGGCCACCAGCAGGATCACCGCATAGAGCAGGCCGAACTTGATGGCCGTGCCCAGTTCAAAGGGGTTGCTAAATTTGACGTCGCTGGATTCTTTGGTGCGCTGGAAGAAGAAGAGGAAGGCGCTGTAGGCCAGCCCCACGCCGCCGGCCGCGGCCACGGGCAGCCAGACCACCTGCAACAGGGCCGGGTTGACCACGAAGACCTCCACCAGCACCCGTGCAAACATCACCACCCAGGAGATCAGGATGGCCAGGGTGAAGGGGCCGACCAGCCCGGTCTGCTTGCGGCTGCGCTCGGCAAAGGTGAGGGTGACCGCTGTGCTGGAGACCATGCCCCCCAAGAGGCCGACCAACCCGATCCCCTGCTCCGAACCGACAAATTTGATGGTCGCATAGCCCAAAAAGCTGATGCCGGAGATAAAGACCACCATCAGCCAGATCTTGTACGGGTTGAGCACGTCGAAGGGAGGCGGGGCGAAGCTGGCGTTGGGCAGCACGGGCAGGATCACTGCGGAGATCACGGCGAATTGGAGGGTGGCGTAGACATCCTCGCTGGAGATGTGGTCCACAAAGAATTGGGTAAAGGGCTTGATGGAGAGCAACACGCTCACGCTCACCGCGGCGGCCACGGCCAAGGAGATCAGCCCCCAATAGCAGAGCGCCCCGTTGAGAAGCACGACCAGGCCGGCGATCTCCGTGGTCATGCCCAACCGATCCTTGCGGGCCGTGACCACGTAGGAGCTGACGATCATGCCGCCCACCACCAGCACCACCGCCACCAAGGCCCAGGCCTGGTCCATCTGATCCGCGGCCAGGGCGGCCAATCCGCCCAGCAGACCAAACAGCCCAAAGGTGCGCACCCCGGCAAAGACCTTCTGCGTCTTGCGCTGGGCCGAATACTCCCGCTCGATCCCGATCAAAATGCCCAGCAACATGGCCATCCCCAGGCGGAAAAAGAGATCTGTCTGGTCAAGATTACCCATCAAATTCGTAAACATCGTGCCTCTCCATTGAAGCGGTTAACGTGAAACGTGAAACTGTTGCGTGCGGATCATTGTCCATTGTGCATTGAAAATTGTGCATTGGGCTACGCCTCACCACCCCACCGCACACCCATCCTTGCGCGGATCGCTGCCGCCGGTGAGGATGCCCGTGGCCGGGTCTCGGCGGATGATCTGGCCGCCGCCAAAGCTGCCCCGGCCAAAGCCGTCATAGACCGCCAGCCGATGGCCCCGCCGGGTCAGGTCGGCCAGGGTGGATGTGTCCCAGCCCGCCTCCATCTGCACCACGCCGCCGGCCTCTTGGGCGGCCAGGGCATTCAACCTGCCGGTGATCGGCCCGGCCAACTGCCAGCGGGGGAGGTCCAGGGAGTGCTGGGGGTTGAGGCCCAGATCGACCATGTTGATCAATTGTTGAAAATGACCCTGGGGTTGCGTATAGCCACCCATGACGCCGTAACTGGCGTGCAGTTCCCCATCCCGCACGGTCATGGCCGGGATGATGGTCTGGTACGGGCGCTTGTTGGGGGCCAGGCCGTTGGGATGCGCCGGGTCCAGCTCGAAGAGGGAGGCCCGGTTTTGCAGGCTGACCCCCGTGCCCGGCACCACCAAGCCGCTGCCCGTGCCCATGTAGAGGCTGTTGATAAAGCTGCACGCGTTGCCCTCGCCGTCCACCGCCGAGAGATAGACCGTGTCCGAGCCGGCCAAGGGGCTGCCGTAGGGCACATCCTGGGCCGCGTGCCGGGGGTCGATGCGGGCGCGCCGCTGGTTCGCATAGTCTGTGCTGACCAGATCGTCCAGGGGAATCTGGGCCACACGGGGATCGCAGACCCATTGCTGGGCGTCGGCAAAGGCCAGGCGCATACACTCGATCAGGGTGTGCAGCCGGTCCGCCGGGGACATGGCCGCCAGATCAAAGCCCGCGGCCAGATTGCACGGCCAAAATCGCCGCCAGCCCTTGGCCGTTGGGCGGACATTCGTACAACGTCACGCCGCGATACTCGGCGGTGATGGGCTCGTCCCACGTCGAGACGTGGGCGGCCATGTCAGCCGGGGTGATCCAGCCGCCGTAGCGCTGCACATGGTCGCTCAATTTGCGGGCGAAGTCGCCTTGGTAGATAAAATCCTTGCCCTCGGCGGCAATGCCCCGCAGGGTTTCGCCCAAAGTGGGGATGCGCATCAGCTCGCCGGGCCGGGGGGCGTGGCCGTCGATCAGCAGTTCGTGGCCGCTGGGCTGTTCGGGACCGTTGTCCAGATCGCCGCTCTGCCAATCCGGGGCGCGCAGCAACTTCTGCACCTGGGTGGCCCAGCCCGTGGCGATGATCTCCGACACGGGATAGCCGTTCTCCGCGGTCCAGATGGCGGGCTGCAGCACATCGGCCAAGCCCATGCGCCCGTGTCGTTCCAGCAGATCGCTCCACCCGGCCACCGTGCCGGGGATGCTGACCGATTGTCCGGCGTAAATGGGCATTTTCGTGTAGCCTGAATCCGAGCACCGCTCTGAATGGAGGCCCCAGCCGGCGACCGCCCGGAACCATTGAGGGCGGTGACACGTTTTTCTTTGGCATCCCAATAGAGCGCAAAACAGTCGCCGCCCACGCCGGTGGAGGTGGGTTCCACCACGTTGAGCATGGCCGCGGTGGCGATGGCCGCGTCCGCCGCGTTGCCCCCGGCCTTGAGCATGTCCAGCCCGGCCTGGGCGGCCAGGGGCTGGCTGGTGGCCACCATGCCCCGGGTCGCCAACACATTGCTGCGCCGGGAACGATAGACCGCATCGACGGTGAGACGGGGGGCTGCTGAGAAATTGTCGCTCATTGGACTTGAACCGTGCCTTTCTGCTCTGCTTGTCGTGCCGCTTGGATGGGGTTGTGGTAAAATGGGATGCTGGAATGAGGCGAAGTTCGGAACCTGAATGGTCTCTATCATAGTGTAGAGTGTTCGGATTGTCCAACTTCACCCGATATTTGGCCCGTCTGACCGATAGTTTTGGGCGATCTTTTTTCCAGAAGGTAGACTGTTTAGACCGTCCAATAGTCTACTCCGACAATTTTTTATCGACTATATTGTGACCGACAAAAGGGTTTCATGGGATTTTTGATCCAATACGTCGCCGACTTTGCACCCTGGATCTATCTGGTGTGCGGCGCCGCAGCTTTGTTCCAACTATACAAGGCCTGGCATGTGCGCATCGAGCGCCGTCAGGCTGTTTTCTCGTTGGAGCGAGAGAAGGCAATGGGGGATCTCTACAAGATCTTCTTGACGGCTGTGCTGCTTTTGGTGGTGATGGGCGGGACCTACTTTGTCAGCACCACATTGGCCGACGCGGTGCAGGCCGTGGTGGCCGAGACCCTGGACCCGTCCTCCCCCGTGCTCTCCGTGCCCACGCTGACGGCGACGCCCCTGCCCGCCACGCCGACCCCCACCATCACCCCCACCGCGCCCGTCGCGGAGGCGGTCCAGGAGGTGATGCAACCGGTGGCCCCGGTCGCAGTGCCGCCTACGGCCACCCCGGTGCCCCCCGTCGTGGCCCAACCCGTCTGCCCCGACGGCCGGGCCGTGATCATCTCCCCCGGCTCCGGCCAGACCGTGTCGGGGAGTGTGTCGGTTCAGGGCACGGCGGTGCATGAGGATTTTTGGTACTACAAGCTGGAATTTGCCCCGGGCAACGGGGCCAACGGCAGCCTTCGGCTGGTTTGACGGCGGCGAAAACCAGGTGCGCAACGGCTATCTGGGCAGCTTCAACAGCGGCGCCGTGGCCAACGGCACCTATACCATCCGGGTCGTTTCCGTGGACAGCTCCGGCAACTTCCCCCCGCCCTGTTTGGTCACCATTACCGTACAAAACTAATTAAAAATGCACAATGGACAATGCACAATGGACGCCGTTTCAAAGCCATTGTGCATTGTCCATTGTGCATTGTCCATTGATCCAAAGGATGTCTATCGTGAAAAAGTGGCAAATCGATAATCGAATCTGGTTGGCGGGCGGCCTGGTGGCCGTCCTCATTTTGACTGCGATTGCCGCGGGGTATGGCCTGGGCAGTGTGCGCGGGCGCACCCAGCCCGCCGACCCCACGGTGACGCCGGCTGTCGCCCAAGCCCCGGCTGGGGTC
>CAVPIK010000022.1:0-82455 GCA_963704975.1 uncultured Chloroflexia bacterium | reverse complement strand
TCACCAACCGAGAATACGCCGCCTTTCTGGCCCGCACCCCGGCCCAGGATGTGCCGCCCAAGCTGGGCTGGTTCAACCGCCAGCCCCCCGCGGACCGCCTGGACCACCCCGTGGCCAGCGTCAGTTGGGAGGACGCCTGCGCCTACTGCGCCTGGCTCTCCGCCGAGACCGGGCGCACCTACCGTCTGCCCACGGAGGCCGAATGGGAGAAGGCGGCCCGGGGCGCGGACGGTCGCCCCTTCCCCTGGGGAGACGCCTGGGCCGACGGCTGCGCCAATGTGGAGAGCGACGACACGACCCCGGTCACCGCCCACGAAGCCGGGGCCAGCCCCTTCGGCGTGGCCGACCTGCTGGGCAATGTCCAAGAATGGACCCTCACCCGCTGGGGGCCGGATCGGAACACCTCCGCCTTCCCGCCGCCCTATCGCCTGGACGATGGCCGGGACGACACCGACCTCCCACACCCAGCGGGATCTGCGCATCCACCGGGGCGGCAGCTTCCGCAACAACGCCGCCGACCTGCGATCCACCACACGGGGCAACGCCTCCCCCGACAGCCGCATCCGCTGGCGGGGCTTTAGGGTAGCGATGGAAATCTAACAAAAGGAATGATCTATGCCTATTTTTGGGAAGCCGGTCACGGATCGGGTGAGCCAGTTGAAGCCGAGTTTTGTGGACCGCATTCGGGCGGGGAGTGTGGTGCCGGTGGTCAGCCATGAGGCGCTGATCGATCTGGTCTTTGGCGGCTGCGAGGGGCTGGTGAACCGCTATGCCGAGTTCATCGAGTACCCCTTGCCCGGCCCCCGGGATCTGCGGGAGATGACCAAGTTCCGCAGCATCACCAAGGAGATGACCGACTGGGACCTGAAACACGAATACCTGGACCTGGTCAAGAGCCACATCTACTTCCTGGCCCAGGACGCCGGCGCGGACGAGGAGACCCTGGCCGAGGCCGAGGAGCAGGTGGACGTGCTCACGGTCACCGCCTTTGCCGACCTCCTCCACTACCCCAACTTCTCCGCCCCCAGGGAAGACCCCCTGCTGATCCTGGCCAACCTGCCCCTGCCCGTCTACATCACCACCAGCCCCTTCGGCCTGATCGAGGCGGCCTTGGTCAAAGCGGGCAAGCAGCCCCGCTCGGAGATCTGCCGCTGGCGCTCCAGTTTGGACGGGGAAGCCTCTGTCTTTGCCGACCGGGACTACGCCCCCAGCGAGAAGGAACCCCTGGTCTATCACCTCTTCGGCCTGGACAGCCGGGCCGATTCCCTGGTTTTGACCGAGGACGACCTGCTGCAATTCCTGGTGGCCGCGGCCCAGGGCCAGGGCAAGGACGCCGACCGCATCCCCAGCCGGGTGCGCCAGGCCGTGCTGGACTCGGCCCTGGTGCTGTTGGGCTTCAACATCACCGAGGGCATCTTCCGCACCCTCTTTTGGGGACTGCTCAAGCAGACCGGCAGCGACGACAAGGGCATCTTCACCGTCCAGGCCCGGCCCGAACCCGTGGTGGAGGAGTATGTCAAGGGCTATCTCAAGGAGACCCGCTTCGATGTCTTTTGGGGCGACCTGCGCGCCTATGCCCTGGAACTTCAGCAAATGTGGAAAGGATAGCCCATGACCCCGCCCCAGATTTCCGCCCGCAGAAACCCCTATGTCGGTCCCCGCAGCTTCCGCCGAGATTCCGAGGAGGCCAAGCTCTTCTTTGGCCGGGAGGAGGAGGCCCGGCAACTCCTGGTGCGGGTGCAGACCGAACGGCTCACCCTCTTCTACGCCGAATCCGGCGCCGGCAAGAGTTCCCTGCTCAACACCCGGCTGATCCCCGGTCTGGAGGAGCGGGGCTATGTGGTGCTGCCCGTGGGCCGGGTCAGCGGCGCGCCCCCCGCCGAGATGATGGGGGAGATCGACAACATCTTCGCCTTCAACCTGATGGACCAGATCGACGATGATGACAGCGCGCCCCAACGCTATGCCAAGGCCACCCTCAGCGACTTTCTCAAGCGGCTGGTCAGCGATGACGGCGTCCGCTTCCGCTTCGATCCCGACCTGAAGCCGCCCCCGGTCAACCCGGAGGAGGCGGTGCCCTATGTGCTGATCATCGACCAGTTCGAGGAGATCCTCACCACCCACCCTGGCCGCTGGCTGGACCGGGAGGACTTCTTCCGCCAACTGGACCAGGCCATGCGGGACGACCCCAACCTGTGGGTGGTGCTCAGCCTGCGGGAGGACTTTGTGGCCCGCATCGAACCCTATGCCCCCCTGTTGGCCGACCGTATGCGGGGCCGCTTCTACATGCAGCGCATGCAGGAGCAGCAGGCCCTGGACGCGGTGCGTCTGCCCGCCCAGCAATTTGGCCGCCCCTTTGCCCCGGAGGCCGCCCAGGCCCTGGTGGACAACCTGCGCCAGGTGCGGGTGGCCGGGGAGGAGACGGCCCCCGGCCAATATGTGGAGCCGGTGCAGTTGCAGGTGGTCTGTCTTCAGTTGTGGGAGAGCCTGAACCCCAGCGCCGGTCACAACATCACCCTGGCCGATCTGGAACGGCTGGCCGGGGGACGCTCCCTGGCCGAGTTTGTGGACCAGGCCCTGATGGACTTCTACACCCGCTCCCTGGCCGAGGTGCTGGCCGACCCGGCGGTGAAGGCCCTGCCCGACGTGAGCGAGGCCGGTCTGCGCCGCTTCTTCTCCCAACAGCTCATCACCGAACTGGGCACCCGGGGCTTTGTGCTCCAGGGCGAAAGCCAGACCGGCGGCCTGCCCAACCTGGTCCTGCGCCTGCTGCGGGACCGCTACCTGCTGCGGGCCGAGAACCGGGCCGGCGGCCTGTGGTATGAACTGGTCCACGACCGCTTTGTGGAGCCGATCCAGCGCACCAACCGGGACTGGTTTGCCCAAAACCAGAACCCCCTGACCCGGGCCGCCCAGGCCTGGGACGCCGCGGGCAAGTCCCCGGACAAACTGCTGACCGGCGCGGCCCGCACAGAAGCCGAGGCCCAACTGGCCGCCAACCCCGCCACGGCGATGGAGATTTCTGGAGACGTACGCCTTTGTGGCCGCCAGGCTGGCGCTTAGCACGCCGCGGCGTCAGAGCATTACGGGTTCGCCAGTGCATTGTGGTCCTTTTTGCGTCTGGTTGGCGCGATTGGGCAGGACTTCTGAGCTGCATTGGAATAGTGATCTGGAGCTAGGGCCACGATCAGCGCTGATGTCGCCGCCACTCGAGCAACCGGAGGCAAACGATTCAGAGGCGATTGCGCAGATTGCCGCCACCGGAGGCTAGCGTTGGAAGCCAAGTGCTAGCATGCTGGCACGCATCAGAGACTCCACGATCTGCAGAGGCCACCTGCTTGGAAGACACAAGCGCGATCGTCTGAAGCCGAGGATGCCTAGAGCAATCAGAAGCATGCAGGGGCATTCTCCTCAGTTGATTCCATTGTCGTTAGTCCAGATGGAAACTGGCTATTGTCCACAGGAGCCAATGATGTTGATGCCAATTCTATGGCCACAGCTCGTCCCAACCCCATTCGTATGGGCGAAGATATTAGCGGAATCGTAGCCATTGCATTCGATCCAAATACTAGTCTCCCTCAGGAAACGAGGTGACGCTAGACTCGTATATTGCCACAGCGCATTCATCAGGTAAAGCGTTTCTATGGAAACTCAAGTATTATGGCTCAAGTAATCAGGATGGTCTGATGATCCCCCAACCGATTGAAGTAGATCCGATTGAACTCGTCTTCCAGATATATCATTCATCCAGAATGAGATATCACTTGTGGCATTTTCTTCTTCGAATGAGCTAATCATAGGAAACAGTGATTCGTCGATTTGGGTACCGATTAATGATCTGCCGATCAATTATTCGGACAGTGAATCTGTCATAGTCTTTGGTGAAGAAACAGTCAAACTTGATGAACAAGTCCTTGCATTGAGTACAGATGGAAGCTTGATAGTCTCAAACGCGCTGACCGTCAACTATTCCTCAGAAGTACTGTGCAACCCGTTGAAGATGTTCAGCCGTTATTGATATCGAGTCCAGATGCGAATCAACCGCAAATTTTTGAAGTAGCAATCAGTCAAGATCATCAATGGCTCGCTGCCGTCACGGTTGACAGCCAGATCCTTGTATGGTCAATTGGTGAGGATGCTGTTGAGTTCCATGGCGTTATTCCAATGGACTTGGCGTTGTCAGATCCTGCCATCGGTGGTCGGCCCCCTGGGGACGCAGGGATTATTATTGTCCCAGAACCGGATATCCAAATATCCATTTGGTCAGAATGTAGTGATGAACAGGGCGATCGGGATGATGGGTGCGTTCCGATACTAGCTGTTGCCAGTGAGTCGGGAGCGGTGGATCTCTGGAGCTTGGAGAGCATGCAATACTTGGAATCTGTATTGGGCTGCAGCGAGTCTGATCGATATCGCCTCGCCTTTAGTCCAGATGGACAATGGCTAGCTGCTGCTGGGATCACCGTGTGTTTGTGGAACCTTGTAGATCCGGAGCGGCCTGTACAGCTTCAAGGTCATTCAGCCCCAGTGACCGAACTAAAGTTTGAGAGGAACAGTGCTTCGCTTTTTAGTGGCTCAGCGGACACTACAGTCAGAAAATGGACCATAGCCGATATTGTTGAAGAGCCAGTAGTGCGTGATCTTGACGTGTCTCTCTGACTGGGCAACAATTAGCCCAGATCAACGTTGGATTGCGGTATCTGGTAGAGATAGCATCTTTCTGTTCAATAATGCAGAGCTTTCTGGACAGCCACTTTTTCTCGATACCAGCCTAGGGCAAACACCTGCACGAGCTTTCAGTGCGGACAGCCAGTCTGCTTGTTGCCGGTGGTAGTCGTGGTATTAGCATCTGGGAAACTAGTGAGTGGGCTAAACCGCCTTCTGTTTTTTCTGTTGAATCTCAGGTCTGCGGGCGGCAACATTTGATCCCGAACGCGACATGTTAATCACAGGTCATGGGATGTCGTCTCCATACATCCAAGCTAGGGATATCAAGGATGAATGGAATCTGATCGACGACTTACCCTTTAGCGCTCCTGGTTTTGATGTTTTTGTCTTTGGGGTATCGTTTAGTCCAAGTGGAAAATGGTTCGGCGTTTCGTCTGCAAAAACCTATGTATGGAGTGCCACTGATTTAGCCTTAGATCCAGTTTTCTCCGGTCCCCCAAGTACTTGGGTTGCTTTCAGTCAGGATGATCGTTGGCTAGTGGCCGCGTACAGCGGAGGATGGAATCGGCGTTTGGGAAAATGGCCAATTTGATGAATCACCTGTGCTTCTCCCTGCAAGGGATGGCAGCGCATATACCTTTGCATTAAGCAACAACAGTAGATGGCTTGCTTTGAATGGAGCATCAGGCACGCTGGAAATTTGGGATCTGTTAGACCTTGAGATGCCGCCTGCGCAACTGGTTGGGCACACACAGGCAATTAATGCTTCGGTCTTCAGTGGAGATTCCAAACGTGTCATTAGTGCTAGTATAGACGGCACGCTCCGATCTTGGACCCTTGGCGGTGATTCCCTTGTCGAACTTGCCTGCGGTGCTGCAAATCGAAATTTGACCGCAGAGGAGTGGAAGCGAAACTTTGCAAATGCTGTGCCTTATCACAAGACGTGTACACAGTGGCCTGTGCATCCAACTGTTCTTGACGCTCTACGTGAGGTTGCTTTACCCCTGACTGAACAAGGCGACTTCTCTGGCGCCTTGAAAACGATCCAAGATAGTCTAGACACTGACGCTGACGCTGTGGCAGGCCAAATTTACGCGACTGTGCTGGTGGAGGAGGCAGAGTCTCTTGCCCGCACAGGCGATATTGACGAGGCCATCACTCTGTTTACCCAGGCCAACCAGTACGATCCCACCCTGGAGATCGATCCTGATGACCAGGGCGGGGAAACTCTACGCT
This sequence comes from uncultured Chloroflexia bacterium, assembly GCA_963704975.1. Lineage (GTDB taxonomy): Bacteria > Chloroflexota > Anaerolineae > Caldilineales > Caldilineaceae > JAGNDO01. The sequence continues at coordinate 76,551 of CAVPIK010000022.1, read as the reverse complement.
CCCGTGATGGTGGAGGAGGCAGAGTCTCTTGCCCGCACAGGCGATATTGACGAGGCCATCACCCTGTTTACCCAGGCCAACCAGTACGATCCCACCCTGGAGATCGATCCTGAGACCAGGGCGGGGAAACTCTACGCTCCCGTGATGGTGGAGGAGGCTGGCGTCCCTAGCTCTCCAGGGTGAAGTTGAAGAAGCTCTTGATAAGATGGTTGAGGCAACTACATATGATGATGAAGTAGAGGCATCGGCATGGAATTGGAATATCCTCTGTTGGTACGGCTCGCTCTGGCAGTTCCCTGACCAAGTTCTAGATGCCTGTGAGCAGGCGGTTGTTCTCAGCGATGGTGATCCGAGCTATCGAGACAGCCGCGGGGTGGCCCGTGCCATGACCGGAGATTTCGATGGGGCAATTGAGGACTTTGCCGTCTTTGTGGGAGCCTCCGGGGCGATCCAGAGGGAGCGCAACGTCAGGAGTGGATCGATATGCTCAGAAACGGCGAGAACCCATTTGACGATAAAGCGCTTGTGGAAGAATTCGCCAATGATCCTCATCACCGGCGGCACCGGCCTATCCGGCAGCTACGTCATCCATGAACTTCAACGGCGCAACCTGCCCGTGCGGGCGCTGGCTCGGGCCGAATCGGCCCCCAAGCTGGCGGCGTTGGGGGTGGAGGTGGCCATCGGCGACCTCTCCGACCCGGACTCCCTGCGCCGGGCGTGTGAGGGGGTGACGGGCATCGTGCATGCCGCCTGCACCTTCACCGACTCGGCGGTGGACATCGCCGCCATGCAAGCCCTGCTGGACGGCTGGCGGGACGGTCCCTTCGTCTTCTTCAGCAGCCTGGATGTCTATGGCCTAAGCAGCGCGCCCCTGATCAGCGAGGAGACACCCCTGGACGACACGGACAACGACTACGCCCACGGCAAGGTGGTGAGCGAAGGGTTGCTGGCCGCCCAAGGCCGCACGGACTTCACCAGTCTGCGCGCTCCCCACATCTGGGCACCCCATCCCAAGGCCCGGCGGCGGCTGACCGCCCGCATCCAGGGCGACACGGTCCTGCTCCCCGGTGGGGACGAGGCCGAGTGGTCCCAATACCGGGACGCCTGGATCGACGCCCGGGATCTGGCCTGGATCGTGGCCGAGTGTCTGGCCCATCCCCTGGGCGGGGCCATGAACGTCCTGGCCGGCCACTTCGTCTGGCACGATCTGGTGGCCGAGGTGATCCGGCTCACCGGGTCGGACTGCACCCTCGTCCACCGTCCCCTGGCCGAGATGGACGAGGAGACCCGTCAGGCCATGCGCTTCTACGCCCAATCCTGGCGCTACGACGACAGCCGTCTGCGCGCCCACCTGGACTTCCACCCCTCCCGCACCTGGCAGCAGACTGTGGCCGAGGTGGTAACGACCTGAACTATGTTCTGATTTCCCCAAAAAGGAGACACCCCATGCTCGACCAACTTTCCCAACGCACAGACCTGCCCATGCAGCGCACGTTCACCCCAGAAGAATATGCGTTGATCAAACAAGGCTTCAATGCCCACGATATGGATGTCAAGTGGGGCCTCGTGTTTGAGGACGATTGGCTCGCCTTCTTTCGCACCTGGGGCCCCATCCCGATCTTTCTGCTGCATCTGACTGAAGAGGAAGGGGGAGGCGCACGGATAGACCAGGCCTATGCCAACCGCATCACCGACTACTACTCGGGCACGGACACGGAAGAAGAGATGCGGCAGATTACGTTCATGATCGATCGACTGCTTCTGGGCCGCCTCGATGCGGTCCTGCGCAAGGCGGACGGCACCCCGATCACGGGTATGTACCTTTTCTATTTGATTGGGAATGTGTAGGCCTGGACCTGCTCTGTCCGCCGTATCTTCCTCGCTCAACGACTGATGACCGGCCCTATGCCTCGGTATAACAAAAAAATGGGTGGGATGGTGAGCCATGCGCTCGCCATCCCACCCATTTTTTTCTCAATCGCGCTGTTTGTTAGCGGCTGGCCCCGCCCATCATGCCCCGGAAACCGCCGCCCATCATGCTGTGACCGCTGAACCCTTCGCCCATCATTTCGCCCATCATGTCGTGACCGCTGAGCCCTTCACCCATCATGGAGCCGGGGGTGAATTCGCCGTCACCGTGACAGCTTTCGCCCGTGGCCATGTTTTGCAGCATCTCGCCGGTGAACTCGGCCCCGTGGGTCTCGGTCATGCGCTGGATCATGGTGGCCCAGGTGCCTTCGCCGTGGTTCTGTTCCATCCACTGTTGCATCTGGACCAGGGGATTGGTGGGGGTGCCGTCATCCGGCGTGGTGGCCTGGGCAAAGGCGGCGCCCACAAAGACAACCAAAGACAGGGCGACGACGGCGACGATGGACAAAACCCACTTGATTCGTGTATTCATGATAGTCTCTCTTTCTGCATCTTTTTGCAGGTGATGATTTGTGAACCGCATCCATTTCGACACCCGGCGGTCCAGTGACGGTGGGTGTGTTTGTGCTTGTCTTCATCATACCGCCCAGTTGTGAAGGAAATGTGAAGCGAATAAGCGCAGGTTGTGCGGCCAGTCGCCCACAATTTGGACCCATTCCCAGCATCTTTCCCCCACAAAACTCTGGTATACTGTGGGCAGGCCGACTGCGGCCGCCCTTAGAAGTTCGACTTTTGTCAAAAGTCGAACTTCTGCCGAGTTGAAAGGCAGAACCCGTGCAACGAACCATTGTGGTGATCGAAGACGACCGCCAGATCCGCAAAGTGGTCGAGGGCTATTTGACCCAGGCCGACTATCGAGTGCTCAGCGCGGGGGACGGTCCCAGCGGTCTGGCCCTGGTGCAGACCGAGAAGCCGGCCCTGGTGGTGCTGGACCTCATGCTGCCGGGGCTGGATGGGCTGGAGATCGCCCGCCGTCTGCGCGCTTCGGCGGACCCGGCCATCGCCAATGTCTATCTGCTTATGCTCACCGCCAGGGTGGAGGAGACCGACCGGGTGGTCGGCTTGGAATTGGGCGCGGACGACTACATGACCAAGCCCTTCAGCCCCCGGGAGTTGGTGGCCAGGGTGCGCTCCGCCCTGCGCCGCTATGATGCCTTGGCCGCCCAAACCCAGCCCGCTCAACTTCTGCAAGCTGGGGAGCTGCGCCTGGATCCGGGCTATCGCACGGTCAATCTGGGCAGGGACCGACTGGATCTTACCAGCACGGAGTTCGATTTGCTCCACCACTTCATGGCCCATCCCGGTCGTCCTTTTAGCCGAAGCGACCTGCTGGACATCACCCAAACCGATGCAGCCGGGGATGTCTCGGCCTACGAGCGCACCATCGACGCCCACGTCAAAAACCTGCGCCAAAAGCTGGGCGATTCGGGCCGCCACAGCCGTTTTATCGAAACCGTCCACGGCGTGGGCTATCGTTTTGCGGGGTAATCCACCCCTTTCTGAGGAGTTCCTATGACCGGCCGTCTTTGGTTCAGATTGATGAGTGCCTTTGTCCTGGTGATCGCCGTGGGCATCTTGGTCACTGTGTGGGTGGCCGGGCGCAGCGCCGCCACCCAGTTTTCCCATGTCATGGTCAACGGACGCTCGCTGGATCCTGCGGCCCTGTTGACGAGCTTGACCGAAAGCTATACCCGCACCGGCGGCTGGCAAGAGGCGGACACGGTGCTGGACAGCGCGGTGGGCAGCGCGGCTACAGGCGGGATGGGGGACGGGATGGGGAGCGGCATGGGCGGCATGATGGGCGGCTGGGATGATGGGCGGGGCGCGTCTGTTGGTGGCGGATGAGGCGGGGCTGGTGGTGGCGGACAGCACCGGGCGGCCCAGCGGACGGGTGACCGCGGCGACCCTGGCCCAGGGGATGCCGATTGAGGCGGGGGGTGTGCGGGTGGGGACGCTGTTGGTGGATGGCCCGGTGATGACCATGGCCGGGACTGTAGATCCGGCCATTTTGGACTCAGTGACTCAGGCCGTGTGGCTGGCTGGGGCGGTGGCCGGGGTGGTGGCCTTGCTCTTGGCCGGGCTGTTGGTGACCCAGCTCACCCGCCCCTTGTCGGCCCTCTCCGAGGCGGCCCAGCGGATCGCCCAGGGAGATCGCTCGGTCTCTGTGCCAGTGGGCGGTCGGGACGAGTTGGGGGCGTTGGCCGTGGCCTTCAACCACATGTCCGCCAGTCTGCAAGCCCAAGAGGCCCAGCGTCGCGCCTTGATGGCCGATGTGGCCCACGAATTGCGTACCCCCTTGGCTGGCATCCAAGGCACGGTCGAAGCCTTGCAGGACGGCATCTTTCCCCTCACCCAGGAAAATCTGGCCCCCATCCAAGAGCAGACCGCGTTGCTGGCCCGGCTGGTGGAAGATCTGCGCACCCTGGCCAATGCCGAAGCCGGACAGATCCGCCTGGACCCGGGGCCGGTGGATGTGGCCGAACTGGCCCAGCGGGTGGCGGCCATGCACCATGCCGGGGCCACGGCCCGCAATGTGACTGTGACCCTGACCGCTCCGGCCACCTTGCCCACCCTCCACGCCGATGGTCAGCGGTTGGAACAGGTGTTGAGCAATCTGCTGGGCAATGCCTTGCGTCATACCCCCGCCGGGGGCACGGTGGAGGTGCGTTTGGCGTCAACGCCCCAGGGCCTGGGGATCGCCGTGCTGGACAGCGGCGAAGGCATCCCGCCCGAAGATCTGCCCCTGATCTTCGAGCGCTTCTACCGCTCGGACCGCTCCCGCAGCCGGGAGACTGGGGGCACGGGGCTGGGGTTGGCCATCGCCCGCCAACTGGTTACTCTGCACGGCGGGCGCATCTGGGCGGAAAGTCCGCCGCCCGGCGCGTCCAAGGGCAGCGGGTTCTTTGTCGACTTGCCGAGCCCGGCCCAGCCCGGCGATGGCGGCCCTTAGCGTTGCACACGCTTCAGCCCCCCGCCCCCCAATTCTGGGGAGCTTGTCGACACGTTTGACCCATGCCCGGAGGACGTATGAACAACATTGGCTCCCTAAACGAGAACCCCCTCCATGCCGCGGTGAAGGCTTGGTATGCGGGGCCGGACGACCAGACCGAGGTGGCCCTGGGCGGCTATGTGATCGATCTGGTGCGGGCGGATGGGGAGTTGGTGGAGGTGCAGACCGCCAACTTCGGCCAGATGCGGGCCAAGTTGACCGCCTTGCTGCCGGACCATCGGGTGCGGGTGGTCTATCCCGTGGCGCAGGAGAAGTGGGTGGTCAAGGTGAGCGAGGACGGGGAGATTCTCAGCCGGCGCAAGTCGCCCAAGGCTGGGCGGGTGGAGATGGTCTTCAAGGAGCTGGTCGGCATCCCCCAATTGCTGGACCACCCCAACTTGGTGCTGGATGTGCTGATGGTGCAGGCCGAAGAGTTCTGGCGTGCCCACGACAAGGGGGGCAAGCGGGGATGGCGGCGGGGCGGCTGGATCATCCACGACCGGCGGCTGGTGGCGGTGGTGGCCTGCCACACCTTCACCGAACCGGCCCACTTGGCCGCCTTGCTCCCGGCTGGCCTGCCCGACCCCTTCACCACGGCGGATCTGGCGAAATGGGCCAAGTTACCTCGCCGCCTGGCCGGGCAGATGGCCTACTGTCTGCGGGAGATGGGCCAGATCCAGACCGTGGGCAAACAGGGCAACAGTTGGCTCTACGCCCCAACTGGGTAAACCTTAAATTTCCGCGTAAGTTTTTCAAATAAGAATTCTCCACCCCAAAAAACGTGTGTTGACAGCATCCCCATTGCGTGGTATTCTCCACCCCCCCCCATCATCGACGCTGAATTTTTGTCGCCTCGGGTTTTTGATCCCTCCGGTTGTTCAGTCACACAGATTTTAAGAGTCTCCTATTTCTCGCAGAAGCCTTCCGCCTTGGCTTGAATTATCTTGTCCACGGCGGAAGGTTGTGCATTCCTGCCTAATCCCTCCTGCCGCCTTGTCACCCCGCGTGGGTTTGTCAAGACCATTTTTTTGTTGCCAAGGAGTACTTCCATGACCTTTCGATCCGCTCGCCAATTTGTGGCCAAATTTCGCCTCTATTTTCTCCTGGGCCTGCTGGCCGCCGGGGCGTTGATCGCCTTGACCGTCAAGCCGGTGCTGGGCGCGTCCCCGGACCCGTCTGCCCGTGATACGGTCACCCAGGCCTGGCTTGCGGCCAAGGATCAGGGGGCCTATCACTTCACCAGTGACGTGATCCAGGTCACCGTGCCCGAGGCGACCCTGACCAACGTGGGTCGGCGCAGCGTCCAGGAGCAGATTTACCTGGAAGGGCAGACGGACCTGCGGGATCAGTCCATGACCCTGCGGGTGTGGACCGACAGCTTGGCCGATGGCGGCAGCATCCTGATCCCGGAGAGCGGGATGGATGTGCAGATTGCCGACGGCGAGACCCAGGCGCGCCGGGGCAGTGGCCCGTGGCAGAGCGTGGACGGCTTTACGGACGGCTACGCGCCCCAGGGGGATTTTCTGGCCTATCTGGCCGCCATGAAAGATGTGCGGACGATTGGCACGGAGAGCAGCCACGGCCTGACCTATACCCGTTATGGCTTCACCGTGGACGGCCCGGCCTTCGCCCTCTTTAGCCGAAACCAGATGCAGGAGGCCATGCACGCCAGCGGCGAGCTGCCCCTGAACATGCAGCTTGCGGTCTCCGACTATCAGGCCCAGATGACCGGGGACGGCGAGCTGTGGATCGGCGAGGACGGCCTGCCCCTGCGCCAGATCCTGCGCCTCCACTTCCCCGCCCAGGAGGGCAAGCAGATCTCCGCCCAGATCACGGCCAATTTCTACGACTACGGGCGCAACGGGGCGACGGTGCTGTCGTTCTTGACCCAGCCCGCCCTCTTGTTGCCCATGCTCTCGCCCTATATTAGTTTTAGCATCGCCCTGTTCATCGTCTTGGGCGGATCCCTGGCGTTGATCATGTTCCGGCGCAAACGCTTGGTGGAGACCATCATCGCCGTCAGCATGAGCTTGCTGCTGGTGCTGACCCCGGTGATGAATTCCTTGCCTATTCTGAAGTTCTTTGGTCAGCAAAATGTGTTGGCCGCCGAGCGGGCCGATGCCCAATACGGGGTGGATGTGGCCGAGAGCCTGCGCGCCATCTCTGCGGAGAATACCTTTGATCCCCGGGCCAACCCTCTGGACAATGTGGCTGAGGTCGGCCCCGTCAACCCTTCGATCATCCAGGCGGCTGCGGCCCTGCCGGTTGACGCAGAGTGTGTCATCACCAACGGCGCGCTGGATACGGACGGCGACGGCCTCTCCGACGCCGAGGAAAACGCCTTGGTGCCGCCGACCAAGACCAATGATCCGGACAGCGATGCCGACGGGGTCAACGACTGCGTGGAGGTCAAGGTTTGGTTTTCCAACCCCAACAATGTGGACACGGACGGTGATGGTCTCACCGATTTTCAGGAAATTGGTCTGGGTACGGACCCCAAGAACGAGGACAGCGACAACGACGGCCTGACGGACAAGGTCGAGATCACGGGCTATGGCGATCCCGACTGGAATTGGTGGTACTCAGATCCGGTGAACGCGGACAGCAACAGTGACGGCGTGGCCGATCTGGTGGAGCGGGGCCCCGACCCGGATCGGGTCTTGGACACGGACGGCGACGGTACGCCGGATCTCTACGACACGGACAACGACGGCGACGGCGTGTTGGACCGGATCGATCTTTCCCCCTTCACCCCGGTCAAACCCAAGGAAAACAATCTTTCCTATTCGGGCGACAACCCTTTGCAGGTGACCCTCAAGGGGCTGACGCCGGGGATGCCGGCCTATTTGGACCTGCAACTGCGTCCTTTTGATGACACCCATCTGCGCTACGCCTATACGGTGCTGGATTGGCCGACGGACCGCAAGGGGCAGATCCAGGATTGGGACAATGCCACCTTCGCCCAAACCCTGGTGAATCAAAATATCATCGACAACGTGGGCGATGCCGGGGCCAGCGACAACTACGGCGACATGCGCCTCACCCCCAACCTGGAGATCACCATCAGCGGCACGGACGGCCGAGATCTCTCCCGCTACAATTTGCCGCCCCTCAAGGACCTGGCCCCCTACAACATCAACGTCATCACCACCACCGTGGACGGCACGCCCATGGGCACGCCCAACGGGGTCAAGCTCTACGTGCCCCTCTCTCTGGTCACCGACCCGGAGGACGGCATGCCGGGTGGCCTTCCGCGCCCGCATCCCCTATCTGCGGGCCGGGAGCGGAGTGGGTCGAACCCCACAAGATGCGCATGGTGTGGACCGTGCAGATGTTGTCGGACATCCCCTGCGATCCCACGGATGCCATGTCCACGGCCGCGGGCTGCACCACCGTGGACGGCAGCAACCCCCTCCTCTTCGATATCCCCACCTCCCACGCCGCCACCCTGGACGCCGAAACCGTGTCGGCGGACCTGAGCACGGCCTTCTCCGTCCGCTGGCCATGCCTTGGCGGGGACGACCGAGGTCACGGTGCTGACCCAGGGCAACCATTGGAAGGTGAAGGACAAGGACAGCACCTACTTGCTGCGTCTGCAAAACGGCAAGATCGAGGTCTACACCAACATCAGCGCCCGCTTCTACAACCAATCTCAGATCGTGCAGCGCTATGAGGACGAGTGGTTCCTGACCGGGGCCAACGTCTCCGAGGACAACGGCGTGCAGGTGGGCATCTTCTACGAAGACCCGGCCGTGGACACGGATCTGCACAGCGACGACATGCTGTGGAGCCTCTCCTATGCCCTGGACGACGCCTTCCTCACCCCGTCGGCCAACACCTTGAGCGTGAAGAATCTGACCGACCGCTTCGACCGCATCGCCAACGACAGCAACGGCACCAGCGAAGAGCAGCGCTGGAGCATTGTGGACGGTATGCGGGCCAGCTATTTCACCTATCCCACGGCGGATTGGGCGGTGGCCCGGGTGGCCATGACCGAAACCAAGCAGTTGCTGACCGCGTTTAACCCCATCTTCCAGAGCCAGGGGGCCATCACCCCGACCCTGCTCTATGCCCAGTCCGCGTCCAGTCGGGCCGTGGGGCTGGATGCCCTGCCCACAGGCGGCGGCTATGTCAGTATGAGCGGCCAAAATCTGGACATCAACCTGGCCCCGACCCCGGCCACCGCCATCAAAGTGGACCAGATCCACTCGGTGAAATGGAGTGCGTTCTGCCCGCAGGCCAGTTCATCCGGCGGGGCGCCCATGTGGTCCTCCTGCGACCAGACCGAATATGGCTACACCCTGGTGGACCGCTATCGCGGCAGCCTGGAATCCGAGTTCCCCGACGCCGAGGAGGCCGAGATCGACGGGCGCATGATCATGATGCGTCTCTACTATCTTTCGTTGTGGAATGGCTCCAGCGCCGTGATCCGATCCAACGGCTCCCTGCTGACCACCCTGGACAACCCGGACACGACGGACGCAAGCATCAATGGCGCTATCAAGCTGATCGGGGCCGGGGCCAACGGCGCGGCCAAGGCGGCGACCAAGAAGATCAGTGAGAAATATTTCTCCAAGCCCAAGGCTGGGCTGACGGATCTGGGCAATTCGAAGCTGAAGGTGTTGGCCCGGCAGCGCAACGCCCTGCTCTCCACCCCGGCTGGGCTGGCCGCGGCCACCAAGGCCAAGGCCTTCCAGAAAATGAATACCTTTGCCTACAAGCACGGCGGGAAGATCGCCATCGGCTTCCTGATCGTCACGGCCCTGGCCGGTGAACTGGCCAAAGCGCTCTCCGGCGGCAACCAGGATGTGGCCACGGGCTTCGCCATTGCCACCGCGGTGGTGGGCTTGACCGTGGCAGCAATGGGCATCTATACCGCGGCCGTGGCTGTCAGCACCTGGGCCAAGGTAACGTCGTGGGCTACGGTGCTCAAGGGCGGCGCCCAGTATGCGGGTCAATCGGCCAAGGCCGCGGCCATCGGCGCGGCGGTGGCGATTGTGGTGGTGTGGGGCTTCTTCATCGGATCTATGGTGAGCAGCGGCGCCAAAGTGGGGAGTCCGGCTTTCAACGCCGGCGCGGCCTTTGCCCTGGCCATGACCATCTATTTGGTGGTTCTGGCCGTGCTCTCCGCGTCCGTGGTGGGGCTGGTGTTGGTGGCCTTGTTGGCCGTGATCGACGCCTTCTTCTCCCTGCTCTGCGCCTTGGACAGCTCATCGAAGGACGCATTGGGGGACAAAAACGGCGACTGTACCGTGGGCACCAAGATCGTCACGGCCATCGCCGGGTATATCTATGCCCGGGATATGATCATCGAAACCGACGCGGAGAAGAACCCGGATCTGGTCAAACAGGGCGCGCCCATCGTCGAACTGCGAGAGCCTGCCCTGGGCTATCTCACCGGCAATCTGATCACCTTCACTGTGCCGGTGACCACCAATATCGTGCACAAGAACCCGGACCACTGGCAGATCAGCCCCTATATCTATAAGTATTATGACCTGGAGGAGTTCAACAGCACGACCTTCAAATATACCCTCTCCTTGGAAAAGAAGGCGTTTGAGGTAAATCGCTTTGAAATGGTGGACCAGTGGCGGGTGACCAAGCAGGAGTCCGCCAAAGACTACAGCATTCGCTGGACCAAGTTGACGGCCTATTCTACCGCCTTCCCGACTATGACGAATCTCAAACTGGACGCCGGCATCAACCAGCCCATCGACTACTGGTTCAACATGGCCTATGCCCTGCCCGCCTACGAGTGCTGGACCATCTGGACCTTCCCCTATTGCGAGCATGACACCGAGCAGGGTGGCGAACCCTCCTTCGTCAATGGGCCGGTCTACGACATCTTCCCGGACACCGTGGGCCAGTTCTGGGCCGTGGCCCCCAGCCAGGGCGGCTATCGCCTCTCCTGGGACAGCAGCTTCCCCATCATCTGGGACGCGGACGGGGACGGGCTGGCCACGTCGTCCAAGGGTGGCATCGATCCCAACGACAACAACCCGGACACGGACTATGACGGCCTCAGCGACCGCTTCGAGCTGGAGCAGCGCATGGCCGGGGTGCGTCTCTCCCCCAACGCCCCGGACTCCGACGGCGACGGGCTGATCGATCCCCAAGAGATCCAATATGGCACCAACCCCGGCAACGCCGACACGGACAACGACGGTCTGAAAGACAGCGAAGAGATCTACCATCAGGTCTTCGAACTGGTGGGGAGCTCGTTGCAGCCAAAGCTCGACCAATACGGCAACCCGGTCTTCGAGGGGGGCTGGACGATCTGCCAACAGGCCAGGAATGGCTTTGGGGGCGTCTGCATGATCGTCTCCTCCGACCCGACCGATGGCGACGCGGACAAGGACGGCATCCCCGACGATGCCGAGAAGCGGCTGTACGAGCTTTATCAATGGGATGCGAACGGCCAGCCCTACAATCCCCGGGTGGCCAATATCAACCCGCTCCAGGTCCAGGTCAGCGCCAGCGTGGCCCCCTACACCTATCTGGCTCCTGGTAGCAGCTTCACCTATTCCACCACTGTGTCCAGTTTTGCGGATCTGGACCCCGGCGTGCTCGAAGTCACGTTGCCCAGCGCGCTGGGCGGGGCCACGGAGGTGAGCGGGTTCACCCTAGCCAAGAACGGTTCCCAGACCGTGGCCAATACGGTTCAGGTCGCGGCTGGGGCGGGTAGTCAACCCTTCGATGTCGAGAGCAGTGCCCGGGCCAGAGTGGCGGCCCAGAATTCGTCTACCACCTACGCCTTTAACACCTCGCCGGGCACCTGGCTTGGGGAGTCCAACGACCCCCTGCGCGCCGAGTCCATCAGCGGCGACAACAACCGTCCGGACCGGCCTGACAGCTACATGATGGGCGGGCTGCTCTCCCAGTCCTTCCAGAGCGGCGGCAAGGGCAATGTGGTGGCCTACGATCCCGGCGGCTCCGCCATTGCCCTGGACGCGGATTACGATGCGACCTTTGGCGACGACAACCGCTTCCGCCGAGGCAGGTCCATCCCCGGCACGGCCTGCAACGACACGGGCGCCTGTTTCGTGGTCTGGGATCGGGTGGACAACTGCAACACCTTCTCGATCTACCGGCTGGACGTGGATCAGGCCGTGACCGATGGCACAGACTTCTGGGGAGACTGGCGGGGTATCGAGCCGGTGCTTTTCTACAATCCCAACTCTTCTCAGTCAGCGGATGCCACAAAAGGCACTGTGATCTGGTCGGCTGACGAATACTATACGAGGATATGGAGCCCGGCAATTGGGCCGGCGGCGCATTGGGAGATCCATCCCACCGAGGGCTGCCAGTGAGCCGGACCATCTGCGATACGAGCGCAGCCCAGACCAGCAGCCAGCAGATCTGGGCTGCGGAATCAGACACCAACTATACTGCCGGACAGACCTGGTGGGGTGGGACCGACGGCTTTGCGCAGCCCCAAGGCTTTGTGCTGCGCCCGGACCGCATGCAGAGCAGCACCATCCAAATTGGGCAGTACAGGATTGGCAGCGGATACGGCGATGTGATCCGGGTCCACTACGACGTGTCCAAGAAGCAGCGCAACACCATCGCCGGGCGCATCGTGGGGTCGTCCAGCGACCCGGCCCAGTTGACCAGTAATCTGGGCACGTCGGGTGCCGCCGTCGGCGACTTCGCCCCGGTGGTGGCCACGGACGGGGACGGCTTCCTGGTGGCGTGGAACCAGAAGTCCGCCTCCTACACTTCGCCCAACTGGAGCATCACCTCCAAGATCATGGTGCGCCGGTTCAACGCCAGCGGCGCCCCCACCGCCGCGGCTACGCAGATCTGGTCGGGCAACTATACGGTGAATGGGTCTTCGGACTATAACACCTACGGCTTTGTCAACTACGACGCCGCCTTCGCCCACACAGAAACCGATATCATCCCCAACGTGATTTGGGCGGGAGATCGCTATCGGGTCGCCTTCGCCTATCCCAGCGCCAGCACGGTGAATTTGCTCTATTCGGACATCTTCGCCAGTTCTGTCAGCAGTGTGAAGACGTTGTTCGCCAGTGACCCCCCCTTGCATGAATACGACCGCACCAATCGACCTGCTATGGCCTACGATCCCGTCAATCATCGCATCATGACGGTCTTTCACAGCAGCGCCACGGATCGGGTCGCCGGACGGCTCAGCGACTTGGCCAGCGGCACCTCCACCACCATCGACCCCGTGGCTTTCCGCTGGCCCACCGTGACGCCGCGACCGACGGTTGCCTACTATCCGGCGGTCCAAGGCTGGATGGTGAGCTTCTTGTATTCCAACAATACGCCCACCTATGAGGTGCGCAACGCCGATGGCTCGTCAATGGATACTGAGTATTTGGATGGGGCCTGGCTCACAAGCCAAGGTCTGTGGGGGACCGGGCGCAGCCTCATGTGTCCGTCACCCCTCTCTGCGCCGGTGGTGGCTCTGCCCTTCGAAGAGATGCCCGGTGCCACCAGCTTTGCGGATATCTCCGGCGTGGGCAAGGCCGACAGCTATTGCAGCAGCGGCAACTGTCCCCAGGCCGGTGTGGCGGGTGTGGGCATTCCCAATCAACCTCTGGCCGACACCTCGGCCCGGCCGCCCCGTACGGATCGGGCGCTGCTCTTCGACGGGGTGAACGACAATGTAGTCTTCGATTCACCGGTGGGGGATGGCTTCACCTATTCCTTCTGGTTCAAACCCGATCCGACCCAGGTCAACGTGGGGGCCAACTGGTGGGAGGGCACGCCCCTGCTCTTGGCCAACGGCACTAACTTCGAGGCCCTCTACGGCGTCTCCATCGGCGCGGATAACCGCATCCTGGTGGGCCAGGGCAGCAAGACAGCCATCAGCAACCCCATCAATATGGATGTGTGGCACCATGTGGTCCTGCTGCGCCGACCCTCCAGCGGTCTGTTCGTCCTCTATCTGGACGGCCAGGGAATTGCCGGTGACACGAACACCACCCAGCCTGTCCAGAATCCCCAGGTGCTGCTGGGCAAGTTCAACGAACGCTACTTCCGGGGCAGCATGGACTTTGTCACCGTCTATGCCACGGACATGAAGGGCGACGCCATCAACTCGCTCTACAAGGGCGAGCTGCAATCGGACTTGGGCTACAGCCTCAACCCCTCCTACTGTGTGCTGGCCGGGGGCGCCTATGCCAGCGGCGGCAAATCCGGCTTTGTCTGGAACAAGATCTCGGTCCAGCGCACCCTGCCTCGGGGCGAAGGGCCCCTGTCCGCCCAGGATAGTCTCTCCCTGTGGGTGGACGCGGTGCCCCCCACCTCCGCCATCGACTCTCTGGCCGGGGTGAGCTATCTCAAGGCGCCCTCGACCACCCGATCCGGCCTGGCCGCGGAGACCCTGATCATCGGCGGCAGCGCCACCGACGCCGATTCCGGCATCGCCCATGTGGATGTGTTCATCAACGGTGTGACCCAGCGGGCCGAGGGCCAGGCCACCTGGACCGCCCCCTTCACCTACGCGGCGGAGGGCCACTACACCCTGCAATCCATGGCCGTGGACAAGGTGGGCTTTGTGGAAACCAACAGCCCCACCCTGACCATCATCGTGGACGGCAAGCCCCCGGTCGCCACCTTGGCCGGCCAGGATCTGACCCCCCAGCAGAGCGCCATCGGGCGTTGGTCCGTCCCCCTCAGCGGACAGATCAGCGACCCTGATGTGAACGACGGTACGGTCTCCCCCGGCAGCGGCGTGGACAGAAATAGCCTGCTGGTCATCCTGCAAAGCGAGGACGGCCAGGAAGTTGTGAATCAGGCGGCTATCTGTGAACGGCACCACCTGGTCGGCCACCCTGGAACTGCCCAGCGACCTGGCGGATCCCACCGGGGTCTACACGGCTACCCTGTTGGCCGCGGACAGTGTGGGCAACCGCAGCCAAGTCCAGGCCCAGGTGCGCCTGAGCGTGGCCAAGGTGTCCTCGGCCATCGACCCGGCCAGCCAGGTGGTGGACTTTGTCACCGGCCCGGCCTCGGCCACCGCGTCCCGCATGGCCGTGGCGTCCCTCTCCCTCAGCGGCAAGCTGACCAGCACCGTGGCCCTGAACAGCGTGGATGGCCTCTTCATCCCCATCGACCAGACCCGCGCCTTCTCCCAAACGGTGGCGTTGTTCGACTTTAACGAGTCCGCGGGTGCGACGGCGTTTGAGAGTGCCACCCAGAACGGCCTTGTCGCCTACTGCGGTTTTGGGAGCTATATCTGTCCCACGGCCGGCGCGGCTGGGCGGCTGGATCGGGGTCTCACCTTCATCGACAAATCTCTGATCCAGATCGACCACTCCACGGAGATCGACTTCGATAAGAATGTCGGTTTTACCATCGCCCTGTGGCTCAACCCCACCCGCTATGACGCCGGTCTGCTGGAGAAAAACGACGGCCATACGGGCTACAAGATGACGCTTGAACAGAGTGGGCGAGTCTCCTTCAAGTTCTGGGGGCCGAACAACAGCGACTACAACCTGACCAGTCCCAGCGGCAAAGAGTTGGTCTTGAACACTTGGAACCACGTGGCCCTCACCTACAATGCCGAGCAGAATCGGGCCACGTTCTTCATCAACGGCGAAGCGGTCCAGGATGGGATTGTGGGCAGCGGCAGCAAGGATCTGCGCACCCCGGCGGACCTGCGCATCGGCACAGGCTTGCGGGGGGTGATGGATCAGCTTGTGATCAGCCGCATGGCCATGGACGCCGCCCAGATCACGCAGCCTGGTGGCCATGCCCAATCAACTCTGGCAGCCGGGCACGTTGACCCAAAATGGCGGCCCCAACGCCGACGGCGAGATCGGCTACACCTGGTCCATCCCCATCCCGTCGGGCATGGAGAGCTACTATCAGCTGGATCTGCGGGCCACGGACGCCGCGGGCAATCGCTTCCGCCGTCCCAACCTGTGGCGAGGGGCCATCGACAACCTGCCGCCCCGCATCACCCTGGACGCGGCGGCCACGGGCAATCTCTACTACGATCCCGCCACGGGCAACCCCCGCTACGATATCGCCATCAACGCCATCACCGCAGAGGATCTGAACCTGGCCAACCTGGTCACCCCCTGCGGGGAGAGCACCCAGCCGGATCGGGGCTACATCGACGAGGAATGGAGCCAGACCTTCTTCCCGGACGGCACCCTGCGCAACCAGCTCACGGTCCAGTGCCATGTGTGGTCGGAGGTGGCTAACCCCACTTTCACCATAAGCGCCTGTGACGACTACGGCCAGTGCGCCACGGTGGACCAAGGCGTGAGCACGGCCAACGTGCCCCTGCGGGCCGACAACACCGCCGACCCCATCCTGATCTGGCCGCCCGCTGGCAGTGTCGTCGCCATAGACCAACCCTTGCAAATTCAGATTGGTGCTGCTTCCGGCGGTTCCTTGGTGGAGATGGGCATCATGGTCAACGGCCAGGCCGGGGAGATGGCGACCTATGATGCGGCTGCCGGGGTGACCCAGGCTGTGGCCACGGTCAACCTGCCCGTCCCTGCCGGCGGTGAGGGTGTCTACAACATGCAAGTCCGCACCAAGAACGCGGCCGGCAATGTGGTGATGGGGCCGATCAGCTCCATCACCCTGGACACCCAGGACCCGGAAGGCACCCTGATCACCGACCAGATCTCCTCGGACCCGGCCTATACGACGACCAGAGCGGCATCGTGCGCTTCTCTGGCACGGCAGGGGACAGCCTGGGCAACGGCAACGTGGCCAACGTGGAACTGAGCATAGACGGCGCCCCCTTCCAGGATGTGACCTGGCACGGGGACGGCACCTGGTCCACGGCGGTCAGCTTGGGGGCCAACCCCTACGGCAAGAGCTATCCCGTGGTGATGCGGGTGACGGATTGGGCCGGTCGGGTGACCACGGTCAACAAGACCGTGCAGGTGAACATCCCTGCGCCGGAGGGCTTCGACCCGGCCACCATCCCGTCCATCACCATCGACGACGGCGTGGTCAAGACCAGTGACAGCACGGGCATCATCACCATCCGCCTGTCGACGCCTCTGGAGGTCGGCACGGTGAGTGTGTACTACGCCACGGCAGACGGCACCGCGGTTCAGGGGGTGGACTACACAGCCAGCAGCGGCACGGCCCTGATCCGGGCCGGGGAATCGACCTCGACCATCATCGTGCCCATCGTCAACACCGGGACGGGCGGAGCCAAGACGTTTACCATCAACCTCTCCCAGGCCGCCAACGCCACCATCGCCGACGGCGTCAGCGTCATCACCATCGACAACAACGCCGCGGCCACGCCCACGCCGACACCGCGGCCCACGGCCACCCCCACGGCCACGCCCACTCCGCCCGGCGGCGTGGTTGAGTATCTGATCTATCTGCCCATGGTGGTGCGGTAGACAGGTCCGCCGGGGGATGAATCCCCCGGCTGGGCAGGGGAAACCCGATGAATCGGGTTGGGTGTGGGGGCAAGTGAGGTAAAATAAAAGAGGCGGGCGAGATCACGGTGATCTCGTCCGCCTCTTTTCGGTGGGAAATTGAAAATTGAGAGTTGAAAATGGAGAAGTTTTAATGGCGGGTGTGGCCAATCCACGTCATTAAAACTTCTCCATTTTCCATTTTCAAATCTCAATTCTCAGTTCTTTCGGCCCAGCGCACGATGAGCAGGGAGAGGCCCGCTGCGACCGCCATGCCGACAATCAGGGGCATGACCGTGCCATTGTAGCTGCGGCCGATGGTCAGGCCCATGAGCACGGAGAGCAGGGTGGAGAAGGAACCGATGACGGCTGCGCCGGTCCCGGCAATGTGGCCCAGGGGCTGCATGGCCAGGGCGTTCATGTTGCCAAACAGGATGCCGATGCAGAAAAAGGTCAACATTAGATAGACCATCAGCGCCCACAAGGGCGGCTGGCCCCCGATGAGCAGGATGCAGGCCCAGCGCCCCAATCGCCAGGACGAACATGGCGCTCAGGGCAACCCTGGTCAGCAAACGCATGCCCACGTTCATCACCAGGCGCGAATTGGACAGGGAGGCCAGCCCGATGGAAAAGGCGATGACGGCGAAGTAGATGGGGAAGAGATCGCCCAGACGCATACTGCTCTTGCAGGATCTGCTGGGCGGAGTTCAGGTAGCCCAGGTGTGCGCCGCCCACGAACCCGGCGACCACAGTGTAGCCCACGGAGAGCCGGACGCTGGCGAATTCCCGGATCGCCCGCCCGATCTGTTTCGGCGAGAAGGGCGAGCGCTTCTCCGGGGGCAGTGACTCGGGGATGCGCAGGGCAAACCACGTCAGCGCGGCCAGGGCGATTACGATGAAGCCGCCGAAAATGCTGCGCCAGCCTGCCAGGTTTAGCATGGCCTGGCCAAAGCTGGGGGCCAGCATGGGCACCAGGATGAAGACGGTCATCACAAAGGACATCACCCGGGCCATGATGCGGCCCTCGTAGCGGTCCCGCACAAGGGCCAGGGTCACCGCCCTGGGCGAGGAGATGCCGATGCCCTGGAGGAGGCGTCCAGCCAGCAATATGCTGAAGCTGCCCGCAAACAGGGCGGTCAGAGAGCCGACGAGGTAGAGCGCGAAGCCGGCATAGATAGCCGGCTTGCGCCCGGTTTTATCGGACAGGGGTCCAAAAAAAAGCTGTCCAAAGGCCAGGCCCAGGAAGAAGATCGAGACCACCAGTTGGCGGTCGTTGGGCGCTCCTACGCCCAGATCGCGACCGATCTGGGGCAGGGCCGGCAGCATGGCGTCGATGGACATGGCCGTCAAGGA
The DNA here is from genome assembly GCA_963704975.1 of uncultured Chloroflexia bacterium. Taxonomy (GTDB): domain Bacteria; phylum Chloroflexota; class Anaerolineae; order Caldilineales; family Caldilineaceae; genus JAGNDO01. The sequence goes on along the minus strand of CAVPIK010000022.1, from coordinate 57,912 downwards.
CATCATCAGCGAAATGATGAGGACGAACTCGGCGAAAGGAGGGTGGGCTTTGGTTTGGGTCGTGACTGCCGCCATCTCTGTCTGGGCCTGCACCATGTGGATTATCCTCTTGGATATGTTTATGTGGGCGGACCTTACTTCTGCGGTGCGTCCGGATCGCCATCCATCTGCCAGAAGGCCGAGGTCAGCCCCATCTCCTGGAAGATCACCCCGACCTGCGCGGCGGTGCGGCCCTGATAGTCTGCCGAGAGCCGGTTGTCATACCAGCGTTGAGAGAGTTCCCACACGGTCTGCATGGACACGACCTCGCCCCGCACGCCACCGTGGGCCGCACACCAGGGATCGATTAACTCTTCCGACCGGAAGAGCAGGATGGTGCCTCAGGTGAAGATCATGTCTTCATACCAGCGGGCAAAGGGGACCAGGAAATGGACCACGGCGTCCGTGGGCAAGAGGCGGCCATCCTTCACGGTCAGGTTCAGGGGCTCGCCGCTTTGGGCGCAGGCGGCCTCGATGGTGGCATCGGCGTGCAGGGCCGCGGGGATGCCCAGGGCGTCCCAGCCGCAGTTGGCCCAATAGGATTGCCCCTGGGCCATCACCCGGAAGTCTGTGGGCACGGCGGAGAAGGGGTTGGCGATGCGGATACCCAAGGTGCCCGGTTCCAGAAAGAGGGCGTGGACCCGATCAAGCTCACGGAAAAGGGTTTCCCCTTCTGGGCGGGAGAGGCCGAAGTGATCCGCCGCCTGGTCCACCGTGGGCGGGTGGGCCGTGTCTGCGAAGTGCTGATAGATGTAGGCCCTGGCTTGCCAGAGCAGGGGGTGAGTAGGGTCGGTCATGGGCGATTGTCTCCTTTTTTGGCGACGAACGACGCGTCAGCCTATGGGTGGTGCTTCTCGAAAAACAGATCCTCGTCGGTCTCCTTGATAAGCTGAAAACCAACCTTGAGATAGAAGTTGCGGGTGCGGATATTCCAGGATGGGGTTTCCAGAACCCATTTGCGGGCTTCGGGGAAGTGATCGAACAGCAGTCCCATGGCCGCCAGACCGACCCCTTGACCATGAAGCCGTGGATCGAGAAAAACCCGGCCAAGATAGATGCGTCCCCGCTGCCCCGGGAAGACAATGGCGCCTCCGACGATCTCGTCCGCCACCAGAAACTTGAAGTAGCTGGCCGAGCCCATCATCTCCACCTGCCAGGCGGGGGAATCGTAGCCCGGCGGACCGCCTATCCCAGGCGCCCCCACGGCCACATCGCTGTCGAAGGCCCGTTTGGATATCTGGGCCAGTATTTCGGCGTCGGATGGCTCGGCAAGGGCCAGCGAGAGGACCGACAAGGGCGGCTCTGGCGGTTTTGAGTTTGCCATTGCATCAAATTCCTCTCGCAACAGGCCATACAGAAAATCCCCGTGGAATGATCCGTCGGCGTTGCGCCTGTTCTCCCGCAGATGCCCTTCCCGTCGAAAGCCACAGCGTTCCAGCAGCCGCCAACTGCGCACGTTGTGCTCGTTGCAGTCGCTCGTCACTCGGTGGGCCTTTAGGTCGCTGAAGAGCATGGCCAACACCGCTTTGACGGCTTCGGAAATATAGCCTTTGCCCTCGTGGTTCACATCGGCCACATAGCCGATGGTGAACGCCGGCACTCCCCAATCGATCGGCCCCACGTAGACCTGCCCCGCCCAAGCGCCAGTTGTTTTCTCGAAGATGCCTATGAAGAAACAGGCGCGGGCCGCCCAATCTGACGCCAGTTCCTGGGCGACCGACTCGGCATGGTCTGGGTCGGTCAAGTGCATCAGCACATTGCCGGACTCGAACTTGGCCAGATGCGTGCGGTTGCGTGCCCCAGCTTCAAACAGCACGGGGCCATCCCCGGCCTGATAAGCGCGCAGGATCAGCCGCTCGGTTTCCAATCTTTCGGGGATGTCCATTGGGGAAACCCTTCTCCTGATTCACGGCTACTTTTAGGTCCAACGAACCTTAATCTATAGAGCGACCGTGGCAACCAGGAAGACCATAATAAAGACCAAAATCATCCACCCCAACACCACCGAGTAGTTTTTTGGCTGGATTTGACCGGCCCGATCCATCTTGCGAACCAGGGGGAAGAGATGCCAGAAGAACGATGAGATGGCGATCGCCATTGCCCCGCCGGTATAGATCAGGGTCTGCTCCGGTGCGGTGAACAGGATCACCATCAACAACAAGATGAAGATCAGCTTTGTGCCAGCGACCCAGTTGACCAGATATTTCACGAAGTCATGGATCTCTGGGTCACTCTTTGACTTTTCCCACGCAGTGAAGACGCCTACGCCGTTCGCCATTTTTGAACCGGGGAAGAAGTAGAGGGTCGTCACGTTTGCGGCCTCCAGCGCAAGGAAAATGAGGATGGCCACAGATAGCGCGTTCATGTTAGGTCCGATCTGTTGAAGTTGGGTGAGACCACTTTTGCGTGCTCTAGCCCGGTCACGGACTGGGCTAGAGCACGCAAAAACGTAGTTCCCAATCTGATTCAAGTTTAACCTACCCCGCCATGGCAAAAAACATGGGGCTGAAATAGGGGATCAGCCAGATCACCCACACCGCCACGCTGAATTTGTGGAAGTTCTGGATGGCCTGTTCGTCCTTTTTGTATAGCACCCACGCCGCCCACGCCGCGTGGATGAACATGAGTACGATGGCGATCACGCCGGAGATGCCGTGCACGTCAAAGGTCATGCCCCCGGCAAACTGGAACATCATCCCCGTCCCCACCGTGTCGCAGATTAGCCCAAGCACAAAAAAGGCCAAATGCCACGGTTTAAGCCGCCCCGCAAATCGTTCGCTCCACACGCCGATGGTATAAAATATCAACGCCGCCGCCATGATCGTGCTGGCTGTTGGGTCCATAGTGAGAGTCCTTTACTTGGTTGATTTGATCCAATCATTATACACTGCCTGCATCTGGGCCACATGATCCGGCACATGCCGATCATACGTATCCAGCCAATCGTCCATGCTGATCACCCCGTCCTCTGTGTGCTGGACCGTGTGGCCCCACGCCGAGTTGGGCGCATCCTTGATCAACAGATAGGAGGCCTGGCGCAGCCACTTGAACAGGGCCAGCGCATCCTCCGGGCTCTGCTCGTGATAGTCCAGCGTTGCGCCCAGCCCGCCTCGTCATAGCCCAGCACCATCCCCCCCGGCTCCGCCAGCAGACGCCGACAACGCACATAGCTGTTGGCCTCGCTGTCGGTGATGTGGACGATGATCTCGTGGATCGTCCACCGATCCGGCGCAGGGCGGAACTGCCACATGGAGCGCGGAAAGCGTGCCAAGGCAGCGACCAGCCGCTCATAGGCCGCGCCATAGGATTCAATCTTGAGTGTGCGTTCTTCGGGCGTCATAAGGTTCCTTTCAAATTTGTGGTTTGGAGCGTCATGGGCCGCCACGCCCAGCCGTCCCCCTGGGCATCCACCCACCCCACGCCGGGGAAGGGCAGATGGGCGGCGAAGAGCAGGGATCGATCCTGGGCGGCTTGGCTCAGCAGACGGCGGCGGGTGGCCACGCTTTCCGCCGGGAAGGAGTCCAGGCTGCCGTTCCAGTCGGGATGGGCCATCTGCACAGGATGGCGCACCGCGTCCGCCACATGCAGCAGGGATGCCCCCTTCCCCACCACGGCCACCGCCACCTGATCCGAGCGATGGCCTCGCCCGTCCACAAAACGCACCCCCGGCAGAAATTCCTCACCCAAGGCCACCAACTCCAGCCGATCCTGAATCCGCGGCAGGGTGCGGGTGGCATAAGCGGCCCGGCCCTCGGCCATGCGGGCTAGTTGCGCCTCGTCCACGCCCCGACGCCGGAAAATGGCCAAGAATTGGTCGAGCATGTGCTCTCGCCGGGTTGGGTCGCTCCACTGCGCCCAGGCCTCCCGCCACAGCACATAGCGGGCGTTGGCAAAGACCGGCTCCCCCGCCTCGTCCAAAATGCCGCCGATGTGGTCCCCGTCCCCGTGGGTCAGGATCACCGTGTCGATCTGCCCCGGTTCCACGCCCTCGGCCCCCAGCGCCGGGATCAATCCGCCCCGCCCCGTGCCCGTGTCCACCAAGATGCGCTGGCCGTCGATCTCCACCAACAGCACATTGAAGCCAACCTCCACCTCATCCGACGCAAACCCGGCCACTCGCATGGCCGCTGACAGGTCAGCCGTGGGCACGTTCACAATCTCCTGCTCAATCGTGCTTGTGCGCCCGCCGTCCCGAAGGGCCAAGCAAGCCAGATCGCCCATGTCGAAACGAAAACTGTTGTTCACACTCATGCCTGCTCCTTTTTTGATGACGAAGGCTCAGAGAACTGGCCCTGATCTGCACGCAAAGTCTGACTGCCGGTCCAGGACCTGCCCGGCCCCAGCACCACCGCTTGGCCGATGGCGGCCGCTTCCACGCAGAGCATCCGCCGGTACCCGTCTGGCTCCATGTCCCCCAATGCTGCACCCAGCACCGGCCCCGGATTCCACACCACCACGTCGGGGAAACCGGCGGCGCTCACGTCCAGCGTCCGTTGGGCTTCCTGCACCGTCACCGGCCCAGCGTCAAAATAGATGCGGTCCACCTCTGCGCCAAAGCCCAGAGCCGCTTCGCGTTTGCACCCCCATCACCCCGCCCAAGGCCGAATCTCGATAGGGTGCGCCGGCCAGCCCCAAAAGCTGAGTTTGGGTCACATCCGCCACCCGCAAATAGGTGTGCAGCGCCCCGGTGAAGCTGAAGGCCTCCGCCCCGCTGTTGGTGATGCGCAGGGTCACGGTCAACGTCGGCCCGCCCACGCTCACGGTCAACTCCGCCCGAAAGGCATGGGGCCAGATGGCCAGGGTGTGGGCAGATTCCCCCAACCCCAGGCGGACCGTGGCCCGCCCGGCCCCGGTATTTTCGACCAGATCGATCAGATCCCATGTGGCCGTGCGGGCAAAGCCATGCTTGGGCAGCGGCCCCTCCCCGGCAAACTGGGGGAAAATCACCGGCACCCCGCCCCGAATCGCCGTCCCCGCCCCAAAGTGGGCGGCGCTGCTCAGGAAGAGCCGCTCCTCCCCGCCGCCGGGCCGCCACGAAATCACATGGCCGCCGTGCAACGTCACCTGGGCCACGCTGCCGTCAGCGGCTTTCACCGTCACCGTGGGCAAGCCGCCTGGGCCGGGCTGGATGGGCGAAATGAGGGATCTTGGGTTGAGGTCATGGCAAATCTCCTTGGTGCATGCATTAGCCCCAGGGCCAAAGGGGCGAGAGAATCCACTCCGCGGCCCGGCTGAACCAGGGGCGGCGCGCCCACTTTTGCGGGTCGATGGCCCTGGCGTTGAAGAGATCAACCGCAAAGATCCGGGCCATTTGCTTGGCCACCTCCGGTGTCAAAGATCTCCACGTTGATCTCGAAGTTTCCGGTCAAACTCAGACGGTCCAGGTTGGCCGTGCCCACGGTGGACCAAACGCCGTCGATGGTGGCGCTCTTGGCGTGGATCATGGCCCCTTCGTACCCATAAAGTTTGATCCCGGCGGCCATATATTGGTCGAAAAAGTGCCGGGCCAACCAGTCCACAAAGACATGGTTGGACTGCCAAGGGATCAGGATTTCCACGTTGACCCCGCGCTGGGCGGCCCGGATCAGCGCCTGACGGATGGCCGGGTCCGGCACAAAATAGGCGTTGGTGATGGCGATGTGTTTTTGGGCGTGCTCGATGGCTTCCAAATAGATGTTGCGGATGGGGTAGCTGGTGCGCAGGGGGTCGTTGCGGTGGATGCGGATGGTGGAAGACCAGGGCCGCGCTGGCATGTGGATGGGGGGGTGGGGGTTGCGACCCAGGTTCCACAGATCCGCAAAGGCGTAGCCCAGATCCCGGTTGGCCGGTCCCACAAAGCGCAGATGGGTGTCCCGCCACTGGGTGCGATAGGTCTCGCCGATGTTGTAGCCGCCCACAAAGCCGATCTGCTCGTCCACCACCAACAGCTTGCGATGGTCCAGGCCAAAATTGCGCCAGCGCAGGATGTGCCAGGGCCGGGTCAGGGCGCTATAGATATAGACCTGTAGCCCAGGCAGATCTTTGGGAAAGCGTTTGAATTTCCTCGGCACCACCAAATTTGCGAACCAGTCGAAGATGACATAAATCTTCACCCCGGCTTGGGCCCGTTCGATCAGGGCGGCTTTGAATTCCTGTCCCAATACATCGTCTTTCCAGATATACGTTTCCAGAAAGATGGTGCTTTCGGCCTGCTGCACCGCGGCCAACATGGCCTCGAACAGGCTTTTCCCCTCGGTATAGAGGGTGACTTCGGTCTCTTGCACCATCACCGGGGGCAAGCGCAGGGAGGGGAAGCCCTCCTCCGGGATGCGGCGTTGACGTAACGCGTGCAAGAACATCAACCACAGGACAATAAGTACCTGCACGGCAAACAGCGTGGCGATCCCGGTGAGTAAAATGCGAGCCATTGACATGGAAAGAGTATTGCTCTATGGTACAGATACGAAGACATGGGGTCTCTGAAGGCGATAGATTCTCCGTTCATTCTACCTGACACTCCTCAGATTCCCCAACCGAAATGGGTGCCCCCAGGTGCGCTCTGGGATTCTAGGTGTAGGTCAACGGCCTCCCCACCCAAACCCCTACGGCAGAACACCCCCAATAAAAAAGGAGACGCCTGGATTTGATTCCAGGCGTCTCCTTTTTACGTTTCACGTTTTACACGTCACGTCTTACGGAATAATCAGAACCTGCCCAATCCACACATGGTTCAGGTTGCTGATGCCATTGACCCGGGCCAGATCATACATGTTGACCCCATACCAGGCCGCAATCCAGCTTAGGCTCTCACCGCTGCCCACGGTGTGGGTGCGGTGGACGACCGGCGGCGGAACGGGCTTGGGATGGGCAGGATGGACAACCGCGGCCCCAGTGGTGCAGCCGGGGATGGTCAACATCTGGCCCACGTAGATGTGGTCATAGTTCCAGATGCCATTGGCCGCGGCCAGCCCGATCAAGGAGACGCCATAGTTGGCCGCGATTTTGCCCAGATAGTCACCGGGCTTGACCGCATAGGTGCAGGCCACGGGATGAACTGGCTTAACGGGATTGGTGGTCGTCGTGGTGCACCCTCGTAGAGAGATGGCGTCCAAGTTCAGATCCATCTCGCTCTCTGGCACGCCCCACTTCATCCAACTGCGCAGGAAGAGGGTCATTGTGCTGTCCGGGGCGGTGAAGCGCACCGTTGCCGTGCCCATGCTGCCAGGTTCCGTGCGGGGATAGAGACTGCCCAAATCCAGTGCGCTAAAGCTGGCCTGGGTCCAGTCTGCATTGGCCCCAGCGTTCCAGCCCCATTGGGCCTGGAAGGGATAGTCTTCCAACTTAACACCCGTGCCGCGCACCATGCCCTTCACGGTTAGCTCGTAGGTGGCGCCCTTGGTCAGGCCAGTGATGGTTTGATAGATGCCGGCGTAGCGATCCCCGTCTGCGGCGGCCATGCCCTTGGTGTTGATCTCGATCAACTGGCCATGTGTGCCGCTGGCAACCACCGGCGGCCACTGCTCGTCATAGAAGCCATAGGCGGCCCGGCCCCCGTTGATAAAGTGACCCCAACTGTTGCCCACGGCTCCGTAGGTCAGATTGGCGAAGCCCTTCTCGAAATCGCCATTGGCCACCAAATCGGTCGCCGCGCATTGGGTTGTCGTCACCGGCGCGGGGATGGCCGTGGGGGCTGGCGTGGGCAGAACGATCACGCCGGGGGCCGGCATGGCCGTGGCGGTGGCCGTCGGCACGGGGACCACCTGACCTGCGCCCGGTCCGGTCAGGGTGATGGCGTCAAAGGTGATATCGATCTCCTCTTCCGGCACGCCCCACTTTTTCCACGCCCGCACATAGACGGTCACATAGTCCGCCTCGGCCATGAACTTGGTGCTGTAGTTGCTGAACGCACCGGCGCTGGACCGGTCATAGTAGGTGTCCCAGCCCACGTCGGTCCAGTTGGCCACCTTGGTCCAATCTGCCGTGGCCCCCTGGGACCAGCCCACCTGCACCCGATAGCGCCAGGGATCCCCGGTCATGACCGTGGTGCGGATCATGCCCTTGAGGGCCAGGGTATACTCGGCCCAGTCCACCACTTTGACGGTCTGGTAGATGCCCGCATAGCGGTCATGGCTGGGGCCGGAGAGCCCCCAGGTGTTGATCTCGATGGCCTGGCTGTGGCCGCCCTCCGCCACCGCGGATCGGCCATTGCCATCCACGAAGCCATAGTTGGCCCCGCCGCCGTTGGTGAAACAGCCCCAGCCGCTCCCCACGGCGCCACAGCCGGAGAGGGAGGCAAAGCCATTTTCAAAGCCGCCGTTGGCCAAAACATTGACCGGGGCCGAGGTGCCGTGGGCATCGGCCACATCACCAACCACGGCGTTGATCAAGATCATGCCGGAAACCAGCATGGCCACCGCCAATGCTGTGGCCGCCACAACCCGTGTACGGGTCGCCGCCGCCGAAAGCCAAGCCGAAAATCGTGGGGATCGCCAAGACATAAAAAGCCTCCTGAGTGGGTATTGCCTGTGGAAGTGGGGTAATCGAGCTGGCCTGGGCGGGGGGGCAAAGACCTTTATGTTGAATGGTTATGTATTCTATCATGGTCGCGCGCGCCACGCAAGAGGGAAAAGTCCAGATTTTCGAGTAAACAAAAAGGAGAAGCCTGAACGAGTCAGACTTCTCCTCTTTTGGCGATTTTCTCAAACGGTCAAGGACCGCTTAATACAAGCACCGGGGTGCGCACGAATGCGCAGAGACCTAGATCTTGGTGACCTCGGCAGCGGCGGGGCCTTTTTTGCCCTGCTCGATGGCGAACTCAACGCGATCACCCTCGGCCAGGGTTCGGAAACCGCTGGACAGGATGGCGCTGTGGTGCACGAAGACATCATTGGAGCCGGAATCGGGGGCAATGAAACCAAAGCCCTTCTGATCGCTGAACCACTTCACGGTGCCCTTAACTTTGTCACTCATTGGGAAACTTCCTTTCTTGATTGGATCTTTACTACAGACTGTAGACGGTACAAGGTGTGGTCGTTCCCCAACTGCTAAACAATAAGCCGCTCGATGTAGATCCGAGCGGCTGACTTGCGTTAGTCGTACAGAACTTACACGATCTTGTACGTTGCATTATGAACGAAGTCGATCTGAATGTCAAGCTGAGAATGCGCTGAAATACAAAAAACTTGGAGGGTTGAACCGCCGCTATTGGGGCGGCCATTTGTGGGCGCAGGCCTGGCAACGCATCTCTTGGATTGGCACCCATCGGGAGATATAAAAGGTGGTCCCAAGGATGTATATGGCCAACGCAACGGCGATGGCGGCAAAGAAGAGGGAAAACAGGTCGATAAAGGCATCTTGGCTGCTCAAATTGATAAAGATCGCCACGATCCCCACGGCCAGAGTCGCTATGCCTGCCGCCAAGCCATAGGAGATGCGCCAGGCCCCGACAGTGGTACCGCTCTTGGGATGTTGGCGGCGGTTTTCCAACACGCCGCGCTCTTGGCCGCATTTTGGACAGACAACCATTTGTGACATGTTGGATCACTCCTTTTGCGTGGGGTAGCTGAAAGATGGGACGAACGGTTCTTTGCGGTGAGGGGTGTTACTTGTCTTCCCAAAGCGGCAGGGTGACAGTAAATGTGGTGCCCTGGCCGGGTATACTCTCAAACCAGATCTGCCCGCCGTGGAGTTCGACCAGGTGCCGGGTGATGTGTAGCCCCAACCCTGCCCCGCTGGCGTTGACCAGTTGGGCCGACGAGGCGCGAAAGAAACGACTGAACATGCGCTCCTGATCTTCCAAAGGGATGCCCACGCCCGTATCTTGGATCCCAATTTGCACAAACCCTGGCGAGTCCGATGGCTGCAAAGTAGACAGAGATTTTGCCGCCCTGGGGCGTATATTTGCTGGCGTTGCTGATCAAATTGGACAAGATCTGAAAGGTCCGGGTTTCGTCGATCATGGCCGGGTTGAGGTCTTCTTCCAAATAGGCGGTGAGATCCTGGTTCCGGTTCTGATAGATGGGGTGTAGTTCCAGGATGACGCGTTTGATCAGTGGGCCCAAGTCCACCGGGTTGAGGACAAGCTCGATGTGGCCGGACTCGATCATGGTGACGTCGAGCAGGTTGTTGGTGATGTCCAGCAGCCGTCGGGCGCTGCCCAGGACGATGTTGAGAAACTTGGTCTGCTCATCGTTCAGGGGGCCGAACATGCCATCCAGAAGCAGATCCACGTAGCCTGTGATGGCGGCCAAGGGGGTGCGCAATTCATGGGCGGCCACAGAAACAAATTGGGATTTGGTTCGGGTCGCATGGGCCAGTTCTGCATTGGCGATGGTCAAATCTTGGCTGTGTTGCTGCAATTGATCTTTGATCAAAAACAGGTCGTTGCGAGTCTGGACGATCTGCTGGTGCTGGGAGCCGCTGTCGCTGGTATCCTCCACAATAAAGAGCAGACCGAGAATGGTTGAATCGGTTTGGTGGCGATAGGGGCGCACGGTTACATCCAAATAGCGAGTGGTCGGCTCGGTCTCTTGACCGCTCTTTGGGTTGTCCCGCTGTGTGCGGTTGATCCAGCGCAGATCCAAGGCCGGCAGCATCTCGCCCAGGATCGAGGCGACCTCCATTTCGTAGCTGGTCAACTCTGGGATAATCTCCCAAATGCTTTGGCCGATAAAGGGCGGCGGGCCGATCTGGTCCAAGGCACGCTCTGCAAGAAGCTGCTCGTGGAGAACCGCGCGCATGACCTCTGTATCGCCCTTGCCGTTCATGATGATCTGGTCCAGATCGGTGATGAAGACGGCAATGCGTCGGGCCTGCAGGATCTGGTCGTAGCCTGTTGAATCGATCTGAAATCTGTTCGTCACAAGGTCTATTCCTCGCCGGATTAGGGTGTTGCGTGTTGCGTATTGCGTGGGTTTGCCATCCGCAACACGCAACACGTTCCATCCCTCACTTGATTAACATGCTGCCCAGGGTACGGAAGATCTCGTCGACGCCCTGGCCGGTCTTGGCGCTGGTGAAGACCAGCGAAGTGCCCAATTCTTCGGCCAGGGCGGCGATTTCGGCCTCGCTGATGCGATGCTCGTCTCGCAGATCCACCTTGTTGGCGGCCAAAATCAACTTGGGATCTTCAATCTGCTCCCGCAGATCCTGGACATAGGTGCGCAGATTTGTCAGGGTCTCTGGACGGGTCAGGTCGCAGACCAGGATGGCCCCGGCGGAACCGCGCAAGTAGTTGGCTCGGATATGGCTGAAGTCTTCGCTGCCCGCCAGATCCCACAACATCATGGTCAGCTCTGCCACGCCATTATCGGTGAGCGCAGCAATGGTTTTGCGGCTGACTTTGACGCCGATGGTGCTGATATATTTGTCATCAAAGAGGTCATAGACAAATTTGCGCACCAGGCTGGTTTTGCCAACGGCAAAATCTCCCAGCAAGCAGATCTTTTTGCTATAGGTAGCCATGGGCTGGGCATCGGATGAAATTGGGTTGTTCATGGACGACAATCTTTCATGGGTGATCGGGTCAATTGTTGGTGTGATCTACTGCCGTTCGGGTGATGAGCCAGACGATCAGCCAGATCGCCAGGGCCAGAAGGATCAGACCGGTGATCAGGCCGAAGCGCCCTGGGCTGGACGAGGTTTTGGCCTCCTCAACAGCGGCGGATGGCTGGGCCGGGGCCGCTGTGATGGCTGCCGGGCTTGTCCGCACATAGGCGTGAAGCGGGGCCAGGCTGCGGTCGATCTGGCGCAGGGTGGCGCTGTTGCCGTCATAGGCTTGCAATAGATCTTTGTTGGCCAGATCAAACGCCTGCACACATTGACGCAGTTGGGCGCGGAACCCTGCTGGCTCCACCCCGTCCGTCACCACGGCGATGTAGGCATGACGACCCTTCTCCAGCAGGACGCTGGCATCCCCATATTGGATCTCATCCAGATCAGCACCCTCTCGCTCCAATTCTTCTGTGCCAAAGGCATCACGCACAAATTCGGAAATGGCGGTCAACATGCCGCTGATGATGTCCGAATCGTCCTGGGCATGCTCATCGTCGGTTGTTTCAGAGGAGACATGGTGTAGAAGCAGACCGCTCTCCCGGTGGATCAGGAAGATCTCGCTGATCTCAAAGGGCAGCACGTCCCGCAACATCACATCCGCGCCGGAGACGCCGCTGACCTGGGCCTGGATGCGCCGGGCCACACTGCTGGGGCTGATGGTGCGGCGCATGCGGGCGTCGATGGTGCGGGCCAGATCCCGCATGGCCTCGGTGACGGCCCGCAGCACCAATTGGCCGATGATGGGGTAGAGGGCGTCGATCATCTCTTCCCGAGAATCCCGGATAGTGCGCCGGATGGCCTCACCCAGGATCGGGTTGATCCGTTGGATCAGGACCTCATCGTCGTCGACCTTGGCGGAGAGATCGTCGATCTGCGTCGCCAAATTGGCGACATGTGCCCGATCGTCCCCAAGCAACAGACCGCGCAGGACATCCATGGCATCCTGTTCGGTCTGCCCATGTGAGGATTGGGTTTGGTGATCTGCTGGCGTCTGCTTTTCCGCCACGGCCATATCCTTCACTCGATTATTCTGCGGCCAGCAGGTCGGACAAGAAGGTGCCCAGAGAGCCACCCGCCTTGATCTGGGTGCCCAGTTCGATGAAGAGTTCGCCCAAGGCGCTGCGCTCCATCTTGTCCGCGGTCAACTGCTGGGCGGTGGACCGCAGTTCGCTGCGCAGGGCTTCGTCCCCATCTCGCTGCTCTTGGCGCACGGCCTGCATCCGCTTGCTCTGCTCTTGTTCTTGGCTGGCCAATTGCTCGGACAAGCGGGCAATCTCTTGCTCAAGCCGCCCCATGTCCCGGCTCAGGTCTTGGAAGCGCTGGCTCTGTTCGCGCAAGTAGGGGCCGACGATCAGCTCCCGCACACGGTCGATCTGTTGCTCGGATCCCATGGCCAGGGCGGGTTGTTTGGTTTCGGTGGTCATTTCTTTCTCCTGGGGGTCAATGTGGGTGATGGGGTTTAGGTGGCGGTCTGGTGGACGCGACAATAGGCGGAACCGGCCATGGGTCGGTTGCGACATGGATTGCCTGTTTTGGTTTGGGCGGCACAGAAGCCCCCGACTTCGTCTACCATGCTTGTGGATACCAGAGGCAAATTTTCCGTCTGCGTCGGGCGTTCTTCCTCAACCAAAGCGAGCAGGTCTGCATAGGCGGTGTGGAAACCGGCCACGATCTGGTCCGGGTCCGGGACCAGGCCGGTGTCCGTGGCCACGCCCAGGGTGACGGTGCCGTTGTAGCTGAAGATGCTGATGCCCATGCCCAGTCGCCCGGATTGGGGCACCCAGAAGAGGATCTTTTCGATGGGGCTGCCCGTAAAATAGAGGGGCTGTTGGGGGCCGGGCACATTGGTGAGCACGGTGGTGGCTTTGCTGGCAAAGAACTGCACCGCCTGGGATTCGATCGGGCCGGGCATCCGCCCCAAGGCTTGCAGGATGCCATAGGCCACCATAGCCTGGGACGATCCCTTGAGGGCATCCATGCGGTGCTTGACCTCTTTGAGGCGGGCTTGGGTGGCGGCAATCCCCACGGGCAGGGCCAGGAAGACCAGGGCGAAGTTGTTGCCCAGATCCCCGGCTTTGCCCGGCGGTCGCAGGTTGACCGGGATGGCCGCCCGCACCTCCACCCCTTCGGCGGATTCGCCCCGGCTTTGGATATAGCTGCGCAGGGCGGCAGTGGCCGCGGTCATCAACACATCGTTGACCGTGGCCCCCGTGGCCTTGCCGATGCGCTTGACATCTGCCAGGGAGATGGGCTCGGACCAGGCCACGCTTTTGGCCACCCCCAGCTTGCCCTTGAGCACGGTCTGGGGATCCGGGGGCATGAGGGCCAGGTTGGCCAGCTCCGCCGCGCTGTCCGTGGCCAGCTCGACCGCCAGCCGGGTCAGGCCCAGGCCATAAAAGGGATTGCTCAGGGTGCGGGAGCCTTCGTTGAGCAAGGCCCGGCCCAGGTCCACGGCGGTGCGGGTGCGGGATTGCAGCAGGCGAAGCAAGGGGGGCAGATCGCTCGTTGGGGTCCGGCGGCGGCTGGGTTCTTTGCCGTCTTCCGGGGCGTCGGCCAGTTCGTCGGTCAGGGACAAAAAGACCTGCATCAGGGCCATGCCGTCGGCGATGCAATGGTGCAGACGGGTGAAAACCACGGTGCCGTTGTCGATGGGCTGGCCGTGTCGATCATGGCCGCGATAGTTCTCGATCACATAGATCTGCCACGGGGGCTTGGTCAAGTCCATGGGCACGGCCATCATGTCGCCGACCAATTCTTGCAGGGTCTGGTCGTTGCCAGGATCGGGCAGGGCCAGCCGTTTGACATGGCTGTTGATGTGGAAGTTGGGATCGTCCTCCCAATAGGGGGCGCCCACGCCCAGGGGCTGTTCCATCACCCGCTGGCCGAAACGGCCATAGCGCAACATACGCGCCTCCACCGTGCGCCGCACCCGCTCCAGATCCAGGGTTCCCCGGAACATCATCACCCCATTGATGATCATTAAATTGGTGGGGTCATCCATGCGGAGCCATGCCGTGTCCACGCTGCGCATGGTTTCGCGTTTGAGATTATCTGCCATTGGGATGCCTTTTGAGTCGAAAGAAGATGGAGATCGTAGGTGGAGTATACTTGATTTCCGGCGGATGGGCCAACTGCTTTGGTTATTTGCTAGGGCCTTTGTTGGCGCGAAGGTGCGCTGGGCCAACACGGTAGGGGTCCAACGATGTAGGGGCACGAGGTGTGGCGGAAAGGATGATCTTACAACGGCTGAATTTGCATCCGCCACACCTCGTGCCCGGCTTGGCGCGAGCAATGTGAATGAATGAAAAGCCGGGCACGAGGTAGGATGGCGATGGAAATAGTCGTTCTTCCCGGAGATTCTTCCGCCATCCCACCTCGTGCCCCTACGAAACGTCCCTGTGCCCACAGCCGGGTTGCCCCAAAATTGCACCGGCTTCGGGTCACGGCTATAATGCCCATCTATATCGTGTTACTTTCAAAATCTCAACCTACCCATCAGGATCGGATGTAAGAACCATGTTGAAAAGCCATACTTGCGGTGAACTGCGGAGCGAACACGTGGGGCAGACTGTCACGTTGGCCGGCTGGATGAATCGGCGTCGGGACCACGGCGGCCTGATCTTCCTGGACCTGCGGGATCGTTTTGGCGTCACCCAGATCACCATCAATTCGGAGACCGCGCCGGCGGCCCACGAGGTAGCGGCCCAGTGTCGCAACGAGTTTGTCATGCAGGTGACGGGTCTCGTCCACCAGCGACCGGACGGCTTCGAGAACACAGATCTGGCCACCGGAAATATCGAGGTGCTGGCCACGGAAGTGGTGATCCTCAACCCGGCCAAGAACCCGCCCTTTTATATCAGCGACAAGGCCGATGAGGTCGACGAGACCCTGCGCCTCAAATATCGCTATTTGGATCTGCGCCGCCCCCGCATGGCGGCCAACATTGTCCTGCGCCACGAGATCGTGCGGGCCATCCGGGAGTTCTTCTACGC
This sequence comes from uncultured Chloroflexia bacterium, assembly GCA_963704975.1. Lineage (GTDB taxonomy): Bacteria > Chloroflexota > Anaerolineae > Caldilineales > Caldilineaceae > JAGNDO01. Next base: position 42,349 of record CAVPIK010000022.1, on the reverse strand, counting down.
CAAGGATTTCTTGGAGATCGAGACCCCCATCCTGCTCAAGAGCACGCCCGAAGGGGCCAGGGACTATGTGGTGCCCAGCCGGGTGCAGCCGGGCAAGTTCTATGCCCTGCCCCAAAGTCCCCAGCAGCTCAAGCAGTTGCTCATGGTGGCGGGGATGGAGCGCTATTTCCAGATCGCCCGCTGCTTCCGGGACGAGGATCTGCGCGCCGACCGCCAGCCGGAGTTCACCCAGTTGGACATGGAGATGAGCTTTGTGGATCAGGAGGATATCCGGGCGATTATCGAGGAGTTGATGATTGGGCTCTCCCAGGCCGTCAGCCCCAAGCGCATCCGCCAGGTTCCCTTCCCCATCATCACCTATGACGAATCCATGCGCCTCTATGGCAACGACCGCCCAGACCTGCGTTTCGGGCTGGAACTCTTCGACATCAGCGAGCTGGTGGCCGAGAGCGGCTTTGGCGTCTTCAAGAATGCCGTGGCCGGGGGCGGACAGGTCAAGGGCGTGCGCTATCCCGGCGGCGCGGAGCTGTCCCGGCGGGAGATCGACGAGCTGCCGGCCATTGTCAAGCCCTTTGGGGCCAAGGGCGTAGCCTGGATCGGCGTCACCGGCCCGGCTGGGGCGGACGGTCTCTACCCCGCCGACTCCCTGCGCAGCCAGATCACCAAGTTCTTCTCCGACGCCGAGATCGCTGCCATTGTTGAGGCCAGCGGTGCCCAGGTGGGGGACATGATCCTGCTGGTGGCGGACAAGGCCAGCGTGGTGGCCGCCAGCCTGAGCGCGTTGCGCTTGGAGATCGGCCGACGTACCGGGGTGATGGACGCCACGGAGTTGGCCTTCTGCTGGGTGATCGACTTCCCCCTGGTGGAGTACAACGAGGGCGAGGGCCGCTGGTCTGCGGTGCATCACCCCTTCACCAGCGCCCAGGACGCGGATTGGGCCATCTTGGAGAGCGACCCCGGCAGCGTGCGGGCCAAGGCCTATGACGTGGTGCTCAACGGCTGGGAGATCGGCGGCGGCAGCATCCGCATCCACCGCAGCGATCAGCAGCATCGGCTCTTCTCCCTGCTCCAGATCTCCGAAGAACAGATTCAGGAGCAGTTTGGCCACATGATCGACGCCTTCCAATATGGCGCGCCGCCCCACGGCGGCATCGCCCTGGGCATCGAGCGCATCGTCGCCCTCTACTCCGACTCGACCAGCATCCGCGACGTGATGGCCTTCCCCAAGACCGCCGCCGGCACGGACCTGATGGTCGGCTCCCCCAGCCCGGTCACCGACGCCCAGCTTGCCGAACTCAGCATCGCCGTGGTGGCGGAGCAGGAGGGGTGAGCGAGCGGGTGAAGGGGTGAGCGGGTGAAGGGGTGATAACCACCCTTTCACCCTTTCACCCCTTCACCCTTTCAAAACCTGTTTGCGGCTAAAAAATACTTGTGCTATAGTATGGATACAACCCTGCGATGTGCGTGATTGATCAGAATACGGGGCGAGCCAACGTTTTAACTATGGGAGCATGGTGATGTAGCGTGGATGTGTCAGCCTGACCCCTGGTGGGCCTAGGTAAGACGGAAGCGCTCAACCAGCACCCACTTGCGACTTCCGGGTCGAACCCACTGCTCGCACGGCATTGCGGGGTTATCTTTTCGCCCAAACAGTTCTCTATTTTCTTAAACCGGCGCCACCTCTTTGCAGGGGCGCCGGTTTTTTGTACGCCATAAGTGTGTATTTATGTCTACTTTGTTGACCTTTTATGGCACACTATGATACACTGCGCCCAGCTTTTCAACGTGACTTGTTTTATCTCAATAAAACGGGGCTGGTCAACCCAGAAGTTCGACTTTTGAAAAAAGTCGAACTTCTTCGCCTCTGGATATTGAGAAGATGCTGTGACCTCTATTCAATGGCCGTGACCCGCCGGGTCGTCGTTCGCCCCCCTACCCCCCCAACTTTGGGGGGAACTGTCCACGACCTCCCCCAGAATTGGGGGCCGGGGGGCAGAGGGGAGTGAACGGTTTGCCCGCCGGGTCGGCCATTTCATCACGTTTAGTACAGGAGCAGACCGTGGCCATTATACGTACCCGCGTGGCGGACGATACTTGGGTCTTTACCAGCGAGATGTTTGTCGAAGTCAACGCCGGTCTGGTGATCACCCCAGAGGGGGGGATCTTGATCGATACCCTGCCTTATCCGTCCGAAACCAAGCAGATTGTTGAATTTGCCAAGCGCAATTGCCCCGAAGGCATCAAATATGTGATCAACACCATCAGCCACGCGGACCATGTCTATGGCTCCTATCTTTTCCCCGAAGCGGAGCTGATTACCCACGAGTATTGCCGAGACATGTTGATCAAGTTTGGGCGCAAGGGGCTGGATGATGCCAAAGAGCACACGCCCGAACTGCGGGAGGTGGAGATTCGCCTGCCCAAGATCATCTTTAACGAGGGCATGGTGATCCGCCTGGGCGGCAAGACGGTGCATATCTTCCACAGCCCTGGGCCCAGCCCAGAGGTCTGCTCGGTGCATGTGCGGGAGGACAAGGTGCTCTTCGCCAGCGATCTGATGATGCCCGTGCCCTTGATCGCCTCCCCCTTTGCGGATCGGGATGCCTATCGCCGCTCCCTGGCCAATCTGCACGAGTATAATTTGGAGAGTATTGTCCAGGGGCATGGGGACATTTTGTTGCGGGGAGAGGTCACCAGCAGCATTGACGAGACGGCCAAATATCTGGACGACATCGAGGCTTTGGTGGCCCGGTTGATGGCCGAGGGAGCCACCAAGCGGGATCTGATCCAGCACGGCGTGGAGGAGTTTGGCCGCAGCCGTATTCCCCTGGGGGGCATGGTGCAGCAGTTCCACCAGGCCAACCTGCTCTATTTGTGGGAAAAGGCGCGCAGCCTTCAGCGCAAGGCCCGGGAACAGGCCGCCAAAGCAGAAGGGCCAATAAGCCATCGTGCCCATGCCATCATCCGCCGATCCCGCCACGTCACCCCTGCCCACACCGCCCACAGGCTCTGCCTCTGTGGCGGATTGGCTTGACGCCTTGGTGGACGACATTGCCGCCCTCAGCCCGGATCAGCGCAGCCAGTTGTGGCGGCGCTTGCAGGTGACAGGTCTGCTGCCCAGCGTGGGACCGGTGACGGATCGGGGACGGCTGGGGGTGGCCCGTGCCGTGGCCGAAGAGGCAAACCTTCCCCCGCTGCCCCCCCTTTCCTCAGCGCCGATAATGCCCAGTGGCGCGCAGTTTGTCCCGGCCCAACCACCCCCTTCTTCGATCCAAAAACCGACCCAACCCACCGAACCCTTGCCGGACTCGGCTGCGGTTCCCCTCAACTTTCGACCGTCGGTCAGCGGAAAGATCGTGCTGGGGGCTTCCCAGCCCAAGACCGAAATGCGCCCCCACGAGATGTCGCCCCTGCCCGGCCAGGCGCCCGAATCCCCCATCTTGCTCTTTGTGGCCGCCAGCAACCCGGCCAACTTGGGCCACAGCCACGGCAGCTATACCCTGGCCTGGCCTGGGCGGGCCGAACAGGTGGTGCGCCTGCGCTTTGGCGAGCAGGCCACCAACATCACGGCAGCCGCCTACGACACCCTGATCGCCGCCTTGGAAGCCATTGTGGCCCGGCTGGCCGAGGGGGACGCCACCCCGACCACCGCCCGTCTGCACCTGACCAGCGACACCCCGGCCCTGCTGCACCAGACTCACCGGTGCTTGGCCCTGCCCGGATCCCTTCGCTGCAAGTGCGGCGAAACAAGGCCCAGGCCATTTTGGGGCGATTTGGGTCGTGGCGGGCCATTGATTGATAGATAAATTTGTACAACAAAAAAGGGGTGGGGCACGAATATTCGTGCCCCACCCCTTTTTTGTTGTACCGATGACGCCTATTGTCCTGGCATCAACGTGATCCGTGTTCCGCCAGCCTCCTCATCCGGGCCGATCACCATGGAGAGGGTCAACTCCCCCTTGCTCCAGTTGTAGAAACCGCCCATACCCTCCACGGTCCAACCCATCCCTTCCATTGTCTCAGTATAGAAGGCGATGACTTCGTCTGGGCTGAGGGTGCTGGTCAGGTTGGTGATGCCGAACATGCTGGCCTCAACCTTGCTCTGGGGGGGGATGGGGAACTGGCCGGGATCAAAGCCGGGCATGTCGATCTGGCCCGGCTCCGGGGCGTCTGCCGGCCACTCGATGGTGATGGGTGTGTTGATCTCGGTTAGCTCGTAGCTCGAGGACATCAGCATCTTGGGGGCCACGACCTCTTGCCCGCTGTCGTCCATAACTTTTGCATCCTCGACCTCGATCGTAAATTGGTATTTGACGGCAAAGCCACCCTCCTTGGCCACCCATATATCGTAGCCAAGCTGGACCAATTTGCCCTCGCTCTCGTCCATCATCGTGCCCAGCATGGCCTCGAAGATGGTCTTGTCCTCGATCCGATAGTGGGTGGTTTTGATGCCGTTCAAGGTTTCGTCGCCGATCTTTTTGGCGTCGCGCAAGGTGTCACCCATCTCCCCGGGCAGGCCGGAGAACATCTCAAAAGAGGGGCTGGCTTGGTCCACGTCCCGGGCGGATACAGCCCACTGTTCGCCCATCATCTGCATGGCCGTGTTCTCGCCCACAGAGATGATGACCATCTTCTCTAGATCGGCGGCTGTGATCGGCGCCTGCATGGGCACTATCCTCGGTCGCCATCTCAAAGCTTTCGTCAAAGCCGAAGGGGCCTTCCGTGCGTACAAAGGCCGAAATGAAGCTGGATTTTTGCTCATCCACTGTGCCATCGGCATAGGTGGTGGAGAAGACCGACTCGCTGGTGGCTCGGAAGGAGTTGAGCACTTTGCCCGCAGGCAATACCTCGCCCGAACTGGGCGCGACGGGGGCATCCTGGACAGCCTCTTTCGCCGGTGCGGATGTGGCGGTTGGATCGGCCTGGGCCTGAGCGGGGGCAGGGGCGGCTGCGGCGGTCGTGGGGGCCGCGGCTGGGGCATCGGCGGATGCGGGGGCATCGGCTTCATTATCCCCGCCACAGCCGGCCACGATCAGGGCCAAGAGCAGAAGCAGGGTTAGCCCCATGCCGTGCCATCGGGTGCGCCGAGGGGAGTGGGTCTGACGTGTGTCTTTCATGGTAAATCACCTTTCTTTGAACTTAGTTTGGAAGTGACGGAGAGCCCCGTGGGCAAGACGAGGCGGATAGACTCGATCAATACGGTGTTGGCTCGCTCTGCTTGAAAAAGAAGGGCGTCCGTGCCGGTCCCAACCGGCAATGAAATCAGGATCATCTCGGCTTGAGGAGCGGGGGGCAGTTGGGCCAAGGGTTGGCTCTCCAAGCCGCCCTCGGTGTGGACGACAGCGCGCCCATCAGCCAGGGTACGATAGCGGATCTCCACCTCCGCGCCAGGGGGCAGATGGTGCAGATCCAGCCGGGCCGGGCCGTCCAAGAGGGCACGGGCGGGTGGCGTGTCACCGTCCGCGGTCAACGGTCCCCAGTTGAGCGCACCCAAGGCGACATAAGGTTGCGGATTCTCCGGCGGATGCACCACATAGGCGGTGATGCGGTCATCTTCGTATAGCGGTGCTACTTCGGCGAAGATGGCCCCGGCCAGACTCTCGGTATATTCTCGTTCCAGCCCGCCGGGCATCTTGTACCGGTCCAACACCACCCAGCCCACGCCCAAATCGCTCAAAACGGTCAAGCTGACTTGGCCCAATTTGTCCGGGTCGATGGTCAAAATGTCCGGTCCCAAGTGGCGCAGATGTTGCAGCCCCGGCACCCGCTCGGTCAACGTACGCGGATCATCCCGGCTGATGTAGGCCACGGTCAAGGGTTTGCCATGCACGGTCTGATAGAGCAGATAGCCGGGCCGGTCATAGTTCATGGGCAGATTCAGCACCGCCGGCGTTGCCCGGCTCCTGGGCCAACTGGGCATAAAAGCCCGGCGTGTCCGGCGGGCTGACGGGAAAGGGGGCCACCCAAAACTCGGCCAGGATAAAGGTGATGACGATCAGGGGCAGGGCAAGGGTACGGGAGAATTTTCGATTTTCGATTTTAGATTTTGGATTGAGCGTACCGTCCCCGCCACTTTTTAATCCAAAATCCAAAATCCACAATCGAAAATTGAAAAGTCCTATCGCCGCGGCCACGGCCAAACTCAACTGCACCATGACGGCGAAGCGGCTGACGCTGCGGCTGATGCGCATGAAGGGGATCAGCCGGTTGACCAGCCCATAGGGCGTCCAACTGGCTGGCACGTCCCCGGTGGGGATGTCGGCTTGGGTGATATTGCCCAAGTGGATGGCCGGTCCCAGGGCCAGGAGCAGGAAGAACCCGGCGCTGATCAGCCAGAAGCCCGACCGCCGCCGGTCTCGCCACGCGGCGATCAGGGCCAAGGCCATCACCGTGTAGCCGATGCTGATGGTGCGCTCGCTGACCGGGGCAAGCTGATTGCCGATCCAGGTGAAGCTCTCCGGGCGGAAGAGGGTGTGCAGCCGGTTGGGGACCAGAAAATCCATCAAACTGGCGCTCAAAATGTACAGATCCGACGAAGGGCGCACCATAAAACTGAACTGCCGGGCCTCTCGAATCATGGGCAGCAGCATGGGGGAGAGGAGGAGGACGAAGAGCAGTCCGGCGACGATGGCGGGGAGAAGGGATTTTAGATTGAGGATTTTGGATTTTGGATTGGGATGTGGGCGATCCTGGCTCGAACCGGAAATCCAAAATCGGAAATCCAAAATCGAAAATCCCAAGTACAGTCCGGTGAACAGGAACAAATAGAGCACAAAATACCAATCGCACAGGCCCACCAGGGTGAGGAAGAGACCGGCCATGAGGGCGTGGCGTCCCCAGGCCCGCCCCGACTTGGCCCGATCCGTGGCCTGCATCAGGGCCAGGATGTAGAAGGGGATCCATTCCAGGCTCATCACCTGCATGTGGCCCAGGAGGTGGGCCATGTGGAAGGGGGAAAAGGTGAAGATGAGGCCGGCGATGAAGGCGGACGAATGGGCGAATGGCGAATGGCGAATGGCGGATTGGGTGCGAGTGAGGACGTAGAGGGCCAGGAGGAAGGTGCCGTAGCCGCCCAGCACCCAACTGATCAGGACCACGGCGTTGTAGGCGGGGATCAGCCCGGCGCTGAGTTGGATGGGCAGGGTGGTGAGGCCGTTGAACGGGTTGAGGGTGTGAAAATAGAGACCGACCCCGGTGGGATGGTAGAGCAGATCCGTGAACAGGGGGGTGCGCAGACCCATCCACCAGGGCGGTCTTGATCCACCACTGGTTCCAATAGTTTTGCCAGCCGTCAAAGCTGTCGCCGGGGATGGCCGTGGTCAGGTTGCGGGCCAGGGGCCAGGTCATCAACACGGTGAGCAGGGCATAGCCCAGGAGCGCGCCCAGATGGGCAAGCCCGCGCGTTGGCCCGCTGGCCCGCTGGATGGGCTGATCTCGGGGCGTGATTGCCTGGGCCATCTATTCTTCCTTCAGCATGTCCTGGATCTGGGTGGCCACGGACATGTGATCCGGGGAATCCTCCCAGTTGAGGACGATCTGGTTGGTGACCCGCTTGAGCAGGTCCGGGTTGATCTGGACCAGCTTGCGGGTCACATCCCGCCACTTGGCCCGCAGCCGCTCGTCGCTGTGGCCGGCGATCTCCGCGGCGATGTTGGTGGGCGATGAGGTGAAGCGCACCTCGATGTTGAGCTCTCTGGCCAGGTTGCGCCAATAGTAGTGGAGCATGGGGTTGACCAGCCCCCTCATGCGGTCCCACAGGGGCGTGCCCTCTTGGACCAAAGAGAAGAAGGCCCAATAGTATTGGCGGGCTTCGTCGTAGAGGTGCAGACTCTGGGAAAGCTCCCCGGCCTTCACCGAGGCATAGGAGGCGATGTACCAGCGCAGATCCTCCAGGCTGGCCTCCGGGTCGCCCTGTTCGCAGGCATCCCATTGCAGACGGCAGGCGTAGAGGTAGTCCCTGGCCGAGGCGCTGAAATCTTCCGTGCGCTTGGCCATGCCGTTCTTGGCCAAATCCTTGGCCTGGGAGAGATCCCGGCTCAACCCGTCGGGCAGCTTGACCTCGCGGATCTCTTGGACGATGTCGGTCAACTCCGGGTTGTCCAACAGGGGGTTCTCGCTGCGGCCAGCCGGGCGATAGCGGCCCTCGGTCACCACAACGCGCTCCCGCTGCACGAGATCGTCCAGCAGTTCTTGGATATAGTCGGCCTGGCTGCGGTCGTGGAGCAACAGCCCGGCCAACTCGGCCTTGTCGATCTCCAGCCCCGCCTCCACCACGGCATAGATAAAGCGGGATTCGGCCCGATGAATAAAGGCGGATTGGCTGTCGATCCCTGGGTCCAGTTTCACTTTGGTGCTAAAGGAGGGCGGCCCCAAATACTCATAGGCCCGCTGATAGAAGCCCATCTGCCAGATGCGCATGAGCAGGGTTTTGCTGCGAGCCAGCCCCTGGGAATCGTACCGATCCTGCAATTCGGCCAGGAGATCCCCCGGTGCCCACTCGCCGGGCTTGTCGTTCAGCTCCCGATAGAGATCCCGCAGCACGTCCCGGCGCACTTCCATGTCCGCGGCCACGGCGTTGGAGAAGATGCCGGCATAGAGATCCGCCAGGCTGGTCTGGGGCGGCGCCACGGCGGCTTCAAAGGCCCGCCCGTCCGGGTGGCTGATGGCGGCAAAGCCTTCGGGCACCTTGAAATCCGCCGGGGCCACAAACATTTCCATGCCCCGGAAGTAAAGACGCACCATATCCCGGGTGTTTTCCAACCAACCCCGAAACTGGGTGAAACCCAGATTGGCCTCATTAAAGGTCGGGTCGATGGAGAGCATGGTGGATTTGAGCTGGCTGGCCGAGACGGGCAACTCCCCCTTGCGGCCAAAGACGGCCAGGGCATTGCGCAACAACTTGCGGGCCTGATCCCGCTCGGACGCCGAGGAGTCGATGGCGTCCAAATTTTGGCCCATGACGGTTTCCAAATAGAGGAACTCGTCGCACGAGCGCACCAACAGGGGGTGGGTGATCTCCCTGGGGCCGATGCCCAGCACATATTTGCCATATTCCCGCAGCTTGGAGGCCAGGGGACCAAAGTCGCTGTCCCCGGACATGATGATGATGGTCTCGACCTGAGGCCGGATCATGGCCACCTCAAAGGCATCCAAGGCCAGGCGGATGTCGGCCCGATTTTTGCCCACCCGCACGCTGTAAAGCTGGATCAGGTCGATGGCGTTGTTGAGCATGTCGTTGCGATATTTGCCAAAACGCCGCCAGTCGCCATAGGCCCGCTTGATCACCACCGGCCCGCGGGATTGCAGATATTCCATCAAACGGGTCAGATCCAGATCGAAAAAGTGTTCGTCGGCCCAAATGGCCACATTTTCAAAGTCGATAAATAAGGCCAGTTGCTCGGCCATAGAGGTGTTCCTTTCAGGGGAGATGCGAGGTGCGAGTTGTGAGTTGTGGGAGCGGGAGCCAGGATGCATTTCAGCTTTTAACTCGCATCTCGCAATTCGCATCTCATCTCAACCAAAAATAGAGGGCAATCGCCACAATCTGCACAGCCACAATGATCCAAAAGATCATCTGAAAGGGCTGCTTGCGGGTCTTGTGACGAAAGACAAGTTGTCCGATCAGGGCCAGGGGGGTTGCGCCCAGGAGATGCAGCCCGTGGAAGACATTTTCGGGCATCCGCATCTGGCCCTTGCTGGCGGCAGCTTTATCGTAGGCATAGAGGGCGAAGGTAGTAAAATTCAAGGCAAACAGATAGCTCCAAAGACCGGGCGCACCCAAAAAGGTGGAAGCCAGAAACATGACGGGTGCGCCAATCACAATGGCGACGATCACCGCCGTGGCCGTGGGCGAACTGGCCTTGAGACCGGGGCGCACCTTGACGGCCTGGGGGCCTTTGCGGGCATCAAGCACCTCAAAGGTCACATTTTGGCCGACAATCAGCGGTTGTTTCCCCTCCACGTCGCTGATGTGGACAAAGAAATCTTTTGGGTATTTCGCTTTTTCATTTTCCAGCGGGCGGATAAACCCAAACCCGCGCTCTACGTTATATTTGACGACGACTCCGCGCATAGCAGACCTTAATCTTGGTGGGGGATTGGGAGACCAGGAGAAGAGGAGACAGGGAGACAAGGAGATTGGGGCGGGTAACCCAGTCTCCCTGCCTCCTTGTTTCCCCGTCTCTACTCAGCAACAGCCAACTTGGCCGCTTCCAGAACATTCGCCATCAACATGGCATTGGTCACCGGCCCCGTGCCGCCGGGGACCGGGGTCAACATGCCGGCCACTTCGGCGATGCCGGCTTGGTCGCAGTCGCCCTTCAGGCCATCATCCGTGTAGGTGGTGCCAAAATCCACCACCACCGCGCCGGGCTTGACCCAGTCCGCCTTCACCATCTCCGGGCGGCCAATGGCCACGCAGAGGATGTCCGCCTCTCGGCAGCGGGCGGGCAGATCCACCGTGCGGCTGTGGGCAATGGTCACCGTGGCGTGGCGATGCAGCAGGAGCATGGCCATGGGCTTGCCCACGATGTCGCTGCGTCCCAGCATGACCACCCGCTTGCCTTTGAAGTCGACCCCGGCAGCCTCCATCAACGCCACGCCGCCCAGGGGGGTGGCAGGGACAAAGAAGGGGGGACGCTGGGCGCTCAACCGGCCAGCGTTGATGGGGTTGACCCCGTCAACGTCCTTGCTGGGGGCGATGCTCAAGACCAGCACATCCAGATCCACCTGGCTGGGGACCGGTTCCAGCACCATGATGCCGTGGACCGTGGGGTCATCGTTGAGGGCGTTGACCGCGGCCGCGGCCTGGGCCTGGGTGGTTTGGGCGTCCAATTCCACGCCCCGGAAGGCCATGTTGACACTGGCGCAATTTTTCTCAATGGCCCGGGCATAGCCGGCCGCCCCGCCATCGTCGCCGATGAGCACGACGGCCAGGGTGGGGGTCACGCCGTGGGCCTCGGTAAAGGCGGCGACGTCATTTTTTACCCGACTTTTGATCTCTTTGGACAGGCTTTTACCATCTAAAAGGTGGGCGCTCATAGGGCGATCTCCAAGGTGGTTTCGCAGGCGGCTTTCCCGGCGGCATAGGCGGCTTTGGCCGCGGTCATCACCGCATCTCGGCGGGCGACGTATTCGGCCACGAAGGCTTCGTCTTTGATGAATTTTAGGTTGATGTTGACATTGATCACGGCGCTCTGCAGGGCGGCAAAGCCCAAATACATGGCCACCCCGGCATCGCTGACCACATTGGTGTTGCCCTGGCTGCCCACCGGGGCCACCAACTCCAGCACGGCCAGGCACTTCTCGGCCACGGTCATGGGGACCTTGGCCGCGCCCTTCGTCGCCAACTTGGATGGCCTCTGATCGGGCGGCTTTTTCTTCATCCGTGGCCTTGGGCAGACCATAGGTGGCCATCACCCCGTTGAAGGCCGCCACGTCTGCATCGGCCAGGGCCAGCAGGTCGCCCCGCAGGGCCTCCGTGCGGATCAGGTAGCCCTGGAATTCCTCTTCCACCGCGGCGTATTTCTTCTTGCCCACGGTGAAGTTGATCACCATACTGAGCAGGGCCGCGGCCTCGCTGCCGGTGAGGGCTGCGGCCCCTCCGCCGCCTGGGGTGGACTGGCCAGAGGCCAGGGCATCCAGGAACTCACCAACTTGGTTGTTTGCGGTACTTTCGTCCTTCTGACATGGGTCACACTCCGTTCTTTGGATTTTGGAGACGCCAAAGAGAAAACTCTGAGAGGCGTCTTCTGTGATGCGTCCAAGCCCCGTTGCCCGGCGCAATGTAGACAAAATTTTAGGAGATTTTCTCAGAATTATACACCCGGATCGGCGGATAGACCAGATGGGGAGGGTGGGGGTGAGGGGGTGAAGGGGACAGCGCAGGTTGAGTAGCCGCCGATCCGAATGTCCGAGCTGACCGACTCAATCGCTATCTCGGTACGCCGCGTATTGAAGCCGGAGCGGCATCGCTTGACCCGCTATGCGGCGTGCAAGCCGCTTCGGTTTCGATACGCCCTCTCTTTTTGGGTCGTGTAACGTGGTTGGGTCAAGCCGGGCTACTCAACCTACGCTGCCCCCGCTCGCTTCACCGCCTCATCCCTCCCCCTTCACCCCTTCACCCCTCACAATCCCTCACCAATTTCCCCAGATGTGGTAGAATGGGGGACGTAGAAATTGACCCGGCCAAAAGTAACTTTAAGACTAAGCAGGAAAGCGAATGGTTAACTATATGGACTACCTCGACGATTACGACGACGAATTCGAGGACGAAGTGCTCTACGAATCCGAAGAATTTACCGATTTTGACTTGGGCGGGATGCCCGACCTGGATAGCGTCGACCGCTTCCTTGACGATGACCTGGCTGTGCTGCCCCTGCGCGGCTTGGTGGTCTATCCCATGATGTGGCTGCCCCTGACCATCGGCCAGGCCCGCAGCCTGCGTTTGGTCGAAGGCGCGCTGCCCACCAGCCGCATCATCGCCCTGGTGACCAGCCTGGACGAAGGGCTGGACGAACCGGGGCCGGACCAGATCCACCCCATCGGCACCGTGGCCCAGGTGCATCGCATCCTGCGCGCGCCGGACGGGGTGATCCGGCTGGCGGTACAGGGGTTGGAGCGCATCCGCATCAAGGAGTATATCCAGGAAGAGCCGTATCTGCGGGCCACGGGTCGAGTCCCTGCCCGAGAGCATGGAGCAGAACCTGGAACTGGAGGCCCTGTCCCGGGCCGTGCAGGATCTCTTCCGCCGCTTTGTGGAGCTGGATCATCAGACGCCGGACGAGCTGGCGATGATGGCCCTCAATGTGGAGGATTCCCGCCAGTTGGCCTATCTTGTGGCCGGCAGCATCCGCCTGAAGGCAGAGGTGGCCCAGGAAATCCTGGTCATGGACCATGTGCGGGAGAAGCTCCTGCGCCTGATCACCCTGCTCAACAAAGAGGTGGAGGTGATGGAACTGGGCCGCAAGATCCAGTCCGAGGCCCAGGGCGAGATGGAGCGCATGCAGCGGGACTTCTTCCTGCGCGAACAGCTCAAGGCCATCCAAAAAGAGCTGGGCGAAGAGGACGAACAGGCCGCGGACATCCGCGAGCTGGAGGAGCGCATCGAGGCCACGGGCATGCCCGAAGAGGCGGGCAAGGAGGCCCGGCGCGAGCTCGACCGCATGCGCCGTATGCCCATCCAGGCCGCCGAATATAGCGTAATCAAGACCTATCTGGATCTCATGGTCAGCCTGCCCTGGCAGAAGGTGACCCCGGACAACCTGGGCATTCAACATGCCCGGCAGATCCTGAACGAGGACCATTACGGCCTGGACGAGATCAAAGATCGCATTCTGGAATATCTGGCCGTGCGCAAGCTGCGAGCCGACCGCAAGGCCGAGGCCGAGGCGGAGACCGCCGCCCAAAATGCTGCCGCCCTGCAAGAATTGACCGCCCTGGCCGAGGCCGAAGGGGGCAATGGGGCCTCTGTGCCCCTGGTCGTGCCGGTGCAGGCCGATCTCGAAGAAGATGTGCGGGACAAGATCCGCCGGGAGCGGGAGGGCGTGGTGCTCTGCTTTGTGGGGCCGCCAGGCGTGGGCAAGACCAGTCTGGGCATCAGCATTGCCCGGGCCATGGGGCGCAAATTTGTGCGTCTGGCCCTGGGCGGCATTCGGGACGAGGCCGAGATCCGGGGCTTCCGCCGCACCTATATCGGCTCCATGCCCGGCCGCATCATCCAGAGCCTGCGCCGGGTGGAGTCCAAAAACCCGGTCTTCATGCTGGATGAAGTGGACAAGCTGGGCCGCGACTTCCGGGGCGACCCCAGCAGCGCCCTGCTTGGAAGTGCTGGACCCGGAGCAGAACCGAGAGTTCCGGGATCACTATCTGGACGTGCCCTTTGACCTGAGCCAGGTCATGTTCATCACCACGGCCAATGTGCTGGACACCATCCCCAGCCCCCTGCGGGACCGCATGGAGATCATCCAACTCAGCAGCTACACCGAGAGCGAAAAGGTCAAGATCGCCCAGGGCTATCTGGCCCCCCGGCAGATCAAGGAGAATGGTCTGCGCCCGAACGAGGTGAGCTTCCCAGAGGAGACCCTGCGGGCCATTGTGGAGGGCTATACCCGGGAGGCCGGGGTGCGGGCCATGGAGCGGGAGATCGGCAAGGTCTGCCGCAAGATTGCGTCCAAGGTGGCCGCGGGCGAGGAACTGCCCAGCCCGGAGATCCTGCCGGATCAGTTGGTCCCCTACCTGGGCAAGGTCAAGATCCACAGCGAAGAGATCGCCGAGCGCACCCAACTGCCCGGCGTGGCCATCGGCCTGGCCTGGACCATGACCGGCGGGGACATCCTCTTCTTCGAGGCCACCCAATCCCAGGGCAAGAAGGGCTTCATGATCACCGGTCAGCTTGGGGATGTGATGAAAGAGAGCGCCCAGGCCGCCCTCAGCTATGTGCGCAGCCGGGCCGAACATCTGGGCATTGCCCCGGACTTCTTCGAGAACATGGACATCCATCTGCACATCCCGGCCGGCTCCATCCCCAAGGATGGGCCAAGCGCCGGCATCACCATCGCCACGGCCTTGGCCGGTCTGCTCACAGGCCGCTCCGTGCGCCCCAACCTGGGCATGACCGGGGAGATCACCCTGCGGGGCAAGGTGCTGCCCATCGGCGGTCTCAAGGAAAAAGTCCTGGCCGCCACCCGCTTCGGCCTGGACACGGTGATCCTGCCCAAGCGCAACGGCGCGGATCTGGACGACGTCCCCGAAACCGTGCGCGAACGTATGACCTTCATCCTGGTCGACACGGTGGATGAGGTGCTGGACGCCGCGCTGCTGCCGAAGGAGCAGACAGTGAGACGGGAGACAGGAGACGGGAGAAGCAGGGAGAGCGGGTGATTGGCACTCGCTCACCCTGTCTCCCCTTCTCCTTGCTCCTTTTGACATAATCCAACAACTGTGGCACACTGCCATGTAGGTGCCGCTCGGCACCTATGTTTGCGATGGCGACCGAACCCCATAAGCCCCAATTTCTGGGCAAACCGAACCCGTCCATCAATTTGCCAACATATTTTTTAACCGTAACGGTTCAGGCTTTTTTCGTATTTATACGACGGCCAACCGTTACATTTTACCACCACAGTTCCGGCGGATCAGCGATTTTGCCGGGCGTGCCGTGGAAAGGACAGTGAATTTTAGTGACTAACCGACGAAAATCGAATAGAGGAACCGCGAGCAGCGCCAGCCCCACAAATGGCGCCAGCAGCACAGGAAAACGCAATTGGTACAAGATGGATCTCCATCTTCACACCCCCGCATCCGGCGATTATGAGCAGCCCAAGGCGACCTATTTGGAGTGGCTGCAAGCAGCAGATGCCAAGGGATTGGACATTGTGGCCATCACCGACCACAACACCGTGGCGGGCGTAGGGGCCATGCGCCGAGAGATCGAATGGCTGGCTCGGTTGGAAGAGCAGAAACGCTTGACCGACAGCGAGCGCACCCAATTGGCCGAGTGGCGCAGACTGGCCGACAAGATCTTGGTCCTGCCGGGCTTTGAATTTACCGCCACCTTCGGCTTCCACATTTTGGGCATCTTCCCGCCGGAAACCTCTGTTCGTCAACTCGAACATATCCTGCTCTCCCTGAATGTGCCTGCCGAAAAATTGGACGCTGGCAGCACGGAGACCGGCTCGTCCGCGGATGTGATCACCGCGTATCGCACCATCAGCGAGGCGGGGGGGATGGCGATTGCCGCCCATGCCAACAGCACCCACGGCGTGGCCATGCGCAACTTCCCCTTTGGCGGGCAAACCAAGATCTCCTATACCCAGGACGAACATCTGATTGCCATCGAGGTGACAGATCTGGAGAGCCGCAGCTATCGGGCCACCCGCCGCTTTTTCAACGGCAGCAAGCCCGAATATCCCCGCAAGATGCACTGCATCCAAGGCAGTGACGCCCACCGCATCATCTTTGACCCCAAGAATCCCAAACGACTGGGCATCGGCGACCGGGTGACCGAGGCGTTGTTGGCCGAGCCGACCTATGAGGAACTGGAAGCGGTCTTCGAGAGCAACCAGTTTGATCGGGTGCGGCCCTTGCAGCGCAAGGAAGAGGTGGTGGACGAGTTGGAGAACGCCTGGAAAGAGGGCAACACCCTGGTCCAGAGCTTCCACGAATCCACCAGCCAGCGGGGGGGACGCATCATGGCCATCTTGGCCGATGTGTGCGCCTTTGCCAACACCAGCGGCGGCACCATCTATCTGGGGGCCAGCGCCCGCAAGGGCACGCCCAAGGGGCTGCCCAAGCCCAGCCTGGTTCTGCAAGAGGTGCAGGATGCCATGGAAGAGCGGCTCACACCGCCCTTGGATGTCAAGATCGAGGGGCTGAAGAGCCACGGGGTCAATTTGTTGCGGGTCTCCGTGCCTCGGGGAGATGAGCGGCCCTATTGCCTGGACGGCTCCAAGTTCTATGTGCGGGACGATGGGGACACCAACCTGGCCGTGCGCGACGAGATTGTGGCTTTGGTCATGGAGACCCTGGCCGGGGACCCGGAATTCTCCCCCAAGGCCGCGCCGAGCTCCGGATCGACCCAAAGCGCAAAGCCCAGCGAGAGCAAGGATGCCAAGGAGAGCGCCGCCAGCAAGAAGCGCCGCCCCTCCCGCCGCAAACGCTCCGGCAAGGACGAGAGCAAGCCCCAATCCGAGAGCGAGAGCCCCAAGGAGACATCCTCCCCGGTCCAAGCGTCTGCCAAGGCGTCGGATGCGGGCGATGCCTCGCCCCACACCATCACCCCTGGTGATGCGTTCTATCTGCCCCAGATCGGGGTGGAGATTGTGGAGGTGGCGGACCGCAAGGGCGTCAACTATTACGGCATTCAGGACTTGCGCAATGGCCGGGTGGTGAAAAATGTCACCCGCAAGAGCGCCCGTCGGCTGTGGGAATATGCCATTTCCCAGTACGAGGATCACCCCGTGGCCAAGGCCAAAGTGGAGTGGAAGGGCGACACCGGGATGATCGTGGCCAGCAAGCGGGCTGGCAAGATCCGCTATGACCTGGCCCTGCGGGAGAACGGCCAAGTCCGCGTCTTCTACGGCGTCACCGATGACGGCATGGAAGGGGCGTGGGCCCAGTTTGTGCAGGAGTAGAACAGAAGGACTGAGGGAAAAAGGGCTGAGGACTGAGGACTGAGATCAATAGCGGGGTGCATGGGACGATTATCGTCCCATGCACCCCGCTTTTTACTCAGTCCTCAGTCCTTCCCTACCTCAGTCCTGCTTTTTACACCGGCCAATAGATCACAGCAATGGCCGCCGCGCCCCAAAGGACCACCCCGGCGAGAAGAGGTTTGTCCTCGAAAAGAAGCTCTTCCGGCGCGCCCCCTAATTTTTTAACATGAATCAGGTACAGATAGCGCAGGACGAAGTAGAAGACGAAGGGGACGGTGAGCAACATGCGCTGGCTGCTGGCCAGGGCGGTCTTGGCCTCGAAGGTGTAGAGGGTGTAGGCCAGGAGCATGCTGGTGGTGATCAGGGTGATGATCTGGTCGAGAAAGGGCAGGTTGTACTCCTGGAGGATGGCCCGGTGGCTGGTGGCGTTGCCGTCCAGCAGAACCAGTTCGTGGCGGCGTTTGCCAAAGCTGATGAAGAGGGTGAGCAGGGCGCTGCACACGTAGAGCCAGGGGCTGAAGTTGGTCACATGGACCACGACGACCCCGGCGATCACCCGGAGCAGAAAGCCCAGGGAGACGACCATGGCGTCGATGATCACCACATGCTTGAGCCAATAGCTGTAGAGCAGGTTTTGGGCCAGATAGATCAGCAGGATGCCGCCCATCCACGGGGCCAGGGCAAAGCCGCCGAGCAGGCTGAGAAGGCCGAAGATCCCGGCGGCCACGGCGGCGAAGGTGGGGGATAGGGTCCCTGCGGCCAGGGGGCGAAAGCGCTTCTTGGGGTGCTGGCGGTCCTTTTCGATGTCCACCAGGTCGTTGAGCAGATAGACGGCGCTGGCGGCCATGCAGAAGAGGCCAAAGGCGGCCAGGGTGCGCAGAAAGAGATCCGGCACAAAGAGCTTGCCATCAAAGACCAGGGCGGCAAAGACAAAGACATTCTTGCTCCACTGCTTGATGCGCATGGTCTTGACCACGCCCCGCAGGTTGGTGGTCAGGCTGGGGGAGGGTGTTGCGGTACTTGTTGGCATGATAATCTGTTTTCCAAAATAAGTTGGGCGGAGGAGTTCGCACCCCCTGGTGCGAACGGGCGCTCTGCGCCCCACAGCGCAGTCCATCTTACTGTATGCCCGAAGAAGCGTCAAAACCAGGGGCTTCAAAGGATACCAAGAAATGCCCAAATTTGCCCAAACCCATCGATTGGCCTATGCTCGGATTCTAATTCAGAATTGAGATTTGAAAATGGAGAAGTTTTAGTGTCGGGTATGGCCGATCCACACAATTAAAACTTCTCCATTTTCAAATTTCAAATTTCAATTTCCACTTTTGCCCACTGAAAGGCCCACCCATGCCCACCCCTCGCCCCAAAAAACAACGCCTGGATCTGCTCTTGGTTGAGCAGGATCTGGTGGAAAGCCGCGAGCAGGGGCGACGGCTGATCATGGCCGGGGAGGTGTTGGTGGATGAGGTGGTGGTGGACAAGCCGGGCACCAAAGGTCTCGGTGGAGGGCACGATTCGGGTGCGCATGGGGTTGAAGTTTGTCAGCCGGGGCGGATTGAAGTTGGAGGCGGCCCTGGAGGATTTTGCCTTGGATGTGACCAATCTCGTGGCCGTGGACGTGGGGGCCAGCACCGGCGGCTTCACGGATTGTCTGTTGCAACGGGGCGCGGCCCAGGTCTACGCCGTGGATGTGGGCTACGGTCAACTGGCCTGGAAACTGCGCTCGGATGACCGGGTGGTGGTGGTGGAGCGCACGAACATCCGCTATTTGGACCGATTGCCCGGCACCCGGACGAACCTCAGCCCCGCCAGTGTTGGCGGATCTGGCCGTGATCGACGCCAGCTTTATCAGCCTGCGCCTGGTCCTGCCGCCCACCCTCAATTTGCTCAAACCGACCGGCCAAGTCATCGCCCTGATCAAGCCCCAATTTGAGGCCGGGCGCTCGGATGTGGGCAAAGGCGGCGTGGTGCGGGATGTCCACACCCACGCCCGGGTGATCCACGAAACCGCGGACCTGGCCCAAGAACTGGGCCTCTCCGTGGCCGGCCTCACCGTCTCCCCCGCCCCCGGCCCCGCCGGCAACATCGAATTCCTGATCTGGCTGCGCAAGGACGGAGCTGGGGGCTGATCGACGTGGACGAGGCGGTTCGTCTAGTCATGATCGCCGCGCAAGGACTGAAGGGGTGAAGGGGTGAGGGGGAGAGGTGAATCACTTTCCAGAGAAGATCACCCTTTCACCCGCTCACCCCTTCACCCCCTCATTTTCACTCCCATCCCAGCGCGGAGACCGCGGCGTCCATGCTGACGCTGTCTGTGGCGAGGATGAAGTAGAGCCAGTCGTCTTGGCCGGTGAGGAAGGCGTAGCGCATGGGTTTGTTGGCGTCGGGGTCGGCCTCTTCGTCCACAAAGCGGCGCAGGCCGCTGCTGCCAAAGCCGCTGTCGTTGAGCCAGGTGCGCAGGGCCGTGCGGCCCGCCCGAGACTCGCCGACGCTGTCCCACACAATGGACATCACCACCATCTCCTGTGTGCCGTCGGAAAGATAGGCGAACTGATCCCCATCCCAGCCGTCGGCCCCTGTGGCGGCGGCGTTTTTGTCCAAATGCTCGGCCAACATCAGCCGCAGTTGGAACTCGCCCCACACGTTGCGCACATATTCTTCCCACGGCTGTCCGGTGGATGCGCTGATCTGCTCCGCCAGATCTTGGGGCAGATCCACCGGGGTGGGCAGATCGTCGGGATAGAGATCCGGGTGCAGGATTTGCTCCGTGGAGGCGGGCAGACTTTCCCACACCTGGTTGACCCCCTCCCAACCCAGCTTGTCATAAATCGCCAAAACGAACTGCTCGCCGGAAATGTAGGGGAAGATCATAGATTCCCGCACGAAGTTGGGGGCGGCCTCCAGCAGGGCGGTGTCGATCTCGCCCTCCATGCCCACCTCTCGTTCCACATCCAAGGGCGCGACGTCCGAGGCCGCCGTGCCGGAGATGGGCGTGTCCGCGCCGATCTCTGCCGAATCGCCCGTGCCGGTCAGATCTTTGGAGAGGCGGTAGAGTTCGACCAGATCCACGTAGTCGATGATGTAGAGGCTGGTGGCGAATTGGGCATCCCCCTCGATCAGGGCTTTGACGGCCATCTGCGCGTCGTCGGTCGGTTTGGGGGTGTCGGCTTCCGCCCCATCTGCCTTGTTTTGGGTCGCCAAACCGGGTCAGATCAAGGTGCTGATCCTGCAAGGCGTGCACAAATTCATGCACAAAGGTGATCTGGGCCATCAGGTCCAGCCCCGCCTCGGCCACGACCGTTTCCGCTCTGCCTGCCCCCGCTCCATCCGCCCCTTCTCCGCCCGCCCCCGCATCCGGCTGGATCAGCACAAAGTCCTTTGTTTCATCGTCATAATACCCGGCAATCTCCGATTGGTAGAGATCCAGCACCATGCCCATGAGATCCGTGTCCGTGGGGATCAGCCCCAGGAGCTTCAACATGCGCTCCTCGCCATAGCTTTGGCGTGATTCCTCAGCAGTGGGCGGCTCGTCGCCTTCCAGCACCGTGCGCAGATCAGCCTCGTTCATAAAGGTAAAGTCGACCTCGTCCAAGCTCGCCAACTCCCGCACCTGCTGGGCGATGGCCACCAACCGTTGCCGCTGTTCGTCGGCGCTGATGCCCGCCTCGTCGGGCTTGGGGAGCAGGGTCACACCCATCGCATCCTCGCTGGCCAGGGGCAGGAAGGTGAGATTCTCGGCCACCAAGGCTGTGGGCTGCGCGGGATCGGCGAAGCCTTCGGCCAGCAGATAGATCACCGCGCCGGGACGCACCACGATCCACAGATAGTTGGTGTCGCCCAAGAGGGCCGGTGTTCCCACTTTCAAGGCGTTGTAGGGGCCGACCTTGGCCAACTCGGCCTCCTTGCCAATCTCCCCCATCTCGGCGGACAACATCTCCAGCCCGGCTTCGGGGTTGACGGCCATGATGCGGGCCAGGGCACGAAGGGAGATCGTCGGCACATCAAGGGTGGCCACGGTCAGGAAACGCCCCGGATCGTCCAGTACATTCGCCCCCGCTGCCGGGGGTTGATAGAGCATGACCGACGGCACCATGCCGCCAAAATTTAGCTGCATGGCCTTGGCATCCACAAAGACCCAATCCGGGCCGGGGCGCAGCACCTCTACCCCCAACTCGTCCACGCTGAAGCTGGCCTCCCGCACGATGAAGTCGGCGAAGGGGCTGTCGGTGGCGATTTCTGCATCCGCCACGGGCGCATCCGGTGCCGCCTCTGGGGCTGATTCTGCCGCGGGTTCGGGCGTGGGTTCGACGGTGGATTCAGCCGTGGGTTCCAGCGTCGCCGTGGGTTGAGGCGTCGCCGTCGGCGCCACCGTGGGGATGATGGTGGCCGTGAACGTCGGCGTGGGCGTGGGGGAGACAAAGAGCGGCTCCATCCACTCCCCCGTCACCGGGTTGACACAGGCCGACACCATCCACAACAGGACCAGGGTCGGGACAAAGAGGCGCAGGATTCGGTTCACTGGGGATGCTCCTTTTTTGGGGAAATTGGTTGATTTGTTGATGGGTTGGTTGGAGATGAAGACGGGCGGGGCGGGGCAAAGGATACGATGGCGGTGACGCAGTTTTACCCGCTCACCCCTTCACCCGCTCACCCCACCCCGGCGTTGAAGATTTCCTTCAACTCACCCAAACGCAGATGGCGGGGGATGGGTTGTGGATTCTCCCTGACCCAGTCCGCCAGGGCTGGGGTGAAGTTGACCAGGGCGGCCAGGTCCACGGGGTAGTGGTGGGGGTCTGCGCCCAGCCATTGGCCTTGGCGACCCACCAGGGCCTTGTCCCAATCCTTGCGCTGGGCAATGTCCGGGCCGGGGCTGAAGCTGGGCCAGGGTTGGAAGAGGATGGGCAGGTGGCGCGGGAAAGAGGGTCACCATCTCGGCCAAAAATTCCCGGCTGTCCGTGCAGTTGAAGGGCAGCCACAGGGGCAGCAGGGCCGACCGGGTGGGCGCGGTGGCGTTGATCTGGGCGAAGCCGTCCACCATCACCGCCTGGGGTTCGATGCCCAGCCGCCGGTAGAGATGCTGCCAGGCGAAGAAGGCCAGCCGGGAAAAATCATGCACATGCGCGCCGTTGATGGAGCGCACCTTCATGCCATAGTGGTGGGCAAACTCGTTCACCGCCTGGCCGAAGCGGGGCAGGGTGCCCCATTCGCTCTCGCTCTGGCTGTTCCACACCTTGGGCAAGCGCCAGCCGCCCCGATGCTTGCTGCCCATCTCCTCCAGCCAGGCGTTGAGAAAGACCCGGCCATGCAGATAGTCGTGGTCCTTCAGCCCGCCCAGGCCGCCGACCTGAAAGGTGTGGCGATCCCCCACCGTGTATTGGCCCCAAGTTTGGGTGTTGTTGAGCAAGATCAGCGTGCCGCCGGGCAGCAGCCGGCGCTGGATAAAGTCGATATAGCTGTGGGGGATGCCCAGCAACTTCATGCGGATGTGGTTGACCTGGCCCACCAAAAAGCGGTCGTGGACCGGGTCATAGTGGTTGACCACATGCAGGTTGGGGTTGTTTTCGAGGATGGGGGCGGCCAGATTCTTGGCCTCGGCGCTGATAGTTGAAGATGTCGTCCGGGTCGCCGGGGCTGCGGAAGCTGGCCAGGAAGGTGTGGCTGAGGAAAGGCACACCCAAGACGGCGCTCAGATGGGCAGCGGCCCCGGAGGGTGCGCCCAAAATGATGGTCTCGAATTGGCGATCTTTGGGCAGAAAGTCATATTGGGCCACATTCCACGCCGCCAAATGGTCGGCGTACAACGTCTTGGCCCGGCGGGGATCCAGCCCCGACCGCCCGCTGGCCCAACTCACCCCCCGGCTTGATCCACGACTCCGGGAACTGGTGGGCCAGCCGCACGGCCCACGCCATCCGCCGCAGATGGGGCAGGGGGTGGAAAGTTCTCCCCCCGCAAGGCCGCGGCCGCGGCAAGCACCGTGGCCCCGCTGGAGGTATCCCCGCCCTCCCGATAATAGGTGATCTCCCTTTGCCGCCCCATCTCTGCCGCCTCAATCAATGTTATCTCGTTCCCACGCTCCGCGTGGGAATGTTCACGGACGCTCTGCGTCCCCTCGGCGCAGAGCGCCGGTTGAGCGTTCCCACGCGGAGCGTGGGAACGAGCAGGCTCAGTCTGCCCAATAGCTGGCCCCGAAGACCCGGTCCAGCATGGATGCCCGCTGCGCCGGGGTGGACCAGCGGGGCTGTCCGTGTTCATAGAGCAGGGTGGTCAGGATCTGGGTGCTCAGGTGCCGCCCGCTCGTAAAAGGTGTGCTTGAGGATCATGCCTTCCCGGGTGGCGTTGGTCCACATCTGGTCGAAGAAGAGATTGCCCAGGCCATAGGCGATCAGCCGCCCATCCTCGAACTCGAAGGCCTGGGGCACATGGCTCTGCACCCCGGTCACAATGTCCGCGCCGGCCCGGCTCAGGGCCAGGAAGTTGTCCCGCTGATCCACCAGGGGCGACACATCGTAGCTCTCCTGCCACTGCAACTCCACCAGCACCACATCGGCCAGATTCTTCTCCTTGATGCTGCGGATGGTGGCCGACAGAATGCCCAGATCATACTCCGCGCTGCCCGGATGGCTGTCCGTGGCCCAGGCAAAGTTCGGCCCATACATATTGGCCCCCAAAAAAGCAAACCGGGTGCCATTGGCCACCCGGTAGTAGGGGGCGAAAGCTGCTTTTTTATCGATCCCGCCCCCATAAACTGGCAGGCCGTGCTCTTCATAAAAAGCCAGGGAATCCCGGGCCGCGTCGTAGCCAAAATCGTTCTGGTGGTTGCCCGTCAGCCCGATGATGTCCACGCCGGAGAGGGTCAGGCTGTCCAAATAGCTGGGTTTGCTGCAAAAATTGAAGTTGTCCTCGGCCAGATTGACCTTGCACCCCGCCACAAAAGGCACCTCGTTGCTGATGTGGGTGATGTCCGCCGAGCGCCAACTCCGGCCCCACCACCTCGGCGGGCCACTCGGAGCCGAAAAGCTCCATCTGATAGGCGGTCTGCCGGGTCATGGCCGTCACCCCCGTCATGGCCAGCACGGTGAGTTGGGCCGCATCTCGGTTGGTGCCGCCGGTGGTTTGGGCCAGTTTTTGGGTGAAAAGGGCGAGCTGATCGGCGTCGACACCGGGTTGGGCATGCAGAAATACGTGGGCAATCAACCCGTAGGCATCGACATCAAATTTGTTGGCATTTTCAACCGGGTTTTGACCGTCCACCGCCAGCACAACCAGGGACGGCACCAACGCCTCAAAGGGCAACAGCACCAGCGCCCCATCCTCCCCCCACGCATCCGCCACCACATCGGTGATGGTGTCCCGCCCGCTCACCGCCGCCCCCGGCGCGCCCAAAAGCTGGGTCAGCGCGGGCAGGGTATCGCTGAGAACGCTGATGGGCGCGGACTCGTCCTCCGTCCACGCCGCGGTCAACTCGGCCAGGGAGATCACCGGATCCACCGTATCAAAGCGGCGGGCCGCGGCGAAAAGCTGGTCAAAAACCACCTCGCCGTCTTCCGCATCCCAATCCAACACCACATTGCCCGCCTCTCCGACTCCCGCCTCCACCCCGGCCACCACAACTTCCGGCAGATCCTCGGCCAAAGTCACGATCAACGGCACCGGCGTGGCCGTCGGCCCGGACGGCGTGGGCAGCGCCGTCGCCGTGGACGTGGGCACCGCCCGCAGCGCGGACAGGGGCGCCACCAACGCCGCCGCCAGATCCCTGGGCGCATCGGTTTCTGTTTGGCCCTCGGCCACAATTTGAGCATCCGCCTGGGCCGCGGTGGCCGAGGGCATCCCCGGCCAGCGGCCCAAGGCCACGGCAAAGAGGGCAAGCCCGCCCAAGATCATGGCCGCACTCAGCAGACCGGCGAGGAGGCGTGGGGAAAGACGAAAAGGCATGGGGCAAAATCCGTTTTGAATAGTGGTTGACGGGTAGATCGACTCAGCTTTGGCCGGGTCAATTCAAGTGTAGTAGTATATCGTACAGCCACACAGCTTGCAATGATAGCCCGTGGCAAAAAGCCGTTAGCCGTTAGCCGGAAGCAGGCCCGATTCGTGCCACACCCATTTTCAATTTTCAATTTTCAATTTTCAATTCTCCTCGACCTCCCGCCCTTCTGGCGCATGGTCCGCCAGGCCTGGGGATTGAACGCCGAGGTCTTCGCCCAGATCCAGCAGGCTCCCCAGGGGCTGTGGGTGGCCCTGGGCGTGGTCATGCTGGCCGCCCTCTCCGAGGAGTTGGCCCAGAGCATCGTGCTTTTCATCAACAAAGTGCGGCCCTGGCGCTTCGCCCAGACCTTGCTGATCTCCGCCGGCAGCCATGTCGTCGGCTATCTGATCTGGTCGATCAGCGTGTGGCTGGTGGGGGTCTATCTCTTCGGCGCGGACGTGGGCTTGGCCGCCGTGGCCGCCGCGGTGGGGCTGGGCTATGCGCCCCAGATCTTCGCCTTCTTCACCCTGATCCCCTTCTTCGGCCTCTGGTTTAGCGGCGTGCTCACCATCTGGTCCCTGCTCGCCATCATCATCGCCGTGCAGACCGGCCTGGGGTTGGAGATCTGGCAGGCCATCGTGGCCGCGGGGCTGGGGTGGATTCTGCTGCAACTGTGGCGGCGCACCCTGGGCCGTCCCATCGACGCCATCGGCCGCTGGATGCAGCGGCGCACGGCCGGCGTCCCCATGAAACTGACCCAAGCGGACGTCCCCCGTCTGCGCCTCAACTCCCGCTTTTTGGCGGATCTGCGCCAAAATATTGAAACAAAGCAAGCCGCCAAGCGTGCCGATACCCCGCCAGGGAAGCGGAAGAAGTGAGCGGGTCAACCCGCTTCGGTTTCCGATACGCTTCGCGCTCAGTCGGCGATACGCCGCCAGTCCTGAATGGTCAGCGGAGATTTCGGCGGCGGCTACTCAACCTGCGCTAGTCCTGGCGTGGAAGCCAGCGCAGGTTGAGTAGCCCGGCCGATTCCATGCCAAGTGCTTAACCCACAAAAAGGGCGTATCGAAACCGTAGCGGGTCGACCCTGCGGTAACCCGCTTCGGTTTCGATACGCCGCCAGTTCCTGAATGGTCAGCGGAGATTTCGGCGGCGGCTACTCAACCTGCGCTGATCTCGCTCCAGCGCGCTGAACCCGCAACTCGACTAAAACGCAACTCACGCAACTGCGCTGATCGTTCGCCGCCAACTCGCAAAATAACACGAAAACACACATGCCCGACATTCTCACCCTATTCCTAGTCGTCCTCGTCGCCCTCCTGGTGTGGGCGGCCGTTTCGCCCTTCGAGGCGTTGGGCTGGTGGGCGGGCTGGTTTGGGGACCGGGTCTACTATGAACCTCTGCCCCCGGAAGGCATGGTGCGCACCACCAAGCCCAACCCGGACGCCTTTGTCGTCTTCATGTCCGGCGTGGGCCGGGTCTCCGGCCAGACCCTCAGCCGCCGGGAACAGGGCTTTTTGCAGGAATTGGCCGAGACCCTGCCCAACACGGTCGTGATCGACGACATCTTCCCCTATTCGGTCAACAGCCTGCCCCTGACCGGCCAGCCCTTTTTTGCCAGCCTGTGGCGTTGGGCCTTGCGCCGCAAACTCAGCGGCCACCGGCTGGAAGGCTTCGCCGGTATGTTGATCAACGCCCGCAACATCTTTCAGGTCACCATGTCCGCGGACAAGCGCTATGGCCCCATCTACAACCAGGCCATGGCCCACGTCATCATCCACGGCCTCACCCGCTATGGCTATCACCCCGAAGACCCCCGCCCGGTATTTTTGATGGGCTACAGCGGGGCAGCACAGATCACCATGGGCGCGGCCACCTATCTCAAAGAGTGGCTGGCCGGCCCTGTGGTTCTCGATTTCCCTGGGCGGCATCTTCACCAACGACCCCGGCGTCATGGCCGCGGACCACACCTACCACCTCTACGGATCCCAGGACAAATCCCACCGCATCGGGGCCATCTGCTCCCCGGGCCGCTGGCCGATCTTCGCCTATTCTTTTTGGAATCAAGCCAAACGGTTGGGCAAAGTTGAGTTCATTTTCATGGGCGAAATGGGCCACACCGGCAAGGGGGGCTACTTGGACGTCCATGCCCTACTGCCCGACGGCACGAATTATCTTGCGCACACGGTCCACGTGGTCGCCGGGCTGATCGAAGGGTACACACCGTAGGGGCATGGGTGCGGACGGCGCACGAATCGTGTCCGAAGGCAGATCACGCGCATCGCCGTCCGCTCCCATGCCCGGCATGACGGCAGGATAATCTGTCACACCCGCGCCCCTACCCGGCGGCTTTGGTAGCCCAGCCCACTTGACCGCGCACCCGTCTCAGCGTATACTGACCTTGTAGAAAATTTCACATATTTACCTTCGGGGCAGGGTGAGGCGGACCGCCAAAAGCGGCCCGACCAATTCCCGACCGGCGGTGATCTGTGGCAAACGTCACAGTCAGCCCGCGAGCCGAGAGGGGGATGCGTCCCCAGTCAGAGCAGGAGTTGGTGCGTCGAGAGCGCGACAAGCGTCTCGGCAAGTCCAACGCCGACGGTAGAGTCCGGATAGGAGAAGGTAAACCATGCGTGGGCATTGGATTGAGTGCCCGGCGCGGAATCTGCACCGCAGATCCGTGGACCGGCGCCTTTCTGCTACCCGCATGGCTGCCCCGGAGCCCGATTGTTGGCTCCGGCTTTTTTATGCCCAAAATGGGCGACAGCGAGAGAATCATGAAGGCCGAAGAGTCCTTGGCCCGAACCCAATCTATGCCGAGTGCCTTGGCCCGCAGCCAGCCGGGCGCATCTCTGCGCGACTTCCTGCGCCAGCGCTGGGACAAGCTGATCATCCCCGTGGTGCTGGCCGGTTTTCTGTGGCTGTGGGATGGCGTGGTGCGCTGGCAGGCCTACCCGGCCTTCATCCTGCCCTCGCCCGCGGTGGTGCTCCGCAAAGCCCGCATCTTGATGGCCGATGGCACCTTGCTGCGCCACGCCCAAGTCACCCTGACCGAAGTGGCCCTGGGGTTGCTGATCGGGCTGACCCTGGCCTTCATCTTTGGCTACATCCTGGGCAAAAGCCGCCTCATGGACCGCCTGCTCTCCCCCTACATCGTGGCCAGCCAGACCGTGCCCGTGGTCGCCATCGCCCCCCTGCTGATCATCTGGTTTGGCAGCGGCATGACCAGCAAAGTGCTGATCTGCGCCCTGATCACCTTCTTCCCCACCCTAGTCAGCACCAGCGTGGGCATCCGCACCGTGGACACAGACCTGCACGATCTCATGCGCAGCCTGGGGGCCGGACGCTGGCAGATCTTCACCAAATTGGAGTTGCCCGCCTCCTTGCCGGTGATATTTGGGGGCCTCAAGTTAAGCGTGATCCTATCGGTCGTTGGGGCTGTCGTGGGCGAA
Source organism: uncultured Chloroflexia bacterium (assembly GCA_963704975.1). Lineage (GTDB taxonomy): Bacteria > Chloroflexota > Anaerolineae > Caldilineales > Caldilineaceae > JAGNDO01. The sequence continues at coordinate 13,780 of CAVPIK010000022.1, read as the reverse complement.
TTCGTGGGGGCCAATGCGGGGCTCGGCTTCCTGATAAACCTGGCACGGGGGGTGCTGGACACACCCATGATGTTCGTCGCCGTGATTAGCCTCGTGGTCATCGCCCAACTGCTCTACGGCGTGGTTTCATTGGCCGAGGGCTATTTGTTGCGCTGGCAACGTACGGCGTAAGTGTGGTTGGCAAAGGTGTCGCCTCGCCAAAAGCCAGTCAAAACTCTCGATGATAGGATGGTGAAGAGAAGTGAACAAGTTTTACCGACAACACGTTGCAATTCAATGGAGTGTGGCGATTTTCCTGTTTGTGATTGGCGCCGTGCCGCTACTTGTCATCAGTGTGCGAGCCGTTGAAAACCCTCTGCTTTATTTAACATTTCTACTGTTTCTCCCGTTGTGGCAGTTCTGTTTCACACCATTTTTTAGGCTAGTTGGGATCTACCGCTACTATTCTCCAATGCTTCTCGGTTATACGCCGAACGATAAGCTAATTGACCTGCATAGTGGCAGTAGTTTCGACTATCTGTTCGTCTTCGCATTGGAGAGAGGGGATAAGAAGCACGCACTAAAGATCAGAATTATGCAATACCACTTGGATGGACTTCTCACGATCGTTCGAAGGATTGAAGAGGGCGAAATCCCCGACAGTGTCGAAATTTCAGCCACTTCATACTTCTTCAACGAAAGAACGGCAGCGAAGATGGGTTTCTCAACTGAAGCCCCATCGCTTTTTTACAAAATGAACCTGTATGTGAACTTTATTGACCTGTTCTGGATGTACTCTCTATCCCAAGGCCGCTTCGTGATCCCGCAGATTTGGGCGTCAACGAAGATCAAAACAACCGGGCGCTCTTTGGTAGAACACAAGGATATAGTGGAGCGTTATGCGACTATGTTGGCGACTCGGGCATAAATATCGTTTTTTCAATTCAAAGGCTAGAAAGCAAAGTGATGTGATGAAGAATGTAGCTGTTTTTGTTTTGATCTTGGGTTTGATTTTGAGTGGGTGCAGTACCGTGGCTCCTGGTGTGGATGCGCCCGCAGTGGCGGATCCCGCTGCGCTGACGCCAGTCACGCTGGGGGTAGGATTCATCCCCAACGTGCAGTTTGCCCCCTATTATGTGGGGATTGCCCAGGGCTTCTATGCCGCCGAAGGGCTGGACGTGAGCCTGGACTACGGCTTCGAGAACGACTATCTCAAGCTGGTGGGCACCGACGCCTTTCAGTTTATGGTGGGCAGCGGAGACCAGGTCGTGCTTGGGCCAGGCCCAGGGTTTGCCCGTGAAGTATGTCATGAACTGGTACACCAAATATCCGGTCGGTCGTCTTCGCCAAGGCCGACGCCGGCATCAACGAACCGGCGGATCTGGCGGGCAAGACCATCGGCCTGCCCGGTCTCTTTGGGGCCAACTATGTGGCCTTCCGGGGCATCTTGGAAGCGGCGGGCCTCACCGAGGCCGATGTGCGGGCCGAGAGCATCGGCTTCACCCAGGCCGCGGCGGTCAGCCAGGGCACGGTGGACGCGGCGGTGGATTACGGGGTCAACGGCCCGGTGATCCTGGCCCAAGAGGGCATCGCCACCACCCAGATCGCCTTGGACAACTACCTGAGCATCCCGGCCAACGGCCTGGTCACCAACCAAAAGACCATCGACGCCAACCCGGATCTGGTGGCCCGCATGGTCCGCGCCACCCAAGCCGCCATCGCCTTCACCCTGGCCAACCCGGATGCGGCCTTTGCCGACACCCTCACCTTCGTCCCCGAGGCCGGGGGCGACAACGAAGCCGCCAACCGGGCTGTCTTTGACGCCGTCCTGGCCTACTGGACCCCAGCCGAGGGCGCTCAACCCGGCTCCACCACCCTGGTCCAATGGCAAGCCGCCGCCGAACTCATGCAGCGCATCGGCCTTGTCGATGCCCTCGTCCCCGCCGAGGGGATGTTCACGAACGAATTTTTAGGGAAGTGATTGGGGATTGGGGAGTAGGGATTGGGTCCGACCCAATCCCCAATTCCCAATCCCCAATCCCCAATCAACCATGCCCACACCACTCCTCACCCTAGAATCCGTCTGCCAGACCTTCACCGATGGCCCGCGGCATTTGAATGCCCTGCGGCCTGTCAGTTTCAGTGTGGACGCGGGCGAGTTTGTGAGCATTTTGGGGCCGAGCGGCAGCGGCAAGAGTACGTTGCTGCGCATCATCGGCGGGCTGATCCGGCCCACCAGCGGACGGGTCTGGTTTAACGGTGCGCCCGCGGATGGCCCCAACCCGGAGATCGGCTTCGTCTTCCAAAAGACCAACCTGATGCCCTGGCGCACGGTGGTGGAAAATGTGCTGCTGCCTCTGGAGATCCGGACCGGTCGGCCCGACGAAGCGGCCCGCAACCATGCCCTGGATCTGCTGGACCTGGTGGGGCTGACCGGCTTTGCCGACGCCTACCCCCGCCAACTCTCCGGCGGCATGAGCCAGCGGGTGATCCTGGCCCGCACGCTGATCCAGCGGCCCCGGCTCCTGCTCATGGACGAACCCTTCGGCGCCTTGGACGCGCTGACCCGGGAGCGGCTCAACCTGGAATTGCAGCGCATCGTCGGCCTGCAAGCCCAGACCGTGCTCATGGTCACCCACAGCATCCAAGAGGCCGTCTTTTTGTCCGACCGGGTGCTGGTGCTCAGCGAGCGGCCCGGCCACATCAAGGCCCAACTCCCCATCGACCTGCCCCGCCCCCGCCGCCTGGACATGCTGGGCGACCCCGACTTCGGCCACCTCACCACGTTGGTGCGCCGGGAGATTGGGGAGCTTTAGGGCGATCGGGGAACTTAAGGGACGGGAGCTAGCGCCGGTTGAGTAGCCGCCCCGAAATCTCCGCTAACCATTCAGGTACTGGCGGCGTATCGAAACCAGAGCGGGTAAACCAGATCGGCTTGACCCGCTGCGGTTTCGATACGCCCTTTTTGTGGGTTAAGCACTTGGCATGGATCGGTCGGGCTACTCAACCTGCGCTGGCTTCCACGCGAGGACTAGCGCCGGTTGAGTAGCCGCCCCGAAATCTCCGCTAACCGTTCATGGTACTGGCGGCGTATCGAAACCAGAGCGGGTTGACCAGATCGGCTTGACCCGCTGCGGTTTCGATACGCCCTTTTTGTGGGTTAAGCACTTGGCATGGATCGGCCGGGCTACTCAACCTGCGCTGGCTTTCCCAATTCCCGAAAACCCGGTAAAAATTGACGCTGTTGGGTGCATGTGGTACGCTGTTATGGTTAATTTGACACTATGATCATCAACGAATGAGGAACTCATGACCAGTAACACCGCACTTTCAAGTGCCGATCCAATCCGTCCCGCCCGCACTCGGTTTGCGCCTAGCCCCACGGGTTTTTTGCACGTGGGCGAGTCTGCGCACGGCTCTGTTTGCTTGGCTTGTGGGCCAAACATACGGGCGGACGTATTCATCCTGCGCATTGAAGACACGGACCAGAAACGGTTAAACCCGAAAAGTCTGACAGATCATCATGGCCGGCCTGCGCTGGCTGGGGTTGGATTGGGACGAAGGCCCGGAGGTGGGCGGTCCCTTTGGCCCCTATATCCAGACCGAGCGCAAGGCGCTGTACGCGCCCTATGCCGAGCAATTGGTCGAGAGCGGCCATGCCTACAAATGCTACTGTTCCGCGGAGCGATTGGCGGACCTGCGCGAGGCGCAACAACGGGCCAAGCAGCCCACGGGCTATGACCGCCACTGCCGCAACCTGACCGCCGAGGAGCGGGCCGAGCAAGAGGCAGCGGGCATCGTCCCCGTGGTGCGCCTGGCCGTGCCGGTGGAGGGCAGCACGACCTTCCACGACCTGATCCGGGGGGACATCACCACGGACAACAGCCAGTTGCAGGACATGGTGCTGCTGAAGAGCGACGGGCTGCCCACGTATCACCTGGCCGTGGTGGTGGACGATCAGTTGATGCAGATCACCGATGTGCTGCGGGGCGAGGAGTGGCTGGCGTCCGCGCCCATCCACCAGTTGATCCACGACGCCTTTGGCTGGACCGCCCCCCGCTTTGTGCATCTGCCCGTGATCCTGGACCCCAGCGGCAAGGGCAAGATGAGCAAGCGCAAGAAGGTGGTGGCCGGCAAGGAATATCTGGTCATGGTCAACGAGTTTATCGAGGCCGGCTATCTGCCCGAAGCGCTCTTCAACCTGCTGGCCAACGTGGGCTGGAGCTACGACGGCGAGACGGATCTCTTCACCCGTGAAGAGGCCATCGCCCGCTTCGACGTGGCGGACATCAACCCCTCCCCGGCGGCTATGCCCTATGGCAAGCTGGACTCGTTCAACGGCACGTACATGCGCGGCCTCACCCCGGCGGACCTCAAGGCGCGCCTGGTTCCCTTCCTGGCCGGGCCGTTGGGCGTTGACCGAGGCTGAACTGGCCGCCAGCGACAAGCTGGACAAGCTGGTCCCCATCATCCAAGAGCGGCTGGTGACCTTGAAGGACGCCATCGACTGGGTGGATTGGGCCTTTGTGGACGCCGACGCCATCACCTATCCCGACACGTCCCAACTGTTGGGCAAGAAGCTGGACGCGGCCCAAAGCGTCGCCGTCCTCCAGGCCGGGGCCGAGGTGCTGGCCCAGGTGGAGCCGTTCAGCGCCGAGGCCATCCACGAAGCCTTCCGGGTCAAATCCGAGGAGATGGGCGTGAAAGCGGGCAGCTTCTTTGGCCCCTTCCGGGTGGCGGTGACGGGCAAGAAGGTCTCCCCGCCCCTTTTCGAGAGCATGGACGTGCTGGGTCGCCAGGAGGTGTTGCGCCGGGTGGAGAATGCCACCCGGGCGTTGCAGCAAGGGTAGGAGCGAGTTGCGAGTGGCGAATTGCGAGTTGATGCCCCTGTAACCCGTATCTTGCCCCTCGCAACCCGCATCTTTTTCAACCATTCACACAAACGAGACATAACTATGACTGACAACAAACGACTATCGCTCCCTGGATTTTGTGCGGGAGATTATTACGGGCCACAACGAGAGTGGCCGCTTTGGCGGCACGGTGCATACCCGCTTTCCGCCGGAGCCCAATGGCTATCTGCATATCGGCCACAGCAAGTCCATTGCCCTGAACTTTGGCATTGCCCAGGAGTTCGGCGGCAAGGCCAACCTGCGCTTTGATGACACGAACCCGACCAAAGAAGAACAGGAATATATCGACGCCATCATTCGGGATATCCGCTGGCTGGGCTACGACTGGGAGGACCGGCTTTACTACGCGTCCGACTACTTCCAACAGCTCTACGACTGGGCCGTTGCCCTGATCGAGAAGGGGCTGGCCTATGTGGACGACCTGACCGCCGACGAGATCCGGGAATATCGGGGCACCTTCACCGAGCCGGGCAAGGACAGCCCCTATCGCAACCGCCCCGTGGCCGAGAACCTGGACCTCTTCCGGCGCATGAAGGAGGGCGAGTTCCCCGACGGATCCAAGGTGCTGCGGGCCAAGATCGACATGGCCGCGGGCAACATCAACATGCGGGACCCGGTGATGTACCGCGTCCTCCACGCCGAGCATCCCCGCACGGGGACCGAGTGGTGCATCTATCCCATGTACGACTGGGCCCACGGCCAGAGCGACGCCATCGAGGGCATCACCCACTCCATCTGCACCCTGGAATTTGAGGACCACCGCCCGCTCTACGAGTGGTTTATCGACAGCTTGGGCATCCACAAACCCCAGCAGATCGAGTTCGCCAAACTGGTCCTCACCTACACCATGATGAGCAAGCGCAACCTGCGCCGTCTGGTGGAAGAGGGCCGGGTCAGCGGCTGGGACGATCCCCGCATGCCCACCCTTTCTGCGTTGAGGCGCCGGGGCATCCCGCCCAAGGCCCTGCGGGATCTGGCCGACCGGGTAGGGGTGGCAAAGACGAACAGCATTGTGGAAATTGACCTGTTGGACTACTTGATCCGTCAGAATCTAAACCAGTCGGCCCCACGCCGTATGGTGGTGCTCAACCCCCTCAAGGTGGTCATCACCAACTATCCCGACGGCCAGGTGGATATGCTGGAAGCCATCAACAACCCGGAGGACGAGTCGGCTGGCACACGCATGGTGCCCTTCTCCAAGGAATTCTACATCGAGCAGGACGACTTCATGGAGGAGCCGTACCGCAAGTTCTACCGCCTCTCCCCTGGCCGGGAGGTGCGCCTGCGCTACGCCTACTTCGTCACCTGCACGGATGTGATCAAGGACGAAGCTGGCGAGATCGTCGAACTCCACTGCACCTACGACCCGGCCACCAAGGGCGGGGATGCGCCGGATGGCCGCAAGGTCAAGGCCACCCTGCACTGGGTCTCCGCCGCCCACGCCGTGGACGCCGAGATCCGCAACTATGACCGCCTCTTCAGCGCCGAGACCCCGGGCAGCACCACGGGCAACTGGATGGACGACCTCAACCCGGCCTCGTTGGAAATCCTCACCAACGCCAAGCTGGAGCCAGTCCTGGTCGACGCCGAGAGTGGGCGTCACGGTCCAGTTCGAGCGCCAGGGCTACTACACCCCGGACGCCGTGGACTCGTCCCCGGATCACCTGGTCTTCAACCGCACCATCGCCCTGCGGGACGGTTGGGCGAAGATTCAGAAGCAGATGGGCAAGTAGGCAATCAGTGGAAACCAAAAAGCGCCGAGGACAATTGTCCTCGGCGCTTTTTTAGTTCATTTCTCGCTCCCACGCTCTGCGTGGTAGCGGCTGTTCGGCGCTCTGCGCCGAGGGGACGCCGGAGCGTCCGGGTGCATTCCCACGCGGAGCGTGGGAACGAGGATCATTCTTTCAGCGTCAGCTCCGTGCCCAACAACCCCTCCAACTGCTTCAAACTTTCCAGCACTTGATCCACAAAATCCGTCAGTTCCGTCTTGCCCAGTTCGATATGGATGGGCACGTTCAGATCGATGGGCACGTTCGTGTCGATGACCAGATTGTGGTCGATGGTGACGGGGAGGACGATGTCGATGGGCACGTTGATGTTCAGGGGCACCTCCACATCCAGCGGCACCTTGATGCCGAAGGGGGAGGCGGTGATGGTCACCGTGGTCTGCACCACCTGGTTGACCGGGATCGACCCCTTGACCGAAATGTTCATCTGCTCTTTCAGCGGGATGTGGGCCAACACGGGCAGGCTGTCCTTGACCGGGATGTCGTAGCGCAGGGAGAGATCGCCAAAGTTGCCCAGGTCGGTGATGGCCTCGGCCAGCATGTGGCCCACGGTCCCCCGCAGGCCCATCAGTTGGCCGCGGATGCGCAGCCCATAGACGATCAACCCGACGTTGAGGGCCAGGGAGGTCAGGACCAGGATGAAGAGAAGGATGAACAATAGGGTGGTGGTCAAAAGGGTTGACTCCTGGGGGCGTGACAGTAGGTGCGGTTTTTAACCGCACAATTCACAAGTTTTCGAATGTTTGTTGGAACCCGTGCGGTTGAAAACCGCACCTACTTGATTGCCGGGCTGGTCTCGCTGGAAACCTGCCGCTTGAAATACGCCTCTTTTTGGTTGCGATGGCGCTCGCCCATGCTCACCAATTCCCAGCCCTGGGCGCCCAATTGGGCCAAATAGTCATGGCTCACCGGCTGGCTTTTCCAGCCCCGCAGCTCTTTGCCGTTGACCAGCCGGGGCCGCCAGCCGTCGTACTCCCGGAAGGTGACTTCCATGTATTCCCAAACTGGCGGCGCTGATACGGGCGTGGGGGCAACGGCGGGCTTGGCCTTTGGCGCGGATTTTGGGGTGGCCTTGGGTTTGCTCTTTTTTTGAGATTTGGCTTTGGCCCCCTCGATCTTAACGGGGGCGGCAACTTCATTTTCACCCAAAAGAACAGGCTCGTTGAGGACCGAGGCGAGCAGGTCCGGGGTCTTTTTGCGATCAGCCATGACGGAGAATCCTTTCTGTCAGCGATTGATAGTCTTCCACCCCGACCGAGCGGGGGGCGTATTCGTAGACGGTCTGGCCGTAGCCGGGGGCTTCGGAGAGCCGCACGTTGTAGCGGATGGGGTCGCACACTTTGTCGCCAAAATAGGTGCGCAGTTGGCCCAGGATCTCCTCAGATTTCTTGACCCGGCGGTCCATGAAAGTGGGCAGAATGTAGTTCAGGCTCAGGCCGGTGTGATAGCGCTGGATGCCCTCCAGGTTGCGGTTGAATTCCAGCAACCCTTGCAGGGCCATCACCTCCAAGGAGACCGGGGCCAGGACTTCGGTGGCGTAGAAGAGGGCGTTGACCGTCAGGCTGTCCCAGCCGGGGGCGGTGTCGATGATGGCGAAGTCGAAGTCGGCGTCCAGCGGGGCCAGGGCCTCGGCCACGGTCTGCTCTGCGCCGAAGTCCTTGCGGGCGATCAGCCGTTTCAGCCCCATCAGCCCCCGTCCCCCGGCCAGCAGCCACAGCCCGGTCCGCACGGAGACCGGCCCGGCACTGGCCGCCACCTCCCCGGCCACCACCTCGGCCAGCCCCACCTCCGGCTGGATGCCCAGGCTTTTGCCCACCTGGCCTTGGGTGTCCATGTCCACCAGCAGCACCCGTTGACCGGCCGCGGCCAGCCCCGCGGCCAGGTTCACCGCCGTCGTTGTCTTCCCCACCCCGCCCTTGGACAGGGCGATTGCAATGCGTCGCATGGAAATGCCTTTCGTGATGCGTGTTTCGTGTTGCGTGGCGTGAATGTGTCAGCGATTCGCCACTCGCCATTCTGCCCACTGGCCGGTTGTCGGGCTGCTCTCGGTGGGTTATGCCGAGGGAGAAACGTCCCCGGCACGTCGGTGCCAAGCGAGCGAAATTCGATCAACTCACCACAGTTTCGTGCGTGCCGGGGACGTTTCGGCGTTGACCCGCCGATCTGGAACACGTCCAACGTCCCCGGCACGCACGAACTCTTGTCGAGGTAGGCAGTTCTGCCTCGCTTTGTGCCAACGTGCCGGGGACGTTGGCCTGGCCTGCAATTGCACTCTGCGGCGGTCCGCAGTAAAATCAGGGATAGACTTACTTGTGTCCCCTGGTTTCGTTTAACCTTCACGCCCACCCCTCACATTGGAGTTGACTATGGTTGCTTTCCCCGCTCGTTCCCGCCGCTTTTTCTTGTTGATCCAGACCATTCTGGCCCTGATTGTGGTCGTTGCTTTGGCCGCCGGCTGTGCCAAGGGTGAGAGCGGCCTCTTTTACTCCGACCCAGCCCAGACCATCCAGGTGGAGAGCGGTCAGGCCTTTGTGATCGCCCTGCCCTCGGAGCAGGCCGAGACCCACGCATGGCAACTGGCCCAGGAGATCGACCCGGCCCTCTTGCAACTCACCGCCGCCCGCCAGACCCAGCTTCACTACGTCAACACCCCGGACGAGGAGCGGGGCCAGGAATTTTGGATCTTCATGCCCACGGCCCCCGGCCAGACCACCATCGCCCTCAACTATGCCACCCCAGGCGGGGAGGTGGCGGAGGGGTGGGTGTTTGAGGTGGAGATTCGGTGAATTTGAGCGGGTGAGGGGGTGAAAGGGAGAAGGGGTGAAATACGTTCATCACCCCTTCTCCCTTTCACCCCCTCACCCGCTCAGGCGAAAGCCAGCGCCTGCTCCAGATCCGCGATCAAGTCCTCCGGGTGTTCGACGCCGATGGAGAGGCGGACCATTTTGTCGGTGATGCCCATTTCCAGCCGCTCTTCCGGGTCCACGTCGGCGTGGGTCATGGAGGCGGGGTGCTCGGCCAGGGATTCGGTGCCGCCCAGGCTGACGGCCAGGTGGAAGAGTTGCAGGCTGTTGAGGAAGCGGAAGGCTTCGGCCTCGCCGCCCACCACGTCAAAGGCGATCATGCCCCCCGGCCCCAGACACTGTTTGCGATAGATGGGGTATTGGGGATCGTCCTCGGTGAGGTGGCCCAGATAGTAGACCCGCTCCACCTTGGGGTGGTTGAGCAGATAGTCGGCCACGTACCGGGCGCTCTTCATTTCCGCGGTCATGCGCAGCTTGAGGGTTTCCAGACTGCGCAGAAGCAGCCAGCCGGTCCACGGCCCGGCCATGGTGCCGAAGATGGTGCGCAGGAGCTTGACCTGGACCATCAATTCCTTGGACCCCATGCAGACCCCGGCGATCACATCGCTGTGGCCGCCGATGTATTTGGTGGCGGAATAGATCACCAGATCCGCGCCGACTTTGAGGGGATGCTGCCAGAGGGGGCCGAGGAAGGTGTTGTCCACGGCCACCAGGGCCCGGCGATCCGGCGGGGTGAATTGGTCGGCCAAGGCCCGGCAGGCGGCGATGTCCACCAGGGCGTTGGTGGGGTTGGCCGGGGTTTCGATGTAGATCATGGCCAGATGTTCGCTGATCTGCCGGTCCAGGAGCAGGGTCTCGATGGCCGCCGCCGCGCCGGCCCCGGCCTGAAAGCCCACGGGCCGAATGCCAAAGCGGGGCAGGATGTGCTTGATCAGGTAGTCTGTGCCCCCGTAGATCGGCTCGCTGTGCAGCAGAACATCCCCTGGTTTGAGGAAGGTGAGCAACGTGGTGCTGATGGCGCTCATGCCGCTCTCGAAGACCGCGGCGGCCTCGGCCCCGTCCCACAGGGTCAGCCGGTCCTCCAAAATCTCCAGATCCGGGTTGTTCAGGCGGCTGTAGATCAGCCCCATCTCCTCCGACGGCTCGGCCTTGCGCAGCCCGTAGGCCAATTCAAAAAAGGCCTTGCCCTCCTCCGCACTCTCGAAAACAAAGGTGGAGGTTTGGAAAATCGGACATTTCACCGCCCCTTGGGACCATTCGGGCCGGTAGCCGTAGCTCATCATCAGGCTTTCCGGGCGCAATGGGTGGCCGTTGATGCTGGTGGCGTGGACATCCCTGTCCTCGTGACGCTTTTTTAGGGTCATGCCTTCCTCCTTGAAGGGTAGTTAATTGGCTGATCCGCATAGATCATGACCTCATTATACCGGAAAATCGCTGGAACATCACCAGGAAGGATAAACCGTATGCTGGTAATCAGTGGCGACCGTCTTTTGGCCGACTTGGCTGACCTGAGCCGGATTGGGCGTACCAAGGAGGGGGGCGTCTCGCGTCCGGCCCTCTCTGCGGCGGATGTGGAGGGGCGGGCCTGGTTCTATCACCGGGTGGCGGATGCGGGGCTGCTCTTTCGCCAGGATGGGGCGGGCAATCTGTCCGCGGTCTTGCCCGCGGCGGACCCTGGGGCCAAAACCCTGCTCATCGGCTCTCACCTGGACACCGTGCCCAATGGAGGGCCGTATGATGGCGCACTGGGCACTCTGGCCGCCTTGGAGGTCTTGCGCACGGTGAAACAGGCCGGGCTGACGCTTCCGGTCACCCTGGAGGCTATCAGCTTTACCGACGAAGAGGGCACCATCACCGGACTGATGGGCAGCGCGGCGTTGACCGGGCGGCTGACCGAGGCCGACTTGCGAGAGGCCCGGGGCGGGGCGGCGGCCTTGGACGCGGGGCTGACCCGCATCGGCAGCGACCGGGCGCGGGTGCTCTCTGCCCGGCGGGATCCGGCCACGTTGGCGGGGTTTGTCGAGGTTCACATCGAGCAGGGCACCCGGTTGGAGGAGGCGGGGGTGGCCATCGGCGTGGTGGAGGCGATTGTGGGCATCCGCTCTATGTGGCTGCACTTCCACGGGCAGGCGGCTCACGCCGGGACCATGCCCATGGACCGGCGGGCCGACGCTCTGTGGGGAGCCAGTGCCTATGTGCAGAGGGCCAGGGATCTGGTCATGGCCCGGTTTAGTCCCGGCGTGATGAACTGCGGGCGTATCAACGCCCAGCCGGGGGCGTTCAATATCGTTCCCGCACAGGTAGATTTGGCCGTGGAGTTCCGCCACGGCAGCGAGGCCATGCTGGACGAGATGCAGGCCGTGTTGATCGAGTTGGCCCAGACTATTGCGACAGAAAACCGGCTCACGGTGGAGGTTGAGCTGGCCACGGAAGGGGTGGCCGCGCCCATGAATGAGGGGGTGATGGCCGCCATCGAGGGGGCGGCGGACAGCCTGGGCCTCTCCCACACCCGGCTGGTCAGCTTCGCCGGCCACGACACCCAGGTGTCTGAGCGCGGTCACCCCGGCGGCCATGTTCTTCGTGCCGTCGGTGGACGGCATCAGCCACAACCCCAAAGAGTTCACCCATCCCCAGGACCTGATCAACGGGGCCAATGTGCTGTTGCATACGGTGCTGATCTTGGCGGAAAACAACAAGTAGGCCACGGATGCCGTGGCTGTCAACCCAGAAGTCCGACTTTTGAAAAAAGTCGGACTTCTTCGCCTCCGAAGGAGTCAAGCATGCAAACCCATCAACATCCTGACGGTCATGTTTTTTATCGGCGTATGGGCCACGATCACCCGGAGATTGTGCGGGGGGAGGGGGTCTATTTGTATGCGGCGGATGGGCGGCGCTGGCTGGACGGCTCCGGCGGGCCGGTGTTGGTCAACATCGGCCACGGCGTGGCGGCGGTGGCGGACGCCATCGCCGAGCAGGCCCGGCAGGTGGCCTATCTGCACCCCACCATGTTCACCGCCCCGGTGATCGAAGCCTACGCCGACGCCCTGGCCGAGGTGATCCCCCTGGCCGACGCCAAATTCTACTTCCTCACCAGCGGCTCCGAGGCCAACGAATCGGCCATCAAGTTCGCCCGGCATCTGCAAGTGGAGCGGGGCGAAACCGGCCGCACCAAAGTGATTGGCCGCTGGCACAGCTATCACGGCACCACCTTGGGCACCCTGGCCATCAGCGGACGCCCCTCCTTGCGCATCCTCTACACCGAGCAGTTCCGGGACATGCCCCACATCGACCCGCCCTATTGCTATCGCTGTCCCCTCAAGCTCGACTACCCCACCTGCGGCATCGCCTGCGCCCAGGAACTGGCCGAGGAGATCGTGCGCCAAGGGCCGGAGACCGTGGCCGCCTTCATCGCCGAGCCGGTCAGCGGCGCGTCCCTGGCCGCCGTCGTGCCGCCGCCGAATATTGGCCCATGATCCGCCAGATCTGCGACGAATTTGGCGTCCTGCTGATCGACGACGAAGTGATGGCGGGCTTTGGCCGCTCCGGCCACTGGGTGGCCATGACCGAGCTGTGGGGCGTGGAGCCGGACATCATCACCTTTGCCAAGGGCACCGCCGGGGGCAATTGGCCCCTCTCCATCATGGCCGTCAAGGGTGCGGACGCCGAGACCATCTTCCGGGCCAAGGGGGACTTCGCCCACGGCGGCACCTTCTCGCATCATGTCATGGGCGCGGCCGCCGGGCTGGCCACCTTGGGCGTGTTGCAAGAGCAGGACCTGATCACCGCCAGCCGGGAGAAGGGGGCGATCCTCAAGGCCAAGCTGGTCGCCGCCTTTGGCGACCATCCCAACGTGGGCGACATCCGGGGCACGGGCCTCATGCTGGGCATGGAGTTCGTGGCGGACCGGGCGACGAAGGAACCCTTCCCCGCCGCCCGCAAGTTCGCCTACACCCTGGCCGACGAGGCGTTTGAGCGGGGGCTGATCGTCTATCCCAGTTCCGGGAATGTGGACGGGGTGCGTGGGGATATGATCATGATCGCGCCGCCGTTTGTGATCTCGGAGGGGGAGATGGATGAGATTGTGGAGGTGTTGGGGGAGGCGGTGGGGGTGTTGATTGGGTGATTGGGGATGGGTGGTTACGGCTGTTTTTCGGCTTGATGGGCGTCATCGGCCATGCGTTCGGCAATCAATCCGGCCACGGGATCGGAGCCGGGGCGCAGGTATTTTCGGCCTGCCCCACATAAAGCGGTGGCCCGCTGTGCGCGGTTGCGTTGCGGCGGACGTGGCGTCAAATCG
>CAVPIK010000021.1:0-135967 GCA_963704975.1 uncultured Chloroflexia bacterium | reverse complement strand
GGCCACGGTGGACGCCCATCAGCCCTGCGTGGACGCGGCCTTGGCCCACGGCGCGGACCTGTTGCTGGTCCACCACGGCATCTTTTGGAGTGGACACAAGATGCTCCAGGGCAGCTTTGGCAAGCTGGTGCGCACCTTCATCAAGGCGGACCTCAACCTCTACGCCGCCCATCTGCCCCTGGACGCCCACCAAGAGTTCGGCAACAACGCCGAGCTGCCCCGCCGCCTGGGCCTGACCGTGGACGGCTGGTGGGCCAACATCAAGGGCACGGATTCCGGGATCCCTGTGCAGCGCCCGCCGGACGGCACGACCTTGGACAGCCTGGTCGCCCGCTTCGAGGAGACCGTCGGCCCGGTCAAGGCCGTCCTGGCCCACGGCCCGGCCACGGTGAAGCGGGTCGGCATCATCAGCGGCTTTGGCGCCCCCCACATCCAAGAGGCCGCGGACCTGGGCTGCGACACCTTCCTCACCGGCGAGACCAGCCACAGCCAATACTATGACGCCCTCAACGCCGGCATCAACGTGATCTACGGCGGCCACTACACCACGGAGACCGTGGGCGTCCAGGCCCTGGGCCAACATCTGGCCGAGAAGTTTGGGATTGAGTTTGAGTTCGTGGATTTGCCGACGGGGATGTGGGAAGGCGTAATGCGTAACGTGTTGCGTGGTTGAGATCTGGCGAAGATTTTGATCCCTTTTCACGCATTACACGTTCTCCTACGTTTCACGCCCCTGTATGCTCCCCAAACAACCCCACCACCTCACCCGCTTCGGCGTGGCGTTTGGTGGTTTTTTTGCTGTAGATCAGAGTCGTCGCCGACGGTGACTTCAAAGGCTCCGCCGCTGGAGGGGATCAGGGTGAGGCTGGTGATGGCCTGGGTGAAATTTTCGAGCAGTTCTGCCGCCAAACTGACGGCGCGTGGGGTGTAGTTTCACATCACGCAGTATTCGATACTGACCGCAAACTTCTGCATGGGTGCTCCTTTTCTGAAAAAACTGAGAAAAAATCCGCGGTAAATCCGTTCAATCCGCGTTATCCGCGTTCTATTTGACCCCGCCAGTGTATCAGGTGCCTATATAGATGTAAAAAACGGGGTGATGGCGGAGGGATGACGTGTTGGGCGCGTAGGCCAGGAGGGGGTCGGGCGTATGCCGCCGGAACGATCCGCCACGACGGATCCCCTTGGCCAATTTTGGGGCGCATGGGCTTGTGTGCTATCGTAGTTCCCATGTCACCAACCAACGATCAACCTCTAAACGAAAAGTCCGAACCACGCCCAGGGTCCGCACCTCAGCCGTCGGGCGCTGTTGCGTACCCTGGCTGGCGGCGCGGCGGTTGCCACAGTGGCGGCTTGCGGCGGAGGCGGAGAGAGTCCCGCCACCCCAGCATCCTATCCGGCCCCGGCTACGTCCGTACCGTCCACCCCTGCACCCTATCCCGGCCCGACCACCGTCGGGATCCCCCCCGTTTCCGGTGCCACGGCTGTGGTTGAGGATATCTACGATCAATATCTGCCTGTGGTGAGCAACCAATCCGCCCCCACCCCAGAGCCGACCCTGACGCCCACCCCGCCCAAGGCCACCAGCGTCCCGGTCCCCCAGGCCACCTCCACGCCGGTCTCCACCCCCTTCCCGCCGGGCCCGCCCAGCAAGTTGGGCATCTTCATCGGGCGCAACGAGCCGGAACTTTTCCGCCTGTTGCGAGCCGGGGGCGTGGCCGTGGTCAAGACCTTGGAATTGGACCCCAATTTCGCCGGGGAGATCAAGCAGGTCTCGCCCCAAACCAAGGTGATCGGGCGCATCGATCTGCCCCAAATTCAACTGAGCAGCTTGGACCCCATCCCCCGCGGCCCAGGATTTTGTCAACAAGTTGATGGTGGTGGCGGACGACGCCCAGCGCCGTCAGGTCTTTGACGCCTGGGAAGCCTACAACGAACCCGTGGCCGGCAACGCCGACGAGATGAAACGGCTGGCCGACTTCGAGGCCGAGCGCACCCGGCTCTTGGGTGACCGGGGCATCCGCAGTGTGATCGGCAACTTTGGCACAGGTCAGCCGCCCATGGAACTGTGGGAGCATTTCCTGCCCGCGGTGCAGGCGGCCAAGGAGAACGATGGCTGGCTGGGGCTGCACGAGTATTCCGCCCCCACCATCTACTACCTCTCCACCCGCCAGGACCAGGGCCGCTATCCCGGCGTCACCCCTGGGGACACGGGCTGGCTCACCCTGCGTTATCGCCATGTCTACAATGACATCCTGCGCCCGGCTGGGCTGGAGATTCCTTTGGTCATGACCGAGTTGGGGGTGGATGGCCTGGTGGCCAACCGCCCCGGTCCGCCGGATGGCCGGGGCTGGCTCAATTTTCAGGACTATTGGGCCCAGAACGGCTATGGCCTGTGGGGACCGGGCGCGTACATCGAACAACTGGTCTGGTACGACCAGGCCATGCAGCAGGACAGCTACGTGATCGGCGGCTGCATCTATGCCCTGGCCCCCCCCAGCGGCTGGCACACCTACGACATCATCGGCACCGCCACGCGGGTGTTGGAGCAGTATTTGAGCGTACATAAACTGAACGGGTGAGGGGGTGAAGGGGTGAACGGGTGATTTATTATCACCCTTTCACCCGTTCAGCCCGTCTCCACCCGTTCAGCCCTTCACCCCTTCAAAAGAGACACCTATGACCATCTCACAAGTCCACGCATCCCTGGCCCAGTCGGCCACCATCTTTTTAGGCGTTTTGAGCGTCTGGGCCGTCTGGTACGCCATTCGGAACAAGGACTTAGACGGTAACTGGTTCGGCGCGGCGGTGATCGGCGAGGTGCTGATCGTCGCTCAAGTTGTTCTGGGCACCTACATCTACCTCTCCGGCGATCACAACCTGCCTCGGCCTTTTTTGCATATCCTCTATGCCATCGCCACGGTGATCTCCCTGCCTGCCGGCTATGGCTACCTCAGCCGCATGATGGAAGGGCGGGCCTTGACCATCGCCCTGGCCACGGTGACCATCTTCCTCACCATCATGCTGGATCGCACCAGCGTGGTGGCCTCCTTTGACTACAACTATCTGATCTCCTGGATCGAATGGGCCCGTCCCCTGGTTTGATGCAACAGGAGGAGTTCGCACCCCCTGGTGCGAACGGGTCTGCGTCTGAGGGCGCATACGCCGCAAAGCACGGCAAATCAAAAAACAGAAGATCAGGATAATTGTTATCGCCGTCGCTTCCTGCTAGAATTGAGGCGCGGGGTGGGAATGAAAAATGCACAATGTCCAATGCACAATGAATTGCCTTGACGGGACAAACCCCACGCAACACGCAACACGTCTCACGTCCCACGTCCTTGACCAACCGAGCGGATAGGCAGATGCGTTCGTCTTCGGCGCACTCCCAGCGTCGCGGACAGAGGTGAGATTGATTTCATGTCCAAGGAAGTGCTGGTACTCAATGCCAGTTTTGAACCCTTGAGCCTGGTTTCTGTTCGCCGCGCCGTGGTGCTGTTGTTGCGAGAAAAGGCCGAGTTGGTCGAGGCCACAGAGCAACGCTTGCGCAGCGCCGACCACAGCTTTCCCATCCCCCTGGTGATCCGGCTGGTGCACTATGTGCGCCTGCCCCACCGCAACGTGCCGCCCACCCGCTCCGCCATCATGTTGCGGGATGCCCACACCTGCCAATACTGCGGCATGATGCCCGGTCGCCAAGAACTGACCGTGGACCACGTCATCCCCCGCAGCCAGGGGGGCGAACATTCATGGCAGAACTTGGTCACCGCCTGCAAGCCGTGCAACCAGCGCAAGGGCAGCTTCACCCCAGACGAAGCCCACATGCGCCTGATCCGCCACCCCTTTCAACCCAGCTACGTGGCCCTGGTCCTGCTCAGCAACCCCGTGGCCGCCGACCGCTGGAAGGCCCGCATGGGCACAGCGTAAGAATGGACTGAGGTGTTCAGGACTGAGGACTGAGTGCACAGGCAAGGTGTTTAGAGCTCAGTCCTCAGTCCTAAACCCCTCAGTCCTCCACCACTCGACACTCGATAAAACTATGCAACCAATCGACACCCACCAAGAAACCATCGACGCCATTGTGCGCCGCATCAGCGACCTGAACGAGCAGTCGTTGACCCAGCTCTCGCAGTATATTAGCTATCTGAAATGGCAAGAGGAGCTGTGGCACAGCCTGCTGGACGATGACGGCAACGGGGACGACGAGGATCTGTCGCCCCTGGTCTGGCAGTACGACTTTGTGGAGAACTTCGCCGCCGCCCGCCTGGCCGCCACCCGCACCACGGATCTCATGGAGATCAAAGTCGGCCCGGCCACCTGCGGCATGGTGCAGCAAAACGCCCTCTGGCAGCACCCCCCGGTCATCGGCAGCGGCGTATGCGAATATGAGATGACCGTCCCCGCCGAAGTCGAACGCCTGCATCTGCGCTTTGGCGTGGGCCTCCGGGACGGCGCGCTGATGGAGGGGGACAATCTATGCGCCTTCCGCATCATCGTCAACGGAGCCAGGGTCTGGTCCACCACCAAACAGTCCAACAACTGGGAACGCTTCCAGATCGACCTGCCCACCCTGGCCGGTCAAAAAGTGCTGATCCAATTCATGACCGACGGCCTGGGCGACGCCCGCTGGAACTGGGCGGTCTGGGCGGAACCGCAGTTGCTGGGTTACGGACATAGTTGAACGAGTAAGGAGTGATGAGTAATGAACGTGCTTAACCACGTTCATTACCTCATTACTCCTCACTCGTTTTATCACTTCCTCCTCTTCCTCTCTCTCCTCTCACTCCAAACCGGAGCTTTCACATGGCCTTCTTTGATCTGCCTTTGGACCAACTGCGTACCTATCTGCCCGAACGGACCGAGCCGGAAGATTTTGATAGATTTCTGGGCCGACACCTTGGCTGAGACTCGGGCTTTTCCGTTGGATGCCCACTTTGAGGCCGTAGACTTCGGCCTGCGCACGGTGGAGACGTTCGACGTCACCTTCAACGGCTTCGGCGGCCAGCCCATCAAGGGATGGCTGTTGCTGCCCAAAGAACGCAGCGGCCCTCTGCCCGCGGTCGTCGAGTTCATCGGCTACGGCGGCGGACGGGGCTTCCCCACGGACTGGCTGTTGTGGGCCAGCGCCGGATATGCCCACCTGATCATGGACACCCGGGGCCAGGGCAGCAACTGGCTCAAGGGCGACACCCCGGACCCGGAGCCGGCCGGCAGCAACCCCCACCACCCCGGCTTCATGACCAAGGGCATCCTTGACCCCCAAACCTACTACTATCGCCGGGTCTTCACCGACGGCGTGCGGGCGGTGGAGGCGGCGCTGAGCCACCCCGCAGTCGATCCCAGCCGCATCGCCCTGTGCGGCGGCAGCCAGGGCGGCGGCATCACCCTGGCCGTGGCCGGGCTGATGGGGGATCGGGTGCAGATCGCCATGCCCGATGTGCCCTTCCTCTGCCACTTCCGCCGGGTCTTCCAAGTCACCGACGCCCAGCCCTATCAGGAGATCGCCCGCTATCTGGTCACCCATCGGGACAAAGTCGAGACCGTCTTCAACACCCTCAGCTACTTTGACGGCGTCAACTTCGCCGCCCGGGCCACCGCCCCGCCCTCTTCTCCGTCGGGCTGATGGACGAAGTCTGCCCCCCTCCACGGTCTACGCCGCCTTCAACCACTACGCCGGGGAAAAGCAGATCCGCATCTGGGAGTTCAACCACCACGAGGGCGGCGGGACGTATCAGAAGTTGGAGCAGATGAAGTTTCTGAACACGCTTTGGAAGGAGTAAAAACGAGTGAGGAGTAATGAGTAATGAACGTGGTCGACCACGTTCATTACTCATTACTCCTCACTCGTTTCAACCCCACCCACGGAGACCCACCATGCCGATCAATCCTCAACCCACCCCGTCCGACACCTTCCCCTTCGGCCAACAGATCGCCTGGCAGCCCAACCCGGAATGGATGGCGGCCAGCAATTTGCAGACCTTCATGGATCGCCACGGCATCGCCGACTACGACGCGCTGCTGGCCCGCTCCACCGCGGACATCGCCTGGTTTTGGGACGCGGTGCTGGCGGATCTGGACATCCAGTTTGCCACGCCCTACAGCCAAGTGGTGGATCTGAGCGACGGCATCCAGTTCCCCAAATGGTGCGTGGGCGGCGAGATGAACATCATCCACAACTGCCTGGACAAATACCAGGCCGACCCCGCCACCCGTGACCGCATCGCCCTGCGCTGGGAAGGCGAAGAGGGCGCCGTGGTCAACCTGACCTACGGCGAACTGCACCGGGAGGTCAACCAGTGCGCCAACGCCCTGCGTTCCCTCGGCCTGGGCAAGGGGGACGCCGTGGGGCTGTACATGCCCATGATCCCCGAACTGGCCGTGGCTTTCCTGGCCATCATCAAGATCGGCGGCGTGATTCTGCCCCTCTTCAGCGGCTACGGGGTCAGCGCCGTGGTCACCCGCCTGGCCGACGCCGACGCCAAGGCCCTCTTCACCGTGGACGGGGCCTTCCGCCGGGGCAAAAAAGTGCCCATGAAGCCCGTGGCCGACGAAGCCGCCGCCCAGGTCCCCAGCCTCCAACACATGATCGTCGTCGATCGAGTGGGTCTGGCCGATACGCCGTGGACCGAGGGCCGGGACATTTGGTGGCAAGATCTGGTCCCCGGCCAGTCGGACGAAGCTGAAACCGAATTGACCGCCGCCGAAGATCGTGCTCATGATCATCTACACCAGCGGCACCACCGGTCGGCCCAAGGGCGCGGTCCACACCCACTGCGGCTTCCCGGTCAAGGCCGCCCAGGACATGCGCCAGAGCATGGATCTGAAACCCGGCGAGGTCATGTATTGGATGAGCGACATGGGCTGGATGATGGGGCCGTGGCTGGTCTTCGGGGCGCTGCTCAACGGGGCGTCCATGGTTTTCTACGACGGCGCGCCCGATTTCCCGGACGTGGACCGGCTGTGGGAACATGGTGGAGCGCCACGGCATCACCCATTTGGGCATCTCGCCGACGCTGATCCGTTCGCTCAAAGTGCACGGCGTGGAGCCGGTGCAGCGCCACGATCTGGCCAGCCTGCGGGCGGTCGGCTCCACCGGCAGCCCGTGGGATCCGGAGTCGTGGCTGTGGGTCTTCCGCAACGTGTTGGGCAGCGCCAAGCCCATCCTCAACTACACCGGCGGCACGGAGATCAGCGGCGGCATTCTGTGCGGCACCTTCTTCAAGCCCCTCAAACCCTGCGCCTTTGGCGGCCCCATCCCCGGCATGGACGCGGATGTGGTGGACGACGCCGGCCAGCCCGTGCGGGGCGAAGTGGGCGAACTGATCATCCGCCAGCCCTGGATCGGCATGACCCGGGGCTTTTGGCACGACCGCCAGCGCTACATCGACAGCTATTGGAGCCGCCTCCCCGGCGTCTGGCTGCACGGGGACTTCGCCGCCATCGACGCCGACGGCCTGTGGTATCTGTTGGGCCGCAGCGATGACACCATCAAAGTGGCGGGCAAGCGTCTCGGCCCGGCGGAGGTGGAGGCCATCCTCAACGCCCACGACGGCGTGGCCGAGTCCGCGGCCATCGGCGTGCCCCATGAGGTCAAGGGGCAGGAAGTCGTCGCCTTCGTCGTCCTCGCCCCCGGCGTCCGAGCCAGCGAGGATCTTGCGGGCGGAACTCATGCAATTGGTCACCGCGGAACTGGGCAAGCCCCTCAAGCCCAAGGCCATCCTCTTCGCCGCCGCCCTGCCCAAGACCCGCAACGCCAAGGTCATGCGCCGCATCATCCGCGCCGCCCATTTGGGGGATGCGTTGGGGGATGTGAGCAGTTTGGAGGATGTGGGGACGGTGGAGGCGATCAAAGGGGCGGTTTAGCCGACCACCGCCGGGGGCTGAAGCGCCCCGGCTAGGCATAAAAGCCCGGTGAACCGGGCTGTCTCGACGAAAAAATCCACATAATATTAACCCGATTCATCGGGTTTCCCTGACCAGCCGGGGCGCTTCAGCCCCCGGCGGCCGCCTGGACAGTTTATTTGGGGAGAACGAAACCATGAGCCATGAACGCATCAGCATCAATCCCACAATCATGTTTGGCAAACCTGTTATTGCCGGTACTCGCATTCCGGTGGAACTGATCGTGCGCAAATTGACCGATGGCGCGACAATAGCACAACTCTTGGTAGACCATCCGCATCTTGCTATTGCCGACATTGGCGCTGCGCTTGAGTTTTCTGACTCAAGTGTCGGGAAGAAGGCAGATTTAGCCGTTGATCCCGAACCCGCTTGGGAAGTAGCCCACCTCTTTCCAGCCCAAGGGCACTGGAGCGAAGAAGAGTATCTGGCTCTCAATACCAATCGCCTGGTTGAGTTCGACCAGGGAGTCATCGAAGTCCTGCCATGCCGACAGCCTCGCATCAGGCGATATTGGGTAATTTGTTGAACATCCTCTGGGATTATCGCACGGCTTCAAAGGCGGGTATTTTCCTGCCCGCGGCTTTTCCCATCCAACTCTGGCCGGGTAAATTTCGGGAACCTGACTTTGTCTTCATGTCCGCTGCCAATGCCCACCGCGATCGAACCAATTCTGGATCGGCGCGGATCTGGTCATGGAAGTGGTCAGCCCGGACGATCCCCAACGAGATACGGTGACCAAGCGCCGGGAATATGCCCAGGCTGGCATCCCCGAATATTGGATCGTGGATCCCCGAGAGGAACAGATCACGGTTCTCACGTTAGATGGGCAACGCTACGCGGTCCACGGTCAGTTTGGCATGGGCGAGACCGCCACATCGGTCCTCTTGGACGGTTTTCAGGTCTCCGTGACCGAGGTATTTACCCTGGAATAGGGCCAATGGGTTTCAAACGCAAAGGCGGTGCGCCGAGGTCTCGGTGCGCCGCCTTTCTGTTTCCAAGTGGTCTACCGGGAACAGCCAAAGCGATGGCAACCCGCCAATCTGTGGTAAACTTCTCTCGTATAAATCAATCCCAAATCAACAATCCAGAATCTCAAAATCCTATGTCTTTAGTCACACTGACCGACGTTTCAAAACAATTCAGCGAACGCCTTTTGTTGGACCACGTGGATCTGATGATCCAGGACGGCGACCGCATCGGCCTGATCGGGGTCAACGGCAGCGGCAAGAGTACGCTGTTGAAGCTGGTGGCGGGGATGGAACTGCCCGACACCGGCTCGGTGACCGTGCGGGGCAAGGTGCGGGTGGAATTTCTGGCCCAGGACCCGATCCTGGCCGACAACCTGAGCGTGCTGGAGACCATCTTCCGCAGCGATTCGCCCCAGATGCGGCTGTTGCGGGAGTATGAGCGGGCCGCGGATCGGTTGCACCGTCAGCCGGGCGATGTCAAGGCGCAACGTGACTTGACCGCCCTCTCTGCGGAGATGGATCGCATGGACGGCTGGGCCGCGGAGGCCAACGCCAAGGCCATCCTGACCAAGCTGGGCGTGGACGATTTTGAGACGTCCGTGGGCATCCTCAGCGGCGGGCAGCGCAAGCGGGTGGCGCTGGCCCGGGCGCTGATCGACCGGGCGGATCTGCTGATTTTGGACGAGCCGACCAACCACATCGACGCCGACACCGTGGCCTGGCTGGAGGACTATCTGGCCGCGGAGCCGGGGGCGCTGTTGTTGGTGACCCATGATCGCTACTTTTTGGACCGGGTGGTCAACCGCATTGTGGAGTTGGACCGGCGCAAGTTGGTCAGCTATGCGGGCAGCTATACCCGCTATTTGGAACACCGGGAGGAGCGCCACGACCGTCTGGCCGCGGACGAGGCCAAGCACCAAAGCCTGTTGCGCCGAGAGCTGGCTTGGCTGCGTCGGGGCGCAATGGCCCGATCCACCAAGCAGAAGGCGCGAGTGCAGCGGGTGGAAGAGTTGCAGACCCTCGCCCGTGACCGGGGGGAGGAGAGCGTCTCCCTGGCCCTGGCCACCCGCCGCCTGGGCAAAAAGGTGCTCTTTGCCACGGGGCTGACCAAGCGCTACGACGACCTCACCCTCTTCGAAGGGCTGGACTTCCGCCTGGAACCGGGGGACCGCATCGGCATCATCGGCCCCAACGGCGCGGGGAAGAGCACCTTTTTGGACATTTTGGCGGGCAAAACCCAGGCCGACGCCGGGGTGCTGGACTGGGGCGACACGGTGCAGTTGGGCTACTTTGACCAGCGCAGCCAGGATCTGGACCTGTCCACGACCCTGATCAAGTTTATCCACGACGAGGCCCCCCTGATCCGCACCAAGGACGGCGAGATCATGGAGGCGGCCCAGATGTTGGAGTGGTTCCTCTTTGACCGCAAGACCCAGTGGGGGACCATCGCCGCCCTCAGCGGCGGGGAGAAGCGGCGGCTCTACCTGTTGCGCACGCTGATCCACCAGCCCAACGTGCTCTTTTTGGACGAGCCGACCAACGATCTGGACATCCAAACCCTGACCGTGTTGGAGGAGTTTTTGGACAACTTCGCCGGCACCTTGGTCGTGGTCAGCCATGACCGCTATTTTCTGGACCGCACGGTGGATTTCCTGGTCAACTTTGACCAAGGCGTGATCAGCCCCCGCTATCCCGCGCCCTACGAGACCTTCCAACGGCTGACCGCCGAAGCCGAAGCAGCCAAGTCGTCGACGCCCCCCCCGTCCCCCACCCCGAAAGCTGCGCAAAACGGCGATCCGTCCCCCACCAAACCGGCCCGTCTTTCTTGGAAAGAAGAGCGAGAACTGGCGCAGATCGAAAACTATATTGAAGAAATGGAAACCCGCAAGGCCGATCTGCAAGGCCAGATCAACGCCATCGGCAGCGATTATGCGAGTATGCAGAGCCTGGCGGACGAATTGAGCCAGGTGGAGGTCAAGTTGGACCAGGTTATGGACCGTTGGATGGAATTATCAGAAAAGGAGAGCTAATCTTATGCCCATTGATTTTGCCCGTTATCTCAACATCCGCAGCGCCACCACGCCGGTCCTGTCGCCGGACGGGGCGCGGGTGGCCTTTCTCAGCGACATCACCGGCAGCTTTCAGGTGTGGAGCGCGCCGGTGCGATGGGAACGACTGGCCCCAGCAGCTTTCTTTTTTTGAAGATAAGGTCTGGGAATTGCATGGATCTTCTGCGGCCCCACATCTGATCGCCGTGGGGGACGTGGGGGGCAACGAGCGCCAGCAATTTTATTTGCATCACCAATTTTGGTGGGGACGACCGCGCTGGACACGACGTGCGCCGGTTGACCACGGACGACGACGCCATCCACCGCTTTGGGGCCTTTAGCAAAGACGGGGCGCGCATTGTGTACGCGTCCAATGGGCGCAACGGGGTGGATTTTGACACCTATGTCATGGAGATTGCCAGCGGCGAGGCTCGGCTGGTGCAAGAGGCCGCGGGCAATCGGGCCATCCTGGCCTGGTCGCCGGACGAGCGCTATCTGCTCACCGAGGAGGCCGTGGGGTCGTTGCAGATCGAGTTGTATTTGGTGGATCTGACCGGCGAGGAGGCTCCCCGGCATCTGACCGCGGGCGCGGACCCCGCCGTCTATGGGGCGGCCAAATGGCGGAGCCGATGGCCTCTATCTGCTCTCCGACCGCACCCATGACCGGGGCGCGCTGTTGCGGGTGGACCCGGCCACGGGGGAGATGACCGAGATTTTCAGACGTCGACGGATGTGACGGGCTCGTGGCCCCCGGCGGTGAATTGGCAGGCGTTGGTCGCGTCTGGGGCAACCGAGGACCTGGCCTATGTGGTCAACGTGGACGGCTACAGCCATTTGGTGCGCTACGATTTGGCGACGGGCACAGCACACGCCCTTCACCGAGCTGCCCGCCGGGGTGATCGGCGCCGTGCGCTTCAGCCGGGACGGCGGTAGCTTGGTGCTGGATCTGCAAACGCCCAACCGCAACGCGGACATCTGGACCGTGGACGTGGCCTCCGGCCAGGCCCGGCAGATCACCCACAGCGACCGGGCGGGGATTCCGTCCGCCTCCTTTGTGCAGCCGGAGTTGATCGCCTTCCCCACCTTTGACGGCTTGCAGATCCCGGCCTTTTACTATCGGCCCCAATCGCCCGCGCCGGAAGGCGGCTACCCGTGCATCCTCTACGTCCACGGCGGCCCGGCCAGCCAGATCCGGCCCGATTTTGACGTGCGCTTTCAATATTTCCTCAGCCGGGGCTACGCCATCCTGGCCCCCAACGTGCGGGGCAGCACGGGCTATGGCCGCAACTACACCGCCCTGGACGAGCTGGATCTGCGCATGGACAGCGTGGCGGACCTCAAGCACGCCGTCCTCTGGCTGCAAGCCCGCCCGGAGATCGCCGGGGATCGGGTGGCCATCTATGGGCGCAGCTACGGGGGCTTCATGGTCCTGGCCGCCCTGACCGAGTACCCGGAGCTCTTCGCCGCCGGCATCGACGTGGTGGGCATCGCCAACTGGGTCACCTTCATGGAGCGCACCAGCCCCTGGCGCCGGGCCCACCGGGAGCAGGAATACGGCAGCCTGGCCACCCAGCGGGACCTGCTGGAACGCATCTCCCCCATCCACAAGATCGAGCGCATCACCATGCCCCTCATGGTCATCGCCGGGGACAACGACCCCCGGGTGCCCCTCTTCGAGTCCGAACTGGTCACCGACCGGGTGCGGGCCGCCGGGGGGACGGTGGAGTTTCTGCACTACGCGGACGAGGGGCACAAGATCAGCAAGCTGGTGAACCGGGTGGACAGTTTTACGCGGATGGCGGCGTTTTTGGATCGGGTGTTGTGAGGGACGGGGCTTTCAAATAGACCGCGGATGACGCTGATTTGGCGGATTTGCGCGGATTTTTCTCGATTTGGTGGCTTCGATCTGGCTTGATCCGTCCGGTGATTGACAGGGGCTGTGTGGCGATTTACAATCCTGTGTATGACAGATCTTTTGTGAATAGTGTTCAGGAGGATTCCTATGCAGTGGCGAGCAATCCGAAAAAACTATCCCCAGCAATGGCTTCTGCTTGAAGCGATCAAGGCGCATTCGGACGGTGAAAAGCGCATTCTTGATCAACTGGCCGTTCTCGGCACCTTTGCCGATTCGGTGGCGGCGATGCAAAGCTACACCCAGCTTCACCGAGAGTCCCCGGAGCGGGAGTTGTATGTCTTTCATACAAGTCGAGAGAGCCTTGATGTGGTTGAACGGCAGTGGTTGGGTGTTCGGAGTCTGCGATGAATATCCGGCTTCAAGATGGCTTGCCTTTTGTCGCGGCGACCATCGACTATCATGGGCGGCGAGTGACTTTCCCGCAGGTTTTGTTGGATACAGGATCGGCGGGTTGCATCTTTGCCGCAGACAAGCTGTTGACCATTGATCTGCGCTATGAACCGGATGATGCCGTCCATCGTATTCGTGGCGTCGGTGGCGCGGAATTTGTCTTCACCAAGAAGGTTGACCGACTCGGACTTTCCGATCTGCAGGTTGATGGCTTCGAGATAGAAGTGGGGGCAATGGACTACGGCATGGAGATGGATGGCATCATCGGTATGGATTTCTTGATCAAAACTGGCGCGGTCATTGATTTACCGCAGTTGGATATCCACAGGACATCGTCATAGCCCAATGTTAGAGTCGGAATTGATAATGGAACGGGCAGCATCGGGGTGAACCATGAGCATTCCTAACACGATCAGCATGAAGCGCAGACCGACCCATCCCGGTGAGATGTTGCGCGAAGATTTTCTGCCGGATTACGGCCTCACCGCCACCCGTTTGGCCGAAGCCATTGGGGTTTCCCGCCAATCGATCAATCAACTTCTGCGTGAGCGCCAGGGCATTAGCCCAGGCATGGCCCTACGGCTGGCCCGACTATTCGGCAACTCGCCGGAGTTCTGGCTGAATGCACAGCGTGCCGTGGATCTGTGGGATGCCGCCCAGACCATGCAGCAAGATATGACTCGCATCCGCCCGCTTGTTCCTGCGTGATGGGCGGCCCAAAAGGACTGGCATCAGAGCAAGGGCGGCGTGGAGTTCCTGCACTACGCGGACGAGGGGCACAAGATCAGCAAGTTGGTGAATCGGGTGGACAGGTTTACGCGGATGGCGGCGTTTTTGGATCGGGTGGTGTGAGGGCTGCGGGGTGTTCTTGCGCGTCAAGCTGGATGATTTGGGATGATTTCTTTGGGTTGACGGTGGTAGCGGGTAAGCGTACCATGCGTTTCTTCCGCATAAAAAGTATGAAATTGATGATGTGCGGAATGTGATCCGCCTATCACCGCCGAGGGGATCATTGGCCTGAATTTCGCAGAAAATCTGTCTCGTTGAGGATTCTTGATTCGTCAACCCCCTGAGATCCCAGAGAGCCAATTCGATTTCCTGAATTAAAGGATTTATCAAATGAATGCAGCAATCGCAGCAATAAAAGAAAACTTACAAATGATCGAACTGTCATTCAGTGATACAGAATCTGCCTTTAGCAAAGATACCAAACAGACAGCTGATATACGAGAAATATCGGTAGAAAAGTTTTTGGCTAGCTTATTTCCGCCAACGTATACTGTTAAAAAAGGAAAAATATACAATATTAGCTCGGAGTCAAGCGAAATAGACTGCGTGATTCTTCATCCAATACATCCTCGTTTTTTCACTCCAAAGCGTGAAGTAATACTTGCAGAGGGCGTGTATGCTGCAATCGAAGTAAAACCTGATATAGCAACATTGACTAAAGGGTCTGAGTTTCATCGAGGCCTAGAACAATTGAAATCTGTAAAGAAGCTAGAAAGGAAAATATCTACTATAAGGAAGATTCCTGATACTTTTCATAAAATACCAACAGTGATGTTTTCAAAAAAGTCTCAAAGTGCCAAAAAGACTTTGAAATACATAGAAAACCAAATTAATGATGGGAATATTAGTCCTGAAGAAATCCCAGATATGATTGTTGTCCTTAATGAATACATGATTTTTCATTCAATGCATATCGAGGAGACTTTGTTTAGCGGCTGGGTAGGCAATATTGGAGGCGAGGCATATATACTTATTGATGCAAAAAGAGAAACATTAGAAGTTTTCTTGCTCGCTTTGTATTGTTTTGAGCCACCGGAACCACCACTTAGTGACAGCTTTTTTATCAAAGAGTATTTAAAGAAAGCAGGACAGTTTCCTTATATTGTTGTTAACAAAGAAATCTTAGCTTCAATGCGACTCGAAAAATGATTTGTAATAAAGTATATTGAGAAAGAAAGGTACTCATGTCAAAGCCAATCATCACACTTAGCCGCCGAGTTAAGCGTGGTCGGCTGAGTATAACGTTAAGGCACATCCTGAGATAGTGTAATCTGACGGAATAGCACAAAACGATCCCATTGAGAGTCATCATGGGACTCACAACCGCTTCGTCTCGTCCCGCCCACCTGCTAGGTGACGCAAATCGTTGAGCGAATTTGTCAGGCATAATCCCTGTTTTTTGGCGAAATATAGACGAAAGTGATCCACTTTACCACTATTCTCGCCGTTTAAAGCAGGTTTCCGGGGATATTTCCTCTATTTTTGTAACGGCTCAACTGTACTTAGGCTGGACCAGTGGTGGTAATCGGCACGATGACGATGCCTCAGATTTTGTTGGCAAACGGGAATCTTCTCTCCGGAGGATTTTTCAGATGTTCATTTGCGTGAATAGACAAGCTATGTGCATCGTAAACGGAGACACATCATGACAATGTGGAAGGTAACAATCGCCCCTCAAGAGAGCCTTATTGCTTGGGACTTCTTCGTGCAGCAAAGGGTGGTTGGCATCGGCTGGCCTGATCGAGAATGGGATCGTGAGCCGGCTGTTCGACGGTTTCGACAGATCCAGGAAGGGGATTGGGTCGTAGCGCATGTCCCGAAGAGTCATGGAGGCGCTCCAACCTTCGCTTTAGGCGTGGGCCAGATTGTTGGTGAGTATGCTGAGGTTTATCAGGCTGATCTTCTTTCAAATGACCCCTGGAGTGGTGCCTTCCGCAGGCAGTACCCAGTAGAATGGATTCTTGGAAACCATCCGTTGCGGGGAATCTTGAATCCCTCGCAATTCCGAAACACGGTAGTGCGGTTGTCCCCCACGCAGGAGCGCCAGATACTAGATCTTTACGACATCCCCTGATAATCGATAAACCGTATCCATCGTTCTGCTCGCCTCCCCCACCATTACCCAAAAAGGACCACAACCATGACACTCACCGAAACACTCGCTCAACTCGAATCCCTCGGCCATGAAAAGGTGCGGGCGCAAAACAGCAAGAGCGGCGCGGGGACCAATCAGTTTGGCGTTCTGCGCGGTGATGTGCGGAAACTGGCCGCCAAGATCAAAAACGACCACGAGTTGGCCATCCAACTCTGGGCCACGGGGAATATCGACGCCCAGTTCCTGGCCATCCTCCTGATCAAGCCCAAGGATCTGTCCAGGGACGAGGTCGATGGCATGATGCGGTCCATCGACTTTGCGCAGGTGGCGGACTGGTTTATCTCCTACATCGTCAGCAAACACCCGGACAAAGAGACCCTGCGCCAAGGGTGGATGGCCGACGACGATCCCTGGGCCGCCCGGGCCGGCTGGGCCTTGACCGCCGAACGCATCAGCAAAAGCCCGGACGGCATCGATCTGCCCGGCCTGCTCAACCGCATCGAATCCGACATGAAAGACGCCGCCCCGGAAGTGCAGTGGACCATGAACAATTGCCTGGCCGGCATCGGCATCCACTTCCCCGAACATCGCCAGCGTGCCCTGGCCATCGGCGAAACCTTGGGCATCTATCGGGACTATCCTGTGTCCAAGGGCTGCACCTCGCCCTTCGCCCCCATCTGGATCAACGAAATGGTGAGTCGGCAGGGGTGATTTCTTGCCTTGACGAGATAGAGCAAATGTTCTAAAATTCGACAGCCATCCGCTCCAGACCGGTGCAGCTTGGATGAAACCACAATCGTTCCCGACCAAGGAGAGTTCCATGAGTCCAAAGAAGAGCACAAAGAAGGCCGATGAAACGTCCGCGGGCTTCTCCGCCGAGGAAAAAGCCGCCATGAAGGAGCGGGCCAAGGAGCTGAAGGCGGAAGCCCGGGCCAAGAAGACCAAGGCGGACGGCGAAAGCGATCTGCTGGCCAAGATCGCCGAGCTGGCGGAACCGGATCGGGTCATGGCCACGCGGCTGCATGAGATCATCGTGGCCAGTGCGCCAAGCCTTTTGCCCAAAACCTGGTACGGGATGCCCGCCTACGCCAACGCGGACGGCAAGATCGTCTGCTTCTTCCAAGGCGCGGACAAGTTCAAGACCCGCTACTCGACCCTCGGCTTCAGCGACACGGCGACCCTGGACGACGGCGACATGTGGCCGTCCGCCTTCGCGCTGAAGGCGTTGACCGCTGCCACAGAGGCCCGGATCATCGCCCTCGTGCAGAAAGCGGTGAGCGCATGAATGGCATGAATCCCAAGGTTGACTTTTTCTTTCGCAAGGCCAAACAGTGGCAAGCAGAATATGAGGCGTTGCGAAGGATCGTTCTTGACTGCCAACTGACCGAAGAATTGAAGTGGGGCTGCCCGTGTTACACGTTTGAGGGCAGCAACATCGTCTCTGATCCACGGCTTCAAGGAATACTGTGCGCTGCTGTTTATGAAAGGGGCCTTGTTTCAGGATCCCAACGGCATTCTGATCCAGCAAACCGAGAATGTGCAGTCGGCCCGCCAGATTCGGTTCACCAGTGCCCAACAGATCCTTGAGATGGAACCCATCTTAAAAGCCTATATTCATGAAGCCATTGCCGTGGAAGAATCCGGGTTGGAAGTGGAGTTTAAGGAGACGACCGAATACGCCTACCCGGAAGAGCTGATCAACAAGTTGGAGGAAGTTCCCGGCTTCCAAGACGCCTTTGAGGCCTTGACCCCAGGACGGCAAAGGGGATACATCCTCTATTTTTCCGCCGCCAAGCAATCCAAAACCCGGTACGCCCGGATTGATAAAACTATCCCCAAAATCTTCGAGGGCAAGGGCGTAAACGACCGCTAAAGTGGCCACAAATCAACGCCCCACGTTTCCCCCATGACCAATGCTGTGATACGATCACAGCATTGGTGTTCGTTCGCTGTACAAATCCAACCCTGACTGAAAAGGAGACAAAAAATGAGTGACGAAGGCAAATGCCCGGTACCCCATGGCATGGACAAACCCACGGCCAGTCGTGGCACATCGAACCAGCATTGGTGGCCGAATCAGTTGAACCTGAAAGTTCTGGGCCAGAATTCCCCCCTGATCAACCCCATGGGCGAGGGCTTCAACTATGCCGAGGAGTTCAAGAAACTCGACCTGGCGGCGGTGAAGCAGGACCTCTACGCCCTGATGACCGACTCCCAGGACTGGTGGCCGGCGGACTGGGGCCACTATGGCGGGCTGTTCATCCGCATGGCCTGGCACAGCGCCGGCACCTATCGCACGGGGGATGGCCGTGGCGGCGGCGGCTCCGGCAACCAGCGCTTTGCCCCCCTCAACAGTTGGCCCGACAACGTCAACCTGGACAAGGCCCGCCGTCTGCTCTGGCCCATCAAGCAAAAATATGGCAAGCAGATCTCCTGGGCCGATCTGATGATCCTGGCCGGCAACTGCGCGCTGGAGTCCATGGGCTTCCAGACCTTTGGCTTTGGCGGCGGTCGTGAGGACATTTGGGAGCCGGAAGAGGACATCTATTGGGGGGCGGAAGAGGAGTGGCTGGCCACCAGCGACAAGCCCAAAAGCCGCTATTCCGGCGAACGGGACCTGGAAAACCCCCTGGCCGCCGTGCAGATGGGGCTGATCTACGTCAACCCGGAAGGGCCGGACGGCCACCCGGACCCCATCGCCTCGGGCCAGGACGTGCGGGAGACCTTCGCCCGCATGGCCATGAACGACGAGGAGACCGTGGCCCTCACCGCCGGCGGCCACACCTTCGGCAAGGCCCACGGCGCGGGGACGCGGCACTGGTCGGCCCAGAACCGGAAGCCGCCTCCCTGGAAGAGCAAGGGCTGGGCTGGAAGAGCAGCTTCGGCAGCGGCAAGGGTGGCGATACCATGAGCAGCGGCATCGAAGGGGCCTGGAAGCCCAACCCCACCACCTGGGACATGGGCTATCTGAAGGTGCTCTTCAAATATGAGTGGGAACTGGTCAAAAGCCCGGCTGGCGCGCAACAGTGGCTGGCCGTGGACGTGGATGAAGAGGACATGGTGGTGGACGCCCACGACCCGTCCAAGACCCACCGCCCCATGATGACCACGGCGGACATGTCCATGCGCTTCGACCCCATCTACGGACCGATTGCCCGGCGCTTTTTGGAAAACCCGGCGGAATTCGCCGACGCCTTCGCCCGGGCCTGGTTCAAGCTGACCCACCGGGACATGGGTCCCCGCGCCCGCTATCTCGGCCCGGAAGTCCCCGCCGAGGAGCTGATCTGGCAGGACCCGGTGCCCGCGGTCGATCACGCCCTGATCGACGCCCAGGACATCGCCGCCCTCAAGGGCCAGATTTTGGCTTCGGGCCTCTCCGTCTCCCAACTGGTCTCCACGGCGTGGGCCTCTGCGTCCACCTTCCGGGGATCGGACAAGCGGGGCGGGGCCAACGGCGCGCGCATTCGGCTGGCTCCCCAGAAGGATTGGGCGGTCAACCAGCCGGAGCAACTGGCCACGGTGCTGCAAACCCTTGAGGGCATCCAAGCCGCCTTCAACGGTGGGCAGAGTGGTGGCAAAAAGGTCTCCCTGGCCGACCTGATCGTCCTGGGCGGCTGCGCCGGCATCGAGCAGGCCGCCAAGAATGCGGGCCAGGATGTGACCGTCCCCTTCACCCCAGGCCGCACGGATGCCTCCCAGGCCCAGACCGACGTGGCGTCCTTCGCCGAACTCGAACCCACGGCGGACGGCTTCCGCAACTATCTCAAGACCAAGTACACCGTCTCCGCCGAGGAGCTGCTGGTGGACCGGGCGCAACTGCTGACCCTGACCGCGCCGGAGATGACCGTGCTCGTCGGCGGTCTGCGGGTCTTGGGCGCTAACGTCGGGCAGTCGGCCCACGGCGTCTTCACCCAGCGACCGGGCGCGTTGACCAATGACTTCTTCGTCAATCTGCTGGACATGCGCACGGCGTGGACCGCCAGCGCAGAAGACGCGGACCTGTTCGAGGGTCGGGATCGGGCCACGGGCGACCTCAAGTGGACCGGCACCCGGGTCGATCTGGTCTTCGGCTCCAACTCCATCCTGCGGGCCTTGGCCGAAGTCTATGGCAGCGCGGACGCCCAGGAGAAGTTCACAAACGACTTCGTGGCGGCCTGGAACAAGGTCATGAACGCAGACCGCTTCGACCTGGCCTAGTCGTCACGCAGACACAGCTTTACACCGTCTAGAAACCCCGAACGCCTGTGTCACGATGAGCAGGCGTTCGGCCTTTCTGGGGCTTGGATTTTGTAAAATGAGGCACCCGCCAATCAGCCAGGATCTGGAAATCAGCCTCCCCCTAAAACGGTTCCTGCTTGTCGAGGAATGCCCGCCCGAATGGCGCAGACTGGATTTGTATCTGTTTCGGGACGGCGAGGTGGTCTTCTACGTCGGCCAGTCTGGCACGGCCTTTGCTCGGGTGTGGGACCATTTGAAGGGCGGCTTTCGCGGACGATCCATCGTCGGGCGCTTTGTTTGGTGCAACTGGCCCAAGTCGATGAACTTCCAGATCGAGCTGATGAGCTCAGAGGCCGAACGGTTTGCAGCTTTGGACCATGATCTCAACGCCGCGGAAGCGGAGCTGATCCAGCAAGGGTCGCCCTGCTTCAACGTGGTGCTGAACCACGAGCCAACCCCTTTGCCCGAAACCTATGCGCCGCCGACCGCACCCTGGCACTGCGCCCGCCATCTCGGCAAGCTGATTCGAGAGGCCGAGCGGGCCGTGAAAGCCGAGGAGCGGCAACTTTGGCTCGATGAGTTGGCGTCGCCGTGATGATTCAAGAAAAGGAGCGTTGAAAATGGCCGACAATTTTGTTGTTCCACCACGCCCAAGGGTTGACCCCAGGCGTCGTCGCCTTCGCGGACACGTTGCGCAGCGCCGGGCACATTGTCCACACGCCGGATCTGTTCGAGGGCCGCACCTTCGACAGCATCGAGGCGGGCATGGGCTTTGTCAGGGAGATTGGCTTTGGCGAGGTGATGGCCCGGGGCGCGCAAGCCGCGGCGGATCTGCCCGCCGAGCTGGTCTATGTCGGCTTCTCCCTGGGCGTGGTCCCGGCGCAGATGCTGGCCCAGACCCGGACCGGGGCGCGGGGGGCGATCCTCTGCTATTCCTGCGTGCCGGTCTCCGAGTTTGGATCGGCCTGGCCGAAGGGTGTGCCGGTGCAGATTCATGGCATGGACGCCGACCCCTTCTTCGTGGATGAGGGCGACATCGACGCCGCCCGCGCCCTGGTCGCAGAGGCCGAGGACGCCGAACTGTTCCTCTACCCCGGCGATCAGCACTACTTTGCCGACAGTTCCCTGCCTTCGTACGATGCCCAGGCGTCGGCGCTCCTGACCCAGCGGGTGCTGGCCTTTCTCGCCGCACGATAATGAAGCGTACCAACCATCGCAAAGGAGACACAGATGGCACAGCAAACCCAATCGACCCTGGATGTGATCTATGAAAACTGGCGGGGCTATCAAGAAAAGCTGCGGGACGCCGTCGCCCCGCTGACGGCTGAGCAACTCGTGCTGCAACCTGCCCCACACATGTGGCCCCTGGGCCAAATTTTGCAGCACATCATTTCTGTGCGGGCGGGGTGGTTCAGCGGCACCCTCCAGGATGAAGACGAAGGGATGAACGAGTACATGGCCTGGGGCCGACGTGAATCCCCGGCACGCAGCGGGGCGGAGCTGGCCAAGGGCCTGGACGAGACCTGGGCCTTCATCGAATCCCGCTTGCAGCGCTGGACGCCCGACGACTGCGCCCAGACCTTCCCGGATGAATGGGACGGCCAAGTGTACGAGCTATCCCGCAGTTGGGTGATCTACCATGTGATGGAGCACGATCTGCACCACGGCGGCGAAGTTTCGCTGATCCTTGGTATGAACGGTCTGCCAACCCTTGATCTTTGATCCGTGGGCTTTTGGTTTGGCCATCTGAACGTGCCCGCCCAGGATTTTAAGTTCATTGCCGAGGCTATGGGCTGCGATTTCGAGCGTGACTTTGGTGGTTGAGGCCCAGATGGCCATCCATGCGGGCTGCCCGCTTACAGCCTCCGTATAGGTGTTTTGGTGTGACGTATCTGGCGTGGGCGAATTATTTGGGAAATAGAACGAAGGAGTATGTCACATGGCCGAACAATCACCCCCCGTCGAGCAGATTTTAACCCTGCTCGCCGCCGCGCCGCCCCGTATCGCCGAGATCACTGCCGACCTGACCTCAACCCAACTGCGCACCGCCCCCGGGCCCGGCGAATGGTCCGCCACGGAGGTGCTGGCCCATCTGCGTTCGTGCGCGGATGTGTGGGGCGATTGCATCGCCTTGATCCTCGCCGAAGACAGACCCACCCTCCGCGCCATCAATCCCAAAACGTGGGTCAAAAGCACCGATTACCCTGACCTGGAATTTCGCCCTTCTTTGCAAGCCTTTGTGACCCAGCGGGCCGCGCTATTGACGCGGCTGGCATCCTTGGCCCCTGATGATTGGTTGCGCGGAGCGACCGTCACCGGTGCCGGAAAGCCGCTTGAGCGGACGGTACAATTCTATGCCCAGTGGCTGGCCCGCCATGAGCGAACGCATTTTAAGCAGATTGAACGCATGGCCAAGATGATGCGCCTGTAGCCCTGACTTTGCAGAATTTGAAAAGGAGAAACAGATCTTATGAAGTACATACGCTGGATCGGTACTGTCATCCTGGTGTTAAGCATGGGCTATTTGAGCGGGTTTGGATTGTTTGCCGACTCGAATACTTTTGGAACGATTGTTGTTGTCCTAATCTTCTTTGCGGGCAGCGCAGGCGTCGGCGCGTTGTTCCCCGAACGCTGGCAGCTATCGGCGTTGTGTAGTTGGGGAGCCATTTTATTGGTCGTCCTTGAAATCAGTTCCAGTATTGGGCGAGAACCTGTTCCAGGTCAACAATCCACAGCCCAGGTGTTGCTCATTGGCTTGGGTGCCCTCGGACTCGCCCTGCTGGGCGGTTATTTCGGTTCCCGATTACGGACAAAAGAATGACGCCAGACCACGCCTCCCCTCTCATCACCACCCGCCGGGAGCGAGCAGGTTCTGGCCGACGTCGGCGCGTGGATGGCCCAGAACGGGGCCAGCCTCTACGGCTGCGGGCGGACCTGCCCAAGCCCGAATGGGGGCGCTACACCCAGCAGGGCAACCGGCTCTACGCCCACATCTACGAGCGGGGGATCGGCCCGATCAACTTCCGGGGGCTGAGCGGGAGGATCAAATCCGCCGCGTCTGCTGGCCGACGGGTCCGAGTTGGAGTTGGACCGGTCCTTCATGACCGCGGACTATCCCGATGACGCGTTTATTAACTTCTCGACTTCTCGGCTGCCGGATGAGATCGACACGGTGGTTGAGTTGGTGTTGATCTGAGGAACATTTGCCCTTTCAAAATGCCAACCCAGGCAGAAAAATTGACCACACTCAGAAAAGTGATGCCTGGCAACTCTGTCACAGAAGGATCTTACACGAATGGCCACCAATTTTGATGAGACGAAATGGTACTCGTATACATCATCAACGCAAACCACAAAATCGTGGGTGAAGCGGCTCGAATCCTACGCGGATGTTCCCCCGGAGTTTCAGTCGGCCTTTCCCGACCATCAGCCGTCTTTCCCGTACACACTCTTCTTCCCCGAGGAACGCTTTTCCCGATCCGAAAAGCGAAACAGGCAGATCTTGTCTGTCTATGAAGACCACTTTGTGCATGCGGAACTGCTGCGCACCGAGACCAAGACAACCACTGGCCTGTTTTCGGATGTGCTCTATCTTGAGCGGGGGGAGATCTTGTTGCGCTCGTGGCTGAAGATTGTCACGCCGACAGATACCCTCATGATCCGGTTCAATACCGCCAACGATTCCCTGCTTCCGCCTGTCACCGAGCGCATCCGCCACGGGCAGCATGGCCCCGGCCTCGCCAAGGTGGACGAGTCCTCGGCGGATCCCCTGGCATCGTCGCCATTCGATTCACTCAGCACCAATAGCTATAAGTTGATGAATCTATGGGCAAAAAGAGTGTTGGCCCCGCGGATACGGTGCTTTGTCTCGTCTATCAACCGAGGCAAATTGTCCGGGAGATCAAACTCTTCAACCGGACGATCTTCCGGCAGACCATCCCCGATCATCTTTCAATCCTAACCGACAGAGAGCTGATCTTGATCAAAGAGGAAAAACAAGTTGCCACCGGTCGAGACAAACTGTATGGAGGCGTGTTCACCTTCATTCCGCGCCAACAAATCCAAAACATCGATTTTGTTTTTCAGCCCGGATAATTCGCACTGCATTATGGAAATTGAATTGCCCGGCAATACCCATCTCTCTTCAGCATTTTCTGTTCCGAACTGGGGGTTGATCCAACTGCAAGAATTATTGCGGTGAGCACAAGTTTTCCATCGCACCCTCGGTGGGATGTCGGATTTAACACCCAAGCCGTTCTACCGCAGAAGATGTAGATATAGTGGATTACCACTGAGGATTGAAACCATGCGACAACTCAACCCTGTGACACCCGGCGAACTGCTATTCGAAGAATTTCTAAAACCAATGGGCCTCTCCCAATATCGCCTCGCCAAGCAGATCGACGTGCCGCCCCAGCGGATCAGCGAGATCATCGCTGGCCGCCGCTCGATCACCGCGGACACAGACCTGCGTCTATGCCGATTCTTCGGCCTGTCCAACGGATATTGGCTGCGTGCCCAAGCCGCCTATGACACGGAGGTCGCCGAAGAGCGGCTGGCCGAGGTGTTGGCAAAGATCAAACCGTGGCAAGTGGGCCGCCAGTGCTGATGGCAGAGTAGGGGTTTGGGTGGATGAAATGACGAACGGCCCGGTCGCAGACCGGGCCGTTCGTCATTTATCCACCCAAACCCCTACAGATTCCTCACCCAAACCGCCCCACCCCAAACGCCCCCAAATCCATGGACGCCCCCCCATCCAACACCATCTCGCTCATCAACTTCCCCGCAATCGGACCCAAACAGAAGCCGTGACCGCTGAACCCCGCGGCCAGCAGATACCCCTCCACCCCCGGCACGGGACCGATGACCGGGAACTTGTCCGGGGTCATGGCCAGGGTGCCGGACCACATGCGCAGGAAGTTGGCCCCTTTCAAGGCCGGGATGCCCTGCGCGACGCCCTGGGCGATTTTGGCCAGGATCTCCACCGTGGCGCTTTTGTCAAAGGTCTCCGCGGGGACGTCGATGCCGCCCACGTGGATCT
Source organism: uncultured Chloroflexia bacterium (assembly GCA_963704975.1). Taxonomy (GTDB): domain Bacteria; phylum Chloroflexota; class Anaerolineae; order Caldilineales; family Caldilineaceae; genus JAGNDO01. The sequence continues at coordinate 110,601 of CAVPIK010000021.1, read as the reverse complement.
GCCCCGCCTTGGCCGGGCGGGCATAGAAGTTGAGATCGTGGGACGAGACAAACTCTTTGAAGAGAAAGGGCACCCGCTGGGTCACCACCACCGTGGCCCGCTTGGGCACGATGGGCAGGCTGATCCCCAAGGTCTTGCTCAGGTGCGGGGACCACGGCCCCCCGGCGTGGATCACCGTGGGCGCTTCCACCAAAATCTCCCCCGCCGCGTCCCGGCCCACCACGCCGGTGACCTGGCCGCCGTCCATCCGCACCTCCACGGCCTCCGTGTGGTCCAGAATGGTGACGCCCAGCCGTGTGGCCGCCCAGCCAAAGGCCCGGCTGGCCAGGATGGGGTTGGCGATGCCGTCCGTGGCGCAATATTTGGCCCCGATAAAGACATCCCCCAAATAGGGGGCACGCTGGCGCAGGGTTTCCCGATCCCAGATCTCCACGGCCAGACCGTCTTCCAACTCCTCCTCGCCCTCGGCCCGCAGATCATCCATGCGGGCCTCGTTGGTGGCCATGCGGATGTTGCCATCCTGCACATACTCCATGTCGTAGCCCAACTCGGCCTGGATGCCTTCCCACAGTTTGACGCTGGCAATGGCCAGGGGGCGCTCCACCCGCACCCGGCACTGTTGACGCACGCCGCCGCCGTTGCGCCCGGAGGCCTCGCCGCCCACCACGCCCTTCTCCATCAACACCACCCGCACGCCCCGCTTGGCCAAATAGTAGGCGCTGGCCCCGCCCACAATGCCGCCGCCCACCACCACCACATCCGCGCTCACTCTGCGTTGCTCGCTCATATTCGGTCCTCCTTGCGCCCGCTGGCGCTGCCCACACCGGCCATGTCCTGGGCGTAGATCTGGGCTAAGTCGGCGATAGGGATGGGGAAAAGGGGCGGACGTGGCGCCAGCAGCCCAACCTGGGCCACAGTTTTTCCCGCCGCCTTGGCCACGGCCCGGGCCACCAATTGACCGCACATGCGCCCTTGGCACTCGCCCATGCCGCACCGGGTCACCATCTTGACCTCGTTGGTCGTCGTCTGCCCCAAGGCCACCGCGTCCTGCACCTGCCCCAGCGTCACCTCTTCGCAGCGGCACAGAATGGTGTCGGCCTTGGCCAGATCATAAAGACCCGGCTCCGGCGTGAAGAGTTCGGCATACATGGTTTGGAAGCGCCGCTCCCGCTCCAACGCCTTGCCCAGCTTGCGGATGGCCCGGCTCGGCCCGCTCCGCCTGGCCTTGGATGCGCCCCGCCGCGGCCAGCCCGGCGATCTCCCCCTCCACCTCGGCCAGCAGCACCCCGCCGATCCCGGCCCCATCCCCCACGGCATAGACGCCGGGCAGGCTGGTCTGCATCATGCTCATCCCGCACGGGCACTTGACCGCCCAAATCAGGCCGCCAACTTTGGGTCCGCCCCCATCAACACGCTGAGGCTGTTGGCGGGAATGAACCCATAGCCCAGGAGAAGGGTGTCACAGGTCAGGTTTTGTACCTGATCGAGTTTAGGACGCCAATTTTCGTCCAGGGGCCCGGCGGCGATCGACCCCACGCCCTCGTCTCCGGCACCCCCTGGGTGGGCGGAGACAATCCCCCAGCCCATGTGGATGGGCACGCCGTGCCGGGTCAGGTCCGCCAGGCTGCGCAGCCCTTCGCCCAGCCGTCCCCACTGCTTCCACAGCGCCCCCACCTGGCTCACCGAGGGCTTCAGGTTGTGGCTGCCTTCCAGAATGGCCACGATCTCCGCGCCGGCGTGGCGCAGCTCCGCGGCCAGCACAAATTGCAGAGGACCCGTCCCGGCCAGCACAATCCGCCGCCCGGCCAGGATGCCCTGGGTCTTGAGCAACGTCTGGGCCGCGCCCGCGGTCATCACCCCAGGCAAGGTCCAGCCGGGGAAGGCCACAGGCCGGTCATACGCCCCCGTGGAGAGGATGATCGCCTGGGCGTCCACAAAGGCCGGGGCATCGGGACCGTGCAGGGCCAGGGTGCGCTCCCCCACAATCCCCCACACCACGGTTTCGGGCAGATAGGTGACGCCCGGCGGCCTGCACCTCCTGCCACAACTTGCGCCCCTTGGCCTGATGTCCATGCTCGTCCGGCGCGCCGGAGAGGTCGGCCTGGCGATAATACTGTCCGCCGGGCTGGCGGTTGGCGTCGATCAGGGTGACGTGCACCCCCGCCTTCGCCGCAGCCAGGGCCGCCCGCATCCCGCCCGGACCAGCCCCCACCACGGCAACTTCACATTGCTCATGCATGTGGATTTCCTTTCAAAGGAGATGTGAGAAGTGAGATGCGAGATGCGAGTTGCGAGTTGGTTATCACATAATTCGCATCTCGCATCTCGCAACTCCATCTCACAACCTATTTTGTTGTGATCACCACCATCCCCGGCTGGGCCAGGGTTTGGCAGGCGCGCACGTAGGGTTTGTCGTTGACGGTGAGGGTGCAGTCGAAGCAGGTGCCGATGCCGCAGAAGAGGCCCCGGGGCTTGCCGCCAGGGGTGCGCCGCCAGGATCGGCGGCCCGCCTCCAGCAGCACCCCGGCAATCGTCTCGCCGGGAAAGGCGGTCATGGGCTGGCCATCGACAAAGATGTCAAAGGCCTCGCCACGGGTGGAAACAAGCGGGGTGCGGAGTGTGTCCATAGTCGGCTCCTTTGCGGACTTGGGGAGGGGGAGGTGGGAAAAGCAAGCAAGACAAAGTGGTTCAACAAAGTTAGCGCAGGTTGAGTAGCCGCCGTGAGATGCGATCACGCAAACCGTCTATCGCAGCGAACTCGAGACCGGTTTCATCGCCATCACCGAACTCGTGCCCGGTTTACCCATCCTACGCTATCTCGCGTTGTGCCGGGCACGAGGTTGGCGGAGCGAAACTTGGTCGTTGCCTGACTCTTTCCGGCAAACGTGCATGCCCCTACCGCCTGGTAGCCTCTCGCTTTGCGGTGAAAAAGCTTAACCGAACCGGGAAAGCATGGCCCGTGCCAACGCCCGGTGTTCGGCGGGCCCCTGGGGATCGATGCCCGCTGGTCCCCCGGCCCGAATCAACGCCTGCATCAACGGGGTGAGTTGTTCGGCATAAAGTTCCATGCACGGTCGGGGATGGACGCCGGGCCAGGAATAGCACGAGACCGACCAGCGCCGGTGCGTGCTGTCCACGCAGGCGGGCAGGGCGTCAAAGACCGGGTCGTCCGGGGCGAAGATGTATTGGTCCAGGCTGCCGCCGACCACCCCTTCGATGCCCTTGAGCGCGGGGGGATCCAGCTGGCAATTGTACGGGTCCACGGCCAGATCCAGCAGCACGGCATGGTCGGGCATCAGGCCGACCCAGGCGTTGGGGATCACCGGGCGGCTGGGGTCTGGGCGCTGGGTGGCGTCGATGAGGAGGTCGCACTCGGCCAGGAGGCGGTGCATGGTGGCTTCGTGTCCGGGTGACGTCAAAATCCACCACGGTGAGCTGGACACCGGGCACGCCGGCCCCGGCCAGTCGCTGCCACAAGGCCATGTCCCCATAGCGCACCGCGGCCTGCACGCACCACGCTCCCCAAGGCCCCGGCCCCCAAGAGGATGGCCCGGACTGGCCGCCGCCGGGGCTTTCGAAGCCAGGGGCCGGGAAGTTTTTCGACAACACATGAAAGGCCGCCTCCACCCCGTTCCACGCCACGGCCCGGAAGTTCTGCATGATCCGCGGCCCTGGTCGTCTTTGCAGGGAATCCAGGGAGATGGCCTCCACGCCCAATTGGCGCAAAAAAGCCACCCGCTGGGGTCGGGTGGGATAGTGGAGCATGGACATGAGGCAAGCGCCGGGCCGCATCAGCCGCAGATCATCGTCATCCGGGCAGCGCAGGACCAGCACCACGTCCTGGGCATAGGCGTCGGCGTGGCTGCCGAAGATCACACCGGGGGCGGCTTGGGTATAGGCGTCCACATCCAGCCCCATCCCCGCGCCGACCCCGGCTTCCACCACGACATCCGCCCCGGCCTCGATCAACATGGCCACGAAATCGGGCAGAAAATCCCGGCGTTCCCCAACCTCCGCCCGCATCCGGGGCAGGCCAATGGTCAGTCTTTGCGTCATGATCGTTCACTGCTTTCTAAAAATAGACCACGGATTGGACGGATCGAACGGATCAAAACGGATCAAACAAAATCTTTTAAAATCCGTTTTGATCCGTCTCATCCGTCCAATCCGTGGTCTATTTGTTACTCTTGCAGTTTGGGATCCAGCACGTCTCGCAGGCCGTCGCCCAGCAGATTGAATGCCAGGACGGTGACCAAAATGGCCAAGCCGGGGAAGATGGAGAGCCAGGGGGCGTTGATCAGATTGGGCACGCCGTCCCGGATCATGTTGCCCCAGGTGGGGGTGGGCGGGGAGACGCCCAGGCCGATGAAGCTCAGGTTGGCCTCGACGCGGATGGCCGAGGCGGTGAGCAGGCTGGCCAGGACCACGATCTCGCCCATCAGGTTGGGCAGCACGTGGCTGCGGATGATGCGGAAGTTGGACGAGCCGATGGAGCGGGCCGCTTCGACATAATCATTGTATTTGATGGTCATCGCCGCCCCATGCACCACCCGCGCAAAGGAGGGCGCAAGCATCAACCCAATGGCGATGATCATCTTGCCCTACCCCCGCGCCCAGCACGGCCAGCACGGTCAACCCCAAGAGCAGGCTGGGGAAGGCCATCAGAATATCCACAAAGCGCATGATCACGCTCTCGGTCTTGCCCCCTGTATATCCAGCCATCAACCCCAAGATGGTACCGGTCGCCCCGCCCAACAGCACGGAGACCACCCCCACAATCAGCGAAATGCGCCCGGCGTAGACGATGCGGGCATAGACATCCCGGCCAAAGGTGTCGTGGCCCAGGAGAAAGTCACCGTCAGGCGGTTGCATCCTCATGCGGGCGTTCTGTACCAGGGGATCTCGGCTGGTGATCAGGGGCGCGGCCGCGGCCAAGAGCACGATGATGAGGACCAGCACCAGCCCAAAGACCGCGGCCTTGTTGCGCAAAAAGGTACGGATCAACCGCTTGCGCTGGCTGCGAATGAGCAGTTCGGGTTCGGCGTTTTCAGCGGGATCGTTGTGGGGCATGGACAAGGGCCTTTCTACATTGACCGTGGGTTGACCGTGGAGGGGGATTAATTATGCCGGATACGGGGATCGACCAAAGCGTAGATCAGATCCGTGAGCAGATTGATGATCACCACAAAGCCGGTGTAGATCACCATGATGGATTGCAGGGCCGTGTAGTCTCGCTGCAAAATCGCCCCCACCATCATCTTGCCCAGACCGGGCCGGGCAAAGACCACTTCCGTGGTGACCGAGTCGCCGATCAGGCTGACGGCCCAGATGCCCGAAAGGGAGACGATGGGGATCAGGGCCGAGCGCAGGGCGTGGCTCAAAAGCACGGTCCGCTCGCTCAGCCCCTTGGCCCGGGCCGTGCGCACATAGTCCTGGCTCAACACGTTCAGCATGGCCGAGCGGGAGAGCCGGGCCACGGACGCGGTCATCACCAATCCCAGGGTGAGGGAGGGCAGGATCAGGTGAGAGATATTGTCCTTGAAATCGCTGATTTCCCCGCCGCCAATGGCGGGCAGCCAGCCCAATTTCACGGCAAAGAGCAACATAAAGAGGATGCCCAAATAGAAGGCGGGCACAGACAACCCGGCCAAGGAAACAATTCGGCCCACATAGTCGGGCAGGCGGTTGCGGTTGGTGGCGGTGTAGATCCCCGTGGGCACCCCCAGCACAATCCCGATCAGGATGGAGAGCAGGGTCAGTTCCAGAGAATAGGGCAGCACCCGGGCGATCTGCTCCTTGATGGGCGTGCCGGTGATCATGGAGTTGCCAAAATCGCCCTTGGCCAGATCCAGCAGAAAATTGCCGTACTGTGCCAGCAAGGGTTCGTTGAGCCCCATGGTCTCCCGCAGGGCTTCCACGGCATCCTTGGACGCGTAATCGCCCAGGGCCGCGGTGGCCGGGTCTCCGGGGATGACGCGCACCACAAAAAAGACGATGGTGAGGACCCCCAAAAAGACGGGAATGGTCAAAATCAGCCGACGCAGAATGTATCGAAACATGGGTTTTGGACCTATCGTTGGCGGTGGATGGGGTTTTGGCCGTCAGGGGGGAGCTTGAGATTGGGAGATTGAGAGATTGGGAGATTGCAGCGTTGCAATCTCCCAATCCCTTACTCTTACTTTACTTACCCAATCTCAAACCTTACTTCATCAGGGTGGTGGTCTCGTCGATGCCCGGATAGAGGGCCAGGACCGACTTGAGCTCGTGGCCGAAGTCTACCGCACTGGAGCGGGCGTAGACTTGGCTCTGATATTGGATGGGGAAGGCGACCATGTCCTCAAGGATCATGACCTGGGCATCCTTCCACAACTGCACCTGCTCCGCCGGATCCAGGGCGCTGCGGGCGCCGACGATCAGGTCATCGATCTTGTCGTAGTGGGAGAAGTTGGTGTCGGGCTTGGCACCGCTCACCACGATGGAGTCGGAATGGAAGAAGCGGGTCAGGAAGACATCGGCGTTGGGCCGCCAGGCGATGTAGATCACCAGGGGGTTGGCGTCGGCGCGGATGGTGCTGTGCATACTGGAATGGTCGATCACCTGCAGGTTGACTTCGATACCAACCTTGGCCAACTGGGCCTGCATGGATTGATAGAGCACCTGATAACCGGTCATCTCAGAAGTGATCATGTCCAGGGTGAAGCCGTCGGCCAAACCGGCCTCGGCCAGCAATTCCTTGGCCTTGGCCGGGTCGTAGGCGTACTCAAGATCCTTGGCATCCACCTCGTCCTTGGTCAGACCGCCAGCCAGGAACTGAGCCGGGACCGGGGAATAGACATTGCCGGCCACGGTCTCGCCCACCAGGGCCAGGAACTCTTCCCGATCCAAGGCGTAGGCAATGGCCATGCGCACCCGGATGTCGTCCAGGGGCGGCACGCTCTGGTTGAAGTGCAGGGTGGCGATCTCGCCGGGGCCGAAGACATCCACCTTGATGCCCTCAACCGGGACCATCTTCTGCACCCAGATCTCGTCCGGGGCGCCGTTGATCACATCCAACTCGCCGCTGCGCAGACCGACTTCACGGCTGTTCAGGTCGGCCATGTAGCGGATGGTGACGCCGTCCAACTCGGGCATACCCCGGAAGTAATCGGGGTTGGCCACCAGTTCCACCTTCTCTTGGGTGTTGTAGCTCTCGAACATGAAGGGACCCGTGCCCGTGGGGTGGGTCTTCAGCTCTTCGGCGGTCATGCCCTCGGCACCCTTTTGGCAGATGATGAAACCACCGGAGTAGTTGGTCACCTTGGGGAGGAAGAGCAGCGCGGACAAAGGATTTTCCAGGCTGATCTTAACCGTGTAATCATCCACGGCTTCCACGCGTCATGCCCGCATATTCGCCGGCATAGGCGGAGGTCTCCGTGTTGGCCGACTTGGCCAGGGACCAGACCACATCGGCGCTGGTCAGTTCATAGGAAGGCACGGCGTCCGTGGCATGGCACATCACCCCGTGGCGCAGATTGAAGGTCCACACCTGCTTGCCATCCATCATTTCCGGTTCGGGCAAGTTTTCGGCCAGGTCCGGCTCGAAGGTCGAGCTGTCCCCAGGCGTATAGCGGACCAAGGCGTTGAAGATCATGTCCACCGCGGCCCGGTCCTGGGTGGTGGTGGCAAAGTGGGGATCCAGGCTGGAGATGTCTGCGGCGTTCATGGCGATACGCAGGGTGCCGCCGGACCGTTCGGGCATGGCCGGGGCGGCGGGGGCTTCGGCAGCGGGCGCAGCGACCGCGGGGGCTTCAGCAGCGGGTGCGGCCGGGGCCGCCGGCGCGGCGCAGGCCCCCAAGATCAAGACAAGCAGGACGACAAGGGACAACAGTGGGAATCTCAACTTCATTGTTTCGCTCCTTTTGGGTTTTGTTGATTGATAAACCAGAAAAACCGGATGCTGCGAAATGGGGTGAAAGCAGGTGAATGGACTTCGCGGAGGATGCACAACGCAAAAAAACGACTTGAATCGTCGCTAGCTCGGACAGGCCGGAGGATGAAACTGTGATTGGGATGGTGCTGAACTGGTGCTGGAAAGAGGAGGGTATCTCACAACCGTATGGAGAGCAGGCTGCAAAGACATAATACCCTGATTTGAGGGAGATGGCAAGTCGCCAATAAACCGCCGCCAAATGGCTATTATTCCGTTTTCCCGGTTGACAAGGTGGATTGAGTGATCTATACTCAGGGTATCCAATTAATCCTTGATAAGGATTAATTGGATACCCCATCAAGCGTTCCCAACGCATCCCAACCCTGCAAAGGGGCATACACGTGGCCAGGAACTCCCAGGGCGGACACAATGCCCTGACCATCAAGGCGCACAATCTGCATCGTCTGCTTTTGGCAGTCCTGCGCTGTCAGCCGATCTCCCGTGTGCGCCTGGCCCGGCTTACCGGCCTTTCCACCACCACGGTCACCAACCTGACCGGGGAATTGATCGGCCAGGGTGTCTTGGCCGAGGTGGGCACCGATCTGGAAGCTGTCACCGAGGGGGCGGGGCGTCCCCCCCAGGCCCTGGCGTTGATCCCCGACAGCCGCTATGCCGTGGGCATCCACATCGGCGTGCGCACCATGTACGTCGCTCTGGGCGACCTCTCGGCCCATTTAGTGGATCAGCGCACCCTGCCCCATCGGCCCGACGAACCAGTCGATCAGACCCTGGATCGCATGGCGGCCACAGTGCGCCAAATGCTGGCGGATCACCCGGAGATGGCGGCCAAGGTGGTGGGCGTGGGCGTGGGCGCATCCGGCTTGGTGGAACAGTCCACGGGCATCAACATTCTGGCCCCCAATTTGGGCTGGCGAAACGTCCCCCTGCGGGACGAACTGGCCCGCCGTCTGGGGTTGCCCGTTCAGGTGGACAACAACGTGCGCTGCATGGCCTTGGCCGAAAGCCTTTTTGGACAGGGCAAGCACGCCAAAGCCTTGGCCTTTGTCTATAGCCGGGTGGGGCTGGGGGCCGGGCTGGTGGTGGATGGCCAGGTCTATCGCGGGGCAGGCTATGGGGCGGGGGAGATCGGCCATTGGACCATTCTGCCCCAGGGAGGGGCAGCTCTGCCGCTGTGGTAACACCGGCTGTCTGGAAACCCTGGTCTCCGAGCCAGCCATCATCGCCCTGGCCCGCCCCCTGGCCCCGGACGTGCTGGCCACCGCCGCCCACGCCGAGATGGCACCCCTGATCGCCATCTTCGAAGCGGCTCGATCCGGCCACACAGCCCTGAGGCAGATGTTGGCCGAGCGGGCCTTTTATGTGGGCATCGCCCTGGCCAACTTGGTCAACGTCCTCAACCCCCAACTGATTGTGCTGGGGGGCCTGTTGGAGAGCGGCTTTGATCTCTTTCACCCTGTCCTGCTCCAGACCGTCCGCGACCGGGCATTCGGTGGTCTGGGCGATCAGGTAACAATTTTGCCCGCTTCTTTTCATGATCACAGCGGAGAATCCGGGGCCGTGGCCTTGGGGCTAGACACCTTCTTTTTTAGTCCTGAAGCCCAAGGGGCAGGCGGTCTGCCTGCCCAGATCGGAAAGGTGTTTTGACCATGACTGCGCCCACCTCACCCATCCGCATCGGCCTGATCGGCGCGGGGCGCATGGGCAACACCCACGCCCGCATCCTGCGCACCCAGGGCCAGGCCCAGATCGTGGCCGCTTGCGACCTGATCCCGGAGAAGGCCCAGGCCATGGCCGACGAGTGGGGCGGGCGGGCCTACACGGATCACCAAGCCATGTTGGCCCAAGAAACCTTGGACGCGGTCTACATCTGCACCCCCACCCACAACCACGGGCTGCCTTGGCCCTGGATTGTGTGGATGCTGGGCTGCCCCTCTTTGTGGAAAAACCCCTGGAACTGGACATGGCCGCGGCCGGTCGGCTGGTGCGGGCCGCTGAGGCCAAGGATGTGCTGGTTTGCGTGGCCTTCCACTGGCGCTACAGCCCCGGCTATCTCAAGGCCCAGGAATTGATCGGCCAGGATCCCGTCGCCATGGTCAACCTGCGCTGGTATTGGACCCGTCCGCCCATCCCGTGGATGTGGGACCGCCACCAAGCCGGGGGCCAAATTGTGGACCAAAACATTCACCTGATCGATGTGGCCCAAGGCCTGGCCGGGGAGATCGAGACGGTCTATGCCGCCTACAGCCGCCGCCAGGTCAACTTTGAGCCGAGCTTCGACAACTGGGACGGCTACGCCCTCACCCTGCGCTTCAAAAATGGGGCCGTGGGCAACTGCGCCGGCACCTATGGCCTCTTCCCCGAAATCCAGATCGGCCCCGCCGCCGACTTCGCCCTGCGGGACCGCCTGGTGCGGGTGACGGACAAGGGCGCCGCCCACTACACCCCATCCGGCGTAGAAGAGTGGGCCAACAGCGGCCCCTTCCACGCCGGGGTGGACCAGGCCTTCATCAACGCCATCGCCACCGGGGATCGCACCCACGTCACCGCCACCCTGCGGGACGGCCTGCGCTCCACCGCCGCCACCCTGGCCGCCAACCACTCCGCCGAGACCGGCGAGGTGGTGAACCTGGATCAGTTTATTCAAGAACGAGCGGGGATTGGCTGATAGGTTGATTGGTTGATCGTGCAAGGGACATCCCACACCAATCAACCTAATCAACAATCAACCAATTCACCTCCCCAAACCAAGGATCACCCACCATGCCCCACACAATCGCCCTCATCTCCATCGCCCGGCCCACCTTTGATGTGCCCTTGGCCCAATCCGTGGCGGATGCCGTGGTGGCCCAGTTGACCGGCGCAGGCATGGCCGTGGTGGGCACCGGGGCCGAACTGCTCATGGACGCCGACGGGGCCGAGCGGGCCATCACCGCCCTGGCCGGGGCCGAGTTCGATCTGCTGATCCTGATGCAGGCCAGCTTTGCCGACAGCAGCATGGCCGTGCAGATCGCCTCCTCCGTGCGGGAACGGGGGCTGCCCACCCTGCTCTGGGCCGTGCCGGAGGTGAGGGATGGGGGACGCTTGCGTTTGAACAGTTTGTGTGGCATAAATTTAGCAGGCCACGCGTTCAAACAACACAATCTTGCGTACGACTATCTGCTGACCCCCGCCGATGATCCCGCCGCTTTGGACAAGGTGCGCCTCTTGGCCCGGGCCGGTTTCGCCCGACGCACCCTGCGCACCGCCCGCATCGGGTTGGTCGGCCAACATCCCGCCGGCTTCGACACCTGCGTCTACGATCCCGTGGATCTGGACCGGCTCTTCGGCGCACAGGTCGTCCCCCTCTCTTTGACCGAAACCTTGGAGATGGCCCGCTCCGCCCCCGATGCGCCCAGAGATGCGTTTTTGGACCGGGTGGGGGGCTATGCGGACAACCTGGCCGAGATGGATCAGCCCGCCCTGCGGGGGACCGCCGGGGTCTATGCCGCCCTGAGCGAACAGGTGGCGGATCAGCAACTCTCCGGCGTGGCCGTGCGCTGCTGGCCCGAGTTCTTCACCGAGCTGGGCTGTGCGGCCTGCGGGGCCATGAGCATGTTGAACGAAGACCGAGTCCCCGCCAGTTGCGAGGCCGATGTCAACGGCACCCTGACCTTGGTCCTGCTCCAGGCCATCAGCGACAGCCCCGCCTTCATCACGGATCTGGTCTCCATCGATGCCGAATCGGACACCGGGGTGCTCTGGCATTGCGGCCTGGCCCCGGTCAGCATGGCCGACCCGGCCACGCCCATCAAGGCCACGGTCCACAGCAACCGCAAGCTGCCCCTGCTCTTCGAATTCCCCCTCAAGCCCGGACGGGTCACCATCGCCCGGCTGCACCACTTCCCCGAAGCGAGCGGCCAAACCGGCTATCGCCTGGTCATCGGCGGCGGCGAGATGGTGCAGGCGCCCAGAGCTTTTGGCGGCACCAACGGCGTCGTGCGCTTCGACCGCCCGGCTGCCGAGGTCTTCGACACGGTGATGCGGGAAGGGCTGGAGCATCATTTTTGCATCGTCTACGGTGATTTTCGCCAGGAACTGGCCCTCTTTGCCCAACTTTCGGGCCTGCCGGTGTTGGAACTGACTTGAGTACACCGCTCGTTCCCACGCTCCGCGTGGGAATGCCAACGGGCGCTCTGCGCCCCTCGGCGCAGAGCGCCGAATAGCCACTCCCACGCGGAGCGTGGGAGCGAGACCGAAAGGGGGTGATGTTCGCGTCAAGTTGTGGTTTTTCTCAACCTGTTGTCGCCCGTATTAAAGCCCAGTAGGTGCGGTTTTTAACCGCACAAACCTTCGGCAAGTGTGCGTAGTGCGGTTAAAAACCGCACCTACATGTATGTCAATTTGTATGATTGGTATCCGTCAAGAGAAATCCGCAAAGGAGATCAAGTATGAGTATGGAGGAGAACAAGATGGCTACAACGCAGCAAGGTTTGTCTCGACGTAGGTTCTTAGGTTTGGTGGGTGGCGGCAGTGCCGCGGCCTTCCTGCTGGCGGCCTGTCCGGCCCCGGCTCCGGCGGCCACTGCCCCGGCGGCCGCGGCGGTGAAGCTGCCGCCCCCGCCGCCGCACCGGTGACCCTGGAATTCCTGGCCTGGGGCGACCCCGCGGACATCCCGGCCTGGGAGCAGATCACCGCCCTGTACATGGAGCGCAACCCCAACGTCACCATCAAATTGACCCCCGTGGCCGATCCCAACGCCAACTTCTATCCGGCTTTGCAGACGGCCATCGCTGGCGGTGCGCCGCCCCACATCTCTTCCTTCCAGGGGTGGGAGTGGCAGACCTATGCGGATTCTGGCGTCTTGGCCAATGTGGATGACTATGTGGCCCGGGATGGTCGAGAGTCCCTCTATCCCAGCGGGGTCAACGGCGTGGAGGTCAGCACCAAGCGCAACGACAAGACCTATCTGATCCCCATGCAGTTGGGCACCATGGTGATGTTCTATGCCAAGCCGGTCTTCGACGCCGCGGGCATGGCCTATCCCACAGACGACTGGACCATGGCCGAGTTCATGGAGATGGCCACCAAGCTGACCAATCTGAGCGGCGAGACCAAGCAGTATGGCCTGCAGGCCAACGGCAGTTGGTTCCGAGATATCCACTGGATCCGCAGCACGGGCAAGCAGGAGTTTGACTCCCTGATCGACCCCAAGACCGCCATGTTCAATCAGCCGGAGATCGTGGAAATGCTCCAGATGATGGCATCGGATGTCTACTACAGTAATCAGATCTCTCCCACCCCGGCGGATCTCTCCGGTGGGGCCAATGCCTTCGAGACCGGCAATGTGGCCATGAAATACGAGGGGGCCTGGTGGCTTCCCCGCATGAACAGCCCCGAACTGCGGGAGCAGGGCGCGGCCATCCCCATCGACGTGGTGCTGATGCCCAAGGGCGCCGACGGCACCCGTCCCCACCGGGGCTGGGCCGAAGGCATCACCCTGCCCAAGAGCGACAACGAGGCCGCGGCCTGGGATCTGGCCAACTTCATGTCCGGCGAAGAGGGCGACAAGATCTATTCGGCCCAGACTGGCCGTATCCCCAACACCTTTGATCTGATCGAGAACTTCTGGATCCCCACGGTGAAGGAACGCTTCGAGATCCAGAATGCCCAGGCCTTCTTGGAAGCCTTCAAGCTCTCCGAGGTGGACGTGGTGGGCGGCATCCCCCGCAGCAAGATGTGGAGCGAGATCGTCAAGCCTATCGGCTACGATCCCATGCTGGGCGGCAGCGCCTCCGCCGCCGAAGTGCTGCCCAAGGTGGACGAAGCGTTGCAGGCCATGCTGGACGAATATTGGGCCTCCAACGGCTAGAAAGCTGATGATTTCCAACCCTTCCTGGAAGCTGTCAGCTTCCAGGAAGGTGTTTTGCCACCCCTCTTCCAACCCCCATCTGTTTTTCGTAGCGCCCATTTCCAGGGAGGATCTGCATGACCACAATGGCCCCGGATGCACCCACCAAGCGCAAACGTTCTAGTCTTCCCTCGCCCCACATCCTGCGGGAATGGTTGGAGGGCTATCTCTTTGCCTCACCCTTCATCATCGGATTTTTTGTCTTTATCGCCTTTCCCATGGGCTATTCCATCTGGCTTGCCTTTCAGAAGTGGAACCTGCTGGGCGATCCCCAGTTTGTCTGGTTTCGCAACTTTTCCCGGCTCTTGCAGGATGAGGGGGCGTGGAACAGCCTGTACAACAGCGCCTATTACACCATCATCGCCGTGCCCATCCAGTTGGTGATCTCCTTCGTGATTGCCCTGGCCCTGACCCAGAAGATCCGGGTGCGGGACATCTATCGAGCCGGTTTTTATCTGCCCATCATCGTGCCCTTGGTGGCCTGGGCCGTGGTCTGGCAGCGGGTATTGCACCCGGAATATGGCATCCTCAACGAGTTTTTGGGCCTCTTCGGCGTTGCGCCCAAAAAGTGGCTCTTCGATCCCTCTCTGGCCAAACCGGCCTTCATCATCATGTCCTTCTGGATGATTGGCCGCCAGATGGTGATCTTCATCGCCGGGCTGGGCAACATCCCGGAATCCTTGACCGAGGCGGCCAGCCTGGACGGGGCCGGTCCCCTGCGCCGCCTGTGGACCGTCACCATCCCCCTGATGACCCCCATGATCTTCTTCAACATGATCATGGCCATCATCAACTCCTTCCAATCCTTCATCCCGGCCAAGATCATGACCGACGGCGGACCGGAGAATGCCACCCTCTTCGCCGTGCTCAACATCTACCGGCAGGGCTTCCAGTTCTTCAACATGGGCTACGCCTCGGCCCTGGCCTGGGAGTTGTTCGTGATCGTCGTGGGGCTGACCCTTGTCCAGTTCTGGTCCCAGAAACGCTGGGTCCACTACGAATCTTAGGAGGCTACTCATGACAACCATGCCCGCTGTCTGTTGCCAAATCGAAACGCCGCCGCCAGATCTCTGGAATTTGCCCGGTCTGGCCTTGATCCAGATCGTGATGACCGTGGTGGTGATCACCTTCCTGGTGCCCTTTTTGTGGATGGTCTCGTCGTCCCTCAAGGCGTCCACGGAGATCTTCACGCCCAAGATGGTCTGGATTCCCAGCGAATCCCCGCTGGGAAAACTTCGCCCGGGTCTTCGAGGTGATGCCCTTTAGCACCTTCATCGTCAACACGGTCTGGGTGGTGGTCTTCGCCGTGGTGGGGACCGTGGTCTCCTCGGCCATGGTGGCGTACAGCTTTGCCCGCCTGCGCTGGCCGGGCCGGGAACTCTGGTTCGGCCTGTTGTTGGCCACCATGATGCTGCCCATTGTGATCACCCTGATCCCACGCTTTATCATCTTCCGCACCCTGCCCGCCTTCGGCTTTCAGGGCGAGAAGAATTGGCTCAACACCTTCCTGCCCCTGACCGTGCCCTTCTGGTTTGCCACCACGCCCCTCTATGTCTTTTTGATGCGCCAGTTTTTCCGGGGCATCCCCATGGAACTGGAAGAGGCGGCCCTGATCGACGGGGCCGGGCGCATGCGCATTCTCACCACCATCATCCTGCCCCTCTCCAAGCCCGTGCTGGCCACCGTGGCCGTCTTCGCCACACTCCAACACTATCAAGAATTCTTGGAACCCCTGATCTACCTCAAAACCCTGGACCGCTGGACCCTGGCCGTGGGCATCGCCTCCCTCAACGCCAACGAGTCCTTCGGCTCAAGCTGGGAACTGGTCTTCGCCGCCGGCACCATCATGACCCTGCCCATGCTGCTGCTTTTCTTGGTGGCCCAGCGCTACTTTGTTCAAGGCATCACCATGACTGGTTTTGGGGGACGGTAAACCTATGCGCATCGCCGTGCAAACTCGCCCTTGGGGCGTAGACCGCAACCGTGATGATCTGGCCGGCATCCTGGCCGAGATTGCCGGGGCCGGATATGATGGCTTCGAGATCGGCAATCAGCATTTGGATTTGGCCCAGCCGGACCGTCTGCGCGCCCTGGCGGACGCCCACGGCCTGGCCATCGCCGGCATCCACGCCGGGGGAGAGATCAGCGATCCCGACGCCATCAAAAGTGCCCGGGCCCAGATCGAGCGCATCGCCGACTTCATCGTGGCCGTGGGCGCATCCATCATGCCCTTCAGCGGCCAGCCCAAGCCGGACAAATCCCCCGCAGAATTGCAGACCGAGGCCGATAACCTCAACATGGTGGGCGAGCTGTGCGCCAAACGGGGCGTCACCCTCTGCTATCACAACCACAACTGGGAGATCGTCAACGACTGCGCCGAGCTGCAATTTTTGATGGCCCACACGGACCCGGCCCTGGTCTCCCTCTGCCTGGACGTGGGCTGGGTGCAGCGGGCCGGGGGCGATCCCCTGGCCGTGGTGAACCGGTTCGCCGACCGCATCGGCTATTTCCATCTCAAAGACACCACCGCGGACGACTGGCGAGAATTGGGCAACGGCGAGGTCGATCTGCCGCCTCTCCTGGCCGCGGTCAAAGCATTGGCCCCAGCCTGGGCCACGGTCGAGCAGGACACGGTCCCCGGCCCCGCCGTGGACAGCGCCCAGATCAGCCGCACATTCCTGCGTCAACGCATGGGCTGGTAAAAAATAGAACGCGCCATCCGTGTTCTATTCCCATTCACATTCTGGAGTCTCTATGTCCCAAACCGAATTCACCCATCTTTGGCACGAAGCCCCCATCCTCTCCGACGCCCTCAGCCTGATCCCGGCCAATGTAACCCTATTGCAAGCCCCCAAGGGCGATCCCACGGCCAACCTCGCCCAGGCCCAGGCCATCCTGGCCTCGTCCGGTCTGACCTATGATGGCCCCCTTATGGACCTGGCCCCCAACCTGCGCATCATCGCCCGTACCGGCATTGGGGTGGACAATGTGGACTTGGCCGCGGCCACGGAGCGGGGCATCCTGGTCTGCAACACGCCGGATGGGCCGACCGAGTCCACCGCGGAGCACACGGTGGCCATGTTGTTGGCCTTGGCAAAAATGCTCAAGCAAGGGGACGCCAACGTGGCCGCGGGCAACTTTGGCCCCCGGGGCATCCTGCTGGGCATGGAAGTCCAGGGCAAGACCTTGGGCTTGGTGGGCATGGGGCGGATTGGCCGCCGGGTGGCCCACATCTGCCGGTTCGGCCTGGGCATGACCGTGCTGGCCTACGATCCCTTCATCACCCAGACCCAGGTCGACGACCTGGGCGTCACCCTGGCCGACCTGGACACGGTGATCGGCCAGGCCCACTTCCTCAGCCTCCACGCCCCCTCCACGCCGGAGACGGTCAAGCTGATGAACGCCGCCCGCTTCGCCCAAATGCGAGACGGCGCCTATCTGCTCAACATGGCCCGTGGCACGCTTGGTGGACGAGTCCGCCCTGCTCGATGCCCTGGCCTCCGGCAAGCTGGCCGGGGCCGGGCTGGACGTCTTCGACCCGGAGCCGCCCACGGCAGACTCGCCCCTGCGCGGCCACCCCAAGGTGATCGCCACCCCCCACACCGCCTCGGTCACCGCCGAAGGCCGCGCCCGCATGGAACGCATGGCCATCGAGCGGGTCATCGCCTTCTTCAACGGCGAGTGGGTGGAGAGTATTGTGAACCCGGATGTGATGAAATAGGGGGTGGGGATTGGAAATTCGCCCAATCCCCAGTCCCAATCAACAAATCAACCAATCAACAAACCGATCGGAATTCAAACCATGACCCAAACCAAATCCACCCTCACCCATCTGGAGTGCGGGTATTGTGCCAAGACGTATGAAGCCGACAAGATCATGAACCTGTGCCCGGAGTGCGGCAAGCCCTTGCTGGCCCGCTATGATCTGGCCAAGGCCGCCAAGACCTTGACCAAGGACGCGCTCAAAGATCGGGTGTCGTCCATGTGGCGATACGAGGAAATTTTGCCCGTGCGGGAAGCCAAGCATGTGCTGAGCCTGGGCGAAGGCTGGACGCCCTTGCTCAAGGTCGACCGCCTGGGCGAGCGTATCGGCTGCCCCAACACCTATATCAAGGACGAAGCCCTCAACCCGACCGGCAGCTTCAAGGCCCGTGGCTTGAGCATGGCGGTCAGCCGGGCCTTTGAACTGGGGGCCAAGGAGATCGCCATCCCCAGCGCCGGCAACGCGGCCGGGGCCATGGCCGCCTATGCGGCCCAGGCCGGTCTGCCCGCCCATGTCTACATGCCCAACGACGTGCCCATGCCCTTCCGGGTGGAGTGCAAGCTGCTGGGGGCCAACGTGACGTTGGTCCAGGGCTTGATCACCGACTGCGGGGTCAAGGTCAAGGAGGGCGTGGCCGCCCACGGCTGGTTCGATGTCAGCACCCTCAAGGAGCCCTACCGGCTTGGAGGGCAAGAAGACCATGGGCTACGAGCTGGCCGAGCAGTTCAACTGGGAACTGCCCGATGTGGTCATCTATCCCACCGGCGGCGGCACCGGGCTGATCGGCATGTGGAAGGCCTTCGACGAAATGGAACAGATGGGGCTGATCGGCTCCGAAACGCCCCCGCATGGTGACGGTGCAAAGCACGGGCTGCGCGCCCATGGTGCGGGCCTTCGAGCAGGGCGACGAGTTCGCCGAGATGTGGCAGGGCGCGGCCACCGTGGCCGACGGTCTGCGCGTCCCCGGCGCGGTGGGGGACTTCCTGATCCTGCGGGCCTTGCGGGAGAGCCACGGCACCGCCGTCGCCGTGCCGGACCCGGACCTGATCAAGTGGGCCTATCCCATGGGCGCGGACACGGGCGTCTTCGCCGCCCCGGAAGGGTCCGCCTGCCTGGCCGCCCAGGTCCATCTGCTGGAGCAGGGCTGGATCAAGCCGGACGAGAGCGTTGTCCTCTTCAACACGGGCACCGGGTTGAAATATGCCCACGTGTGGGCTTGACGCCCTCAGCTATCAAGGGGCACCCTGTCTTAAAGAGTTGAAAAAGAGGGCGATGCACAGTGCTGTGTCTCGCCCTCTTTTTCTGTTTCGCCTCTTGACAGAAACGGAAAACCGATGTATTGTGTAATAAGTATGTGTATATGATATGTGTTGTGTTTTTAGGGAGGCGCAAAATGGGCGATATGAAGCGGGTTCAACTGATTCTGGAAGAGTGGCAGCAGAGCTGGCTGGCAGAGGAGGCCAAACGTCAGTCTGTCAGTATGTCTGCCTTGCTGCGCCAGATGATGACCGAAGCCATCGAACTGCGCCAGGCCGAATCCTTGGCCGACGATCCCCTGTGGGGGGCCATCGGACTGGGGATCGGACCTCGGGACGGCGTCACCAGCGAGAATCTGGATACCTTCCTGTACGGCACTGCGGCCAGCACCCGCTCGGCGCGACCCTTGCGCATGGCCGCGGAGTCTCCGGCGGAATTTGTCATAGGGACGGCGACAGAAACGGAGTGAGCCCATGCAACCGGTGGTTGTTGATACAAGCGGTCTCTATGCTTTGGTCGATCGAGGCGATCCCCACCACGCCGAGGCGGCTGCCTTTCTGCGCCGCCAGTCCGTGGTCGGCCAACTGCTGCTCTCCAACCATGTTTTTGACGAAACCATGACTTTGGTCAAGCTGCGGCTGGGGGTACATGAAGCCATGCAGCTTGGGCTGCGCCTGCGCAACAGCCGCCTGATCGAGATGATCACCTTTTCCCAGGCCCAGGAACAGGCCACTTGGCGAATCTTTAGCGGCTATCTGGACAAGGAGTGGAGCTACACCGACTGCGCCTGTCTGGCGCTGGCCCAAGAGAGACAGACGACCCATGCGTTTTCCTTCGACCATCATTTTGAGCAGATGGGGCTATATCTGCCGGTTTGATCCCAATTACCCGTGCCGAAAGGATGTTTGAGCCATGAATGTACTTGTCCTGCAAAGCGGCGGCCCAACACCGGTTTTCAACGCCTCCCTGTGGGGGGTGATCGACGGCTGTCGGGTGGAACCCAAGATCAAACGGCTCTTCGGGGCGCGCCAAGGCATCCAGGGGCTGATCAGCGGGGATTGGGTGGAGTTGACCACCTTCGAGAACCGCTTCCCGCCCTATCTGGACACCCAACCCGGCGCGGCCCTGGGCTGTGGCCGCTATCATCTGGACGCCGAGCAGATCCCGACCATCCTGGCCCGGCTGGCCCACCACGAGATCAGCGCCGTGATCATCATCGGCGGCAATGGGTCTATGGCCGCGGGCCAGGTGTTGGCCGAGGGGGCCGCGGCCCAGGGCTATGCCTTGCAAGTGATCGGCGTGCCCAAGACCGTGGACAACGATCTGGCCGGCACGGATTTCGCCCCCGGCTATGGCAGCGCCGCCCGCTTCATCGCCCAGACCGTGCGGGACATCAGCCTGGACCTCTATGCCATGCGCAACTTTGACGACGTGGCCGTGGTGGAGGTGATGGGCCGCCACACGGGCTGGCTGGCCGCGGCCTCCGCCCTGGCCCGGCGCACGGACGAATCGCCGCCCCACCTCATTTTGATGCCGGAAGTGGCTCTTTGACGAAGCGGCTTTTCTGGAACGGGTGCGGGCGGAGTGTGGGGAAGGCGGGCGTGTGCATGGTCGTCGCCGCCGAGGGGATCAAGGATTCGGCGGGGAACTATTTGGCCGAATTGGGCCGAGGGCAGGATTTGGATCAGGATGGTTCGGGGCAGAAACTGCTCAGTTTCGCCGCCGGGGTCGCCCCTTATTTGGCCGGACGTATTCAGAGCCAGTTGGGGCTGCGCTGCCGCCAGGTGCGCCCGGACACCATCCAACGGGCCAGTAGTTCATTGGCCAGCGAACTGGACCGCCGTCAAGCCGGGCGCACCGGGGCCGCGGCGGTGGATGCGGTTGCTGCCGGTCTCTCCCAGGTCATGGTTGGCCTGCATCGCCACACCAGCGGCTGGCTGACCGAGCCGGTCCCCTTCGCCGACGTCATCGGCAAAGAACACCCCCTGCCCCCGGAATTCATCGCCGAAAATGGCATCGACGTCACCCAAGCCTTCATGGAATACGCCGTGCCCCTGGTCGACCGCATCCACACGGGGATTGTGCTGTTTTAGCCCAATCGCCCAAAGACAAAATCGCCCAATCTCAGTAAAACGGAGATTGGGCGATTTTGTCTTTGGGCGTATTTTTCGGCCAATTAACGCCGGCTTGGGGGAGCCGTGGTCCCTCGGATCACTAACTCTGTGGTCAAATTTAGTTGCTGGGGCGGGGTATCGGGGTTTTCGATGAGCGCCACCAGCAGCCGGGTGGCCAGTCGGCCCATCTCCTCCAACGGCTGGCGCACAGTGGTTAGCCCCGGCACGATCAGCGCCGACTCGTCAATATCATCGAAACCCACCACGGATAGATCAGCGGGCACGACGATGCCCCGCTCCTTCGCCGCCCGCATGGCACCGAAGCCCATGAGATCGCTGGCCGCAAAGATGGCCGTGGGCGGCTGGGCCAGGTCCAGCAGTCGACCGGCACACTCAAAACCGCCCTGTTCCTGAAAATCTCCCTCCACCACAAATTCCGAATACTCGATCAGGCCATGATCCGCCAGGGCGGCCCGGAAACCGGCCAGTCGGTCCGTTGTGCAGGCCAGATCCCCGGGCCGGTGATGGTGGCGATCCGAGTGTGGCCCAACTCGATCAAGTGCTGTGTGGCGGTGTAGCCCCCCTGAAAATTGGTGGCTTGGACCGTGGTGTCCGACGCATCCTTTCCCGGATGGTCGATAAGCACATACGGGAAGTTGAGTCGATGCAGATCCGGGAGATAGGCATCCAGGTTGCGGGGCAGGATGATCAGCAGCCCGTCGGCCAGCCCCTGGGCCAGCTTGACCACGTAGCCCGCCTCCTTCACCTTGCGCTGGTGGGTGGTGGCCATGAGCATATCGTAGTCGAGGGAAGAGACCTGATCGTCAATCCCCCGCACGATCTGCACAGTGTAGTTGGTCTCCAAATCGTAGATCAACACACCGATCACCTGGGAGTGGCCCCCGGCCAGGCTGCGGGCCTTTAGGTTGGCCACATAGCCCAGCCGGGCCATGGCTGTCTGCACCGTGGCCCGGGTGGACTCCTTCACATATTCTTTGTTGTTGATCACCCGGGAGACGGTGGAGTAGGAGACCCCGGCCTCCCGGGCGACGTCGAAGATGGTGACGTTGGCCGTGATCGGTTGGTTTGATTCCATGGCATGCTCACATGTGGCGAGAAATTGGGCTGTTGACAGAAGAATACCCTGTCCCAAGGCGGAAAACAAAAATTGGGGCTTGACAGGTTAAAAAAATCGATATATACTGTTTTTGCAAGCGCTTGCAATATCAGTAAACACCCAATCAAGCGCTCTGTCAAGCCCCTAAACCAGCGCTTCTGTGAACTCAAATAAAGAATCCATAAATTCGACTCTTCTTTTGGCTCGGTTTTGCAGGCGATTTTTCACCCGATACTTTGAATCATCGTCTTTTTTTTTGAGATTATCTGCAAGCGCTTGCAAAGTGGCGTTTCTTGGTCCGTCTACCCTTTCTGTTTGTCTGTACAATTCACCATTTTTTTTCAAAGGAGACTCCAAATGTTTCGAAACAAGTTTTTGGCGTTAGTTCTGGTATTGAGCATGCTTTTAGGGGCTTGTGCTACACCGGCTACGGCACCTGCCGCCAGTGAAGCGCCTGCTGCTGCGGCACCCGGTGAGGCCGCCCCTGCGGTTGCTGCGCCCGCCGCTGGCAAGACCGTGCTGAATGTCTGGTCTTTCACCAACGAGATCAACACCATGGCCATTGCGTTTGAGAAGACGCACCCGGACGTGGACGTGCAATACACCATGATCCCCATGACCAACGGCGACTACCAGACCAAGCTTCTGGCCGCCCTGGGCACGAAGGATGCGCCCGATGTGATCGCCCTGGAAGCTGCCTTTGTCAAGCAGTATGTGGAAGCCGACTTCCTGGCCGACTTGGCCGACCTGATGCCCTATGCCGAGGCTAACAAGACCTATGCCTTTGTTACGGACGTGGGCACAAGCGATGGCGTGATCAAGGCCTTTGCCTATCAGGCCACGCCTGGCGCCCTCTTCTATCGTCGCAGCTTGGCCACGGAATACTTTGGCACGGACGATCCCACTGAAATCCAGGCTCTGCTGTCCGACATGGACAAGTACACGGCCGCCGCCGCTGTCGTCAAGGAGAAATCCGCCGGCGCAACCTTCATGGTCGCCTCCAGCGGTGACTTCCAGAGCCCCTTCTTCGCCAATCGAGCCCAGCCTTGGGTTGTGGACGATACCCTGGTCGTTGACCCCATGGTGGACAAGTATGTCGAGACCGCCAAGCTCTTCCGTGATGAAGGCTACGAAGCCCAGGCTCAGCAGTGGCAAGAAGGCTGGTTTGCTGGCATGAACGACTCCCTGGTGGATGCCAACGGCAACGCCAAGCAGATCTTCAGCTACTTCCTGCCCACCTGGGGCCTGCCCTATGTGCTGGCTCCCAATGCCAAATCGGCTGACGGCA
Source organism: uncultured Chloroflexia bacterium (assembly GCA_963704975.1). Classification (GTDB taxonomy): domain Bacteria; phylum Chloroflexota; class Anaerolineae; order Caldilineales; family Caldilineaceae; genus JAGNDO01. The sequence continues at coordinate 87,245 of CAVPIK010000021.1, read as the reverse complement.
GCAGTGACACCAGCGGCGACTGGGCAGTCATCACCGGTCCCCTGCCCTACCAATGGGGCGGGACTTGGCTGGGCGCTATCAAGGACGGCGCGAACATGGACCTGGCCAAGGAATTCATTCGCTTCGCCACCCTGGATCAGGAAAACCTGACCAACTGGGCGACCGGCGTCTACACCAATGAGTACCTGAAGGCCATCGATCCCGAACGTGCCCGATAGCCAGATGCAGGCCCCGGGCGACTTCGTCTCCAGCCAGGTTGTGGTGGAAGCGATCACGGCTTCGTTCGATGACTCGGAACTGAGCGCCTTCTTGGCCGGGCAGAATTCCTATGCTGGCTTTGCGGCAGCGGCCCCGTCCGTCAACGCCAAGCTGATGACCGGTTCTGACGATGCCATTCAGCGTGCCATGCGTCGACCCGCTGAACCAGTACCTGAACGGCGAAATCGCGATTGATGACATGTGGGCCTCCTGGAAGACCAACCTGCGCATCGACTTCCCGGATCTGGTCATTAACTAGGCCTGATCGCTGACCTCTCTGTGCTCTCGCCGGATCCGTGACTTGGTGGAACACCTCCTGGATGGCCGGGTCACGGGTCCGGTTTGGGCAGATGGCAAGCTGACGCCATCTGGTCTACTATAGCGTGATTTCAAAAATGCAGCCTGTTTGATCTTCAATATGACAACATGAAAGGGTGGGGGGCGGTATCACTCTTGTGCCCTCCCCACCCTTGACCCCTCGCTACGGCCTTTGGATAGGAGTCGACCGATGATCTCATCCCGATTGAAGAAAGATACCTACGGGTATCTCTTCATCACGCCCTTTGTGATTGCTTTCCTGGTGTTTGGGCTATACCCGGTCTATAACACCCTCTACCTCAGCTTTACGGATGCCACGCTGATGAGCCCGACGGTGAACTGGGTGGGGCTGAAGAATTTCCGACTCCTGTTTGCCGATAGCGTCTTCATGACCGCGGTGAAAAACACTTGGTTGATCTGGATGTTGAATTTCATCCCCCAGGTTGGCGTGGCCATGGTGCTGTCGGTCTGGTTCACGAGCGTGCGTCTGCGCATCCGTGGTGTGGGGCTGTGGCGGGCAATCTTCTTTTTGCCCAATCTGCTGATGCCCGCGGCCATCGCCGCCCTCTTCTTTAGCTTGTTCTCTTTCTATGGTCCGGTCAACCAGGTCTTGGTGCGGGCCGGATTCTTGCCCGAAGCTATGCAGTTCTTGCAGAATGTCACCATCACCCGCAGCCTGGTGGTCTTCATCCAGTGGTGGATGTGGTATGGATCGACCATCATTCTGATTATGGCCGGCATGACCTCCATCTCCGTGGCCCTGTACGAGGCGGCGATGATGGACGGGGCCACCGAGCAGCAAATGTTCTGGCGTATCACGATTCCGCTTCTGCGGCCGATTTTGATCTACGTCTTTGTCACCTCCCTGGTGGGTGGCATGCAGATGTTTGACATCCCTTTCTTGCTCACCGACGGCAGGGGCTCGCCCAGCGGCTCCATCATGACCAACAATATCCTCATGTACCTGAAATTTAGCAGCAGTAAGGGGCACATTGGGGCGGCATCGACCGTTGGCGTGGTCGTCTTCTTGATGACAACCGTCACTGCATTGGGTATTTTCTACTTCCTGCGAGACAGGGACAGTCGCTAAGGTCTGCAAGCCAGCGCAAACCGACCAGAGAACGGAGAACATGCCATGATGAACAATTACCGATTCAACACAAATATCCTGCGCGGATTGATCTATATTGCCCTTGTTTTGCTGCTGATCGTCACGGTCATCCCCATTTGGCTGCTGCTGGTCAACGCCAGCCGCTCCACCGTGCAGATCCAACAGGGGCTCAGTCTGATGCCCAGCACCCATCTGTTAGAGAATTACGACATTCTGTTGGGGCGGGGCCTTAATCTGTGGCGCGGCTTTGGCAACAGCGTCTTTGTGGCGGTCGCCTCCACCGTGCTTTCCGTCTACTTTGCTTTTTTGACGGCCTACGGCATCGTCGTCTATGAGTTCAAAGGCAAGCAGTTTTTCTCCAATTTTATCATTGTCCTGGTGCTGATCCCCATGCAGCTTTCGATCATTGGCTTCTACCAATACATGTCGAAATTGGGACTCACCGACAACTACGCCTCGCTGATCTTGCCCACCATTGCCTCTGCCGGCACGGTATTTTTCGGCAAGCAATACCTCGAATCCATCATTATTCGGGATCTGATCGACGCCGGCCGCGTGGACGGGGCCGGAGAGTTCAGCATCTTTCACAAGATCATGTTGCCCATTGCCGTGCCCGGCGCGGTGACCGTGGGCATCTTCGCCTTTGTCGCCTCGTGGAACAACTTCTTTAACGCCTTTATCCTGCTCCATTCCCTCGAAAAATACACCTTGCCCATGTTGGTACAGACCCTGCGCGGCGATGTCTATCGCACAGAATATGGGGCCATTTACCTTGGGTTGGCTGTTACCATCGCACCGATTATGATAATCTATGCCATCTTCTCCCGCTTTATTGTCAACGGCATCGCCATGGGATCGGTGAAAGAGTAGCCCGCCCTAAACCCACACCTCTTCTGGAGTCACCACTATGTCAAAGCTTGCGGAGTCATCCGATCTTTTGAACGTGCTTGACGATACGGCGTATCTGCCCTATCGCAACCCCTCCCTGCCCGTGGCCGAGCGGGTGGCGGACCTGCTTTCCCGCATGACCCTGGCCGAGAAGTTGGCCCAACTGGGCAGCCGCTGGATCTATGAACTGACCGACGACGCCCGCCAAGCCGAACTTCTGGGCGAAGGCATCGGCCAGATCACCCGCATCGGCGGGGCCAGCAACCTCACCCCGGCGGAGAGCGCGGCCAGGGCCAACGCCATCCAGCGCTTCCTGCGGGACGAGACCCGCCTGGGCATCCCGGCCATGGTGCACGAGGAGTGTTGCGCCGGCTACATGGCCCGCTCGGCCACGGTCTTCCCCCAGATCATCGGCCTGGCCAGCACGTGGCAGCCGGAGTTGGCCGGGGAGATGGCCGGGGTCGTGCGCACCCAAATGCGGGCCGTGGGCGCCCACCAGGGCCTCTCCCCGGTGCTGGATGTGGTGCGAGATCCCCGCTGGGGCCGGGTGGAGGAGACCTTCGGCGAGGACGCCACCCTGACCGCCAACATGGGCGCGGCCTATGTGCGGGGCATCCAGACCGAGGATTGGCGGCAAGGCGTGATCGCCACGGGCAAGCACTTTGTGGGCTACGGCCTGACCGACGGCGGCTTCAACTGGAATCCGGCCCATATTCCGCCACGGGAGCTGCGGGAGATCTTTCTGGCCCCCTTCGAGGCCGCGGTGAAGGAGGCCGGGCTCTATTCCGTCATGAACGGCTACAACGAGATCGACGGCGTGCCCTGCGCGGCCAGCCGCACCCTGCTCACGGACATTCTGCGGGACGAATGGGGCTTTGACGGCATCGTGGTCTCGGACTATTTCGCCGTGGACCAGCTTCAGCAAGCCCATCACGTTTCGGGGGACAAGGGCACGTCCGCCCACATGGCCCTGTACGCGGGGATCGATGTGGAACTGCCCAGCACGGATTGCTACGGGCGATCCCTTGGCGGCTGCGGTGGCGGCTGGCCAGGTGGACGAAGCGCTGGTTGACCTCAGCGTGGCCAGGGTCTTGCGCACCAAGTTTCAACTGGGCTTGTTCGAGCAACCCCTGGTGGATGTCGATGCCGCCGCCGCCCAGTTCGACACGACTGACCAACGACAGCTAGCCCGGCGTATTGCGCAGCAGTCCATGATTTTACTCAAAAATGCGCACAATCTGCTGCCCCTGACCAAGTCGCTGAAATCCGTGGCGGTGATCGGCCCCACGGCAGACAGCGCCCGCAATCTCGTGGGCGACTACACCTATATCTGCCACATCGAAACCCTGATCGAGGCTCGGGAAAAGGACAATCCTTTCGGTGCCGCCATCGCCGATCAGGTGGAATTGGTGCAGGATTTCGTGCCCATCGCCCCGATCCTGGCCGCCATCGGCGACAAACTGGGGCCTGACGCCGCGGTCCACTTTGCCCAGGGCTGTGACATCAACAGCCAGCGGCGGGATGGCATCGCCGCCGCCGTGGAGGCCGCCCGCCAGGCCGAAGTCGCCATCGTGGTGGTCGGCGACAAGTCCGGCCTGACCGACGACTGCACCAGCGGCGAGGCCCGGGACCGGGCGGATCTGGGGCTGCCCGGCATTCAGCAAGAGTTGGTTGAGGCTGTGGTCGCCACGGGCACGCCGACCGTGGTCGTGCTGGTCAACGGTCGCCCGCTCTCCATCGGCTGGATTGCCGAGCACGTCCCCGCCATTGTGGAGGCGTGGCTGCCCGGCGAGGAGGGCGCGGAAGCCGTGGCCGACGTGCTTTTCGGCGACATCAACCCCGGCGGCAAGCTGCCCATGACCTTCCCCCGCTCCGTGGGGCAGGTGCCGATCTATTACGGGGTCAAGCCCTCCGGCGGGCGTTCCCACTGGAAGACGACCTATGTGGATCTGTCCAACACGCCCCTCTTTCCCTTCGGCTTCGGGTTGAGCTATACTACCTTTGACGCTGGAAAATCTGCGTCTGGATCGAGCCACGGCCGTGGCAGGCGAGACCGTCACGGTGCAGGTGGATGTGGTCAACACCGGCGACCGAGTCGGGGACGAAGTGGTGCAGCTCTACGCCCGGGACGAAGTGGCCAGCATCACCCGGCCCCTGTTGGCCTTGGCCGGTTTCCAACGGCTGACCTTGCAGCCCGGCGAACGGCGCACCGTGCGCTTCGAGATGCCGGTGAACCAACTGGCCTTCCTCGACGCCTCCATGCGTTGGGTGGTGGAGCCGGGGAGCATCCGCTCTTTGTCGGCACGTCCTCGGCGGATCTGCCCCTCTCCGCCAGCTTTCGAGATCACGGGCGAAACCGTGGAAGTCGAACGAGCCTTCTTCACCGCCGCCGCGGTGGAATAATCAACCAATCAACCTTCCTTTTCAGGAGCCAAATCATGACCGCTAAACTTGCTCAACCCAACCGCAAATTCACCTTCGGCCTGTGGACCGTGGGCAACGTGGGCCGGGATCCCTTCGGCGAACCCGTGCGCAAAGCCATCTCCCCCGTGGAGATCGTGCACCTGTTGGCCGAAGCCGGCGCGTACGGCGTCAACTTCCACGACAACGATCTGGTGCCCATCGACGCCACCCCGGCCCAGCGGGACCGGATTGTGGCCGACTTCAAAAAAGCCCTGGCCGACACCGGGCTGGTCGTGCCCATGGCCACCACCAATCTCTTCAGCCATCCGGCTTTCAAAGATGGCGCATTCACCTCGAATGACCCCAAGGTGCGGGCCTATGCCCTGCAAAAGACCATGCAATCCATCGACCTGGGCGTGGAGATGGGCGCGCAGATCTACGTCTTCTGGGGCGGGCGGGAAGGGGCCGAGACCGACGCGGCCAAGGAACCGCTGGCCGCCATCCAGCGCAACCGGGACGCCATGAACTTCCTGTGCGAATATGTCAAAGACCAGGGCTACGACCTCAAATTCGCCCTGGAACCCAAGCCCAACGAACCTCGGGGCCACATCTACAATGCCACCATCGGCCACATGCTGGCCTTTATCGAAACCCTGGACCATTCCGAAATGGTCGGCGTCAACCCGGAAGTGGCCCACGAGCACATGGCCGGTCTCAACTTCCTGCACGGCGTGGCCCAGGCCTGGGACGCCGGCAAGCTCTTCCACATCGACCTCAACGACCAGGTGATCGGTCGCTACGATCAGGACTTCCGCTTCGGCGCCGCGGACATCAAGAGCGCCTTCTTCCTGGTCAAGTTCCTCAAGCAGGTGGGCTACAACGGCTCCCTCCACTTCGACGCCCACGCCTACCGCACGGAGGACTACGAAGGCGTCAAGGCCTTCGCCCGGGGCTGCATCCGCACCTATGATCTCCTGGCCGCCAAGGCCGACGCCTGGCAGGCGGACGCCGAAATCCAGGCCATGATCGCCGAGATCAACGGCGGCGACGGCAGCACGGACGCCTTCACCGGCAAATACTCCCCGGCCAAAGCCGCCGCCCTCAAGGCCGCCAGCTTCGACCGGGACGCCCTGGGCGCTCGGGGTCTGGGCTACGAAGCCCTGGATCAACTGACCATGGAAGTGCTGTTGGGCGTGCGATAAAATGTATTGCGTATTGCGTGTTGCGTGGGTGATTTGCCACGCAACACGCAATACGCAACAAAGGAGCATTTATGAACTACTTCATCGGCATCGACTCATCCACCACCGCCACCAAGGCCCTGCTCATGGACGAGCGGGGCAACATTGTGGCCGTGGGGGCGACGGAATATGGCTTCGAGACCCCCAAGCCCCTGTGGAGCGAACAGCACCCGGACCTGTGGTGGGACGGCACCGCGGCCAGCATCCGCAAGGTGTTGGCCATGTCGGGGATTGATCCAAAAGACGTGGCCGGTATTGGATTGACCGGGCAAATGCATGGACTTGTCCTGCTCGACGAAGAGGGGGCCGTCCTACGTCCCGCCATTTTATGGAACGATCAGCGCACCCAAGCCCAGTGTGACACCATGCGTGCCCGCCTGGGCAAAGCCCGCCTGATCCAGATCACCGGCAACGACGCCCTCACCGGCTTCACCGCCCCCAAGATCCTGTGGGTGCAGGAAAACGAGCCGGACGTGTGGGCCAAGACCCGGCACATTCTGCTGCCCAAAGACTTCGTGCGCCTGCGCCTCACCGGCGACTACGCCACGGACAAAGCCGGGGCCGCGGGCACACAACTCTTCGACATCGCCGCACGGGATTGGTCGCCGGAAGTGCTGGCGGCCTTGGAGATCCCCGCCGCCTATCTGCCCCAAACCTACGAAGGACCGGAGATCACCGGCCATCTTTCCGCCGCGGCGGCTGCGGCCACGGGATTGCCCGTGGGCGTGCCCGTCATGGCCGGGGGCGGGGATCAGGCTGCCGGGGCCGTGGGCGTGGGCGCGGTGACGCCGGGGATCGTCTCCCTGGCCCTGGGCACCTCCGGCGTGGTCTTTGCCGGGACCGATGCCCCGGTCATCGAGGCGGAGGGCCGACTGCACGCCTTCTGCCACGCCGTGCCCGGTCGCTGGCACATGATGGGCGTCATGCTCTCGGCCGCGGGCAGCCTGCGCTGGTATCGGGACACCTTGGCCCCCGGCGTGAGCTACGACGATCTGCTGGCCCCGGCCGCGGATGTGCCCGCGGGCAGCGATGGCCTGCTCTTCCTGCCCTATCTCACCGGCGAGCGCACCCCCCATCCCGACCCGGACGCCCGGGGCGGCTTCATCGGCCTGACCGTGCGCCACACCCAGGCCCACCTGACCCGTGCCGTGCTGGAAGGGGTGGCCTTTGGCCTGCGGGACAGCTTTGAGCTGATGAAAGGCGCAGGCGTGGGGCGAAATTACGCAAGTGCGGGTGGCCGGGGGCGGGGCGCGCAGCCCGTTGTGGCGGCAGATTTTGGCCGATGTGCTGAACACGGAACTGGTCACGATCAACACCACGGAGGGCGCGGCCTTTGGGGCGGCGCTGCTGGCCGCCGTGGGCGCGGGCGCCTTCCCGGATGTGGATGCCGCCGTGGCCGCCACGGTCCAAGTCACGGATCGGGTCCAGCCCGGCCCGGATGTGGCCGTCTACGCCGCCATGTATCCGCTTTATACCAGCCTCTATCCGCGGCTGAAGGATCTGGGATCTAAACTGGCCCATGCCGTCTAGGCCACGAACTATTTAACCGCAGAGGGCGCAGAGGAACGCAGAGAGACCTTGGGCAAAACTCTGCGTTCCTCTGCGCTCTCTGCGGTTAATCAGCTTTTACCCGGTTCAGGGGGTGTAAAAATTGACGCCCCTCCCCCGGTTCGCTATAATCAAGGTTGTGCCTTGCGCCGGGATGCTTTCCGGCTTTTTTCGTGACGGATTGAATGACGGAGCGCTCCATGCCCAGCCAGCCCAACGAATCGTCCCATAATCCATTGGATGAGTTGGCCGACAGCCTGAGCAATCAGTTGAACGGTGCGCCGGCGGAGATGGAAAACGACTCGACTGACACGGTGCAAGGCGGCCAGGTCAGCATGAAAAATTCGGCGGCCCGCTCGGTCAATGCCAGTGCGGTACACATGCAAGAGTCCGCCGCTGCTGTGATCAAGACCGGTGCCGCAGATCTGCACGACAGCGCCGCCGCTGTGATCTTTGGCGAGACCGTCAGCCTTTCGGATGGCCAGACCGTTCTGGTGGCGGCCAATCGGGTGCAGGCGAACAATTTGGCCACAGGCATCACCGTGGCCGGGAGCGTCAACACCGAAAAAGTCGGTGCGGGCGTGGTGCTGGCCGGACGCATCAACGGCCAGGTGGAGACGACCTTTTCAACAGCCCAAGCCTTTGCACTGGGGGCTGGTCTGGGCGTGGTTTTGCTCTTGGGTGGCCGCATGATGGGGCGTCTGTTCCAACGGCGAACCGGCTAATAGTTTTTATTTGAGTCATTATTAATGCGGTGAACAACCGCCGTGAATTCTGAAAACGCGACTTATTCTGCATATCTTTCACAGAAACTAACATAAGGAGTAACCCGCATGTCGGATTTGAATCTTACTGCTGACCCTCGCACCCTGACCGGGCGCAAGGTGCGGCAACTGCGTCGCAATGGCCTGGTCCCCGTCGTTGTCTATGGCCGGGTGGACAAGCCGGTCAACCTGCAAGTGGATCGCATCAGCCTGGAGAAGGCCCTGCATCATGGCGGTATGTCCCAGTTGGTGCGGGTGGCGGTCTCTGATGGCCAGCAGCACAATGTGTTGATCCGGGACACCCATCGGGATCCGGTGACCGCACATCTGCTTCACGCTGATTTCTATGCTGTGAGCATGACCGAAACCCAGGAAGCCGATGTGGCTTTGGTGGGCATCGGCGTACCCAAGGTCATGGCCGGCAACGAGTTGATCCTGCAGAACCTGGACACCATCACGGTGGAAGCGTTGCCTGCGGACATCCCCGCCAGCATCGAGGTGGATCTGACCGCCCTGACCGGCGACGAACCCATCTATGTGTCGGATCTGGTGGCGATCTCTGGTGTCACCTTCTTGGCCGAACCCGACGAGGTGATCTTCAGCATTGTCGCCAGCCGTGTGGATGCTGAGGAAGAGGATGAAGTGGACGCACTGGAGGCCCTGGAGTACGGTGGTGGCGACGACGAGTCGGCCGAGCCGGAAGTCATTGCCCGTGGCAAGGACGAAGACGACGAAGGCGACGACGAATAGTCCCGATTTGTCGCAAGAAACAGACAACAAAAAAGATGGGCGACCCAATCCGGGTTGCCCATCTTTTTTGTTGTCTCTGTTTTTGTTTGCGGTTTTCGTGTGTTTCTATGAACCTGCCGCCGGGGCGACCTGGCCGAGGAGGGTTTGACGCAGGAACTGCATGGGGTCCACGGCGATGCCGAAGATGCGCAGCTCCCAGTGCAGATGGTTGCCGGTGCTGAGGCCCGTGGTGCCCACCACGCCGAGCTGATCGCCGGGCTGGACGATCTGGCCCGCCTGCACGTTGATGACGTTCATGTGCCAATAGCCGGTGAAGACGCCTCGGCCATGGTCGATGATCACTGCGTTGCCCCGCACGGTCAGCGGCTCCGCCAAGATCACCGTGCCGCTGGCTGGGGCATAGATCGGCACGTCAGCCGGTGCGCCAAAATCCTGCCCGGCGTGATAGCTGCTCTGGGGGCCGCCGTTGTAGCTGCGGCGGGTGCCAAATGGGCTGGTGGTGGGGTATTCCGATGTGATGGGACGGCTGAATACACCGGTCCACATCAGGCTGGGGCTGACTTGGGCCCAGATCTCGCTGACCCGGGCCTCTTCGGCCTGGACGACTTCCGGGGCCAACAGGCCGGACTTCTCATCATCCAAAACAATGTCCTGGCTGTCATAGCCCCCATCCCGCACGGTAACGAGGAGGGTGCGGGTGATGGGTGTGCCGGAGGAGGTCGTATAGCTAATTTCCAGGGGGTAGCTGCCCAGGGCGATCAGGGCGGGCACGGGGATGGGGGCAAACCATTTTCCGGTTGGGTCGGTTTGGCCGGTTTCGGGGATCAGGGGCAGGGGCAGACCATTCCACACCACATTGACGTTCACCGGGCGGTCGATCTGGATCTGCACCACGCCTGTGCGGCCTTGGTCGATCATGGGGGTGACGGGCATGATCTGCACGGCCCCAAAGGGTTGGCCGGCGGCCTGCACCCGCTCGGTGGGGATGCGGATCGGCTGGCCGGGGAAGAGGCGCGTGCTCTCCCGCACCTTGTTGTAGGCGGCCAATTGGTTCACTTCGAGCCCATAGTGGGCGGCAAGGCTGGCCAGGGTCTGGCGAGGATGGGCGGCGACGGTGGTCCATTCGCTGGGGGGGAACTGGCCTCCCTGGCCTGTGGGGATGATCAGCACTTGGCCAACTTCGAGCACATTGGCATCTTGGAGACCGTTGGCGGCGACCAGATCCTCCACGGTCACATCGAATTCGAAGGCGATTAGCCCAAGGGTGTCACCGGGTTGGACGGTATAGGTCTCCGCCTGACCTTGAGCGAAAACCGGGGAAGGGGCAAGGGCCACAAGGATCAAGACCAAGCTAGTGGCACACAGGGTCAGGAGCAGGTTGACGATTGGACTGACACGATTTGAAATAGACATAAAGTTATGTTGCCTGCAAGTGGGCTGGTTGGCAGCGGATCGTGCCTATTCGGGGTCCGAATAGACGTCCGGCTTCAGCACGCCGATGTAGGGCAGGTTGCGATAGAGTTCGTTGTAGTCCAGCCCATAGCCGATGACGAATTCGTTGGGGATGGAAAAACCCACCCAATCCACGGGGATGTTGACTTCCCGGCGGGAGGGTTTGTCCAGCAGGGTGACGATGCGCAGGGTGGTGGGGTTGCGCTCCCGCAGGGTGCGTACCAGATAGTTGAGGGTGTGGCCGCTGTCGATGATGTCCTCGACAATCAGCAGATTGCGCCCGGCGATGGGGGCGTCCAGATCCTTCATGATGCGCACGACGCCGGTGCTTTGTACCCCGGCCCCATAGCTGCTGACGGCCATAAAGTCAACCGAGTTGGGGATGGTGATGGCCCGCATCAGGTCGGCCAGGAAGATCACGCTGCCTTTCAGGACGGCCAGCAGAAGAAGATCCTGCCCGGCGTAGGTCTCTGCGATGTCTTTCCCTAGCTCTCTGATGCGAGCTTGCAGGGTGTCGGCATCGATCAGGACGCGTTCCACATCTTCTTCTAGGGCGTGGTCTGCCGGGGATGACTGGGAATCCGAGGTCATAAATAGCTCCTTTTTGGGATGCGGGATTTGAGTTGCGAGTTGTGGGATGCGGGATTGGGAGAGTAAGGGATTGGGAGCGTAGCAGGTTGTCCACTGACAATCTATTACTCTCCCAATTTTCCAGTCTCGTCGTCGATCAACGGTTTGTCACTGACTTACAAAGCAATGGGCCGAGCGCCCCAATTGACAGGGCGATTGTTCGATGGTGAAGGAGTCGGAAGGGGGGTTGTTACTGAAGGTACTTGGTCCATGGGGCCGGCTGTCTCGACCATCGGGGCAAAGATCCACCCCGTCTGTCCATTGTAGTTCACTTGCCACCACTCCGGCCAATTCTTGTCCTGTCCGATGATGGGCAGGGCGGCCCCAAGCTCGGCCATGTCCAGAATGGCGGCGTCTGTGCTCGGTCCGCCGCGCAGGTTGAGCAGGGAGACCGTCACAAAAGCCGTGGGCACATCCGGCTCCGGGCGAGGGGTGGGGACCGGGGCCGGAATCGCAGCCGGGGCAGAGACGGGGGCGGCAGCCGGTGCTTGGACGGACGCTGCGCTCACACTGGCCTGGCCGCTGCCGGATTTGTAGGTGCCGCTCCAGCGGGCGGTGAGGTCCAGGTATTGGTTGCCATAGGACGCGCTGGGCTCGATGTGGCTGCCCTCGGGCCATTCGTTGAAGCTGGTGATCACGATCCAGTCCGGGTTGCTGGCGATGGCGGCCTGCCAGGAACCTTCGTAGTAGTCCCCGCCCCAACGATCCTGGGCAAAGCCGTCGGAGCGCCCGGTGCGGATGTCGTTGTAGCCGGGCATGACCGTGGCCACCCAATACTTGTACGTGCCGTAGGTGTTGCGGGCATCCGCCACCCAGCGGGCGAACTTGCTGTTGGTCCAGTTGAGATCCGTGGGCGGGTTCCAGGTGTTGCTGTAGAGGTGATGGCCGTCAAAGACCGCCTGATAGGCCATGTCCACCCCCTCGGCGATCCAGATGCTGTTGTGGTTGGGGTCAACCTGGTTGCGGATGGCCCGCCAGGTCTCCACGCTCTAGATCTGGGGCCGCCAGAAGAAGATCACCGGCTTGCCGTCCACCCGCAGAAAGGCGGATGAGGCGGCATGGACGTTGAGGGCGTGGCTGAGGGCATTGGCCACATCTCCGCTGCCGTTGAAGAAGGGGGAGGTGGTCTCGAAGAGAATGCCCACCCGGAAGTTGCGGGCCGCGGCCTCGTTGAGCATGGCGGCCAGATTGGGCTCGGTCTGGTTGCTGCCCCCGGCCGGCCCATACCAGGCCACCAGAAAGGCATCGATCCCGGCGGACTTGGCCTGATCGATATGGCGACCCATCACCCCCGTGTCCCGGCTGACATATTGCTGGGCGGGCAGGTCGGCCATTTTGTCATAGCTCCACGTATTTTCGTCAAACCAGGTGTAATAGTGGGCCAGGACCAGCCGCTCCCCGCCGGCCTGGGCTTGGAGCGTGCTCAACAGCCACAGGGCGATCAGAACAAGCAGGCTGACGGCGATCCGCCAGCCCAATCGACTGGTATCCGCCGGGGCCGGGCGCTTTGTGGCCAAACTTGGGGTATCTGTTTTTAGTTTATGCAATCGGTTGTCTTGGTTCATAACGACGGATCGTACCACGCCCCTTGGCTTGTGCCAAATTGCACAGGTGTTTTTTAGCATACTGTCCTTCACACACGCCAACTCCCCCACCACGGCCAGCAATTCGCTCAGCATCATGGCCGTGGCCCCCCAAACATTTTGGCCCTGGACGCTGAAATAGGGCACCAGCGCCCGTCGGTTGCGCAACTGCCACTCCTCTTCCCGGTGATTGGCCGGATCCAGCAGATCGGCCAGGGGGATCTCCAGAATCCGTGCCACCTCGTAGGGGTCGGCGTGGAAGGCGGGCCGGTGGTCGATCCAGCCCACCACGGGCGTCACCACATAGTTGCTGGGGATCACGTTGAGGGTGGAGAGCCGCCCCAACACCTGCACCTGATCCGGGGCCACCCCGATCTCTTCGTAGGCCTCCCGCAGGGCGGTGGCCGTGACATCCCCATCCATCTCCTCCATGCCGCCGCCGGGGAAGCTGATCTGTCCGCTGTGGGCCCCTTCGTAGGTGGCCCGCAGGATCAGGGGCAGGATCAGTTCGCCCTCGTGGGGGTAGAAGAGCGCCATCACCGCGCCCACCCGGGCATTGCCCGGGGGGGCGTCCCAGCGCTCCGAGCCGGGGCGGGGACGGGGGGCCATGCGATATTGGGCCTCTTTGCCCGGCAGGGGGGCGGCCAGGGCTTGGGTCAGCTCTTGGGCAAAGCGGCTGGGTAAGATTGGGGGCGACGCCATCCAAAGTCATAATACTCGGCACAACAATCCTTTCAGATAATTGCCTTCGGGGAAGGTGATGGCCGTGGGATGGTCGCTGCTCTGGTGCAGCCAGGCCAGGATCTGCACCTGGCGGCCGGCGTCCACCGCCGCACCGAAGACCACCTTTTGGAAGAGATCCGGGCTGACCAGTCCGCTGCAACTGAAGGTGGCCAGGATGCCCCCCGGCTGGATCAAGTTCATGGCCAGCAGGTTGATGTCCTTGTAGCCCCGCAAGGCCGCGTTGACCGTCTTCTTGTTGTGGGCGAACTTGGGCGGGTCCAGCACGATCACGTCAAAGGGGTGCTGGTCCGGCTCGTCCCGCCACTCCCGCAAAATCTGGAAGAGATCCCCGGCGATGCTCTCGCTTTGGGGACCGTCCGGGTCAAAGCCGTTGAGGCGCAAATTCTCTTCGCCCAGGGTCAGGGCCTCCACGCTGCTGTCCACGTTGACCACGTGGGTGGCCCCAGCGGCCAGGGCGTGGATGCCAAAGCCCCCGGTATAGCTGAAGGCGTTGAGCATCCGCTTGCCCTGGCACAGGGCCGCCACCTGCATCCGGTTCTCCCGCTGATCCGCGTAAAAACCGCTCTTCTGACCGTTCACAATGTCCACCAAAAAGCCCAAGCCCGCCTCGTGGACCGTCACAAGCCCGTCCGGTCCCGTGCCCGCCAGCACCCCCGTGGCGGCCCCCAGCCCCTCTTCCCGGCGCAGGGCCACCTCGCTGCGTTCGATCACCCCGGCGCACCCGGTCAGCTCCACCAGCATCTGGGCCAGGCGGACTTTGTGCCGATCCATGCCCAAGGTGCCGGATTGCAGCACCAAATAGTCGGCATAGCGGTCCACGGTCAGGCCGGGCAGATAGTCGCTTTCGGCGTTGATCAGGCGATAGGCCGTGGTGGCTGGGGTGGCCTCGGCCAGATCCGCCCGACCGGCGATGGCCTGAGCCAGTCGGCCCCGCCAAAAATCGTCGTCGATGGCTTCGTCTTGATCCCAGGACAGAATCCGCACCTGGATCTGGCTGCGCCGGTTGAGATAGCCCTGGGCCAGCCATTCGCCCCGGCTGTCGATCACGGCCACCAGGTCCCCATCCGCGGCCTGGGCGGGGGAGGGCAGGGTCTGAATGGCCCCGCTGAAGATCCAGGGATGGCCCTGGCGCACGGGTTTTTCCCGGCCCGGCTTTCAGGGTGATCGTGGGCAAATTGGCAAGATGTGTCATGGTCAACTGTCTTTCTGTGGGATGCTATCGGGCGACTGGGCGCCGGTTGGCGGCTTGGGGGTGGCGCGGCGCAACTCCCAGCCGTGTTCGTTGATGGTGATCCATTGGTCGGGCAGGCGCACTTGCATGGCCGACACCTGGTAGACAAAGGGCACGTCCCCGGTGGGCGTGGTGAGAGTGCCCAGCACCTCTTCCTTGCCCCGCTGCCGGAAGCGCACTTTGTAGCCTTTATAGATGATCCAGTGGGTCAGGGCTTTGACGGTCATAAATGGTCCTTTTGCTCGCTCCCACGCTCTGCGTGGTAGCGGTTTTCGGCGCTCTGCGCCGAGGGGCGCAGAGCGCCCGTTTGCATTCCCACGCGGAGCGTGGGAACGAGATTATTACGCTGGCCGCCAGCTAAATGCACAATGCGCTCGGTTTGGGGCGTGATCCGGCATTCGTGGCCCATTTGCACCCCGCACACCCAGGCCACTTGGCCGCTTTCGGCCAAGATCAGGGGCCAGCCCGCCCGCAAAGAGAGCGGAATCTTGCGGTCGGTGAAGAGATCTCCCAGGCTTTTGCGTTGTCCACCCATGCCAAGGGGGGAAAAAGCAAGACCAGTTTCGGGGTGAGCCAAGAGTGGGGGCACCGAGAAAATCCTGACTCAAATAGGCCTCCCAGGGGGAAAGATCGGCCCAATCCGTGGGCAGATCCGCCGGGGTGCAGAGCCGGGCGGACAGCCGCCAGCCCCCAATCTCAACCACGCCGGGCACGGAGATCCGGCGGGGATCGTCGTGTTCGGCCAGCCAGGGATGGTCCGGGGCAAAGGGCAGGGCGTCGGCCCGGTGCAGGCTGAGACGGGCTGGTGCCGGGCTGCCCGGCGGCGATGGGGCCACGCTCCACGCCAGGCCGGCCACAATGGGGAAGGGGCCGCCGGCCACCGCTGGCTCGGCCAATGTGGCGGCCAAAGTCGCCACATGATCGTACTCGATCTGCGCGTCATCTGCGGCGGGTGGGGGGCTAAGAAGTTCGACTTTTGTCAAAAGTCGAACTTCTGGGTCAACCTGCCCATCGGCCCCCCGGCCCCCAATTCTGGGGGAGGTTGTGGACAGTTCCCCCCAAGGTTGGGGGGCTAGGGGGGCAAGAGGGTCAACCCGATCCGCCGTTAGAAGCCTCTCCAGGGCCAAGCGCAATACGCCCCGTTGATCCGCCCCCTCCAACCCTGCCAGCTTGTCCCGATCCAGCACCACCCGCTCGGCCTGAGGGGGGACCACGAGCAGATCGGCCAAGGTCTCCCGGTCCAGGCGGGCCAGGCGGTCGGCTTCCCCGGCCAGGATGTGGGCGGTGCGGCCCAGGGTGGCGGTGAGGTTGGGGTTGATCGTGCGCAGCAGGGGCAGGATCTGGTGGCGCAGGCGGTTGCGGGTGAAGGTCGGGTCTTGATTGGTGGCATCTTCCCGCCAAGTCAGACCGTGGACGGAGAGATAGCGCATGATTTGCGCCCGGTCCGCGTCCAGCAGGGGGCGCACAATGCGAGCATACTGGATGCTTGCGCCCTGGCGCACCGGGCAAGGGCCGCCGGGAGACGGGCCGCATGGCCGCCAGCCCGTCCAATCCGCTGCCCCGCAGCAGGTGGAGGAGCAGGGTCTCGGCCTGGTCGTCGGCGTGGTGGGCCAGGGCGATGATGGGTTCTCGGTCGGTTGGGCCTTGGGCCAAAGCGGCGGCCAGGTCCAGCAGGAAGGCGAAGCGGGCGGAACGGGCGGCGGCTTCCAGATTGCCGCCTTGGGCCGCCAAGGTGCCGGGTTCCAGCCGTTTGAGGTGAACGGGCAGCCCCCAGGCCTCGGCCAGATCCGCCACAAAGGCCGCATCCGTGGCCGAATCTGGGCGCAGACCGTGGTCCAGGTGGGCCACGTGCAGGACCAGGCCAAATTCAACGCTGAGCCGGGCCAGCAAGTGCAACAAACAGAGGCTGTCTGCGCCGCCGCTGACCCCCACGATTACAATTTGGGGCGACGGTGGCATTGACTCTGGCCCCCCAGAACTAAAAAAACCGACCCTCGCCTGACGCTGACGGATCAGTTCCAGCAGAAGAGGTTCTTTTTCCAAAAGATCCGGGGAGATCTGGAAAATTGGATGGGTGGCAGGGCGATCGGATCGGGCAGTCATGGCGAAATTATACCATAGAAGTTAGGGGCGATTCTTTTTGACACCCTTGCGCATGTGGTATAATCTAATCACTTTGCTTGGTACAGGCAGAGCCGTTCTGGTGTGGGTGCAATTCGGCCATTGCCGGGACGCATTGGCTCAGAACTACCGACCGAGCCAGGGATCGGACCCATTCTGATGGGCGCCTGGCCGCAAAGTTACATTCAAAATTCGTCCAATATGCGTCGAAACATACATCGGATTGTTGGGACTTGATGGCGGCCCTGAGGGTAGCCATGATGGTCGCAAAAAAGCGGAAACGGTTGACGGAAACGTCGGCATTTCTGCGGGCGATTCGAGTGGAAAGGAAGACCTCCGGGTGTGATTAACCCGATTGATTGGTTCTTAGGCTTATTTTCTGTAGATATTGGGATTGATCTGGGTACGGCAAACACCCTGGTCCATGTCAAAAATCGGGGCATCGTCATCGATGAGCCCTCTGTTGTGGCGATCGATAAATCGGCGAAGCGGCGAAATGCGGTCAAAGCCATTGGCAGCGAGGCCAAAGAGATGGTTGGGCGTACGCCTGCCCATATCGTGGCTGTGCGTCCGTTGCAGGATGGGGTGATTTCGGATTTTGAAGTCACCGAGCGCATGATCCACCACTTTATCGGCAAGGTGCATGGCAACCGCATTTTGGGTGGCCGTCCCCGGGTGGTGATCGGCATTCCGTCCGGTGTGACCGAGGTGGAGAAGCGGGCGGTGCGGGATGCGGTGATCAGCGCCGGGGCCCGAGAGGCCGGGCTGGTGGAAGAGCCCATGGCTGCGGCCATCGGGGCCGGGCTGCCGGTGACCGAGTCCATCGGCTCCATGATTGTGGATATCGGCGGTGGGACGACCGAAGTGGCGGTGATCTCCTTGGGGGGCATCGTGATCTCTCGCTCGATCCGCGTGGCCGGGGACGAGATGAACGAGGATATTATCAACTATTCTCGTCAGAAATATAACTTGTTGATCGGTGAACGCATGGCCGAGCGCTGCAAGATCGAGATCGGGTCGGCCTATCCGTTGGAGCAGGAAAAGACCATGATCCTGCGGGGGCGCAACCTGATCACCGGTCTGCCCGAGGCCATCGAGGTCAGTTCCGTGGAGATCCGGGAAGCCCTCTCCAGTTCCGTGGATGTGATCGTGGATGCGGTGAAGGGCACCCTGGACGAGACGCCGCCGGAGTTGGTGGCGGATCTGATGGAACATGGCGTTGTGTTGGCCGGGGGCGGGGCGTTGTTGCAGGGGCTGGCCCAGCGCTTGCAGGACGAGAGCCGCATGCACGTTTATGTGGCGGACAACCCCCTGACTTCCGTGGTGGTGGGCACGGGGATGATTCTGGAGAAGCCGGAATACTATAAAGAGACCCTGACCACCATGCAGCGCAAGGCGACCATCCGCTAAGATCGTATCGACAAGCTTTTCAATATTGTGGCGGATGTGACAAGGATATAGAGGCAAGCCGGGGGCGTAGTGTGGCGACTACGTCCCTGTTTTATTTTAGAACTGTTCACCTTTGCCCCCCGGCCCCCAATTCTGGGGGAGGTTTTGGACAGTTCCCCCCAAGGTTGGGGGGCAAGGGGGGCTAGGTGAGCTATTTCAACGATTTTTGCGCCGGAATAGACACGTTGGCAGATGATTTGATAGAATAGGCCATGCGAAACAGCGATCGACGACCTGGGTTTTTTAATGATATCGGCATCCGGCTGGTGATTCTGGTGCTGTTCTCTCTGTTGCTGATGGCTATGCAGCAGACGGGACAGTTGCGCCCGGTGCTAAATTTCGTGGGCCGGCTTACCTCGCCGGTGCAGGTTAGCACCTCCGGCATCACCCACACCCTCAACAGTTGGTGGGATGGGGCGGTGGGGTTCCGCACGGCCCAACAGCGGCTGGTGGAGTTGGAAAAGATCAACGGCAGCCTGACTGTGGAGAATTTGCGTTTGCAGGAGGTTGAGACCGAAAACGAGCAATTGCGCGGCCTGTTGGCCTTTGCCCAGGTGCGGCCCAGCTTTGAACTGCGGGGCGGCCAGATCATCGCCCGGGTCATCGGGTGGGATAGCAATAACTTTCTCAACTACATTATGCTGGATCTGGGCCGGGTCCACGGCATCACCGTGGGGATGCCGGTGTTGACCAACCAGGGGCTGGTGGGCCGGGTCAGCGAGGTGACGGATGTGACGGCCAAGGTGCTGTTGATCACCGACCCGTCCAGTTCCATCAATGTGCTGTTGCAGAGTAGCCGCTTGAACGGTGTGCTGGCCGGGGAGCCGGGGTCGGATCCGATCATGGATTTTATTCCCCAGGGCGAGACCTTCAGCGTGGGCGAAATTGTGGTGACTTCCGGCCTGGGGGGGCGTTTCCCCAAGGGCATTCCCGTGGGCCAGGTGGTGGAGATTCAGCAGAAAGACTTTGAAGGCTCCCAGCGGGCGGTGATCCGGCCCACGGTCAACCTGGATCGGTTGGAGTTGGTGCTGGTGGTGACCAACTTTGATCCCCTGGAAGAGGTCTATGACCTCAACTTGCCCGAATTGCAGCTTCTGCCCAGCAATCCGGAACCGGGCAGCGTGATTGAAAACAACGCAGATGTCCCCAGGTCCCCAATGCAGAAGCGACGCCTGCCGAGACCACGCCCGCCGGGGCCGCACCATGAGCTATCGTGGCCCTTTGCTGGCCTTGGCCGTTCTGAGTATGGGGTTGGTTTCCCTGTTGCAGAGCGTGGTGGGGCCTCAGATTACGTTGCTGGGGGTACGACCGGATCTAATTCTGGTCATCGTCCTGGCCTGGACCCTGGTCTATGGTCCCCGGGAAGGGGTGGTCATGGCCTTTGCCGGCGGAATTTGGCTGGATCTTTTCAGCGGCGGCTTGATGGGGGCATCCAGTTTGGCGTTGATTGCGGCGGTGTTGCCGGCGGGGAGCGGCTATACGACTCTCTTCCGCACCCATCTGGCCGTGCCTTTGGCGACCGGGGTGATCGGCACCTTGACCTTTTCTCTCGTCTACCTGGGCATTCTGTTTTTGCTGGGGCAGAGTGGCTTTTTCCTGCTTATGATGACCCGGCTGGTTCCACCGGCTATCTTCTTTAACACCGTTTTGCTCTTGATTGTTTCTCCCTTGCTGAACCGGATTCCGGAAGCCCGGGGAGTTGGATAACCTATGTTTGAACAGCCACGTTACAGCTCATCTTTCCAACTGCGTCTCATGCGTCTGTTGGTGGTCTTGGCCTTTTTGCTCCTGCTGGGGCGGCTCTATCAGCTTCAAATTGTGCAAAGGACGAGCTATCAGGCCGAGGCGGACCAAAACCGTTTTCGCATCCAGTCCATCGCCCCGCCCCGTGGGGTGATCTATGACCGCAACGGTGAAATTCTGGTGCGCAATCGCCCCAGCTTTGTGATCTCCGTGGTGCCTGCCGACCTGCCCCAGGATGATCTGGATACGGACTATGACGAAGAGGCCCTGGCCCTGCAAGATCTGTTGGAAGCCATGGGGGCGGACACGGACATCAACGTGATCCTGAGTATTCAGGCCGTGATGTTCAGGCGGCTGGGCTATCTGGACTATGTATCCCAATTGGAACGGGCTGGGGTCAATGTCGTCTATCTGCCCATCGACGAAGAAGCCCGTCTGCAAAATCTGCCCGAATTTGAAATTGCCCCTTTGCGCATCCCAGACATCTCGGATCCCTTGCCGTTGAATGGGTTGGTGGCCCTGGTGCAGCGGGCCGTCACCCTGGCCCGCCAGGGCAGCGCCTTTGAATCGGTCCCCATCCTGCGCCCGGTGAGCCGGGAAAAAGCCTTTTTCATCGCTGAACAGAGCTTCCGGCTACCCGGTGTAAAAGTAGATCAGGTCCCCGTGCGGGAATATGTCTATGGCGAGTTGACTTCGCATCTCTTGGGCTTCATGGGGCCGATTCCCGCTGCCGATGCCCAGCTCTACACGGATCGGGGCTATGCAAATCCCAACGAGTCTGTGGGGCTGAGCGGGCTGGAGTACGAATATCAGGATCTGCTGCGGGGTACGCCGGGCCAAGAGGTGCTGGAAGTGGACATTTTGGGCCGTGTTCAACGCACGGTGGGCGAGCCTGTGCCCCCGGTGCCGGGCCAGAATTTAGTGCTTTCCATCGATGTTCGTCTGCAACGGGTGATGCAGAATACCCTGCTGGACGCTGTGCGGGCCAAGGGGGAGACCAACGCCGTCTCGATTGCCATCAACCCCCAGACCGGTGAAATCCTGGGCTTGGTGAGTCTGCCCGCCTTTGACAACAATGTGATGGCCGAAGGGTTGGGGGCAGGCTATGTGGCGTTGGAACAGGACCCGGATAAGCCGCTGATCAACTATGCCATCGGCGGTCTGTATCCGCCGGGCTCTACCTTTAAGATTGTGACCGCGACCGGGGCCCTGGAAGAAGGGGTGATCTCCCCTTCTTCCATCGTGACGGACAACGGCCCGCTCTTCCTGCCCAACCGCTTTTTTCCCAACGATCTGACCCAGGCCCAGAAGTTTGTAAGCTGGAACCACAAATATGGCATCAATCATGGGCGCATCAACGTAGTGCAGGCCCTTGCCCTCTCCAACGACATCTTCTTCTATTGGGTTGGGGGTGGATATCTGGAGTTTTTTCAGGGCATGGGCGAAGCCCTGCTGGCCAAATGGTCGGCGCTCTTTGGCTATGGCGAGCTGTCCGGCATCGACCTGCCCGGTGAGGTCTCAGCCGACATCCCGGACGACCAGTGGAAGCGCCAAGTGTGGGCCGAAAGTTGGGTGACCGGCGACAGCTACAACATGGCCATTGGCCAGGGCTATCTGCTCTCCACCCCTCTGGAAGTGTTGATGAGCATTGTGCCCATCGCCAATGGCGGCACCCTCTACGAACCCCGTCTGGTTCGTCAGGTTGTGGATGCCCAGGGCGGGCTGCAACAGGACTACGCCCCTGTGGTCAAGCGAGAGCTAAACCTGCAACCCACCACCTTGGAAACCGTGCGTCAAGGGCTATGGAGCGCCGTCAATGTCGATTATGGCACTGCCCCCAATGGGCGCATCCCAGGTGTGATCGTGGCCGCCAAAACAGGCACCGCCGAGTTCTGCGAGTGGGTTGTCGAGGATCAGGATTGTCTGCGGGACAAGGATGACAACTTGCTCACCCATGCCTGGTATGTGGCCTATGCCCCCTACGACGATCCCCAGATCGCTGTGGTGGTCTTTGTCTACAACGGCGGCGAAGGGTCCGAGACTGCCACACCCGTGGCCACCAAGATCATGCAGACCTATTTTGAGCTGATTCGTCCAGATTTAATTCAACCGTAATAACCGCTCACCCAGCTCCCCGGCCCCCAATTCCGGGATAGGTTGTGGACGGGAGTGAACGGTTGCCAGCACTTTGTAGTACGGAGCCTTATGAGCGATTCGCAACCAACCCAGCCACAGTCAGTATCCAAAATTAGCTATACCTCTGGCCGCCAAAACAGCGGTGCCAGCAGCCTGAGCGGGGCGGACTATGTGCGCATCCGCGGGCGGCTGGACGGCCTGGTGGTGCAGATCGATCCGGCAGCAGATTGGGCCGAAGTGTTGATCCGCATGGACGCCTATCTGCGCCGCTCCGTGGACTTCTTTCAGGGCGGCCAGGTGGCCCTGAGCGTTGGCCCCCGAGAGTTGACCGTGGAGCAGATCGGGCGGGCCAGCCAGGTCCTCACCCGCTACGGGATTCGGCTGTGGGCGGTGGAGACCCACAACGATTGGACCGCCCAGGCTGCCACGGCCTTTGGGGTCTCTGCCACCGTGGTGGATCGGGCCCCCGAACAATCAGCGGTGATGGCGGCCATCGCCGAGGAAGAGGCCGCCGAGACGGTCTTGGTCAATTACGACGAGCACTTGCCCCTGCTGCATCGAGGATCCCTGCGCTCCGGCCAGGATCTGCGCCACCTGGGGCCGATCCTCTTGATCGGGGATGTGAACCCTGGGGCCTCGGTGATCAGCGGGTCGGATGTCTATATTTGGGGGCGACTGCGGGGGGTGGCCCACGCCGGGGCAATGGGCAACGACTGGTCTGTGATCTGCGCCTTGGATCTGGAACCCACCCAACTGCGCATCGGGCGGCAAATTGCCGTTTCGCCCAACAAACAAGGGGTGGTGCGCCGCTGGTTCAGCCGCACCACCGAGCGCAAACCCGAGATCGCCCGGGTCATCGACGGCCAGATTGTGGTCGAACCCTGGGACGAGCGCGGGGCGAGGATGGCGTTGACGACGAATAGATAGCACATCGTAACGACCAGGCTACCCCCTCCCAGCCTCCCCCAGATTGGGGGAGGAGCCGGATCGCCGCTGAACGAATGGCCGTCAACCCAGAATCGGTTCCCTCCCCAATCTGGGGAAGGTTAGGGTGGGGTTAGTCGTTACAGCACATCGAGCAAAGAGCGGACACTCATGGGCACCATCATCACCATTACATCGGGCAAGGGGGGCGTTGGCAAGACGACGACCACGGCCAACCTGTCCACGGCGTTGGCCATGCAAGGTATGCGGGTGGCCATGATCGATGCCGACATCGGTCTGCGCAATCTGGACATCGTCACCGGGCTGGAGAGCCGGGTGGTCTACGACATCATCGACGTGGCCGAGGGCCGCTGCGATCTGCGCCAGGCTTTGGTGCGGGACCATCGGGTAGAAAATCTCTTTCTGCTCCCTGCTTCCCAGCGCCGAGAGAAGGACGATGTCTCTGCCGAGGCCATGCTCAACATCGCCTATACCCTGAAGCAGATGACAGACTTTGTGATCATCGACTGCCCCGCCGGTATCGAATATGGCTTCCGCAACGCCGTGATCCCCGCCGACCGGGTCTTCGTGGTCACCACGCCGGATGTCAGCGCCGTGCGGGATGCGGACAAGGTGATCTATCTGTTGGAACGGGACTTCAAACAGCGTCCGGCCCTGATCTTGAACCGCTATAACCCGACCCTTGTGCGCCGCCGGGACATGATGGGCATCGACGACGTGCTGGATATTCTCAACATCGACCTGCTGGGCGTGGTGCCCGAAGACGACGAGATCGTGGCCTCCACCAACCAACAGGCCCCCATCGTCCTGGACATGGCCAAGCCCACGGGCATCGCCTATCGCAACATTGCCCAGCGGGTGCTGGGCAACAACGTCCCCCTCATGCGCTTCCGCGAGCCGGGGATCTTTGCGTTTTTGCGCTGGATTTTTGGTGGATAAAAACTATGAACGATCGAAGTCTATGGCGTTATTTTGACTGGTGGCTCTTCTTTTCGGTGCTGTTGTTGGGGCTGATTGGGATTGGCATGATCTATAGCGCCACCAGTAATACGGAAGAATTGCAGGACTATTGGCTGCGCCAAAGTCGCTTTTTGGGCATTGGCGTGGTGATCCTGTTTGTGACGGCCCAGTTCGACTATCGGTATTTGGAGATCTTCGCCCAGATCTTTTTTGTGGGCTTCATTTTATCTCTAATGGCGGTCTATGCTTTTGGTGATACCCAGGGATCCGGCTCGCAGCGCTGGGTGGGTGTAGGGGGTATTCTGGTGCAGCCAACGGAGCTGGGCAAGTTCTTGCTGATCGTCTTTATGGCCTGGTACTTTAGCCGCTACTATAGCGAGTCCAAGAGCTTCCCGGCCCTGATGATCGGCCTGGTGCTCTTGGCCCTCCCCCTGGTCCTGGTCTACATTCAGCCCGATCTGGGCATGACCATCACCCTGGCCTTTCTGGGCGGGGTGATTATCTTGGTGAGTGGAATCGAGGCCAGCCATTTTGCCTTCCTGGGCGGCACGGGCGTGTTGGGTCTGGGTGGATTGTGGCTGGCCGGCCAAACGGGGTTGATGAAGACCAATATTTTGCAAGGCTATATGTTGGAACGCATCCAGATCTTTCTCAACCCGGATGCGAACGCGGACGCCGCTTTTAACGTATACCAGGCGTTGATCAGCGTGGGATCTGGCGGGTGGTTGGGCCAGGGCTGGGGCTATGGCAGCCAGAGTCAGCTCTTCTTCCTGCGTGTGCGCCACACAGACTTTATCTTCAGCGTCTTTGCCGAGGAGTTGGGGCTGGTGGGGTCGGCCATCCTGCTGCTGCTCTTCTTCATCGTCATCTGGCGTCTGCTCCGGGTGGTGGAACGGGCCAGAGACGACTTCGGGCGGCTGATCGCCGTGGGCGTGGCGGCCCTGATCTTCTTCCAGGTCTTCGTCAACGTGGGCATGAACATCCGCCTGCTCCCGGTCACCGGCATCACCCTGCCCTTCATCAGCTATGGGGGCAGTAGCCTGGTTTCGTTGATGCTGGCCATCGGATTGGCGGAGAGCGTGATCATGCGCCATCGCAAGATGGACTTCTCATAACCGATTTCATACCCATTTTTTGAAATTTAGGCCGTCTGTTATATAATGACCAACTTGTCGGGCGATTCCGACGAGTTGCAGAGAGACTGCAAACAACTGATATTGGCCGGTGCGGGACGAATTTTCCCAAACCAAATGCCAATCGGGTGAATGAATTCACAAATGTAGGCCAGCGATTTCCACCTGGCCTTCACCCTATCCACGAAGTGTGACGACCACCAGAACGCCGGATGCGTTCTGAGAGACCCTGGAACGGTCTACAGGTCATCACCCTTGGTGGGTTTTTTATGGGACAAGATTGTGGATTTTTTCACAAATGGATGTCTGCCTACATACCCAATGAGATGACATGGCGCTCGAAGAGCCATTGGGCAGGCTTTCCACTACTTTAAGGAGGTGAAATTGATGGCAAAATTGATTCGAACACTTGTGGTCACCGGCATGTTGTTGATGCCCTTGACCCATCCTGACGTGGCCCTGGGCGATGGTGCCCCGGGTGACGCGACCCAGGGGCAAGCCCCGGCCCAGGTTGCGGCAGCCCTCCCCGAGGTCGTTGATCCCCTGACCCTGGTCTGGAAAGATCTGACGCCTGACTACTTCCAGGCTTCCCCCCTGCCGGCTCAAGGACGAGCCATGTACTACAATCCCAACGTTTTTGAACGAGTGTTGGACTTCCGGCTCAGCGCCAACCATGTGACCGAATGCGAAGAGTGCATCGGCTATGTGGCCCTGCTGCGCCGGGGGGACCTGGACCGCCGGGTCTGGCTGCGCCGCGAGGGCAAGCCCGCCGAAGGGCCGTTCTGGGTGATCGATGTGGCGGGCAAGAATCATGTGGGCATGCTGTTGGAGCGGAACTGGGTGGTGGATGTGGACTACGAAACGGCCATGCGCTGGCGCATGAACCGACCCATCCCCATCACCGTGCTGGAAACCCCCACCCCGGACAGAATTTGAGTCCAGCCTGAGCTTGCCTCTGAACTGGAACGCCGTCCCGGTGCCGGCAGAGAATTTCAACTGGCCGACGGACAGCATGAACCGGTATTTTGGCGAGGTCCAGGTGCTGCATTAGCAGACCGGCCCGCCGCCGATTGTGACCACAATTGAATATAAAAGAGAGGGGAGCAGACCGAATCGGCCTGCTCCCCTCTCTTTTATATTCCCCGTAGGGCGGGATTCTTTCCCGCCTTGCGAAATTATAAACCCAACCCCGACAGCAGACTCGCCCACACGCTGGGGTAGAGCCCAATGACCACCACGGCGGCGGCGGCGATGCCCAGGCCCAGGTTGAGGGGCATGCGGTTGGCGGGCAGGACATCGACCACATCGGCTTCGGGCTGGTCAAAGTACATGGTGACCGTCACCCGCAGGTAGTAGTAGGCGCTGATGGCGCTGTTGATCATGGCCACGGCCACCAGCCACATCCAGCCGCCGTCCACCGCGGCCTTGAAGGCGAAGAACTTGCCGAAGAAGCCGGCCAGGGGGGGGATGCCGCTGAGGCTCAACATGAAGATGGTCATCATCAGCGCCAGTGCGGGGGCCCGACCGCCGAGTCCGGCCAACTGGCGCTGGTCCACATCCCCGTCCCGCACTTTTTCCACCGCAATCAGCACGGCAAAGGCGCCGATGTTCATGAAGGCATAGGTGAAGAGGTAGAAGAGGGCGGCGCTGGCCCCGGCCACGGTGCCGGGCACCATCCCCACCAGGATGTATCCGGCGTGGGCGATGCTGGAATAGGCCAACATGCGCTTCATGGAGGTCTGGCGCAGGGCGGTGAGGTTGCCCAGGGTCATGGTGAGGACGGCCAGGACGGCCAGGGGCCAGGCCCAGGCTGGCCTGTTGACTGGGCAGGGCCACAATCAACACCCGGATGAAGGCGGCGAAGGCGGCCATCTTGGTGCCCGCGCTCATGAAGGCGGAGACCGGCGTGGGCGCGCCTTGGTAGACATCCGGCGTCCACATGTGGAAGGGGACGAGGCCGACCTTGAAGCCGAAGCCCACGAAGAGCAGGGCCATCCCCGGCAGAAGCAGGGTGGTGTCCCCGGCCCCGGAGGCCAGGGTTTCGGCGATGGCGGAGAGGTTGGTGCTGCCGCCTGCGCCGTAGAGCAGGGCCGCGCCATAGACGAAGAAGGCGCTGGCAAAGGCCCCCAGCAGGAAGTATTTCATGCTGGCTTCCATGCTGCGGGGGTTCTCTCGGTTGATGCCGGTCAGAATGTAGAGGCCCAGGGAGAAGATCTCCAGGGCCAGGAAGATCACGATCAGATCCGTGGCGCTGCTCATGGCCATCATGCCGGCGGCGCAGAGGAGGAGCAGGGTGTAGAATTCGCCGATCTGGGTGGTGAACTGGGGCACGTAGCTGACGCTGAGCAGAATGGTCAGGGCCGTGGCGGTCAGGATCACCAGACGAGCGCCAAAGGCGAAGTTGTCCGAGATGGCCGCGGTCTGGAAGAGGGCGGCGCTGGGCTGCTGCCAGACCCAAACAGCGCTGACGATTGTGGCTGCCACCCCGGCCAAAGCGAGCCAAGGAAGGGTACGGGCGATGGGATCATCGTGGCCGGCTTGATCGGTCGTGCCTCGAAAAAGATCCGTCATCATCACCACCAGGGCGGCGATGATCAGCAGGGTTTCGGGCAGGATGGCTTGTATGTTGATGCCAAGAACTTGGGTATGTCATAGCTTAGCGCTCCACATGCAAGACGATGGCCGGCGTATTGCCCTGGACCAGGGCCTCCACCGAGGGGTTGATCTTGTCCAAGAAGAGATTGGGGAAGAGGCCGATCATGAAGAAGAGGGCCACCAGGGGGACCAGCATGGCGATCTCGCTGCGGCTCAGGTCTTTGAGCACGCCCTTGGCGTTGGCCGGGTTGGTGATCTCGCCCTGGGCGATCTTGCGGAAGGCGGTGAGCAGATACCAGGCCGCCAGAATCACGCCGGTGGTGGCGACGATGGCGAAGATGGGCGAGGCTTGGTAGGTGCCCAGCAGGATCATGAACTCGCCCACAAAGCCGTTGAGACCGGGCAGACCGGCGCTGCTCATGGCGACGATCAGGAAGAAGAAGCAGAAGACGGGCACGCTCTTCCACAGACCGCCAAAGTCGGACAGCAGCCGGGTGTGGCGGCGCTCGTACAACATGCCCACCATGAGGAACAAGGCCCCGGTGCTGATGCCGTGGTTGACCATCTGCAAGACGGCCCCGCTGAGGCCCTGCTGGTTGAGGGCGAAGATGCCCAGGACGATGAAGCCCATGTGGGCCACGGAGCTGTAGGCCACCAGGGACTTGACATCCTTCTGCACCAAGGCCACCAGCGCGCCGTAGATGATGCCGATGATGGCCAAGGTCGACATGCAGGGGCACAAATTGCTGGGTGGCGTCCGGGAAGATGGGCAAGGAGAAGCGGATGAAGCCATAGGTGCCCATCTTCAACAGCACACCGGCCAGGATGATGGAGCCAGCCGTGGGGGCCTGGACGTGGGCGTCCGGCAGCCAGGTGTGGAAGGGGAAGAGGGGCACTTTGATGGCAAAGGCCAGGGTGAAGGCCAGGAAGCACCACAACTGCACGTTGGCGGGCAGGCTGGCCTGCTGCAA
The DNA here is from genome assembly GCA_963704975.1 of uncultured Chloroflexia bacterium. GTDB lineage: Bacteria > Chloroflexota > Anaerolineae > Caldilineales > Caldilineaceae > JAGNDO01. The sequence continues at coordinate 58,271 of CAVPIK010000021.1, read as the reverse complement.
GCTCCAGCACGTTCAGGCTGCCGGTGACGAAGTAGAGGGTCAGGATCGCCACCAACATCAGCGCGGAACCGGCCAGGGTGTAGAGGAAGAACTTCATGGCCGCGTAGATGCGGTTCTTGCCGCCCCAGCGCCCGATCAGGAAGTACATGGGGATCAGGCTGAACTCGAAGAAGACGTAGAAGAGCAGCAGGTCCAGGGCCAGGAAGACGCCGATCACCGCGCTCTCCAAGACCAGCATCAGGGCCAGATAGACGCTGACCTTGTCGTTGACATGCTGGTTGCTAAAGGCGATGGCGATGGGCATGAGCAGGGTGGTGAGCAGCACCAGCCACAGGCTGATCCCGTCCACGCCCAGGAAGTATTGGGCCCCGAACTCGGGGATCCAGTCGGCCTGCTCCACAAACTGCATGCCCGCCTGGGTGTTGTCCCACTGCCACAGGAGCAGGAGGCTGACCAGAAAGGTCACCACCGAAGCGGCCAGGGCAATCTGTTTTTTCGTCCCGTCCCCGCCGATCAGCAACACGAGAAGCGCGCCGACCAGGGGCAGGAATGTGATAATGGATAGTAAATGACTCATGTTTGTTTGCTACTCCGTAGAGTTTGGTGGATAGAAGTAAACCATCGGTTCATCCCTGTCCAACCGTTCAAATACCAACCGGGTCAAGCTCAAATTATCGAGATCTGGATGCTCTTCCCGCAGCTTGCTCCGGTATGCATCTTTCACCAGCGATTGCATTTCCAACATCATGCGCATTCTTTCCGCTGGCGGAATGCGTAAGAATGCCCGTCTTTCTTCTTCATCAGGCGGCTTGAGACGGTGCCGAAGCTGCTCAATCGTACGCAGATCCACAGTCGGTTGGGTGACCATCGGCTCAGTCATGATGTTTATCCAAAGATGTAACTATTAAGGCATCAAGTCCAACGCCGGTTGAGGAGGCCGAGTCAACCACGAATTTCCGCTGACCCAGGACTGAGGCCGTATCGAAACCAAGTGGGTTAACCCGCACCCGCTGGTTTCGATACGGCCAGAAACTGCCCTGGCCTACTCAACCGGCGGAGTGCTAGCCAGCCTGTGGCGTTTACCCAAAGACAAAGTACGCGACCATAGCCGCCACGCCCACAAAGATGCTCAACGCATACGTGGGCACCAGCCCGTTGTTGAGATAGCGCAGACGGCCCCCGGTCCACAGGAGGACGCTGCCCACGCCGTTGACCGCGCCGTCGATGCCCAGGCTGTCACACACGCCGGCGAACCACTCGCTCAACGCCCGCAGGGGATTGATGATGACGGCCATGTAGATCTCGTCCACATACCATTTCTTTTCCAGCACGGGCTGCAAGGCGCTGAAATTCTTGGACAGCTTCTCGGTCCAGGACTCGTGGCGCACGTAGCGGGCATAGGCCATGTAGATGCCGGTCAGGGCCACCAGGGCACCCACGGACATCAGGGCCAGTTCCAGCACCAGGGACGGCTCGTGGATGTGGCCCAGGGCCGGTTCCAGCCAATGCTCCAAGGTGAGCAGCTTGGGCAGGTTGAGCACACCGGCCACGACGGCAAAGAAGGCCAGGATGTAGAGGGGAATGATCATGATCCCCTCGCTCTCGTGGACATGCTCGTGGATGTGCTTGTCCCGGGGCTTGCCGAAGAAGGTCATGAAGACGGCGCGGAAGGTGTAGAACGCAGTCAATAGCGCCGTAAAGATGCCGACGGCGTAGAGGGCCGGGCTATGTTCAAAGGCGGCCAGCAGGATGGCGTCCTTGGAGAAGAAGCCAGAGAACAAGGGGAAACCGGCCAGGGCCAGACCACCGATCAAGAAGACCCGGTAGGTGTGGGGCATCTTTTCCCGCAGACCGCCCAGTTTGCGCATGTCCAGCTCGTGGGCGGCGTGTTGCACACTGCCCGCGCCCATGAAGAGCAGGGCCTTGAAGAAGGCGTGGGTGACCAGATGGAAGATGGCCAGGGCATAGGCCCCCACCCCCACACCCAGCACCATATAGCCCAAGCTGGGAGACCGTGGAATAGGCCAGCACCTTCTTCAAATCCGTCTGCACCAGGGCGATGGAGCCAGCCAGCAGGGCGGTCAGCACGCCGATCCAGGCCGTGGCGTCGGCCGCCGCCGGGGACAAGGCCCACAGGGCGTGGGTGCGGGCGATCATGTAGATGCCCGCGGTGACCATGGTGGCGGCGTGGATCAGGGCCGAGACGGGCGTGGGGCCAGCCATGGCGTCGGGCAGCCAGACGAAGAGGGGAATCTGGGCGCTCTTGCCGCTGGCGGCCAGGAGGAGCATGAAGCAGATCAGGGTCGGCGACCCCGGCGGCGATCAGGCCGGCGTCCGCGTGCTGCAAAGACCTCGTGGAAGTTGAGGCGTGCCCACGCGCGGTCCAGATGGCGAAGATGGCGACCAACATGCCAAAGTCGCCGATGCGGTTGACCAAAAAGGCCTTCTTGCCCGCATCCGCATACCAGCCATAGAGATCGTCCCGGCGGTCAAACCAGAAGCCGATGAGCAGGTACGAGGCCAGCCCCACGCCTTCCCAGCCCACGAACATGCCCAGGAAGTTGTCGCTGAGCACCAGCAGGAGCATGGCGAAGACGAAGAAGTTCAGGAAGACGAAGAAGCGCTGGAAGCGCTCGTCGTCGTGCATGTAGCCCATGGCGTAGATGTGGATCAGGCTGCCCACGCCGGTCACCACCAAGGTCATGGTGACGCTCAGGGGGTCGATGAGCAGGGCCATGGGCACGTGTGAAGCTGCCGACGGTGATCCACTCCCACAGGTGCAGGGTGACGACCCGCTCTTCGCCGTGCAGCCCCAGCAGGGTGAAGAAGCAGCCCCACGGCCACGGCAAAGGCGGCCATCACCGCGCCGGACGCGATCCAGCCGATGGCCGATTTCTGTCAGCCGGCTGCCAAAGGTCAGATTGATCAGCAGGCCGGCGCACGGGAAATGCGAAGCAGAAGCCAGGCAAAGTCAATCATGGGCATGTCCTACCGTTTCGTTGCTACGGATGAGGAAGGAGATCTGGGATCTTGACGGATTAGGAGATTGAGGATTGACTGATCGACGGATTACGGATCTCTCAATCTGCAATCCGTCAATCCCCAATCTCCAATCTCTACTTCACCATTTCAACAGATTAATCTGGTCAATGTTGATACTGTTGCGATGCTTGGTGTTGGCGATCAGGATCGCCAACCCCACGGCCACCTCCGCCGCGGCCACGGCCATGATGATGAAGACAAAGATCTGGCCGTTCAGATTGCCCCACTGGCGGCTGAGGGCGATCAGGGTCAGGTTGACGCTGTTGAGCATCATCTCCACGCACATAAAGATGATCAACGCATTGCGCCGCACCATCACCCCCGTCGCGCCGATGGTGAAGATCAGGGCAGCCGAGAATGAGATAATAGCTTGTTGGAATCATGAGGACCTCGGGTGATTTTAATGGGCAATTGAACATTTGCACAATGGAAAATTTTTATTGATGTCACGGCGCACGATACTCGAATCACTCGAGAGATCTACGACCCACACCCATTGTGCATTCGTGCATTGTCAATTGTGCAATTCTCAACTTTTCAGTCCCGGCTTGCGGGCCAGGACCAGGGCGCCGATGAGGGCGACCAGGAGCAGGATGGAGACGAGTTCAAAGGGCAGCAGGTACTCGGTGAAGAGGGCCATGCCCACCACTTCGGGGATGCCGCCTTGGACCGCCACGGCGTTGGGGTCGCTTTCTCGGCGAAGCTTTTGACCACGCTGAAGACCAGGCTGCCCAGCATGACCAGGCCCAAGCCCAGGCCCACATAGCGGCTCCACACCCGGTGACCGGCCTTGAAGTCGTCGGTCTCGTGGCCGATCAGGATGATCACGAAGAGGATCAGGATCACGATGCCGCCGGCGTAGATGATGATCTGGGCCGCGGCCAGGAATTGGGCGTCCAGGGTGATGTAGAGCACGGCCAGGGTGGCAAAGTTGACCAGCATGAAGAGGGCGCTGTAGACGGGCTGGCGGCTGAGCACCACCCCGGCGGCCGCGGCCAGACAGACCGCCCCCACCAACACGAAGAAGATCACGGACAGCGTCATGGCTTATGCCTCCGGTCGGATGACCACGTTGGGTTCGCCCGGGTTGAGCAGGACCTCTTTGGTCAGGATGAAATCTTTGCGGTCGAAGTTGGCCATGGCGAACTCGTGGCCCAGCACAATCGCCTCCACGGGACAGGCCTCCTCGCAGTCGCCGCAGAAGACGCAGCGCAGCAGGTTGATCTCGTAGACCGAGGCGTGGCGCTCGCCGGGGGAGAGGGGGTTGGCCGGGTCGTTCTCCTCCGCCTCCACGTGGATGGCCTCGGTGGGGCAGGCGGCCTCGCACAACATGCAGCCGATGCAGCGCTCCAACCCGTTCTCATAGCGGCGCAGCTCGTGCTTGCCCCGGAAGCGGGGATACATGGGCACCGGGTCACGGGGGTATTCCACCGTCACCGCACCCCGGCGCAGGTTTTTCAGGGTCACGCCCATGGCCCGGCCTATTTCGACTGCGCCTTTTGTATAATCACTAAATGGCATAAGGTTGGATCTCCAAAAATATCGAGTATCGAGTATTGCGTGTCGAACATTGCGTTGAATCTGCTCCACTGGCCTAAAGAGATGTTCGGAGCGCTACACGCACTATTTCAAGGTCGATACTTGGGTAACAATATGGCGGGCTCACCAAATATTGTTTGAACCTGCTCTCCAGACAAGGCGAGATAGTCATCCGTCAATTTGACGATAGAAAATGACATCTCTTTCACTCCTGTGCTAGACGTGTTATTTCTAGAGAAATCGTAAGTTCGCTCCCTTCTAAACTGTAGGTTCCATAATACGAGGAGCTTTCGTCTAGTCCCTTACCGTATACCATAGCCGTGCTGTCATCATTCAATTTGATAACAGGCTCACCCCATCTCCGTCCCCAAAGTCCTAAGACCGTACTCGGACTCGGAGTTCGATACTCAACGGGGTAGGGGTCTTACTTAGCGGCTCGGGTATGAGGGTAGGCGTGCTCGTGGCAAAATATCTGGCGTTGCGTTGTCACTCGCACGTAGGTACTTGCTGGTATCAGATCTTCGCTTGCGCCGATGTCAAGGGAGTTCATACCAAGACTTGTCCTTGTGAGGTAAAGGACACGGCATGTCACTGCTTTCCATATTCATCGTCTCCCGCATCAACGCTCAGGGTAAGAAGGTCACTGGAAATGCTATATTGACCGAGCATAGCCTGCTCCCCCCGGCCTATATTGGAACTGATAACCTACTAGTGTGCCATCAAGATTGAATCTAACAACATCTGGAGAACTCGGTAAACACCGTATGGACCCCCGCAGTAGGGAAAGTCCATTCCTATCAGGGCCAAGTGTCCATGTACCCCTCAAGGTTAAGTGGGGTCACATCCAGAGCTACATAGGGAATGAGAGTGATTGTCTCGACTCCACCCTTCAATGCTTAATGTGTCGCCGGAGTCTGAGTACTGCGTAGATCGCACTAAAACCTAATGGTCCGTCAACTCTCAGGTGGCTGAAATCTAGCAATGAGTAGCGCTAGCCCACTTGGCGTTTGAACAGACTGCCCCACCGACAAACTCCTGACACTGAGCCGATCCCATTGCCCTCGGATGGATGCTCAGGTCCAGCGGAACCTCCTTCCCTTGTTACCTGAACGGTCAGCAACTTCCCATTTCCCGTCAACTCGTCTCTGATGGGTTGCTCGGTTGCTAGTGGTGTAGGTGCAAGGGTTGCGGCGGGTGGCGTCGGTATGTTGTTGCGGGTTGGCGTCCCCCCATGAACGACATCATAGCCAATGCCCCGATTGTAAGTGCAGCGACGATAAGCGCGATGACGAGAACGATAGTCAAGTGATCGGGGCGGTTTTGCGATTGTGAAGTCATCGTTCATCCTTTGCATCCGTAGTTCTGAAATACGGGACGAAGCTTTGCTTATCGTTTCCTCAGCAATCCCAATAACCAACTCACCAGCGGGATAGCTGCCACCAGCAGCGCCAGATCGGGCGCATCCGTGCCAACGAGATTCTGCCAAGGCCCCTGCCACACCTCGCGGATGCCGTCCATCAGCCAAATAAGCAACAGCGCGCCGATGATCGCAAACACGAGGCTGACCAGGTGTGATCCCACGCCACGCCAGATCATGATCAGCAAGGCCACGGCTACCAGCGCTACCAGCCACTTCATAAAAGGTGACTGTGCGGTCCACCACGACCGCACCTGTGCCGCGAGATTGTCCGGCTCCGGCAGAGTTGGGATGCTTGGCGCAGGTTGCGGTTGTGGGGCAGTGTGCGCCAACGGCACTCTCGGTCGCTCCAATCTGCCATGACCCAGCCGTGCCGCCGCTGGGATCGCCCGCCGCCTTTCGGCTGGTATCGAACCAGGTTTTGCCATTCGCTTGTCGCGGCCCGTCGACAACCATTACTGTCCAGTTGTCTTCTGGCACACGGGTATGAGCGCGATAGCTCAAGCCAGGGCCTTCACGGATACAAGTGCCTGCCCGCAACCCTATTGTATTTCCTATATTCCGATCAGTGGCCTGCCCATACGCCACTGCAAAGGAACTCGCGAAGAAACAACAGCAGAAGTATGACCATCACTGCCGGAGTGAACGCAGACCGAGGTTTGGCTTTCATCAGTGCGAACTCCCGAACGTGTGGATACAAGATGGGATCCGGTACTGGCGCATCGCTCAAAGAATAAATCGCAGCGTAGAAAAATGGCTTTCGCACCTAATAACTGATTGAAACAAGACTTGAGCACGGGAAAGTCTAGTGTATTCAAGCCACCGAAACCGTCCCTACTTCAAATAAACCGTCAACACCGACGACACCACCACCACCACCAGCCCCAGGGGGATCATGAACTTCCAGTTGAACTTCATGAGCTGGTCGAAGCGGGGGCGGCTGATGCTGGCCCGCACCCACACAAAGACAAAGAGCAGCATGACCACTTTGATGAAGAGGTAGACCGGCCCCAAAAAGACAAATTGCTCGGCAAAGGGTCCCCGCCAGCCGCCAAAGAAGAGGGTGGCCATGATGGCGCTGGTGGTGATCATGTTGATGTATTCCACCATCATGAAGGTGGCGAACTTCATGCCCCCATACTCGGTCTGGAACCCGGCCACCAGTTCGTTCTCGGTCTCCGGCAGGTCGAAGGGGGAGCGGCTGGTCTCGGCCAGGATGCAGATGAAGAAGAAGGGGAAGATGCCCCACAGCAGCAGCCATTCCCACCAGGGCCGGGCCGTCTCCACCAGGGTGACCAGGCTGAAACTGCCGGACAGAATCAAAATGCTGACCAAAAAGAGGCCCAAGGGCAGCTCATAGCTGATCATCTGGGCCGCGGAGCGCAGGGCGCCCAGCAGGGAATAGTTGTTGTTGCTGCTCCACCCGGCCAGGATGATGCCGTAGCTCTCCAGACCGGCCACGGCCAGAATCCACAGGAAGCCGATGTTGACATCCGCCACCGCCGGGCGTGCCCTTGGCCACGGGGATCACGGCCCAGATGATCAGGGCGGGGATCAGCCCCAGGGCCGGGGCGAGCAGATAGATGGGGCGGTCCACATGGCCGGGGATCATCTCTTCTTTGAAGAAAGCCTTGACCGCGTCGGCGATGGGCTGCAACAGCCCCTTGGGCCCGGCCCGGTTCGGCCCGATGCGCACCTGGAAGCGGGCGATCAGCTTGCGCTCAAACCAGGTCAGGTAGGCGAAGCCGGTCAGCAGCACCACGATCAGCACCACAATGCGGATGAGTGGAAATACAAGCAGTTAGCCAGTCCATATCGTCTCGTCCGTGAATGCGGCAATGATGACAGTAATAGTAAGGTGCAATCCGGAGCTGCACTTACTCAATTCTTACTCGTTCTCGTTGCAATTACCTGCTGACCCGTTCAACAATGTCCCCACCGGCGCACCGGCCAGGCTTTCGGGAATCCAGGCCGTGCCGGGCTTGACCTGGGCGTCCACCTTCACCGCCAGGGTGAGGGCGCCTTCCGGGCTGCTCACTTTGACCGCTGCGCCCTCGGCCACGGCCAGTTTCGCCGCGTCCGCCGGGTTGAGGCCCACAAAGGCGTCCCCGGCCATGTCGTGCATGGCCTCGGTCAGATGGAAGAGGCTGCCGCCGTCGTAGAGCATGGTCCCCGCCACCAGATCCAGGGGGAAGTCCGCCTTGGCCGGCAGGCCGCTTTTGATGATGCCGTTCTGGATCGCCTGGCGATAGACCGGGGCGGGCCGCACGGGGTCGGCGTCCCACTGCACGCCCTCGTCGCCGATGGCGTCCCAGGAAATCTTGGCGTAGATGGGGGCGGCCTTGGCGATCTCGGCCAGGATGGCCTGGGCGCTGCCAAAGGGCCAGTCCGTGCCAAAGTGGGTGGCCAGGTGGTCGAGGATCAACCAGTCCGGCGCGCCCTGCAAATCGTGGTTGGTCAGGGCCTTGGGCGCACGCTGCACCCGCCGCTCCAGGTTGGTGAAGGTGGCGTCGCTCTCGGCCCAACTCACCGCCGGGAAGACCACATCGGCCAGGGCCGCGGTCTCGGTGAGGAAGAGATCCTGCACGATCAGGAAGTCAAGCTGGTCCAGCCGGGCGGCCCAGGTGGGGCGCTCGGTGGCCGGGTTGGCCCCCATGACGTACATGGCTTTGATGGTTTTGCCCGCGCCGTCCAACATCTGCTGGTAGGTCTTTCCAACGGTGGCAGGAAGTTTGGCCCCCCAGAGCTTTTCCAGGGATTTGCGAGCCTTTTCATCCTCAACAGAGAGGTGGCCGGGCAATTGGGTCGGCAAAACGCCCATATCTCGTGCGCCCTGGCTGTTGGCGTCCAAGCCGATGTAGCCCAGGTTTTTGAGCTGACCGGCGGCCAGGGCCAGGTTGGCGAAGGCGTTGGCCGCCTCCTTGCTCCCGGCCAGGGGGCCGTAGAGGAAGAGCACGTTCTTGCCGGTGTGGATGGCCTTGGCCGCGGCCTTGACCGCCTTGCGGGAGACGCCGCACAGGTCGCGCAGCAGTTCGTCGCTGGAATCGGCCACCCAGTCGGTGACGTTGGCCGGGCTTTCCTTCTTCAGCGCCAGCAGGGCCTTGGTCACCCCGTTGATGGTGGCGACCTCCGTGCCGGGGCGATAGTTGAGGAAGGGACCGTCGTAGCGGGTCAGCTCGATCTTGCGGGGGTGGGCGATGATCAGCTTGGCCCCGCCCTTGCGCACGGCCCGCTTCAGGTGCACGTCCAGCACGGGGATCTCTTCGCTGGGGTCGAGGCCCAGGAGGAAGATCGACGTCCGCCACGGGGTCGGGACCGTATTGGGGCTTCATCACGTCGGCCAGGGCGGTCATGCCCGGGGCCAGGGCGGTGATGTCGCCGCCGTTGCGGTGGTCGATGTTGTTGGTGCCGATGATCTGGCGCATGAAGCGCTGGAAAATATAGCTGCTCTCGTTGCCCAGCTTGGCGCTGCCGATGCCGCCGATGGCGTCCGCGCCGTGGGTGGCTCTTGGCGGCTTTCAGTCCGGCGGCCGCGGCGGTCAGGGCTTCCTGCCAGGTGACGGGGACCAGTTGGCCGTTCTTGCGCACCAGGGGCTGTGAAAGCCGCTCGTCATGGTTGACCCAGGCGTGGGCAAAGCGGCCCTTGTCGCAGATCCACTGGTCGTTGACCGCCATGTTCTCCCGGCCCACGATGCGGCGCAGGGTGTCCGTGCGGCTGTCCAGGCGCAGGTTGCAGCCCATGGAACAGTGGGTGCAGATGCTGGCCGTGCGCTCGGTCTCCCAGGGGCGGAAGGCGAAGCGGCTGACCCGGTTGGTCAACGCGCCCACGGGGCAGATGTCGATGATGTTGCCGCTGGTCTTGGCGTCCACTTCCTGGCCGGGCTGGATGTCGATGATGGTCTTGCCGCCCCGCTCGAAGAGGCCCAGTTGGGGCTTGTCCTCCCACTCTTCCAAATAGCGGGTGCAGCGCCAGCAGACCACGCAGCGCTCCTGGTCCAGCATGATGGTGTCGGAGATGGGATAGTGTTTCTTCTTCAGCCGCTTGGGCTCCACCATCTGGCTGAGGGGGTTGCCGTAGCGCATGGTCTGATCCTGGAGGGGGCACTCGCCGCCCTTGTCACAGATGGGGCAGTCCAGGGGGTGGTTGAGCAGGATGAAGCCCAAATTGGCCTGCTGCACGGTCTGCACCTGCTCCGTGTTCGTGCGCACGATCATGCCCTCGGCCACGGGCACCGTGCAGGCGGTGTTGAGCATGACGCCCCGGGGGGATTCAAACTCCACCATGCACATGCGGCAACAGCCCACCGGGTCCAGCTTGGGGTGGCTGCAAAAGACGGGGATCTCGATGTTGATTGTGGCCGCGGCATCCACCACCAGGGTGCCCTTGGGCACGCTGACAGGGCTTGCCGTCGATGGTCAGGTTTACAAGATCAGTCATAGTCGATTTGTTCCGGTAAAATAGAACTGAGATGACACGAATAGGATGGTTGTCGAGATTGCGGAACGTCAACCATCAACCATTAACCATTGTCACTTCGCATTCACCATCGTATCCCGCAACAACGGCGATTCCCCCTCCAACGGCAGCACCGTGTCGTGCAACGAGCTGGGCTGGTTGGTGTCCGGGCGATAGGTGGGGCGGATGGGGATCATGGGCCCGATGTCCGTCGGGTTGGAGTCCAGCAGGAACTCGTCCCATTCGGGCCGATATTTGGCCAGATTGCTCTGCAAACTCCACACGGCCGCATAGCCGAAGGGACAGAAACTCTTGCCGCCCAGGTTGTCGGCGATGTAGCTCATCAACTCAATGTCCTTGTTGCGTCCGCCGCCGGCCTGGATGCGCAGAAGGGTGCTTTCCAGCCAGGGCGTGCCTTCCCGACAGGGGGTACACTTGCCGCAGCTTTCCTCCCGATAGAAGCCCAAGATGCGGGTGGCCACGTCGATCATGGACGACCGCTCGTCGATCACGATCACGCCCACGGATCCCAACGCTGACCCAGCGGCTGCGACGCTTTCGTAGTCCATGGGCGTGTCCAACTGGTCCGCCGTGAGGATCTGCACGGACAGACCGCCGGGGATCACCGCCTTGATGGCGGCATTGTCGTCCTCCGGGCCGCCGCCATATTTGTAGATCAACTCCCGCAGGGGGACGGCGTGGGGCAGCTCGTAGAGGCCGGGCCGCTTCACATTGCCGCTGAGGCAGAAGATGCGCATGCCCGGGGATTTCTCCGTGCCGTAGCCCCGGTACCATTCCACGCCGTGCTTCATCACATGCAGCACATTGGCGATGGATTCCACGTTGTTGACGATGGTGGGCTTGCTGTACAGCCCCTCGATGGCCGGGAAAGGCGGCTTGAGCCGGGGGAAGCCCCGGTAGCCTTCCAAGCTGGAGAGCAGGGCGGTCTCTTCGCCGCAGATGTAGGCGCCCGGCTCCCCGGTGGACCAAAATGTCCACGTTGATATTCGTGCCGAAAATCTTTTCGCCCAAATAGCCCTTGGCCTTGGCCTCGGCGATGGCGTCGTTCAGCCGCTGGGCGGCAAAATAGTATTCGCCCCGAATATAGATGAAGACCCGCTCGGCCTGGATGGCGAAGGCGCTGATGATGGCCGACTCGATCAACTGGTGGGGGTCATACTCCATGATGACGCGATCTTTGAAGGTGCCCGGCTCGGACTCGTCCGCGTTGATCACCAAATAGCGGGGGAAGACGCCCTGGGGCAGGAAGCCCCATTTGACGCCGGTCGGGAAGCCTGCACCGCCTCGCCCGCGGATGCCGCTGGCCTTGATGGCGTCCACCACCTCCTGGGGCTGCTTGCCCTTGAGGATGGCCCCGGCCAGTTCGTAGCCGCCGTCGGCCAGATAGGTCTCGATCTTGTGGCTGTCCGGCGTGTCCACCCGGGCCATGAGGACCATGTCATCCATGCCGCCGTGGGTGTGGGGACCGGCGGCCTTGCCCGTGTTCTCCGGGTCGCCTTCCGGGGTCCAGCGCTCCAGGCTGACAAAACCGTGCTCGTTCTCGATCACGGCCAGCATCTTGTCCACATCTTCGGCGGAGTCGATCTCCTCGAAATAGCGAATCTTGCCCGTGCTGCGCTCAGTCACCGAAACCATGGGCGCGCTGCCGCAGGAACCGAGGCATTCCATGTGGTCCAGGGAATACTTGTCGTCCTCGGTGGTGTGGCCGTGGTGGATGCCCAGCTTCTCTTCCAGATGGTTCATGCACTTGCCCGCGCCCCGCAACATGCAGGGCACGTTGGTGCAGACCTCCACATGATAGTCGCCCTTGGGCTCGGTCTTGAGCATGTGGTAGAAGCCCACCACCGCGCCCACTTCCGCCGGTTCCAGGTTGAGGATGGCGGCCAGCTCGTTCTGGGCCTCCAGGGCACAATAGCCAAACTCCCGCTGGATGGCGTACAGCGCGGGCAAAATCGCCGACCGCTCCCGGCCTGCGGGATAGAGGGCGATCATTTCGTTGATTTCAGAACGAAGGATTCAGATAGCATCATAAGATAGTGATTCCTATTATCGATCGACTTCGCCCAAAACAATGTCGATGGACCCAATGTTGGTGACGATGTCGGAAAGCATCTCGCCTTGGGACATTTTTCTGATGGCGTAGAGGTTGTTGAAGCTGGGGCCGTGGATGTGCAGGCGATAGGGTTTGCCGCTGCCGTCGCTGTAGACGTAGAAGCCCAGTTCGCCCTTGCTGGCCTCGATGCCGTGATAGTACATGCCCGGATCGACCTTGAAGCCCTCGGTCACCAGCTTGAAGTGGTGGATCAGGGATTCCATGCTCACGTCCAGCTCGGCCCGGGGGGGCAGGCTGACCTTGCGGTCCTCCACTTTGTAGGGGCCGTCGGGCAGCTTGGCCAGGGCCTGCTCGATGATGCGCAGGCTCTGGCGCATCTCTTCCATGCGCACCTCGTAGCGGCCAAAGCCGTCACATTTGGTGCTGATGGGCACGTCGAAATCGTAGTTTTCGTAGCCGCTGTAGGGCGTATCCCGGCGCAGATCCCAGTCCACGCCGCTGCCCCGCAACATGGGGCCGGTGAGGCCCATAGCCAGCACATCCTCTTTGCTCAGATAGCCGATGCCCTCCAAGCGCGTGCGCCAGATGGGGCTGTTTTGGAGCAGATCCGTCGTATTCTTGCAACCGCTTGGGCATGACCTTGAGGAAGCTTTTCAGACGCGGTGATAAAGGCATCGGGCAGATCCCGCCACACGCCGCCCACCCGAATATAGCTGGTGGTGAGCCGAGCGCCGGCCACCATCTCGAAGAGATCCAGGATGATCTCCCGCTCCCGAGTGGCGTACATGAGCAAGCTCATGCCCGTGCCGGAGATGTCCAGGGCGTGGGTGGAGATCCAGAAGAGGTGGGAGGCCAACCGTTGCAGTTCGCCCATCATCACCCGGATGACCTGGGCGCGCTGGGGAATCTCCACGCCCAACATCTTCTCGATGGTGAGGACGTAGCCCAGGTTGTTGTTCATGGACGAGAGGTAGTCCATGCGGTCCGTATAATAGACAAAATCTTTGTAGCGCTTGGTCTCGCCGGTCTTCTCGAAGCCGCTGTGCAGATAGCCCAGATCCGCGTCCAGGTTGACCACCCGCTCGCCGTCCAGCTCCACCACCAGGCGCAGGACGCCGTGGGTGCTGGGGTGATGGGGACCCATGTTGATCACCATGTTGTCGCCGGTCGATGCCAGGGGGCAGTTCGGGCGCAACGCTGAGGGCGGGCAGAATCTGGATGCCCAGGTTGTCGAACTCCGGGTTGTCCCAGTTCAGGGTGAAGGGGACTTCCTCGCCGCCCACGGGCACCTGCTTTTGCAGAGGATGGTTGGGCCAGTGGATGGGCATCAAAATGCGCCGCATGTCCGGGTGGCCGGCAAAGCGAATGCCCATCAGATCCCAGACTTCCCGCTCCGGCCAGTTGGCCCCGTCGTAGACCGGGGTCATGCTGGGGGCGGTCGGCGGATCCTGGTTGATCAGGGGGCAGACCAGGGTCATGTGGGCGTTGCGGCTGTAGGAGCGCAGTTGGTAGACCGTCTGAAAACGGCTCTCCCCGGCGGCGATGGGCAACTCGGAGCGGTCCACGGAGGAGACGTCGATCAGCGTCTCGTAGGCCAGTTCATCCCGCAGGAATTTGGCCACGGCCAGCAGATTGTCCGGCCCCACATGGACCATCTGGGCGTCCAGATAGAGACCCGCGGCCAAAATCGCCTTGCCAAACTGGGCGACGACCGCGCTGGGTGTCCGGGCTTTCCCCGCTGGGCAGGGGGGCCACCGCGGGGATGGAGATGTCGTTCAGCCCCGGCAAGGTCTCGTAGGGACGGACGGCGGGAGAAACATTCAATGGTGCCATGAATGACTCCGGCTAAAGATTAAATAAGGTGATTAACCGCCGAGCACGCTGAGTTCGCAGAGATTCACGTTTTCTTTGCGTTCTTGCGTCTTTGCGGTGAATTTTAGTGACGCACCACCAGCCACCATGCTCGATGGGGGCACGCTGGGCGGGCAGTTCATTGGTATAGGTGCTGAATCGCTCGGTCCCCTGCTTCTCCCGCAGCTTGTTCATGGCATAGAGCAGGGCTTCGGGGCGGGGCGGGCAGCCGGGCACATAGACATCCACGGGGATGATCTTGTCCACGCCCTGGATGATGGCGTAGTTGTTGAACGGTCCGCCGGCGCTGGCGCAGATGCCCATGGCGATCACCCACTTGGGGTCGGCCATCTGGTCGTAGATGCGCTTGATCACCGGGGCCATCTTGTTGCTCACCCGGCCAGAGACGATCATCAGATCCGCCTGGCGGGGGCTGGCCCGGAAGAGTTCGGAGCCGTAGCGGGAGATGTCGTGCCGGGACGAGCCGGCCGCGATCATCTCGATGGCGCAGCAGGCCAGGCCAAAGAGCAGGGGCCAGGTGCTGTTTTCCCGGCCCCAGTTGACCAGCTTTTCCAGATTTGTGGTAATAATACTGTCTTCCGGCAACAGTTGTTCAAGACCCATGAGCGTTTACCTTATCAGTATTTCAAAAATATCAAACCGCAGAGAGCGCAGAGGACGCCGAGATTTCGCAGAGAAATCTTGTCTTCTTTGCGTCCTTGGCGTCTTTGCGGTGAAAATGGCCCCTACTCCCAGTCCAGCGCGCCCTTTTTCCATTCATAAATAAAGCCGATGACGATGACCAGGAAGAAGATGCCCATGGCCGCCAAGCCAAAGGTGCGCAGGGAGCGTAGCGTCACCGCCCAGGGATAAAAGAAGATCACCTCAATATCAAAGATGATAAAGAGCATGGCGATCAGATAGTATTGGATGGGAAACTTGCGCTTGGTGTCGCCAAAGGGGATCATCCCGGACTCGTACGGCTCCATTTTCTGGGCGTTCTTGCGTCGGGGGCCAAGGAGAGGGGGCAACCCAATCACAATGGCGGCCAATGCAGCCGAGATGATGATCAAGAGGAGAAGGGGAAAGTAGTCAATAGCCATGAGTTGTTCCTGAAGGTGTAGTATTGTCAGAATCCAGAGGCTAAACCCAGCCGAAAAGCAAAAAGAAACCGGAGACAGATGGGCAAATTTCTGAAAAAAGCCACCCACCGAAGAAAGCCTGTGGGTGGCGGTTCGACTACAGCGGAAAACCGCGCCTATGCAAATTTATGACCTGGTTGACGGCCTTTTGATGCGGAACCTTTCCTTGGAAAATCTTGTGGAAAGGCTCCGTGGAAAATGGAGGAAAGCTACTGAAACAGACGTCAATTTTAGAATTCGTTCAGTTTATCACAAGGTAAAATGAGTGTCAACCAAAAGCGAAACGTTTGTGAAAAAGGGAACGGATACCCGTTTGTCAGAAGGAAATGGCTTTTGGGCGCATACAGACTTTTCATTTGAAATTCAGTATGATATTATACACAAACTCTTGTACTATTCCGCACAAACGTACCTTTTACGGTGCATGCGACAGCAAATCGGTGGCGCATTCACCGTTGCGTACAGTAGAAAAAGAAACTGCCAAGGAGCAAAATTGATGCTGTCACAATATGCCTTTATTCTGATTCTTAGCGTTTTTGGCATGATTTTGCCCATTGCTGCGGTGTCTATCGGTTGGTTGCTCGGACCTCGACGCCCGGACCCGATCAAAAACGACATCTACGAGAGCGGTATGAAGACCATTGGGGACACTTGGGTGCAGTTTCGTGCCCAATACTACCTGATCGGTCTGGTCTTCCTTGTGTTTGATCTGGAAGTCATTTTCTTGTTTCCCATCGCCATTGCCTATGGTCAGCTAACCCTGGCGTCGGTTGCGGCGGTCGTCCTGTTCATCGGTTTGTTGGTTGTGGGCCTGGCCTACGACTGGCGCAAGGGTGGACTAGAGTGGCAGTAGGAGAGAAAGCATGATCAATTGGCCCGAAGCCATCACAACCTGGTTGACCAACCTCGGCTTGCCCGGTGACGTATCCTTTACCGTCGCCCTGCTCATTGGGGCGTTGATCCTGACCCTGTTCACACCCACTCTGGCTCTGGGTTTGATCTGGATTTTGCGCAAGGTCTTGGGGCGCATCCAGGATCGCATCGGCCCCAACCGTCTTGGCCCCTATGGTCTCTTCCAGACCATCGCCGACGCCGCCAAGTTGATGTCCAAGGAATCTATCACCCCCACCAACGCGGATGGCGTGGCCTATAACTTGGCTCCCCTTCTGTCGGTGTTTGGCATCGTCATGCTCTTTGGTATCTTGCCCTTCTCTAATGGTATTGTGGGCGTGGATTTGAGCGTGGGCGTTCTCTATGTGGTGGCCCTGGGGTCTATCGGCGTCATGGCCGCCATGATGGCGGGTTGGGGTAGCAACAACAAGTATGCGCTGCTCTCCGGCTTTCGGGTGGTGGCCCAGCTTCTCAGCTACGAGATTCCCCTGGTTCTCTCCATGCTGACCGTGGTTTTTCTGACCGGCACCATGCGCATGAACCAGATTGCTGAGTTGCAGGGCGATGTCTTTGGGCTTCAACCTGGGGCTGGGCTGGTTCGGCTTTATCATGCCCGGCGCGTTCCTGATCTTCTTTATCTGTTCACTGGCCGAATCGGAGCAGACCCCCTTCGACCTGTTCGAGGCGGAATCAGAGCTGATCGCCGGTTTCCACATCGAATATTCGGGCATGCGATTTGCCATGTTCTTCCTGGCCCAGTTCCTCAACAGTTGGGGGTTGGCCGCCATCGCTGCGGTCCTCTTCTTGGGCGGCTGGCAGGGGCCCTTTGTGGATCTGCCCTATATCGGCCCGGTGTTGGGGTTGGTCTACTTCTTTATCAAGGCCTTCGCCCTCTACACTGTGCAGATCTGGATCAAGGGCACCTTCCCCCGTCTGCGGGTGGATCAGATGATGGCCTTTGCCTGGAAGGTGTTGGTCCCCATCACCGTGGCGCTGATTGTGTGGATGGCGATTGTGCTCAAGTTGCCCGTGGGCACTTGGCTGCAATATCTGCTGATCTTCGCCGGCAACGTGGTGATTATTGGTGTGATCTTCAGCGTGCTGGGTCGCTATATTCGTGGCGAAGAGGTCCGCACCAAGCGCTCCTTTGACCCGCCCACGCTTATCGGCACCATGCAAGTGGTCTCGGAATAGGCGCCTGCATTTCCATCAGCCCAGTGATCGTCATTGGTTTTCATCTTCCCGGCTCAGAAGTGTTGGGCCTGTCGGTCATAAATCGTCTTGGATGTGAGGAGTCTCTATGCCAGCGCTACCCTTCCCTTTGCCGACCATTCAGCAAGTGGTCTTCCTGGGGCTGGCGGCCTTTGTAGCCGTGACTGCCCTGACTGTGGTCCTGAGCCGCAATCTGTTTCACAACGCTTTGGCCTTGGTGGCGACCCTCTTTGGCGTGGCAGGCCTCTACCTGCTCTTGGAAGCGGAGTTCCTGGCCATCAGCCAGATTTTGGTCTATGTGGGGGCGATTGCCACCCTGATCACCTTTGCCATCATGTTGACCCGGGGTATCATGTTTGGGCATACGTCGCCCACCAATCGCCAAGCGCTCCCTGTGACCATTATGAGCATTCTGCTCTTTGTGGTCTTGGGCGGTATTCTGGCCAGCGTGCCGTGGCCCGAAGTGGGCACAACCCTGCCAGGCGTCGATACCATGATAGCCGACCTGGGGATTGCCTTTGCCACCACCTATGTCATTCCTTTTGAGGCAGTGGGTGTGTTGCTGTTGGTTGCCCTGGTCGGTGCAGTGATGTTGGCTCGAGATAAATAGGCTTGGAACAAACTGGCCGATGTCGGATGGCCGGTTTTTCTTGTGCGAGACGGCTTGGCTTAAGTCAGTGAAGTCGATCTCTCGGAATTTGATAGACTCAACCATTATTTTTGGATTTGGCCCATCATGCCGGGTCACTTGGAGTAGGGGAAAAGCAGTTATGGTTCCTTTGAGTTGGTATCTGCTCTTGGCGGCATTTATCTTTTGTTGCGGATTTTATGGTGCATTGGCTCGGCGCAACGCTGTGGCCGTGCTCATGTCCATTGAACTGATGCTGAATGCGGTCAACATCAACCTGGTGGCCTTTTGGCGCTATGGGGAGAATGTGGCGGCCTTGGAAGGCCAACTGTTCGCCATCTTTGTGATCGCCGTGGCCGCCGCCGAGGTGGCCGTGGGGCTGGCGCTGATTATCGCCATCTATCGAGATCGCAAGACGGTCAACCTGGACGAAATCAACCTGCTTCAGGGTTAAGTCTCGCCCATGCCCAAGCAAATTCTGCACGGAACCCTGGACCAACAATGTGAGGTTCTCTTCACCCTGGCCCAGGAAAAGATGACACAGGGCAATTTCACCGGCGCAGTTCACGCCCTGAAGGAAATTGTCAAACACAATCCGACCTATCCCAACGCTAAGGGTCTGCTGGTTGAGGCCAAGAAACGTCAAGCGGAGCAGCGCTTTTTGCTCTTCTACGGATTGGGCGGGGCAGCCCTGGGTGTTGCCGGAGCCTCAGTCGCCAACTTCTCCAATGATTTGTGGATGTTGGCAGCAGCGGCAGTCGGCTTGGTCGTTGGTTACGGCATCGGAAATCTGATCAATAGTTTCCGTCGCCGGTAAATGTAATTATCTTTTTGTTGATTTGAACAGCGTTGGACTTGCAGGTAATGTTGCCCGATCCGATCGCTTAGAATCCGGTACTGGCATCGAGAAATTCGTGTCGATGTCACACCCCAAAGCACCGAAGTGAGGTTGGTCCCATGGAGGGAATGTTCAATCTGACGTGGCTCGTGCCCCTGCCACCTTTTGCGGCCTTTGTGGTCATCGTACTCTTTCTCAACGCCAACAAGCGGGCCAGTTCGCTGGTCGCCATTGGCGCTGCCGCGCTCAGCCTGTTTTTGGGCTGGTTGATCGCCTTCTCGGCCTTCTTCACCGATCATTTTGGCGCGCACCCCATCAACGAACGGCTGTTTGGCATCCCCACGGGGGACAGCGAGATTGCCATTGGCTATGCCTTGGATCCGGCCAACGCGCTGATGCTCTTCATGGTCAGCTTCCTGTTGTTGATGATCTTCATCTATTCCAGCGGCTACATGACCTTCCCGGGCCATCTGCGCAAGGCTGACTATCCGGTGGCCGCCCAGCAGAACAAGGATCCTCGCTACAGCCGTTTCTTTGCCTATATCAGCCTGTTTGCCGTGGGCATGTTGGGGCTGGTGATCTCCAATGATCTGATCACCTTCTTTGTCTTCTGGGAGATCATGGGCCTGTGTAGCTATCTGCTCATCGGCTTCTGGTTCGAGAAGCCCTCGGCCAAGGCCGCGGCCCTCAAAGCCTTCATGACCACCCGGGTGGGCGATACCATCATGCTCATCGGCATGATGCTGCTCTACATCAACAGCGAACCGTCCAGCCTGCGCTTCAGCGAACTCTTCTCCCCGGAGAATCTGCACCATCTGTCCCACACCACCATCGGCGTCCTGGCCCTCTTCCCCGGCGTGCCCCTGATTTCCCTGATCACCTTCCTGATCTTCTTCGGCACCATCGGCAAGAGCGCCCAGTTCCCCCTGCACGTCTGGTTGCCCGACGCCATGGAAGGCCCGACCCCGGTCAGCGCCATGATCCATGCGGCCACAATGGTCTCAGCGGGTGTCTTCCTGCTGATTCGCATGTTCCCCCTCTTCGCCGAGGCGGCCCACATCGGCTCCAGCACCAATACCTTTGTGGCCTTTATCGGCGCTTTTACGGCTATCTTTGCCGCCACCATCGCTATGGCCCAATGGGACATCAAGCGGGTGCTGGCCTATTCCACCATCAGCCAGTTGGGCTTTATGGTGGCGGCCATCGGCATCGGCGCCTATGTGGCGGCCCTTTTCCATCTGCTCACCCATGCCTTCTTCAAGGGCTTGCTCTTCCTGAGCTCCGGTAGCGTCATCCACGGGGTGGAACATGGCTGCCCATCACGGCCACGAGGACCACGGCGACGATCATCACCACGCCCCGGCGCTGATCCAGCGAGCGGACGGTGTGCTGAACCCGGCGGATCCCCAGGACATGCGCAACATGGGCGGTCTGCTAGGCCGAATGCCCCGCACAGCCTGGACGTTCATCATCGGTGGTCTGGCCCTGAGCGGCTTCCCCATCCTGACCGCTGGTTTCTGGTCCAAGGATGAGATTCTGTCCAGCGCTTGGACCGGGGGCAACCAGGTTGTCTTCTGGACCCTGGCCGTGGCCGCCTTCCTGACCGCTTTCTACACCATGCGCCAGATCAGCCTCACCTTCCTGGGCAAGGCCCGCACCGACATGGCCGCCCATGCCCCGGAAAGCGTGCCCAGCATGACCATCCCGTTGATGCTGATCAGCGTCTTCGCCGTAGTTGGCGGCTGGATTGGTATTCCCAAGGACTTCCCGTTGATCGGTGGGCTGGTGCCCAACTGGATCGAGCATTTCATGGAACCCTACGTGGAATATCTGGAAATGCACGTGCCTGCATCCTGAGTTCGGCTGGGTGCCCCTGACCGTCTCCCTGGTTGTGGCGTTGGGGGGCTTGGCCCTGGGCTATCTGGTCTATGGCAAGGGGTTGAAGGAAGGCCAAGTTGACCCCGTGCGCAAGCTCTTGGGGCCGGTGTGGATGTTGTGGCACCACAAGTACTATATTGACGAGATCTATCAGGACAGCATTCTGGCCTTTGTGCCCGCCTTCTCCAAGTTCCTGGCCTTGGTGGACAACAAATGGGTCATCGACCCGATTGTCAACGCTGTGGGCAGATTGGGCGTGGCCCTTTCCACGTGTGTTGGCCGAGTTTGACCGCATTGTGGTGGATGGCATGGTGAACGGGGCCGGTTGGTTAGCCAGCCGTACCGGGTCTGCCTTGCGCAACATTCAAGACGGCAAGGTGCAGGTTTATCTGCTGGTCGGCATGGTCGCTCTGACCTTGTGGCTGCTTTTCAACATGATGCCCCTGATCCTGACCCTGGTCTAGGATCATTCATCAAGTTCATTACAATAGTTCACGACCTTGTATCAAAGTTCAACCATACGGTTATCATCAGCCAGCCCCATCTGTGGGCCCGGCACTGAGGAGGAAAGTTCATGGAGTCTTTGAATCAGTGGGTGCTCGTCACGATATTGTTGTGGCCGCTGCTGACCAGCGTCTTGGCCCTGGTATTCGGCTCTAGCGATAAAGTCGTCAAATGGGGCTCTGATCGTTGCCAGCCTACTGCCTCTGGGCTTGAGCGTCTATCTGCTCTTCGCCTACGATCCCAGCCTGGGTATCGAGAACAGTTTTACGGTCAACCTGCCCTGGATTGAATCGCTGAACGCCAGCTTCCACCTGGGGATTGATGGACTTAGCGTTCCTCTGATCTTCCTGACCGCACTGCTCTCCACCCTGAGCCTGTACTACAGCACCGGGGTGATCAACAACGCGGGTCAAGGAATACTTCATCATGTTCCATCTCCTGGAGATGAGCATGTTGGGCGTCTTCATGTCCCTGGACTACGTGCTCTTCTACGTCTTCTGGGAAATCAGCCTGGTGCCCATGTATCTGTCTGATCGGCATCTGGGGTGGCAAGAATCGCAACTACGCATCGGTCAAGTTCTTCATCTATACCCTGATCGGTTCGGTGGCCATGTTGCTGGCCATCCTGGGCGTCTACTTCGCCACGGGCACCTTCGACATCATCGAAGCGGCCAAGGCGCAACCCTTTGCTCGAAAGCCTGACCTTGGGCAGCCTGGCCTTCTGGGGCTTCTTCCTGGGCTTCGCCTTCAAGGTGCCCAGCTTCCCCTTCCACACCTGGTTGCCCGATGCCCATACCGAAGCCCCGACAGCGGGTAGTGTGATTCTGGCCGGTGTGCTGCTGAAGCTGGGGGCCTACGGCTTCCTGCGCATCATCCTGCCCACCTTCCCCAATGCGCCAGTCAATACTGGAGCACTGGCATGGTGGCCCTGGGCGCCATCGCCATCGTCTACGGCGCCTTTGTCTGTGTGGCCCAGACGGACCTGAAGCGGCTGATCGCCTACTCAGCTCCGTCAGCCACATGGGCTATGTGATGTTGGGCATCGGCGCTGCGGCCAGCGTGCTCACCCCAGAAGGCGTGGCAGCACGCCATGACCCTCTTTGGCGGGGTCAGCGAAGAGGCGGTGATGAACAGCGCAGCAATGGCCATCAACGGCGCAGCGTTGCAGATGTTCAACCACGGCATCATCACCGGCGCCCTCTTCTTCTTGGTGGGCATCATCTACGAGCGGGCCCACACCCGTGAACTGTCCAAGTTTGGCGGTCTCAGCGTCAAGACGCCCTACTTCTACGGCATCATGATGGTGACCGGCTTTGCCAGCCTGGGTCTGCCCGGTCTGGCCGGCTTCTGGGCCGAGTTCTTCACCTTCCGAGGTGCGTTCGCTCTGGTCCCCTACTGGGCGGCCTTTGGCACCATCGGCATTGTGATGACCGCCGTCTACATTCTGTGGCGCATCATCCAGAATGTCTTCCTGGGCGAGTACGACCCGACCAAACTGACCCATTGGACGACCTACGACGGCAAGCACGCCGACGGCCCGACGGATATGGCCTTCTTCGAGAAGGTGACCTTGTGGCCCCTGGTGATCGGCATGTTCGTGCTGGGTGTTTACCCGACGCCGCTGCTCAACTTCTTCAACAACTCGGCGGTTACGTCTGCTTGAGTTTGTCAAAAACCTGTCATAGGCAAGGGGGCGAGCCTTGAACGGATTTGGATTGATTGCACCCGAACTCATTCTGTTGTTCGGTGGCCTGATTGTCTTTTTACTCACTGTCTTTGAGGATAAAGATGAAAAAGGCTCCGGCAATGGCTATGTAGCCATTACTGTGCTTTGGTTGTTGGCTGCCCTGGTGGCGACCTTCTTCCAAATTGACATGGCGGAAAAGTATTTCGTGGCAAATGGGGCCTCCCAGGTCGCCTTTACCATGATGGATGTAGACGCGTTCGCCATCTTCTTCAAGGTCACCATCCTGATCGGGATGGTCTTGGTGGCGGTGGCCGGTGGCACGCTACATGAACAGCCGCACGGATCACAAGGGCGAATTCTGGAGCATGTTCCTCTTTGTCACCCTGGCCATGAGTATCGCGGCCAGCGCCAACAATTTGGTCCTGCTCTACATCGCCATTGAGTTTCTCTCCATCACCAGCTATATCCTGGCCGGTTTCCTGCGGGATGATCCCCGCAGCGCCGAAGCGGGTCTGAAATACTTCCTCTTTGGCTCCGTCTCCTCCGCGGTGATGCTCTACGGCATCAGCCTGCTCTACGGTGCGGCGGGAACGCTGGATCTGCGAGCCATCGGCACTGCCTTTGCCGCCTCGGACGCCATGCGACCGATCATCGTGCCCGCCACCCTGCTGACCCTGGTCGGCTTTGGCTTCAAGATGAGTCTGGCCCCTTTCTATCAATGGGCACCGGACACCTACGACGGCGCACCGACACCGGTCACTGCGTACCTCTCTACGGCGTCCAAGGCCATTGGCTTTGCGGTGACCGTACGGGTCTTTGTGGTCGCCCTCAGCGTCTACATCGGCGACTGGGCCCCTCTGCTGGCCGGTCTTAGCATGTTGACCATGAGCATGGGCAACCTGATCGCCCTGCGCCAGACCAGTATCAAGCGCATGTTGGCCTATAGTTCCGTGGCCCAGGCTGGCTACATCTTGATGGGGTTGGCCGCCGTAGCCGCCGGCTCTACCAGCGGCATGAACGGGCTAAACGGCGTCTTGATCTACATCTTCGCCTATCTCTTCACCAACGTGGGTGCCTTCTTGGTGGTCATGGTGATCGAGGAGCGGCTGGGCAGCACGGACATCAGCGCCTATACGGGACTCTCCAGACGTGCCCCGGCCTTGGCCTTCATGTTCACCATCTTCCTGCTCAGTCTGGCAGGGATTCCGGCCACGGGCGGCTTCATGGGCAAGTTCTATGTCTTTGGGGCAGCCATCCAGCGCCAATACTTCTGGTTGGCCGGTGTCGCCCTGATCAACGCCGGTGTGGCAGCCTATTACTATGTGAATATCGTGCGGGTGATGTTCTTTGCCAGTGACGAAGAGACAGAACCCACCCCAGTGACCATGCCCGTCTCCATGAGTACTGTCCTGGTCATTTGCACCATCTTCACGCTGTGGATTGGTCTTTACCCCCCCAACTTTATCGAATGGGCCAATACGGCGGCGCAACAGCTCTTGGCTGTGGGTTTCTAGACCGATCCCCAACCGACTGTTTGCACAAATAAAACGTCAAGGAGCCGCTTGGTTGCTCCTTGACGTTTTTTGTACTTAACGTATAATCAGCATAAGTGTTTATGTTTTTTGCCCATGGGCTGAATGGGACAGAAAATTCCCAAAGCCATCCGAAGGCTAACCTGTGTACAACATCCCGGCACCAAGGAGAAGATTGTCATGTCTCATACTACCTATGCCAACCATCATCATTCTTCGACCGCTCGCACAGAACTAGGTTCCGTCCCGGCGGCGGATTCCAGCCTGCGCTGGTTGATCCTGCTCTTGATCCTGGCCTTGCTGCTGCCCGCCCCCAGCGCAGCCCAGGCCGAGACGCCCCCTGGCCCGACTGCCCCCAGCGTCAACGCGGTGATCAGTCTGGCCACCTCGCCAAGCGATTCGGCTCAGGTCTTGGCTGGCACCATCAACACGCCGGAACTGAGCAGCATCTTCCGCAGCGCGGATGGCGGCGCCACCTGGGCTCCCGCCGGAACCGGGCTGCGGCCCGACATCAGCATTGCCGACATCGCCTACGATCCGGTCAACCCGTCCATTGTGCTGGCGGCGGATGGCGGCTTCGGCTATCTCTTCCGCAGCGCCGACGGTGGCAGCACCTGGCAAGAGGTACCCGCCTTCAAAGCCCTGATTGGGGCCAGCAGCGCCGTGGGCGAACTCTATTCCGCCGTGGTCAACGGAACCGCCACCTTCTATGCGGGCACGCGCTTTGACGGCGTCCTCACCAGCACGGACGGGGGCCAATCTTGGCAATCCCTGGCCTTGGGGCTGACCGGGGACGCCACCCGGGTACGCTCGTTCCAGATCTTCAACGGCGTGATGTACGCCGGTACCCACGACGGCGTCTATGCCCTGGACAGCGCCACACAGACATGGGTCAAGTCTGCCGCCTTCCCCGCCGGCATCATCGCCTATAGCATGGTCGAGCAGGGGGGTAGCCTCTTTGTGGGCACCATCGGCTCCGGGCTGTTGAGCAGCACGGACGGCGAGACTTGGACCCAAGTGGCCGGCTTCCCCGCAGATGTCAGCATTTGGGATCTGGTCAGCGCAGGCACCGGCTTGGTCGCCGCCACAGACTCTGGGGTGCGCAGCGGCTCCGGCGAGCAGTGGCTTTCGGCAGCGGTGGATGGCGTCCCAAACAACAACGCCATCTGGGCCTTGGCTGCCAGCAGCAACGGCACGGTGTATGCCGGCAGTTCCGTGGATTGGGTCCTGCGCACGGATGATCGAGGCTTCTCCTTCGGCTCTTTTGCCACACTGGCCCCCTTGGCCGCCAGCGCGATTCCCCCAACCCCCACAGCGGTGCCCACCCTTGCGCCCATCGCCGAGGCGACACCAGAGCAACCCTTGGTGATCGACGTGCCAGGTGCCCCGGCAGAGGCCACCGTGGTGGTCGAAGAACCCGCCGCCCAGCCGACCCTTGCCCCTGTAGTTGACACACCCGTCCCGCCCACGGACACGCCCGCCGCGGTAGAAAATACCCCCGTCCCCACGGAAGTTCCCGCTTCCAGCGATGCCGGGTCTGGCGAAGTATTCCAACTGCCGCCCATTGTAGTGGGGGCCGGTCTACTTCTTCTTCTGGTGATCATCGTGGCTGGTTTTGCAGTCCTGCGTGGGCCGCGCAAATCTTAACCTAAGCTCGCACCCTTTTCATTCTATGCCACACCCGGATACCCAAGACAATTCACCGACGGCGCGTCCCCTCTCCTGGCTACTGGCCCATCTGCCCCCAGGATTGGTGATTGCGCCGTCGGTGCTGTCTGCGCACGATCCCGCCGTGGGTGATGTGACAGCGGACAGCCGCCAAGTCAACCCAGGCACCCTCTTTGTGGCGGTCTCCGGCGGCAGTCGAGACGGCCACGCCTTCATCCCGATTGCCGTGGAGCGAGGGGCCACCGCACTGATGGGCACAAAGACCCTGGCCCAATTGAGCGCAGCGGGTCACGCCCCCCTTGACTCGATCCCCTATATTCAGGTTGCTGACAGCCGCGCCGCCCTGGCCTGGTTGTCCGCCGGAATCTACAACTTCCCCAGCCGAGATCTGGCCGTCGTCGGCGTCACCGGCACAGACGGCAAGACCACCACCTGCACCCTGCTCGAATCGATCCTGATCGCCGCCACCGCCCCCACGCCCCCTGACCCTGGCCGGGTCGGCGTCATCACCACCGTGGCCGCCCGCATTCGGGGCGAAGCCGTGGACACCGGTCTGCACGTCACCACGCCGGACGCCCCCCAAGTCCAAGCTTTCCTGGCCCAAATGCGGGCGGCGGATTGCGCCTATGCCGTGGTCGAATGCACCAGCCACGGCCTGGACCAAGACCGGGTGACCGGGGTGGCCTTTGATGTGGCCGCGGTCACCAACATCACCCACGAACATTTGGATTATCATGGCACGCTGGAAGCCTATGTGGCGGCCAAGGCCAAACTCTTCCGCATGATCTTTGGCTCGGCGCCCAAACCCGGCGTGCCCCGCTGCGCCGTCCTCAACGGGGACGATCCCATCAGCTTCCCTGCCCTCACCGCTGTTTTGGCGGAAGAAGAAGGAAATCACGCCGGGTTTGTGCCCGTACGGGTTTACGGCCTCTCCCGTACGTCCTCGACAGGGGTGGCCAGAGATCTTTTCGCCACGGAAATCGAGCATCGCCCCGACGCCACCCGCTTCACCCTGCACTGGTGGGGCGGCAGCTTCCCCATCACCACCCGGCTGATCGGTGAATTCAACGTGGCCAACATTCTCTGCGCCGCCACGGTCGCCCTCTCTTTGCAAATTGATCCGGCGGCCATTCAGCAGGGGGTGGCCGGGCTGGACGGCGTGCTGGGTCGTATGCAGCGCATGGATTTGGGCCAGCCCTTCCTGGCCGTGGTGGACTTTGCCCACTCCCCCGCCAGCCTGGAACGGGCGCTGACCACCCTGCGTCCCCTGGTGGGCCAGGGCCCCGACGGCAAACCCGGTCGCCTGATCGCCCTCTTCGGCAGCGCCGGTCTGCGAGACGGGGCCAAGCGGCGGCTCATGGGCCAGGTGGGCGGCCGGCTGGCGGATTTCTGCGTGATCACTGCCGAGGACCCCCGCACAGAGGATCTGGATGCCATCAACCGAGAGATCGCCGCCGGGGTGGCGGCGTTCGCCCCGGCCACCGCCTTCGTGGTCGAGCCGGACCGGGTCACCGCCATCCAGCGCGCCGTGGCAATGGCTCAACCTGGGGATGTGGTGGCAGCCTTTGGCAAGGGCCACGAGCGCAGCATGTGCTTCGGCGAGATCGAACACCCGTGGAACGAACAGGAAGCCATGTCGGATGCCCTGCGGCAACGGATGGGCCTGCCTCTGGGAAATCCCGACACCTATCGATTGCCCACGACCCCATGATCGGCGCGTTCTTGGCAGTTTTGCGGTAAAAATGGCCTTCCTTCAAAAGCGAAAGATCGACCGTTGATTTGCTTAAATTGGCGTTTGTATCTTGTGAAAAAATGTTGTATCATGTACACATCTTGTGTTTTATCGTATAATTGAAAATCTGCCGAAACTATTTTTATCTAGTTAGGCTGAAATTGATACCCTAAAGTCCAAAGAACCCCTCATCCAGGACTTGAACTCTCCGCATACCACCCTTTTATTGACTTATCACACAAAATACTCGCATTACGAAGGGAGACTGCACGTGCAGGCAAGACCCCGGAATTACCAATTAGTGCTTCTACTTATTATCACCGCCATGCTTTTAGGCGCATGTGGGGGTAGCGGTAGTGGCTCCACATTGTTCAATTTGCCCTCAGTTCCTGTCAAAATTCAGGCCGATGGGTCAGCCAAAGTCTTTGGCTTTACGCTTCTTGGCGGCAATCCTCTCCTCACCGCCGATCAGGTTGGTCAGCTTCAGGCCGCCAACATCCAGCAGTTGAACATTCGTGTGGGCCACAACGGCGTCCATCCCTATGCCAACGGCGAAGATCTGCCCTACCTTACCTGGGATGATGATTCTTTTGCCACCGTGCAAGAGATTCTGCCCAAGGTACCCAACCTGCCCAACGCAGGGACCATCTCGACCGGGTTGACCTGGGCGCGGCGCATTGGTTTGGGCGCAGCCCTGAACCTGCCCGTCGGCGCAGGCCAGACGGCGTTGGACATTCCGCGATGGAAGGGTGAAACCACCTTTACACCGGAAACCCCCGACGCCACCACCATTGGCCCCTTCGATGTCAGCGGCTTGGCCATCGATAGCAGCGGTAGCGTCAGCCTCGACGGCCTGCCCCTCTCCCAGTTGGAGAGCGCCCTGGGTATGAGTTTTGGGTTGGATGGGATTCTAACGCCTGATCTGCTCAGCACCTTGAAGACCATCGGTGCCGAGACAATCTCGATTGCCACCAATCCCAACGGCATCGACTTTGGGCTAAACGGCAAACCTCTGCCTGGCTTGGCCTATGACAGTGCTTCCCTCGGTCGAACCATGGCGTTGGTCGAACCCTTTGTCTCCGATCCGGCTTTGGTGGCGCAGATCAAGGATCTGCTGCCCAAACTGCCCGGCGCGGATGTGCGGATTGTGGCGGCGCTCAATGGCCCGGCAGCGGGTAAGACCGTTTTGGGTAAGCTCCCCTTCACTCTGAACCAAGAAGGACAGTTGGGCCTGTATGGCTTCAACCTCCTCACCTTGGTGCCACCGGCCATGGTTGGGCAGTTGCAAGAGGCAAATCTGCAACAGTTGGATGTTAAGGTAGCGGGCGTCGATCAAATTCTGTTGGCCGCCAACGGGGCTACTTTGCCCACCGTGGCCCTGAACGACGCGACCTTACCGGCGGTCTCCCAACTGGTGGGATCTCTGGCTGGCTTTCAGCCCACCTTGGTCTCTACCATTGTGAATTTGCTCAAAGACACGGGTGTTTCCGCCAGTTTGAATCTGCCCTTGGCCGCCGGTGCAGAAGCTGTTGCGGTTGGCGATCCCTTTGCCGATGGCATCCAGGCCCCGGACTTGGGCGACTTTGCCCCGCCGGTCCTGCACATGAACGTCTCCTTTGACAAGAGCAATAAGCTCAAGTCTGTCGGCCCCCTCACTGGTCAGGAATTGCAGGATCAGATGGGTGTGGCCGTGGACCTACCTGCCAACCTCAGTTCTGTTTTGTCCCAGGTTGGGGCCAATCAGGTTCAGGCTGTCAACACCCCCGGCCAGTTTGATCTGCTGCTCAACCAGGAATCGGCTGTGGCGTTGCAATACGACGTGGATTCCCTGGTCGAAGTGCTGCGACTGTTGGCTCCCTTCATGAAGGGCACCATCATGGAAGATCCGGGCATCAACGGCCTGATCCAGCAACAGATTCTGCCCCTGGTCCCTGGCTCTGACGTGAACTTCAATCTGATGCTCAACCAGTAAGCCTTCGGCGGCACTTCTTGCGCTGATACGAATGTAAAAACAAAGAGGGCCACCCTGATCAGGGTGGCCCTCTTTTTAATTTGGGTGCATAGTTTGTGGCAATGTATGATCAAAAGGTCATGGCGGGTATGGCCGTTCGCACCAGGGGGTGCGAACTCCGCTGGCGCATGACCAACTGAGGAGTTCGCACCCCCTGGTGCGAACGGGTTGACGTTAGGATTTGATGTGCGTTCAGCACTTTGACCGAACGCGCAAAAACTACCAAGCTACTTACGCTGACCTGTCCCCCACATTACCAAAATTCCCAACGCCAGCCAGTTCCAAGCGGCCAAATCCGGCAGGGCGGCGAAGGCGTCCACCTGGGCGTGGGCAAGGCCGGCGACCAGCCCGGCGGCCACCCCTGCCCGCAGCCACCGCTGGGCCGGGGAGAGGGCGCTGGATTGGTGGCGCATCAAGCGGACACCAATGACCAACGCCGCGCCCAGCCAGATCAGCCCCAGGATGCCGCCGCCGGTGGCCGCTTCCAGCCACAGGTTGTGGGGATGAAGCAAATTGGGATCGTTGGCGACCTGGGGCAAGACATAGGCCGGATAGCGCCACACAAAGCGACCCGGCCCCACCCCCAGCCACAGATGGTCCAGCCACAGCGCCAGGCTTCCCCGCCACACATACAGCCGCCCGATGATGGTGGCGCTGTTGGTGAGCCGCTCCCCCCACAGCCAAAACAACCCCGCCCCGCCGACCAACCCGATCAATCCAATCCAGGCCAGAAGTCCTCCGACACCTTTGCGTAAGGAGTTCGGCCCTTTATTTTGCTCTAGCCGGGTCCGTGACCCGGCGGGTTGACGAATGGATCGTCCCAACACCCACAAGGTGACCACCCCGGCGGGGATGCCCAGCAGCCACGCTCCCCGGCTGGCGGTCAACGCCAAGGCCGCCACGATGATCAGCCCAGCCCCGGCCCAGATCCAGCGTTTTCGGCCCGGCACGCGGCCAAGCCAATGGCCAGGAATAGGCAGCGTTCCAAATAAAGCGCCATGTGATTGGGCGAAAAAGTCGGACCGGTCAAGCGGCGCACGCCATCCACCACGGTGCCGCCTCCCCCGGCCCAGGACCACAGCCCCACGCCCGCGGCCAAGACCGCCCCCAGGACCGCCGCCCCCAGGATCATGCGTTGGCTGTCGATGCCTCCACCGCCAGCATCCGCACCCCGGCGTAGAGCAGAAGTGGGACCAACACGGTCTGGAGTGAACCCGACGGCGTAGGCGGGCCACGGCCAGCCTTGCAGCGCGCCCAGAACGCCCAGCCCCAGCCAGGCCAGGGCCAGCCAGTCGGTGGCGACAACCTTCCAGGAAGGGGCCACGAAATCTGTCTTAACCCAAGATTTTGTGGCCCCTTCCCGGAAGGTGCGGGCAAGCGCGGGCAGGGTGGCAAGCAGCATGGCATAGGCGGGCGGCACGGCCAGAACGCCGCCGACCAGGGCCAACTCTTTGTGATAGATGTGGAAAGGCAGCAAAACGATGGCCAAACACATCCCCAGGAGCGCGCCTTGTCTGGCTTCGGCCAGAAGAGCCAGGGCGGCCAAAACCAACACAGGACGATGACGGGCGGCCAAGTGGCCAGAAAATAGACCCCGACCAAGATCACCCAGGCCCCGGCCCGCAGCCAAACCGGACGACGCATCCAGCCCTCGCCCCAGGCCGCCCAGGGCAGCAGCCGGGATGCGGCCCAGCCTCGCCAAACCGTCACGACCCCGGCGGCGAACAGGAACACCCATTGCCAGCCCAACCCTGGCAGCGGGGGCAGGCGACGGACGTGTCCCAATTGGGGCTGCGGTACGTAGGGCCTCCCCAATCGGGGAGGCCGTGTCCACACCGTCCACACCGTCCACACCGTCCACCAGGGCGAACCCCCACAGGGGATCCGTAGCGGGGGCCGCCGGGCGGTCGATGGCCCAGCCCAGGGCGGCCAGCCACGGCCATTCTTGCCAGGCCAGGGCGACGGCGTCTTGGGCAAAGCGGACTTGGTTGGCCGGGGAGACCGTGCCCCAGGGCGAAAAGAGCCGCTGATTCCAGCCGAAGCGCACGGCCCACACGGGGGTGGCGGCGTCCCCGGCGGCGAGCATGACCCGGCGCACGAGTTCGGCCCGGCGGAAGTTGAGCACGTTGGGGTCGGGCGGGGAGGCGGGGGGCAGGCCGAAGCCGAAGGGCTGCACGGCCACGACGTCAAAATGCGGGGCGGCCCCGGCGGCATAGAGCCGTTGCAAATAGGTGATTTCGTCGATGGCCGTGTGGCCCCGATCCACCGTGGGGGCCAGGGCGGCCAGGAGGATCACGGCGTCCGGGTCGGCGGCGCGCAGGGCGGGGCTGGCTGCGGCCAGGAGCCGGGCATAGCCCACGGGGTCGATCAGCCGGTTGCCCCAGTGGGGGGCCACGTTTGGCTCGTCCCAAAGCTGATAGAAGGTCACCTTGGACCCATAGCGAGCGGCCACGGCGGCGGCAAAGCGGGCGAAATCAGCGGGTTGTTCCGGAGGCGCAAAGGGGGTCTCTGCGCCCCCCCGGTCTTGACCCGATCTGGCCCATGCGGGGCTGCCGTCCAGCAACAAGACGGGGACCAACTCGTTTTCTAAAATGGCGGCAACCAGATCGTCGGCGACGGCCCAATCGAAGCGGCCCGGTTCGGGTTCCATCTGCGCCCAGTCCAGGCGTTGGCGCACCCAGCCGATGCCCGTGGCGTGCAGCCGGGCCAGATCCAGACGGCGTTGAGTGGGGGAAAGGGCCGCCAACTCGACTGTGGTACCCATAAAAGGAGCTTGCATGGCTGGGTGGGTGGGGGCGGGCAGGGAGGTGGCAGCCTGCAAAGGGCTTGCCGACCGCTGGTGGGCGCGGCCAACCAGACCGGCCAGTAAAAGCAACACCCCGGCCACGACAATCAAAATGATCGTGCGGACCAGGGCGAGGCGGGATCGGGTGTCAGTCAATGTGGTCTTGGATGAGGCTTTCGATACGCTGGACGGTATCCTGTTGATCCACGATGGTCTCCTCCAGCCGGCGAATTTCGCCGGAAACCAGGTCGCCGTGCTGGCGGCGGTGATAGAGCCCCTGAAGCTGGCTCAAGTTGTCTCTCAACTCGGTCAAAACCTGCTGTTGTTGAAAGGCCAACAGTTTTAGATCCCCGCTGAATTGGCCGGGGGTGCGTTCCAACAACGAGTCGATGCGGCTATAAACGGAGGTGATTTCCATCTCCGGGGCCGGGGGGGGCGGCAGGATTGGCTTTGGGATCTTCGAGACCTTCGGGGCCGGGCCGTCCGGCAGGTTGAAGATCACGCCGTCCTGGCTGTTGAGCCAGAGCACGGGGGTGCCAAAGCTGGCGTCGCCGTTGTTGAGGGCGAAGAGTCCGCTGCGGGCTTGGGCCACGGCGGCGTCCACCCGACCGGCGCACGAGCCCATCCATCAACGTGGTGTAGAGCAGTTGGGAAAAGCGCATGGCGGCTTGGTCTTTGATGGCATACTGCATGCCGATCACCGCGGGCAGGCCGGATTGGAGCAACTGCGCGCCCAGGCTGTTCATGGGGGCCGGGGTGGCGTCTCGGGCGGTTTGGCAGGCGTTGAGCACCACCAGTTTGACCGAATCGGTCCAGTCCAGGGCCGTGCGCAGGCTGTCCGGGGAGACGAAGGTCGGCTCGCCATCCTGCCAGAGCATGAGGCCGTCGGGCTGGCCGTGGGTGACGATGTGGAGGATGTCGGGGCGTTCCCGCTCCAGGGCCTGGCCCAATTCGATCACGTTGAACTCGCCGGGCAGGGTGATCAGGGTGAGGCGTCCCTGGGTCAGCTCGGTCAGCCCGGCGCGGATGCCTGCTTCTTCGACAGCCCCATCAATCTGGCCTGTGGGGTCCGTGGGCAGGGCCAGGAGCAGCTTTAGGGGCAGGCTGGCCCCCAGGGGCCGAGATGGCCCGACGTAGCGCTGTAGGGTCTCCATGCGCACCAGGAGGATGCGTTTGTTGGCAGCCAGGGTGCGGCGGCGATCCGGGTCCCGCAGGATCTCCCAGGGCAGGGCGGCCACCGTGGGCGGGCGCAGATTCAGCCGCACCCGCAGCCCGGCCACCTGGTCCCGGTCCAGATCGGCGAGAGCCGTCACCCACAGGTCGCGCAGATCCGTGTGGATCAGGGCGCTGAAAGAGCTGGCTGCCCCGCTGGGCAATGTTGAGCGGGCCGCCCTTGCCCTTGTCGGCCTGGGCGTCGAACTCTTGCCAGTCGGGCAGGGTGCTCTCCTGGTCAAACTCGCCCTCCGCGCTCCGCCCCCGATAGGTCACGGTGGTGAGAAAGGGACGGCTGCTGCCCTGGATGGTGATGTCGAAGTTTTCAAAGGTGCATGGGGTCATGGTAGGTGTCGATGTTGGGTGGTGGTGTGGGTGTCGGTGATGAGTTGATGGGTGTTACGGTAACTGCAAACCCCACCCTAACCTCCCCAGATTGGGGGGAGTAGGTTTACCGGACTTTCGTCCGATCCGCTCCTCCCCCAACCTGGGTGAGGGCTGGGAGGGGGTGCGGTTGTTACGGGATGCCTAAGTTGACACAGATATGGGCCAAGGCTACAATTTCGCTTATGCGCTCATTTCCTGGTTCGTCCAAAGCAATGGCTGACAGCCGCCGAAAAGTTGGGTCAATTGGGCCAACTGGGTCAACGCCTGGCCCGGTTGGTGATGGATCATCCCTGGTTCAAGCTCGATGGCCGGGCGGATCGCCCGGTGGATGACCTGTGGGATCGGATCGGGGTGGCCGCTGCGCTGATCGTGTTGGGCCTGGGGGCCAGTCTGCTTTTGCGTTTGGACCCCATCAGTCTGGAAACTTGGATGTTGGGTTCCCCGGTGAGCTTGACGGTGACGGCCACGACGTTGATGGCGGGGATTCTGGCCATCATGGCGGCCACGTTGGCCGAAAGTGTGGTGCGCACCCACCCCATCCTGCATCAACTGCCCACGCTGACCGGTGTGCGGGTGACGTGGATGTTCTGGGCATTGCCCGCCGCCTTGGTGGTGATCGCCGCCCTGTTGCTGCCCCTGGCCCCCAGCCGCCTGATCCAGGCCCTGGCCCTGCTGATGGTGGGGGGCATCTTCGCCCTGACCCTCTCTCTGCTCCACGGCACGGTGGAGCGGGGGCGTCCCGGTTTTCGGCGGTCGCGCATTCTGCTCAACGTGCTGACCTATGGATCAGCGCTGCTGCTCTTTTTGCTGGTCTACCAAACCCGCACCCGTAGCTTGCTATCCGGCACCTTGGTGGCCTTGACGGCCATTTTGCTGGCGGTGGAACTGTTGCGTACCCACGCTGCTCGTCCTCGGCATGTCTTCATGTATGCCGCGATCACCGGGGCCATCTTGGGGCAGATCACGTGGGCGCTCAACTATTGGCTGCTGCCGGGCCTGACCGGCGGGTTGATCTTGACGTTGATCTTCTATTTGGTGGTGGGGCTGGCTCAACAAGGCATCCAGGCCGGTCTGACCCGCCGGGTGCTGATCGAATTTGCCGTCTTCGCCCTCTTGGCCCTGATCCTGATTGCGGTGGTGGGGCCGGGGTTTGAAGGATAGAATAGTGAGCGATGAGTAGTGAAGGGGAAGGATCGTCTTTGTCGTTCGTCTCCCCTTCCTCTCCCTTCTCCCCTTCTCCTTGTCTCACCCCTCAGCGATGGCGGCGACCAACTCTCGGCAAAAATCGGGGATGTCGGCCACGACTCGACCCCACACCAGGTTGCCGCTGCGGAAGGCGGCTTCGTCCCGCCAAGTGGCACCGGCATTGATCAGGTCGTCTTTGATGCCTTCGCTGCCCGTGGACTCATGGCCGGCCACAATGCCGGCGCTGATGCCCACCAGCCCGGCGTGACAGATCATCCCCACAGGCTTCCCAGCCGCGTAGATCTCCTTGACCAGCCGTTTCACCCCAGGGTAGCGGCGAATTTTGTCCGGTGCCCACCCGCCGGGCACCACCACGGCGTCAAAATCGGCTGGGTCCACATCCTCACAGCCCACGTCCGCCGTGGCTTGCAGGGCCACTTTGCCCGTGTACCGCTCCCCGGCCTTGAGGCCCACCACGATCACCTGGGCCCCTTCCTCCTGTAGACGCATGACCGGCACCCAAAACTCCAAATCCTCAAAGCCTGGGCCGACCAGATAAGCCACTCGTTTTCCCTGAAGTCGCATGGTTTTCTCCTTTCGCTGATTTTCACTAATCCCGCGGCCTGCCACAACCGATCGTGGTTGTGACGCCATCCCTCCCACGCCTCTCCGTTGCTGACCAGGGTGAGCAGGGTGTCGTTGAGCAAGGCGTTGATGGGGGTGGGAATCCCCGCGGCCCGCCCCTGACGCACCACCGCGCCGTTGAGCCAAGCCACCTCGTTTTGGGCTTTGCCCCGGCTCAGGTCAATGTGCAAGCTGGGCATTTTTCCGCCCCTGGCCCCGCCCACAATGCGTCTCATGGCCATGCGCAGCGGGCCCTTGGGGGCATATCGGATCAGAGGCGCCAACAAGCCCAGGGGATAGGATCCCATGTTCAGGGGGCGAATCCCGGCCTGGCCCATGACCGCCAGGGCCTCTCGCCAGGCCGCGATCTCCAGATTGACCATGCGGGGGTCGGCGAAGGCCATCTTGGGCGGCTCGTCCAAGATGGCGCACAGGGCGTTCCCCACCATGTTCATGAGCAGCTTGGTCCATTTCATGCCCTGGGCATTGTCGAGTACATGCACGCTGATGCCGGCTCGATCCAGGGCTGCCACACATGTCGTCAGATTGGGGGCAGGGTTGGCAGCGTCCCAGGCGGCCAGGCTGATGCTATAGTCGGGCTTGTCCACGCGGATGTGGCCGGGGGCCAAAACCGAGACCGGCGCGGTGATGGATCCGGCGATCACATGGTCGCTGCCCACCAGCGCGGCCAGCCGTTCTTCGTTGCCCACCCCATTTTGCAGACTCAAAATCACCGGCGCCGGGACGCCGGTGGTGGCCAAGGCCGCGGTCAGTTCATTTACCATCCCGTCCGTGTCATAGCTTTTGACCGTGATGATAGCCAGATCAAAGGCTACATCCATCTCCATGGCCAGGGTGAACGCTTCGGCCACGCTGACCGCAATGCCCAGATTGTCGATGCGGTGGATCTCTCCGGCTTCCTCGATGCGCAAGCCGTTGGCGTGCACAGCCTGGGCTAGGGCCGGGCGGCCCACCAGAATCACAGAATCACCGTTTTGAGCCAACTTGCCACCGATCAAACAACCGATGGCCCCGGCCCCAAGGATCAAGATGTTCAAGAGATCTCCTGTTTTTTTGCGAATCGATGGTTGGGATAGTGGCAAGAACGGCGGCTGAGTTCACGAATGAACATGTTGCCTTCTGTATTGTAGCGGGTTTTGATGCTTTTTACAATGAATTTAGGCGCGATGCCTGCATCCAAATGAAAAACCAAAAATGAAAGCGTCCCCATCACATGGATGAGGACGCTTTCAAGAGAGAGAGTTGGTGTTGCGGATATGGTCGTGTTGGGTTAATGGCTTGGCTGGCAGTTATTCAGCAATCGCTGGGTCACATCGATCAGAATGTTAACCTGAAAGGGTTTTCCGACGACGGCTGAATATCGCTTCTTGCTGCCGTTCTCCATTTGGCGTTTCTGGTCAACCACCTGGGCCGACATGATGATTTTGGGCGTTTTATCGTACTGCTCGTGTTGACCCAAATAGTCTAACATCTCCCATCCAGTGCCATCGGGGAGATTTATATCCACAAAGAAGAGATCGATTTTTTCCCGTTCGATGAGTTCTTTGGCCTGGGCGATGGTACGGCGCGCCCATGATATGATAGCCCTTTCGGGAAAAGATCAGTTGGACAAGCGTGACCAGATCTTTCTCGTCCTCGATATAGAGAATGCGAATTTTTGGGGAGGCAGATTGGGAAGCAATCTTGCTTGTCTGACCGTTGGGCCCAAGCACAGACTGGATGTCATTGGCAGGTTGACCACCGGTGTGAAGGTGAACCATTGATCTAGCAGCGCTAAATATTTCCATGTCTTTCAATCCTTTACACTCGTTCCGGGATTTGCGGGAACTCAGCAACCGATGTTGCCGGCATTGTTCCCGATACCATCCGTACAGCGGCAATACAAGCCGCAATCGTCAGCAGGGTCCATGTACAGATATAGTTTCTCATGGTTTGAAGACATTTACATCCCATAAACTACGGATTCCGTCCAAGCAATTATCAGTAGCTTACCCGATATAAAGTACGGGGAAATACGTAGATGGGGCGCAAAGCCGATGCCTAATCCACTTCACCACATGATGGGTGACGGGACAGTAGGCCGCAGAGATGGGCGAATGGGTTTTAGAAAGAGGAATACAACCGGAATTGAGGACAAAGAAGAATCCGCGAGGCGAAGGGGCGATGCGAAAGAAAATAGAGGAGCGACGAACCAGAGACAGCGTTATTTATTCGGGATCTAGGATGGCAATACCCTTTCGCAATGCGAAAAGTGCCGCTTGGGTGCGGTTGGAGAGTTGGAGTTTGTTTAAGATATTGCTGATATGGGTACCCACTGTACGCTCACTAATGGTCAGATCTACCGAAATATCCTGATTAGAGAGCCCTTGGGCCACCAGTTTCAAAATCTGCAATTCTCGATCGGTGAGATCCGTGTCTGTGGGCATGGGGGAGGGGCGATTGATCTCATGGATCAATTTGCGAGCGATGCTGGGGTGCAAAGACGATTTCCCGGCAAAGACATCGCGGATGGCCTGTAACAGATCCTGGGGCGAGGAGTCCTTGAGCAAATAGCCCAGGGCACCGGCCCGGATTGCCGTCAAAACCTGCTCATCATCCGAAAAGCTGGTGAGGACAATCATGCGTGTGTCGGGCAATTCTGCCTTGATGGCGGTGATCGCCTCCAGGCCATTCATGCGCGGCATCATCATGTCCAACAAGACCACATCTGGCCGAGT
Organism: uncultured Chloroflexia bacterium; assembly: GCA_963704975.1. Classification (GTDB taxonomy): domain Bacteria; phylum Chloroflexota; class Anaerolineae; order Caldilineales; family Caldilineaceae; genus JAGNDO01. Next base: position 19,238 of record CAVPIK010000021.1, on the reverse strand, counting down.
GGCCCGAGATTTGAGGACGACCTCTACGCCATCCTTGGCTTCGCCGACCAATTCCATATCTGGCGTCATGTCGATCAAGGCACGAATGCCTTCGCGAACAACGGCGTGATCATCGGCGATCACTACGCGGATATTGGGGGCCTGTTCCATCACGATAGACTCCGAAATGTAATCTGGCATAAATTGTCCGCCTTCTAATGCTTTTGAATTTCTATGGTAGTCTGCAATCAAGATTGATGACGTCGCGACGGGCAATAGGATACGCAAGTGCCGAACGGATCTAAAGAATATACGTACTTTTGGTTGACATACAGACTATTGTAGCTGATTAGCCTGAGCATGACAAGCCCCTTAGCAGATCTGAAATCCGAGCATCTCGCCGTGAATCTCCCTCAACGCAAATATCCACTGGGCTTGCCCAATGGATAGCGTGTGAAGATCGATTGGTTACCTACCATACGCATGGGGTCGAATCAGTGAGCCCGGCGCAGGTGACGATGCTCCAGATAGGAACGCACTCGACCAAATTCAACTTCCAACAAGGCCACTTTCTGGGCCACTTCTGCCATCTTCCCGCTGTGGCCAAGACTTTCGACATCCTGGCACAGGGTGGACATGGTGAGGGCACCAAACATGGCGCTGCCTGATTTCAGGGTGTGGGCCGTGCGGGTCAGGGTTTGGGTATCTTGGCTGGGCAGGGCGACCACCATTCGCTCGACCAGTTTAGAGGTGTCGGTGATAAAGCTGAGGATCAACTCCGCAAGGGTTTCCGGGTCATCGCCGATGAAGTCGTAGAGCCGGTGGAACGTTTCGGGGTCAACCGGGCGTGGGGTTTCGGTCTGATTGGTCCGAGAGCCGTTGCCGAGGGACTTGATTCGGACGTGGGGGATCTTTTCCCCGCTGGGGGCCGGATGTGGCTTGCTCGTGTCACTCTTTGTCTCCACGCCGACAGGGGCCAATGACTGGGCTGGGCATTGCTTGAGTGCTGTCACCAGGCGGTCGATCTGGAACGGCTTGCTGATATAGTCGTCCATGCCCGCATCCAGACATGCTTGGCGGTCAGATTCGGTTGCGCTGGCTGTCATGGCCACAATGCGGGGGCGCTGGGTGTCGGCCATGCGCTGGCGGATGGTGCGGCTGGCCTCCAGACCGTCCATCATGGGCATTTGTACATCCATGAAAATCAGGTCGTACCGCTTCTGCGCCAGAGCATCCAACACCTGGACCCCGTTTGCCGCCAAATCGGCCTGATACCCCAAGTGGCTCAACATGTGCAAGGCCACCTTTTGGTTGATGACGTTGTCCTCGGCCAGCAAGATCTGCAAGGGGTGCTTTTGGTTCAGATCTGTCTCCACCAACTGTCCGGTGACGGGTCTGCGCAGGGAGGCCGAGTGGAATTGCAGGGTCTCCATCAACACGTTGTACAACTGGGATGGCTTGATGGGTTTGGTAACTGTGGCCTGGAAAAGGCCAGGTGTATTCTCTTCGGTGCCGAGTCCCTGAGATCCAATGGAGGAGAGCAAAATCAGCGGCAACTGGGCGGATGGCATCAGGTTGCGCAACGCCTTGGCCAGCATGACGCCGTCCATTTCGGGCATTTTCATATCTAGAATAGCCAGGTCGAACCGAATGCCTTGGGCTAGCCAAGCCAACGCCTGGGCGCCGGATTGGGCGGTCTGAGCCTTCATGCCCCAAGACTCGGTCTGTTTCTTCAAAATGCGCCGGTTGGTGCTGTTGTCGTCCACAATCAGGACGTGCTTGCCCCGCAATTCTGGCTGTGCATTTTGCAAATAGATCTTGATCTGGCTGGGGGCGGCTTGGGCGTTGATGGTGAAATAGAAGGTGGAGCCTTGTCCGGGGCAGCTCTCCACCCAGATTCGACCCCCCATCAACTCGCTCAACCGTTTGCTGATGGCCAATCCCAAGCCGGTGCCGCCATAGAGACGGGTGGTGACGGCACCCAATTGGGTGAAGGGCTGGAAGAGTCGGCCAATTGTCTCTTCTTCGATGCCAATGCCTGTATCCCGCACGGCAAAGCGTAGTTCATAGGCGTCGGGGGCTGCTGCCAGACGCTGGGCCGCCACCGAGACCACGACCTCGCCGGTCTCGGTAAATTTGACGGCGTTTGAGAGTAAATTTACCAGAATCTGGCTCAGACGGGTGGGGTCGCCCAATACCGTGCCCGGCGTGCCATCTTCGATGATATAGGCCAGATCCAGCCGTTTGGCCGAAGCTCTGGCTGCCACCAAATCCAATGAATCTTCGATGATGGAACGCAGATCGAGGGGCATCGTCTCCAGCTCTAACTTGCCGGCTTCGATCTTGTTTAGGTCCAAAATATCGTTGATCAGGGTGATCAGGGTGTCGCCGCTCGTCTGGACAATGTTCAAAAACTCTTCCTGCTCGTTGGTCAGGGAAGATTCCAGCAGCAGTCCGGTCATGCCGATGATGGCGTTGAGGGGTGTACGCAGTTCGTGGCTCATGTTGGCCAAAAAGAGGCTCTTGGCCAAATTAGCGGCTTCTGCCTCGGCCTTGGCCATCTCCACCTGGCGCTGCGCTTGCTTCATCTCGGTGATCTCTTTGCCAAAGCCCAGCAGACCGGCCACCTGGCCAGCCGCATCCAGAAGAGGCATGCGGCTGATCAGGAAGCAACGTTCGCCCTGCTCGGCGTCGGATTTTGCCAAAAGCTCTTCATGATTCTCAACGCTCTGTCCGGTGGCGAAGATGCGCTGTTCGACTTGCTGGATCAAGATCGCCTGCTCTTCGGACAAGTATTCGGCGTCGGTCTGTCCCAAAATTTCCGCCACGGTGGCCAGGCCTAGGGCTTGCAGACGGGCCGGGTTGGCGTACAAATAGCGCCCTCGCCCATCCTTGACAAAAACTTGGTCGGACAACCTGCTGCCAATTTGATTGGCCATCGTACAGGCCCAGGTTAGATCGCCACCCTTCAACAAGGCGGTTACCTGGACATCTTGCTGCATATCCCTTTGAAGAGGGTTGAGGTGCTGAGGTTGGCTTTTGCCCCGTTGAAGTCTCCCAAAACGAGCTGCATCGGGCAGGCCTTGGCGGGTGGAGAAGCAGGCTGAGGACGGGGCGGAGCGATTGACAGACTTGCGCCCCATTGCCAACTTGGCAATACGATGATCGAACCGGTTTTTTGTCTGAGACTGAGTTGGTCTTGTGGTGAGCCGATTCATGGTTTTTTCTCGAAGTCTCAAATTGGGGGATTGATTGACCGGTCAGATTCTCGTACAACAGTCGGTGTGTTTGCGTTCGGGCTAGTGGTTAGCGAATGGTCATCGGCAGGAAGATCTTGTAGGTGCCGCTGGTCCCCATGGAAACCGCCGGGCCAACCACCAGATTGGTGGGCTGGATTCGCAGTTGGTAGTAGACGGTGGCATCAGCCAGTTCTGCCGGTAGATAGTCGGTGACCCGAATCACGGTGTTGATACCGAGCACCTGGGCCTGCATCTCGCCTATGCTGGTGAATTGGCCGTCCTTCGTGGAGCGCTCGATCGTCACCAGTTGCACATCGCTCCGGGTGATGACCCATTCCACTGTGACTTGGTTGCCGGTTCGGAAAACCTGGAAGTTGCTGATGGCGCTGGCCGGCATCATGGTGCTCAGGCCGAAGTTTAGCCCCGACTTTTGCTCACCGAAGGCCAGGGTGACGTTGGTGCTGGTGGCGGTGGTGGTAAAGTAGGTGCCGCCGGTGGGGGCTGTCATCTGGACGAAATAGTTGCCGGCGGGCAGCTGATCCACACTCCACTGGCCGGAGCTTGTGGTTTGGGCAGGATAGATCTGGTTGGTGGTGGTGTCAATCACCTGCACGGCTACCTGGCCTACGCCGCTGTCCTCATAGACATCCAGCCGACCATTGCCATTGATATCCAGCCACACCATGCCTCTCAACAGACCCACGGGTGTCGCATCCTGGGTCAGGGCCTTCCCAGCGTCGATGCGACCCCAACCGTAGATGGGATCCCAGCCTGGCGCACCCAGGTCTTTGGCCGTGCTGGTGATCAGGTTGGCAACCTGCTCGGCGGTGCGGTTCTGATTTTGGCTGAAGAGCAGACCCGCCAAACCGGCCACATGCGGGGAGGCCATGCTGGTGCCGCTGTAGAGCGCATAGCCACTGTAGTAGTTATTCATGTCGTTGAATGTGTTGAAGATGGTGACGCCGGGAGCGACGACGTCTACGTAGCTGCCGTAGTTGCTCAACGGCCAGATGACGTCGTGGTTGTCCGTGGCCCCTACACCCATCACGTTGTCAAAGGCGGCGGGGTAGAAGTTGTCACTCCGGTGGTCGTTGCCTGCGGCGGCAATCACCAGCACACCCTTTTCTTGGGCGTAGGTGATGGCGGCCTGCATGGTGCTGCTGGGGGTGTAGCCCCCAAGGCTCAGGTTGATCACATCTGCGCCATTGTCGGCGGCAAAGACGATACCGGCGGCAACCTGGGACCACAATCCCGACCCGGTGTTGCTCAGAATCTTGACCGGCAGGATGCTGCAACCGCCACAGATGCCCACATTGCCGATGCTGTTGTTGGTGCCAGCGGCGGCGGTGCCAGCCACATGGGTGCCGTGGCCGTTGTCGTCAGAAGGGTCCGTATCGTTGTTGATGAAATCGTAGCCGGGCAGGATTCGACCGGCGAATTCGGGGTGGCTGGTGTTGACACCCGTATCCAGAATGGCGATGACCACATTGGGGTCGCCCAGGGTGAAGTCCCAGGCGATTGGGGCGTCGATAAGTTGGGGGGCGTAGACAAGGGCGTTGTTGTGATACATGGGGTCATTGGGGACGAAGGTGGCCTCAACCGTGCCGTCGATTTCGGCGCTGACGACGGTGCTGCTGTTCTGAGCCGCAGTCAACAGGGAAGCGACCTGGGTGCTCTGGTCGATGCTGTTCATCGTGCCAGCGCTCATGGTCTTGCTGTTCACCTGCACTCGGGCCACGTTGATGGGGGCCAGCCACTCCACCAGGGTTCCACCCATTCGCTCAATCGCCGCATCTCGCTCGGCTAAGCTGGTGTTGGCGGAAAATTGGACCAAAACTGCATCTGACGTAGAGATCGAAGCGGTTTCGCTTTGGGCGGCCACTGGCAGGACGACGAACCAACCGAAGATGATGGTAATGATGGCGATGATGGCGATTCGACTCTTGGTGGTCATTTTATGGCTCCCATGTGTGTTGGACTTTATGCCCAACTCTGCCTTTGCGGTGGTACAGTTGAGTCCGTGCGTAGTGATATGATACGGCACGATGATTCAGAAAGATATGGGGGCGTTTCCGCAGATACTGGGTGGATAGCCCGTAATTCACCCGTAGGCGCGGCGTAGGGCAACATCTTTCTCCACAGAACGGAAAAAGTGCGGCCCCAGAGTTCTCCGGAGCCGCACTTTTCTGTTTTGCCGATGAGGATATGCCTGCTGTGTGCGAAAATTACGTGTAATAGTATTGGAACTCAAAATCGAGCATCTGGGACGGATCAGGAGAGAGACAGCGTTTTGTAGAAATATAGCTCTCCACGGCCCGTTCATAGAACGGGGAACTCAAAAAGCGATACCCGGAGAGAACTGTATAGATAGCCCGCACCAGATCTTGCAGGCAAGACTCCCTCAGCACATAGGCTGCAATGCCACTTCGCAAGGCATCTTGTGCGGTGGCATCGTCTTGGGTGCCCGTGGTCAAAATGACCCGGGTATGGCGAGAAAGGGTGCAAAGATGCTCCAAAGACGACTGGGGGTCCGCGCCCAACATGCGTATATTAAGAATCAAGATATCTGGCCGCAAAGCCTGGACAAGCTCGGAGATGTAGTGGCTCTCGCTTACCTCGCCCGCAAGGTATAGATCCATCTCTTTCTCCAGGAGACGGCGTAACTCAGTTCGAGCGGGTAGGCGATCGTCGGCGACCACGATTGAATGAAGCATCTTTTCTCCTCTTCACCGGTTCAGCGATGATGTGTGGGACGATGGTTGTGATGAAGGCATACATGATAAGAAATCGATTGCCTGCGACTGTTACAGTTCGATCAGACCTATGGACCTATTCTACTCGGAGTCTATTGCGGTTGATATGCGTGGAATCCCTAAGGTTTTCGGCAATTGGCGCGTAGATTTTGCGTAGATATGGCACTGATTGGCCCTTTCTTGCCAAACGGACAAAGGAAAAGGGGAAGACGACCTGAGTCATCTTCCCCTTTTCCTTTGTCCGTTTGCAATGCGCCCATTCGCAAATGGTTTGATAGTGGTCGGCTAGGCCGCTGTGTGGGTCAATCGGTCATGGGGATGATGCCCCGTTGCAGGGCAAAACGGATCAACTCGGTGGAGTTGTGGAGATCAAGCTTGCGCATCATGTTGGCCCGGTGGGTCTCGGCGGTGCGGGGGCTGATGGAAAGCAGGTCGGCGATCAGGACGTTGGTATTGCCCTCTGCGGCCAGTTGCAGAACCTCCCGCTCGCGCGTCGTCAGGCTGTCATAGGGATCTTCCGGCAGATCCTGAGATTTGGTGATATAAAGATCGATGGCCCGTTCGGAGAGCGGGGAACTGAGGAACCGCCGTCCCCCCATCACCGCATCGATGGCTTCCACCAACTCGTCGGCTCCGGAATCCTTTAGCACATACCCATATGCGCCATTACGTAGGGCCTCCAATACGTATGCCTCGCCGGCGTGCATGGAGAGGATGATGATCTTGGTGGAGGGGGAGAGCTTGGTCGCCTGCCGCGTCACCTCCAGCCCATTCAAGCCGGGCATCATCAGATCCAGCACCAGGACATCCGGGCGCAGATTTTCCACCATTTGCAGGGCGGTCAACCCATCCCCGGCTTCCCCCTTGACAAAGAAATGGGGTTCGGCCTCTAGCAACGCACGCAACCCCTGACGTACAACGTGATGGTCATCCGCAAGAACGATTGATACTGACATAATTGCTCCTCTTCTTCCTAAATCATCAGCCCACTCAAGGGGCCAAGATAGTTGGTGTCCTGTTTTAAGCCTATGATAGGGTGATTCTATGTTCGGGTATCTTGGTGTCTAAGACTACATGAGAATACGTACAATGAAACTAGGCAATTGGGGCTATTGGGTAGGGATCTTTTGGGTTTATGTAGGCTGGCTTGATTCCTTCATCGATTGGGGAACCGGCAAAGGGAAAAACGCGGTCACAAGGGCGCCCAACTCGGCGTCTTCGTGCATGATCAATTTCCCCCCCAGCAAGATGGCCCGTTCTTGTAGGCTGTACAAGTTGCTCATATTGTCATCGCCCAAAGCCTGGGTCAATCCGGAGGTTAAATTTTGATCCTGGAAGGTGAAGCGCAAGCTGTTTTCTTGATGCCACACCCGCACTAACAGGATCGGTTCTGTCTGGTCAGCCAGGGTCAGCATGAGACCCCGATCTTTCAGCCGTTCATCGGCCACATCGATCAGGATCTCCTGAATGATTCGAAAAATAGCGGTCTCCGTGGCCGGATCAAAGCGCTGTCCGGCCAGATTGCTGTGGGCAAAGTCGATCTGCTGCCCGGTCTGTTTGGTATGCCGCTCAAAGAGCCATTCCAGCGCAGGAAAGAGGCCCATGTCGTCCAACAGTGTGGGGCGCAGGGCCAGGGACATCTCCCTCACCTGGGCAGTTAGCTCGTCCACAATAGATTTGGCCGTGATCAGTTGGCGTTGCAGCCCATCGGGTTTGGCCTGGGTGCTGGCTTTCAGGCTAAGGCTGAGACCGGTCAGGTATTGACCCACGCCCTCGTGCAGGCTCTTGGCTACCCTGGCGCGCTCGGTTTCCTGGACATCCACCAGTCGGCGTGTCAGGACCCGCAGCCGTTCCTGGCCTTCTGTGACCTCGCTATAGAGCAATGCGTTCTGGATGGCCGAGGCCGCCTGGGCCCCCAAGGTTTCGGCCAATTGTAAATGCTCCCAGGTGAAGAAATTCGGATCGACCTTGTCCAAGCTAAAAACGCCCACCACGTCCCCCCGGGCGATCAGGGGGACACAGAGCCAACTGCGCACATGCTGGCCGATGTCTGTCCATTCCCAAGTGGGGTGCTGTCGGGTGTCGGGAATGAAATAGCCCGTGCGCTGGCGCACGGCCCGGGCCAGGGGTTCATTGGTTTTGATGTCAAAACTAGCGCTCTCTTCCCAGCCTTGGTCCCACTCGGGCGTATAGCCTGTGGCCGCCATCACGGTCATGCGCTTGTCTTTCCCCAGCAACATGACATTCCCCGCATCAAAGGGGATCAGCTCGCGGACTGTGGACAACAAGGTCTCCAGCACAGTGTCGAGTTCCAGAGATTGGGTCAGGGTCATGTTGGCCGAGCGCAGGATCTCCGCCACCCGGCGCGCCTGCTGCTCGGCTTCGTAGAGTCGGGCGCGCACGATGGATTGGGCGGTCGTGTTGCCGATCAGGGCCAGCAACCGGCTTTCATCGCCGGTCACGGTGCGGGGCGTTCGCCAATAGATCCCCAACACCCCCAGCCGTTGATTGCCGGCGACCATGGGGGTGCTGACGCCGCTGACAACCCTTTGGTCCATCACCAGGGAGGGGAGGGTAAATCGGCTTTCGGTGGCCGCATTCTTCACCACTACGGGGCGGTTGCTCTGCAAACCGTGGGCGATAATCGAGTCCGCCGCCAGATCGATGTGCGTGCCCAACGCCCCTTCCTCCCAGCCCAATCCGTCCTGCAAAACCACCCCACCCCCGTCATCGTCCAAAAACATGATGGCGGCCAGATCTGGGGAAAAGATGTCGTCCACAATGGCCAGGGCTTGTTGATTGGTGGCGTCCACATCCACCTCGCCCAACAGGGCCTGGGAGAGCCGCAAGAGGGCCTCCTGCTCTGCCACCCGCTGGGTCTGGACTTGGGCATGGAGGCGGGCCATTTCCAGGGCCGCGGCGATTTGGCCGGCAAAGATGGTCACCGCCGGGATGTCGATCTCTTGCAAAGATTCGCCCCACAGCAAAAGCACCCCCAGCACCCGATCTTCGATCATCAGGGGCAAAAAGATGCTTTTGATCTCTTGGGTGATGCCCGACGCCGCCAAAATTGGCTCAACTTCCATATCCGCCAGATCGAAAAACTCACCATACGCCCGCAGGATAGCGTCGGGCAAGAAGAGGGTGCGCTTCTGATCCACCAGATCCATAAAGAGAGGCCAGTGTGATCGGGTCAGTCTGTGGCCGCTGCCATCCTGGGTGGCAATTCGGTCTAGGATTTCCAGGGTACGGTCATCCTGGGTGGAGTAGCGAATGTCCAGGGCTTGGGCAGAGGCGTCCAGCAGGGCAACCGTGCTGGAAACCCCCAGCAGATGCTGCAATTCCTGGCCCAAGGTCTCGATAGCCCGTTGCGGGTCCAAACTGTTTTGGACTCGTGTGGCCACCTGGCTCAACGCCCCGATCAGCCCGTTTGATCGTTCCAAAGCGGCTGTGCGCTCCTGAACCCTATCTTCCAGAAGATTGGCGTATTCCTGCTGCTTGTCCAGAAGTTGGGCATTGGCCAGGGCAATGGCCGTCTGGGCCGCCAGAGCCTCTGCCGCCCGAATATGTTGGTCCAAAAAGAAGCCTGCATTCCCGTGTTCGACGATGCAGAGGCCAAGACACTGGCCTTGGCTGATCAGGGGGACGCCCAACCAACTGCGCATGTTTGGGGTGTGTGGCCATCTGTTCCACGCCAAGACCTCGGCAGCATCCGTGCCCCCGGATTTACTGCCCCCGAAGAGGGCGGTCACATTGTCAAATGCCACGGCCCGCCCATTCTCTAGAATCTGCGCCAGCCCCGGATAGTCCGCTAGGGGCAGTTGTTGGGTCAGGCCAGATCCGGCCTGGGCAGGGTGTGGCAGGCTGTCGGGCAAGGGCAAGATGCAGGCTGTCTCCCGCCGACAAGAAGACCCCGGCGGCGTCATAGGGGGTTAGCTGATGCAAATAATCCAGCAGCCGCTCCACCATAATGTCTACTTCCAGGGTCTGGGTGAGGGCCATGCTGGCTTCGCCCAGGGTTTCTGCCATGTGGCGGGCCTTTTGCGCCGCATCCAGCAGATAGACGCCTTGCAGGCTGACCGCCACTTGGTTGGCGACTTCTTCGGCCACCTCTTGGGCTTCCTCAGAAAAAGCATGGGGGTCATAGCTGGCCAGGGTTAGCACGCCCACCATCATATCTCTGGCAAGTAAGGGCAGGTTGAGGACCGATCTCATCCTTTGTCCCCGAATGCTGCGCCAGGCAAAGTGGATCGCCCCGTCCGGATCAGGAAGGGCCTCTTCGTCTTCGCTCATGCGGGTGATATAGCTGGGCTGCCCCTGCAAAAATGGCTCCGGGATGGCCAGATCGCTGATGTGCAAGCGCTCCCCCTCGCCCAACAAGAGTTGATCGTCCCGATATTCTGTGACGATCTCCGCCTCGTTGGCGTCAAAATCCAGGATCATGATGCTGGCATAGTCACAATGGACCAGGGTGGTCAGGTGGCTGAGGGCCACAAAGGCGACCTCTTCGGGCGATTGCACAAGCAGCACAGCCCGGTCGATCTTGCGCAGGGTTTGAAGCCGTTGCAGATAATGTTTGGTGGCGGCCTCGGCCTGTTTGCGGGGGGTGATGTCTTGGGCAATGCCTAGCCAGCTTGTCACCTCGCCGTTTTGTTGGTGAATGGCCGTCGAGAATTCCACGGTGACATAACGATCGGGTTTGGCGTGGAGACGAAGCTCAAAGGTGGGGACCGCCTTTTCCGCCACCGCGGTGCGCACGATCTTGAGGGCCAACGCCAGGTCGTCGGGATGGACAAGGGGGGCAAAAGGCTTGCCGATCCATTCTGTGCGCGGCCAGCCGGTGATGGTTTCAAAAGCAGGGTTGAGGTCGGTAATATGGGTTGTGGTTGTGTCGATGTTGAAGATGATACCTTGGGTATTCTCCATCAACATGCGATATTTTAGATCCGAGGATCTCAGCCGCTCCAGGTGCGTTTGCTGCGCCGACTGATCGACCAGACTGGCTTGCATCTGTGCCAGTTCGCCCCGCTCTGTCCATTGCATTTGGACCAGAAAGCGGACGGGATGACGCTTGGCCTGGCGATCAACTAGCACTGTGTCGATTTGTGCTGTGTCGATTTGTGCTGTGTCAATCTGTGCCGTGTCAATCTGCTGGGGAAGTAACACCATCTCACGGAAGGTGGCAAAGTCAGCCGGATCGGGGAAGAGGGTGGGCAAACTTACCCCGATCAGGGTCTGTGCATCGGCGTATCCCAGCAGCTTGGCGGCGGCAGGGGTGGCGTCCATGATCAAAAATGCCCCGTCGGTGCGGATCAGGGCAGCCGGTGTGCTAAGTTGGGCATACGGCGTTGGGCTAACGCCTTGGCTGGATCTGGAGGAGTTCATTTAGGCACCGATGCTAACAGATAGGTGTTGTTCTACCTTCGTTGAGATAATTCCCATTCTAGCATGGTCAACCCTGGCCGTCTCTCCGTATCTTTCCGTAGATGCGCTCTACGTTTCCCTCTATTTTTTAGCAAAAATGGGGACACAGCTCTATTAAGGCCGTGTCCCCATTTTCTGTCCAATAAACCCGCAACCTGTCTCCCTACCAAATGGTAATCACCCGTTCCTGGCCGTCACGCACGTTTTCCCGGTTGCGGCGCAAGGAGATGAAGATGGCCGCCAGGGCCATGATGCCAAAGAGGGTGTACGCCCATGGCGCATCCCCGGCGATGGCCAGGATGGTCAGGGAGGCAAAGGCGGTGGCCCCCACGGCGAAGGTGCCCACGGAGGCCATACGCGTCCACCAGATCACCAGGGCGCCCACCACGGCGACCATGCCCCCGGCCAAGGGAAAGAGGGCCAAACAGGTGACGGCGGCGGTGATCCCCCCGGCCCCCCCCTTGAATTTGAGGAAGATGGACCAGTTGTGTCCCCACACGGCCGCACCGCCAGCCAGAGCCACGGCTAGCTCCTTGGTCAGGCTGCCCATGCTGGGGAACCAGAGATCGACCGCATAGTTGACCAAAAGGATGGCCAGTGCCCCCTTGCCCGCATCCCCCAAAATGGTGGGGATGGCCGCTTTCAGCCCGGCAGCCCGCCAGGCATTGGTCCCGCCCGTGCGTCCACTGCCCACTGTGCGGATGTCCACCCCATACAGGCGGCAGACCAAAAAGCCCACGGGCAGGGAACCCAGCAGATAGCCCACAAGGCCTGCGGCGATAACCACGATTACCCCTGTCATCATGCGGTATTGCTCCTGATTCTAATCAGATACGAGTCAAATGAAGCTTCTTGTAAAAGTCTATCGTTCACCGCAAAGACGCCAAGAGCGCAAAGGAAAAGCCGTCTTCTCTGTGACTCTCTGCGCATCTCCGCGCCCTCTGCGCTTGAAATGCTTTTAGCGAGACTTGGTCTCCATCTTTCCTTCCAACCAGCGTACCCCCAACGAAAGGGTCAGGGTCATGAGCAGGAAGATGATGGCCACGGTGTTGTAGCCTTCAAAGGCCCGGAAGCTGCGGCTGATAAATTGGCGGCCCAACTGCAAGGTGTCTTCCAGGGCCAAGATCGAGATCAGGGAGCTGTCCTTGAGCATGGCGATCAGGTCGTTGCCCAAGGGCGGCAGAATGATGCGGATGGCCTGGGGCAGGATCACCAAGCGCATGGACTGCATATAGGTCATGCCCAGGCTGCGGGCGGCCTCCATCTGGCCCGTGCCGATGGACTGGATGCCCCCCCGGAAGACCTCGGAAATATAGGCCCCATAGCCCATGGCCAGGCCGACGATGGCCCGCCACAACATGGACGGGTCCACGGCCCCCTGCGTGGCGTCCCGGATGCCCGGCCCGATCACAAAACCGGCATAGAGGATGATCACCAGCATGGGCAGCCCGCGCATAATTTCCACATAGAGGGTGGAAAAGGCGTAGATCACCGGGTTTTTGCTGAGCCGCATGAGGCTGAAAACCAGACCGATGAGGACGGCCAGCACATAGGAGATAATCGTGACTTGCAGGGTGAGGACGATACCGGGGGCGATCCAGGCGAAGGCATCTTGATAGATGGAGTTGCCCACAATACTGAAGAAAATGGCGATGCCGATCAGGACGATAATCACGATCCACCACGGAAAATTCAACAGACGCGTCTTGCTGGTGATCTTGGGCGCTTCCTTGATGATCTTCTGCATCATTCCCCCTTTGGTTGGCGTCCTACGCGGAGTGTGGGTCTTGAAGAGTGGGGCTGGGTCTTGGGGCAGCGGGGATTGCGTACTCATGTGTGTCGACACACATGATACGCACTCCCCTATTTCTTTACAGCAGTTCTTTCACCGCCGCCACGGCAGCCTCGTAGTCCGGGTGCATACCGATGGCTGGGCAGTACTCTGTGTACTGCACCACGCCGGCGGCGTCCACCACCACGACTGCCCGCTGGTTCAGCCGAAAATCGATCAGATAGGCGCCGTACGCCTTGCCGACGGCCATGTCAAAGTGATCCGAGACCATGATGGCCTCCTCCAGGCCGGCGGTGCCACACCATGCCTGCTGGACAAAGGGCAGATCCGCGCTGATGGTGACGACGGCTACCTGCTCCTTGTAGTCGTTCATCTCCAAATTGAAGCGGCGGGTCTGGGCATCGCAAATACCCGTGTGCAGGCTGGGCACGAAGTTGAATACCCGGATCTTGCCCTGGGTATCGTTGATCACGTCGAAGGTGGCCGTGCTGAAGCCACCTGTGCGGCCAGATGGCTGCCGGGGCAGCCTGGCCAACTTCCACGGGCTCGCCATAGATCTCTGAAGCCGGGTTGCCTTTCAGCGTAACTGTTCGGGACATAGTTGTTCTTCTCCTCTTGATTGTGTGTTGGGTTTGATCGATTTACCGCAGCGCCAAGGGTCGCGGGGATCCCGTAGTTCATTCGCTGCACATCAGGTTTTACCACATCCGGGGCCGGATGACAATGGGGCGTGCTTCCAATTGGGGAAAATCTGACCTTATGACCGCAGCCGGGGATCCAGGGCATCCCGCAGGCCATCGCCCAGCAGGTTGAAGCTGAGGACCGTGAACATGATGGCCAGACCGGGGAAGAAGACAAGGTGGGGGGCGCTGAAAACCTGGTTGCGCTCGGCCCCCAGCATGGATCCCCATTCGGGCAGGGGAGGCTGGGCGCCCAGGCCCAGGAAGGAAAGGGCGGCGGCATCCAAGATGGCCGTGGCGATGCCCAGAGTGCCCTGCACGATCAGCGGGGTGAGGGCGTGGGGCAGGATATGGCGGAAGAGCAACCGCTTGGGCGGGCTGCCCACCGACCGGGACGCGGTGATAAATTCCTGCTCTTTGATGGTCAGCACACTGGCCCGGGAGACCCGGGCATAGACCGGGATCGAGACAATGGCGATGGCCAGCAGGGCGTTGACCAGCCCCGGTCCCAAGACGGAGACGATGGCAATGGCCAACAAGAGCGCTGGAAAGGCCAGCAGCACATCCATCAACCGCATGATGATGTTGTCCGTCCACCCGCCCACATAGCCGGCCACAATCCCCAACAGGGTGCCGATGATAATGGCAAAGCCCACGGTGCTGAAGCCAATGGAGAGGGAGATGCGGGAGCCGTAGATGATGCGGCTAAACTGATCCCGCACATTGCCGTCCGTGCCCATGATGTGTTGGGGTTGATCTTCCGGGCAGCCCAAGATGTGGATGCACGGGGCCGTGCGCTTCTTCACATCTTCGATGCCGATCAACACTTGGGTGGGATCGAAGGGGGCGATCACCGGGGCCAGACCAGCGATCAGGATCAAGATCAACAGGGAGATCAACCCCACATTGGCCGAGCGATTGCGCCGGAACGCCTTGAACACATCGCCCCAAAAGCTGTTCTGAGATCGGGCCGGGGCGATCAACAGCTTGGCATCGGCTGGGTTGGTGGATTCGGCCTGCATTTCAGTCGGCGGCATAGACGTGGACCCTCATTCCCATGATGGCTGGGATCTTGATGCTCGATTATTTGGATTCAACGCAACAGCCAACCCCACCCTAGCCCTCCCCAGGTTTCGATACGGCCTATGGGCCTACTCAACCCAAGGATTGGGGAGGGGACAGTCCAAGTTACCCGGACTTTCGTCTTCGGTGATCCGGCTGCTTTGCGGCGATCCGGCTCCTCCCCCAATCTGGGGGAGGCTGGGAGGGGGTTGGCTATTCCAACCGGATGCGCGGGTCGAAGAAGACGTACGAGACGTCCACAATCAAATTGACCAGCACAAAGCCCACGGCGATCACCAGGGTGAAGCCTTGGACCACGGTGTAGTCCCGGGCGGTGATGGACTCGAAGAGCATGCGCCCCACCCCGGCCAGGCCAAAGATGGTCTCGGTCAGCACGGCCCCGCCCAGCAGGGTGCCCAGGGAAAGCCCAATGATGGTGATGACGGGCAACATGGCGTTGCCCATAGCGTGGCGCAAGATCACCGCTCGCTCGGACAGCCCCTTGGCCCGGGCTGTGCGGATATAGTCCACGCCCAGCACTTCCAGCAAACTGGATCGGGTCATGCGGGCGATGATGGCCAGGGGAATGGTGCCCAGGGCCACCGCGGGCAGGATCAAATGTTTGAGCGCGTCCCAAAATACTTCCCAATTGCCCGTGATCAAGCTGTTAAAGATCACCATGTTGGAGAAGAAGGTCACCAGGGATTTGAGGCCACCGGGCTCTAATGCCCAGCCGAAGGTTTCGGCCAGATCTGGCGGCATACAGACCGGGTGAAAGTCGGCCCGAGGGCGGCAGCCAGAAAGGGGTTCCCTTCAGAACCACCGCAAATAGGTAGGCCAGCATCAACCCCAGCCAAAAAACGGGCATGGAAACGCCAATATTGGCCCCCACCATGGTCACCACATCTGTGGTGCTGTTGTGGCGCAGGGCGGATAGCATCCCCAGGGGGATGCCGAGTGATCACGGCGAAGATCAGCGCGGCCGTGCTCAACTCCACGGTCATGGGCAGCCGTTCGATGATCAGGGTGGTCACCGGCTTGCCAAAGCGAATGGACTCGCCCAGATCGCCTTTTAGCACATCGGTCATGTAGATGCCGAACTGCACAACGATGGGTTTGTCCAGGCCATAGCGGGCGTCAAAGGCATCGCACAGTTCGTCCGTGGCCCGTTCGCCCAACTGGGCCCGGCACGGATCCCCAGGGATCAACCGGGCCAGGGTAAAGGTGACAAAGATAATGCCCACCAAGACCGGAATGGCCAACAGCAGACGACGCAAAATGTATTGGGACATGGACGTCTCTCCGCGATGGGGAGGGAAGGATCAGGTGCAAGAATTAAGTGCAAAGTAAGTTGCAATAGAAAGGGGCGGTGAACCACCGCCCCTCTGTCTGGCGGTGCAGCCCGGACGATTATCGTCCGGGCTGCCACGCCAGCATCAAACCATTGGGGGCGAGACAGACGCCTCGCCCCCAATGGGCAGACATAGAAGGCTTATTCGGCGTTCAGGAAACCGCCGAACAGGCCGGACCAGTAGGTGAAGGTGCCGTTGCGACCCGCATGCAGGGGGTTGGCGGCATCCCATTGGACGGCGTAGGACATGACCACATCGTTGGCATCCAGGGCGCTGCCATCATGGAAGGTGACGCCTGGGCGCAGGTTGAAGGTCCACTCGGTCAACTCGGCATTGGCCTCGAAGCTCTCGGCCAAGGACGGGATCGACCGCGGTGCCGGCAATTTCGTAGGCCAACAGGGACTCGCTGATCTGCTCACAGGCCCGCAGGCTCTCGCCGTCGGTCTCGTCGGCGCAGTAGAGGCCGATAGGCTCGGCGTTCTGCATCCACACGAAGGAGTCCTGGCCGGGAACGCTCATGCTGGCGAAGTACTCGTTGCCCAGGGGGCTGGCGTGGGCGCCGACCGCATCAGCCTTGAAGGCTGTGGCGGAACCACCGTGGGCCATGGGGATCATGGGCACATGCTGCTTGATCAGCTTGTTGGCCTCGGCGTAGAAGGCGTTGCGCTCGGCCGGATCCGACAGGCGCCACCGTTCTTCAGGGCTTCGTGGATGTCCGCATGGCCGCCACCGAACTGGTCGGAGGCGCCTGCACCGAAGTGGAAGTCCAGGAAGTTGGTGGCATCGGGATAGTCCGCACCCCAACCCAGCAGATGGAAACCCGTCAACTCGCCAGCGTCAGAGGCATCCAAGAACGCACCGGACTCCATCACCTCGATGGTGGCATCGATGTTCAGGTTGGCCTTGAGCTGGGCCTGGATGTCCTGGGAGACCACGCCCGGTTCGGGCAGATAGCTACGGAAGACATCGCGATAGTTGATCACGGTCTCGAAGCCATCGGGGAAGCCAGCCTCGGCCAACAGGGCCTTGGCGGCCACCGGGTCGAACTCGTACCAGTCTTCGCCCTCACAGCCGCCGGGAATGGCGCAGGGGGTGAAGTGGGACGCCACCACGGAACCAGCCGGGTAGAAGTTGTCCACGATACGCTGGCGGTCAATGCCCATGGCAATGGCCTGACGCACCATTTCGTTGTCAAAGGGCGCATGGGCGTCGTTCATGCCCACATAGAAGATGTTCAGCGCTTCTCGGGGATAGAGGGTCAGGGTGGCGTCGCCTTCGATGGTGGCGAAGTCATCCGGGGAGGGGTTGTCGATACCGTCAACCGTGCCGGATTGCAGCTCCAACAGACGCTGGGCGCCTTCGGTGCTCCAGCGGAAGATCAGGGTCTCGTTGGCCGCAGGCGTGCCCCAATAGTTGGGGTTCTTCTTGAGGATGAGGCTGTCACCCCGCACCCAACGGTCCAGCATGTAGGGGCCGGTGCCCATGGGGGCGTCGACCAAGGTGCCGCCGCCACCCGTGGATTCCAGGTAGTCGGAGGATTGGATGGCGAAGGAGGAGAAGGCCACCTTGGAGGGGAAGGCCACATCCGGGCTGCACAGGGTCATCTTGACCGTCAGCTCGTCCACGGCTTCGATGGATTTGAACAGACCGCCGTACTCACAATCCGGGGCGGAGACGCTCATCAGATCCATGCTGGCGGCGGGGGCGGCGGCCATCTCATCGGTGCCAAACCAGGTGTCGTAGATGGCGTCATAGGTGCCGTCGGCCCGAATGGCGGCCAGACCGGCGTTCAGGGCGGCCAGGACTTCAGGCTTGCCCTTGTTGACGGCGATGCCGTACAGCTCTTCGGTGAAGGGCTCGCCGACCATCTTCAGGCCCAGTTCCGGGTTGGCCTTGATGGAGTCGGCCAGGGTGGGGCTGTCGGCGACGACGGCGTCGACATCCTTGTTGGCCAGGGCCTGCAGGGCCAGAGGATTCTCCTCGAAGCGCTGCACGTTGGCCTTGGTGTTGTCGGTCAAGTAGATGTCGCCCGTGGTGCCAATCTGCACACCCACGGACTTGCCATCCAGGTCGGCTTCGCTGTTGATGTCCGTGTTATCGGCACGTACGGCGATGGCCTGACCGGCATTGAAGTAGGCATCGGTGAAGTTAACCACCTCAGCCCGTTCCGGGGTGATGGTGACGGCGCTGATCACGGCGTCAAACTCGCCGCTGGCCAGGGCCACAAAGATGCCGTCCCACTTGGTGTTGACCAGTTCGACGCCCAGCCCGCCAGCCTCGGCGGCAGCGTTCAACAGGTCAACGTCAAAGCCGGTGATGACGCCGTCAGCGCCAATGAACTCAAAGGGCTGGTATTCGGCGTTGGTGCCTACCTTGATCGTGGTCATGGTCGCTGCCGGAGCTTCGGCGGCGGGCGCTTCTGCGGCAGGCGCTGCCGGGGTGGCGGCGCCTCCACAAGCGGCCAATACCATGGAAGCCACGATCAGCAAGGTAAGCAGGCTCCATATGGTCTTGCTGTGCTGTTTCATGCATTTCTCCTTTGTGTAAACTCGATTGAACTACAAACAGGGTGTGGGTAAATCGGAATGAAAAACAGGATAGGATCTGCTGCGGCGGAATGACCCGGACAGCAGGAGGGTTGACAGAATGGGCGGACGGTTGATTCGGGTCAGTCAATTGATCACAGGAATGGGCGAAGGACCGTCTTCGCCCGTGGCGGACCCAGGGGCATCTTTCTGCATGCGTACATCGCCATTCAACACAGCCCCGTCATCAATATAGACCGTGTTGACATAGACCGTCCCGGTGACATGACAGCCGTCCAAAAGCTCGGCTCGGTCGGCCCGGATCGTGCCTTGGAATGCGCCCCGCACACTGACCGTGCGGGCCTGGATATCACCCTGGACCTGGCATCCTTCGGTCAAGATCACATTGCCCAGGGTTTCGATGCTGCCACC
>CAVPIK010000020.1:0-16465 GCA_963704975.1 uncultured Chloroflexia bacterium | reverse complement strand
ACCGGTCATGATGCCGTCAATGCGGATGCTGGCATCACAGCGCAGGTCGCCGGAGAAGGTGGCTCGGGGGCCAATCACCACTTCGATGGCGTCCGGCTCTGGGCGTTTGTTGCGTTGAAACAAATGAACCTCCGGGATGGCTACCCCAAGATCAGATCTGGGGAGATGCTGGCACCTTCGTGGATGTGGTGAATGATCTTGGCCAGCAAGGGGGCGATGGAGAGAACCGTCACCTTGAGATCTTTATATTCGGACGGAACCGGCACTGTATTGGTCACCACCAAGCCCTCGATGCGGTCATCAGCGGTCAAGCTTTCCAAGGCTGTGGGCAATAAGACACCGTGGGTGACGGCAAAGAAGGCATTGCCCACGGCCCCGGCCGCGTAGAGCGCATCCACCTGCTTCAGAACGCTGCCCCCGGCCATCACATCGTCAATAATGATGGGGCGGCGGCCTTCGATATCCCCCACCACATGGCTGACCTCGGTGTCGCTGAAGCCCAGACGCCGCTTGTGCATCACCACCAGGGGCAGGTTGAGCAACTCCGCATACTTGCCCGCCAAGCTGGCTCGTCCCACATCCGGGCTGACAATGGCCGCATTGGCAAACTTCGGGGTACGGAAGTAGTCGGCCAGCAGGGGCAGGGCGCTCAGGGGATCCACCGGAATGTTAAAGAATCCTTGGATGGCCCGGGCGTGGATGTCCACAAAGACCACCCGGTCCGCGCCCATTGATTCCAACATATTGGCCACCACCCGGGCGCTGATGGCTTCCCGGCCCTTGGCCATGCGTTCCTGCCGGGCATAGGGGAAATAGGGCGCAACCACGGTGACGCTGTGGGCGCTGGCCCGGCGAAATGCATCCAAATAGAGCATCAACTCCATCAGATTCTCGTTCACGGGCCGAGAGCAGGGTTGGATCAGGAAAATATCCTGATCCCGCACTACCTCGTCGATCATGACATGAATTTCTGAATCTGGCAAGTGTCGAGTGGTGGACCGTCCAACGGGCGCTTCTAAAATCTTTGCAATTTCAGCGGCCAATTGAGGATGGGCAGATCCGGTAAAGATGCGTAACGGGTGGTTAGACAAGGAGTGGCTCCACTGGCAGGTGTGCAACGCCTCCCCTAACAACTAGGGGACTGGGGTGGGGCGATACATGGAAAGTTGCAGTTCATGTCTGCAAATTATATGATAGCACCTATCCAGGGTCAAGACCAGTCCTGAACAAAAAGGAGTGACCAAAAGGACAAACCATGACAAAACTATTGCTTGCCACCCATAACCTTGGAAAAATCGCCGAATATCGCGCCTTGCTGGCGGATCTGTCCGTCCAAATCGTCTCGTTGCAGGAAGCGGGCATCACCCTGGACGTGGAGGAGACCGGCGCCACCTTCGAGGAAAACGCCATCCTCAAGGCCCGCTCCTATGCCGCCCTCAGCGGCCTGTGGACCTGGGCCGATGACAGCGGGTTGGAGGTGGATGCCCTGGGCGGTGCCCCCGGCATCCATTCGGCCCGCTATGCCGGTCCCGGTGCAACGGACACGGATCGCTGGCGCAAATTGTTGGCCGATCTGGCTGCCCTGCCCGGTACGGCAGATGAACCAAGTTTGGGGGCAGATCGGGGGGCGTGGACGGCCCGCTTCCGCTGTGTGGTGGCCCTGGTGGCACCGGACGGCAGCGTCCACACCACGGAAGGCACTTTGGAAGGGCAGATCGTCCCCCAGCCCCAAGGTACCCACGGCTTCGGCTACGACCCCATCTTCCTGATCCCCGAAAAAGGCCAAACCCTGGCCCAACTCCCCACCGACTACAAAAACCTCATCAGCCACCGGGGCCAGGCCGCGGCCCGGGCGCGGATTGTGTTGGGCGAGTTGTTGAAAGGGTGAGGGGTGAAGGGGTGAGGGGGTGATCTTTTCTGGAAAGCGATTCACCCTTTCACCCCTTCACCCGCTCACCCCCTCAGCTCTATCCGCCCAAATACGCCTCCCGCACCTGGGGGCTGGCCAGCAACTCTTTGGCCGGGCCTTCCAGGACGATCTTGCCGGTTTCCATCACATAGCCCCGGTTGGCGATACTCAGGGCCACCTTGGCGTTCTGCTCCACCAGCAGAATGGTGGTGCCCTGGGCGTTGATGTTTTGAATAATCTCGAAGATCTGGGCCACCAAAATGGGGGCCAAGCCCATGGACGGCTCGTCCAAAAGCAGAATGCGCGGACGGCTCATCAAGGCCCGGCCCATGGCCAACATCTGCTGTTCGCCGCCGGAAAGGGTGCCGCCGGGCTGTTTGAGCCGTTCCCGCAGCCGGGGGAAAAGGTCAAGGGATCGCTGAAAGTCCTCGGCGATCCCGGCCTCATCATCGCGGTTGAAGGCGCCCATCTCCAAATTTTCCTGCACGGTCAGCCGGCCAAAGATGCGCCGACCTTCGGGCGAATGGGAGACGCCCAGCTTGGTCACCTCGTGGGCCGGGGTGTGGTCGATGCGTTTGCCTTCCAGCATGATCGACCCCTGGCGCGGGGTCAGAATGCCGCTGATGGTGTTGAGCGTCGTCGTCTTCCCCGCCCCGTTGGAGCCGATCAGGGTGACGATTTCCCCCTGGTTTACCTGCAGGGACAACCCCTTCAGGGCGTGGATCTGGCCGTAATAGGTGTGGATGTCGTTGATTTCTAGCATAATAAGAAGTCCAGTTTAATTGAAAACTGAAAATCGAGAATTGAAAATCGAGAATTGAGAATTAAAAATGGTGGGCTCGCACACGATGGATCGTCCACGCACAAATTAAAAATTCTCTATTTTCCATTTTCAATTCTCAATTTTTAGTCGGTTTCGTCTGCCGCCCCAGGTCCCAAATAGGCTTCGATGACCCGTGGATTGGCCCGCACAGTGGCCGGTTCGCCCTCGGCGATCTTCTTGCCATAGTCCAACACGGTCACATAATCCGAGATGTTCATAACCACTTTCATATCGTGCTCGATCAGCAGCACGGTCATCCCCATCTGATCCCGCAGACGATGGACCAGGTCCATCATGGCGTCGGTCTCTTTCGGGTTCATGCCCGCGGCCGGTTCGTCCAAGCAGCAACAGCTTGGGGTCGCTGCCCATGGCCCGGGCGATCTCCAACAGCCGTTGGTCGCCATAGGGCAGGTTCTTGGCGATCATGTCCCCCTTGCCCTCCAGCCCCACAAAGGCCATCAGTTCCCGGGCCTTGTTTTCCGCCATCCGCTCCTCGGCCACCTGGGACCGGGTGCGGAAGATGGCCCCCAAGGGGGTGGCCTTCATGCGCACATGCTGGCCCACCAACACATTCTCCAGGGCGGTCATGCCCCCAAAGAGGCGGATATTCTGATAGGTGCGGGCCATGCCCGTGGCGGTGATCTGGTCCGGGCGCAGACCCACCAGGGGCTTGCCGTCAAAGATCACTTCGCCGATCTCCGGTTCGTAGAGGCCGGTGAGGCAGTTGAAGAAGGTGGTCTTGCCCGCGCCGTTGGGGCCGATCAGGCTGGCGATGGACTTCTCTTCGATGCTGAAATCCACATGGTCCACGGCCACGAGACCGCCGAATATTTTGGTGACCTGGCGTGCTTCGAGTAAAGACATCAGGCATCACCTCCTGGGGCGGCTGGGGCGGGATCGGATTGATTTGGCAAAGGAAGCGGGTCAACCTCCTCGGCGTGCAGTTCTCGGCTGCGCCGGGCGGAGGGCAGGAAGCCTTCGGGCCGCACGATCATCATGATGATCAGCAGGGCGGCGAAAACCACGATGCGGTATTCATCCACCCCCCGCAGCACTTCGGGCAGGCCCTTGAGGGCGATGGCCCCCAGCACCACGCCGGGGATGCTGCCCATGCCGCCCACGATGATCAGGGACAGGGCGTCGATGGAGACAAAGAGGGTGAAGTTTTCTGGGAAGATGTTGACCTGGCGGGCGGCGTAAAGTTGTCCGGCAAACCCGGCAAACATGGCCCCGATGGCGAAGGCCAACAGCTTGGTCTGCACCAGGTTGATGCCTGTGGCCTGGGCCACATCTTCGTCTTCCCGCAGGGCTTCCCACGCCCGGCCCGTGCGAGAGTTGTTGAGCCGCTGGGCCACAAAGGCCACAATGGCCGACCCCAACAGGGCCAGGATGAAGATGTCACGAGGGTTGCCCAGGCTATAGGCGCCGATGGCCGGGGCCGGAATGTTCAACATGCCCCGAGGCCCATTGGTCAGCGGCCCCAGGTTGAGCATGAAAGAGACGGATGATCTCCCCAAAGCCCAGGGTGACAATGGCCAAATAGTCGCCCCGCAATCTCAACACGGGGATGCCCAGCAGCACGCCGCCCAATCCAGCGGCCAGCATGGAGACGGGAACGGCCACCCAAAAGCCCAGCAGAGGCGTATTTGGGTTCACACCCAGGTTGATCAACCACTCGGTGATCAACGGCGACGAGAAGGGGGCAGCCACAAAGGCGTACATGTAGGCCCCGATGGCAAAGAAGGCCACGTAGCCCAGGTCTAGCAGGCCGGCGTAGCCCACCACAATGTTCAGCCCCAGCCCCATCATCACAAAGATGAAGACCATGCCCATCACCGAATTCTGGAACTGATCCAGGGTGAAGGGCAGATAGGCAATGGAGGCCAAGAGCAGGGCCAGGACAATGCGGGATTCCCAGCCGGGTTTGGTCTTCTGTGTAACGGCTAGTCCAACGCCGACGGCGATCATGGCGGCCATCAGGCGATAGGTGCCTTCGTTTCGACCGCCAATGGTGATACCGGGCAACCCCATGTAGATCACCAGCCCCATGAGCACAAAGGGGAAGGCAATGAAGATCCAACGGACGCCGGGCAGTTTGACGGAACGGGCCGTGTCTGCGGCGCCGCTGCGGTTGATCAAGATCATCAGCCCGGCCACCAGTCCGGCCGCGGTCATCATGCCGACCATCATGGCATAGACACCCAAGGCGACTTCGCCCTTGGCGATGGTTCCGGCGCTGACGCCACTGAGGGCCGCCATGTTCAGGGGCACAATTTTGTCGAAGACCGGCTGGATTTTGGTCCCATTGCCCAGGACTGTGTTGAAGGCCCAGATCAGTCCGGTGGTCAACACCCCGGCGGTGAGTCCGGCGGCGATGCCGTTGCCCAAAATTTGGGCCACTGGGCGACCTTTGCTATCCCCGGCTGCCGGATGGCGCAACATGGCGAAGAACAGAATCCCCATCAGAATCGACAGGACGAGGAAGGCATTGTCGCCCAGGCGAATGGGCAGACCGATTAGGATGATATAGACCAAGAGGCCAAAGGCGATCAGCCCTTTTTGTAGACCTCGGGCATAGGCGAATTGAGTATTCATGGTTAGGCCTTCTTTTTGCTGAGCACTTCGCCGAAGAGACCCGACGGGCGGAAGATCAGGATCAGCACCAGGACCGAGAAGGCGATGATGTCCTTGTACTGGTTGGGGATGCCCAGGGCGCTAGGCCCCAAGGCTTCGATCAGCCCCAAAATCAAGGCCCCAAACATGGCCCCCGGAATATTGCCGATGCCGCCCAACACCGCAGCGGTAAAGGCTTTCAGCCCCGGAATAAAGCCGCTGTTAAATTTCATCACCGTGTTGTGGAAGCCCAACATCACCCCAGCGGCACCGGCCAAGGCCGCGCTGAGGATAAAGGTGGCCACGATCACTTTGTTCACATCCACCCCCATCAGGGCGGCGGTGTCCTTGTCCTCGGCCACGGCCCGCATGGCCCGGCCCAGTTTTGTGCGTTGGATGATGATATACAGCCCCACCATGAGCAGCACGGAGGTGAAGAAGATAATAGCCCCGGTATAGGAGACATTGACCACGGGGCCAATTTTGAAACTGCCGGCGATCAGATCCGGTTTGCGATAGCTGAGGGGGCTGACGCCAAAGATAAGAAGCACGGAATATTGCAGAAAGAGGGAGGCCCCAATGGCGCTGATCAGCGGCACAAGCCGGGGCGCACGGCGTAGGGGACGATAGGCCAGCCGTTCCAACGCCACGCCCGTGGCCACGGACCCCAACATGCCCGCGCCCATGATCAGCAACAGGGCGATGAAGACCACCACGGGCGGCCCGTCGATCCAGCCTAAATAGGTGAAGAATTGCAGGGCGAAGAAGCCGGTGACGCCCCCCAACATCATCACTTCGCCGTGGGCAAAGTTGATCATAAAGAGGATGCCATAGATCAAGGTATAGCCCAGGGCCACCAGGGCATAGACCCCGCCCAACACCAGCCCGTTGATCACCTGGGTGGCCCAGAAGGAGGCCGGATACCCCTCGGCGATGCCCACGGTCCACACCCGCCACGCCACCAGGACGAGGATCACCGCCCCCATCAACCAGATCAGGTAGCGGCTGTTGTCCCGACGTCTGGTCTGCTCATTCGCTGCTGCGCTACTAGCCATAAGTCACTCGGTTTTCTGAAACATGGCTCCGCTTGTTTTGCCGTGGAGCCAATTATGCGAGAAAAAAGACAATAATTGCGACAATCGCTAACATGACTTCCCTGCAAGAACCACGAATGACACGAATGACACGAATTTGTTTAGAAATAATTGCTGAAATTCGTGGTTCTCGCAGTAGAGTCATCACATTTGCCTGTTAAACCAGTCAGACGGGGGATGTGACGGGTGCTCTTGCCAGAACGGGGTGGACAGAACTGCGCGTTCCGCCCACCCCGTTCTCTGTTCACCTACGGATTTCGCTTATTCCATCCCGAAGCCGGCGACCTGCACGAACTCGCCGTTCACTACTTGGGAGATCTGGATGCCACCAGCACCACATTCACCGATAGTCGTTGCAGGTCATAGAACCGGTCAACCCTGTCAAATTCTCCGTGGCTCGGATAGCCTGTGATCAGGGCGTCCCGATCAATCACCAGGTTGCCGGAAGCGTCGACCTCGGCCACCTGGTTGATGGCATCGGCAATCAGCATGACCGAATCATAGGACTGGGCGTCGTACGGTCCCAGGGGTTCCGCACCGTATGTGTCCGCATACCGCTGGCGGAATGCGTTATACTCATCTGCCTGCACGTCGCCGATGGGCTTGGACATGTAAGCGCCCTCGGCTGCGGCCCCGGCGGTGTCCAGATATTGCTGGGTGAAGGAGCCATCGTCGCTCATGAAGAGGACATCTTCCAGGCCTGGGGTCTCTTTCATCTGCTGGGTGACGAGGGCTGCCTCGGTGGAGTAGCCGCCGAAGAAGACCAATTCAGGACCGTTGGCCGCAATCTTGGCCAGGGCTGCCCGGAAGTCTGTTTCGCCGACCTGACCACCTTCCACGCCAGTGACCTCGCCGCCAAGCGCCTCAAAGGCGCTCTGCAGCAGTTCGACCAGTCCCAGACCGTAGTCCCCATTGTCGTGCATCAGGGCGATCTTGCGTGAGGCCCAGGACATTGAAGAAGTAGTCGGCGTCCGTGTTGGCCTGCAACTGGTCGGTCAGCACGACCCGGTTGCAGCTATCGCAGTCGGCAGTGAGGACACTGGGGTTGGTGGCGCTGGGCGACACAAAGGGAATGCGAGCCGCAAGCAGAATGGGCTTCAGGCCCAAGGTCTCGCCGGAGCACATGCCGCCAGTCACGGCCACGATGGTGGGGTCGGCCACAAACATGTTGGCCACGTTGGTGGCGATGGAGCCGTCACAGCCGCCATCCTGCATGTCCAACTCGAACATGAAGCCGTCCACGCCGCCAGCCGCGTTGAGATCGTCAACGGCAATCTGGGCGGATTGGGCGATGTCATTGCCCATTTCGGGGATGGGACCGGTGAGGCCCGAAGAGCCACCAAGACGGATGACGCCACCGGCGGGGATCACGACCTTACCGGTCATGTCCGCGGCGGGGGCGCGGGGCTTCAACGGCGGGGGCTTCCACCGCGGCCGCAGGCGCTTCTACGGCAGCCGGGGCTTCAGCAGCCGGGGTTGCAGCCGGGGCCGGACAGGCAGCCAGGACCAAAGCCATGACCATCAGTACGGCAAACAGGGTTGAGAACTTTCGCATACGTACTCTCCTTGAGTGTTTTGGATGTTGAAAAACACAGACACAACAAAAACGTTGTTCAAGCCTATGCGCCAACTGATGCGTTGGGTAAGAATTCAATTGTGGATGGGAGGGGAGAGCGCCGTTGCTCAACCGGGTGCAAACCGTGTAAGTCTGCAAGTCTGGGAATTCGAGGTGTGACGTCTCATTCGGAGGCAGTGAAATGAGAATAACTTGGTTGCTTTGGTGTCAGGCTCAACAGGTGAAGCAATGGCTGAAAGCAGAGGAGAAACCGGATGGTTTCCTACGTATTGATGCCAAATTATAGGGGAGACCCCACAATTTGTCAATCGGCCCGCCCATTCTCGCGACAATTCCCCCGACAAATTCTTCTCATCTCGCCGCTCATGCCCAGCGTCGGCCTCTCCTATGGTATAATCTGCCCCGTGTGGCTGTTGATATGGACGATTCTAAAACATCAAATCGCCGAGGACGCGCAGGGTGCACAGAGATACGCAGAGTTTTTTGCTTTTTCTCTGCATTGCTCTGCGACGGTGCCTCTGGGTTCTCGGCGGTTAAGAGGGATATAGCTCTTATGAGTATGGTAGTCGGCAACAGTTTGGCCAAAATCCTACGGCGCCCTGGACGTCTTCTCCGGCGTGGACCTGCGGGTGGAGGCCGGTGACCGCATCGGCCTGGTCGGCCCCAACGGCGCCGGCAAGACCAGCCTGCTCAAGATCATCGCCGGGGTGGAACCCAAGGATGGCGGCGAGCTGATCTTTGCCGGCACGGTCCGGGTCGGCTATCTGCCCCAGGATCCGCCCCCGTCCAAGGGGCGCACCCTCTATGCGGATCTCCACGATGTCTTCGGGGATCTCCTGGCCCAGGGCGAGGCCTTGCGGGCCTTGGAACATCACATGACCGCGGACGAGACCTCCGAGGCCGAGATGGAGCGGCTGCTGGTGGACTATGGCCACATGCAGGAAGCCTTCGAGCGGGCTGGCGGCTACAATGTGGACACCCGCATCAAGCAGGTGCTCACCGGCCTGGGTTTTGACGAAACCACCTGGCCCATGCCCCTGGCCAACCTGAGCGGCGGCCAGCGTACCCGCGCCCTCTTGGGCCGTCTGCTCCTGGAAGAGCCGGACCTGCTCCTGCTGGATGAGCCGACCAATCACCTGGACATCCGGGCGGTGGAGTGGCTGGAAAATGCCCTGCGCGAGTGGAAGGGCAGCATGGTGGTGGTCTCCCATGACCGCTATTTTCTGGACAACGTCACCAACCGCACCTGGGAGATGAACCACAACCGGCTCGACCTCTATCGGGGCAACTACAGCCACTATCGTCTGCAACGGGGCGACCGCCTGGAAGCCTGGCGGCGGGAATACGAGAAACAGCAGAAGTTTATCGCCGAAACCCAGGACTTTGTGCGCCGCTACAAGGCGGGCCAGCGCAGCAAAGAGGCCCGGGGCCGGGAAACCCGTCTCAACCGCTTTCTGGAAGACGAAGCCCTGGCCGCCCCGCCCAGCGAACGGGCCATCCGTCTGCCCCTGGACGCCGGCACCCGCAGCGGGGATCTGGTCCTGCGCACCCGCAATCTGGTGGTCGGCTATGCCCCAGGCGAGCCCATCCTGGACGTGCCGGATCTGGAAGTCCGCCGCCGGGAGATCGTGGCCCTGATCGGCCCCAACGGCACGGGTAAATCCACCTTGGTCAAGACCATCCTGGGCGAACTGGACCCCCTGGCCGGGCGCTTTGACCCTGGGAGCCGGGGTGGTCATCGGCTATCTGGCCCAGCGTCACGTGGGCGCCGGCTTCGGGCTGATGGACGAGACCCAGACCGTGTTGGACAGCCTGTTGGAGATCAAAAACCTGCCCCTGACCCAGGCCCGCACCTATTTGGGCCAGTTCCTCTTCCAGGGGGATGATGTCTTCAAGACCATCGACACCCTCAGCGGCGGCCAGCGCAGCCGCATCGCCCTGGCCCGGCTGACCTTGCAGGGGGCCAACTTCCTGCTCTTGGACGAGCCGACCAACCATCTGGATCTGGACAGCCAGGAGATCTTGCAGGATGCCCTGCAGCAGTTCAGCGGCACGGTGCTGCTGGTCACCCACGACCGGGCCTTGGTGGACGCCATCGCCACCCGCCTGTGGATGTTGGAGCCTGGCGAAGGCCATGAACCCAGCCAGTTGATCGAGTTCAAAGGCACCTGGCGGCAATGGCAACAGGAGCGTCTGGCCCAGTCCCAGGCCCCGGACCTGGCCGCGGCGGATCTGGACGACCTCACCGACGCCCAGGCCCACCGGGAGCGCCAGCGGGACGACCGCCGCCAGCGCCAGCTCTCCGACAAGCGGGCCGCCGAAGCCAGCGAAGTCGAAGAGCGGGTCCACCGCATGGAGCAGCGCCTGGCCCAGCTGGAAGAGCAGATGTCCACCGCCAGCCGCATTCACGACCTTGCCGGTCATGTCCGCGGCGGGGGCGGCAGGGGCTTCGGCGGCGGGGGCTTCCACCGCAGCGGCAGGCGCTTCGACGGCAGCCGGGGCTTCTGCAGCCGGGGTGGCTGCCGGGGCCGGACAGGCAGCCAGGACCAAAGCCATGACCATCAATACGGCAAACAGGGTTGAAAACTTTCGCATACAAAATCTCCTTGAGTATTTTGGTGTTGGAACAACACAGACATAACAAAAACAGGGTTCAGCCTATGCACCACTGGGTGCGTCGGGTAAGAATGCGATTGTGGATGGGAGGGGTAGAGCGCCATTGCTCAACCGGGTGCAAAACGTGCAAGTCTACAACTACTGTGGCTTCGGGGTGTGATGTCTCATTCGGAGGCGGTGAAATGAGAAAAACTTGGTTGCTTTGGTATCAGGGTCAACGGGTTGAAGCAAATGGCTGAAAGCAGAGGAGAAACCGGTTGGTTTCTTGTGTAATGAAGTCGATTATAGGGGAGACCCCATTATTTGTCAATCGGCCCGCCCATTCTCCAACAATTCTCAAAATAGACTTGCCTGCTCATCTGCCCATGCCCAGCGTCTGCCCTTCCTATGGTATAATCTGCCCCGTGTAGCTGTTGATATGGACGATTCTATAATATCAAACCGGCGAGGACGCGGAGGGTGGCAGAGGATGCTAGAGTTCTCTTCATTTTCCTCTGCATAAGTCTCTGCGGTGCCTCTGCGTTCTCGGTGGTAAGAGGGATATAGTTTTATGAGTATGGTTGTCGGCAATAATTTAGCCAAAAGCTACGGTGCCTTGGACGTCTTCTCCGGCGTGGATCTGCGGGTGGAGGCCGGCGACCGCATCGGCTTGGTCGGCCCCAACGGCGCGGGCAAGACCAGCCTGCTCAAGATCATCGCCGGGGTGGAGCCCAAGGACGGCGGCGAATTGATCTTTGCCGGTACGGTCCAAGTGGGCTATCTGCCCCAGGATCCGCCCCCGTCCAAGGGGCGCACCCTCTATGCGGATCTCCACGATGTCTTCGGGGATCTCCTGGCCCAGGGCGAGGCCTTGCGGGCCTTGGAGCACCACATGACCGAGGACGAGATCTCCGAGGCCGAGCTGGAACGGCTGCTGGTGGAGTATGGCCATATGCAGGAAGCCTTTGAACAGGCCGGCGGCTATTCCATCGACACCCGCATCAAGCAGGTCCTCACCGGCCTGGGCTTTGACGAAACCACCTGGCCCATGCCTCTGGCCAACCTGAGCGGCGGCCAGCGCACCCGGGCCCTCTTGGGCCGTCTGCTGCTGGAAGAGCCGGATCTGCTCCTGTTGGACGAGCCGACCAACCACCTGGACATCCGGGCGGTGGAGTGGCTGGAGAATGCCCTGCGGGAGTGGAAGGGCAGCATGGTGGTGGTCTCCCATGACCGCTATTTTCTGGACAATGTCACCAACCGCACTTGGGAGATGAACCACAACCGGCTCGACCTCTACCGGGGCAACTACAGCCACTATCGTCTGCAACGGGGCGACCGCCTGGAGGCCTGGCGGCGGGAATATGAGAAACAACAAAAATTCATCGCCGAAACCCAGGACTTTGTGCGCCGCTACAAGGCGGGCCAGCGCAGCAAAGAGGCCCGGGGCCGGGAAACCCGTCTCAACCGCTTTCTGGAAGACGAAGCCCTGGCCGCCCCGCCCAGCGAACGGGCCATCCGCCTGCCCCTGGACGCCGGCACCCGCAGCGGGGATCTGGTCCTGCGCACCCGCAACCTGATGGTCGGCTATGACCAAAAAGTGCCCATCCTGACCGTGCCCGACTCTGGAAGATCCGCCGCCGGGAGATCGTGGCCCTGATCGGTCCCAACGGCACGGGGAAATCCACCTTGGTCAAGACCATCCTGGGCGAACTGGATCCCCTGGCCGGGCGCTTTGACCCTGGAGCCGGGGTGGTCATCGGCTATCTGGCCCAGCGTCATGTGGGCGCCGGCTTCGGGTTGATGGACGAGACCCAGACCGTGTTGGACAGCTTGCTTGGAGATCAAGAACCTGCCCCTGACCCAGGCCCGCACCTATTTGGGCCAATTCCTCTTCCAGGGGGATGATGTCTTCAAGACCATCGACAACCTCAGCGGCGGCCAGCGCAGCCGCATCGCCCTGGCCCGGCTCACCTTGCAGGGGGCCAACTTCCTGCTCTTGGACGAGCCGACCAACCATCTGGATCTGGACAGCCAGGAGATCTTGCAGGATGCCCTGCAACAATTCGGCGGCACGGTGCTGCTGGTCACCCACGACCGGGCCTTGGTGGACGCCATCGCCACCCGGCTGTGGATGTTGGAGCCGGGCGAAGGCCACGAACCCAGCCAGTTGATCGAGTTCAAAGGCACCTGGCGCCAATGGCAACAGGAACGCCTGGCCCAGTCCCAGGCCCCGGACCAAGCCGCGGCATCTGGACGACCTCACCGACGCCCAGGCCCACCGAGAGCGCCAGCGGGACGACCGCCGCCAGCGTCAACTCTCCGACAAACGGGCCGCCGAAGCCGCCGAAGTCGAAGAGCGGGTCCACCGCATGGAGCAGCGTCTGGTCCAACTGGAAGAGCAAATGTCCACCGCCAGCCGCATCCAAGACCTGGGCAAACTGCAAAAACTCACCACCGAATACCAAGCCCTCCACATCCGCCTGGAGCAGACCATGGAAGAATGGGCCGAGTTGGCGGAGGCGGTGTGATCTTGACGCCCCCCAAACGCAGTACGCGGAGTTCGCACCCCCTGGTGCGAACGGGTCTGCCCCAAAAGGCGCATATCCACGAGATTTTCGCCGTTGAGAATGAGCGGGCGGCGTGCTATACTTGGGGTATGAATTTCCTGCTGAGTCTTTTTGTTTGGAAGATAACTTGTGGAAATGATTACAGGTAACTACGGCAAATCTACAGGCGGTACAAGGTCGGTCATTCCATGATAGCCCCAAACGCTGACCGTGCGGTCGTTGAACTAAGCAAGTTGCGCGACTATGCCTTGAATCCAACACATAGGGTTGGTGGACACAAGGCCCGCTTGTTTGCCATGCTACTTGGCATAACGATTAGCGATACGGAAGCAGTGCAGGACATCCTGCTCAAAGTCATCCGAACCGAAGATGCAGCGTTGGGTGAACTTGATGAGTATGGGCAGCGGTATGTGATTGACTTTCTGCTTGTCTGGCAGGATAAACAAGCAACAGTGCGCAGTGCATGGATCATACGTCCAAATGAGGATTTTCCGCGACTTGTAACGTGTTATCCGTTGTAGCGGTATGCTATAGGAGTAAAACAGTATGAAAGATGAGATTCAGTTGTTGGATGTCGTTGCCTTGACGATGGATGTCCCGAAACACAATCTGTTTCGCGGTGAAATCGGTGCTGTCGTGGAATGTTATCCGAATGATGGATACGAAGTGGAATTTGTCTCTTTGGACGGCTATACCTATGCCTTGGTTGCCCTTCATGGCGACCAACTAATCTCGCTTCGGCAGAAATCGCAGCGTACGGCAAAAATCACGGTGCCAGCAACGATGTTTGCAAGTCAACCGGCTATTGAGGCAATGGCTATCGCCGAACGCTAGATGGGGGCGTTACCAAGAAATTCAACGGTTAGTTTTGGCGGAGGAGGGTGTCATGGACGTGATTGCAAACACCTTGGCTCAATTGCCAACAATCCCGAATACCATCCTTGCGAAAATGTGCCATCGTCACAAAATCCGTACACTTTCCCTTTTTGGATCAATTCTTGGATCGGAGTTCAATGCCGACAGTGACGTAGACATCTTGGTCGAATTTGAGCCGGATGCCCGCATCGGCTATCTGGGCATGGCCCAAATTGAGGCCGAACTGACGGAAATGTTGGGGAGGCGAGTCGATCTGCGCACGCCGTCCGAATTGAGCCGCTATTTTCGCTCCGATGTGCTGGCTTCGGCGAAGGTGCTTTACGCTGGATAAAATCGCCTAAATTCCACCCCCACCCCTGTTTCAACCAACCCTTTTGCCTGTGATATAATGCTCTCTGCGCTGCCCGGCAGCGCCTTTTTTGTGATCAGGATCGAACCATGACCCAACCCGTAACTCAACCCAAAGTCATCGGCCTGACCGGCAACATTGCCACGGGCAAGAGCACGGTGCTGGCCTATCTGGCGGCCAAGGGTGCCCATGTGGTGGACGCGGACAAGCTGGCCCACCGGGCCATGCAGCCCGACGGCCCGGCCTTCCCCCTGATCCTGGCCGAGTTTGGGGACGACATCCTGGCCGCGGATGGCACGATTGACCGCCCGGCCCTGGGCCGCGTGGTCTTCGCCGACCCGTCCGCCCTGGCCCGGCTGGAGGCCATCCTGCATCCCCAGGTGTACGAACTGGCCAAGCAGGAGATCGCATCGACGTCCGCGCCGGTTGTCATATTGGAAGCAATCAAACTGCTTGAGAGCGGCTGGACCATTAGACTGTGTGACCAAGTCTGGGTGATCACATCGCCCATGGATGCCCAATTGCAGCGCCTGGCCGACACCCGAAACATGCCCGCGGACGAAGCCAACCGCCGCCTGGCCGCCCAATCGGCCCAAGAAGCCAAAATGGCCCAAGCGGATCACATCATCCGCAATGACGGCAGCCTGGCGGATCTCTACACCCAATTGGACGCCCTTTGGCAGCAGTTGGCCGACAACCGTTAGCATTCACTCGACGCACGCAACACGAAACACTTACCATGAAAAAACTCTGGACCGACCACCCCATCCTCTCCAACTGGCTGATCTTGGCCGTGGGCATGGTGATCATTTTGATCGTCAGCGCCCGCAGTGTGGGCTTTTTGCCCGGTCAGTGGGCGGCCCTGATTGGGGCCACGGTGGCCTTGGCCGGTCTGTGTGCTTGGATTATTAGCTGGGAATAGACAAAAACATGAGCAAACGTGATTATTACGAAGTCTTGGGCGTGGACCGATCCGCGGACAAGAGCACCCTGAAAAAAGCCTTCCGGGGTCTGGCCCAACAATACCACCCGGACGTGAACGGCGCGCCCGATGCCACGGAAAAGTTCAAAGAGATCAACGAGGCCTATCAGGTCCTCAACGACGACCAGAAGCGGGCCGCCTATGACCGCTTCGGCCACGCCGCCACCGGACCGGGCAGCGGCGGCGGCGGATTCAGCGACTTCGGGGCCGGTGGATTTGGCGACCTGGGCAGTATTTTTGAGGAAATCTTTGGCGGCTTTGGCGGGGCAAGCACCAGCCGGGGACGCCGCAACGGTCCCCGCCGGGGCGCGGATCTGCGGGCCGACGTGCGCCTCAGCTTCGAGGAGGCCGCTTTCGGCTGCGAGCGGGAGCTGGACGTCCCCCGCATGGAGATGTGCGACCGCTGCCGGGGCGAAGGCGCGGAGCCGGGCACCAGCCCCATCCGCTGCAACACCTGTGGCGGAGCCGGGGAAGTCCAGCGCCGCCAGCAAAGCCCGCTTTTCGGCACCGTGGTCACCGCGGCCACCTGCCCGACCTGCAACGGCGCCGGCGAGACCATCACCAGCCCCTGCGGCAAGTGCAATGGGGCCAAGCGGGTGCGGGTCAACCGCAAGATCAACGTCAACATCCCCGCCGGGGTGGACGACGGCACCCGCATCCGCCTGACCGGCGAGGGCGAGGCCGGGTATGTTGGGCGGCCCCGCCGGCAACCTTTTTGTGGTCATCGGCGTGGAGACCCACCCCATCTTCGTGCGCCAAGAGTTCGACATCCACATGGAACTGCCCATCAACATCGCCCAGGCCGCGCTGGGGGCCACCCTGCGCATCCCCACCCTGGACGGCAAGGACGAGACCCTGGAGATCCCCGCTGGCACCCAGAACGGCAAGAGCTTCCGCAAGCGCAACCTGGGCGTCCCCCGTCTCCAGCGCAGCGGACGGGGGGACATGCTGATCACCACCCGGGTCGTCGTCCCCACCAGCCTCAACGGCGAACAAAAAGAGATCCTGCGCAAACTCGCCGCCACCCTGGGCGACGAATCCATCGAGCAAAGCAAGGGCTTCTTCGACCGCATCTTCGGGG
>CAVPIK010000019.1:0-96876 GCA_963704975.1 uncultured Chloroflexia bacterium | reverse complement strand
AACCGGGAATTTAGCCCATTTGTTTGACCTAACCATCTGCGTGTGATAGACTGCCAAGAACGCTAAAGTCCGGTTTCGCCCTGAGGAAATGGAATGAATTCACAACGATTACGCAACAGTTTCATCTATATTCTGCTGCTGCTGGCCCTGGCTGCCTTTCTCTATACTTCCTTGGCCCAACGTTCAGTAGCCCCTGCGGTCACCATTTCGGTGGACCAGATCGCCACCTTGCTCCGCGCCGGTGACGTGGACCAGATCACGGTCCAAGGGGATAACCTAGTTATCGTCAAGCGCAACGGTGAGCAGATCGCCTCGCTGAAGGAGAGTGGCGTGGGGTTGATCGCCACTCTGACCGATCTGGGCATCGGCCCGGACCAGTTGAAACCCGTGGATATCCAAGTTATAGAACTGACCGGCTGGGCCAGGTGGGGTGGGGTGGCCCTTTCCCTCTTGCCCCTGCTCCTAATCGGTCTCTTCTTCTTCTTCATTTTGCGCCAGGCCCAAGGTGCGGGCAACCAGGCCTTCAGCTTTGGCAAGAGCAAGGCCCGCATGTTCACCGGGGACAAACCCACGGTCACCTTTGACGATGTGGCGGGCAACGAAGAGGCCAAACAGGAACTGGAAGAAGTCGTCGAGTTCCTCAAAGAGCCGCAGAAGTTCGCCGCCTTGGGCGCACGTATCCCCAAGGGCGTGCTGCTGGTCGGCCCTCCGGGCACAGGCAAAACCCTGGTGGCCAAGGCCGTCTCCGGCGAGGCCGGGGTGCCCTTCTTCAACATTTCCGGCTCGGAATTTGTGGAGATGTTTGTGGGCGTGGGCGCCAGCCGGGTGCGGGATCTCTTCGAGCAAGCCAAGAAGAACTCCCCCTGCATCATCTTTATCGACGAAATTGACGCCGTCGGTCGCCACCGTGGCGCGGGCATGGGCGGTTCCCACGACGAGCGGGAGCAGACCCTCAACCAGATCCTGGTGGAGATGGACGGCTTCGACACGGACACAAACATCATCATCATCGCCGCCACCAACCGCCCGGACATTCTGGACCCGGCCCTGCTCCGCCCCGGTCGCTTTGACCGCCGGGTGACCATGGATGCGCCGGATGTCAAGGGCCGCCGCGCCATTCTTGGAAGTGCATGTCAAGGGCAAGCCCCTGGCCTCGGACGTGGATCTGGACATTGTGGCCAAGCAGACCCCCGGCTTTGTGGGCGCGGACATCGAGAATCTGGTCAACGAAGCCGCCATTCTGGCCGCCCGGCGCAACCGCCGCTCGGTCAGCCTGTCCGAATTCCAAGAGGCCATCGAGCGAGTGCTGGCCGGGCCAGAACGCCACAGCCGCCTGATCTCGCCCAAAGAAAAAGAGATCGTGGCCTATCACGAAGCGGGCCATGCGCTGCTCATGTACTATCTGCCCGAACATGATCCGGTACACAAGATCACCATCGTGCCCCGTGGCATGGCCGGGGGCTACACCATGAGCATCCCCGAAGAAGAGGGCCACCGCATCACCACCGTGGAGCACTTTGAAGAGCAGTTGGCCGCGCTGCTGGGCGGACGGGTGGCCGAGGAAGTGCGCTTTGGCGACATGACCACCGGGGCCAGCAACGACCTGGAGCGGGTGACCAACATGGCCCGTTCCATGGTGACCCAGTGGGGCATGAGCGAAAAGCTGGGGCCGATTCAATACGGCCAGCGGGAAGATATGGTCTTTATGGGCCGTACCATCCACGAATATCGCAACTATAGCGACAAAACCGCCAAGGTGATCGACGACGAAGTGCGGCGCTTTGTGGACGAAGCCCACGTGCGCGCCACCCAGATCATCACCGAGCATCGGGACAAACTGGATCTGGTGGCCGCCCGCTTGCTGGAAGTCGAGACAGTTATTGCCGAAGACTTTGAGCGCCTGATGGCCCCGGACTATGTGCCGACCCCCGAGACGTCTCCGGAGCAACCCCGCCCCGCCACATCCGCCGGGTCCGAAGTCGTGGCCAAGGGCAAACGACGCAGCGAAGACGAAGATCGCTCGGACAAAGGGGTAAGTTTGGGCGGTAGCCTGCCTGCCCCTGCTTAACCGTCAGCCTGTCATCCTTCAAAGGCCCCGCCATCCCAGCGGGGCCTTTGTGTTTTGACCCCGATCCCCGATCGCCAA
Source organism: uncultured Chloroflexia bacterium (assembly GCA_963704975.1). Classification (GTDB taxonomy): domain Bacteria; phylum Chloroflexota; class Anaerolineae; order Caldilineales; family Caldilineaceae; genus JAGNDO01. Next base: position 94,730 of record CAVPIK010000019.1, on the reverse strand, counting down.
CAGGAACCCACCTATGGCTGCCCGCCACCCATCCGCTCAGACAGCCGGTCAGCCATCTTTTCAGGCAGCGCCCCCGGCAAAGTTCAGCACAACCGATCTGGCCATGCTGGTTGTGGTGCTGATCTGGGGATTGAACTTCGTGGTGGTCAAGGCCACCTTGGCCCAGATCCAGCCCCTGGTCTTCAATGGCATTCGCTTCACCTTGGCCGCCCTGCTCTCCGCCGGGGTGGCCCGCAGCCGGGGACTCTCCCTGTTGCCCAAAGAGCGGGGAGACATTCTGCCCCTGATCCTCTTGGGGCTGGGGGGCCATGCCGTCTATCAACTTGCCTTTGTCAACGGGCTCAACCGCACCACGGCCAGCAGCAGCAGCTTGATCCTGGCCACCGTGCCCATTTGGGTGGCCCTCTATGGCAGCCTCACCGGCACGGAACGGGTGGGCCGGCGCTGGTTCGGCATCATCCTGGCCTTCGCCGGGTTGGCCGCCCTGATCATCGGCCAGGATGGCATCCACCTGGGCAGCGCCACGTTGAGCGGGGATCTGTTGATCCTGGTTTGCGCCTGGGGCTGGGCCTGGTATACCGTGGCCCAAAAGCCCTTGCTTGGCCGCTATGCACCCCTGGAAATCACCAGCATCACCATGTTGATCGGCACCCCCATCCTGGTGGTGGCCGGACTGAGCCAACTCCCCGCCCAGAACTGGGCAGAGGTGACCTGGGCCGGATGGGGCGGGCTCTTTTTCAGCGCCATCTTCGGGGTCGCCCTGGCCTATTTAATTTGGAGCACGGCGGTGCAGCGCATCGGCAACACCCGCACAGCCGTCTACAGCAATCTGATCCCCGTGGTGGCCACGTTCACGGCCTGGCTGACCCTGGGCGAGCAGATGGCCGTTGTCCAACTTTTGGGCGCAGCCGTGGTCATTTTGGGCATCTGGCTCACCCGCCGTCTGCGCTGATTTTACCCTTTCGTTGGTACGACCAAGGCACCCCCTCCCAGCCTCCCCCAGGTTTCGATACGGCCATTCGGCCTACTCAACCCAAGGATTGGGGGAGGAGCCGGATCGCCGCAAAGCGAATGGCCGCTCCCCTACCACTGTCCCCTCCCCAATCTGGGGAGGGTTAGGGTGGGGTTGGTTGTTCCTTTTCGTTCACCATTCTCCTGCCCATGAACGCATTTCTCTACAAACTTCACCGCCATCATTGGAATGGTCTGCCCCTCAGCCGCTGGGTGATCTTTTGGCTGCTGGTGGGGGCTGGCCTCTTTTGGTTGGGCTGGCTGCCCACCGATCCCATGCTGGATCTGCCTTTGTCCCTGCTTGGCGTGTTGATGGCTGTGGCCCTATTCGGCATCGGTTTTGTCACCAAACGCAAACATTATGTCACCTTTCAGCCTCACCCCGAACCCAACCTGAGCGTTGCACCCCTCTCTGCCCAAGACAAGATCCCCGTGTGGGCCAGCGGACGCTTTGGCGTGGAGAGCAAGCTACGCCAGTTCAGTTGGTTGCAGGGCTATTACCGCACCTTCGCCACCCGAGAACATGCGGTCATGTGTCTGTCCGGCCCCAGCCGCTTTCTGCTCTTTGGCCGCTGGCCCGAGCAGAATCTGGGCATGTGGTACATCTTCATCCAGCCGGCGGACATCCGCCGGGTGCGCTTTGGCCAAGTGCGCTTTGGCCGGGAGCGGGGACCGGGGCTGGCCATCGACTATCTGCTGCATCTGCCCAAGCGCGGACGCTTCCGCCCCGCCCGCACCCTGCACGAGACCGTCTATTTGGTCTGCGAAAACGCCGGTGACGCGGCTACCCTCCTGGCCGACCTGCACCGTGATTTGGCCCCCCTTCCCCTCTCCGCTGACTGACCCTATGCCATTCAAGCCGCCTGCTTCTACACCGTCCCCCTTTTCCCCAAGCCAACGCCTTTGGGCCACCCTGCGCTTGATGCGCCTGAGCAACGCCTTGCCCGCCGCTGGCTTAGTCCTCTTGGGCGGACGGCTTGCCAGGGTGTCCCCGCTTCCGGCGCAGGTGGGGCTGGCCGCCGCGGCCATGGGCTGCATCACCGCCTATGGCTATGTCAGCAACGACCTGTCGGACCTGGCCGAGGACCGGGTGAACAAGCCGGATCGGCCCCTGCCGTCCGGGGCTGTGGAGCGCAGGACGGCCCGTCGGTTGGCCGCATTCCTGGCCTTGCTGGGGCTGCTGCTGGCAGTGGGGATTGGGGTGGCCCCGGCCCTCGTGGCCTTGTTGGCGCTAGCTTTGCTGACGCAATACAACCAAGGCTGGAAGTCTACAGCCGGTGGGGGCAATCTTCTGATCGGCGGACTGGCCGGGGGCACCCTGCTCGTGGGCGGCTACGCTGGTTCAGGCATGACCGGTGTTCTGGCCAATGCGTTGCCCGGCGCCGTCCTCTTCACCTTCATCACCGCCCGGGAACTGCTCAAGACTGCCGAAGATGTGGCCGGAGACCGGGCCGCGGGCAAGCGCACCGCGGCCACGGAGCATGGCAGCCGAATGGGTCGTGCGCCGGGTCGCCCTCCTGGCCGGGATCACCGCCCTGCTCAGCCTGCTGCCGGTCATCATTCTGGGCTATTCTTGGGCCTATTTCGCCGTCATCGGCCTGGGGGTGGATGGGGTGCTGATCTACGCCGTGGTCTATCTTTGGCGCGATGCCAGCCCGGTACGGGTCAGCCACTGTTTGGCCCTGCTCAAAGGCAGCTACTTTGCCGGGCTGTTGGCTTTGTTGTTGGCATGATCGTTGACGCCTTCTTACGGGTCTGCTACACTATCATCAGAACCTTGTCCCCCTTTGAGTATTCAATCCTGGAGTTGCCCATGACCGTCTCTCTCGCCCCACCCAAGACTGCCAAAGCCATCAAAAAAAAGAAGAGGACTAGCCCGTCTCCCGTCCAATCTTCTGTACTGCCGGAACCCTCCACCCCCTATGTCGCCTATCTGCGCGCTGCGGACGCCAACCCCCTGCTGCGGGTAGAATTGATCGAGGAGAAAATCCACATGTCCCCAGCCCCTCGGCCCAAGCATCAGCGCATTGCCATGAGCTTTCATTCTCTGTTCAGGGCATTGTTGAAGGACCACGATATTGGCTTGATTTTGGCCAGCCCCATCGACGTCATCCTCTCCCCAAGACGCACGGTGGTGCAGCCGGATCTAGTCTTCGTGGCCAAAGATCGGATCGAAACGTTGCTCACCGACACGGCCATCGTCGGCGCGCCGGACATGGTGGTGGAGATCCTCTCCCCCTCCACGGCCCAGATCGACCGCACATCCAAACGGCAGACCTACGCTGAGCATGGGAGTGAGCGAATATTGGCTGGTAGATGTGGACGCCCAAATCCTGGAGCTGCACATCCTGACCGAGGGCCGCTATACGGTGGCCGGTGCGTATACGCCGTTCGACATCATCGACGTGGGCATCTTCGCTGAAGCCCGCATCCCGGTTGCCGAAATCTGGGCCGGGTTCGAGATCATCCAGCCGGATCCTGAAAATTCCGGCATCAGAAACGAGTAAACCCCGCCATGACCGACCCCATCCGCCCTTCTTGGGACGAATATTTCATGAAGATCGCCTTCAACGTGGCCGAGCGCAGCACCTGTGACCGGGCCCATGTGGGCGCGGTGATCGTGCGCAACCGGCGCATGTTGACCACGGGCTACAACGGCGCGCCCGCCGGTCTGCCCCACTGCGACGAGATCGGCCACCTGCTGATCGACGGCCACTGCGTGCGCACCCTGCACGCGGAGCAGAACGCCATCATCCAGGCCGCGCTCCACGGCGTCAGCACCCAGGGCAGCACCATTTATGTCACCCACCAGCCCTGCCTCACCTGCGCCAAGATGATCATCAACGCCGGGGTGGAGCGGGTGGTCTATGCCGGCAACTATCCCGATGAAAACAGCCGCGCCTTTCTCCAAGAGGTGGGCATCGATCTGGTCCACCAGCCCTGGGAACGGCCGGGAGACACGGTCTTTCATCCGAATGATGTGCATAACAACTAACCAAGCAAATGCACAATTTTCAATGCACAATGGACAATGTCTGGCGCAGACATTGTCCATTGTGCATTGAAAATTGTGCATTGAAAAGAGGATCTATGCTGACTTTTCCAAAAAATTTTCTGTGGGGAACGGCCTCGGCCTCCCATCAGGTTGAAGGCGACAACCGCAACAACCAGTGGTGGGAATTCGAACAGCGACCCGGCGCCATCTGGAACGGGGACCGCAGCGGACTGGCCTGCGATTGGTGGCACAACACGGACGGCCACCGGGACGGCGACTTCGACCGCATGGCCGATCTGCACCAAAACGCCCACCGCTTGAGCATCGAATGGAGCCGGATCGAGCCGGAGCCGGGGCGCTTTGACCCGGCGGCCATCGACACCTACCGAGCCATGCTGGGCGGCCTGCGGGATCGGGGCATCCGTCCGCTGGTGACGTTGCACCATTTCAGCGACCCGCTTTGGTTTGTGAAGATGGGCGGTTGGGAGTCATCGGACAGCCCATTTCCTCTTCCGACGCTATGTTGACTATGCGATCATGGGCTTGCGGGACCTGTGCGACTTCTGGTTTACCATCAACGAGCCCATGGTCTTCGCCGCCCAGGGTTGGGCACGGGGCGTCTTTCCGCCGGGCAAACAGAACATCCTGGCCGCGGTGAAGGTGGTCAAGCATCAACTTTTGGCCCACGGGCTGGCCTACCAGATCATCCACGAGCGCCAGCCGGACGCCGAGGTAGGCTATGCGAAACATGTCCGCCTCTTCCACGGCGAGCGGGAAGACAACCGGCTGGACCGCTACGCCGCCGGGCTGAAACGCTGGATCTTCGAGCATGTGTGGGTCACGGCCACGTGGGATGGGCGTATTCGTCCGCCCGTGGGCTGGGGTCAGCCCTTTGGCCCGCTGGAACGCAGCATGGATTTCCTGGGCCTCAACTATTACACCGTGGACCAGACCCGCTTTTCTTTGAACCCGGCCAACCTATTTGGCACGGAATCCTTCCGTCCCGATGGCGAACTTTCGGATAGCGGGCGAGATGGGGCCTTCAGCGAATATCGCCCCGATGGGCTGTATCAGGTCTGCCAGGAAGTGCGCCAGTTCAACCTGCCGGTCTACATCACCGAGAACGGAATGCCGGACCAGGACGACAACCAACGCCCCCGCTGGCTGCTGGCCCATCTGCATCAACTGCACCGGGCCATCCAGTCCGGCGTGGATGTGCGGGGCTATTTCCACTGGACCTTGGTGGATAACTTTCGAGTGGGCCGAGGGCTGGGGCCTGCGCTTTGGCCTTTTCGAGCTGGACCCGGTCACCCAGGAACGGACACCCCGGCCCAGCGCCCAGTTGTACGGGGAGATCGCCCAGCAAAATGCGTTAACCCCGTCCATGTTTCAGACCCACGCACCGGATCTACGCACAAACCTTACGCCACTAATCTCCCCTTAAGGTTGCAAGCGATTTGAAAGCAATTATTCTATGGTTTTGGCATATACTCTGTCGAGTACGTCAACTGCGGCCAAGTAAACCAAACCGCTTGGCTGTTAAATCAACCTTTTACTGTTTTCACAATTAGGAGAAAAATAATGCTTCAGGAATTCAAAGCTTTCATCATGCGTGGCAACGTGTTGGATCTCGCTGTCGCCGTGATCATCGGCGCAGCGTTTGGCAAGATCGTCACCTCTTTTGTCAACGATATCATCATGCCCCCCATCGGGATGCTCTTGGGCGGCGTAAATTTCGGCGACCTGTACATCAATCTGTCCAGCACGGCCTATGCCAGTTTGGCTGATGCCCAGGCCGCGGGTGCTCCCACCATCAACTATGGTCTGTTCTTCAATAGCGTGATAGACTTCGTGATCATCGCGTTCGTGATCTTCATGGTGGTGCGGACCGCCAACAACATGAAGAAGAAAGAAGTCGCCGCCCCCGCCGCGCCCCCGGCTCCCTCCAATCAAGAAAAACTGCTCGGCGAAATTCGAGATCTGTTGAAGAAGAAATAACAGCAGCCTTTTTAGCGGGCTGAGCCTTGTCCCGATTATTTTCTATCACCAAACCAAACCGAAAGGAAGATCAAACCATGTCATTACCTATCGCAAAAATCCGTGGCATCACCGCAGAATTAGCCGCATCCATGAAGGAAATGGGCTTCAAGACCAGTGACGATCTGCTGGCCGCCGGCCGCACCCCTGCTGGGCGCAAAGAACTGGCCGCCAAGTTGGGCGCAGACGGCAAGGATCTGCTGGTTCTGATCAACCACGCCGACCTGGCCCGAGTTAAGGGCATCGGCGAGGTCTTCTCCAACCTGCTGGAAGAGGCCGGGGTGGACACGGTCGTCGAACTGGCCGGCCGCCGAGCCGACAACCTGCTCACCAAGATGGCCGAAGTCAACAGCACTGTCAAGACCGCAAAGCGTCTGCCAGTCATCGGCCAGGTCGAAGGCTGGGTCGCTCAGGCCAAGGAGTTGGGCCGAGGTATCGAGTACTAAACTGTGTTGCGTATTGCGTATTGCGTGAACGAGGCGTGTCCATCGTCCACGCAACACGCAATACGCAACCCTTTTTGACAACCGCCCCCATTCCAAGTATAGTACCTCCACAATCGAGCTATACCGACGTTGAACCGGAATAGTAGCGGCCAAAGCGGGTTTCAGAGAGTCTCCGGCAGGTGGAAAGGGGACAACAGCGCAGGCAGTGAATGGGCCGGGGAGTCGAGCGCCGAACAGTGAGAAGCTTCTCGCCCAGTAGGCCGCTCCGGAGACGCCACCGTTATCTGGGCGCTGAGGATCGGGTTTACCCCCCGTCCTCGATGAGTGAGACTGGCGCAATCCCTGTTTCTACACAGGGATTTTTTATTTCCGAGAGTTGTCGGAAAAGCCGGTCTAAGCGGGGTGGCACCGCGGGGCATGTGTAATCATCAGCCCTCGTCCCCAAAGGCAGAGCGTGAGCTTTGCGTTTGGGCGGCGAGGGCTTTTTTTGTTGGTTTATTTGTTGATTGGTTGATTGGCGATTCGGAGAGACGATTATGAGTACATACACACCTTCCTTGGATGCTGTGCGGGAATTGGCCAAACAAGGGAATTTGATCCCGGTTTATCGGGAGTTGCCGGCGGATTTGGAGACGCCGGTGTCGGTCTATTTGAAGCTGCGCAACGGGGACGCCAGCTTTTTGCTGGAATCCGTGGAGAAGGGCGAGCAGTTGGGGCGCTACAGCTTCATCGGCGTGCATCCGCCCATGACCGTGGCGGCCACGGGGGACACCGTGACCGTGGGCGGGGCGGGCGGGGCCGTGCTGGAGACCCGGCACGGGGATCCCCTGGCCGTGGTGCGGGAGATGATGGCCGACCGCAAGCCGGTGGATCTGCCCAAGCTGCCCCGTTTTGCCGGGGGAGCCGTGGGCTATTTCGGCTATGATCTGGTGCGCTTTATGGAGAAATTGCCCGACACGGCCAGCCGGGATCTGGACGTGCCGGACATGCTCCTGCTCTTTAGCGACAACCTGATCGTCTTCGACCATGTGCGCCACAAACTGCTGATCATCGCCAACATGCGGGTGGAGGCGGATCTGATGGCGGCCTACGCCGACGCCATCGCCCGCATCGACAAGATCGCCGGGGATCTGCGCAAGCCCCTGACCCCGCCCCGCATCGAGCCATGCGTGAGCGACGCCAAATGGGTCAGCAACTTCACCCAGGCCCAGCACGAGGCCAACGTGGCAGTGGCCAAGGAGCACATCACCGCCGGGGACATCTTCCAGGTGGTGCTCAGCCAGCGCCTCAGCCGGGACACGGACGCCGACCCGTTCACCATCTATCGGGCGCTGCGCATGTTGAACCCGTCGCCCTATATGTATTTCCTGGACTTCGCCGGGGTGGCGGGCCACGACGGCGAACCCGTGCGCATCATCGGCTCCAGCCCGGAGATGCACGTGCGCATGGAGGACGGCATGGCCTACCTCCACCCCATCGCCGGCACCCGCTGGCGGGGCGAGACGCCGGAGGCCGACGACGCCCTGGCCGCGGACCTGCTCAACGATCCCAAAGAGCGGGCCGAGCATGTGATGTTGGTGGATCTGGGCCGCAACGACCTGGGCCGGGTGTGCGAATACGGCTCCGTGCGGGTGCCCACCATGATGACCGTGGAGCGCTACAGCCACGTCATGCACATCGTCAGCGACGTGCGGGGGACCGTCCAGCCGGGGCACGACGCCATCGACCTGCTGCGGGCCACCTTCCCCGCGGGCACGGTCAGCGGTGCGCCCAAAGTGCGGGCCATGCAGATCATCGAAGAACTGGAAGGCACCCGCCGGGCCACCTATGCCGGGGCCGTCGGCTACATCGACTACAACGGCAGCATGGACACCTGCATCACCATCCGCACGATCTGTATGGTGGGGAAGACCTGCAATTTGCAGGCGGGCGGCGGCATCGTGGCGGACAGCGATCCGACTGCGGAATATCACGAAACACTCAACAAAGCCAGGGCATTGGCCGTGGCCGTCGAGCAGGCAGAGGCAGGACTATAAAACGCCACAGCGCCTACTCACCGAAGCTAGCACCCGCCGGTTGAGTAGGCGTCGCTTCAGAAAGCGGGGGCAGTTTCCGGCCGTATCGAAACCAGAGGGTGCGGGTTAACCCACTTTGGTTTCGATACGGCCTCAATCCCAGGTCCGCGGGATTTGCAGGCGGACTCGGCCTACTCAACCGACGTTAGGCCGCTGGTTTGAAACGTACACGCTCAAGGAGACTCAATCATGACCGACACGAAAACGAATTTTGACCGGAGATCGGCCCACCGGGAAGCTGCATCTGGGCCACTATATCGGCAGCCACCGACACCGGCTGCGCTTTCAGGATGAGTATGAGTGCTTCTTCCTGATCGCGGATCTGCACATGCTGACCACCAAGCCGAGCAAGGAGGACATCGAACGCATCGGCGAGAACGCCCGGGCCGATCGTGCATGGACCATCTGGCCATCGGCATTGACCCGGAGAAGGTGACTTTCTATCTGCAGTCCGCTGTGCACGAGATCTACGAACTGCAACTGCTGATCAGCAGCCTGGTCACCGTGGAGCGGCTGCAACAGTTGCCCACCATCAAGGACATGGCCAGCGCGGCCAACATGGACCAGATCCCCTACAATCTGCTGGGCTATCCGGTGCTGCAGGCCGCGGACATCCTCATGCCCCGGGCGCATTTGGTCCCCGTGGGCAAGGACAACGAGAGCCATGTGGAGATCACCCGGCAGATCGCCCGCCGCTTCAACAACCTCTACGGCGAGGTCTTCCCCGAACCGGACGCCTTTGTGGAGGGCGGCACCCTGGTGGGCACGGACGGCCAGGCCAAGATGAGCAAGAGCCTGAACAACGCCATCTTCCTCAGCGACGACGCCAAGACCGTCACCAAGAAGGTGATGAGCATGTACACCGACCCCAACCGCATCCGGCCGACATCCCCGGCACGGTGGAGGGCAACCCGGTCTTCGCCTATCACGACGCCTTCAACCCGAACAAGGCCCAGGTGGAGGACCTGAAAGCCCGCTACCGCACGGGCAATGTGGGGGATGTGGAGGTCAAGGAGAAGCTGGCCGCGGCCCTCAACGACTTCCTGGACCCCATGCGGGAGCGCCGGGCCAAATACGACCGCGGACACGGGCCTGGTGGACCAACTCCTGGTCGAAGGCACGGCCAAGGCCAGCGCCGAAGCCCAGGAAACCGTCTATCGCCGTCAAAAAAGCGATGGGCCTCACCGGCGTCTGGAACCGCATGAGACGAAGTGCGGAGAAGCGGGCGAAGAAGAAGCCGCAGCGTAGAAGACTTACGCAAAGTCGCGGAGAGGCGAAGGCGTACTCGAACAATCTCTTCGTCCATCTGCGCACCTCTACATCTTGCTGAAATCCTCCCAGATCACCGAGGAGTCACACCATGATCGCCGTAATCGACAACTACGACAGTTTCACCTACAATCTAGTACAGTTCCTGGGCGAGTTGGTCAAGCAGCCCCACTTTTTGCAGGCGGACGGCACGCCCCAGGAGATCCGGGTGTGGCGCAACGACGAGATCGATGTGGAGGAGCTGGCGGATCTGCACCCCACCCACATCCTGATCAGCCCCGGGCCCGGCTCGCCGGACAAGGACAGCGGCATCAGCAACGATGTGATCCGCATCCTGGGCCAGACCACGCCCGTGCTGGGGGTCTGTCTGGGCCAGCAGTGCATCGGCCACGTCTTCGGCGGCGTGGTGGAGCGGGCACCCCGGCTCATGCACGGCAAGGTCAGCCCGGTGCATCACAAGGGGGGCGGCCTCTTCAAGGGGCTGCCCAGCCCCTTCAACGCCACCCGCTACCACAGCCTGATCGTGGAGGAACCCCTGCCCGACGTGCTGGAGGTCACCGCCTTCACCGCGGAGGGCGAGGTGATGGGTCTGCGCCACAAAACGCTACCCATCCACGGCGTCCAGTTTCACCCGGAGAGCATCCTCACCGAGCACGGCAAAGAGATGCTGGCGAACTTTCTGAAGATGAAGGCGGAGTAAAGGGAGGCGATGATGAGCGAGAGTGCAATCCAAACGGCGATCCATTTGCTCTTTAACGGCGGGGCGTTGACCACGGCCCAGGCAGATGGGGCCATGTCGGAAATCATGCGAGGGGATGCGTCCGAGGCGTTGATGGGGGCGTTTTTGGCCGCCCTGCGCATGAAGGGGGAGAGCGTGGCCGAGATCACCGGCTGCGCCACGGCCATGACCCGCAGCGCGGTGCAGGTGACGGCCAATGTGGGCGACGTGCCCCTGCTGGACGTGGTGGGCACGGGGGGCGACGGCACCCAGAAGTTCAACATCAGCACCATCGCCGCCTTTGTGCTGGCCGGGGCCGGGGTGAAGGTGGCCAAGCATGGCAACCGATCCAACCGGCGGGCGGGCAGTGCGGATGTGCTGGAAGCCCTGGGCGTGCGCTTGCAGACCACGCCGGAGCAGGCCGCCCGCTGCCTCGAAGAGGTGGGGCTGGTCTTCCTCTTCGCCCCGTCGTACCACCCGGCCATGCGCTTCGCCATCGGCCCCCGCCGGGAGATCCGGGAGCGCACCATTTTCAACATCCTGGGGCCGCTGACCAACCCGGCCCGGCCCACCAACATGCTGGTGGGCGTCTTCGCGCCGGAATTGACCGAGACCATGGCCGAAGTGCTGGGCCAAATGGGCCGCCGGGCCGCCTACGTGGTCCACGGCTATTACGAGACCGGCGCGGGGCTGGACGAGTTGACCACCACCGGCCCCAGCCGCATCAGCCATCTTTTGAACGGCGCTGTGCGCACCTTCGACTTTGACCCGGCGGACCTGGGCTTTGCCCGATCCACCCTGGCGGACATGCAGGGCGGGGACGCGGCCACCAACGCCGCCATCGCCCGGGGCGTGCTGGCCGGCGAGATCCACGGCCCCAAGCGGGATGTGGTCCTGCTCAACGCCGCGGCCGCCCTCAGCACGGAAAGTGGTGATTTTTCTGACGGGCTGACCCAGGCCACCACTAGCTTAGACAGCGGAGCGGCTTTGGCGGTGCTAGATCGGTATATCGCCATGACCCAAAATTTTTCCTGAAAAAAACGAAAAGAAAAAATCTATGCCCAAACACTCACAGCTTGACATCAAAAAACACAAAGGCCAGGTGCTTGACGAGATCATGGCCTGGAAGCGCTTGGAAGTGCCCAAGCAGATGGAATTGGTGCCCCTGGCCCAGGCCAAGGCCTTCGCCCTGATCTCGCCGCCCGCCTTGGACTTTGCCGCCGCCCTCACGGCCAAACCGGGGGCCAGCCTGATCGCCGAGGTGAAGCGGGCCAGCCCGTCCAAGGGGTTGATCGCCAAGGAGTGGGACCCGCCCTTCATGGCCGAAACCTTCGCCCTCAACGGGGCCGCGGCCATCTCCTGCCTGACCGATGCCCGCTTTTTTCAGGGGCAGTTGGACTATCTCACGTCCATCAAAGAGCGCTTTCGGGACGCCAACGTGACCGTGCCGGTGTTGCGCAAAGAGTTCATCTACCACGAATATCAGATCTACGAAGCCCGCATGGCCGGCGCGGACGCGGTGCTGCTGATCGTGGCCGTGCTCAGCGACACGGATCTGCGCACCTTTCTGCAACTCACCCACAGGCTCAAGATGGCGGCGCTGGTGGAGGTTCACGACGAGGCCGAGGTGGAACGGGCCTTGGCCGCGGGGGCGCAGATCATCGGCGTCAACAACCGGGATCTGCGCACCTTCGAGGTGGACATCGAGACCACGGCCCGGCTGCGGGCGCTGATCCCCGCGGACAAGATCGTCGTGGGCGAAAGCGGCATCCGCACGGTGGAGGATGTGGCCCGCATGGCCGAGATGGGCTGCGATGCGATTTTGGTGGGCGAGAGTTTCTGCAAACTGTCCCAGCGGGAGCGGGGCGGGACCGTGCGCAAATTCGCGATGGCGGGGCGACCCAAACTTTAGCGGTCGGGATAGAGGCGTTCGTCGATCTCCCGCAGGACATCGGCCAGATCCGGCGCGGCGGAAGGGATGACGCCGTCCGGGGTGTGCTTGTGGGCGGGGAAGGTGGGGAGATTCGGGAAGTGGGGGGAGTTGTCGTAGCGGAAGATCAGGGTGCTGTCGGCGCGCTGGTAGTGGAACGAATAGACGTAGACGCCTAACATCCCATTCGCCATCCGGAATCACCTGTTCCACAATCTCGAGCCTAGACTCATCATAGAAGCGACTCTCGCCGTAAAGATAGTCGTTTCCTGGACAGGACGTACGTCGTACCGACAGGTTCGATAGATCCCCCCGGCTGTGTAGCGTGTCTTCCAGCCGGGCGAAGTAGACTGCACATTCATGCAGCCAGCTTCCAGTGCCTCGAATCACCGCTGCTGATTGGATCAAGCCCGCTTCAGCACGTTGCGAGTGCGCAGATAGGCATCGTAAAGAGCCGCCCACTCCATACAATGTTGTAATTCATCGTCCAACTGACCGGCTTGGAATTTCTGGTAAAACTCCGCCGATGTCATGACCATATTGTTGCTCAAATTCAGCTGCAATCCTCAGCAATCTCCAACAGATCATCGACCGGATTTGCTCTCTTGCTCGCATCTTCCAAATCTTTGCGAAACTGTTCTGAAGTAGGGATATTCCCCTCGGTATAGGTTAATACGGGCATAGTTGATCTTCCTCCTGAACCAATAACTCAACTCACAGGGATTGCGCTCGACGCAATTATACCATAAATGACCGGAACGATCATCAACATTTTAACCGTCCTCCTGGGCGGCATGATCGGCGTTGTGGCCGGGAACCGGCTGCCCAAGCGGGTGCAGGAGACGGTGATGGCCGGCCTGGGGCTGATGACCGGGGTGATCGGCCTCAGCATGGCCTTGACCAGCGCCAACGTGCTGATCCCCCTGTTCAGCGTGCTGACTGGGGGCATCATCGGCGAGTTGCTGGGCATTGAGGGCCATCTGAACCGGCTGGGTCAGTGGCTGGAAGATCGCTTCGGCCACCGGTTGGGCCAGGGCAAGGTGGCCGGGTGGAGCGTGACCCGGGGCTTTGTCACCGCCAGTTTGGTCTTTTGCATCGGCCCCATGACCATCTTGGGCAGCATCCAGGACGGGCTGTTGGGGGACTATCACTTGCTGGCCGTCAAGAGCATGTTGGACGGCTTTGCAGCCATCCCCTTTGCCGCCAGCTTGGGGCCAGGGGTGCTGCTCAGCGCCGTCTCCATCGGCGTGATCCAGGGGGGATCGCCGGGATCGCCATGCTCCTGGGCGACAGTCTGGGGGAAGTCAGTCGGGCCACCCCCTGGGTGATCGAACTGACGGCCACCGGCGGCGTGCTGATCATGGGCATCGCCCTGATCCTGCTGGATCTGAAGCAGGTGCGGGTCGCCAATCTGCTCCCGGCCATTGTCATTGCCCCCTTGATTGTGATAGGATTGCAGGCATTGCACATTGGCTTTTGAGGCGAGAACCTATGCTGAATACCGTACTCTTTGATCTCGACGGCACCTTGGTCCAACATGGCCATGTGCTGCTGCCAGCGTTGTTGACGACCTGGCAAGAAGATCGAGATTTGTTCCAAATCAAACAGGCATTTGCCCACCAAATCCTCTGGTTCTACGATCATGTGATCGATGCGGAACGCCAGGGCTGGATGGAGGACCTGTGGCAGCGCTTCTACGGACGCATCTTGGGGGATCTACACGTACCAGACGCGGACGGCAGCCGGGCACAGCACGTCTACCATTTCTTCGCCGACCATCCGGTCCCCCCACTTTTCGACGATGTGCTGCCCGTGGTGACCCATCTGCGCCGGGACGGATGGAAACTGGGCATCATCACCCAGCGGGATCGGGTCGGGGCGGACCGCTTTTTGCGCACCCACGGCTTGCTGGACGCCTTCCCCGTGGTCGTGGCCGGGGACGACGGACTGGGTCGCAAACCCGACGCTGGTCCTTTTCTGACGGCGGTGACCAAATTGAACACCACCCCGTCCCAAGCCATCTTTGTGGGCGACCGCATCGACGATGATTGCGAAGGCGCGCTCAACGCCGGGCTGGGGGCTTTCTTGATCGACCGAGACAATTCCCACGACCAAGTGGACCACAGCCAGGCCGGGTACATCCCCCTCACCCAACTGGGCCAACTTTTGGACCATCTTCCCATCCCATCCCCAGCCATGAATGGAGCGGACAAACCATGAGGCTTCCTGTTCACGTTAAAATCTGCGGTCTTACCAATTTTGAGGATGCCTGGGTTGCCGTTGAGGCCGGAGCCGACCTGCTCGGCTTCATCCTCTACCCCATGTCACCCCGTTATGTCACGCCGGAACAGGTCGGCACCATCACCCAGGCCATCCGGGCCCGGCGCGGTGAGGGCTCGCCCCGTTTTGTGGGCGTCTTTGTGGATGCCACGGTCGAGCAATTGACCAATGCCATGCAGGTGGCCGGTCTTGACTATGCGCAACTCCAGGGCGCTGAATCACCGGAAGTCCTGGCCGCCCTGGCGGGACGGGCCTACAAAGCCCTGCGCCCCACCTCTGTGGCCGACGCCGAAGAGGCCGCCGAGCGCTATGCCGACTCTGGGCACGCCGGACGGTCCCGGCCTTTTGATCGATGCCTACGATGTCCACGAATATGGCGGCACGGGCAAAAAGGCCGATTGGCACGCCGCCGCCGCCCTGGCCAAAAGCTATCCCCGGCTGATGCTGGCCGGGGGGCTGAACCCATCCAACGTGGCCCAGGCCATCCGCACGGTGCAGCCCTGGGCCGTGGATGTGGCCAGCGGTGTGGAGTTCGAGCCGCTGCGCAAGAACCACGACGCGGTGCGGGCCTTTGTGGCCACGGCTAAACAGGCTCACTTGTCCAACGGTTCATCCAATGACGGGGTACAATGATCAACACAGAGCTGATTTATGGCACAGCCAGCGACTATATGGTGATTGGCGGCGAATTGCTGGCCGTCACCTTGGTGTTGCTGCTGACAAATCTGATCGTAACCACGCTCTTTCGGCGGGTGGACAAGTTGCCCGGGTTGGCCAGATTTGTAGACAATGCCAAAAACATCCACAAAATCATCCGCCGTGGACTGCTGCTGATCTGGTTGCTTCTGGTCCTGGCTATTTTGAGCCTCAACGGCTATCTAATCTTCCAAGGTGAGGCTGTATTGGCGTACAGCTTGGCCCTCTTGGCCAAACTGCCGCCGGACTTCTGGATCCGTCTGGGAACTGGGCTGGCCGCCGTGGGCGTGCTGACTATCCTTGTGCGCGTACTCATTGTGCGGGTTGACCGGATATTCCGCAGCTTGGCCGACCGGGCCAAGGCCTACGAACAGCTCAAGGCCAACGACGAGAGCGTGGAGAAGTTCTTCGCCCTGCTCACCCGGCTCGTCAACGCGGGTCTGTGGATCGGACTGGCGACGATCGCCGCCCGGCTGTTGCCCGTTCCCGACTCCGTTGTCACGCTAGTCGCGCTGATTCTGCGCATTTACATCATCATTGCCCTGGGCCTGCTCTTTGTGCGGGCCATCGCCGCCATCGTCGACAGCTTGGATGCCCTGCTGGACAAATACCAGCGCCGACGTCGGGCCATCAACGAGGACGACGGCTTTCTCCACTACTATCAACGGCTGCACGGGCTGATTCCCCTCTTCCGCCGCTCGCTGGAGTACGTGATCTATCTGGTGGTGGCCACCCTCACCCTGCAACAGGACGAGCGAATCTCCTCCTTTGCCGAGTTTGGCCCGCCCCTGATCCAAGTCGTCGGCATCTTTTTCCTGAGCCGGGTGGCGGTTGAGGTGATCAACCTGACCGTGGATCGGGCTATGTCCGGCTCCAAGGAACTGTCGGAAAGCGAAGAGCAGCAACGGCTCACCCTAACCCCGGTGATCAAGAGTTTGCTGCGCTATGTGGTCTATTTTGTCGCCTTTGTGCTGATCCTCAACGCCCTCAGCCTGGATGTGACGCCGATTCTGGCTGGCGCCGGGATTGCCACAATCGTCATCGGCCTGAGCGCCCAGCCCCTGATCAACGATATCGTCTCCGGCTTTTTCATCCTCTTTGAAAACATGTTTCTGGTCGGCGATTACATCGAAACCGGCAACGCCCGGGGGGTGGTGGAGGCCATCGACATCCGCACCACCCGCATCCGGGACCCAGACGGCCAACAGCACATCCTGCGCAACGGCCAGATCAACGACCTGGTCAACTTCTCCAAAAAATACACCTTCGCCGTGGTGGAGGTGGGCGTGGCCTACGATTCGGATCTGGACCACGTCTACCAGGTGCTGAAAGAAGCCGGTGTGGCCCTGAAGTTGGCTGACAAATATGTCATTGCACCGACCGAGGTTCAAGGCTTGCAAGACTTCGGCGCGTCGGAATTGACCATCCGCACAGTGACCCGGGTCAAGCCGGGGCGTCATCGCCAGGTCGCCCGAGACTACCGCAAGCTGGTCAAGGAGGCTTTCGACCGAGAAGGCATCGAAATTCCCTTTGCCCAGCGGGTGGTCACCTTCAAAGACAGCACGGCTCTGGCCCAAGTCATGGCAGCCGAGATCCAAAAAACCGAGGAGTCCAGCCCCATGAGTCTCACCATCGGCCTGGTCGGCCTGCCCAACGTGGGCAAGAGCACGACCTTCAACGCCCTGACCCAGGCCCAAAACGCCGAGGTCGCCAACTATCCCTTCTGCACCATCCAGCCCAACCGGGCCGTGGTCGCCGTCCCCGACCCCCGCCTGGAAAAGCTGGCCGACATGGTCCAGCCCGAGCGCAAAATCCCGGCCACCATCGAGTTCACCGACATCGCCGGCCTGGTCAAAGGAGCCAGCCAGGGCGAGGGATTGGGCAACCAATTCCTCGGCCACATCCGGGAAACCCAGGCCATCGTGCATGTGGTGCGCTGTTTCGACGACCCCAACGTGGTCCACACCAGCGAGGTCATCGACCCGGTGGACGACATCGAGGTGATCAACACGGAGCTGATCCTGTCCGACCTGGAGCAACTTGAGCGCAAGCTGGAAAAGCTGCCCCGGCTGGTCAAGGGGGACAAATCCCTCCAGCCCGTCATGGACACAGCCCTGGCCCTGCAAGCCCACTTCGCCGCAGGCCACCCCGCCGCCACTCTTCCCGGATCGGGATAGCGACGCTTTTTCTTTGTTGAATCACGAACTACGCTTGCTCACGGCCAAGCCTGTGATCTATGCGGCGAACGTGGACGAGGACTCGGTGGCCCAGGGCAACGCCCATGTGCGGGCCGTAAAAGCCTACGCCGCAGAACACGGCGCAGAAGTCGTCGTCCTCTGCGCCCAACTTGAGGCCGAGATGATCGGCCTGACCCCGGAAGAACAGGCCGAATTCATGGCCCTGGCCGGGGCCATCCGAAAGCGGGCTGGACCAAGTGATCCACGGCGGCTTCCGCCTGCTGGACCTGATCGTCTTCTTCACCACCACCGGCGGCCACGAAGTCCGCGCCTGGACCCTGCGCCGAGGCTCCACCGCCCCGGAAGCCGCCGGGGTCATCCACACCGACTTCCAACGCGGCTTCATCCGCGCCGAAGTGATCCCCTTCCCCATCTACGAAGAACACGGCGGCGAACACGGGGCCAAAACCGCCGGTCTCATGCGGCTGGAAGGCAAAGAATACGTCGTGCAGGACGGGGATGTGATCCATTTCCGATTCAACGTGTAGCCGAAGAAGTCCGACTTTTTTCAAAAGTCGGACTTCTGGGTCGCCTTATTCCGTGCAATCCGTGGCCTATTTTTTGTCTTCAACCCGAGCGATCCCATGCACATCAACGACATCCGCACCCTCTACGACCAGGACCAACGCATCAACGCCACCCACCCCAGCGCCCGCCGGGAGGTGACGGCGGAAGTGGTGCGCCATGTCAACCTGACCGAGCATGAGCCGTGCTTTCTGATCCATTCCACGTTGACCGAAGCCAACGCGGACCGGGTGATCCAAGAGCAGATCGCCTACTTCGCCGAACGAGGCCGCCCCTTCGAGTGGAAGGTCTTCGACTACGACACGCCCGCCGGATCTGGTGGACCGCCTGGCCGCCCACGGTTTTGACATCGACGACCCCGAAGCCATTCTGGTGCTGGATTTGGCCGACCTGCTCCCCAGAATTGACCCGGCCCATCGTTCACGACGTGCGCCGCATCACCCGACCCGAGGGAATCCGGGATCTCACCGAGGTGGAAAATCAGGTGTGGGGCCGGGAACGTCCGGGGCTGGAGGAACGGCTGATCCACGACCTGACCCACTATCCCAGACCTAATCTCCATCTACGTGGCCTACGTGGACGACCGTCCCGTGGCCGGGGCGTGGATCTACTTCGATCCCGGCAGCCGCTTCGCCAGCCTGTGGGGCGGCTCCACCCTGGCCGACTTCCGGGGCATGGGCATTTACACAGATCTCATCGCCATCCGCGCCCAGGAAGCCCTGGCCCGGGGCCGCAAATTCTTGACCGTGGACGCCAGCCCCATGTCCCGGCCCATCCTCGAACGCCGAGGCTTCCGCTGCATCGGCATGGCGAGAGCGTGCATGAAGGAAATTTGAGAGATGACGGGAGACAAGGAGATTGAGGAGATTTGCGTTGAGAATCACGTTCCATCCCGTCTCCTTGTCTCCTCTTCTCCTTGTCTCCCTGTCTCTACGAAAGGTTGACCTATGGAAATTCTAGGCGGTCCCCTCTTCGGCGTGGCCGGGGCGGGGGAATCTCATGGACCGGGGATCACGACGATTGTCTTTGGCTGTCCGGCCGGGTTGATGGTGCGCCGGGCGGATGTGCAGGCCTTCCTGGACCGGCGGCGGCCCGGCAGCAACAAGCACGGCACCCCCCGCAGCGAGGCCGACAAGGTGCTGCTGCTCTCCGGTCTCTATCAAGACGACACGGACGCCCTGACCGCGGGGCCGACCCTCACCGTCGCGAGGACGGGGACGCAGTCAGCGAGACCTCGGCCTACGAGGCGGGCTACACCACGGGCGAACCCATCGCCGCCCTGGTCCTCTCCGCGGCCAAGAAGTCCCAGCACTACGCCCAGTTTGCCGGACCGACCGGCGAGGTGCGCCCCGGCCACACGGATCTGGTCAAGCATCACAAATCCCAGGGCTTCGTGGACATCCGCGGCGGCGGGCGCAGCAGCTATCGCTCGGCCATCAGCGACGTGATCGGCGGCTCCATCGCCCGGCTCTATTTGCAGGAGATCTTCGGCACGGTCTTTCTGTCGTCCATCGTGCAGGTGGGCCATTTGAAGGCAAATCGAAGTCTGGCCGACCATTTCCAAGAACTTGATCCGGGCGCAGGATAGCGCTCACCATTCCGCCAAACGAGATCGACCGAATTCGCCAAATCATGGAAGCCGCCGAAATCCACACCATCGACCCGGACTTCGCCCAGGCCGCCGGGGATCTGATCATCGAGACCCGGTCCAAAGGCGACTCCATCGGCGCGGCCGTGGAGGTGATCGGCCTCAACGTGCCGCCGTTGATCGGCGACCCGCTCTTCCAAAGCCTGAAACTGCGGCTCATGGGCATTTTGGGCGGGATGCACGCCGTGCAAGCTGTGGAAATTGGCGCCGGCGCGGAGGTTGTGACCCGGCGCGGGCAGCGAAAACAACGACCCCATTGGGGCCACGGGCTACCGGGCCAACAGCCACGGCGGTCTGATCGGCGGCATCACCACGGGCATGCCCCTGGTCTGTCGGGTCAGCTTCAAGCCGACCTCGACCATCAACCTGCCCCAACAATCCGTGCGCAAAAACCTGGAAGAGATCGACTTCCAGCTCGACAAAGGCCGCCACGACCCCTGCGTCGGCGTGCGTGCCGGCGTCACCTTGGAATCCCGCATGGCGATTGAGGTGATGAACGCGGTGCTGATGCATCAGGCCGGGCGGGTGGATGCGGGGCAGTTTCGGCTGTTTTGAGACGCCATCAGCGGCTAGCACCCGCCGGTTGAGTAGGTCGGGGCAGTTTCCGACCGTATCGAAACCAGAGGGTGCGGGTTGACCCGTTGGTTTCGATACGGCCTGATTCCAATGTTCGCGAGTTGGTTCGTTAACTCGGCCTACTCAACCGACGCTAGCCGGGGCAAGAAACGTCCCCGGCACTTGCGCCTCAGCGAGCACGAATCGACAAAATACGTGGGCCGACGCGTCAATGATCACTGACGCATGCAGTGCCGGGGACGTTTCGCGGATTCGAGACCATCGACCAGGAATTTCCGACTGGCATATCGAGCCCGATCATGCGAAACCACACCATGACCCCACCCAACATCATCCTCACCGGCTTCATGGGCACGGGCAAAACCAAGATCGGCCGCATCCTGGCCGAGCAACTTGGACCGCCCCTTCCTCGACATGGACGCCGTCCTCGTCGAGCGCTTCGCCAAACCCATCGCCGCCATCTTCGCCGAGGACGGCGAACCCGTCTTCCGGGCGGCGGAGTCGGCCCTGTGCGCGGAATTGGCCGAGCAATCCGGCCTGATCATCTCCACGGGCGGCGGGGCGTTGGTGAACCCGGCCAACCGGGACGCCCTCAGCGCCACGGGCACGGTGATCTGCCTCACCGCCACGGTGGACGAGATCCTGGCCCGCACGGACGGGGACAACGACCGCCCCCTCATGGGCGCGGACCGGGCCGCCCGGCGCGCCCGATTGGAAAGCCTCCTCGCCGCCCGCGCGGATGCCTACGCCGCCATCCCCATCCAAATCGACACGACCGGTAAGCCCCCCGCCGGATCATCGCCAAAATCACTCAAGCGTTCTCACGCCGTCAACACACACTTCCCACTTTCACCCAGAAACAACCATGACCCAATCAACCAATCAACCAATCAACATTCCCGTCACCACCCCCACCGGCGCCTACCCCATCCACATCGGTGACGGGCTGCTGGCCCACGTGGGCGGGCTGCTTTTGGAGAGCGGGGTGCGCCCCGGTTCGGCGGCCATCGTCTCGAACCCGGATGTGGCGCAAATTTATGCGGGGGTGGTGGCCCAGAGCCTCTCCGCCGCTGGATTTGAGCCCACACATTTGCACGGTGCCCGAAGGCGAGGCCCACAAAACCTTGGCCTCCATCGCCAGCCTGTACGACCAGTTTTTGGACGCCGGGCTGGACCGGCACAGCCCCATCATCGCCCTGGGCGGCGGGGTGGTCGGGGACATGGCGGGCTTTGCCGCCGCGTCCTATTTGCGGGGCGTGCCCTTTGTGCAGATCCCGACCACGCTGCTCAGCATGGTGGACGCGTCCGTGGGCGGCAAGACCGGGGTGGACCTGCCCCAGGGCAAGAATTTGGTGGGCGCGTTCAAACAGCCGGAGGTCGTGATCATCGACCCGGCGGTGCTGGAAACCTTGCCCGCGGCCGAGTTCCGCTCCGGCATGGCCGAGGTGATCAAGCATGGGATCTTGGCCGATCCGGCCCTCTTTGCGGCCTTGGAAGGGGACGGCCCCGCGGACCTGGCCACCATGATCGCCGACGCCGTGCGGGTGAAGGTGGCCGTGGTGGAGGAGGACCCCTTCGAGCGGGGACGCCGGGCCACCCTCAATTTGGGCCACACCTTCGGCCACGCCATCGAATTGGTGAGCAATTTCCACGTCCGCCACGGGGAAGGGGTGGGCCTGGGCCTGGTCGCCTCCGCCCACATGGCCGCGGAGCTGGGGCTGTGCGATGCGGCGCTGGCCCAGCGCATCACCGCGCTGGTGGAACGCATCGGCCTGCCCATCCACGTCAGCGGCTATGACGTGGACGAAGTCTACGCGGCCATGGCCCACGACAAAAAGCGCGTGGGCAAAAACGTGCGCTTCATCGTGCCCCGATCCATCGGCGACGTCATCCTCATCGACCATCCGGGCGAGGATGTGGTCAAGAGGGCGCTTGCGGGATCGTACTGGAATCGAAAATAGAACGCGGATTGACGACGGATTCGAGACGGATTGTAAAACGGATCTTTCTAGAAATATGATCCGTTTTAATCCGTCAAATCCGTGTCAATCCGTGGTCTATTTCTTCCATATCGAATTGGAGGAAATTATGTCAAAAATTCTTGTTCTGCACGGCCCCAACCTCAACCTTCTGGGCAGTCGGGAGCGGTCGGTCTATGGCAGCGTGACGTTGGACGACATCAACGCCAAGCTCATCGCCGCCGCCGGGGACGCCCACACCCTGCGCATCCTGCAATCCAACCACGAGGGCGCGCTGATCGACGCCATCCACGCCGCCCGGCCCGGTGGCGACCACCCGGCGGACGGCATCCTGATCAACCCCGGCGCGTTCACCCACTATTCGTATGCCATCCGGGACGCCATCGCCAGTGTCGCCCTGCCCACGGTGGAGGTGCACCTGAGCAACATCCACGCCCGGGAAGCCTTCCGCCACACGTCGGTCCTGGCCCCGGTCTGCGTGGGGCAGATCTGCGGCTTTGGGTGGCGGAGTTATTTGCTCGGTCTCCAGGCCCTCCTCGACCACCTTGAAGCAAACTGGGCCTAGTCCCATACAGCCTTCTGACCACAGAGAACACAAAGATCACAAAGAAAGATCAGAAAAATCTTTGTGATCTTTGTGTTCTCTGTGGTCAATTCGATCGATTAATGCTTGGCAGCTTGAATGGCCGAAATAACAGGGTTTGGACCCCTTTGTGCTATACTGCTGGCAACTATTTTGATCGACCTTTCCCGAACGAGCACAGCGTTTATGCGATCTATTTCCCGAAAACTCATCCTACTTTTCCTGACCCTCCTCCTGGCCCTGGCGATGACCGCCTGCGGCGGGGATGACCCTGCGCCCACGCCCACGCCGCCCCCCACGGCGACCCTGGCCCCGGATCAGCCCACGCCCACGCCGGAGCCGACGGTCATCCCCTCCCCCACGCCCACGCCGGGCCCGGAGGGGATGACGGGCAAGCTGGTGATCTGGCACAGTTGGACCCAGGCCGACGGCGACGCCCTGGCCCAGATGCTCACCGCAGCCCAGGCCGCCTACCCCACTTTGCAGATCGACACCCTCTTCGTCGCCATCGACAACGTGCCCCAGGCCTACGCCGACGCAGTGTTGGCCGGCGGCGGGCCGGACTTGCTCTTGGCCCCGGATTGGTGGACCCCGGATCTGATCAAGGCGGGGGTATTGGCCCCCCTCGACGACTATGTCACCCAAGCTGATCGGGAAAGCTATTGGCCCGCCACCCTCAACAGCCTGACCCAGGACGGCAGCCTCTATGGCCTGCCCACCAATTACGAATTGGTCAGTCTTTACGTCAACCAAACCCTGCTCGGCGACGCCCCCCTGCCCGCCACCACGGACGATCTCTTGACCTTGGCCGCCCAAAACCCCGCCCTGGGCATCGGCCTCTACGCCAACCTTTTCCATCTCTATTGGGGCATCCCGGCCTATGGCGGTGCGCTCTTTGACGCCGACAACCGGGCCATTTTGGACCAAACCCCCGGCACCGCCGACTATCTGCGCTGGCTGCAACAGGCCGCCGCCACCCCCGGCATCTTTGTCGAGCAGGACTACGGCGCGCTGATCGACCGCTTCAAAAAGGGCGAGTTCGCCTTCTTTGTGGATGGCCCGTGGAGCCGCCGCCGAGCTGCGCCAGGCCCTGGGCGACAGCCTGACCGTGGCCCCCCTGCCCGCCGGTCCCGCCGGCCCCGCCCAGCCGTGGATGGGCGTGGACGCCATCTTCGTCAACCCCAAGGTTAGCCCCGACCAGCAGTGGAAAGCCGTCACCCTGGCCCGCTTCCTCACGGACGCCCAGAACGGCGGCATTTTGGCCCAGGTCGCCAACCGCCTGCCCGCCAACCGCAGCGCCGAGCATCGGCGACGACCCCGTGCGCCAGGGCTTTGTGGCCCAGGCCGCCACCGCCCAACCCCTGCCCCTGGCCCCAGAAATGCAGGCCGTGTGGGGCTACGGCGGCGACATGCTGCTCAAAGTCGTCACCGGCGGCGCGGACCCCACCCAAGTGGTGGCCGAAACCACGACCCTGATCAACGAGGCCAACGGGAAGTGAGCGAATCCCGTTTCAACCTGAAGACCATGTCGGGCATCCATCCCGGCACCCGCTCCCAAATTTTTCAGCGGCTGCAACTCCTATCCCCCCACCGCACCGACCGCACCTGGGCCACGCTCATGTGGTTCACCGAACCGGCTGCTCGGGTTTTGACCCTTCAATCTGGGGAAAAGGACGAACCCGGTGCGGCAGACCACCGCCTTTGCTGACGTGGGCAGCTTCCCGAGGCAGAGGACAGGGGTGGCCCCAGATTTTCTCGCCGCTTTGGGCACCTCCTTGGTCGACGAAGGCTGGCAACTGCGGGCCTGCGGAAGCTGCCGCCACTGGCAGCCCCTGGACCTCACCACGGACGACGACCTGCCCGCCGGGCGCTGCACCTGGACATCCGCCACCGAATCGCCCATCCCCGGCCCGGCCCGGCTGCGCTTCCAATCCGCCCTGGCCCTGGGCTGCGACCAGTGGGAAAGCGGCCCGTACACCGGCCCGGACGAACACCCGGCCCTGGATCTGCCCGCCGCCCCGGTCCAGCCCACCCCGGCCCCGGACATGAACTTGCGGGATCGGGTCCGGCGGCTCTTTGGCAAGGGCAAGCCGGACCGTCCGCCCCGCTCCCAGTGGACGGACAATTTGCTGGAACGCAGCGGCGTGGGCGCGGGCACAGAATCGTGCTTCGCCTGCCAGGGGCGCATCGCCAACCTGGGGGCCATCGCCGTGGCCACGGACGAAAACGACAAGCGCACCTTCAGCGTCTGGCGCTGTCGCACCTGCGGCGGCTACTATCTCAACGACTGGACCGACCGCTGGGAGCGCCTGGACAACCTGGAGACCGAAGAACGCTACTTCCGCCTGGCCCCCGGCGAAGCCCTGTCCATCCTGGCCCTAATCAACAGCACCGACGGTCCCGAACACCCCGGCAACCGTCACCAACGCACCGACCAGCGCCGCGTCCTGGAAAGTTTCATCGCCGACCGGGTGCCGCTGAGCCACCAAATTCGCCAAGGGAGATGAAGGGGTGAAAGGGTGAAAGGGTGAAAGGGTGATTTTCTCACCCCTTCACCCCTTCACCCCTTCACCCCCTCAAAGAAAGCCATGCCCCAACCCACCCACCTCCTACTCGAAAGCCGACCCGAAAGCCCTCAACGGCGCGGTCTACGACAGCCTGCCCTTCCCCAACATGGGCACGACCCAGGAAGTCGCCTTCGACCTGGGCATCACCGCCCGCAATGGGGATCTGACCCTGAATGGGTTGGTGATCAAGGGCTATCACGACCACCAACTGCTCTTCGAGCAGCGCTGGCCCGCCGTGGTCATCCTGGCCCGCACGGGTGTGGATGACCTGACCATCGACGCCGGGACCGGGCTGGCCGTGCGGGGGATGCAGTTCATCTTCCACGGCTACATGCTGCTCTCCCATCTGGAGATCACCGCGGTGGCCAAGGTGACCAGCGGCGAAAACGCCGGCGAATCCACCCAGGCCGTGCTGCAAATTCCGGTCAGCTTCCCCCAGTCCCAGACCGACCTGCACTTTCCTTTGGTCGGCCCCTGGTGGACCATTCAAGGATCCGACTGGACCGATCAGCACAAGCAGGAGATCTTCAGCCAGACCTATGC
Organism: uncultured Chloroflexia bacterium; assembly: GCA_963704975.1. Classification (GTDB taxonomy): domain Bacteria; phylum Chloroflexota; class Anaerolineae; order Caldilineales; family Caldilineaceae; genus JAGNDO01. The sequence goes on along the minus strand of CAVPIK010000019.1, from coordinate 68,615 downwards.
CCTGGACTTTGTGAAGCTGGGCACGGACAACCGCTTCTTCCGCGGGGATGGCCGGGCCTTGGAGGACCACTACAGTTGGGATCAGCCGGTCTATGCCACGGCTGGGGGCAAGGTGGCCCACGTCTGCTACGACATGCCCGACATGCTCCCCGGCGCGGTGCCGGACCCCCGCATGTATCGGGACGACGTGCGCCGCATCCTGGGCAACGCCGTGGCCATCAGCCATGCCAACGGCGAGTTCAGCTATTTCGCCCATCTGCAACAGGCCAGCATCCCCGTGCAGGTCGGGGACATGGTGCGCCGGGGCGCGCTGATTGGCCGGGTGGGCAACAGCGGCAGTTCCCCCGGCCCGCATCTGCATTTTCATGTCATGGACGGCCCCAACCTCTTCATCGACAAGGGGCTGCCCGCCAAATTCACCCACTTTGAAGCCGGGGGCCAGTGGTTCGAGCAACCCACCACCATCCCGACACGTATGATTGTGATTGGACCGGAACGAAACGAATAAATCGAGTATGCGATAAAATATTCGCTGTCCAACTACTACCCATTACCCTTACCATTACTCAATTACCTACTATTAATTTTACGAGGAGACAAACACATGGACGACTCAATTCTGTCCGAGAATGGCAATGGCGGTGAATCGTTCATCAACACCACGGTGTCGGATGAACTGTACGACGAACTGGCCGAGTTGGAGGGCCTGCAAGTGGTGGGGGCCGCCCTGTGGGAGGATTCCCTGTCCGACAACCCGGACAGCGAAGAGGGCGAGGACGGCGAAGAACCCGAGGAGATCATCGACCCGGAGAGCCGCCAGTTTGTGGACATGGACATCTATTTGGACGAGAATGTCCAGTTGGAGCTGTACGAGGTCGCCCTCTACACCTCTTTGGACGAAGACCCGATCATCGGCCTCACCGCCATCGGCACCCTGCTCTCCAAGGAGATCGAGGCCGGGCTGTGGCTGGAAGAGGTGGCCGTGGACGAAGACGAGCAGTTGGTCCTGGTCATGACCCGTCAGCACGAGCCCCGTTTCTACCTCAACGTGGGCGGCTGGTCCACCAGCGAGTGGGACGAACTGCCTGAGGATGATGAGTAAAACAAACAAATAGAACACGGATTGGACGGATCGAACAGATTAAAACGGATCTTTTTTTGATCCGTTTTGATCCGTCTCATCCGTTCGATCCGTGGTCTATTTTTCCTCTTCCCGACAGACCGATTTCCCTGATTGCATTTTGACAGATTTCAGGTACAATCTAAGTGAACACAAAGTTCGTTCGACCGAACTTGAACTCTTCTCGCCAGACCTTTTCATGCCCAAACCACAAGGAGACAAGCCATGATCCCGTTGACAGCCGCTACGGCCAGTCGCAGCAACACAAACGTATGGACATCCGCCCTCTACGCCGGGGGCATTTCCGCCGTGATCGCTTGGATCATGGTCATGCTCTTCAAGGCCGAGATTCCGGCCGGCTATATCCTGGGCCTGGTATTGATCGGGGCCGGGCCGATTCTGGGCTATAACCTGGCCAAGGGCAGCCTCCTCTCTAGCTGGGGCGCCATGATCGGTGGCATCGTCAGCTTCATCCTGCCCGGTGTGGGGATGCTGCTGTGGCCCGTCCTGGTCGGCGCGCTGGACAAGACCCAGAGCATCGGCAAGCTCTTCCTGGGCAGCCTGCTGGGCATCGTCCTGGCCTTTGTGGTCTTCTTCATCCTGGCCAACACCATGGGCCAGAACCCCACCTGGATCACCACGGGCGTGGTCTTCCTCTTCGCCGTGTGGGGCGGCACCATGGGCGCAGCGATGGCGGCCTGGGCCAAGTAGAGACAGGTTTCACCACAAAGAGCACAAAGAACACAGAGAGTTGCAGGGTAATGCCATAGTCGGCGGGTGGTTTCGACCACCCGCCGACTTTTTTGTGCGTTGAAACAACCTTCCCGGAAGGGGCCAGCAGATCTCGCGTTAATAAAGATCTCGTGGCCCCTTCCGGGAAGGTCGTGCGTCCCACACCTTTGTGCATGTGCGCGCTGTCAGATCTGCGAAATGGAAGGTTTTTCAGCCATTGTGGTAAGATATTGAATTGATGAACAGTCAATATCCGCCCTTTTTGTGAAACTTGCATAACCCATGACCACACAATACCGCAACACCGCAACGCTGGATGACATTTACCGTTTGGCCCTGCCTGCCGGCACCACCCTGCTGACCGGGCAAACCCTCCTCGACCGCCCGGTGAGTTGGGCCAGCAGCCTGCGCCCCAGCCCCCCCGCCTTCCCCAAGCTGGACGGGGGGGAGCTGGCCCTGGTGGACATGGCGGATCTGCGCATTCTGGACGCGGAGATGCGCCTGGACCGGCTGATTCTGCGTCTGCAACAGGCCAACATCTCCGCCGTGGCCGTGATCGGGGAGTTCCGCCAGGACGCCATCGCCGCGGCCAGCCAGGCCAACATTCCCCTCTTCCACCTGCCCCCGGCCACCCAGGCCGTGCGGGTGGAGCGGGCCATCATCCGCCTGATCGTGGACCGGGACGGCTATGTGGCCCAGCGCAGCGCGGACTTGCAGCGAGAGTTGACCCAGATCGCCCTGGACAGCGACGGGCTGGACGGCATCACCCGGCGCATCACCCAGTTTGCCCAGCAGCCCCTGGTCTTGATGCGGGACGACGGCACGGTGGCCGCGGTCTCCGGGCTGGAAGAGGTGAGCGAGGCCCGCCGCCGCCAGATCCTGGCCAGCCTGCCCAATGTCACCGCCCTGCGCAGTTGGGCCGCCCGCCAGTCCGGGCCGGATCTGGCCGAGGCCGTGGGGACGTTGGATCTGGTGGGCACGGGGGATGTGGGCAACTATCGCCAGGCCGCCGTGGCCCCGATTGTGGCCGGCGAGGGGCTGCGGGGCTATGCGTTGCTGCTGCGCACGGACAAGGAGAGCCGGGAGTTGAGCGCGGTGGAGGCCATCGCCGTCAGCCAGGGGGCGGCCGCGGCGGCGCTGGAATGGGTGAAACAGAACGCGGTGGGCGTGGCCGAGGAGCGCATGCGGGCGGCCTTTGTGGACGAGCTGTTGGCCGCCGAGATCGCCGACGAGCAGGCGTGGATCCAGCGGGGCGGCTCTTTGGGCTACGACTTACACAGGCCCCACGTGGCTGTGATCGTGGAAGTCCAAGGCGTCGCCAATTGGCCCGCGCCGCTACTTCGTTTTATTCAAGACCAAGAGACCCCTGTCCCCACCAGCCGCCGAGAAGAGGGCATGTTGCTCTTCTGGCCCACGGACAACCCCAAGAGCGGGCGGGAATTGAAGCTGATCGCCCACACCTTTGTGGAGCGCATCATGGCCGCCCATCCCAAGGCCAAGCTGGTGATCGGCATCAGCCGCCCGGCGGCGGGACCGGCCTTGTGGCTGCAAAGTCTGCAACAGGCCCGGGAAAGTTGGCGGCTGGGCCGGGAGTGGCAGACCGGGCCGATCACCTATTTTGGGGATTTGGGGCTGTATCAACTGCTCACCGCCCTGCGCACCAGCCCGGAGGCGGCCCGACTTTTTCGTAAAACCTTGGGCCTGTTGGTGGCCCACGACGACAACCGCAACGCCGAATTGGTGGACACCCTGGAGGCCTTCTTCGAGTGCCACGGCAACCTGAGCCAGACCGCGGCCCGGCTGCACATCCACCGCAACACCCTCACCTATCGCCTGGACCGCATCGCCACCATCACGAGGCTGGATCTGAACGATCCGGATGCCCGGTTTGCGTTGCAGTTGGCGCTGAAATTGCGACCAGTTTTGAAGTAATAACCCCAAAACAGAACCGAGAATCCTTATGTCAAAAACACCGTCTGAACTTCAAGGCAAGGTTGCCGTCATCACCGGGGGCAGCCGAGGATTGGGCTGGCCATTGCCAGGGCGTATGCCCAAGCCGGGGCCGCCGTGGTGATCGCCTCCCGTTCCCAGGCTTCGGTGGAAAAAGCCTTGGCCGCATTGCAGAGCGAAGGGGCGCGGGTGGTCGGTCTCCCCGTGGATGTGGCCAACCCGGCCCAGGTGGCAGCCCTAAAAACCCTGGCCCTGGACACCTTTGGGCAGCTCGATATCTGGGTCAACAACGCCGGAATCTCCGCACCCTTTGGCCCGACGGTCTCCGTTGAGCCGGACCAGTTCATCGCCGTGATCAACACCAACATTTTGGGCACGTATCACGGATCCATGACCGCCATGCACCATTTCCTGGGCCAGAATAGGGGCAAGCTGATTAACCTTTTGGGGATGGGCAGCGACAAACCGGTTGCCCGGCAGAACGCCTATGCCAGCAGCAAGGTGTGGATCCGCAACTTCACTTTGGCCCTGGCCGAGGAATATAAGGAGACAGACATCGGCGTTTTCGCCTTCAATCCGGGGCTGGTGCTGACGGAGATGATCGGCCAAGTGCAAGCAATTGAGGGCTTCGAGGAGAAGGTGCGACCTCTGGAAACCGTCACCCGGCTATGGGCCAACCCGGCCGACGTGCCTGCGGCCCAAGCGGTGTGGCTGGCCTCCGCCGCCACAGACGGCAAGACCGGTCTGGAGAGACAGTGTTGACCCGACGGCTGTCGTCTCCGGCATCGCCGCCGAGGGGGTGCGCCGACTGCTGCGCCGCCCCTCCCCCACCCCGCCGCTGGAGGTGGAGGTGGTGCCCTCCGCTTTTCAGACAAAACTAGACGCCTGATCGGCCCGAACGCACACGAGATCGCATGGATCAAAAACGACCCCACCGAACGGTTCGGTGGGGTCGTTTTAGTTGGGGTGTTCAAAACAAGTTGGATCGAGGGGTCGGCGCCCCGTGGTGCCGACCCGTTCGCACCAGGGGGTGCTCACTCCGCGGTGGTGAGGCTGTGATTTACTCTGCGTTCTTCACGTATTTATCAAAAAAGGCCACGGACCGACTCATGGCCGTGTTGAAATAACCCGCCAGGTTGTGGTCATCCCCCTCGTACAGATAGTTCTCCGACACGCCGCCCACGGCTTGGATCTGCTCGTCCAGCCAGACCGAGAACTCGAAGGGGACGCTGCCGTCGTTGGTGCCGTGGTGAAGCTGGATGGGGCCGGAGAGGTCTCGCCACGTAGGTATTGGGCGAAATCGATGCCCAAAACTCCGGGTTCTCTTCGGGCGTGCCATAGGTTTCGATGAACTCATCCCGCCAGGGGCGCTAGGTGCGGGGCGGGGTGAAGGTGTAGGCCGGGCTACGCCGCCAGTTGTAAAGTATATCTGGATAGCTGCCCACCACCCCGGCCCAGATCACCCCGGCCTTGATGTCATCCGTCACCACCATGCTGCGCAAGGTGATCTTGGCCGCCCATGCTGTGGCCCCACATGCCCATGCGGTTGGGGTCCGCCGCCGGGTACTTCTTCACCGAGGCCACGGCGTTGAGCACATCCACGGTGTAGTCCGGCGTGCCATAGCCGCCCGTGGCCTCCCCCTCGGACGAAGCATGGCCCCGATAGTCCGAGCGCAAGACGATGTAGCCGTTGCGGGCGAAGCCATCCACGTAGGCGATGTAGCGCTCCGTGGTGCGGTAGACCTCCGGCGGAATGTAGCCGTGGTTGAAAATCACCACGGGCCAGCCGGTCTGCGGCGGCGTCCCATTGGGCACGGTGAGCAGGGCGTAGATCTTCAGCCCCTCGGAGAGATAGGAAACGTAGTAGCGCTGATAGTTCACGCCCGGCGCCAGGGTCTGCTCGATGACGATGTCGCTGCCAGGGTACTCCTGCTGGCGCATGACATCGATCTCCAGGGGGTTGGGCGCGTCTGGGGTCGATGGTGGGCTGGGGCGTAGGCGTTGCTGTGGGGGTGGCCGTGGGCCGGGGGGTGGCGTTGGGGTCCACCACCGGGCCATCGCCAGGGATGCACAGTTTCCAGCCCACGGTGATGCGGCCGGCGTTGGCGATGGTGGCGTAGCTGCTATCCACTTCCGCGGCGGCGTTGGTGGCGGCCACAATGCGGGGATAGGCCCCAAAGCTGCCCAGGGTTTCAAAGGCGATCTTCGACAAGGAATCCCCGGATTGCACCCGCACATCCGCGGCGCAGGTGACACCTGTTTGGGCCGTGGCCGTGAGGTGAGCCCACGGCGAGCCCCAAAATGACGACCATACCAGCCAAGACAGCAAATGCAATTCGTTTTATCATAATCATTCTCTCCATGCGCAAAGGGGGGATTGGTTTGGGTTAATCGATTCAGATATGGTGCCGTTGCATAGTAACGCAGAACCGCCCACAGTCCGGTAAGCTGACCCCATTTTTTACATTTTGGATCGGGAAAAGAACATGAGAATAGAACGCGGATGGCGCGGATTCAACGGATTTACGCGGATTTCAAAAAATCCGTTTTTATCCGTCAAATCCGCGCCATCCGCGTTCTATTTCTTAGTTCTCCACTCCAAATCGTTAAGCCAAGCCAAGGCATCCGCCGCCGAATCGCCGCACATCTCCGGCTCTGGGCGCAGGTTGACGCAGACGGCGGGCCGATCCGGCTGGCCGAAGATCAGGCAGTGGTTGTCGTCGCTGAGTTGGATGCAGCGCACGCCCGCGGGTTTACCGTCTGGCATGCCGGGGATGGGGGACGAGATGGACGGGGCGATGCAGCACGCCCCGCAGCCAATGCGACAGTCCAAGTTTATACCCCGAATTCTAGGTGAGATGACCGCCGCCGGGGGATAAATCCCCCGGCTGGTCGGGGAAACCCGATAAATCGGGTTGTTTCTGACAAATTTGTGTGAATACCCAGCCCGATTCATCGGGCTTGCTGTGTCCAGCCGGGGCGCTTCAGCCCCCGGCGGTCGGTGCTCGGAACAACTCGCCTATGCCCGCCCGGCCCGCACACCGGCCACCAATTCTTCGCCCAATTTCTGCACAGCGTCGGTCCCCCCATCACTCCCCGCGGCTTTGACCAACGCAGACCCCACAATCACCCCGTCGGCGATGGCGGAGATGGCCGCGGCCTGCTCGCCCGTGGCGATGCCGAAGCCCACGGCGATGGGCAGATCCGTCTGTTGGCGGATGCGCTCGATCAGGGCTTTGAGACCGGAGGGCAGGTCCGTGCGCACGCCGGTGATGCCCGTGACGCTGACCAGGTAGATGAAGCCCGTGGACCGGGCCGCCACGGTCTTGATGCGGGCCTCGGTGCTGGTGGGGGCCAGGAAGTGGATGGTGGCGATGCCCGCGGCCTTGCACAGGGCTTCCAGGTCGTCGGCCTCTTCCGGCGGCAGATCGGGGACGATCAGGCCGTCGATCCCGGCGGCCAGGGCATCGGCCACAAAGGTTTCCAGGCCATAGCGAAAGATGGGGTTATAGTAGGTCATGGCGCAGAAGGGCTGTTCCACGCCCGCGGCCCGCAATTCAGTGGCCATGGCCAGACAGTCCGCCACGGTGGTGCCCTGCATCAGGGCTTGGTACGTGGCGGCCTGGACGGTCGGCCCATCCGCCAGGGGATCGCTGAAGGGGATGCCCAGTTCGAAGAGATCCGCGCCGGTGGCGGCCAGGGTTTTCACGGCGGCCAGGGCGGCGTCTCGGTCTGGGTAGCCTAGGGGGTGATAGGGCATGAAGGCGGCGCGGTTTTCAGTTTTTGCGTTGGAAAATGCGTGCTTGGATTCGGTCTATGCCGGTCATAGGTGTCTCCAAAAAAAATGGTTAATGGTTGATGGTTGATGGTTAATTGTTAATTTTTCGTGTCATGAAGTGTTTTGTTGGGTGGTGTGAATGCTGGCGTTGAGGATGCGGCAGATGGCATCGGATTCAGCCAGGAGATCTTCAAGCAGTTCGCCTTTGATCAGATTGCTCTTGACGATGATGCGCAGCCAAATACGGGATTCGTTGGCCTCTTTGAGCGCCAACCGCAACTTGTGAATGAAATCCTTGCGGCTTTCGGCGGTGCGGCCTTCGGCATAGTGGGCAGCGGGCGCTGTTCCGCTACGCACCAACTGATCAGACAAATGTCGGCCAATGGCTCCCTTGGGCAGACGTGTACAAACCTTTACCACCCGCACCGCATAATCCACCAATCTCTCCTCAATGTCATCCCCGCGTGCCATAAGACTTCCCCTCCTCCCCACAAAAATTAACAATTAAAAATTAACCATCAACCATTAACCATTCAAAACGTCCATCACCGTCCCCAAATCCTTATCCCCCCGCCCGCTCAAATTCACCAAAATGATCTGATCCTTCCCCATGGTCGGGGCCAGATCGATCAAATGGCCGATGGCGTGGGCGCTCTCCAGCGCCGGAATAATCCCTTCCAACTCGCACAGCAGCTTGAAGCCTTCCATAGCCTGATCGTCCGTGCAATAGGTGTATTCCGTGCGCCCCAGATCCCGCAGGAAGGCGTGTTCCGGGCCGACGCTGGCGTAGTCCAGACCGGCGCTGATGCTGTGGGTGAGGGCGATCTGGCCGTCGCTGTCTTGGAGCACGTAGCTCTTGGTGCCTTGAAGCACGCCCAGCCGCCCCATCTCGGCGTCGGCGAAACGGGCGGCATGTTGACCACTCTCGATCCCCCGGCCCCCGGCCTCCACACCGATGAGACGCACATTTTCTTCCTCCAAAAAGGAATGAAAGATGCCGATGGCGTTGCTGCCGCCGCCGACACAGGCCACAATCGCGTCGGGCAGACGGCCGGGGCCGTCGGCGTTGTTGACCATCTGGTCGTAGGCCTCGCAGCCGATGATGCTCTGGAAGTCCCGCACCATGGCCGGGATAGGGATGGGGACCCAGGGCGCTGCCCAGGAGGTAGTGGGTGGTGGCCACGTTGGTCACCCAGTCGCGGATGGCCTCGTTGATGGCGTCCTTGAGGGTCTGGCTGCCGCTGGTGACGCCCCGCACGTCCGTGCCCAGGAGCCTCATGCGGAAGACGTTGGGCTCTTGGCGGGCCATGTCCACGGTGCCCATGTAGACGATGCACTCGATGCCCAGCAGGGCGGCGGCGGTGGCCGTGGCGACGCCGTGCTGGCCCGCCCCGGTCTCGGCCACGATGCGGCTTTTGCCCATCTTGCGCTTCATGAGCAGGGCCTGGCCCAGGGCGTTGTTGATCTTGTGGGCGCCCGTGTGGGCCAGATCTTCCCGCTTGAGGTAGATCTGCGCGCCGCCCAGATGTTCGCTGAGGCGGCGGGCATAGGTGACCGGGGTGGCCCGGCCCACAAAGGTGCGCTGGAGATAGGCCAGCTCGGCCATAAACTCCTTGTCGCCCCGGGCTTTGAGATAGGCTTCTTCCAGCTCATCCAGGGCGGGCATGAGGGTTTCGGGCACAAATTTGCCGCCGTAGGGGCCAAAGTGGCCGCTCTCGTCAGGATAGGCGGCGTAGTTGATCTTGGGTTGGGTCATGGTGGTCTCCGGGTATTTGGGATTTGGGATTGGGGATTGGGCTGGTTGGCTGCGTGGGAGAATAGTATCATAAAAGCGGATGGGGAAGGGAATTGAGAGACCGGTCACAGGTCATTGAGCAAAGGACTCTTTTCTGCCCTCTTTGACCGTTCCGAGTGTTGAGACTATAATAACCAGCGGGTACGAAGATGAGTCGCCACAAAGCGAATTTCGACTGGAGACGACCATGCAAGTCTATGCTTATGAATTGATAATGGGGAAAAAGGGAACGCTTACGCTTGACAATCTGCCGTTTGCCAGTGGCGAGCAGTTGGAGGTCATCGTCATCCCTCGTGCGAGCCGCCAGACCTTAGAAAACCGCTATCCCTTTTGGGGAAAGCCCATCACCTACTTGGAACCCACGGAACCGGTGTCCGAAGCGGACTGGGAGGCGTTAGCGTGATTGTACTGGACACCCACATTTGGGTCTGGTGGATTCATAACGATGCTCGACTGACCGACGAACAGCGAACGATGATCCAAAATTCCGAAGACAAGGGGTTGGGGATCAGCGTCATTTCATGTTGGGAGGTCGCCAAATTAGTCGAACTCAAGAAGCTGGTTCTCCATTTCCCCATTGACAAATGGCTGGATACAGCGCTCCGTTACCCCGGCATACGATTGCTGCCGCTTACACCTGAGATTGCCATTGAGTCAACACGTCTACCCGGCACTTTTCACCGCGATCCTGCCGACCAGATTATTGTGGCGACGGCTCGCTTGCATAATTGCCCACTGCTCACGGTGGACGCCAAGATCCTCAACTATCCTCACGTCCAACTGTTGACACAATAGCTGTTTACCCCGCTCCACCCAGGAATTCCTCAAACCGATGACGCCTGATGAAATAAAATCCCTACGATCTGCCGACTGGGGATGTATTGACGATCTCCGCCTTTGGCGCTAGCGTTGGGGCGGACGGTGCAGTCGATCTTGGGTTGGGTCGTGGTAATCTTCGGGATTGCAGATCGTAGATCCGGGGTTCAGGGTGGGGCTGATCGGCTGAGTGGAAATGGGTCCATTCTTGGGTCCATGATTGGTATCACAAGCGTGGACGGGGTGGGGAATTGCCGTGTGACGAGGCAGAAGTTACAGCGACAGGTGTCCATTGACTACACAACTTATGGAGCCATCGTTCACCCCCACCGCCCCCCGGCCCCCAATTCTGGGGGAGGTGCTGGACAGTTCTCCCCAAAGTTGGGGGGCTAGGGGGGCGGAGGTTAACGCTTACGCACAAGGATTCTATGATGACTGACCCAATTTTGGACTATTCAACCTACTTCTGGCAGGGAGATCAGATACGCCTGCGCGCCTTAACCAGCGACGATGCCGGGTATCGATTCGCCCAATCTCTCGACAGTATCTCCAGGGAAGAGTTCAACATCGGGATAGAATTGCCGACAACGGTCGAGTTGCAAAAGGGATTCCTTGAGAAATACGGTGGATGCAAGCAGGTCAACGACATGATCGCCTTTGCCCTGGAGACCCATGACCAAGCCTATGTTGGCCTTGCCACCATGCACAGCATTGATGAACGACATGGCAAATTCAGCTTTAGCGTCCTCGTAGACCGTCCGTACCGCAAACGTGGCTATGCCGAAGAAGCAGTTCGGCTCATTCTGAAATACGGATTCATGGAGAGACGACTCCACAAGTGTAATTCTGCCTGCGCAAGCTACAACACGGCCTCTATTCAGTTGCATCGAAAGCTGGGGTTCGTGCAGGAGGGAACGGTTAAGACAGGAGTGGTTCTGGAATGGCCAGCACCACGACGAATTGATCTTTGGGATGACTTTGGACGAGTACAAAAATTCATCTGGATAAATGAAGTGGTTTATCTGGATAAACGGTTCAATTCATCCAGATAAATGCAGCCATCCCTCTGGTGAATGCTGTACCGTGTGGCCCATTGCTCGGCCACCCCCCTTTGACCATCAGGGAAAGACCCCCATGATCAAAACCGCCCTCCTCGCCGACCACCCAGAGACCATCCCCACCCTGGCCCAATGGTTCCGCGCCCAGTGGCCGGACTACTTCGCCGGGCGCACGCTTGAGTCCATTGCCCAGGATTTTCACGGGGAAGCCCAACGCCACGGTCTGCCCGTGCGCCTGGTGGCCTTTGTGGACGAGGAACCCTGGCCGGCACAGTCGTCCTGCGGGAACGGGCGATGGATGCCCTGCCCGACTTCACCCCCGGCCTGGGCGGACTCTTTGTCACCGAAGCCCACCGGGGCCGGGGCGTGGGCAGCGAGTTGGTGCGGGCGTGCATGGAGGTGGCCCGCACCCAGGGCCACGCCAGTCTCTACGCCGGGACGGCGACGGCGGACGGGCTGCTGGTCGCCTGGGCTGGGAACCGCTGACGACCATCCAGCACGGAGACGAGGGGCTGACGATCTATGTCTGCTCCCTTCCGTCGCCGGATAACCACGCCACTTCTGCTCAATAAACGAAAGCAGACCCTCTTGACATTCATTCTCCAACTTTGGGGCGGCGGCTTCTACCTGACCAACAAGATCCTCTTCGCCCTGGCCGAAGGCCGGCCAGAAAGCAGCAAACGCGCCCTGCGCATGGCCGGGTGGGCCATCTACATCCTGGGCGTGCCGCCCTGGGTGATGATTCTGATCTCAGATCGCAACTGGATCGCCGCCTCCATCGAGGCCGGTGGGGTCCCGGCCATGCTCTTTGGGCTGTACACGGTCTACAAAGGCAGCCAAAGTCTCAACCACCAATTCAACGCCATCGCTTCGTTCTTCACCTATGGCTCCCTCGTCCTGGGCGTCGGCACTAGCGTGATCGATCAGCAGGGCATCAACACCCTGTCCCAGGTGTTGGAACTGGGCGTCATGGTCGGCTTCTTGCTGGGCAGCTATCTCCTGGCCAAGCGCAACCCAAGGGGATGGCTCCTCTTCATGCTGATGAACGGCAGCATGGCCGCGCTTGATGCTGCTTCAGGACAAGCCGATTCTGTCGATTCAACAGATCCTCTCCCTCTGTTTTGTCATCTATGGATATATTGTGGCTACCCGCACCGCTGCGGAGGTTAGTAAATCCAAGGAACTCCACGACAGCCGCCAGTAAAGATTTCCATGTCGTTGACTTTGGCTGATTGAGGCAGGGTATAATGGGCGCAACAGGTTGTTCGTCCTGGGTCAAACCGTTTTCTTTATCGTTATGGAGAGTCAATCATGATCACCACAGCCACCGTCAACATGCAATTGGATATGGAAGCGGCGCGCATCTATCAACAGGCGTCTACGGCAGAGAAGCAAAAGATGCAAGTGTTGATGAGTCTGTGGCTGCGCGAGTTCGGGAAGCCGACGAAATCCCTTCGCACGGTCATGGATGAGATCAGCGATCAATGCCGAGGCCCGGGGGTTGACCCCGGACATCTTGGATAGCTTGCTCAATGAAAAATAAGCCCTCCTTTGTCTTTGACACCAACACTTTGGTCAGCGCCCTGCTTGTTCAAGAATTCCATACCACGCAAGGCGCTGGATCGAGCATTAGCAACAGGGCAAGTATTGGTTTCGCTGGATATTGTGAATGAGTTGAACGATGTCCTCGGACGAAAGAAGTTCAACAAATATGTGAGCGAGGAAGAACGCTTTGAGTTCTTGATCACATTTTTGCAGGAAACTGTATTTGTCGAGATTGCTGAGGTCGTGACCGCATGTCGAGACCCCAAAGACGATAAATTCCTGGAATTGGCAGTCAGCGGTGGTGCAAAGCATATCGTAAGTGGTGATGGCGATTTGCTGGCATTGCATCCTTTCCGGGGAATCGCAATTGTAGCATCACGGGACTTCTGCGAAATCGCATGATTTTTGATTCATGCCCCAGTCTTGCCGGGTGCGAGGGAAAGACGGCAGTGGGGTAAATCATAACAGTACATGAAAAGCAGGTGCCCAAACGAGGTCATCATGCTCTGCACGTATACTTCTCCCCACACCCCCTCCTCTCCAGCGATAGCCCACCATCCACCCAAGAAACGAGACAAACCCCATGAAAGCAGCCATCCACACCGAATACGGCTCGCCGGACGTAATCCGTCTGGAAGAGGTCGACAAACCCACGCCCAAGGACGACCAAGTCCTGGTCAAGATCCACGCCGCCTCCCTCAACGCCTATGACTGGCACATGCTCACCGCGGACATCTTCCTGGTGCGCTTCGCTGCCGGGCTGCTGCGCCCCAAGATGACCGGCCTGGGCGCGGACATCGCCGGGGTGGTGGAGGCGGTGGGCAGCCAGATCACCCAGTTCAAGCCGGGGGATGAGGTGTTCGGGGAGATCGCCGGCCAGTCCGGCGGCGGATTTGCCGAGTACGCCGTGGGGCCGGAGCGAGCCTTGGCCCTAAAACCGGCCAGCCTCTCCTTCGAGCAGGCCGCGGCCGTGCCCATGGCCGGCATGACCGCCCTCCAAGGGCTGCGGGACCAGGGCAAGCTCCAGGCGGGCGACAAAGTGCTGATCAACGGCGCGTCCGGCGGGGTGGGCACCTTTGCCGTGCAGCTTGCCAAGGTCTTCGGGGCCGAGGTCACCGGGGTGTGCAGCACCCGCAATGTGGCCCAGGCCCGTCAGCTTGGGGCCGACCATGTGATCGACTACACCCAAGAAAACTTCACCCAAAGCGGTAAGCGCTACGACCTGATCTTTGCCGCCAACGGATACCATTCTCTGTCGGCCTACAAGCGCGCCCTGACCCCCAAAGGCCGCTACGTCATGGCCGGGGGCAAGATCAAGCCAGATGTTCCAGGCCATGCTCCTGGGCGGGCTCATGTCCGAAAAGGACGGGCAGGCAGATGGGCGGATTCACCGCCCACGTCAGCCAGCAGGATCTGCAATTCCTGGCGGAGCTTCTGGCAGCGGGCCAGATCGTCCCCGTCATCGACAAAACCTATTCCCTGGCACGAGACCGTGGAGGCCATGCGCTATCTTGGGCAAGGGCCACGCCCAGGGCAAAGTCGTCATCACCATGGATGTAGCAGCGTTTCAACCGAGCGCGAGGAAACCGTCATGTGCAGAAATATCAAACCCCTCTTCAACTTCGAGCCATCCGCCACGGAAGAGGAAGTGCGCGCCGCCTCGCTGCAATTCGTGCGCAAGGTGAGCGGTTTCACCAAGCCTTCCCAACAAAATGAGGCGGCCTTTCTGGCCGCGGTGGACGAAATCACGGCCATCACCGCCACCTTCCTCACCACCCTGCAAACCAACGCCCCCGCCAAAAACCGGGCCGATGAAGCCGCCAAGGCCCGGGCCCGCAACGCCCTTCGCTTTCCCCAAGAAGCGGCAGGGATAGGGATCACCTGTAAATCCGCCGTTTCACCCACCCACCGAAAGAACCCACAATGACCCCATCGTCACCTTCCCCACAACTGCGCAGAGAACTTGGCCTGGGCGGAGCAATCCTGCTGGGGCTGGGGTCTATGGTGGGCACCGGCGTCTTTGTCAGCATCGGCGTGGCCGCGGGGGTGGCCGGGCCGAGTGTGATCCTGGCCGTGCTGATCGGCGCGGCCGTGGCCCTGGCCAACGGCCTGAGCAGCGCCCAACTGGCCGCCAACCACCCGGTCAGCGGCGGCACCTATGAATATGGCTATCGCTATCTGCGCCCCTGGCTGGGCTTCAGCGCCGGATGGCTCTTTTTGTTGGCCAAGTCGGCCTCCGCGGCCACCGCGGCCCAAGGCTTTGCCGGCTACGCCCTCTCCGCCCTGGGCCTCCACAGCCCGGCCCTGCGCACCGCCGTCGCCGTCCTCACCGTCCTGGCCGTCACCGCCGTGGTGATCGGCGGCGTGCGCCGCTCCAATCGGGCCAACACGGTCATCGTCGTGGTCACCCTGGGGGCCTTGCTCGTCTTCATCGTTCTCCGGCTTTTTTAGGATGAATTGGGGAAATTTCACGCCATTTACGATCGCCCCAAACCCAGCTTCCGGCGTCAACGCCGGGGGGCTAAACGGACTTCTCGCCGCCAGCGCCCTCATGTTCGTCGCCTTCACCGGCTACGGACGCATCGCCACCATGGGCGAAGAGGTGCGAGAACCCCGGCGCATCATCCCCCGGGCCATCCTCACCACCACCCTGATCACCGCCCTGCTCTATGTGGGCGTGGCCGTGGCGGGCATCGGCTCCGCCGGGGCCGCCGCCATGAGCGAGGGCGTGCAGATCAACGCCGCCCCCCTGGAAGCCATCATGCAAAGCTTCAACCTGCCCGTGGGCGCGGCCATCCTGGCCCTGGGTGCCATGGCCGCCATGATCGGCGTCCTGCTCAACCTGATCCTGGGCCTCTCCCGCGTCCTCCTGGCCATGGGCCGCCGGGGAGACATGCCCGCCGCCGTGGCCCGGCTGGACCCATCCGGCAGCACCCCCACCCTGGCCGTCCTGATCATGGGCGGCGTGGTCGCCGCCCTCGCCCTGATCGGCGACGTGCGGGTGACCTGGTCCTTCAGCGCCTTCACCGTGCTGATCTACTACGCCGTCACCAACCTGGCCGCCCTGCAACTGCGGGGAGCCGACCGCCTCTACCCGGCCTGGATCGCCTGGGCCGGGCTGGGGGCCTGCCTCTTCCTGGCCTTCTGGGTGGACCCGATCATCTGGGCCGCTGGGTTGGGATTATTGGCCGTCGGGCTGGGTTGGCATTGGCTGGCCCGCCGATCTCAGGGTAAACTATAGGCCATCCCCGGCGTTTTCTATCCACCCTTGTTTTCCCCACTCCATTCCGAAAGAGAGACCCTGCATGAGAACTTATACCGCGTCCACCACCATCAAAACCGGCCCCAAAATCATTTGGCAGATCCTGACCACCCCAGCTGGCTACCCCAAATGGGATCCGGGCATGGAGCGCATCGAGGGCAGACTGGCCCTGGGCGAGAAGGTCAAGTTTTTCACCAAAATGGACCCCAGCCGGGCCTTCCCCGTCACCGTCACCGCCTTTGAGCCCAACAAGCGCATGGTCCTGAGCGGCGGCATGCCCCTGGGGCTGTTCAAATCCGAGCGCACCCACACCCTCACCCCCAACCCGGACGGCAGCACCACCTTCAAGACCGAGGAGATCTTCAGCGGTCTGCTCCTGCCCCTCTTCGGCAGAAGCATCCCCGACCTGACCGCCAACTTCGAGCGCTTCGCCGCAGGGTTGAAGGCCAGGGCGGAGAAGAAGAAATAGAGAAAGAGATAGAGATAGAGATAGAGATGTAGGCGTAAGTTTTTTTGCACACGGTGTACCGCTGCCACGAATGGGACAAATAGGGCGAATTTGGATGGCGTGAATTCGTCTATTTGTGCCATTCGTGGCAGAATTTTGAGCGGTTGGGTCGATTCGGCCCAGATACATGAACCATTTCAACCAAATGATCAACGGTGATCCAAAGAATCAAGGAGAAATAACGGTGTCAAACCGATACAAACGATACGGATCCCTGTCCGGCATTGACCTTGCCAGCCATTCCGTGGACGAACTGAAAGCTCTTGTGCGCGGCCTATTGGCCCAGAAAATCCATGGCATTGCCTTTAGCCCGTATATCGAGGGCCAGGGTCCCGGCACGATCATCGGCGCAGCGCAGATCCGCGAGCGTCTCGCCGTCATTGCGCCTTATGTGAATTGGGTGCGCAGCCTTTTCCTGCACGGACGGCAACGAGTTGATCCCCCAGATTGCCACCGAGATGGGGTTGAAGACCATGGTCGGCGTCTGGCTGGACGACAACCACGAGCACAACCAACTTGAGCTGGCCAATGCCATCGAAGTGGCCAAGGCCGGCCACGCCACCCTGTTGGCCGTGGGCAACGAAGTGCTTCTGCGTGACGAAATGACCGAAGATGAGCTGATCGACTATATCAACCAGGCCAAAGCCGGTGCGCCGGGGGTCCAGGTGGGGTATGTGGACGCCTATTTCAAATTCGTCAACCACCCCAAGGTCAGCGATGCGTGTGACGTGATCTTTGCCAACTGCTACCCCTTCTGGGAAGGCTATCCGGCCGAACACGCCCTGGTCTACATGAAGGAAATGTACCGGCTGGCGGTCTTGGCAGGCAAGGGCAAGAAGGTGATCATCAGCGAGACCGGCTGGCCCAACATTGGGACGGCGGATCGAGGTGCCGTCCCTTCCTTCGAAAACGCCATTCGCTATTTTGTCAACGCCTATCAATGGGCGGACGCAGAGGATATCGACATCTTCTATTTCTCCTCTTTTGATGAGACGTGGAAAATTGAAGACGAAGGGGATGTGGGGGCCTATTGGGGGCTTTGGGACAAGGATGGTGTCTTAAAATATGTCTAGTCAAAAAGAGACAAATATCGCCCAGTTCATTGCCCAAAACCACGGCAACGCCATCTGCTATTCCGGTTTCCGTGAGGGTCAAGATCCCAGAGAGGGCATCTTCCCCAGCTACGCAGAGGTCAAAGAAGACCTCTTGATTCTGGCAAAAAACTGGTCTTTTATCAGAATGTATCATTGCGGCCTCACGCCGAAACGGCCCTAAAGGTGATCCGTGATGAGGGGCTGGATTCGAAGGTGATGCTGGGCGTGGACATGGCCGCGGAGGTGAGCAATCCCAATTGCCCGTGGGGGGCGGACTTCAGCGAGGAAATCCTCGTCGCCAATCGCCAGCGCAACAGCGAGAACATCGATCGGTTGATCGCCGTCGCCAATCGCTACCCTGACATCGCTCTTTTCGGTGTCGGTCGGCAACGAAGCCAGCTGTGGAGTGGACGGATCACCTGGTGCCCGTGGAAAATCTGGTCGCCTATGTGCGCCGCATCAAACAGGGGGCCTCCCAGCCCGTGACCTTTTGCGAAAACTACGTGCCGTGGACAACCAAACTCGCCCCCCTGGCGGCGGAGTTGGACTTCCTTTCGGTGCACACCTACCCGGTCTGGGAATATCGCACCATCGGCGATGCCCTGGACTTTACCAAAGAAAACTATGCCTCCGTCGTCAACCACTATCCCGACAAACCGGTGGTGATCACAGAGGCGGGCTGGACAACCGCCTCCAACGGACGGGGCATCGACCCCTGGAACGCGTCCGAAGGGTTGCAGGCCATCTATTATCAACACCTGATGGAATGGACAACCGAAGAAAAGATCTTGACCTTTGTGTTCGAAGCCTTCGACGAACCCTGGAAAGGCTCACCCGACCCGGAAGAACCCGAAAAACATTGGGGCCTGTTCACGGTCGATCGCAAGCCAAAACAGGCAATCCAAGGTATCTTCGGCGACTGATTCGTATCAGCACAGGAGGAAAAATGGACACAAAGACGACCTACTACGACGACCCAAAGAATGTGGCCGACTATGTTCAAATGGCGGAGGGCTACAACGGCGAGGAGCTGATCCAGCTTTTGCAGGAGCTTTTGCCGAGTGGGTCAACCGTGCTGGAACTGGGCATGGGGCCAGGGGTGGATCTGGATCTGCTGGCCGCCCACTATCAAGTGACCGGCTCCGACCGTGCGCAGCCCTTTCTGGACCGCTATTTGCTGGCCCATCCCCAGGCGGACCTGCTGCTGTTGGACGCCGTCACCTTGGACACGCCCCGTCGGTTCGACGCCATCTATTCCAACAAAGTGCTCCATCACCTGACCCGCACGGATCTGGTCGAATCGCTACGCCGTCAGCTTGATCTGCTTGCGCCCGGCGGGTTGCTGGTGCACTCGTTCTGGTACGGCGATCACGAAGAAACGTACCCCGGCATGTTAGCCGTCCATCACACGGAAGCCACCCTCACCCAAGCCCTCGGCTCGGCCTACGAGGTCCTAAAAATGGCCCGCTATGCCGAGATGGAAGAGGGCGACTCGCTCTACTGCGTATGCCGAAAAAAGGAGGCCAACACCCCATGACCGAGCCACTCAACGCCGTCTTCGACCACATCGCCGCCCATCGCCAAGAGCTTCATCGACCGGCTGCTGGCCTATGTCTCCCGGCCCAGCATCAGCGCCCACGGGGTGGGGATTGCCGAGACCGCCGACTTTCTGGCTGGGCTATCTGAGCGAACTGGGCTTTGAGGCCCAACTTGCTGCCCCACCGCGGCTGGCCCTTTGTCTTTGGCCGCCGGGCGGATCGGCCCGGCGCGCCCACGGTCCTGCTCTACGGCCACTACGACGTGCAGCCCCCGGACCCCCTGGACCAATGGATCTCGCCCCCCTTCCAGCCGGAGATCCGGGACGGGCGCATCTTTGGCCGGGGCGTGGGGGACAACAAGGGCCAGCACTTCGCCCAACTGCTGGCCATCGAGTCCTGGCTGGCCACGGCGGGCGACCTGCCCTGCAATGTGCTGGTGCTGCTGGAAGGCGAGGAGGAGATCGGCAGCCCGCGCATCGCCGAGACCGTGGCGGCCCACCGGGATCTGCTGGCCGAGGCGGATCTGGTCATCACCGCGGACGGGCCGACCCACGAGAGCGGGCGGCCCACCATCAAGTTTGGGCCGCGGGGCATTGCCTCGTTTGAGCTGCGGGTGCGCCACGCCAACCGGGACTTCCATTCGGGCAACTGGGGCAACGTGGCCCCCAACCCCATCTGGACCTTGGTCCATCTGCTGGCGACCATGAAGGACCCCACGGGCAAGATCACCATCGACGGCTTTTATGACAACGTGCTGCCGCCCACGGAATCTGGAACGCGCAGGCCCTGGACGCCCTGCCCATCGACCTGGCGGCGATGATGGCCAAGGTGGAGATGGCCCGGCTGGACGAACCCCAGGATCGCCCCTTCTTCGACCGCCTCTCCGTGTGGCCGACCTTGACCGTCAACGGTCTTCCACAGCGGCTACGGCGGACCCGGCACCAAGACCGTGCTGCCCTGCGAAGCCTTCGCCAAGTGCGACATCCGCCTGGTGGAATCCCAAAGCGTGGACGAGATCATGGCCAAAGTGGCCGCCCACGTCGCCCGCCACGCGCCGGAGGTCGAGTTCATCCGCCAGGGGGGCATGGAGCCGTCCAAGACGCCCCTGGATTCCCCCTTCACCGCGCCGCTGCGCGGGCCATCCGCACCGCCACGGGGGAGGAGCCGCTGCTGATCCCGGCCATGGGCGGCAGTCTGCCCGACTATGTGTGGACCAAGATCCTGGGCGTGCATTCGTTCATCACCCCCTACGCCAACCACGACGAGGCCAACCACGCGCCCGAACGAGAATTTGGAAGTGGAGCGCTTCATCAACGGCATCCGCACGGGGGCGGCGGTGTTGGCGGAGTTGGGCAGATTATGCTTGACACCGACCAAGATTCTTTGTAGTATTGTTGTGCAGATTCCGAACAAACCAGGCATAATTCAAGGTACGGAATCAAAATGCCAACAATTTCCATGTTTTACGAAACGTCTTGTCACGCCTGCTGTTTTCGAGTGTGACAACGATACGGGCGTCCAAAACGCCGTATATCGCTTGAGCTGATTGAACTCATGCGACAGGTCGTCGTCTGGTTCCATGTCTTGACCATGCGATCGCTTCTGGCGGGTAAGTTGAACTCGGGAAAACAAAACTTATGGTGGCATGGATTGCAATTCATCACGAAGACTTGCTTGCCGACTGGAATCTTGCGGTCAATGGCAAGAAGCCTTTCCATTCGAGGACTCGACCAATGAGATTAAGGAACTTCACCCTCAGTCCGCTGGATACTCAGATTGTTGCCGACGATGGGCAGATTGGGCATTTCGATGTGAAGCCCTATTTGAAGATACGAGGCTTTTGAAGCGTTGAACAGATCGCCAGCGAATTCGTGAAGGTTCGGAACGGTGGGTACTTCGTGGAATGGGATTGCGGTGCGGATCTGTCGGCAGACACGATCCACGCCAAGTGGCGTGTTGGCGAAAACACGCCACTGGCAATTGCCTGACGCAGACCGAGTTCACCGCCAATTTGCCCACCCCAAAAGGAGATAACCCATGAACCTACCCGAATCAGCCCGCGCACTCATCGAGTCCGGCGCGCACGCCCACCTGGTGACGTTGAACGCGGACGGCAGTCCGCAGGTGACGATTGTGTGGATGGGGGTGGAAAGCGGCCCGGACGGGGATGAACTGGTGTCCGCGCACATGTTCGAGAGCGTGAAGGTGAAGAATATGCGCCGGGATGGCCGGGTGTCGGTCTCCTTCGACAGCCCCACGTTGAGCGGCATGGGGCTGGGCGAATACTTGGTCGTCTATGGCACGTCCCGCATTGTGGAGGGCGGCGCGCCGGAACTGTTGCAAAAGTTGGCCCATGTCTACATGGGGCCGGATGTGATCTTCCCGGCCATGGAGAACCCGCCGGCGGGCTTTATCAACCGCATCAAGATTGAGCGGGTCACGGGCGTGGGGCCGTGGACCGGGCGGGTGGTTTAGCCCCCATCCATCGCCCGCAGGGCCGCCGCCCGCATGAGGTCAACCGGGGCTTCTTGGCCGGTGATGCGCTCGAAGGCCAAGGCCCCTTGCCAGATCAACATGCCCAGGCCGCCGATGGTGGTGGCCCCGTCCGCGGCGGCCATCTGCAACAGCCGGGTGACCGCGGGGCGATAGATCAGGTCGTAGACCACCTGCTCCGGGGCGAACTCGGTCTCCTCGTCCCAGGGCATCTCCTCGGCATAGGGCACCATGCCCACGGAGGTGCAGTTGACCACCAGGTCGGCGTCCGCGTTGGCGTCCGGGATGTCGTCGGGCAGACGACCCGTGCGGAAGATGCAGTCGGGGAAGAACTCGGCCATCTCTTCGACCAAACTCTCCGCCCGCTCCACGGACTCGGTTGAGGACCGTGATGGCCTTGGCCCCGGTGTCGGCCAGGCCATAGACCACGGCTCGCGCCGATCCCCCCGCCCCCAGCACCAGCGCCGACATCCCCGTCACCGCCACCCCCTGCTCGTGCAGGTCGGCGATAAAGCCGGGGGCGTCCGTGTTGTCCCCGATCAGTTCGTCGTCCACCACCAAGATCGTATTGACGGCACCAATGGCTCTGGCCGCCGGGGTCGAGTCCGTCGAGAAAGGGCATCACCGCCTGCTTGTGGGGAACGGTGACATTGGCTCCTTTCAACCCCAAAGCCCGAATGCCCAGCACGGCCTCGCCAATCCGCGCCGGCGGCTGGGGCGAGACGGGCAACCCCACATACCGCCAATCCATCTCCAACCGGGCAAAAGCTGCATTGTGCATGATCGGGCTGATGCTGTGCCCCACGGGCCAACCGATCAGGCCGACGAGTTTTGTGCTCGCTGTGAGTTCTTGTTGATTGGTTGATTTGTTGATTGTCATCCGACCACCACCTCGTCCACCCCGTCCACCGACGCCCCCAAAGCCCGCAACGTCCCTTCAAACCCCGGAAAACTATCCGCAGTGACTTCGGCGTTGTGAATGGTGAGGGGGCCGTCAGCTAATCAGCCCAGCCACCGCCAGGGCCATAGCCAGACGGTGATCCCCGTGGCTGTCCCCGTGCCCGCCGAAGAGGGGCGTGGGGCCGTCGATGATCATGCCGTCGGGCGTGGCTTCGATCTTGGCCCCCAGGTTGCGCAGTTCTTGCACCGTGGTGGCGATGCGGTCGGTCTCTTTGACCCGCAATTCCTGGGCGTCTTTGATGATCGTGCGGCCGTGGGCCTGGGTGGCGGCCAGGGCCAGGGTGGGCAGTTCGTCGATCATGGTGACGATCTGCCGTCCGCCGAAGGTGGCTCCCCGCAGGTCGCTGGCTTGAATTTCGATGTCGGCGACCGGTTCGCCGCTCTCGTCCCGGGGGTTGAGGTAGCGGATCTGCGCGCCCATCTCTTGCAGGGCGTCCACCAGCCCCGTGCGGGTGGGGTTGACGCCCACGCCGCGGATGGTGATGTGGCTGCCGGGCACGATGGCGGCGGCGGCGATCAAGAAGGCCGCCGAGGACATATCGCCGGGGATGGTCAAATTCAGGGGCTTGAGGGGGCTTTGGGGCCGCTCGCTGTGCAGGGTGTTGCCCCACACTTTGATGGGCGCGCCCATGGCCCGCAACATGCGCTCCGTGTGGTCCCGGGCCGGTCCCGGCTCGCGCACGATGGTCAGGCCCTTGGCGTACAGCCCGGCCAAAAGCAGACAGCTCTTGACCTGGGCGCTGGCCACGGGCATGGCATAGTCGATGGCGTGGAGTCCGCCGCCGTCCAGCCCCTCGCCGCTGAGGGAGAGGGGGGCGAAGCGGCCATTTTGCCGCCCCAGGATCACCGCGCCCATGCTGCGCAGGGGCTTGACCACTCGATCCATGGGCCGTCCCCGGATCTGGGATGTGCCGGTGAGGACGCTGGAGAAGGCCTGTCCCGCAAGCAATCCGGTTAACAGCCGGATGGTGGTGCCGGAGTTGCCGCAGTCGAGGACGTCCGCTCGGCTCGACCAGGCCGTCAATGCCCCGGCCCCGCACGGTCAGATCCGTGGGGGTATGTTCGAGGATCTCCACCCCCAAGCCGCGCATGACGTGGACCGTGGAGCGGCAGTCGCCCCCGTCCAAAAAGCCGCGGATGATGGAGTCCCCTTCGGCAATGGCCCCAAAGATGACCGCCCGATGGCTGATAGATTTGTCCCCCGGCACGCTGCAATGGCCGCGCAGGGGGGAGCTGCTTGTGATGATCAGGGTGTTTGGCATAGGTGTTTGGATGTGGTTCGGTTGATTGAGTTCGAGTGTGGTTTGAGTGGTGGGGTAGGGTGGGGAACTGTGCGAGTCGCCACCTCGCCACGCATACCCCTACCATTTTTTCCACCCCGCCCGCGCTGTGCTGAGATTGGGCCAATTTTTCGCGCAGGGCCTCTTCGTCGCCGCTGTCGATCAATGTGCGCAGGTCGGCCAGATGATGGGCGGCGCTGTCGATCTGGGCCAGGACCGCGTCCCGGTTGGTGGCGAGGATGTCGAGAAACATTTGGGTGTCGCTGGCGGCCACCCGGCTGGTGTCTCGGAAGCCCCCGGCGGCCAGTTGCCAGACCAGGTCATCGTCCGCGCCGGTCTGCATGACGGTGTGGACCAGGGTGCTGGCCAAAACAAATGGCAAATGGCTAATGGCGGCGACAAGTCGGTCGTGGCGCACGGGGTCCAGGACCACGGGGCGGGCTTTGACCGCGGTGACCAGTTCTGTGGCCAGGGCCAGGGCTTCCGGGCCGGTGCGGGCCAGGGGCGAGAGCACCCAGGTGGCATCTTTGTAGAGATCCGGCTCGGCGGCGCCGAAACCGGCGGTCTCTTTGCCGGTCATGGGGTGGCCGCCGATGGGCTGGATGCCCGGCGGAAGCTGCTGCATGGCGGCGCAGACGTGGGTCTTGGTGCTGCCCATGTCCATGATCAGCGTGCCCGGCCACAGGATCGGCCCGACCTCGGCCAGCATGTCCACGATGGTGCGCACGGGCGTGGCCAGGATCACGATATCCGCGCCGGCCACGCCCGTGGTCAGGTCCGTGGTGGCCTGGTCCACGGCGTCGGCGAAGAAGGCGATCAGGGCGCCGTCCGCGCTGCGGGTGACGCCCCGCACTTCCCGGCACAGCTTGTTGCGCACCAGATCCATGCACAGGCTCGCCCCCATCAGCCCCAGGCCAATGACGGTGACACGACAGTCGGAGAGTGGTTTGGACATGAATTGAACCTAAATCTCCCGCCCCACCGCCTCGGCGACCAAGCGCAGCTCTTTCATGAGCTTGGCGAAGTGGTCGGGGGTGAGGCTTTGGGCGCCGTCGCTCCAGGCTTTGGCCGGGTCGGGGTGGACTTCGATCATGAGGCCGTCCGCGCCGGCGGCGACGGCGGCCTTGGCCACGGCGGGGACCAGGTCCCATTTGCCCGTGCCGTGGGCCGGGTCGGCGATGACGGGCAGGTGGGTGAGCTGTTGCAGGGCCGGGATGGCGTTGATGTCAAAGGTGTTGCGGGTGTAGGTTTCGTAGGTGCGGATGCCCCGCTCGCAGACCATGACGTTCATGTTGCCGTTGCTCAGGATGTACTCGGCGCTCATGAGCAGTTCCTGAATCGTGCCGCTGATGCCCCGTTTGAGAAAGACCGGGATGTTGGTCTTGCCCAGGGCCTTGAGCAACGAGTAGTTCTGGGTATTGCGCGCGCCCACCTGGAAAATATCCGTGTAGTCGCCCACCAATTCCACCTCGTCGGGACTCATCACCTCGGTGATGATGGGCAGACCGGTCTGCTCTCTGGCCTCGGCCAAGTAGCGCAGCCCCTCTTCGCCCAAGCCCTGGAAGGCGTAGGGGCTGGACCGGGGCTTGAACGCGCCGCCCCGCAGGAAGTTGGCCCCGGCCTCCTTGACCGCGTGGGCGGTCTCGATGATCCCCTCCCGGCTCTCCACGCTGCACGGCCCGGCGAAGACGGCGATGCGATTGCCGCCGATGGTCTGGCCGCGCACGGTGATGACCGTCTTCTCCTGGCTGAAGTCCCGGCTGGCCACCTTGAAGGGCTGCATGATGCGCACGGTCTTTTCCACACCGGGCATCACCTCGAAGCTGTCCTGCTGGATCAGGTGATCGTCCGCGCCGATGACGCCCACAATGGTGCGGGCCTCGCCCCGGCTCAGATGGACCTTGAAGCCCAATTCTTCTACCCGACGCACCACGGTCTCGATGTCTCGGCTGGGTGCGCCTTGTTTCATGACAATGATCATGGTCTTGCTCCTTTTTTTGGTGAATAATTATCGAGTATCGTGTGTCGGGTATTTTGGGGCCAGAGGACTCGTCAGCACGATAGGAACCTATGTGGCTGACGAGCTCCTCTGGCCCCAAACACCTCTACACACGATACTCCATACCCTTTTACCCAATGCCATTGACAGCCAAAACCGGCGTCGGTTCGGCCTGAACCGGTGCGTCCGCCACATGGCGGCCCACAGCCCGGGCCACCAGGCGCAGTTCGTCCATGAGGATGGCGAAGCGTTCGGGCTTGAGGCTCTGGGGGCCGTCGCTCAGGGCCGAGTCCGGGTCCGGGTGGACTTCGATCATGATGGCGTCGGCGCCGCAGGCCACGGCGGCCTTGGCCATGGGGCCGACCAGCTCCCATTTGCCCGTGCCGTGGGCCGGGTCGGCCAGGACGGGGAGGTGGCTGGCCTGTTTGAGCACGGGCACGGCGTTGAGGTCGAAGGTGTTGCGGGTGGCGGTCTCGTAGGTGCGGATGCCCCGCTCGGCCAGGATCACGTTGTAGTTGCCGTTGCTCAGAATATACTCGGCGCACATGAGCAGCTCCTTGATGGTGCCGCTGATGCCCCGCTTGAGCATGACCGGGCGGTTGGTGCGGCCCACGGCCTGGAGCAGCCCATAGTTCTGCATGTTGCGGGCGCCGATCTGGAGGATGTCGGCGTATTCGGCCACCATCTGCACGGTCTCCACGGTCATCACCTCGGTGATGATGGGCAGACCGGTCTGCTCCCTGGCCTCGGCCAGATATTCCAGCCCCTTCAGCCCCATGCCCTGGAAATCGTAGGGGCTGGTGCGGGGTTTGAACGCGCCGCCCCGCAGAATGCGCGCCCCGGCGGCCTTGACCGCGTGGGCGGTCTCCAAGATCTGGGTGCGGCTCTCCACGCTGCACGGCCCGGCCATCACCACCACCTCCGGCCCGCCGATGCGCACCATGTTGACCCCCTCACCCACCTCGATGATGGTGTCGTGGGGGTGGCTGGTGCGCCCGGCCAATTTGTACGCCTCTTGGATGCGCACGGTGCGCATCACCCCGGCCATGGCGTCGAACAATTCCCGGGTGACCTGGGTCAGATCCCCCACCAGGGCCACCACGGTCTGGCTGTCGCCGTAGATGGGATGGGTCTTGCAGCCGAACTGCTCGGCCTTGCGAATCACCGCACCGATCTCGGCGGCGGTGGCATCGGGTTTCATGATAACGACCATAATTGACTTGCTCCTTGTGCGGATTATGAGATGCGAGATGTGAGTTATGAGATGCGGGGTGCGGGATGCGAGGGCCAAACTCGCCTCTCGCAACTCGCATCTCGCTATATTTGCAGTAACGCCGTCTGGCTCATCTCCCCGTCCAGCTCCGGCTGGATGCCGGCGGGGTAGCTGCCCAGAAGTTTGACAAATGCGGCCCGGCTGAGCAGGCCGACGATGGCCTCGCTGCATCGGGGATCCTGCCAATGGCCCTGAAAATCCAGATAAAAGACATAGTGCCAGGGCCGGTTGCGCCGGGGACGGCTCTCCAATTTCACCAGGTTGATCTCCCGGTTGGCGAACTCGCTCAGGGCGGCGTAGAGCGCGCCGGGGGTGTCCGGCACGGCGAAGACCAGGGAGGTCTTGAGCGCGCCCTGGGGTTGGGCCTCGCCTTTGCCGATGACGAAGAAGCGGGTGTAGTTGTGGCGCAGATCCTCGATGCCCTCCTCCACGATCTCCAGGCCATAGTGCTCGGCGGCCAGACGGCTGGCGATCACGCCGATGCCCGGTTCGGGATGCTCGGCCAACTCCTTGGCGCTGCCCGCCGTGTCATACCAGGGGATGGCCTTGAAGCCCCGCCGGTTGAGATAGCCCTCGCACTGGGCCAGGGCCTGGGGATGGCTGCGCACCTGCACGATGCTCTCCCCATTGCCGGGGATGGTGAGCAAATTGTGGCGCACCCGCAGCAGGATCTCCCCGTGCACCTTCAAATCGTGGTCGAGGAGCAGGTCATAGGCCTTGTTGATGCTGCCGGCCAAGGAGTTCTCCACGGGCAAGGCGCCAAAGGTGGCGGTCCCGGTCTCGGTCGCCTCGAAGATGTCCTCGAAGGTGCGGCAGGGCAGGGTGATCACCTCCGGCCCAAAGTGCTGGCGGATGGCCTCTTCGGAATACGCGCCGTGTTCGCCCTGGAAGGCGATGGTGGCGGGTTGGTTGATTGGTTGAACGGTTGATTGGCTCATTGGGCTTCCCATTTGGCGAGTTGGGTGTCGATCCAGGCTTCCAGTTCGTGCATGTCGATTTCGGGCAGGTCGGCCTTGTCCGGGCGCAGAGTTTTGGCCTTTTCCAGATAGACATGTTGGATCGCCTGGGGCGATTTGTCCGTGTTCCAGTGCAAAAGCACCCGCACGCACATGGGCAAGCTGCCCGGCACGGCCATCTCGTGACCGCACATCAGGGGCACATCCATCCACCCCAACTGGCGGGCGGCCGTGGCCGGGAAGGCGGACACCAGATCCGGCGTGGTGGTAAAAAAGGCGCTGGCCACATCCTCCGCCCGCACGCCGTTGAGCCGGATGATCAGGGCCAACATCTCTCGCGTCGCCCGCCAGATTTCATCGGGTGTATCTTCCGCCACGGTGGTGGCCCCGCGTATGCCTCGACAGATCATGGAAAACCTCGAATTTTGGATTGTGGATTTTTGATTTTGGATTGAACGACGCTCGCCCCTTGCAATTCGCCCCTCGCCCCAAATAAAAAAAGCGAGGTGACTTGGCGTCGCCTCGCTTTCGTAGCGTGAATGGGGTCGGATGTTATCCGGTCACCGTTCGCTCTCTCCGCGGGACGCGCTGGTAAAGCCGCCAAAATAATAGCTAAACCAAACCTGTCCAGAAAATTGGGCAAAAGAAACCCCGCGTCCCAGGGAACGCGGGGTAGCAAACAGCATCATAGCCTCAGCCTGTTGGCTGGGGGCGGTACGGGTCTGAGATTGACCGGCCAGAATGCTTGGTGTCATGGTTGGCTTGAGTTGGTTTCGGGATTGACGACGCTGGTGAAGTCGGGCAATGTT
Organism: uncultured Chloroflexia bacterium; assembly: GCA_963704975.1. Classification (GTDB taxonomy): domain Bacteria; phylum Chloroflexota; class Anaerolineae; order Caldilineales; family Caldilineaceae; genus JAGNDO01. The sequence goes on along the minus strand of CAVPIK010000019.1, from coordinate 39,649 downwards.
CGAGAAGAATAACACAGCCATTTTGCCGTTGTCAAACCATTCCAGAAACAAAACGGATCTCGCCGACAAAGACAAATTAACCGCCGAGGGCGCAGAGAGCCGCAGAGGGAGGAATCGGCTTCCCTCTGCGGCTCTCTGCGCCCTCGGCGGTTAATTTTTGGGCCTTTCGCCCCACGCGCTTGGGCAAAACACCCCACGCCCCGCCCCATCCCCCAAGCAGACGCAAAAACCGTTGTCGCGAAAGATGGGGTTCAGTCCATATAGAAATTCACTCTCCTGTCGTGCTACTGTAATGGTGAAGAAACAAGCGAGTCACTGTCCATTTGCGACACCGATCCCACGGGCGGTCGTCCCAATAAACCAACCAAAACCGTGTCATCCACTACCATTCCAAAGGAGACATCCCATGTCCGCTCCAGAGCTTCTGTTGATCACATCCATCATGATCGGCATGACCGTCGTACGTTTCGGCGTCCCCATGCTGGTCATGTGGACCGTGCGCCAGATCGGCCAGCGCACCGTCTATCGCCACGTTTAATTTAGTTTAGCCGGCCCACCCCACCCAGCACCATCTCACACCCGTCCTGTACGACTGGAGGCTGTTATGCCAACCATGACTCACCCTTTTTCCCGTCTCTCCCACATTTACCGTACCCTGGGCCTGGCCATGGTGGCCGGGCTTCTTGGGTTATTGCTCCTGGCAGGGACTTCCCCAGTCCTGGCCCAAGACGAACAGCCCGATCCAGAACGCCCCTGCGCCGCCTGTCATGTCCAGGAAACTGAGGCGTGGGAGGTCTCGCCCCATGCCCTGGCCAGCAATCCTGAACTGGGCGATATGACGCCCGGGGCCACGTGCCAGGATTGTCATGGCGAATATGTGCGAGATCACCCAGAAGATGGGTTGATGAAGCTAACCGTAGATTCGTCCGCGTGTGAAACATGCCATGAGGACACCTTCACCCATTGGGAAGACACCATTCACGCTTCGGCTGGTGTCCAGTGCATCAGTTGTCATCAGTCCCACTCCCAAACTCTGCGACTAACGGATGATCAACTATGCGTCTCCTGTCATCGGGAATCACTGGATGACGCTCTGCACTTGGCCCATTGGCAAGCCGATGCTCCCTGCATCAGCTGTCACATGACGGTTAGCTACGATGCCACAGCCATGGCGGCAGAAGGCGGAGCCTCGCTGGTCATGGTGCCAAGCCATGACTTCGTCACCGTTATGTCTAACAACTGTTTGGAATGCCATCGCCAGGATGTCTCCCGTACCGCCTCTCCCACAGATCAAGTGGCATTGAAGGCAACCCTGGAAGCCGAGAGCCATCAGAACTACATCTTGAACACGAAACTTGATGCTGCGCAGCGATCTAACCGCACGCTAGGGACCTTGTCGGTGGTCACTCTGGGCGTCGGGCTGGGTGGCGGCGGAATGTTGGGCGTGATCTTCGTCCTATTCATGGCTCACATAGAAAAGCGCAAGGAGACCTTATGAACACGTTGAACGCTACCCCCCGCCACAGTGGCGGTCAGATCAGCATCGATCGACGTGCCTTCATTAAGAGCTTGGGCGCTGGGTTTGCCGCCTTCGCCTTGTGCCGCCCAACCGTAGCCTTGGCAGAGGGAGAGACAGCGGATGAATCTGCCTGGGGTGTGCTGATCGATCTGACCCGCTGCACGGGCTGCAATTCCTGTGCCCTGGCGTGCAAAGATGTCAATAATTTCCCCTATGATCAAGACGTGCCCGACCACCTGGACAGCGATGCAAACAGCTTTGTCGACATCTGCTCAACAGCGACCGATGGCAGAGAGCCAGGGGCCACCTCCTATGTGAAGCGGCAGTGTATGCACTGTCTGCACCCGGCCTGTGTCTCTGCCTGCACCGTCGGGGCCTTGCGCAAGACCCCAGAAGGCCCTGTGGTCTATGATGCCGAGAAGTGTATCGGCTGCCGATATTGCCAATATGCCTGCCCCTTTGGCGTACCGACCTATGACTGGGAGAATCCCCTGGGCCTGATCCACAAATGCGATATGTGTGTGAATCGGCTCGCCGTGGGCGAAAAACCGGCCTGCGTCGGCTCATGTCCTAACGGAGCGTTACGATTTGGCAAGCGCAAAGATCTGCTGGCCCAGGCCAAAGGCCAGATCCTTTCCAATACCAACCGCTATATCGACCACATCTACGGCGAGTTTGAGGCGGGCGGCACGTCCATGCTCTACCTGTCAAGCGTGCCTTTTGCCGAGCTTGGCTTCCCCACCCTGGGACCGGATGACATTCCCCACAACGCCGAACAGGTCATGCGGCAGACACCCACGATTGCCCTCACCGTGGCGACCCTGGCCACAGGCCTGCATCTGCTCACCAAACGGAAAGAGACCATTTATCTGGAGGCCCACGCTCAGGAGCCAACCGAGCCGATAGCGGAGCCGACAACAGAGGAGATCCAACGATGACGACCTACACGCCAGCCTTGCGGGAAGAGTTCCGAATCGGCCCCATCTCGGCACGCACGATCATTATCGGCATCTTGGGCAGCCTTGTCGTAATTGGGGCCTCTGCCGGTGTGGCCCGGCTCTTCTTGGGCCTGGGCGCCACCACCTCCCTCACAGACGGCTATCCCTGGGGCATCTGGATTGGCTTTGACTTCACCATGATTGCCCTGTCCGGCGCTGGATTCACCATGGCGGCGGTGGTGCACGTTTTTCACCTGCATCGTTTCGAAGCGGCCCTGCGGCCAGCCATCCTCACAGGGTTGCTGGGCTACGTCGCCGTGCTCCTGCTGCTGGTGATCGACCTGGGTCGTCCAGACAAATTCTACAGTTTCATCATCAACTGGAACTTGCATTCCCCGTTATTCGAGATCAGTTGGTGCGTTCTGCTCTATAGCAGTGTCTTGATGATTGAGGTCAGCCCGGATCTGTTTAGGCGATTGGGGTGGCCGCGTATGCAGCGGTGGGCGCTGGCCATCATGACCCCGGTGAGCATTCTGGGCGTCACCCTGTCCACGCTTCATCAGTCGACCTTGGGCACGCTTTACTTGAACATGCCCTATCGGTTGGATGTGCTCTGGTATACGCCCATACTGCCCCTGCTTTTCTACACATCCTCCATCATGGTCGGTCTGAGCGTGGGGATGCTGGCCTATCGGCTGGCGTGTCGGGTGCAAGGGATGGCCGAAAAGCCCGAAATCGCCCGTGGGTTGGGGGTGGGCGTGGCCGCGGTTGGGTTGCTCTATCTGACGATCAAGCTGGGCGACCTGGCTTGGCGGGGGCAGTTCGCTCAACTCTGGTCTGGGGAGTATCTGCCCAATCTGATGTTGGTAGAGTTGGGGCTGGGTGTGGTCGTCCCGGCGATTCTGCTGTTGATTCCGGTCCTACGACGTCGATCCGGCGCGCAGATCCTGGCCGCTCTCCTAGTCATCGGCGGCGTCATGCTCAACCGATTCGACGCCACCCTGTTCGCCCAAACGCCCAGCGTGAAGGGCTTCACCTACACCCCCCACATCCTGGAATGGCTGACCACCGTGGGCATTCTGGCCGCCGCCGCCCTTGTTTGGTATGTGGGCGTACAGCTTCTGGGATACTTGAAGACGCCGGACCACGGATAGCCGTCCTTCCGCCTCATGCCTGAGGCACACCAAGTCAACACAAAAATATCGGAGCCGGGAATCTCTTCCCGGCTCCGATATTTTTGTGTCGCCAATAAGTCCTGGGCCACCACCGTCTCGCACCCAAATCTAGCCAATATGTCCACAATGAGCCAGTGGAGTTCGCACCCCCTGGTGCGAACGGGTCTGCGCCAGGGGGCGCAGACTCCTCCGCAAGTCCAACTTATTTTGGCACATTGGAAACGTCCGTGGGGAACCCGTCAGAGTTGACCCGCTACGGTTTCGATACGACCGGAAACTGCCCCGGTCTACTCAACCTGCGCTGGTCAGCGGCGATCTGCCAGTTTCGCCGCCGGGGGCCGGTGTGCCTGGGCAATGGTCGCCTTCGGACTTCTATTTTCCACTACTCACGGCTGTCTGCGTGACAGCGATCACAGGTCGCCGGCACAGCGGTGAAGGTGTGGTCGATCATGGCTTGACCTTCCACAGCTTTGGTAGAATCAAAATCCATCTGCTTGGGCAAATGACAATCGACACAATGGACCGAGTCCAACTCGTGCTCCACATGGATAAAGTCTTGGAGATGGCTGACATGGCAATCGAGGCATAGGGCGTTGGTGGCCACCGCGGCCCGGGTGTGCTGGGTGTGGACTTCGTGGCAGTCGATGCAGGTGATGTTGGCCTGGCCATGATGGCTCTTTTGCCAGGCGGCCAGGGTTTCCGTGTGGCAGCCGCCGCACAGGGAAGCGGAGGTGGCAATGCTCATGCTCTCGTCGGGGTGGGTGGGCCGAAAGGAGCCGTGGCACACTTCGCATGTGACCCCGGCCAGGATGAACTGCCCGGACGTGGTGTTGTAGCCCGTGGTGTGGCAGGCGAAACATTCGCCGGGCTGGGCGGTCTGCTGGAGCAACACCTGAAAATTAGAGGAGAAAGTTGCGCTGGCGTGGGTGGTATGGGACCATTCGGCATACTCGGTCTCGTGACATTCCCGGCAGCGCTGGGGGCTTTCAAAGCCCTCGATCACCACCGTGGGCAGATCGAACTCCGGGCGCGCCAAACTGGTGTCCCCCCCATGCCAGAGCATCGTGGCGAGCAGGGTGACACCCATGATGACGGCTGAAATGGTCAGAACCAGCCAGCCGCTGCGCTGTCGTAGAGTTTCGGGCGCCGAATCGATCAAAACGGTCCCCTCAGAACTTCTTTCATGCAATGCCCATACAAACCGACTAATCTGCCGCTACTGCTACCCGTGCTGCTGCCGGCTCACCCATCGCCTGCTGTGCCGCTACAAACATGGTGCATCCCGCACACGCAGCAGGCAGTTTTCCTTCAGCTTGGTACCGGGCGATCCAACAGGCCACGCCGGGGCGAGAACGAGCGGCACAACCAGCCTGGGTCTGGGACGGACAAGAGCGAAGGTCCCAACACGGTTGCTCACTCGCCGAGATCTGGGGCAGATGCGCTGCCAGGATCTCGGCATCCAGCGCCCGGCGCCGGGCCGTGGCTTCCGCCTCCCAACTCCGGTCCAGACGACGCAACAGATACCCGACGCCCAGGGTCAGAATCAGAGGAACCCCCAGGCGCAGGATGAACATGCCGAAGATTGCCAGGATTTCATAGAGTCTAACCACATATTCGCCCATAGATCCGTCCATCGTTCCACTCCTTTTTGGTCGAGTTGCTGTCACCAGCTTACCACGACGAAAAGGCGGAATCTATTGGGCGTTTTCTCCATCTTTGCCCATCCGGCTGGGGGATGAACCCCATGCCGTCACCCTACATGGATCAGTCCCTGCTCGATGGCGTATTTAACCAGGTCTACCCGGCTGTGCAGATCCAGCTTGGCCATGATGTTTTCCCGGTGCCGATCCACGGTTTTGTGGCTGATGACCAATTTCTGGGCGATCTCCCGGCTGGTCATCCCCTCGGCGATCAGGGTCAGCACTTCCAGTTCCCGGGCGGTCAGCAGATCATCCCCGGACGAGGTCGCCGATGGCTCGCTTCGACCGATCACCTCGTTCATCAAAAACTTGGCCAGGGTGGCATGCAGGAAGACATTGCCCTGATTCACCACCCGAATGGCCGAGATCAGATCATCCGGCGCGGCCCGCTTGGGGATATAGCCCGACGCACCGGCGTTGATCATCTCGAAAAAGTAGCGTTCGTCCTCATGCATGGTCAGGGCCAGGATCAAGGTGTCGGGGCTGATCTCTTTGATGCGCCGGGTGGCCTCGATGCCGTTCATGCCCGGCATGGCCACATCCATGATCACCACATCCGGGCGCAAATTCTGCACGGCCACCAGGGCCTCGGCCCCACTGCCCGCCTCGCCCACAATGGCCATGTCCTCCTCCGCCGAAAACAACATGCGCAGACCGGCCCGCACAATTTGATGATCATCGACCAACAGAAGTCGAATTTTGGCTGTCATGGTTCAAATCCTTTGATTAAGAGTCGATCTGCGCCCCATGGGATGCAACCACAGGGACCTGCACCTGCACCCGGGTGCCCTGGCCCGGGGCAGAGTCGATCTGATAGCTTCCCCCCAGCAGAACGGTCCGCTCGCGAATGCCCAACAGTCCCCAGCCCGTGGGGTGGTCGGCATCATTCGTAGCCGGGCGGGGATCGAAGCCCTGGCCATTGTCTTCCACGGTCAAGGCCAGTTGGTCGGGGCTCATGCGCAGGGTGATGGTGGCCTGATCTGCTTGGGCATGTTTGGCGATGTTGGTCAACGCCTCCTGGGTGATGCGGAAGATCACCGTCTCGAATTCCTGAGAGAGCCGAACCTGCTCCCCCTGCACCACAACGGCCACGTGGGTCTGGGGATGATGTTGGTGAAAGGACTGCACATACCAGCGGATGGCCGCCACCAGCCCCCAGTCATCCAGTTGGGGCGGGCGCAGATCCGAGATCAGACGTCGCAATTCCCCCAGGGCGTTGGTGGCAAAGGATTCGATGGTCTCCATTTGGCTGCTCAGGGCAGGGGCCTGACTTTCCAGGGCGTTTTCCAGCCCGCGGAGGCCCAGGGCGATGGCGGTGAGGGACTGGCCCGTGGCGTCGTGCAGTTCCCGGGCGATGCGTTGACGCTCGGATTCCTGGGCCCCCACCACCTGGTGGAGCAGATCGGCTAGCACCTTTTCCCGCTCTTGGGCTTGGCGCTGTAACCGGGCGGTCTCGATGGAAAGGCCCAGTTGCCGGGCGATCCCCGCGGTCAGGCTCAACTCGTCCAGCCCCATGGGTTGGCGGCCATCCTTGCCCCGGGCCAGGGCCAGGGTGCCAATGACCCGGCCATTGACAAGCAGAGGCAAGGCCAAGGCCACAGTCGGGCTGTGATAGGTCCAACATTCCTTCCCCACCAAGACGGCGCCCAGATCAAACACGATCACCCCGCCGTCTTCGTGGCGGCACACGGCCCGGGCCTTTTCCACACACATCTGGCTCAGGGTTAGCAAAGGACCGTAGCGCCCCCCCTCCGCCTGGGGATCCGGGTTGATAAAGCCTGTCACCGCCCGGATTTCCAAAGCATTGCTCTCTCCCTGCAACAGGCCGATCAGCCCCGCATCGGCACAGACCAGATTTTCCACCACCTGTTGGAGGGCCAAGGTCAGCCGGTCGGTCAATGAAGTGGAGGCAGCCAGCATGTTGGATAGTTCCAACAGCAGCCCCAGCTCCCGAGCCTTCAACCGCAGCTCGGTGTTGAGCCGTTCCCGCTCCTGGCCGACTCGACGCTCCACTTCCAAGGCCCGAGTCTGGGCGGCAAGCTGGGTGCGGTTGGCTTGGTCCAGGCGGCGCCGGGTCTCCAGATCAAAGGCTCGCAGGGCGCGCACCATGTAAAAGGTGAGTACCCCGGCCATCACCCCGCGAAAGAGTTGGATTGGAATGCCTGTCCACTGCAAAAAGAGGGTGCTGTTGAGGAATTGGGACGGGACCAGGGCGGTCTGTCGCACAAAAACCTGCCCGAAGATGCCATAAAGCGCCAAAGCCGCCGCGCTCCAGACCAGATCCTGGCCGAACTGGGGCATGTCATGTTCCCGAAAGGTGCGCTGTTGTGCCATCAGCGCCCAAGTGCCCAAAATGGCCCCGGGGATGCCCAGGCTGTAGCGGGCCAGCACATCCGCCATGGCCACCATCTCTTCGGGCAAGGGTCGAAGCATCACCCAAACCACGGCACAGCCCACCGCCCACACACTCAGCATCAACAAGACCGGCCCATAGCGTCGCCAACGTCCGGTCTCGGCATCATTCAACAGGGTGACGCCGAAATCCAGCAGCATGACCAACGAGGCCACCAGGATGCTCAGGCGCACAATCTCGTCCAACAGCCCCGGCGAATAGCCGCTGGTGAGACTGCCGATCTTCTGAAACATCTCAATCCATTCGTGGATGCCGTGGAGCAGACCGAAGAGAGCAAGGGGACGGATGGCCCGCACAAAGCGTAGTTCCGAGGTCTGGCGGCTAGCCAGGGCCAAGGCGACGCCCATAACAAAAAAGGCCAAGCCATAAAAGAAGAAGACAGCGATGATATTGCGGACAAAAAAGGCTGAAATTGGGTTCACAACAAGCACTCCGCCGAGAGTAAACGCGCGGTGGGTTAGATTCTTCCTCATTGTACTCTCCAAGATGGGCAACTGCAACCCGACGATAGTCACACTATCTTGGACACAGAAACGAGAAGAGGCCAACCGGGTCGGTTGGCCTCTTCTCGTTCCCACGATGCTGGTAGAATCTACTTCCAGGCAGACGCCTCGGACAGCCGAGCGATCTGTTCGCCGGAGAGGGTCAACTCCACAGCGGCCAAACTGTCCTCAAGCTGGGCGACGGAGTTGGCCCCGATGATGGGGGAGGTGATCACGGGCTGGGCCAGGAGCCAGGCCAGGGAGACGGCGATGGGGCGTGCTGCCGGTCTCATCCGCCACGGCCTGCACCGCGTCCAGGGTGCGCCAGCCGGCCTCGTTGAAGTAGCGGCTCTTGATGCCGTCGGCCCGGGCGCTGGCGGGCACGGTGTCCCGCTGATATTTGCCCGTGAGGAAGCCGCCGGCCAAGGGGCTGTACGGGATCACGCCCACGCCGTAGGTGGTGCAGACATCGGCCAACTCCCGCTCGAACTCGGCCCGGTGGGCCAGGTTGTAGTGGGGCTGGATGCTGTCGTAGCGGGCGATGCCCTGCTTGTCGCTGGACCACAACGCCTGCATCAGCCGCCAGGCCGGGTAGTTGCTGCACCCGACATAGCGCACCTTGCCCTGCTGCATCAGTCGATCCAGGGCCTCCATGGTCTCGTCGATGGGGGTCTCCGGGTCGTAGGAGTGGGTCTGATAGAGGTCGATGTAGTCGGTTTGCAGACGGCGCAGACTATCCTCGCAGGCGCGGATGATGTGGCCTCGGCTCAGTCCCGCGCCGTTGGGGCCGTCCCACATGGTGCCCCGCACCTTGGTGGCCAGGACGATGTCCTGTCGGTTGCCCCGTTCCTGCATCCAGCGCCCGATGATCTCCTCGCTCACCCCGCCGGGGTTGCCCTCGGCCCAGCGGCTGTAGACATCCGCCGTGTCCAGGAAGTTGCCCCCGGCGGCCATGTAGGCGTCCATCACCTCGAAAGAGGTGGCTTCGTCCGCGGTCCACCCCCACTGCATGGTGCCCAGACAGATTTCAGAAACTTTCAGGCCCGTGCGGCCCAGGTTGACGTATTTCATAGGTTGATTCTCCTTTTTATGATTTGACAAGACGTACGGAATTCCGCACCATTGTGACAACGGTTGTACCAACTACGGCAGATAAGCCAACGTCGGTTGAGCAGGTTGAGGCTAGTGCATGGTCAAAAGTCAATGTTGGGCAGACTCGCTCGCACCAGGGGGTGCTCACTCCGCGGTGCATGACCAGTTGTATTGTGAGGAGTGAGCACCCCCTGGTGCGAACGGGTCTGCGTCAGGAAGTGCCAACTCTACCAAATGATTTTGAGTACACTTCAATCATTTCTACAGTAAACGTTCTGTTTGGAGGTCGCTAATGCTGACGATCACCGTATCCGAGGCTCGGTCGAGTTTGCCTGACCTGATGGACACCATCGCCACCTCCCATGAACCGATCCTGATCACGGGGAAGCACAACAATGCGGTTCTGCTCGCCGAATCAGATTGGCGGTCGATCTGCGAAACCCTCTATTTGCTCGTCGTGCCGGGGATGCGAGAATCCTTGCACGAGGGCATGGACACGCCCGTGGAGGACTGCGACGATCAACTGGAAGGGTGAACATCATCTTCCACGCTCAAGCATCACCGCAACACCCTCGCATCCCCCTCCCGGCGGGTGATGCGGCGGGCGTCTAGCTCTTCGAGGATGGCCTGGATGTATTTGCGGCTGGTCCCCAGCAGATCCCGGGCCTCGGCCAGGGTGATGGCCTCGTGTTCCGCGAGAAAACCTCGGATTGCCCCCAGCATGGCCTCGAACTGTTCGGGCAAAAAGTAGACGTTGCCCCCCAACCTCACCAACTGTCCCCGCTCGACCAAAGAATCGAACAAGGCTTGATCCCCGCCCAGCAGGGCCAAGGTCTCCGGTTCGTTGGGGGGCGAGAAGCCGGCGGCGGCGAAGGCGGACAGGGTGCGATCCACGGCTTGCTGTTGGGCCGGGGTCAGGCGCACCTGAAAATCGGCCAGCCAGACGCTGTTCTCGTCCGCGGCCAGCAGCCCGGTTTCCGCGGCCCGCTCCACCAGGGTGTTGAAGAGGCGCACGGGCAGGTCGATGCGGCTGGTGAGGGCGCTGGGCGCCTGGAGGCGATTGCGCACCTCGCCCCTGGGCATGCCGGGGCGCAGGGGAAATTGGGCGTGGAAGCTGGCCAGAATGGTGCGAAGCTGGTCCAAAAGCTGCTGCCAGCCCCCGGCGGTGATCAGGGCGTCCGCTTTGCCCCCGGCCAAGGCCAGCACAGCCCCCGCCGCCCGCAGATCCGCCAGCGCGGCCTGGGCCGGTTCCACCCCCAGGCCGCTGCGCCCGATCAGGTCGGTTTCGGAGATCAGGGGGTGCCGATCCAAGGTTTGGAGCAAGATTTCGTCCGGCGCGCCGCTGGCCAGGGTGACCAGGCGCTGGATCACGGCGGGGTTGAAGCGCCGCCAGCGCCGCCGGGGATGGGGGTCCAAAATGGTGCCGCCGCCCAAGGTGCGGCTGGGGGAGGGCTGGCGCAGGATGTAGCGGTCGCCCTGGGCCAGGACGGCGGGCCGTTCCAGGCGGAGCTGGAGCCAGCCGTGTTCGCCGGGGAGCAGTTGCTCGATCCCCAGCAGGCGGACGTGGGCGGGGATCTCGGTGGCGCCGCTGAAGAAGTCCACGGCCTGGTTGTGGAGCAGGGGCTTGGGGGCGTCGGCCAGGAGATGCACTTCCACATCCACGAGGAGGGTGGGGCGCAGGGTGTTGGGCTTGCACAGCACATCGCCGCGCTGGATCTCGTCCACGGAGACGCCGCTGAGGTTGACGGCCAGGCGGCTGCCCGGTCGGCCTGTCTCGACTTTGTGTTTGTAGGATTGCAGGCCGCGGATGCGGGCCGGGCGGCCACTGGGCAGGATCTCCACGCTGTCGCCCACGGCAAAACCGCCGTCGCTGAGGGTGCCGGTGACCACGGTGCCAAAGCCGCTGAGGCTGAAAACTCGGTCGATGGGGAGGCGGGGGCGGGCCCGGTCTCGGCGGGCGGGGAGTTGGGCCAGGGCGTGAGAGAGGGCGGCCCGCAGGTCGTCCAATCCCTGGCCGGTGAGGGCGCTGACGGGGATGATGGGGGCCCCGGCGTGGTGGGTGGCTTCGAGAAGTTGGACGATGTCCAGCTCGACCAATTCCAGCCATTCGGGGTCGTCGATGGTGTCGACTTTGGTCAGGGCCACCACCAGGCTGGGCACGGCCAAGAGGTCGAGGATGGCCAGGTGTTCCCGGGTTTGGGGCATCACCCCTTCGTCCGCGGCGATGATCAGGGTGGCGGCGTCGATGCTGCCCACGCCGGCCAGCATGTTTTTGATGAAGTCGATGTGGCCGGGCACATCCACGATACCGACGGTGGTTGTTTGGGCGGCGGGACTCTCCCCGGCCCCCAAGATCGGTAAGTCGATCCAAGCGAAGCCCAATTCAATGGTCAGTCCCCTGGCTTTCTCTTCTTTTAACCGATCTGGATCCATGCCACTGAGGGCCATAACCAGGGTGGATTTGCCGTGATCGACATGGCCGGCGGTACCGATGACCCGCATGGAGGACGTCCTTTATGAGTAACTACCACCCCCACCCTAGCCCTCCCCAGATTGGGGAGGGGACAGATCAGGTTTACCGGACTTCCATCTTCGGCGATCCGGCTCCTCCCCCAATCTGGGGGAGGCTGGGTGGGGGTGGATTGGCGTTATGGATTCTTGGGCGTGTCACCCGTGGTGACGCCGGCGGTGCGGGGCCGGGTGCTGCCGGGGGCGGTGTAGAGTTCGGTGTTGCGCCGTTGCTTCAGCCACTCTTCTTCCATTGCCTTCATGGCGGCGTCCCGCTCCTTGATGGCCTGTTGCAGACCGTCGATCCAGGTCTGGGCGGCGGTGAGTTGGCGGGTGGGGTAGCTCTCTTGCAGACGCCACAGGCGCTGGATCAGGGCGTCCAGCAGTTGGATATTGTGGGTGATGGCGGGGAACTTCTCCACGATCTGCTGGTTGTATTTGGTCTGCTCTTGCCAGAGATGCTCCTGGCGCAGCTCCTCTTTCCGGCGGCGCTTCTCGTAGTCTTCCCGGAACTCTTCGATCTCGCGGCGGCTGCGCTCGTCGGCCAGACGTTGTAGCTCCTGCACCTGGGATTGGTCCCGTTGCAGGGAGTTCTTGAAATCGGTGACTTCCTGAACTGCTCGGCGGCTGGCCTCGATATGAGGCAGGAAGCCCTGCACCCGGTCTTGGACCTTGACGGCAATGTTCTTTTGCTCTTCGATGGTCTCTTGCCAGCGCCCGATCATCTGCTCCTGATCCACCAGTTGCAGCCGGGTCTTCTCCATGAAGATGGCCTGTTCCTCGCGGATTACGCCGGGGATGGGGCGCATTTTCTCGATCTCGGCGGAGACTTTGCGCCGGTCTTCTTCCAGCACAGAGATGCGGCCCACGGCCCCCTCGGCCCGCTTGAAGAGTTCCACGGTCTCTTGTTGCAGTTGAGCGATGCGCTTGGTGTCGCCGGTGCGCTGTTCAGCCAGGAAGGGGATCTGGCGGGTGCGCTCTTCGATCTCTTTGCCCAGGGGAGGAATCTGGTTGCGCACCCCCATCACCATTTCGCTGAGCCGCTCGATCTCGGCCTGGCGTGTTTGAATGGCCTCTTCCACCCGGCCAATCCGGGGCAGATCCCGGCGCACTTCGCTGATCTCCCGGCCCAGAGCCTCCCGGTCGCTGAGCCGGGTGCGTTCCAGTTCGCGCTGGGCCTTGATGCGGGTCTCTTCTTCCCGTTCGACGAGGAGCAGGATTTCCTGTTTGGTGTTTTGCAGGGCCTGTTCGATCTGGGTGAAGCGGGTAAGTTGGGCCTGGGTGCTGGCCAGACGACCTTCCACATCCTGAATGCGCCGGGTCTGCTCGACGATGTCCGCGGTCTGGCTTTCCAGCCGTTGTTGCAGGCGGGCAATTTCCGCCCGATCCCGGCGGTGTTCTTCGTCCAACCAGTTGACCATTTGGGCCAGTTGTGCAATATCCATAAAGTTTCACCCTTGTGCGTGCAGGAGCTTAGATAGCGTTCGGTCCCTTTTGGGGAAGAGGTGTCGGTGGTCGACGCGGCAGAAGCCGTGCCAAGGTGAAATTATACCATTGCCCCAAGACACACCCAAACTATCCCGCTTTCCCGCTGCTCTGTTCCTACGCTCCGCGTGGGAACAGCAATTGGCGCTCTGCGCCAGGGGACGCAGAGCGTCCGGTGGCATTCCCACGCGGAGCGTGGGAACGAGTTGGGGATTTTGACCCGCCCTGACTTTTGACCGAACCAACCCTGATTGATACAATGGCGAAGCTATGGGAGCAAAGCTACGACCCTCTGCCCCCCGGCCCCCAATTCTGGGGGAGGTCGCGGACAATTCCCCCCAAAGTTGGGGGGCTAGGGGGGCGGGAGCAAAGCTACGACGCCGCGAACTCAGTTCAAGTCAACTGTCATCCCAGGGGACCTATGCGCATAGGCATTGATGCCCGGCTGTACTATCATCAGCCGGCGGGTATTAGTAAGTACACATGGAAGTTGGCCAATGCCCTGTCGCGCATTGACCACGAAAACGAGTACATCGTCTTTCAGCACCGCAAACACACAGACCCTTTGATCCGGCAGGCAAATTTCCGCCGGATCACGCTTTTTACCCCTACCCACAACACAATTGAGCAACCTCTGCTGGCCCTGGAATTGAAGCCCCACCGCATCGATCTCCTGCACAGCACGGATTTCATCCCGCCCCTGCGCTCGTCCATCCCGTCGATCATCACGGTCCACGATCTGGGCTTTTTGCACTGGCCCCACTTCCTCACCAAAGACAGCGCCGCCTATTATGGCCAGATCGACCGAGCCGTGCGCCATGCCCGGCATATCATCGTGCCCAGCCATCACACCAAACAGGACATGATTGCCCAGCTTGGGGTGCCCGAAGAGAAGATCAGCGTGATCTACGAAGGGGCGGATGGTCGGTATCAGCCCCTGCCTTTGGAGCCGACCCGGGCCACGGTTAGGCATAAGTACAACCTGCCAGAGCGGTTTATCCTCTTTGTGGGCACGGTGGAGCCGCGCAAGAATATCATTGGGCTGCTAAAAGCATTCCATCACCTGCGCACAAAGTACAGCATCACCGACACCGCTTTGGTCTTGGCTGGCAAACAGGGCTGGCTATACGAAGAGATCGACAAGACTGTCAAAGAGCTGGGGCTAGAATCCTCGGTGTTCTTCACGGGGCGGATCAGCGACGAGGAGCTTCACCAGTTGTATGTGGCCGCCCATGTCCATGTCCACCCGGCCTTTTACGAAGGCTTTGGCCTGCCCCCCTTGGAGGCGATGGCCTGCGGCACGCCCACGGTGGTCAGCAACACCAGCAGCCTGCCCGAAGTGGTGGGGGATGCCGGGCTGCTGGTCGATCCCAACGAATATGAAGAGATCGCCGTGGCGGTCCATCGGCTGTTGACGGATCCCGCCCTCCACGCCGAATTGCGGGAGAAGGGGCTGGCCCGGGCCAAATGTTTCCGCTGGCACGACGCCGCGGTGCAAACCCTGGAGGTCTATCGCCAGGTCTATGCCCAGGCCTACCACCACGCGCCCGCCCAAAGCCAGCTCTTCCCGGTCAATTCCACCGAGTCCGCCGAATAGGCGGCCCCCATGCGAATCCTCTGGCTGACGCCGCAACTGCCCTATCCGCCCCGCCAGGGCACCACCCTGCGCAATTTTAACCTGATCCAACAGATGGCCCAGCGGCACACGATTGCCCTGGCCACCTTCCTGGCCCCCGGCGAAGCGCTGACCCCGGACAGCCCCCTGCACAGCCTGTGCGAGCGCATCATCACCCTGCCCCAACCCGAACGCAAGATAGGCCGCCGCCTGTGGGACACCCTGACCTCCCCCCGGCCGGACATGGCCCTGCGCTTGGAAAGCCCGGCCATGCACCAGGCCGTGGCAGATCTGCTGGCCGACTTCCGCCCGCAGATCGTGCAGGTGGAGGGCATCGAGATGGGCCAATATGGGCTGCGGACGGTGGCGGGGAAAGCAATCAATGCGGATCGCCCCAAGTTGATCTTTGACGATCACAACGTAGAATATCTGTTGCAAAAACGTAACGCTCTGGTGGATCTGCGCCGGCCCCAGCGCTGGCACGCGGCGGGGTACAGTTTGATCCAATGGGCCAAGCTGGTGCGCTACGAGAAGAAACTATGCGAAAGCGCCGACGGCGTGGTGGCGGTCAGCAGCGTGGACCGGGACGAGCTGGCCCGGCTGGCCCCGGACCGTTTCCCGGCCCCGGTTTTGGTGCCCAACGGCATCGATCTGGACGCCTACACCCCCCACGCCCCCCTAGCCCCCCAACTTTGGGGGGAACTGTCCCCGACCTCCCCCAAAGTTGGGGGCCGGGGGGCGCAAGTCCTTACCCAGCCGGACGTGCCCAAGATGGTCTTCACGGGCAAGATGGACTATCGGCCCAACGTGGATGCGGTGCTCTGGTTTGCCGACAAGGTGCTGCCCCTGATTTTGGCCCAGGTCCCCACGGCCCGCTTCCAGATCGTGGGCATGTCCCCGCACCCCCGGCTGGAGCGTCTGCGGGCCAACCCGGCCATCCACATCACCGGGGCCGTGGCCGAGATCCAGCCCTACATCACCGGCGCGGCGGTCTATGTGGCCCCGTTGCGGGTGGGCGGCGGCACCCGGTTCAAGATTTTGGAAGCCCTGGCCAGCGGCAAGCCCGTGGTCAGCACCGCCCTGGGTGTGGAAGGGTTGGGGGTGCGTCCCCAGCAAGAAGTGCTGATCGGCGACACGCCCGAAGCCTTCGCCCGGCATGTGATCGCCCTGATCCGCAGCCACACGGGGGACGGCGCCCTGGCCGGTCGCCTGGGCTTCTGCGCCCGCCAATTTGTAGAAGAACGCTATGGCTGGGCACGCCTGGCCCCGGCGTTGGACGAATCTGTACACACGCTGTTAGATTTTGGGTTTGCGATTTTTGATTTTGGATTCCGGGTTGAAAGATTTCCACCCATCAGGAACTTCCAAATTTCCCACGCCTCTCGCATACCTCCCCAATCCAAAATCGCAAATCAAAAATCCACAATCAAAAAGGAGAGTCCCATGACACCTCAAGACACTTCCGCCCAACCGGTTCGAGTCGGCTATGTGGGCACGGGCTGGCCCAAGCGCATTCAAGTTCCCACCTTTCGCCTGGGGGGATTGGTGGCCCAGGCCATCTGCTCGGGCAATCCTGAGAATGCCCACGCCGCGGCCAAGGAGTTGGGCATCCCCCAGGTCTTCGACACCTGGCAGGAGATGGTGGCCGCGCCGGATGTGGATGTGATCAGCATCACCAGCGCCGCCCAATCTGCACTTGGAGATCAGCGTGGCGGCGTCTGCAAGCGGGCAAGCATGTGATCTGCGAGAAGCCCACGGCGTTGAGCGTGGCCGAGGCCGAGGAGATGGTGGCCGCGGCCCAGGCCGCGCCGGATCAACTGGCCATCATCGACCACGAACTGCGCTTCACGCCCCAGCGTCAACAGATGCGTCAACTGCTGCGGGAAGGCTATGTGGGGCGGATTTTGTGGGTGGAGTTCCGGGAGGCCCGGGATTGGCGGCTCAACCCGGAGCTGGCGTGGAATTGGTGGAGCAGCGTGGAGATGGGCGGCGGCATCCTCAACGCCCTGGGCAGCCACGCCGTGGACACCCTGCGCTGGATGGTGGGCCGGATCGACGGGGTGAGCGCCCAACTGCGCACGGCCCACTTCCACCGCCCGGACACGGCCACGGGCAGCCTGCGCCCGGTCACCGCGGACGACCATGCCCACATGCAACTGCGCTTTGGCAACGGTATCCAAGGGGCCATCACCGTCAGCGGCGTGATCCCCGGCGGGGCCGGCCAGACGTATCGAGATTTACGGCACGGACGGCGCCCTGCGGCTGGACAACCAGGACCGCTTGTGGGGACTGCGGGGCCAGGCCTTCCCCAACGGCGAGTGGTCCCCCATCCGGGTGTTGGACCCGGTGGCTAACCTGGCGGAGATGCCCAGCCTCAACCCGTATGCCCGGGGCAGCGTCTATCTTGGCCCGCACCCTGGCCGAGGCCTTGGCCCAAGGCGAAAACTGGCTGCCCGACGCCGCCAACTTCCTGGACGGGCTGGCCGTGCAGCGGGTGCTGGACGCCGCCCGGCTCAGCGACAGCGAAGAGATGTGGGTGACGGTGTAAAAAGCTAACCCCACCCTAGCCCTCCCCAGATTGGGGAGGGGACAATCGTGCGCATCGGAGTCCCGTCAACGGCGATCCGGCTCCTCCCCAATCTGGGGGAGGCTGGGAGGGGGTGGCTTGGTCGTGACGATAAATTTAACGCAGAGAGCGCAAAGAAAAGCTCTTTGCTTTTCTCTGCGCTCTCCGCGTCTCTGTGGTTCGCTTTTACCCGTTCTCTTGCCGGAAGCGGACCACTTGGGCGCGCAGGGCGTTTTCGGCGTTGAGGTCGTGTTGATGGGCGAGGGCCACCACTTGCCACAAGAACGCGCCCAGGCTTGCTTCATCCATTTCATCAAAAAAGAGCGCGGCCAACCGGGGATCTGAGGCGGCCAGGGCGGATCGATCCAGCAGCCCGGCCTTTTGGGCTTTGGACTGTAGTTTGCGGGCCTTTTCCAGGGCGGGCAGGGCGGTGGGGATGCCGTCCAGGGGGCCGGGGGCGGGTTTTCCGGCGTCCGCCTTTTCTGCCTTTTTGATGGCGTCCCAGTTTGAGAGCAGTTGATCCATGTTGTCCACGGCCACGTCCCCAAAGACATGGGGGTGGCGGCGGATCAGCTTGGTGACGATGCCCCGCATGACATCGGCCAACTGGAAGCGTCCCTCCTCGGTGCCGATCTGCACCAGCATGGTGGCGAGGAGCATGACATCCCCAACTCCTCGACGGTGTGGGCATCGTCTTCGGCGTCCAAGGCCTCCATCAATTCGCTGCACTCGTCCAAGAAATCTGCCCGCAAACTCAGCAAGGTCTGCTCTCGATCCCACGGGCAGCCTTCGGGCGCGCGCAGATGGGCGACGATCTCTTGCAGATCCCGATAGCTGCTGTATTGGGCCAGGGGGGGCACGTAGAGGGTGGTCAGGTGATCGAAGTCGCTGCCCCGGTCCAGTTCGTGGAGGGGGAGGGCGCGCAGGCGTTGGGCCGGGGTGCCGGCGGCGTGGAGCACGGTGACGGGATGCTCCGGCGGGTAGGCGTTGAGCAGGGTCAGCTTGACATCCCCGGCCAGGAGGGGGCTGTAGAGTTGGGCGACGAGCAGGGGCAGACCGTCCTCCAGCCGG
This sequence comes from uncultured Chloroflexia bacterium, assembly GCA_963704975.1. GTDB lineage: Bacteria > Chloroflexota > Anaerolineae > Caldilineales > Caldilineaceae > JAGNDO01. The sequence goes on along the minus strand of CAVPIK010000019.1, from coordinate 21,085 downwards.
GGGTGGTGCTGCTGGGCCAGGAGCATGGCATCGACGATCTGGCCGCCGTCCATGGGGTCCACGCCCACGGCGGCAAAGCTGGGCTCGATGAAGCTGGCCCCGCCCATCACCGCGGTGGAAAGACCGGCGGCGGCGGCCTGATCCAAGATCAGCCGGGTGGTCTGCTCCCCCACCCAGGGGTGGCCGGGGACGGCGTAGACCACGCCGCCGGGTTCGCCCTCGGCTAGCCAAGGCCAGATCCACCACCCGCTGGGCGATGGCCGCGTAGACGTCGGCGAAGGTCTCGTGCTGCTGATAGAGATCGTCGCAGCTCTCCCAGGCCACATCGCCCAAGGCGGCCACGCAGGGATGGCGCTCCGTGCGCAGCACCACGCGTCCGCCCCCATGCAGCGCCCGCCAGCCGCCCAGGGTGATCTCCTCAACCTCGCCCGGTCCTAGGCCTACAATTGTGATGTCGGTTGTCGTGTGGGTCATGTTTCTGTCCTTGCAAGATCTGTATGTGGCTCATCACCTTCTGCTCTGCACAAAGCTCTCCACCAGCCCGGCCAGCACAATGATGACCAGGGCAATGGCCAGGTCCAGCCAGCCGGTGAGGGCGAGGACGAGCATGGCCGCGGCCACGGTGCCGGCCAGCAGCCCTTGGCGGATGGCGGCCTGGGTACGGCTGCGCACCCGCACCGCCGGGGACCGGGACAATCCGCCCCGCCCGGCCAGGATGGGCCAGCGGCGGCTGAGGGCCAGGGCCAGCAGCCCGACCATGCCGGTGACGGTGAGCATGATGCCGCCGAAGAGCAGAATCAGCGCGGCCAGGTCCAGTTGTCCGCCGGGCAGGGTGGGGGGCAATTGGGTGAAGATATACCCGGTCAGCAGTGCGCCGATCAGCGCGGCCAGGGTGAGGGCGGTGGTGGTGGATTTGGGCATGGTGATTGGGTGGGTGATTGGTTGAATGGTTGATTTGTTGATTGGTGCAATTGTGCGGTGGATTGGCTTGGTATGCAAATTTGGGCGGGGGTGGGGTGGGTGGGTTTGCCCTGACATGGGCGATAGTCTATCCGGTTTTAGGTCTCTCTGCGGCCAGATGTGGTATAATCTTTCGGTTGATTTCTTGTCTCACCTATTCATTCCTGGAGGAAAATACCTATGAGCAATTACAAAAAAACCGGTTGGAAGTCCCTTACCCGCAGCCAGAAGTTCTTCTATGGCCTCAGCATTTTGATCATTCTCAGCATGGTGCTTGGGTCGGTTGCGTCCATCGGGGCCGCTTTCTAAGGCTTCCCCAACCCTAGTCTCACCCGGAAGGGTAACAATCCAATGACCGCGGACGAGCGGCGGGGCTTGGTCTATGTAGGGATTGCCGTACTCTTTTTCAGCACCAGCCCGGTGTTGATCCGGTGGGCCGCGGCCACCCTCACACCCTACGAGATCACGGCCGGGCGGATGATTGTGGCGGCGGCGGCTGTGCTGGGATTGGCCCTCTTCCAGCGCCACACCCTGCCCCCCCGGCGGGATTGGCCCAAATTCGCCTTCTTTGGCTTGGTGACGGCCCTGCACTTTGGCTTTTACATCGCCTCCTTGGCCTACACCTCCATCGCCCACAGCCTGGCCATCATCTATACCGCGCCGGTCTTTGTGGCCATCTTCTCGCTGATCTTTCTCAAAGAGACGTTGAGCGCACGCCAGTGGGTGGGCATTGGGGTGGCCGTGTTGGGGGTGGCGGTGCTGGCGGGCTTCGAGCCACACTTCACCCGGCGCATGTTGATCGGCGACCTGCTGGCCCTGGGCAGCGCCATCACCTTTGGCATCTACAGCGTGGCCGGGCGCAGCCAGCGGGACCGCTATCCGCTCTTTGCCTATGCGGGGACGGTCTATGCCGTGGCCGCCCTCTGGCTGATCCCGCCAGCCGCGGCCAGCTTCAGCCCGGATGGGTATACGTGGGCCGCGGTGGGCAGCATCGTCTTCCTGGGGCTGTTTCCCCTGGGGCTGGGTCACACCCTGTACAATGCGGCCCTGCGCCGGGTCAGCGCCACCTATGTCAACTTGATCGCCACCCAAGAAGTGACCGGGGGCATCATCTTGGGCATCCTATTGCTGGGCGAATACCCCACGATCAACAGCGTGATCGGTGCGCTGGTCACCCTGGCCGGGATTGTGTTGGTGGTGATTTGAGCGGGGTGGGGCAATGCACAATTGACAATGCACCATGCACAATGGGGCGGGGGAAGCGGAGAGATCCCTGGCTTGCCAATTGCACACAATCTAAAAGCCCCAATCCAAAATCTAAAATCCAAGGAGTCCCATTTGTGATCGATTTCTCTGCTTTTTCTCCCCTGGTTTTGACCATGCTGGCCCTGTTTGGTCGTGGCGGTGCTCAGCTTTATTTGGTTGATGTTAAAAAATCGGGATCGCAAGGACTATAGCTTCTTTGTGCTACAGGGGGAGATCCTGGACAAGAAGTGGGGGGCGGCGGCACCGGGCCTGCTCTTCGTGATCTCCTTCTTGGGGTTGATCTTCTCCTTTGGCCCCCTGTTCTGGTCTTTGGGCTGGACGTGGATTGCCGTGATCTGGAGCGTGCTGAGTTTTTGGATCATGCTGAATCTGTGGGCCAACTTCCGGCGGGGGGCGGCCCACCGCAAGCGCAAACAGGAAAAAGCCGATGTGGACCCCTATTCCGCCGCCGCCATCATCCGCCAACGCCAAAAGGCCAACAAGCGCCGCAAGCGGTAAGGATTTGAATGAACGGTTTGCTCTCTCTCCCCCTTCACTAGAAATGGAGCCATCATGAACCCTCAGATTACCTCTTTTTCCCACTTCCACCCGTATTGAAGGCGACACGCCCCAAACGGAACGGTTGACCGTGGCCGGTTGCGATCTGACCGCCTTGGCCGAGCAGCACGGCACCCCCCTCTATCTCTATGATCAACAGACAATGGATGAAGCTGTGGCGGCCTATGCCACGGCCCTGGGCAACCACTACCCAGGGCAGAGCAGCCTGACCTATGCGGGCAAGGCTTTTCTGTGCACGGCGGTGGCCCAATGGGCGGTGGAGCAGGGGCTGTGGGTGGACTGCACCGGGGTGGGTGAGCTGACCATTGCCCAGGCCGCCGGGGTGCCCAAGGCGTCCATTCTGGTCCACGGCGTGAACAAGAGCCAGGCGGATCTGCGGGCGGCCATTGCCCAGGCCGGCACGGTGGTGGTGGACAACCTGACCGAGCTACACCTGATTGCGGATCTGGTGGCCATGTCCGATGGCGAATGCCCGAATCTGTGGCTGCGTCTGCGGCCAGGACTGGCTGTCGACACCCACGCCCATACCCAGACAGGTCAGGAGACGAGCAAGTTTGGCATGAGCCCCCAAGAAGCCGAAACCGCAGTGGCCTTTTGCCTCAAAAAGGGCCTGCCCCTGACCGGTCTTCATTTTCACCAAGGCTCCCACTTCCACGACCCGGCCCCGCTGGTCCCAGCGCTGGAAAGCACCGTGGCGCTGATTGTCCATCTGCGCAGACGCCTGGGATGGGTGCCCAAAGCGCTCTCTCCCGGCGGCGGGTGGGGGGTGCCCTATCACGAGGACGACCTGCCCCACGCCTCGGTGGAGGACTATGTGCGGTTGGTGGCGTGGACGTTGCATCAGGGGTGTGCGGCCCACAGCTTGCCCCTGCCTCGGCTGCATTTGGAGCCAGGGCGCAGTTTGGTGGCCCGGGCTGGGGTGGCCCTCTATCGGGTGGGCGCGGTGAAGGAGAGCGGCGGGCGGCGCTGGCTGTTGCTGGATGGGGGATTGGCCGACAATCCCCGGCCTGCCCTCTATGGGGCGCGCTATTCCGCCCTGCCTGTGGATGAACCCAACCGTGCCCCGGTTGGTGCGGCCTGGCTGGCCGGTCCCTATTGCGAAAGCGGTGACATCCTGATCCACAACCTGCCCATGCCGGAAATGGCGGCAGACGATGTGGTGGCCGTGCCGGTCAGCGGCGCCTATCAATTGAGCATGGGCAGCAACTATAATGGGGCCAGACGCCCGGCGGTCCTGTGGCTGCGGGAGGGCTCGGCCCAGTTGATCCAGCGGCGAGAAGAGGCGGCGGATCTGCTGCGGCGGGATGTGGGGTTGGATTTGGAATAAGAAATAGGCCACGGATTTGACGGATTTGACGGATTAAGACGGATTTTTCTCGAAAAGAAAAGATCCGTATTTATCCGTCAAATCCGTCCCATCTGTGGCCTATTTTTTGAAAGGATGCTGAGTATGGCCGACGTGCAGCGTTGCCCCTGGGCGGGGGACGATGCGTTGATGCAGATCTACCACGATGAGGAGTGGGGGGTGCCGGTCTATGACGATGCGGCGCTGTTCGAGCGGCTGATCTTGGAGTGCTTCCAGGCCGGGCTGTCGTGGCGCACGATCTTGCACAAGCGGGAAAACTTCCGCCGGGCTTTCGACAACTTTGACGCGGTGAAGATGGCGGCCTACGACGAGGCCAAGATCCAGGCGTTGCTGCAAGATGCGGGGATTGTGCGCAACCGGCTGAAGGTGCGGGGGGCGGTGCAGAATGCCCAGGCCTATCTGCGTCTGCGGGCGGAGTTCGGCACCTTTTCGGACTGGTTATGGCCCTTTGTGGGCGGCGCTCCGCTTGTGCCCGACCAACCACCGACCATGGAGAGTCTGCCCGCCTTCACCGCGGAGGCCACGGCCCTCTCCAAGGCCCTGAAGAAGGCCGGGTTCACCTTTGTCGGCCCCACCATCTGCTATGCCTTCATGCAAAGCGCCGGGCTGGTGAATGACCATATGGCGGGGTGTTATAAGGTGGAGGTGTAAACCGCTGGCCAAGCGGCATCGCCGGGGGCTGAAGGACTAAAGGCCCCGGCTAGTCAGGGAAACCCGATGAATCGGGTTGCTTTTAACGAGATTTGGGGTCAATCTAGCCCGATTCATCGGGCTTTTTTGCCCAGCCGGGGCGCTTTAGCCCCCGGCGGTGGTCGGCTTCAAAAGAGGTTCACCGCCAAGACGCACAGGTCGCAAAGAATTGAGAGAAGACTCTCAATTCTTTGCGACCTGTGCGTCTTGGCGGTGAACAAAGTTGATTCGTGGACTGCCCGATCCCGCTGGGTCAGGAGCGAGTGCGGGTGCGTTCCGTGTCCATGTGGACGAGTTCCTTGACCACATCGTCGATGCGCCGTTTGTAGCGCAGAAGTTCGCGCCGGCACTCCACTTCGGGCGGGCCTTCGGTTTTGAAGCTGCGCAGGTTATCCTCCAGTTCGGTATCGATGCGGAGGCGACGCCGATCCACAGGCCGCCCGCGCAGATACTCCCGCATTTCCTGGGCGATAGTTGTATCGTAATAGGTGAGATCGTTGTGCAGATCAACCAGTCGATCCGAGGCAATGGCTGGCATAGGCATTGATCTCAGTATTTCCCAAGCTCGATTTAGCTTACGTCGAGACACGGATAAATTCCATTCGCTAGATAGTGGGCAGACAAGAGGGCAGACAAACGACAGCAGCGGTGTGGACGAGGCCGATTGAAGACATAGGACAAGAAGATGGAAAACAAAAGCTGGTTCAACTAGTGATGCGTGGGGCGTGGGATGTCTTCCAACTTCCGAACACTTGTGCCAGGGTGACTGGCATCACGATTATAGCAGGTACACAGGGCAGGTCCAAAAACCGACGCCTCTTTCTATTTTGGCTGTGTTCGTTTTTCACCCAATTTCATCCATTTTCTACTTGACGAACAAGAACAAATGGTCTATACTGTCAGAACCAGAACATACGGTCTAAACTGTTATTATTTTCAAGCCAAAAGGAGAAATACACATGGCCTCAGCTAAGTCCAAAGCCGCAGAGAAATCTGAGCAGAATGCCAGAGAAAAAGCGCTCACGACCACCCTTTCCAGCCTGCACAAGCGATTTGGTGATGGGGTGATCATGAAGCTGGGCGAGGCCACCAAGCTGAATGTGGAGTCCATCCCCACAGGCAGCCTGAGCCTGGACATCGCCCTGGGCGTAGGCGGCGTGCCCAAGGGGCGCATCATCGAAATCTATGGCCCGGAGAGTTCGGGCAAGACCACGGTCTGTCTGCACATCATCGCCGAGGCCCAGATGAAGGGCGGCATCTGCGGCTTTGTGGATGTGGAGCACGCCCTGGACCCGGCCTACGCCCGCAAGATCGGCGTGGATGTGGACAATCTCTACGTCAGCCAGCCGGACACGGGCGAGCAGGCGCTGGAGATCACCGAGGCCCTGGTGCGCTCCGGTGCCATGGATGTGGTGGTGGTGGACAGCGTGGCCGCCCTGGTGCCCCGGGCCGAGATCGAAGGCGAGATGGGGGACAGCCACATGGGCTTGCAGGCCCGGCTGATGTCCCAGGCCCTGCGCAAGCTGGCCGGTGCGGTCAAGAACAGCGGCACCTGCCTGATCTTCACCAACCAACTGCGCCAGAAGATCGGCGTCATGTTTGGCAACCCGGAGACGACATCCGGCGGCATGGCCCTCAAGTTCTACGCCAGCGTGCGGCTGGACATCCGACGCATCCAGTCCATCAAGCAAGGGGCCGAGGTGGTGGGCAACCGCACTCGGGTCACGGTCAAGAAGAACAAGGTGGCCCCCCCCTTCCGGGTGGCCGAGTTTGACATCATGTACAACGAAGGCATCAGCACCAGCGGCGACCTGGTTGACCTGGGCGTCGAGCATGGGGTGATCGACAAGCGGGGCAGCTTCTACAGCTACGGAGACATTCGCCTGGGCCAGGGCCGGGAAAACTCCAAGACCTTCCTGGACCAAGAAGCCGTCATCTCCGTCGAGATCGCCGGCAAGATTCGGGATGCCCTGGGCATGCCCATCAACCTGGGGGCACTGGGTGACGCAGTCCTGGCCAATGATGATGAGGGTAGCGAAGGCGACGACTCCGACGACTGATCGACGTAGCTGCCTGATGTAGCCGTCACTATCGACCCAAATCCATCAAAATCATCCGCACCGAGTCCGGCAACCGTAAGGTTGTCGGACTCTTGCGTTCTCGGTTTCTTTCTCGCCTATGGTACAATTTCTAACATAAGTGCACCTACCAACCCCCTCCCAGCCTCCCCCAGATTGGGGGAGGGGCAAGATCGCCGCAAAATAGCCGGATCGCCGTTGACGAAAGTCCGGGTAACTTGGACTGTCCCCTCCCCAATCTGGGGAGGGCTAGGGTGGGGTTGGTAGTTACACATAACTAACGAAAAAGTACTCTTGCGTATATGGCATCCAAGATGAAGTAGCAAAGTAGTCTTGCAAAAAAGAGCCGCCCCTATGACCGAAAATCGACTGCCCACGGCCCTGCTTCAAGCATTGTCCGATCTGGACAGGCTATTGGAAAATCAACATTTCGCCGCCTATTGGGGCGAAGCCGTGCGGCTGTTGCACAGCATGTGTCCCGCCGAGGCTACGCGCCTGTATTGGGCAGATGACGAGCGGGGCGATCTGGATCGTGTCTTTCAGTCCGCGCCCATCAGCGAAGCGATCGTTGGGCAGATCCAGCAATGGGAAAGCACTTTGTTGCGCGGCACAGCCCATCTCCCCAGGCGGGAAGGGGCAAGCAGCGCCGAGCGGGTGAGCTATTTCCCCGATCCATCTGCCACCTCCTCTGCCACGGCTGATGCTTGGGCCGATTCGGGAGCAACGCCAGGGCTGGGTGGTCGCTATTTGGTGCATATTACCCTGTCCCAAAACAATATCCCCTATGGGGGGCTGACCTTTGTCTGTGCCGACTTGGCATCCCTGGGGGCCGACAGCCCGTTGCTGCAAGAGCTTGTGGCTCTGGCAGATCTGCTCATCGAGCAACTATGTGCGCGCCCATGCCCTGAGCACTGCCCGCCGCCGGCTGGAAAATGCCAACCTGCTCCACCAATTTAACCAAACAGTCTCCAGCCTGGATCTGGACCAAGTGCTGTGGGACTCTGCCGAGTTGGCCGCCTATCTATTGGACGCCGAGGCATCCAGCATATTTTTGGCCGATGCGGATAAACAGCGGCTCACCTTTATGGTGGCCACGGGGGAGTTTGGCCACAAGTTGATCGGCACCCACGTCAGCACCTCCCAAAGCGTGGCCGGATGGGTCACCAGCCACAGCCAGCCGCTGATCGTGAATGATCCCGAAAACGACCCCCGATTTACCGGCGACGTCGATCAACTGAGCGGCTTTCGTACCAAGAATGCCATCTGTGTGCCCCTAATCGTGCATAATCGTACCATCGGGGCCATGCAAGTGCTGAACCGTCAGGGCGGCTTTCGCCTCCAAGATCTGGAATGGCTGGCCTCGGTCAGCGGCCAGATTGCCATTGCTGTGGAAAATGCTCGACTCTACAGCCGGGAACATGAAAAAGTAAAAGAACTGGCCAGCCTCAACAAGGTCAGCCAGACGATCACCAGCGAGTTGGATGTGCGCGAGGTGATCGGGTCCATCACCGACAGCGTGTTGGAGATCTTGGCGGTGGAACGCAGCGAACTGTTTCTGATCAACCAGCAGATGCAACAGTTGGAACTCTATTCTGCCACCGGGGCCGAGATCGACAGCCAGTGGAGCCAAAAGCCCATCCCCATGGACGAGGGGTTGGTGGGCCTGTGTGCAGAGCAGAAGCACGCCCTGATCGTCAACCGGGTGGGGGATGATCCCCGATGTGCGGGCATATTTGCCGACCCGGAATTGGCCAGAAGCAGCCTGGCCCTGGTGCCCCTGCTCAGTCGCGGCGCCACCATCGGGGTGATCGTGGTCTATTCTGTCATGGGTCATCTCTTCGACGACGAGCGCATGATCCTGCTCCAAACCTTCGCCAACCAAGCAGCGGTGGCTCTGGAAAATGCCACCCTCTATCAGAGCGTGCAGCGCGAACAAGAGCGCATCATCACCATCCAAGAAGATGTGCGCCACCGACTGGCTCGAAATCTGCATGACGGCCCGGCCCAAATGCTCAGTTCCATCATCATGAGCGCCGGCCTGACCCGACGACATGTGCAACGGGAGCAAGACGAGGCCGTGCTGGACGAACTGAATCGGCTGGAAAAGATCGCCCGCCAGGCAAACCAAGAGGTGCGGACCTTGCTCTTCGAACTGCGCCCGATCATTTTGGAAAGCCAGGGGCTGGTTCCAGCCATCCATGCCTATTATCGGCAGCTTGTGGGCACCCTCAGCAGTCGTGTTCACTTGGAAGTGGCCCCATTCAGCGAAACCTTCTCGCCCCTGGCGGCGGATTCCATCTTCGCCATCATCCAGGAATCGGTCAACAACATCCGCAAACATGCCCAGGCCCAGAATATCTGGATTCGGATCTATGTTGAAGAGAGCAACCTGATTTTTGAGATAGAAGATGACGGGGTTGGCCTAGACCTGGCCCAGTTGAACAAGGAATACAGCCAACGGAACAGCTATGGCCTGCTTAACATGCGGGAACGCGCCGCCCTGTTTGGGGGCAGACTGGTCATCCGCTCGCCCCGTTCCACGGGCCAAAGCGGCACGGTGATTGTGGGCACCCTGCCCCTGCGCACAATCCTGGGCGAACCCAACCCAGATTTCAGCCTTTTCTAAACGCCGAAGAGGGGGATAGCCACGAAAACGGGGAGAACCTTCGCTTCTCCCCGTTTTCGTGGCTATTTTCCGTCACCTTCCCAAAGGATTCTATCGTGTTTCACTTCGACCTGCACAACACCGACGGCAATGCCCGCCGGGCCACCTTTCACACGCCCCACGGCCCCATCCCCATGCCCGCCTTTGCGCCCGTGGGCACCTTGGCCAACGTCAAAACCCTGGAACCCAGGGATCTGAAAGAGGCCGGCAGCCAGTTGATCCTGGCCAACACCTACCATCTCTATCTGCGCCCCGGCCACGAATTGGTGGAGAAGTTTGGCGGGCTGCACGGCTTCATGGCCTGGGATGGCCCCATCCTCACCGACTCCGGCGGCTTTCAGGTCTTCAGCCTCTGCCAACATGCGCAAGGTGGACGACGAGGGCGTCACCTTCCGCAGCCACTTGGACGGCAGCACCCACCGCTTCACCCCGGAAAAGGTGATGGAGATCGAGCAGGCCCTGGGCGCGGACATCGCCATGGTCCTGGACGAATGCCCGGACCCCCTGGACCGGGCCTACAACGAGATCGCCCTGGCCCGCACCCATCGCTGGGCCGAGCGCTGCGCCGCCGCCCACACCCGCCCGGATCAAGCCCTCTTCGGCATCGTGCAGGGGGGCATCTTCCCGGATCTGCGCCAGGCCAGCGCCCGCTTTCTGAGCGAACTGGATCTGCCCGGCTATGCCGTGGGCGGGCTGGCCGTGGGCGAAACCAAGGAGCAGATGTACGCCACCCTGGACGAGACCCTGCCCGCCCTGCCCACCCACAAACCCCGCTATCTGATGGGCGTGGGCGCGCCCGAGGACATTGTGGAGTCCGTGGCCCGGGGCATCGACATGTTCGACTGCGTGCTGCCCACCCGCATCGCCCGCAACGGCGCGCTCTTCACCCTGGACGGGCGCATCAACCTGCGCAACGCCCAATACGCCGAAGATCCCCGGCCCGTGCAAGAGGAGCTGCGGCTGCTACACCTGCCGCACCTTCAGCCGGGCCTATCTGCGCCATCTGTACAAGGCCAAAGAGATCAGCGCCCTGCGTCTTGGCACAATTCACAATGTTCAGTTTATGATGGATCTCATGGTCAACATTCGTGCCGCCATCGAGGCTGGGCAATTTGATGACTTCCGCCACACTTTTCTGGAACGTTTCACTATCAGCAATCAAACCGTCCGCCACGAACAGCGGGCGAAGAGACAACAGGCGGCGGTAGCCGCTAAAAAGGACCACCCCATGCTAGAAATCATCAAAGCCATCGTCCTCGGCTTCGTGCAAGGAGCCACCGAGTTTATCCCCGTCAGCAGCAGCGGCCATCTGGTCATCGTGCCCTGGCTGCTTGGGCTGGGAGAACTTCGATCTCGTCTTCGACACCATGCTGCACTGGGGAACCCTCCTCGCCATCTTCGCCGTCTTCTGGCGAGATTTCTGGGCCATGATCACCGCCGCCCTGGCCAGCATCCGCGACCGCTCTCTGGCCGATCCCAACGCCCGCATGGCCTGGTTTATCGTCCTCGCCTCCATCCCCGCCGCCATCGCCGGCCTCAGCTTCAAAGACCAGATCGAGGCCCTCTTCAGCAGCCCCCGCACCGCGGCCAGCTTCCTGCTCTTCACCGCCTTCCTCCTGTGGGGCAGCGAGCAGATGGCCAAGCGCATCAAAAAGCTGCACGGCCTGGAAAAGCTCACCCTGTGGGACAGCCTGATCATCGGCCTGGCCCAGGCCATGGCCCTGGCCCCTGGCATCAGCCGCAGCGGCAGCACCATGGCCGCCGGTCTGGCCCGGGGCCTGCGCCGGGACGAGGCCGCCCGTTTCAGCTTTCTGCTGGGCACCCCCGCCTTCTTCGGGGCCGGGCTCCTCGCCCTCAAAGACGCCCTCTCCGTTGACCCCGCCCAAGTGCAGGATCAGATGACCATCCTCGTGGTCGGCTTCATCGTCAGCGCCATCACCGGCTTCATCGCCATCCGCTTTCTGCTCAACTATCTGCGCACCCGCAGCCTCTATCTCTTCGCCGGCTACTGCGCCGCCGTGGGCCTGATCGTGCTTGGGTTGACGTTTGTTATGTAAAAAGAAGGACGTAGCGTTGAGGGGAAAAAGCGTGGGTCGAGCGAAATTTCGTGGGCAAACAAAGGGGGGGCCAGGCGGATGGCTGCGCGCCGTAGGGCTGATCCTGCTCTTGACCCTGTCCGGCTGCGCCCAGACCGAAGTGGCCAGCGCCCCGCCCCCGGTCACCATCACCATCGCCGGGGCCACCACCATGACCCCGGTCCTCACCGCGCTCGACCGGCGAGTTCACCCGCCGTCATCCCCAAGTCCTCTTCAGCCTGCGCGGCGGCGGCAGCACCTTGGGCGAACAGTGGGCCGCCGCCGGTCAAGTGGACCTGGCGGCCAGCAACCTCCTCCCCCCAGAAATGATCCCCGACGCCGAAACCCCCACCCCGGCCCGCCCCAACTTGGTGCGCGTGCCCATCGGCGTGGATGGCGTGGCCGTCATCGTGCATCCCCGCAACGACGTGGCCGTGCTCACCCTGCTCCAACTGCGGGATCTCTTCAGCGGTCATCTGCTCGATTGGCAAGCTGTGGGGTCAACCCTAAAAGCCGGGGACGGCGTGCTGCTGATCAGCCGGGAGGACGGCAGCGGCACCCGCTTCTTCTTCGAGGAACAGGTCATGGGCGACGAGCGGGTGGCCCTCACCGCCGTGGTCATGCCCACCAGCCAGGACGTGGTGGCCTATGTGGCCGACCACCCCCAGGCCATCGGCTACGTCTCCGCCGCCTATCTGCGGGACAGCCGGGGCAACCTCTGGCCCGACGACGCTGATTCCCCCGTGCGCATCGTGCCCGTCGAGGGGCTGCTGCCCAGCCCGGACAACCTGCGCCAACAGCGCTATCACCTGGCCCAACCCATCTTCCTGGTCAGCCGGGCAGAGCCCACCGGCTGGGTCAGACAGTTCGTAGACTTCGCCCTCAGCCCCGCCGGTCAACAGATCGTGGCCAAGTTCCACGCCCCGATTCGATAGAGCGCTTTCTACGAGCCTACTCCCGCCGAAACTGCGTCTCGTACAACTCCGCATACAGCCCGCCCTGGGCCAATAGTTCGGCGTGGGTGCCGGACTCGGCCAGCCGTCCCTTGTCCATGACCAGGATTTTGTCCGCGGCCAGGATGGTGGAGAGGCGGTGGGCGATCACCAAGCTGGTGCGGCCTTGCATCAGGGGTTCCAGCGCCGCTTGGATCAGGGCCTCGCTCTGGCTGTCCAGATGGGCGGTGGCCTCGTCCAGGATCAGGATGCGGGGATTCTTCAGGATCACCCGGGCGATGGAGAGCCGCTGCTTCTCGCCGCCGCTGAAGCGGTAGCCCCGCTCGCCCACCATGGTGTCGTAGCCTTCGGGCAGACCGGCGATCAGCTCGTGGATGTTGGCGGCCTGGCAGGCGGCCTCCACCTCGGCCTGGGTGGCCTTGGGCCGGGCATAGAGCAGATTGGCCCGCACGGTGTCGTGGAAGAGATAGGTCTCCTGGGTCACCATGCCGAGCTGCTGGGCCAGGGATTCCTGGGACACCGTGCGCAGATCATGGCCATCCAAGCTGATGCGCCCTGCGGTGGGGTCGTAGAGCCGGGGCAGCAGATAGGTGATGCTGGTCTTGCCCGCCCCGCTTGGCCCCACCAGGGCCGCCAGTTCTCCCGGCTCGATGACGAAGTCCAGATCCTGCAAGGCCCATCGGCGATGGAAGTCGGGCAGGGGCGCAGTCGTGTCATCCGACTCCTCGCTTCCCAGCCGTCCTCGCCTCCTCTCCTCCTCATCCATGTAACTAAACGAGACCCCCTCAAACGTCACCCGTCCCGCCACGGCCCCCAATTTCACGGCGTCGGGACGATCTTCGATTTCAACAGGCAAATCTAGATATGCAAAGACCCGCTCAAAGCTAACCATGGACTGGGCAAACTCGACCTGCACGTTGGTGAGGGCGGAAATGGGGCCGTAGAGCCGACTGAGGAAGGCGGCAAAGGCCACGATGGTGCCGATGCTGATGGCCCCCTCCAGCACAAAGATGCCGCCGACCCAATAGATCAACGCCGTGCCCAGGGCCGCGGAGATGCCCAAGCCCATGAAAAACCAGCGGCCCACGGTGGCCCGGCGGATGCCGATGTCCCGGGTCTTGGCGTTGAAGCCCTCGAAGCGGCCCACCTCCTGGCGCTGACGGCCAAAGATCTTGACCAACATGGCCCCGTTGATGCTCAGGGTCTCGTTGACCGCGGTGCTCATGGACGAGTTGTACTCCATGGCTTCCCGGCGGATGTCCCGCAGGATCACGGCCACCCGGCGGGCGGGGATCAGGAAGAGGGGCACCACCAGCACGGAGAGCAGGGTCAGCCGCCACTCCATGGAGAGCATGACGACCAGGGTGGAGACCAGGGTGATCACGTTGGTGACGATGTTGGGGATGGTGCCGGTGACCGCGTTCTGCGCCCCCACCACGTCGTTGGTGAAGCGGGAGATGATCTCCCCGGCCTTGGTGACGGTGAAGAAGCGGATGGACATGCGCTGGAGGTGGGCGTACATCTCCTGGCGCAGATCGTAGATGATGCCCTCGCCGACCTGGGCGCTGAAATAGCGCTGGGCCACGCTGATCAACCCGCTGATGATGGGCACGCCCACCAACAACAGGGCCAGCCAGTTGAGCCGGGTATAGTCCTTCGTGGGCAGCACGTTGTCGATCAGATCCCGGAAGAGCAGGGGCGGGATCAGCTCGATCAACGAGATGGTCACAATGGTCAACAGGACAAGAAAGACCCGGCCCGTATAGGGCCGAGCATAGGTCATCACCCGCCGAATCAGCTCGCGGCTGACCTGGGGCTTGCCTTTGGATGGGTCGTGGGCAGATATAACTCCACCAACCGCCGCCGTGCATCATGCGTGTACTCCGTTTTTGTGAAAGGGTGAAGGGGTGAAAGGGTGAGGGGCGAAGGGGTGAAGGGGTGAAGGGGCGATCTCTTCTGGATAGCGATTCACCCTTTCACCCCTTCACCCTCTCAGGATCGCCGCCTACGCAGCAGATCCACAACCAACCCGGCCAGGGCGAAGACGCCGCCGGAGAGGAGGGCATATTGCCAGGCCAGGGGGGCGGGCAGGATGAAGATGGCCAGGAAAGGGACGCTCAACATGCCGGCCAGGAAGACATGCACCCCGGCCCGTTGGGGAATCAACAGGGTGGTCAGGCCGCCAAAGAGCGCCGAGCCGGCCAGCACCCACAGGGGACCGTTGACCACTTGGCCAAAATTGGTCATGCCCAGGGTGACCACCATCACGTTCAGCGCAAAGCCCATCAGCACCCGGGTCCACAAAATGGGCGGACGACTTGGGCGGCGGAGGCGGCTTCTTTTGCAACGTGGCATGAAAAGCTCCTTTTTTGGATGCTGCCAAGGACCCCCTCCCAGCCTCCCCCAGATTGGGGGAGGAGCCGGATCGCCGTAGACGTTAGTCCGGTACGCACGATCTGTCCCCTCCCCAATCTGGGGAGGGTTAGGGTGGGGTTACGCCAGTTACGTCAACACCGACCAATCCGGTTCAACATAGACTTGCCGACGCCAGCGATAGTCCAGATCCTGGATGATGCCGGGCTGGGTGGCTTCTTGAAGCAGGCGCAGGGCGTCGAAGATGATCGTGCGCTGCTGCAAAGGCGCATCGGCCTCGCCCAGGGGATGGCCCAGGGGCCACTTGACGAAGACCGAGCGGGGCGCGCCCACAGCCTCGGTCAGATCCCTGGCCAGGGAGACGGTGACGGTGGGGATACCACCGGCTTCGATAGCACGGGCGATCAGTCCCACGGACCGATTGCAGAGGCCTCAAGCCGGGGTGAGAAAGGCGACCTCTACGCCGTCCGCCCGCAGTTTGGCCGCCACCGCCGGGGCCGTCTCCCGGATCAACCGCTCCACATGCGGCCCTTCGATGTGGCCCATAAAGCCATAATGCCGGGGCGCCACCTGGCCCAACACCCCCCGCTCCGCCAGCTCTCGCAGATGGCCCAAGGGGAAGACCACGTTGAGATCCCGGTCGGCGTCCGTGTGGTTGTAATAGTTGTGGGTGATCATGATCCGGGCCGGGTCCGCGTCGCCGGGGATCTCCCGGAAGCTGGCGTCGCCCTCTTTGTCCACCATGTCGAAGGGGGGTTGATCCACCATGTGGACGCCGCCCGTGGTAATCAGGGCCACCCGGCTGCGGCTGAGGGGCTTGCGCAGGCGGGCAAAGGGGATCGCCCCGGTACCGCCGTCCAAGTTGCCGGAACGTTGCGCCGCCCGTCCGGCCCACCATTGGGCCACCGCGGGGATGCCGTAAAACCAGTTGTTGAGCCGCTCACGCGGGGTGAGGCGGGTGGGTTGGGTCATGGGTCTGCTCCTTGGGTGTGACGTGTGTCTATTGCATCTTGGGAAAGTTTACCACACTTGCCAGCCCCACGCATGAGGGGATCCTCCTATTGCGTGGGCGTTTGTGCCTCCTGATATTCCGGGAAAGGGCCGGGGCGTTTTGGGGTCGCGTGAATAGTGTTGGCCCATTCCCGGAATAGTGGAGATCCATTTGTCAATCCCGCGGGGTTCGGACCCCCTGATCCGTCCCCCTGCCAAGATCGGCGTGGCGAGAAGTCCGGCTTTCTTCAAAAGCCGGACTTCTATGGGCGGAGAGGGCGGGTAGGCGCGGTTACAGCCAGCAGCGGCGGGGACATAGAGAATGGGGGTGCGTGAATGTCCAGTATCCAATCAAAAAGGAGCGTTCTATGATAAAACTTATCCCCGCGATAGTGGGCATCATCGCCCTCTTGACCTTGGCGGGCTGCACCGTAACGCCGCCAGCCCCGGCCCCCGACGCCCCGATCGACACCCCCATCCCCGCCGCCGAAATGCAGACCGACGATCTGATCACCGACGGCGAGCCGCCCCCCTTCAGCACCGGCGGATGGACCACAGATTTCAGCCGCCGCCGGGTGGCGTGGGACGAGATCTTCTCCGGCGGGCCGCCCAAGGATGGCATCCCCGCGGTGGATCTGCCCCAATATGAGTCGATTGAGGTTGCGGCCCAGTGGCTCGAAGAACGGGATCCGGTGATCGTCTTTGAACACAACGGCGAGGTGCGGGCCTATCCCCAGGCCATCTTGATCTGGCACGAGATTGTCAACGACGAGGTGGGCGGGCTGCCCGTGAGCATCACCTTCTGCCCGCTGTGCAACGCCAGCATCGCCTTTGACCGCCGCTTGACCGTGGATGGCGAGGAGTTCCTGTTCGACTTCGGCACCACGGGCAGGCTGCGCAACAGCGATCTGATCATGTATGACCGCCAGACCGAGAGCTGGTGGCAGCAGTTTTCCGGCGAGGGGATTGTGGGGCGATTGGCCGGGGCGCAACTGACTTTCCTGGCCAGCCAGGTGCTCAGCTTCGAGGATTTCCGCCAGAACTTCCCCGACGCCACGGTCCTGGCCCGGCCCACCCAGGAGAGCGGATTGGCCCGCTCCTATGGGCGCAACCCGTACACGGGCTATGACAGCAGCGCCACGCCCTTCCTCTTCCAGGGCGATCTGGACGGACGCTTGCCCGCCCTGGAGCGGGTGGTGGGGCTTGGTGATCGAGGGCACAGCCAAAGCCTACCCCTTTCCCGTGGCCGCGGAGATGGGGGTGATCAACGACCAAATTGGCGAGATGCCCCTGGTGATCTTCCACAAACCGGGCACGGCCAGCGCACTGGACCAAGCCACCATCGCCGACAGCCGGGACGTGGGCAGCGTGGGCGTCTTCGACCGCCGGGTGGACGGCCAGACCCTCTCCTTTGTATCCCTGGGCGAGGGCCTTTTCCAAGACGAGCAGACCGCCAGCACCTGGGACATCCTGGGCCGGGCCACGGACGGTCCCCTGGCCGGCAGCCAATTGACCCGCCTCATCGCCTTCGATCACTTCTGGTTCGCCTGGGCGGCGTTTAATGGGGAGACGACGGTCTATCAGCCATGAGCGGGTGAAAGGGGGAAGGGGTGAAAGGGTGAATCGCTTTCCAGAAACGATCGCCCTTTCACCCTTTCACCCCTTCCCCCCTTCACGGTTCACCAGCACGGCTGCTCCAACGGCAACTCGGTCAAATTGAGGGCGACGACGCCGCTGGTGTCGAGGATCAGGCGGTAGCGACGCCAGGGGATGTAGAAATAGGTGTAGCCCCGCAGGCAGACTTGGGTGGTGTTGGTCTCGAAGCCGAAGGTGGCGGCGCTGCCGGAGAGGGAGCGGATGTCCTCCACGGCCAGGCGCTGCACCCAGGCCCCGGTGAGGTTGTAGGTGTATTGGCTCGTGCGCACGGCGTTGACCGCCAGCCGCTGGCTTTCCCCGGTCAAATAGGGCTGGGGCGGGTCCAGGACCCGGGGGACGAGGGCGAGGGGCAGGACGAGGATGAAGAGGAGAAAGAAGAGTTTGGCCCGGAAGCCCCGCTCGGACCAATTATAGGCCATCCCCGCCAGCCGCAAGACCATGAAGAGGAAGAGAACGAGCAGCCACGTCCACAGCAGGTTGAGGATAAAATCCACCGGGGCCAGGGTGCGCACCCCGGCAAAGTCCACCGAGGCAAAGGCCACAGGATAGCCCCGCCAACCGTCACACCCACCGGGGCAGTCGACAAAATGGGCGGGCACTTGGAAGACGGTCAGGGTAGCGATGCTTAGCCCAGCGGCGATGGCCAAAGTCACGGCCAGCAGGGGAACCCACAGATCGATCTGTTGCCGCCACCATATGGCCAGCAGCACCACCAGCCCCAGGGCCACCAGACCGAAGAGCAGATCCGGCCATCCGGCAAAGAGCACCCACTGTTCGGGCAGGGGGGGCAGGGAGAGTTGGGGAAAATCGGGCATGGACGACGCCTCCCCTAATTCGCCGTCTCGATGACCAAGGGCGGGGGGGCGGTCCAGCACAACAGCACCCGTTCTGCTCCGGGGGGCAGTGCGCCCAGCATCTCCGGTTGGGGTCCGGTGCCCCAGCGGGCCAGGTTGAGGGCGGCGACGTCGCCGCTGCCGTCCGTGGTGGAGATGTTGAAGAGGGCGTGGCCGGGGATGGCGCAGGCGGACAGGGTGCGCATGAGCTCACCCGTGGGGAAGAGGTAGAGGGAGCGTTGGGTCTCTAGCCCCACGGCGTTGTTGGCGATCGTGACTTGAACCAGGCCAAATCGGTCCAAATTGAGGCTCACCCCTGATCCAAAACGAGCCAGCACTTGGATCAACCGCTCCCCATCCAGCCAGGCCAGGTTGGGGGCCAGGAATTCAAACCGGGTGGCGGCCCCATAGGCCAGGGTTGTGCGTCCGGCATTCAGCCCGTCCAAGGCCAGGATGTACAGCTCGTTGGGCGGCTGGATAAAGCCGGAGATCTGGCTGGGCCGGGCCGGATTGTAGACAAAATAGGCCAGGTGACGGCGGTCCGGGCTCAGGGTCAGGGGACCCCGATAGGCGTCCTCGGCCAGGAGGGGACGCACGGAGACCGAGGGCTTGGCCCCGTCCGCCGTGGGGATGGCCGGGGAGAGGGTCAGGCGATAGAGACCGGTGTAGAGCTTCTGGCGCGCCCGATCCACCGTGTCCACCAGGAAGACCAGCCGCTTGACCGAGGTGGCCGAAGGCTGACTTTCCGGGGCCAGCCCGACCAGGATGGGCGAAAGCGCGGCGTTGGTCAGCCCGAAGATCTGGGCCGAGCCTTGCAGACGCATCTCCACCTGGCCCAGGGCCGGGTCGTAGTGCCACAACTGCCAGCTATCCAGATCCGCCTGGGGGGCTTCGATCCACCACAGACCGCCGGGACGTCCGATGCCAACCCCGCCTTCCGTGCCCGCTGCCGGCACCCCCACATCCCGCACCACCCCTTGGATCACCTGATAGGGCTGGGCATAGATGCGCACACCCGTGCCATCGGCCCGCACCCATTCAAAGCTGTGGCGTGCGCCCAACAACTCCGCATAGGTCACCAACACTTCGGGCTGCAAAGGCGTGCCCACCAACTCGAAGGTGCGCCCATCCAAGGGCACATCCGAGAGCAAACCGTCCGTGGTCAGCAAGCTAAAGTTGCGCTGATTGGCATCGGAGAAGAGAGCGACCACGGGGCTGGTATTGCCCTCTCCCCGCTGAGCCGGGGGCAAATTGCCAGCCGGAGAGTTCGGGCATATCGAGCAATTCCGGGGCCAGAGCCGGGGCCGCGGCCACAATCCGCGCCACGCTGACCTGGATGGTGTTGGGATCGTCGGACATGGGCGCGCCCTGAATATAGACCCGGGTGCCCGGCCACAGCAGCTCCGCCGGGGCCGAAATCCACGGATCTTCGCCGGGGCTGGGCTGGAAGGAGGCGTCGAACAGTCCCCGCCAGACCATCACCTGGGCGCTGCCCAACCGCAAAGTCAGGGTGCGGTTGCCCGCGCTGGCCGGGATGGGGTTAAAGGGGTCCGCCGGGATGGTTGTGCCGCCCATGACCACGGTCAATTCCCCCAAGGCAGGGGCGGGCGGGTCGGCCTGTTGCCGGTGCCACAGCCACAGGCAGCGTCAGGGGACTCAGGGCTTGCGGCGTGGGCAGGATTGGCCCAGGCGTCGCCGTCGGGCCGGTTGTGGCCGTGGGGCCGGGGGTCGGGGAACTTGTGGCCGTGGGCGCGGCCCCCACTTCGGTCAGCGTGCCATCCGCGGCCAAGACATAGACCGGCAAGATGGCCAGATCCCCCTCAACCCGCATCAAACTCGTCGCCATCCAGCCCGTGGTCTCCTCCCCCGTCACACGCAACAACACCCAACTCTGGTCCAGGGCCGTGCCGTACAGCCCCACATTGGTCCCCGTGCTGAGTTGGGTGACGGTGTCAAAGGCCGTGTCCGGTCCTTGGCGCAAATTGGCCGGGCTGAGCACCACCACGGCGTCCACGGACAACGGCGACTCGACATCAACCGCCGGGATGGGCGGCGTGGCCGTAGGCGTCTCGGTGATGGTGGGCGTGAAGGTCGCCGTGGGCGTCACCGTGGCGGTTGGGGTTGCCGTGGCCGTGGCCGTTTGCGTGGCGGTGGCTGTCGCGGTCGGCGTCTCAGTTGGAGGAGAGGTGGGCGTGGCAGTGGCGGTGGGGATCGCCGTCAAAGTTGCCGTCGCCGTCGGGGTCTCGGTGGCCGTTGCGGTGGATGTGGGGGTCGAGGTCGCCGTCGAGGTTGGCCGTGGGGCTGGGGACAGCCGAGGCGGTTTCAGTGGGGCCAACGGTCTCCGTGGGCGCAGGGGTTTCTGTCGCCGTTGCAGTTGCCGTCGCTGTTGGGGTTTCTGTCGCCGTCGGGGTTGCCGTCGCCGTCGGGGTCTCCGTGGGAACCGGCGTGTCCGTGGGAACCGGCGTCTCGGTGGGCGTGGGGATTTCCGTGGGCGCCTCCGTGGGCGTGGGGATCGGGGTAACCAAAACCGAGACGGTGTAGGGTTGTTCTTCCCCGATCAGGGCCACTTGCAGGGGCGCATCGGGCGCGCTCCCCTCGGCGCTGGGCTGCTGGAAGGTGATC
>CAVPIK010000018.1:0-13458 GCA_963704975.1 uncultured Chloroflexia bacterium | reverse complement strand
GGCGAAACGGCCCAGGCTGTGGCCCTTCGTTGTCCGTTCATTGTGACAGCCAGACGACAATCAGTCCAGTTCAAGCATGATTTTAGGAGAATCTATGATCCACAAATCCAAGTTAGTCTTTGTCAACATTGCCCTGCTTTTGGTGGCAATGTTGATGGTCACGGCAGTCTCGCTGAAGACGGCGATGCCGACTGCCTTTGCGGAGGAGGGGGCAACCCCTCTGACGGTGCAACAGCCCCAAGAGGATTTCCTGACCTATCTTCCCCTGGTCTTGGCCAATTATGACCCAGCTGCCATTGTGCCAGGGCCTGTCCTCTCCCTTACCCCCAGCGGGCCAAATTATGCCACACCCGGCAGCAACATTTCCTATGAACTGACCCTGAAGAACTTCCAAAACCGGGCGGTGACGGACATCGTTGTTTTCAACCCCCTGCCTGCCAACACAACCTATGTCAGCGGCGGCACCTTCAACGCTGACCAAAATCGGGCCGAGTTCACCCTGGCCAGTCTGGCCGCCAAGTCCTCCCACACCTTCACCTTTGTGGTCAAGATCGGCGACGGGGTTGGGATCGGCACGGTGATTGAAAACGTCAATGTGACCATAGAGACCTTTACCATCGGCGGCAACTCGTTTGGCAGACCTGCCGAAACGGCCGTTGGCACCACCGTGGAGGCGCCGGGAACACTGGTGGCCGTCTACAAAAACCCCAGTGGCACCCCCTTTGATGTCAAGGTTGATGGATACAAGTTTGATAACTACACCAACGAAGCCCCTCGCGTTTTTAGCGATGATCTGGGCACCCTGGACATGTTCACCATGTTTGGTCCGGCAGCCTGCCAGTCGGGGACGACCGCGGCCACCTGTGTGTTGAGCGGCCCGGCCCGCAAGTGGATGGAGGGCCAGATCGCCGGCATGAACGGTGGGCATTGCGAAGGCATGGCCGTCACCAGCTTGCGCCTTTTTGATGGCCTTGCGTTTGATGGCAAGAATTGGTCCCAAGATTTTCAGCCTGGGGCCACGTCAACCATTGGCCTGGACTTTCCCCAGCAGTCCATCGAGAACTACGTTGCCTCCTACTTTGTGCGCCAAGCGCTGGACGAGGTTGTGAACGCCACAAAGAAGGTGGCCCCTGTGGCTGCGGTTCAACAGTTGACCGCGGACTTCACTCTGGCCAAGCCCATTGCCTATTCGGTCGGCATCTATCGCCTGGAAGGGGCAAACAATGACTTCAAGGACGGTCACGCCATCACGGCCTATGGCGTCGAGAAGGTAAATGACAACGAGTCACGCATTCTGATCTATGACAATAACTATCCGAAACAGCGCCAATACATCACGGTCAATATGGTGGACAACACCTGGCGCTATGTGACATCGGCCACGCCGGGTCAAGATCCGACCATCTATGCCGGGACAGCGACCACGGGCAACCTTGAGCTGACCCCCATCAGCGCCCGGGATATGCCAGCGGGCCAGTATTTCACCTGTCCCTTCTGCAATCCTGACGGCAACGCTACGGGCTTGCAGGCCGCGGCATCGGGCCAGATCAGCGACACCATTCGCTTCGAGTATGCCGGGGAAGGGGCCATCTTGGTCAAGAACGATCAAGATGAGTTCACTGGTTTCGCCTATGACACCGAGACCTTTATCAACGAGATCCCCGGTGCCACCCTGAACTACTTCAAGGGTGGGTTGAACAAGGATGTGCCGCCCCTGATCGAGGTGCCCTTTGTGGCCGCCCCGGATACCATCTACTCGGTCTACATCAGCGGCAAGACCATCGACAGCGAGTCCAACGGCTCCCTGACCATGACCGGTGATGGCTATGCCATGGGGCTGGACGGCATCCAGCTTGGTCCCAACGAGCTATTGGAGCTTGCGGTCAGCCCCACGGGCGACTATATCGACTTCAAGGCTTCCCAGACCATCACAGCCCCGACCCTGTATCTGGCCTACGATCCCATCGATGCAGACAACCCCAGCGTGATCTTCGAGGTGGATGGGATTATCCTCGACGCTGGCGAATCCGTGTTGTTGAAGATGGACCGGGATCTGGAATATGTCTACTTCGACGACACGGGCGCTGGCGGACAGGCCTTTGATGTGTATATGACCATGATCTGGCCCAACGGCGATGTGGAAGAGTACGCCCAGCCCGTTGATGTTCCGGCCGGCTCCACCTCCGCCTTCATCGACTTCGGTGCCTGGGATGGTCTGGGCAGCCCGGCCCTCTATATCGACGACGTGTTGCAAAACCCGTCGGTCAACCATCGGCTCAAGCTGACCGGCTCGACCACGAGCTACGATCCCACGCCCCAGGCCAATGCACCGGCTGGCGTCTACCATGTCACCGCCACCTTTACCAATGTCACGGAAGTCACCCTGGAAGATCTCTCCTTCGTGGTGGCTGACCTGACCGGCGGCAACATGCTCCTCAACGCGGATGGCGGCCCGGCCGCAGTCGGGGCCAAGATCTCCGTGCCTGCATCGGCCTTGGGCGGGGACGGCATCCTGGATGTGAACGAATCCTTTACCCTGACCTTTGATGTGGGGTTGGCGACAACCAGCACGGCCAGCTTCACCGTGGACGCCAACGGCGCGCCCGTGGATTGGGCCTTCACCGACCCAGCCCCGGCCGGCGACGCCAACAACGCCAGCTTCGTCTTCCCGGTCAACCCTGCTGGCCGGTAGATCTGCACCGAACCATCGCTAGATCGCCATCCCTTTCCTCTCGACAATGGCGATAAAGACAACGTGCCCATCCCGGAAACCGTTAACCGTTTCCGGGATGGGCATGTTTTGTTCTCAGGCGAAATCTACCAACAGGCGAGAAGCCGACGTTCTTTGACATGCCAAGAGCAGCGACATACAATGGATTCACCCTCCTTCTTATCCCACAGGAGATCTCTATGAATCCAGATCAGATCATTCACTGGCTGCTGGATGGCGATGTGTCCATCCAATATCAAACCCACCGGGATTTGCTGGGCGAAGACCGCCCCGATCTGCGGGCGCGTATGGCCACAGAAGGCTGGGGCGCGCAGATGCTCCAGGCTCGCCACGCCAACGGGCATTGGGGAGAGGGCTTCTATCAACCCAAGTGGATCTCCACCCACTACTCCCTGTTGGATTTGGCCAATCTGGACTTTCCACCCGACCATCCAGCGCCCCAAGCATCCGTCGCCCTGATCCTGCGGGAGAATGTGGCCGCGGACGGGGGCGTCAACCCGGCCCGCTCCATTGCCCAGAGCGATGTGTGCATCAACGGCATGTTCTTGACCTATGCCTGCCACTTCCACGCCGACCCGGACGCCCTGCGCTCCATCGTGGACTTTGTGATCGGCCAGCAGATGGCCGACGGCGGCTTCAACTGTCGGGCTGAATCGCTCGGGGGCCGTGCATAGCTCGTTGCATTCCACGATCTCGGTGATCGAAGGCATCCGAGTCTATGGGGCCACCGGCTACACCTACCGACTGGCCGAATTGGAGAAAATGGCTGGGGACGGACGCGAGTTCATCCTTCAACACCACCTCTATCGCTCGGACCACACGGGGGAGATCATCGACAAGCGCATGACCATGCTCTCGTACCCGTCCCGATGGAAGTATGATATTCTGCGGGCCCTGGACTACTTCCGGGCCGCGGGGATTGGCTACGATCCCCGCATGCAGTCGGCCTTGGATGTCTTGGTGAAGAAACGGCGCAAAGACAACACCTGGCCCGTGCAGGCCAGACATGCGGGACAGACCCACTTCGAGATGGAAAAGACCGGCGGACCCAGCCGCTGGAACACCCTGCGGGCCATGCGGGTCCTGCGTCACTTCAACGAAATCCGCCATGACTTCAAACGATCACCATCATTCTTTCAACCGAACGGCTCATCCTGCGTCCCCTGGCGGAAACCGACGCCCCGGCCCTCTTTGAAATCCACACCCACCCAGAGGTCATGCGCTATTGGTCCTCGCCGCCGTGGACCGAGTTGGACCAAGCCCGCCAGCGCATCGCCAAGAGCCAGGAGGGTTTCGCCACGGGCATCAACGCTCAATATGGCATCGAACGCCGAGAAGATGGCGTCCTGCTGGGGATGTGCAGCCTTTTCAGCTTCAACATCCCCAGCCGCCGGGCGGAGATGGGCTATGCCCTGGGCCGGCCCTTTTGGGGCGTCGGCTACATGAACGAAGCCCTGCGCACCCTGGTTGATCACGCTTTTACCACCTTGGATTTGAACCGGTTGGAGGCGGATATCGATCCCCGCAACCTGGCCTCGGCCAAAACATTGGAACGGCTGGGCTTTCAACAAGAGGGCCTTCTGCGGGAGCGCTGGATTGTGGGCGATGAAATCTCCCACACGGCCTTCTATGGCCTGCTGCGCCGGGAGTGGAAGGGATCGTGAACCGTTACACGTTGGCCGCTGGGTTCTTCTTTTTCTGGCTAGTCGTCATGCTGGCGGGTGCGGACTTTCCCCCGCCCGTGGGGTTTCTTTATCTTGTGTTCCTGGATCTGGTTGCCGCCATGTTGGTGATTGTGCGTGTGCCAACCTACAGGACATGGTCTGCCCAGGGAAAGCGGGGGCGGCTGTGGCGGGCGTTCATGGATGGCGCCCTGGTTGGCATTCTCTTCGCCGCCATGACGGTCCTTCTCAATCCAGTTGGCGAGCCAAGCGTGCAGCCTACACTGATAGACCGGGTTATCTGGCATACGGTTCTGGCCTGTGTGGGGGCCGCCAACGCCCTGGCCGTCTACTTTTTTAGCACCCGTTTCAGCCGGACCGTTCGCAAATAGACCGCTGACAAACGCCGATGGGACGCTGAAACCGCTGACTTATTACCCATAAGACTCGAAAGGCAACAAACATGACCAACGACTATGATGTGATCGTGATCGGCTCCGGCGCGGGCGGGTTGACCGCGGCCGTGGCCCTGGCCCAGGCGGGCAAGCGGGTGCTGGTCTGCGAGCAGCACGAAGTCCCCGGCGGCTGGACCCACTCCTTTACCCTCAACGGCTATCGCTTCAGCCCCGGCGTCCACTATATCGGCGACCTGCACCCCGGCGGCAATCTGCGGGCCATCTACGAAGGGCTGGGGGTCAGCGAGGATCTGGAGTTCTGCGAGCTCAACCCCGACGGCTTTGACCACATCTTCATCGGCGACGAGCGTTTTGATCTGCCCAAGGGCAAAGAGGCCCTGGCGACTTACCTCAAATCCCGCTTCCCCGGCGAGGCCAAGGGGATCGACGGCTATATCGACACCGTGGCCAGCATGATGGGCGGCCTGAGCAAGGTGGGCAAGATCCGGGGCGTGGGCAGCGCGGTCAAATCCCTGGGCGATGTCGCCTCGACCTTGCGCTGGGCCACCCGCACGGGCCAGGATCTGATCGACCATTTCATCACCGACCCCGTGCTCAAAGCGGTGCTTTCCGGCCAGTCCGGCGACCACGGCCAGCCCCCGTCGGACGTGTCGGCCTTTGTCCATGCCGGCGATCACCCATCACTATTTCAACGGTGGCTACTTCCCCCGGGGCGGCGGTTTTGCCATTCCCCGGGCCTTTGTGCGGGCGTTGAAGCGAGCGGGCGGCGAGATTCGCCTTGAAACCAGCGTGGCCCGCATCCTGATCGAAGAGAACCGGGCCGTAGGCATCGAGTTGGCCGACGGCACCGAGTTGCGCTGCGAAACCGTGATCAGCAACGCAGACCCCGCGGTGACCTTTGACAAGCTGATAGGCCGGGATCATGTCAGCCCCAAATTGGCCCGCAAATTGGACAAAGTCACCTATTCCGGCTCGGCCCTCAGCCTTTTCTTCGCTCTGGACATGGACGTGCGGGCCGCTGGGCTGGATTCGGGCAACTTCTGGTTCTATCCCGACGAAAAGGTGGACGAAGGCTACACCAAGGGGCTGACCCCGGCCTTTCTCTCGGAAAACGGCCCGCCGGAAGGCATGTTCCTCACCGTCACCACCCTCAAAGATCCGTCCAAGATGCACGGCGGTCACCACACCTGCGAAGCCTTCACCTTTGTGTCGTATGACGGCTTTACCAAATGGGCCGGGGAAAAGACCGGCGCCCATCCCGACGACTACGAGGCCATGAAGGAAGAACTGGCCGAGCGCATGTTCCGGGGGCTGGAGCGCTGGGTGCCCGGCATCTCCAAACATGTGGTCTTCTGGGCATTGGGCACGCCCTTTGACCAACGAGCATTTCATCAACGCCACCAAGGGCAACCTCTACGGCATCGCCAAGAGCCGCAGCCAGGTGGGGCCGGGGGCCTTCCCCATCCAAACCGAGATTGGCGGTTTGTACATGTGCGGGTCCAGCACCCTCAGCCACGGCGTGTCCGGTGTCACCGCCTCTGGCCTGGCCGCCGCCCGCAAGATCCTCGGCTGCCGCACGGCGGACCTGCTTAAGATGGATGGCCCTGAGCTGCGCATCTATCCGTCCGAGGACATCACCCAATGGCCGGAAGAATTGCAGGCCCGGATCGAGCGCGGGCGGGAGCGGGTGGAAAAAGACGCATGATCGTCGATTGCACCACCGCCGGGGGCTGAAGCCCCCGGCTGGGCAAAACAAGCCCGATGAATCGGGCTGAGGTGTGGCGGGATTTCGTTTGAAACAACCGGGTTCACCCGGTTTGACCTGCCCAGCCGGGGGCTTCAGCCCCCGGCGGTGATCGCATTGATGGAGGTATCAAAATGAACGAAATCCACTACACGCTCAACGCCCCCGCCCCCAACGCCGACCTCAACGCCCTCTTCGCCCAGGCCTGGCCCGGTCCCCACACGGATTGGGACTTCGGCCCCACCCACGCCCGCAGCATGGGCTACTTCTGCGCCTTTGACGGGGACGACCTGGTCGGCTACGTCAACGTGGCCTGGGATGGGGGCGTCCACACCTTCCTCCTGGACCCCACCGTGCGCCCGGACTATCAACGCCGGGGCATTGGTCGGACCTTGGTCCGCCACGCCGAAGATCTGGCCCGCAAAAACGGGGCGGAATGGCTCCACGTGGACTTTGACCCGGCGTTGGAGAGCTTCTATCGAGGCTGCGGCTTTGCGGCGACCTTGGCCGGGTTGATCAATCTGACCGAACCGAGATAAGCGATTCAACAGCCGGGCCAGACAAGCTATGAGCCGCCGCAAGCGCATCATCAATCGAATCCGCAAGATTTGGGCCACCCTGGGCACCCTTGCCCTCGTGATCTTCGTCGGCTGGTCGTTGATCGCCTATCGACCCAGCGACACGGCCCGGCAAGCACTGGTCAGCGACGCCCAAGTGGAGATCGTGCGGGGCGAGCACTTCTGGCGTTTTGCCGTCCCTGGCATCTCCGCACAGCAGTCCGTGGGCATGCTCTTCTTCGCCGGGTCTCTGGTTGATCCTGTTGCCTATGCCCCGCTGGCCCGCGCCGTGGCTCAGGCTGGCTACCCCGTCCTCTTGGTCGAACTTCCCCGCCGAGGCGCGTTTGGCGGCGCAGATGATGATCAAGTCATGGGCTGGGCGCAGGATGCCATGCAGAACGTACCGACCCTCTCCCAATGGCTGATCGCCGGCCATTCCAAGGGCGGCGCGGTGGCCGCCCGTTTTGTGTACGAAGGCTGGCCGGGGACCGCCGGGCTTGCCCTCGTGGGCACCTCCCACCCCCGTGATTTCAGCCTGGCCGATGTGACCGTGCCCGTGGTGAAGATTCTGGGCACACGGGACGGCGTCTCCTCGGTGGAAAAGAGCGAGGTCAACCGTCAGCAACTGCCCGCCGCCACCCGCTGGGTGCTGATCGAGGGGGGCAACCATTCCCAATTCGGCTGGTACGGCTTCCAGCCAGGGGACCGCTTGGCCACCATCGACCGGGCAGATCAACAGGCGCAAACCCTGCAAGCCCTCTTGGGCACATTGCGCGCACTCTCCAGCCAGACCCACTGAGGAGATCCCTATGGGTGACATCGACCAACGTGATCGACTTGCGGAAACCCCTTTCGACTTCCGCACAACCAAGGCGGGCCATGTCTTCATCTCGTGGGAAGGCAAACAGGTCAAAATCCTACAGGGCAGAGCCGCCCAAAAATTCTTGGCCAAGATCGCCGGGCTGGACGACCACGCCGCCCAACTGGTGATGGCCAAAGAGACCGGCAACTTCAAGCGGGGCAACGAACGTCAACCCAAGTGAGGCAGCAATGCAAACCATCATCGCCCTGCTTCGGGGCATCAACGTCGGCGGCAAAAATCGGCTGCGCATGGCAGATCTAACCGACCTCCTGGCCGAGTTGGGTCTTCGCCACATCCAAACCTATATTCAAAGCGGCAACGTTCTCTTTCAAAGTGAGGATCCAGATCTGGCCCACTTGGCAGATCAAATCAGCCGCTTGGTCGGCGACCGGTGTGGCTTCACCCCCTCCGTTCTGCTCCTCACCGCCCAAGCGTTGACCGAGGCCGCGGCCCACAATCCCTTCCCCGCCGCCGAAGCCGAGCCAAAATCTCTCCACCTCTTCTTCCTCGCCACCGCCCCGACCAACCCGGATCTGGCCGAGATGGCGCGCATCAAAACCCCCACCGAGCAGTTCAGCCTGCTCGGCAACGTCTTCTACCTCCACGCCCCGGACGGCATCGGACGCTCCAAACTGGCCGCCAAAGCCGAAAAGCTCCTCGGCGTAAACGCCACCGCCCGCAACTGGAACACGGTAGCCAAG
The DNA here is from genome assembly GCA_963704975.1 of uncultured Chloroflexia bacterium. Lineage (GTDB taxonomy): Bacteria > Chloroflexota > Anaerolineae > Caldilineales > Caldilineaceae > JAGNDO01. The sequence goes on along the minus strand of CAVPIK010000018.1, from coordinate 4,786 downwards.
CTTATCTCCATGACCGCCAACGCAGAAGCATAAGGTCATCACCCCGCGGAGTTCGCACCCCCTGGTGCGAACGGGTCTACCCAACGCCCTCGGAGAAGCACAATGGAAATCCTGCACGGCGGACGCGCCAACCAAATCACCCGCGCTGGCAACCTGGTTCACCGGCCCAGCGGCCCGTGGTCCAGATCGGTCCACGCTCTCCTCATCCATCTGCAAACCGTGGGCTTTCTCGCCGCGCCCCACCCCTTGGGTTTCGATGAGGCGGGCAACGAAATCCTCACCTTTCTGCCGGGGGAGGTGTCCAACTATCCCCTCAGCCAGGCCGCCCGCAGCCTGTCGGCCCTGGAAAGCTCGGCCGCCTTGCTGCGCGCCTACCACGATGCCACAGTCTCATTTTTGCAGACCCACCCCGCCGCACAGACGTGGATGTTCCCCGCCCGCTCCCCCGCCGAGGTGATCTGCCACGGCGACTTTGCCCCCTACAACGTGGTTCTGGACGGCAACCAAGCCATCGGCCTCATCGACTTCGACACCGCCCACCCCGGTCCCCGTTCCTGGGACCTGGCCTATGCCCTCTACCGTTGGGCACCCCTGACCAGCCCCGCCAATCCAGACGGCTTCGGCGACTTGTCCGCCCAGATCGCTCGGGCCAAGCACTTTTGCCAAACCTATGGCCTCCCCTCAGCCGAGCGAGCCGGGCTGGTGGACGCAGTCTTGATCCGCCTGCAAACCCTGGCCGATTTCATCATCGATCAAGCGGCCCAGGGCAACCCAACCTTCCAAGCCAACATGGCCGACGGTCATCACCTGCTCTATCTGGCCGACAAGGCGTATATCCAGGCCAACCAGGTCCAGATTGCCGCTTTTTAATCGCAGAGGGGCGCAGAGAAAAGAAAAACCTCTGCGCCCCTCTGCGAAACCTCTGCGCCCTCTGCGGTTAAATCTCTTTCCCACAACCAGGACACAACCCCATCATAACCATCAACGACTACGATCCCACCTGATTTGGGTGACGGCTGATGCGTGGTCGAGCCCAAAAGTCAACCACCCTAACCGTAACGGATCCCATCTATGAGCGCTTCACCCACGCCCGAAACCCCGCCCAAGCTCCCCCGCAAGCCCATGCGCATTGCCGAAATTCGGGGTGCGGCCAAACTGGTCACCCGGTCCAGCCTGGGCATCACCCGCATGGCCGAGGGGGTGCATCGCTCCGTGTGGAACACAATGGGCATCCGTGGCGGCACCAAGAGCGGACGCACCCGGGGACTCACCGGGCTGATCTACAGCGGCGTCCACAGCAGTTTGATGGCAGCGGGACTTGGCGTGGATGCCGTGCTGGCCGGGCTGCAACCCCTGCTCGAAAACGAGGAGGTCCCCGCCTCTCCCCACACCCCCCAGCGGGAGGCCATCCTCTCCGCCCTCAACGGTTTCATGGGCGACCAACTGGCCGCGGACCACAACCCCCTGGCCACCCCCATGACGTTGCGCCACGAAGGCCAAGTCTTGAGTTGGCAGACCCCGCCATCCCCGACCCAAGTTTCGGCCAAAGTGCTGCTCTTGATCCACGGCCTGTGCATGAACGATCTGCAATGGAATACTCGACATAACGAGCAGTCGGTCAACCACGGCGACGCCTTGGCCGCGGCCCTGGGCTATACCCCGATCTATCTGCGCTACAACTCCGGTCTGCATGTTTCGCAAAATGGCCGGGCGCTGTCGGCCCAGTTGGCGCAATTGGCCGCCCATTGGCCCACGCCCCTGGATGAGTTGACCGTGGTGGCCCACAGCATGGGGGGCCTCGTGATGCGCAGCGCCCTCCACTACGCCACCCAAGACGGCTTGCGCTGGCCCGCCCATCTCAAAAACATCGTCTTTTTGGGCACGCCCCACCACGGCTCCCCCTTGGAACGGGCGGGGGCGTGGGTGGACGAGCGCATGGGCAGCATGGCCTACACCGCGCCCTTTGTGCCCCTGGGCCAGATGCGCAGCGCCGGCATCACCGACCTGCGCTTTGGCAACCTTCTGGACGCCGACTGGCAGGGCAACGACCGCTTCACCCGCAATCCCGACACCCGCCAAGTCGTCCCTCTGCCCACGGATGTGGCCTGTTTCACCGTGGCCGCCACCACCGCAGACAAGCGGGGCATCCTGGCCGACCGCCTGATCGGCGACGGCCTGGTCCCCCTGCACAGCGCCCTGGGCCACCACGACGACCCCCGGCGCAGCCTGGCTTTTGGCGAAGACGCCCAACTGATCGCCTATCGCACCAGTCACATGGCCCTGCTCAGCAGCCCCGACATCACCCGGCAGATGGTGGATTGGCTGACGTAGACCCAGTATCACAAAAGCAATCACGGGGCATAAATTGATCCAATCGAACCCAGGCCAAGACGAAGAAAAGGTTCAAGAAGCGCGCCGCTATTGGGATCAGGCCGCCGCCTCCTTTGATGACGAGCCGGATCACGGGCTGCATCCGCCCCCGGTCCTCCACGCGTGGACCGCGTTTCTGCGCCAGTGGCTGCCCCCAACCAGCGCTGCCGTCTTGGATGTGGGCTGCGGAACCGGTTCCCTCAGCGTGGTGATGGCCGGGCTGGGGCACCAAGTCACCGGTATCGACCGCTCGCCCGCCATGATCGCCCATGCCCAGGCCAAAGCGAACGCACAGGGCAAGACAATCACTTTCCACGTCATGGATGCGGCTCGGCCACAGCTTTCGTCTGCGACGTACAATGTCATCGTCTGTCGGCATCTGTTGTGGGCGCTTTCCCACCCAGACCTGGTGCTAGAGCGCTGGGCGGATCTGCTGGTGCCCCATGGCCGCATGATCCTGATCGAGGGCTTTTGGCACACCGGGGGCGGTCTGCACGCCGCGGAACTTCTGGCTCTGCTGCCCACTGCCCGCACTACCGTCCGCAATCTGAGCGATCAGCCCGACTATTGGGGCAAGCCCGTGCAGGATGAACGGTTCGCCGTCATAGCTGATTTTTAGACCCTACCCACGTACCCAAAGGAGCACACGATGATTCTGTTAAACCCCAAAGCCTACGCCTGGGAATCCCTGGACCCCAACACCCGCCAACTCATGCTGGAGACCATCGCCTTTTTCGAGGCCAAGGGCAAGGCGTCGCTCAAGCACGACGACCACGAGCGGGTTTGGTACGCCGACTTTCTTGGCTTTTGTGAAAGAGCACGAAGCCTTCGCCACGCTGATGACCCCCGCTGGCTATGGGGATCCTGACGCCCGCTGGGATACGTGGCGTAATTGTGCCTTCAATGAAATACTGGGCTTCTATGGTCTGCACTATTGGTATACGTGGCAGGTATCCATGTTGGGCCTGGGGCCGTTGTGGATGGGGAACAACGAGGAAATGAAGGCAGAAGACCGCCGCCTTTTTGAAGGCCGGGGAGATCTTCGCCTTCGGCCTGTCGGAGAAGGAGCACGGGGCCGACATCTACGCCAGCGACATGGTGTTGACGCCTCAGCCCGGCGGCGGCTATCTGGCCAACGGCAGCAAATACTACATCGGCAACGCCAACCAGGCCGCCATCGTCTCCACCTTCGGCAAGATGGCCGACACGGGCGACTATGTCTTCTTCGGCGTCAGACTCCCAGCACCCCAACTACGAGCTGGTCAAAAACGTGGTCAACGTGCAGAGCTACGTGGCCGAATACGCCCTCCACGACTACCCCGTCACCGACGCCGACATCCTGGCCGTGGGCAAGGATGCCTGGAACAACGCCCTCAACACCATCAACGTGTGCAAATACAACCTGGGCTGGGCCAGCATCGGCATCTGCCACCCACGCCTTTTACGAGGCCATCAACCACGCCGCCAACCGCCGCCTCTACAACATGTTCGTCACCGACTTCGCCCACGTCCAACAGCTTTTCGTGGACGCCTACACCCGGCTGACCGCCATGAAACTCTTCGCCATGCGGGCGTCCGACTACATGCGCTCCGCCTCGGACGAGGACCGCCGCTATCTGCTCTACAACCCCATGGTCAAAATGAAGGTCACCACCGAGGGCGAGCGGGTGATCGACGTCCTGTGGGACGTGATCGCGGCCAAGGGCTTCGAGAAGGACATGTACTTCGAGATCGCCACCCGGGACATCCGCGCCCTGCCCAAGCTGGAAGGCACGGTGCATGTCAACATCGCCCTGATCGTCAAGTTCATGCCCAATTTCTTCTTCAACCCGGCCGAGTACGCCCCGGTCCCCGCCCGCACGGACCCCACGGACGACGCCTACCTCTTCGCCCAGGCCCCCACCCGTGGACTGGGCAAGATCCACTTCCACGATTACAAGTTGGCCTACAATTCGGTCGATCTGCCCAACGTCGCCCTCTTCCGCGAGCAGATCAGCACCTTCAAGCGGCTGTTGGCCACGGCCACGCCCACGGAGGAGCAGCAAAAGGACATCGACTTCCTCCTGGCCGTGGGCGAACTATTCGCCCTGGTGGTCTACGGCCAACTGATCCTGGAAGCCGCCCCCATCCACGGCATGGCCGACGACGACACTCGACCAGATCTTCGACTTCATGGTGCGGGACTTCTCCAAGCACGCCCTCAGCCTCTACAGCAAACCCTCGGCCACAGACGCCCAGATGGCCCTGTGCCAGGCCATGATCCGCCGCCCGGTGGTGGATCATGCCCGGTATCAACGGGTCTGGCAGACCGTGCATGGGCTGAACGGGGCGTATGCCATGAATCCGTAGGCACCGTGCCCCCCTGCCCCCCAACCTTGGGGGGTGCTATCAGCGACCTCCCCCAGAATTGGGGGCT
>CAVPIK010000017.1:0-10485 GCA_963704975.1 uncultured Chloroflexia bacterium | reverse complement strand
CCTCCGCCCCCTGGGGATCCCCCACATGGCCGGTGATTAGGCGTACGCCCCGGTTGAAGGTGACATAATTCCACAACCACTGCACGAAGACCAGCACCCGGTTGTCGAAGCTGACCAAGTACATGAGATGCACAAAGATCCAGGCCAGCCAGGCCAGCAGCCCGCCAAAGTGGAGAGGGCCGATGTCCGCCACCGCGGCGGCTCGGCCAATCGTGGCCATGCTGCCCTTGTCGGCATAGCGGAAGGGCTCCGCCGCTTGCCCCGCCAGCCGGGCGACCATCGTTTTGGCCACATAGCGCCCTTCCTGAATGGCCACCGGGGCCACACCGGGCAAGGTTTTGCCCGCGTTGTCGACCACATGGGCCATGTCCCCGACCACGAAGATCTCTGGGTAGCCCGGCACCGAAAGATCCGGCTCGACCATCACCCGGCCCGCCCGGTCCAGGTCGACGCCTGTGGCATCCTGCAACACTTGGCTCAGTCCCGATGCCTTCACCCCAGCCGACCACAGGACCGTGCGGCACGGAATGACCTCCTGAACGCCCTCCTGCACCACAGTGATGCCTTGCGCGTCCACCCCGGTCACCATTGTGCCCGTGCGTACCTCGACCCCGATCTTTTCCAGAGATGCCTGGGCCTTGCGGGACAGATCCGCCGGGTAGGGGGGCAGCACCCGGTCCGTGCCCTCCAACAGCAGCACCTTGGCCTGGGATGGGTCCATGGCCCGGAAGTTGTCCCGCAGGGTTTGCTTGGCCAACTCCTCGATGGCCCCGGCCAGTTCCACACCCGTGGCCCCGGCCCCCACCACGGCAAAGGTGAGCCACGCCTGGCGGGCCGCCGGGTCCGTCTCCCGTTCCGCCGCCTCAAAAGCCAGCAGCACCCGCTTGCGGATCTCCAGGGCGTCCTCTACGCTTTTCAGCCCCGGCGCATACTCGGCCCAGGCGTCCTTGCCAAAATAGGAGTGGGTGACGCCGGCGGCTACCAGCAGGCTGTCGTAGGCCACCCGCTCCCCATCGGCCAACACCACGGCCCGGTCATCCGTGTCGATGTTCACTACCTCGCCCAACAGCGTCTGCACATTCTTCTGGCGGCGGAAGACTGACCGCAGGGGAGCGGCAATGTTTCCCGGCGACAGGCCGCCCGTGGCCACTTGATAGAGCAGGGGCTGGAAGAGATGGAAATTGCGCCGGTCGATCAGGGTGATGCGGACCGGGGCACGCTTCAACGCCTTGGCCGCATACAGCCCGCCAAAGCCGCCGCCGATGATCACAAGGTGGTGTTCTGTTTTGGATGGGTCAATCAGTGTTGCGGACATGATCTTGCTCTCCCTTTGGTGATCCAGAAAGTATTTGTGAAATAATTCACATTATAACCGCTTGCCAATCTTTGTTCAGGAAGAATCGATACATTGTCCAGAAATAAAAGAGGACCGGCTTGAAAAAGCCGGTCCGTTGAGAAGGGTGACGTTTAGTTGGGGTGCGCCTTACATCACCAAAATCGATTTCCCCGCATATCCATCCAACTGCACCGTGAACCGCCCATCAACCAGGGACCCCACCTGCCGATCCGCGATCATGTCGAAGACGGCACCGCTGGTTGTCCCAGGGATGGTCACGCTTTCTTCAATCGCCTCCGCCCCAAAATTCAGCGCGGTGACTTGGATGCCCCGGTCGTCGGGCAGTTCGTGGACCATGATCAGCAATCCCGGCGCGGTCACGTCGGGGATGGCGATCTGGCGGGCGGCGTAGAGTTGGTATGCTTCCCGCACGGCCAGGAGGTGTTGGAGTTGGCGGGCGAAGGAGGCGGGGTCGGCCAGTTGGTCGGGCAGGGAGCCGTAGAGGGCCTGGGTGACGGGCAGACCGCCGGTGGAGCGGTCGGCGCCGGGGTTGGCCCCCATCAGATCGTAGGCCCCCCGGTTGATCCAGCGGGTGTCCCCGTCGGCGATCAGGTCGGCCACGGCTTCTTTGGGCAGGGTGAGGGCGCCGACCAGATCCCAGCCGGAGAGGGCGAAGACGCCGGGTTGGAAGGCGTTATACATGGCCAAAAGCAGATGGGCCTGTTTGATGCGCTCGATCTGCTCGGCGGTCAGGCTGCGGATGTCCCGGATGCCCAGGGCCGCGGCGACGATGGTGGCCGTGGTGCAGGCCACGCCGTTGGTGACAAACTTGAGGTTGTAGGGCGCGTTTTCCCCGGACAGACCGGCGTACAGCTCGCCCCGGATCTTCTCCCGCAGGTCGCTGCCGGACATCTCTTGGCCGCCCAGGGTGAAGCGGTCGTCCTTGTGCAGGGTCCAGAAATGGACCAGTTCGAAGGTCATTTCGTCGTGATTTTGCAGGGCGTGGATCAGGGACGCCGGGTCGATGCCGAAGTCGTGGACCGTGCGCAGCATCAGGCGCAGAAATTCCGTGTCGCCCGTGACCAGGGCGTGGTCGTAGGCGGGGCGGGTGATGAAATCGTACGACAGATCCGCCGCGCCGTGGGACATGGCGGCGATGTCGTCCACGGTCAGGTTCAGCTCTTGGAAGGTGAAGCCGCCCGCCTTGCGCACCATGCTGCCGATGATCTGGTTGGCGATCACCGAGAGGGGGTGGCCTTCGGACCAGGCCGGGCCGTCCGGGCGCTGCTCGATGCCCAGGAAGCCGTTGGCGTCCAGGCGCAGCATGGACGCGCCCAGGACGGACAGGGAATGCAGGGCGTCGCCGATCACAAAGCGGGGGGCGGCGAAGGAGGGGTCCAGCCAGTTGAGGGTGGGCTGGCCCTCCTTGAAATAGTGGAGATAGACCCAGCGCCGGGTCACGCCGTCCGCGCCCACCACCGGGGCCGTGGCGCTCCAGTCCGTGTCCTTGATGCCCGGCTCGTAGAAGATGGTGCGGGAGAGCTGGCCCACGATATACCCGGCGGCTTGCAGGGCGTCCACAACGTCCACGGGGAGGTTGACCGAGTCCTTGCCCTGCTTTCACATCGGGCAGCATGGCCCAATCTTTCGGCTCGATCTCCACCATGTGATAGAGGCCGGGATAGTCGCCCACGCCCCGCTCGGCCAGGCGGAAGTCCGGCCCCTTGCCCGTGTGGCCGGGGATGATGTCGTCGATGATCACCGCGCCGTGGGCCGTGGCCGTGCGGCTCATGGCCTGAAATTCCTCGACCGTGCCAAAGGTGGGGTCGATCTCCAGGCCGATGCGGTCGAAGTTGCCGTCGATGGTGGGGGTGAGGGTGCGCCCGGTGACGCCGCCGGACTGCTTCATGGGGCCGGTGTGCAGGGCCTTGATGCCGATCTGGGCGAAGGCGTCCCACAGGGCCGGGTCGCCCAGGGTGGCCAGGACCGACTCGCCCTCCCGCGTGATGATGGCGGGCGGATACGAGGAAAACCAGACCGAGGCCATCTCCGCCGCGGCCCTGGGCCGGGATTCGATATACGGGCGCTGCCACATGCTGCCCTGGCCGGAGAAGTTGCGGGCCAATTTGGCGGCGGCGTTGAGGACGGAATGGTCGAGCAGCCAGGAAATGTAGTCGGCGTCGGGGACGGTTGAAGGGTTCATTGGGGTCTCCTTTGGGGTATAAAAGTAGGGGTTTGGGTGGATGGATGGGATTTGGGCTAGGTCGAAGACCAGCGCCAAATCCCATCCATCCACCCAAACCCCTACGCGTTTACATCAAAATCCTAACTGATATCCCCGTGCCCTTGCCAGAATTTGTCCACCTGGGCGCGCAGGGTGGGGAAGGCGGCCAGTTCCGGGTCTTGGGCGAAGACGGAGCGGGCGGCTTCCCGGGCCATGACCAGGGTGGCCGTGTCGCTGAGTTGGGCCACCTTCAGGTCGGGCAGACCGCTCTGGCGGGTGCCCAGGAAATCGCCGTATCCGCGCAGTTCCAGGTCCTTCTCGGCCAGGACAAAGCCGTCCGTGCTGGCGACCAGGGCGTCCAGTCGTTCCAGGCTGTCGGGGGACTGGGAATCGGTGAAGAGGGCGCAGTAGCTTTCGTGCTGGCCCCGGCCTACCCGGCCCCGCAGTTGATGCAGTTGGGCCAGGCCAAAGCGGTGGGCATCCTCGACCAACATGAGGGTGGCGTTGGGCACGTCGATGCCCACCTCCACCACCGTGGTCGCCACCAGGATCTGATAGTCCCCGGCGGCGAAGGCGGACATGACTGTGTCCTTCTCGGCGCCGTTCATGCGCCCGTGGAGCAGGCCCACGGCCAGATCCGGGAAGATGTCGTTGCTCAGTTTGGCGTGGCCTTCGACGGCGGAGCCCACGTCCAGTTTGTCGCTCTCCTCCACCAGGGGATAGACGATGAAGGCCTGTCGTCCGTCCGCCACCTGCTTGCGCACGAAGCGATAGAGCCGCTCCCGCTCCCGGGGGGTGAAGCGTTTGGTGGTGATGGGGGTGCGGCCCGGGGGCATCTCGTCGATGATGCTGATGTCCAGATCCCCAAAGACCGTGAGGGCCAGGCTGCGGGGGATGGGGGTGGCGCTCATGACCAGAACATGGGGCTGCACATCGATGTTATGACTGCGTAAGGCCCCCCGCTGTTCGACACCGAAACGATGTTGTTCGTCAACCACCACAAACCCCAAGGAAGAGAAGTCAACTCCCTCTTGGATCAAAGCCGTGGTGCCGATCACCACATCGATGGAGCCGTCGGCCAGCCCGTCCAGGACTTCCTGGCGCTGGCTGCCGGTGACCCGCCCGGTGAGCAGGGCGGTGCGCACAGGGGTGCCCCCGGCCAGGGCCAACTGTTCCAACAGGGCGCTGATGCCCCGGAAGTGCTGTTCGGCCAGAATTTGGGTGGGGGCCAGGAGGGCGGATTGATAGCCGTTGGTGGCGGCCACAAACATGGCCCCGGCGGCCACAACGGTCTTGCCGCTGCCCACGTCACCCTGGATCAGCCGGGCCATTGGCACGGTGCGGTCGATGTCCTGGACCACTTCGGCCAAGACACGGGCCTGGGCGCCGGTCAGTTGGAAGGGCAGGGAGGCGGTGTAGCTGGCCATCAACGCCTCATCGCTGGCCAGGGAGGGGGCCGTGGCGCTCTTGAGCAGGCGGCGGCGTTGCTCCACGCCCAGTTGGATCAGGAAGAATTCGTCAAAGGCCAGCCGTTGGCGGGCGGCTTCCATCTTGGCCATGTTTTCGGGGAAGTGGATCTGCTGCAACGCCTCGCCTCGGCCCATCAAGCCAAGTTTCGCCATCACGTCGGCGGGGACCGGATCGTCCACGTACTTGCCCCAGGTTTCCAGGGCTTGCCCGGTCAACTTGTTCAGCAGCATGTTGGAGACCCCCTCGGTGAGGGGGTAGACCGGGACGATGCGCCCGGTGGTCACCGCGTCCTCGTCCACCGGCTCGAAGCTGGGGTTGTCCAGGCTCTTGTTGCCCATGAAGAGGCCGACCTTGCCGCTGAAGCGCATGGCCCGCCCGGTGCGCAGCTTTTTGCGCACATAGGGACTCCACCAAGTGGCGTGGAGGGTGCCCGTGCCGTCGCCCAGAATGCCCTGGACCATGCTGCGGTTGCGGGCCAGCTTCTTCTCGTTCAGCTCCCACAGGTTGGCGATCACCGTCACCTGTTCGCCGGGTTGCAGCTTGTCGATGGTGCGCATGGTGCTGTAATCGTCATAGCGGTGGGGCAGATGCCAGAGCAGGTCGTTGACCGTGCGAACGTTCAGCTTGCCCAGCAGATCGGCCTTGGCCTTGCCGATGCCGGGCAGGACATTGACCGGGGAGTTTAGCCCCTGGGCGTCCAAGGCGGCCCCGCTGCGCACCGGGCGCTTGGGCGCGGCACGGCTGGTCTCCTGTTTGACCCGGGCGCGACGGCTGGCCGCGTCCGTGGGTTCGGGTGGGGTGTAGCCCTCTTGCAGGGATTCGTAATAGTCGTAATAGTCGTCCGCCGGCGGCTCGTTGGCCGCAGAGGACTGGGTGTTGGCCTGTTTCGAGGGGGCCTTCTTTGGGCTGGGGGCGGCTTTGGCCGGCTTTTCCGAAGGGGCGGGCCTTTCCGCTCTGGCTGGTTTGGAAGGCTTGGGGGCCTCCTCCTTGGCCGGGGGCGGGGGGGGAGCCGGGGGCTCGCCAATCACCTCGGCGGCCAGTTCGGGCAGGGCCACGGGATCTTGGGTGGCGGCCAGAATGGTGGCGGCGATGGTGGGGCGATCCTCTTCCGACGCGTCCAAATAGGCCTGGAGCAGATCGACCACCGCGGTGATCAGGGGGGGATCGACCTCGGCCTTGGCCGCGTCATCGGCCCAGCGTTCGCGCAGGGCCTGAATGCCCCCGGCCACCGAGCGATTGCGCCACCCTTGGCGTTTTTCCAGCTTGAAAATGCGTTCGAGCCGTTCAAAGACATCTATGGCCACGGGTTACACGTTCCCTTCGTAGACGATGACACCCACGGCGTTGGGGCCGAGGTGGGCTGCCAGGCTGGGGGGATAGGAAAGACGATGGATGGTCAGGTTGGGCCGGTGGTCGGCAATGCGGGCCAGCAGATCATCCCGGCTTTGATCGTAGCAATGTTCCAGAATCCCCATCTCCTCGATGTGAGCAAATTCAACCACAAACTCATAGAGCTTGTCCACGACCTCTGTGCGGGCCTGGACCTTTTCCAGGGGGATCAGATCCCCTTCTTCCACGGTGAGCATGGCCTTGATCCCCAACATGGTGCCCAAGACGCTCTGGGAGACCCCCAGGTTGGCGCTGGTTTCCAGATAGTTGAGGCTTTCCGTAAACAAGGTGACATAAAGATGCGGCACGGCGCTGTTGACCAGCCGGGCGATCTCGTGGACGGTCGCGCCATCCTCCGCTGCTTCCGCGGCCCGGCGCACCAGGATGCCCAGCCCCAAGGAGGTGCTGAAGCTGTCGATCACCCGGATGGTGTTGCGTCCCATCATCAGCTCGGCGGCCTTGCGGGATTGCTCCCACATGCTGCTCAGGTGGCTGCTGGTGTGGATGGCGACGATCTGGTTGCTTTCCTTGGCCAGGCGTCGGTAATAGTCCAACACATAGTTGAGATCCGGGGTCGCCAATTCGGGCATGCCCTTGAAGCCGGCGGCCTGGGCTGCGCTGAACTGGCGAAAGAGTTCATCCGCAGAGAGGGAATCATCTTCGGTCAAGACCGCATGGTCAACCCGGATCTGATGGGGAACGACCACGATGCCGTGCTTTTCAATTATATCAGGCGTCAGATAGGCGCCGCTATCGGTTATTATGCGTACTTTTGGCATGGTTTATTGCATTCTAGTGAAGATTTGGGATGGTTTACGTGAAACGTGTTGCGTGTTACGTGATTTGGATTTAGAGCGTCGTCACGTAATCACGCAACACGCAACACGTTTTATTCAGTCGATAAGATGTAATGATAATACGGCTGACCCCCGAAAATCAACTCTACGTCTTGGTCGGGATAGAGTTGTTGGACCTGATCAGCGAAAATTTGGGCGCTTTCGGCGGTGGTGGAGCCGCCATAGTAGATGGTGATGAATTCGCTGTCCGCCACATTCATGCGTTCGAGCAATGCCAACGCTGTGGCGTCGATCTCCGTTCCTTTGACCACCAGCGCCCCATCGTGGAGGCCGATCACATCCCCCACGCTGACGTCCAGGCCGTCAAACTCCACATCCCGCACGGCCTCGGTCACCTCGCCCGTGTGGACGGCGGTCATGGCCTCGGTCATGTCGGCGTTTAGCTCGGCCAGGTCCACGGCGTGCAGTTTGAAGGCGATCAGGGCGGCAATGCCTTGGGGGAGCGTGCGGCTGGCGACCACGGTCACCTGCCGGGGATCCTCGCCGTGGGCCAAAGACTCGGCGGCCTGGGTGGCGGCCAGGACGATGTTGCGGTTGTTGGGCAGGATGATGGCCCGGCGGCAGGGCAAGGCCCGCACGGCATCGGCCAGATCCCCCGTGCTGGGGTTCATGGTCTGCCCGCCGGAGACCACGCAGTGGGCGTTCAGGCTGAAGAAAAGCTCGTCCAGCCCCGGCCCCGGCGAGACCACGATCAGCCCCACGTCATCGGCTTCGGGCAGATCCTCGGCCAATCTGAAGGGGGCTTGGGTAAACCTTTCAAGCTCGGCCTCGTCCATCATGCCGATATGGGCGCTGGCGGCCATGTCGTCCATGTTCTCCACCACCACATCGGTCATAAAGCCCAGATTGATACCATAACTCAGGGCGATGCCGGGGTCAAACACATGCACATGCACCTTGACCAGATGCTCGTCCCCGTCCACCAGGGGGCAGTCGCCCATTGCCTCGATGTCGGCCCGGATGGCCTCCACGGACTTGTTGGGCTTTTCGATCAAGAACTGCACATCAAAGCCCCACTCGATAACGGGCAGATCCCGATGGCCCTTGTCGCCCGTGTCGTAGGCAAGTTGCTCGGCGGCATCGGCCAGATTTTGCCGATTGGTGGCGACAGCCGTGGCCGCGTCCTTGGCCACGGGCTGGCCGGAGATGGCCCGGTACATGCCCTCGAAGAGAAAGAGCAGCCCCTTGCCGCCGGAATCCACCACCCCGGCCTTCTTGAGCACGGGCAGTTGATCCGGCGTGCGTTTCACGGCCTCGTCGCCGGACTCCACCATGTGGGCGAACATGGCCCGCAGATCGTCCTTGCGCTGGCTGGCCCGGTCCGCCGCCGCGCTGATCTCCCGCACCACGGTGAGGATGGTGCCCTCGACTGGCGTGGGGACGCTCTTGTAGGCCTTTTCCGTGGCCGAGCGCATGGCGGCCACCAGATTTTCCTGGGTCATGTGGGGCATCTCAGCCATCGCCTCGCTCATGCCCTGGAAGATGCGGCCCAAAATCACCCCGGAATTGCCCCGGGATCCCTGATGCGCCCCATCCGCCGCGGCCTGCATGACGCTGCTGGCGGTCTGGCCGCCCCGCTTCACAATCTCCGCCCAGGCCGATTTGACCGTGAGCAGCATGTTGGTGCCCGTGTCCCCATCGGGCACGGGGAAGACGTTGAGCCGGTTGACCATCTCTTGATGGTGGGCCAGCCAATCAAAGGCCGAGCGCAACAGGGTGCGCAGATCCGCCCCGTCCAGTCGGTGGAGGGGCTCGGCATCGGGATATTTGTCGGAAAAGCTAACTAACTCTTGCCCGTCCGAGGCTTGGGCGGCTTCGGGTGCCACGTCCTGTGCCACTTCTTGCGCCGCTTCGGGGGCGAGGGTCGGATCTTGATCGATGGGATACTCGTCACTGTTTGGGTTTAGGTCTGATGCTGTCATACGGTTCACCGTTGTCTGATTCATAAATAATTGCAGAACGATCTCTTCAGCGAAAAATGTGCCTGTCCGCCGCCCAAAAGTTTTGACACAGTCGGGGCGTCGTGATAACATACGCACTTACAAACAAATTGTAATCGTCAGGCAGGCAGAGGCACCGCTGCCTGCTTCACTGTGTTAAGGAGTTTCTATCATGGCAAAGTGTCAAAAGTGCGGCAAGGGTCCCCAGTTCGGCAACAACCGTCCCTGGTCCAACAAGGCCACCCGACGTCGCTGGGATGTGAACATTCAGAAGGTCAAAGTCATGGAAGACGGCAAATCTACGTCCCAGCGTCTTTGCACTGGTTGCATCAAGTCCCTGTACCGCACGGTCTAGACCCGATGTAGCACCCACTTGAAAAGAACAGAGAGCGTCGGCCCGAATCCGGGTCGGCGCTTTTTGCGTTCTTGCCCCCCGACCCCCAATTCTGGGGGAGGTTGTGGACAGTTCCCCCCAAGGTTGGGCGGGTTCACGGGTGCAAGCGTGGGAGTGAACCATTAAAGAATCCTATTCTACACTATTAGCCTGCTTCTGGTGCGCCTGGCGAAGCTGTCCACAGCCGCGTTGATCTCGATGCCCCGGCGCAGGCGGATGGTGGTGGGCACGCCGCCTGCCCGCAGGATCTCCACAAAGCGCTCCGTCTCCACGCCGGTGCTGGGCTGGAACGGGCTGTCCGGGATGGGGTTGAGGGGGATGACGTTGACGTGGCAGAGCAGGGGGCTGAGCTTGCGGGCCATCTCCGCGGCCAGTTCCGGCGTGTCGTTGATGCCTTTCATGAGGGCGTATTCAAATGTTACCCGGCGGTGGGTCTTGTCGATGTAGCGCTGCACCGCGGCCAGCAAGGTCTCCACATTCCAGCGCCGGTTGACCGGGGCCAGTTGAGAGCGCAGTTCATCGTTGGGCGCATGAAGGCTGACGGCCAGGTTGATCTGAATGCCTTCGTCGGCCATGCGGTCGATCATGGGCACCAGCCCCACGGTGCTCAGGGTGATGTGGCGGGCGCCCAGGCCAAAGGCATCCTCGCCGGTCAAGAGACGCAGGGCGGTCCACACGTTGTCATAGTTGTGCATGGGTTCGCCCATGCCCATGAGCACCACATTGGTCACAGTGCTGGGCCGCTCCACGGAGGTGACGGGGAGCACGCTGGGGTCGGCCAGATAGCGGCGAAGTGAGCGCCTGGGCGGTGATCTCCCCAGCGCTCAGATTGCGCATCAATCCGCCCTGGGCTGTGGCGCAGAAAGTGCAGCCCA